>CAWDBB010000004.1:0-1086742 GCA_963800495.1 Candidatus Bathyarchaeota archaeon | reverse complement strand
TTCAAATCCAGCCTGCCCCGAATTTGCACCGGGAGGTAAACGAAAACAGGGCTAACTATTTTGCAAGAATGAAGTGGGGTTTGCTGAGGCTCTGGAACTTTTTTAGGAGAAGAACATTGCAATTTGCTACAGCTACTTCATGAATTTTAATCAGAGCCTAATCAGCCCCAGTTTTTCTCCATTACATATTTTTTTAGACTAAAAAAGGGGAAAGATAGTTTTTGATTTGTTGATTTATAGTCGCTTTCTTTATACTAGCAATGCTAGTATTGCATCGAATTGCGATTGCAGCGATACCAGAATTAAACAACAAATAACAGCATGTTTGCAGCTCAATGCTTTCTCTGAAATAAAATATTTCGTTACAAGCCTCAAATCTGCAGTTTTGCAGGGAATAAGTTACCTATTAGTTTCGGATGGGAAATTGATCATAATCTTGTTATACACTAACAGCAAGTTAAGGTTACAAGCCCTTCAAAGATGCTTGTTCCTTTTCCCTAAGCAGTTTAAAAAAGCAGTTCTATTAATCGATTCAGCTACCCGTTTTTCAACTGATTATCCAAAACAGGTTTGCTTGAAAAAATATTGCTTGTTGATTTAACGATCTGCGGTATTCCTATAAGATCTTCAATTATGAGTAAACCGCGAGCAAGTAAAGCGAAAACCCCAGCCGGACCAACCCCAACGCCTAGAAGACCAAGAACTCCGATGATTCCGAATTCTTGTACGCCAACTCCAGCAGGAGTTATAGGAACAAACGCTAACGCCGTTACCAACGGATGTATAAGAAAATAGGCGATCAACGGCACATTTGTAATTCCCAAGGCTAAACCCAAAAAGTACCATTCAAACCCCTTGAGAATCCAACATATCACTGTTAACCCAATAATTTCCGGGATTGCTCGGCGGGTACTGTGGGAGCTTTCTTTGAATTCTTCAAGTTTACCCATTAAACCCCCCGTAAACCTTTTAAGATATTTTGAATTTGCAACCCGATCAAACAGGGTAATAGCCCTTTTAGACCAGGTAAAAGCAGCCAACACAATAGCTCCAACAAGCATCAAAATTATGCCTAATCCTGCAATTAATATACCAATATTGATTCCTGCAACCGTTTGGGGAAATAGCATATTCCATGTTTGCGTAGGCACCGTTTTTACTAGGAAAATTACTGCACCCAATCCGCCTAACACTTTGAACAGAAACTCAATTGTTTGAATACCCAAAATGCTTGAAAGCCCCTTTGATGTGGGCACATTTTGATCTCGAAGATAAACCGGTGTTAGAATATATCCTGAGCGTCCGGGAGTAACGTCGCTAGTTAACATACCTGCATACTGGGCCAAGAGTGTTTTTCCAAAAGATGTTTTGATGCCATCTTTAGCTAAAACACGTCTAAGCCGCACTGTAAACAAAACGTTAATTCCAAAATACATCAAGAACGCCAAAAACAAGTATTCTACCTTGATGTTTAACAAGGCGTCATAGAGAGAACCTACACCTACATACCATAATAGTACCCCAAAAATTGCCGCCATAGCAATGATTTGAATAGCGATCTTCAGGGTTCGTTTTGATCTGCTTTGAGTTTTTAGCTCTTGTCGTACCTCGGCACTACTTATAATTCTTGAAGAGTTAGCTGCAGGCGCAAACGAAACATTTGAGGGTTTCTTTCTCCCAGAAAGAAAAGACTTTCCAATTCTAGAAATGGGTTTGATCACCCAAGGAAGAACCGAAACAACAATAATTAAAGCGATAATAGGGTAAATGTATTGTTGGATATCTGGAATAACCCTTCCCAAAGTGTAGCCAAGCATTGGCATAGTTATGCCCCACAGCAACGCTCCAACTACATTATAATAAAAGAAACTTGAGACTTTCATTTTATTTGCCCCTGCAAGAATAGGTGCAAATGTTCGTGCAATAGGTACAAAACGCGCAAAAACAATGGCCTTTGAACCATGCTTCTCAAAGAGAACCCTGACAGATTCAACCCTTTGTGCATTCAAAAAGCGAGATTCTCTTTTAATAAACACTGGACCAACCTTTCTCCCAAACCAATAACCAAAATTATCTCCAATTATGGCAGCCAAAATTACAACTACCATAATTCCAAAAACATTGAAAAGATTTTGACTCGAAAGTATACCTGCTGCCAAAAGCAAGCTATCACCAGGCAAAAAGAACCCAAAAAACAACCCTGTTTCAGCAAAGACAATAACAAAAAGACCAACATATCCAATGGCTAACAATAAAGCCAAGGTATTAGTGAAGGAGCTGAAAAAACCAACTATGTTAGCAATCCACAAATTTGATGGAAAAAAAATAATAAAAATAGCCAAAAAAGAAAACAAAAAAGTTGAACATATGATCAATTGTGCACGGCTATTTCTAATGAATTCCCAACTGTTTGTCAATTGCACTTTTAAGACGCCTTCTAAATCCATCGGCACATCGAATAAAAGGCGAACTCACTCCGAAGGAGTTAACCACCAAAAACATTTCTTTCCAAGTTCTATGTTCTAGGTCCAAGTCTTCCAAACTTTAGCTGACCAACATGCATTAGAATCCAACGAACCAACTCATCATACGCCTGAACGCCTTCGTTTGTTAAGTGAACCAATCCCTCATTATCTATCTTAACAAAACCCTTATCAGACATCCAAGAAAGATACCGCACAAGCCTGTCATAAGCTAATCCAGTGGAGGTAGCCAGAGCGGTCCTGTTTAGCTTATTTTTCTCCTTAATCGCCTCTATAATTCTAGCGACGACATAGAGGTCAGGTTTGGAATTCTGCTCTCCCAAACTCAAAGCTAAACCACCGCAATTCCCAAACAAGCGTATCTAATGCACGCAACTCTCTATAACGCTTCACAAGATCATTAGCTAACAATACAATCACAAGCAAAACGCCAAACAAACCCCAAAATATAGCACCCGCAGACACTATACTTTGAAACAAAATAAGGGTAAACCCGTTCCAAAAAAGCTCAAATGCCGAAACTGAAACAATTATGTACGTTCCAACCTTAATTAGCCCATAGATAGAATATCCAAGTCGTCCGTTAGATATGTCTTGGAGTGTTCTATCCCAATTCATATCAATTAACAATTTTAGGTTAGAGGAAAATCCCTTAGAAACATCCTGCCTCCATTCCCCTTCTTTTACTGAATTGATTTGTTTGCGCATAAAAAACATACCACCGAACAGTCCAGTAATCGGAATTAAAAGCGACAAGAAAGCTACAACAAAAAACGAAGTTGTATTTAGAACATGCTCAAATTCTAATACCTCAAACAATGTCAAAATCGCAAAGAAGACCGTTACCGAGCCTCCGACTATAACCCCGAATTTCTTCAAAGATTTTGTGACAGCTTTGTATTTCTTGATTTGGTCTAAGGTCTCCATTAATTCTGCAACTTTTGAAGCTACCTTCTCCTCTGTCATCATAAGTTTTCACGATTCACTAGACTAAATCTCCAAATCCAACAAATGTTGAAGCTTAAGCCGTATTTAAACCAAAAAATAAGCCCTGATTGAATATAAGACAACCTCCTTCCGAGTGAGCAATCATTACATATAGCTGATACAAATGCATTAAAAGAGGCTACATAGGTGAATTTCCCTTGTCTTCACAAGTTACTATAAGAAAAAATTTCTTGACTTCCAAGAATCTTGAAGAAACCTTTTTTCTAGCAAAGAAAGTACTGACCACCATTGGGCTGAAAAATCTTAAAACCAAAAAATCAGTTGAACCATCCTATTTACTTGTAGAATACAAAGAAAGTTTTATGCAAAAAGGAGAAATCGAATTCTATTTTGTAGCCTTACAATCTAAAACTGAATTTTCAATTGATTGGAGCTACCCATCAAAAAAAAAGCAATCCTCTCAGGATGAAGAAACTCGTTGTCAAGAAATAGAAGAAATTAGGCTTAAAATGAATTCCACGGAGCTGTTTTCTTCAAGAAATCTAGAGGATAACCAATTCGGAAAAGATGAATCAGTGAAAATTAAATGCCGAGCTTGCCTTGAAGCTTATGAGGAAACTTTAGGTAAATGCCCAAAATGCGGTTTAGTGGAATCTAATATAGTTAAAGACAAGAATTTATGGAAAGGAAAAATCTCGTGAGTTCCGAAGACATTTCTACCCTTCTGAAGTTTTAACACACATGAGACTACACTTATTTCTATTTTTTATCCTTCAAACTCAAACAAATCAGTTTGTTCACTTCAACAACTGCGTTGATTGACACTTCTAGCATATCGTCGGAAGGTTCTTTTGTAGTTAATCTTTGGAATGCTAAACCAGGGGAGATTAAAATTTTTGTAATTGTTGAGTCTTTGTATTTCCCGCTTAATCGCAGCAACTCATAGGAAATTCCGGCGATAACTGGGATTAGCAACAGACGATACGCTAAATTGATTGTAAAGCCGAGGTAAGGCAATATAGTGAACAAAATAATGCTAATTATTAGCACTATAAAGAGAAAGCTTGTGCCGCATCTAGGATGAAGTCGCGAGTATTTCTTTACATGTTCAACATCCATAGTAGCCCCTGCTTCGTGAGCATGTATAGCTTTATGTTCTGCACCATGATACATCAACACTCGCTTGTATTGCCCCCACAAGGAAATAACTGATAAGTATGCTACAAACATAGCCAGACGTATTATCGCTTCAACTAAATTGAAAACCATACCAGATAGTTTTAGCCAAGTAGACAAAAGGAAGGGAACCAAAAAGAAAATAGCTGTTATGCCTAAAACGCCGGCAACAAGTAAAGTAGTTTCCATCCAGCCAAACTGAATCTTTTCGGGTTCTTTTCCTTCTTTGGCTTCAATTTCAAAGGCAGCGCTTGCTGAAAACATCAAACTTTTCACGCCAAGGAAGAAGCTTTCAACCATATTTACCACACCTCTAAAAAATGGCCACCCGAAAATCCTATATTTATCCGAAATAGGATTTATTTGTTTTATATCGGTCACTATTTCTTTTTTAGGATTTCTTACGCAGGAAACCAAATGCGTTTTGGATCGTATCATTACACCTTCGATTAGTGCTTGTCCACCATAAGCTAACGATTGTTCTTTAGAGCGTGAACGCCACTCTTTCTGATTTTCAGTCAAATCAATTTTCTCCGTGAAAATGCCGCACTTCTACTTTGAAGGGGTATCCGAATTGAATTATGTAACATTAGAACAATTTTCGCCTCGTTAATTTCAATTATTTCAAGATGACACATTATGATTCCGGTTAATTGATCAAAATAGATTATTCGAATGGATTTAAGCGAGACTCCTTCCGAGTGAGCAATTATTACATATACCCTCAACCAAGGATAAGAAGAAATTACATTGGTGAATTGAAATGTCACAATCCACTATACGAAAAAAGTTCATTACCTCTAAGAATACTGAAGAAACATTTTCAAAACTTCAGACCGTATTGACAAGTATAGGTCTTAAAAATCTTAAAAACAAAAAATCAGTTGAACCATCCTATTTACTTGTAGAATACAAAGAAAGTTTTATGCAAAAAGGAGAAATCGAATTCTATTTTGTAGCCTTACAGTCTAAGACTGAATTTTCAATTGAATGGAAATACCCATCAAACGACGAAGAACAAAACTCCAACGAAGAAGGTGACTTCGGAGAAGGAGCAGAAATTGTTATGTCGGTACTTTCAAACGTAATCTCTAAAAGAAAATCCTCATTGAATCATGATCAACTTATTGAAGAAATAAAACAAAAAATGGATGCGCATGAAATATTTTCATCTCAAAGAAATTATCATGAACAATTGAAAAAAGAGGTCATAGTAAAAATTAGATGCGTAACTTGCCGCGAAGTCTTCGATGAAGCACTAATTAAATGTCCCAAATGTGGGATGGCAGGGTAATCAACAACTATGGTTGAGTTCAGCGCCTTAGATAGTGAGATAACAACAAAACTGTCATTGGATACTAAAAACCAATCATACTCAAGAAAAAAACAAGCGGGAAAAGTGTCCGGCTTTGCAGCTGGAAATAGAAAAAAATTAGCGACCCCGTTGCGGGGTGCACAAATAACTGGCTTCACTCCCAACACGGGCGGGATAGAGCTACCTTTTTTGACGTTTGAAACGCATGATAATAGAGCTCTCATTGATAGGGCAAGTGTTGGAGTAACTTTTACACCTGTAGATATTAGGATAAGATTGAATTTCGGAAGTCAAGCTCACAAGTATAGGATAAGATACTATGAAATGCTTCTGAATGGAGAATTAATGAACGAGTTTGAATCTCTCAACCGCAAAGACACGGGATACTGCCTCTGCGACACTTTTTGGCACTATCACAATAGAAATTTGCAGTCTCTTCAATGGTGTCTCACACTATATGGCAGTACCAAGATAAATATCGAAAACGCTATTGAAGAGACAAAGCAGCTCGAAGGAACACCCTTAACTGCAAACAAGTACCTAATCAGACATAGCTGGGTTCGTTCAGGATCTAGTACTTTCTCCGGTTGCAATGACTATGACGCTTAACAATCCTCGGGGAACGCCGGCAAATGTTAATCCTGAGATGAGAGATATGTTGTTTGCTTATAAATTAAGAAATGAAGCGGCACATACGATTAAGAAAGAAACAGTGCTTGTTTCCAAGTACAAGCAAATAATCGAGCATCTTATGTACTCAATATTCATCTCCATAGACGCGCTGTAGATTCCTTTAGCGAATCCTTGCAGCCCTTGACGATGTCGGGTGACAAGGCATGTAGAGTGCTGCTTGCCGATGATATACAAAAAGAAAAAGGAGAATTTTGCGGGTGATATCTCCACTCTGGCATGGGTTCAAATCCCCCCCAGTCCACTCGTCCATGATTCTTAACAAAACTCGCTTATCCTGAAATTTAATTAATAATTATTTTTTTGGGTCTACCAAGAATAACTAAGAATACCAAAACATATGAGCCGATTAGGGTTTGCTGAGGCTCTGGATCTAACTTTGGAGAGAGAAAATGCAACCTATAGCTATTTCGTGAATTTAACCAGAGCCTACTCAGCCCCCATTTTTCTCCAACTCATTTTTCTAAGACTAAAAAAGGGGAGGGATTGTTTTTGTTTTATTGGGTGTTTTTATGGTCGTTTTCGGAATATTAGTACTGCAACTAAGGCTATGGCTATGATTATGGCTGCTGTAGATACTGCAAAGGGCATCAGGAATGGTTGTGAATTTGTATCGTTTATTGGAGGAGTTGTAGTAACTTGTGGGGCGGGATCAACTGCGAAAGCTGTGACTGCATGTGATGGCCAATATGAGTTTGAACCACTGAATGAGGCGTAGACTGAGAATTGTCCGTCAATATCTGGTTTCCAATTGAAAGCAAAGAATCCATCAGCGTCGCTGGTTGCGGTTCCAATATTGCGGTAGTTGCCGTTTGAGTCAACAACACTAATTGTGATTGGGACACCTGTTGCACTCATTGGGCGTGGCTTCTGCATGTATACATATTCCATCCATTCGCTTTGACTTGCGTCTGAAACTGCTGGGACTCCTAGTGGGAATCTTGCAGCTTGCTCTTTCTGTTTCGTGCCAGCAGAAATGTCGGTGACTGAGCCTTTTATCATGACACTATTACCGCTAACTACTACGTCGTCAGCGATTGATACTGTCATTTGGCTTGGTCCTTTGCCAATTGCGTAAACTTGCGCGTCATAGTTATTCCAGTATGTGAGGATACCGTCTGCAACTTGTGTTGTGTATGGGTTAGCCCATCCAATCATTTCCCAGATTGGCTCACCGGTGGTGACGTTTAAGCATCTTGTGTGGGCGTTCTTGAACAAGGGTGTATCTGCTGAGTGTTCGTGAGTTCCAATGTAGATTTTGCCATCAGCGATTGCGTTGATCATGAGTGTGTAGTATTCGAATTTCTCCATGTAGGTTGGAGCGTCATACTTCCACAACAATTTTCCGTCACTTGTATCATATGCGAAGACCATGCCGACATAGCCTGTTGAGAATAATTTGCCGTAAGCAACTGACCATCCTTCTGGGTTATAGCCCGTGCTGCTAATGTAGTATGCGTATGGGTTGTAATCGCCCTCAGATATCGTCTGCCATGCAAATTGACCAGTGTATATGTCATATGCTTTCCAAGACATATCCGGAGTCTGTTGGAAGATGAATACTCCGTTTTCAGGATCATGTGCCTGGTACATTAATTGTTGGTTGTCGGCGTTTATCAATGGAATATTGGTTGGTCCCCATAGAAGTGAGCCTATGACTCCTTTTGATGGGTTCAGGTTTAGTGCCCAGAATGTTGCTGAATCGGCTATAGTGTATGTTGGTGCAGATGGAATTGAGCCGTTACTGACAAGCATGATGTCGTTGGCAATTACAGCGCGGATAGTTGGCGAGCTTGAGAATTTCGGCGATATTGTTACGTTCCAATCATAACTTGGATTAGTTGATGTGGACCAGCCTGCTGCTGTCATTGCTGCTGAAGATACGTACATCCATGCGGTTCCGTTCCAAGTCCAAGAGCCTGTAGTGGTTCCTCTGGCAATTTGTGCCCATGCTGTGCCTGTCCAGTTCATGATTGTTGTTGGTGTATCTGTTGGTCGTGTTGGAGTTATTGGTACGTTTGCTTGGTAGTTTCCTGACACCTGTGATATGAATACTCTCGACGAGTTCCATTGATTCAGATAATAGCCATTTGTAGCGCTGCCGCCGATTGTGTAGCGTATGTCTTCACCTTTTGGACCGTAGATTTCATTTTGAGAGTGTTCTGATGTGTCTGATGGAACGTTATTTAACATAAGACCAGCACCGTTAGTTATGCCTAGACGTGGGTGAATTGCAAGACCAAAGTTATCTGAGAATAGCCAGCTTGGTTCAACAACGCCGTGTTGGTTCATATCATCCCAGTCGTATACATAACCGAACGAAGGTATTGCACTCATAGTCCTATTGCGCCAAATTTCTTGTCCAGTTTGCAGATCAACACAAACATAATCGCCTGGAGTTGCAGAGTACCAGTTTGATTCGCGATAGTACATTCTGCCTTCCATAATTATTTGGGTTTGTGGTAATCTTGTTTGGTATTGGTGTCCTGCGTTGAATGTTTCGCCGTCAACTGAAAAGCTTGTTCCGCCGACGACTCCGCCGTCTTCTGTTGGTTTGGTCCAGAGTATGTGTCCGCTATTGGGTGCTGTTCCGTCTGGTTGATATTTGTTGTTGTATCCGCCGTTGTTTCTGTCATGTGCGTTGTTTAGCCAATTTGAGGATATTTGGTACCATTCTGTGTTCTGACCTTCGATTGGGCGAGACCAGAACTCAGTTGGCAATGGAACAGTGGTCCAGCCGACTGGTTGTTGGAAATCTTGTTTGACTTCAAAAGAAGCTGTATAAGTGCTTTCCTGCAGAGTAACGCCATACCAATCTCTTTCACTAGTTGAACTATAGCCTGTATGTGGAACAGCAGTGCCCCAGAACTTTACTGTAGCAGAGTGGTTACCGATTTGTGTAGGTACCCAAGTTGTCCATGCAGCGCCAGTCGAGTCAGAGACGAATTTGCCATCTTGAATTGCTTGATTGTATATTCCCTGTGCTCCTGTTGGAGGAAGCGTCTCGTTCGATCCGTCAGGTTTTGTGATGGTAATTGTGTATAGGTATCTATCAGCGGATGGTGTTGGAACTTGTGGGTTGAAGAATATGAAGGTCATTTCTTGGCCTACACCTACAGGCTTGGGAGTTGCTGAAATGAAAACGGCTGTAGGAACAACATCGTGCCATCGGTTCCACATTAGCAATCTAGTAGTTGACGCATTTATGCTGTCTGCACCGGTGAAATCCCATTTCATACCAGCAGCTTTTGCCGCAGCAGTCGCACTATCTAATCCTGCGCTAACCGGTTGTATTGCAAAGAACGGAATTGACATTCCTACTATTAGAATTACAGTTATCAAAGTAGCCATTGTTTTATTTTTATTTTTTTGCATTTTTTCTTTTCCTCATTTTTTATTGGGCATAAGAGCTAGTTCTAAAATTAGAAATGCCCTCAGCCCATAGCCCTCAGTATCGCTCTATATCGCTTATAAAAGGGGCTGGAAAGTGGTCACCGCAGACAAAATGGCGTGAATTATCCCAAAACCTTATCAACAATTTACGCCGATAAAAAACAGTTAAGGGCAGATACAAATGAAACCATCGGTGGGCGGGTATGCAAGAAGATTTAGTTGTTAATTTAGAAAATTTTGGTTTCACTGTCAATCAAGCTAAAATATACTTAAATATCGTGGAATCTGGAAAAACTAATGTAGGAAAAATCGCTACAAACACACACTTGTGTAGTCAAGATATTTACAAGTTGTTGCCTAAACTTGAAAAAATGGGTTTAATCATAACGTCAATGGATAAACCTCGTATGATTGAAGCTTTTCCAATGGAAAAAGCCTTAGTCAACTTAATCTCGAAAGAAAAAGAAAAAGTCAACTTAAGGTTTTCCTATCTTGAAAATAACCTAAAAGAAATGATAAATTCAATCCAAGAACAACCTGTGAATAAAGAAGAAACACGATTTAATCTTTTGAATGCCGATGAAGCAATAAAAAACAAAGGATATTTAACTTTCAGAAAAATGAAGAAGGAGTTCTTATTAGTCACACACCTCGAACGTATTGAAACTGCATCAAAGCATTTTCGCGATCTTCTTCAAACAACAGCAAACAACAAAGTTAAAACACGACTAATCGTAGTTACGAAAGATGAGTCTGACATTGTTAAAGGATCTATTGAGAAAATAGCTCCCTCAACAGGTCAATTCATAGCTAAATCGATAAAAAAAACTACATGTAAAAACTATCAAATCATTGATAATAAAGAAATATGGATTGGCACCCAACAAGAGACTGAAAATGGTTCTCAATGTATGCTTTGGACAAACGACCAAAACATAATTGATGTTTACAAAGAAAATTTCAAAAAGATCTGGAGTCAGGCGCGAATATTAATTTCCACCGGCGTTACTATTTCATCGTTTACTTGTGTTGCCCTTTCTTTTCTTGAGGACTTTTTCTAAAAAACAACGCTCATGCTTTCCTTGATCAAACACTTTGCAGAGAAAGGGTTTACGTACCGCTGCCCTAACAAAAAGTATCAAAAACATTACCTAAACAAAAAACTATTTTGCGGGTAAATCTTCTTATCTGTCCTGAGTTCAAATCCCCCACAGTACATTAAACATGCTTTAACAACCCCAATGATTGGGTGATTGTTGGTTATTTGCGTTTTCTAAAGATTTTAGCGCCATCAAATTCGGTGACTTACTCAGGGTGAGTTTTTGAAATGCCATCGAAGTTTGGCGAAAAAGGTCATTTTATTGACGAAAAAAAGAAAAATAGAGAGATAACTATGCCTTTGCCGAGGGTTTACTTTTTCTTTGCTGGGGCTTTCTTTACTTCTTTCTTAACTGGTTTCTTGGCCACTAAAATAACCTCGGGATTCAATTTATGTGGCTATTAGTATTTATAATTTGCTAAACAAGCAGGAAATAGATAACAAAGCTTAATATTAACTTAAAAATAAAAAGAGACTGCGGAGAAAGTCGATATGAACGAATTAGAAATAGCCGTAGCTCCAATGCACAGATTATGTGAGAAAGCTGGAGCAGAAAGGGTGAGTGAAGCAGCAGCGGAGTTACTTGCAAAAGTTCTCGAGGAAATTGGCGTTAAAATTGCTAAAGAAGCACTTGATTATTCCATTCATGCCCGAAGAAAAACCATTAAAGTGGAAGATATTGAAATCGCAACTAGAAAAGTAATGGAAAAATAGTGATTTAATAACTCAAGCATGCAATTTTCGTCTTGATTCTTGACCGATTATTTTAGAAGAAACATGAGATTGTGCATGTGACTCCTTTTCTCTGTCCGGAGTTCAAATTCCCCCCAGCCCACTCAACTTATTTGTATTACTTTCGACGAGCGTTTTCAGCTCCACCTAAATCCATGCACATGGCACAGGAATAGAATAACCAACATGCCCCCACAGTAAACTCACACAGTTCAACATACAATCCAACATAACTGTGTGAACTAAACCCTCTTCCCACAACCAAACCGGAATAGAAAAAAGACCCAAACCAAAAAAGAAACCGTTTCCAAAGCCTCAAGTGTAGTGTGCAATTTTAGCACCCCACACCCACACAAAGAGAAGTAAAGCTATTTTTCGGGCAATATCTTCAAACCACTCAAAGCCTAATACCATAATGTTTCTGTTGTGTGTCTGGCTTTCTCCATAATGGACAAAACAGCTTCGTTGGATAAGCCGATTTTCCTTTCAATATATCTGCTATCCTGTTCGAGCAACTGCTTTATGAGCACAATTCCTGCCTCAACCAGTCGTAATCTCGTTTCTGTACTAACCCCTCGAAGACAACTTAAAGGATACAACTTATGTTTCTCTACTACCTCTCTTAAACCAAAACCTTCAGGAGAAGCCCATCCTACTTGTAAAATACCGCGGCAACGGCCATAGTTTATGGCATGCTCTGAGTATCGGGTGTTGGTGACTATCATTGCTCGGTCAATTTTGATTTCTGGTACACCACTTGTGAAGCCATCAGTCATATCTTCCAAGATCGCTCGAGCTATACGGCTCTCGTCAAGGCCAGTCAGAGCGTGATAGTTAAAATGATGTTTTGCTTCCACAAAATAAGTTAAGCCATCTTTAGTGGCTATTGCATCAACCTCATGCTCTCCACACAATCCCCTCAGAATCGTGTTCGGTTTAACTTGAAAACCGCCATGAGCTAAGAGAACGCGGACAAAGGCTTCGAATTCGGGTTTAGGTTCCATTAGGCTTATGCCATATTTTAGGTCGAAGAGGTGTCTGACTGCAGGTTTGCGTTCACCCATTAAGGTGAAAATTATCTGAAGAATTTCCTGAGTGGTTATGCCTTCGTAGAGAGTTTTTTCCACTTCTTGCGCGACTTGAATAGCTACCTCGCTATTTGCACCCATTCTTTGGCAGGTCCGCACTATTTTTTCTTTATCAAATAACTGTTTGGAACCGTCTGCTTTAGTTACGAAAACTGCCAATCAGTGTTCATCCTGTGATTGGAGAGATAGGCGGGTAATACTTTAATTTCTTACTGTGCAAATTATTGAGAAAACCCCGCGATAACTTAGAGAAAAATGATTGGGTCAATTACTTAGTCTAATTATCTATGAAACAAGAAAGACGAAACAAAAAAATTTTGGTGCCTCTAATCGTGCCAACATTTGCTTTACATAGTCATGGGCATGATTTCAAGGATCTCGATACTTGCTTTTGGCATCATAAAGTGAGGGTGGTCGGTGAACATTGCTTTTGCAGCGTCGATGTCTTTTGCTTGAACAATGGTGTAGCCGGTTACTTGGCTTTGACTTTTAGCAGCGCCTTTCTTGTCAACGCATGTAGCTTTTCCTAAGGGTGCGCCCATGTCAACGATTGCTTTTCCACATTTCTTGTACCAAGCATTCCAAGGCTTCATGCCTTTCTTCATTTCTTCGGGACTTACATTCATTTGAGCTTCAGCGGATACTGGTGCCATATACAAAATCATAAATTTCTTCATTCAAAATCACCTCTGATGGCTTTTTAGCGTTTGAATAAAACGTTCACTTATTGTTATGCAAGCTCAGGTTTTTATTATTATCGCATATGTTCAACAACATCAAAGATAGTGCTAAAATAAAGAGAAAAGGTTTGAGAGGTTTTTTCGGTAAAGTAGCGTTCAAAAACGAAAAGAGCTACTTCTTTCCGGTTTTTTCTTCATGTTTTTTCTTTTTTGCTGCATTCTTTTTTGCTAGTGAAGGCATAGTATTCCTCTTGTTAATTCTGGTTCTGTTATTATGTATTGATTTGCCTAAAAGCTTACCTATTAAAAATCTGCTAGAAATTTGTTTAAGCTATATATAATGGGTCATATAGTCTCATAAAAGTAAAATTAACATTGATTTGGGGAATACTTAATGGATGAAGTCTTAGAGATGTTAGATAAAACCGCAAAACGCGTTCAAAAAGTCGTGGATGAAACCAAGGAAGCAACCGCAAAACAAACGGCCATATACGAGGGGCTTCTTCTTTCACCGCTTGCATCTCAAGAACAAAAATTAAAAGCGTTCATTGGAAAAACACTCGAGTTAGATCGTTTAGAACGGTTAACTTCTCAACTTAGCCTTCTCTATACATTACAGATTTTTGCGTTCAAAGTTAAGGTCATTGAAGTTTCAGTCAGCAAAATAAACGAACAACTTGTAAAGTCGGGGGTTTTACAGAAGAGTGGGGAGGTAGAAGATATTACAAAAAACATCGACGCCCTCAAAATCTTAATTGAAGCCCATTACGAGTCAATGAAGGAAATAAACGAAACCCAAAACAAAAACTTAGGGTACATACAATAAAAATTTTTTAATTAAATAAAAAGGGCAGCCTTGGTGGTTTTTACCACTATAGGTTGTTTCTGCCTGCAACGGTTTGGTCTATTTTAGAACAGTTTTTCCCAACTTGTAACTAAGTCGAGAACTTCTTGACCTTGCTTTCCGCCGTAACTTACTAGGCGTTCGCGAACATCTTTTTGGGCGATTGCTGCTTTCTGGAATTCTTGCATTTGTGCTGCTTTGTCTGTGAGGTATAGTAGTCCGTCCACTCCTGCGCGTGCCATGCGAACTGAGACTGTTAAGAGTTCAGCGGGAGTTGGTGTTTCTTTTGGATCGTCTCCGGGCCCGATAACGTAGAGTGCAATGTTTAGTTTTACGTCTTTGAAGAGTTTCTTGAAGTTGCGTGTAAGCATTTCATTGTACCATGGAGTAGCATAGTTTTTGTTGAACATCACGACTAGGAATTCATCGGTTAGCGGTGCGAGATCGTCGAACCATACGCCGAAACGTTCATAGTTTGTGACTGGGTCTGGAAGGACTCCGATGACAAACTTTTTCTTTGCTTTATTACGTACGCGGTCGCTTACTTGTGCCATGTATTCGGTGATTTCTTTTCGTCTCCATTCGTACCAGCTTAAGCCGCTTTTCTTCCATAGGTCTTTGCATCGTGGGCATGTGCAGTGGCCGTGTTCTGCGAAGTGGATGCTGTTTAGCCAGATTCCTTGGCTTTTGCGTGCTACGTCTTCGATGTAGTCTAATTGTTCAGCTCTGTGCTCTGGTTGTGTTGCGCATAGTACTTCCCAGCGTACGTTAAAGTTGTCATTTGTTCTCCATGCTGGTCCTAAGTCAGATTGGCTGATCCAGTCTGGGTGGATGCGGGCGGTTACGTTGTCTCCGAAGATTGCGATGTTGCTGTGCATGTCAGCTTTGGGTGGCATTCGTCTGCCTACTTCTGGTTTTACTCGGAAAAGGTCATAGTCGAAGCCTGGAACTTTCTTTGCTTCAAACATGTATGTGCCGAATTTCATCTTACTTCTACCTTTTTAGACTCAAAACGTTCGGCGCGGTTATAAAGTTTTGCATAATAAGCTAAAAAATGGTTTCAAAGAACAAATCGTTATTTAGCGATTGTTCCAATCCGCCTAAGAACGCCTATTCAACTTATTAACCCCAAGAATATCATTTATTTGTTTAGGATGCAAGCTTTTTAAGTCATTTCTTTCTGAGCAATCTTATGTGGGGCAGGGCCGTTTTCGCAACCTTTAGTAATTTCCCAACTCAGTGATGTTTAGGTATTGCGATGAGCCAAGCGCATTCAAAAGACACTCAAGATCTCACGCGTTCATTGGATGTTAATCCTGAGAAAGGTTTAACAGACCAAGAGGCAGCAATACGTTTAAACAGATATGGAAAAAACAGCATCATTGAGGAGAAGCAAATCCGTTTCATAGGCATTTTGCGGGAAGAAGTCACTGAGCCTATGATTCTGCTGCTAATTGCTGTTGGAGTTCTCTACAGCATCTTAGGCAGTTTAACTGACGCGCTAACAATCATCATAATTATAATAATTCTTGTTCTCGCCGAAGTTTGGAATGAATACAGAGCTAAAAGCTCAATTTCTGCGCTCAAGAAACTAGCTCCGTCGACCGCGTTAGTGCTCAGAAATGGTCAACCAGTTGAGATCCAAACAGCGTTTTTGGTTCCAGGCGACATCTTACTTTTGAATGTGGGACAGCGAGTTCCAGCGGACGCTCGACTTCTAGAGGCTTACGGGTTGGAAATGGACGAATCTTCGTTAACCGGCGAATCGTTCCCAGCCGCCAAAGACGCCACCTTAGCATTGCCGACTGAAACCAGAATCACAGATCAAACTAACATGCTTTTCACGGGAACCGTAGTCACAAGGGGACGAGCAAAGGCAATTGTAACCGCAACTGGAATTAGCACGGAACTTGGAAGAGTCGCTGGCATAACCAAAGCCACCAAAGAACCTAAAACAGCACTTCAATTGGCTATGAAACAGCTCTCTAAGACGCTTGTTTGGGTTGCATTATTCTTCGCCATACTCATACCAGTCTTAAGTTACATCAGGGGTTTGCAGCCTAGCCCAGCAGAAGCTGTGCTCTATGGTTTGTCTTTGGCATTCGTTGTTATCCCCGAGGAATTGCCTATCATAATTACGATGGTTTTAGGAGTAGGCAGCTACGCTTTGTCCCGCAAAGGCGCCATAGTGAAGCGTTTGCGTGCAGCAGAAACCCTTGGAACAGTAACAGTAATAGCTACTGACAAAACTGGCACAATTACCGAGAACAATATGCGGGTGGAACACCTTTACTTTGATACCAAAGTAACCTCAGCAACTGAGTTTAAAGAAAACGAAAAAGCTGCATTAAAAACAGCGCTTCTATCGAGCGACGCAATCCGTAACGCCCCAATGTCTGGTAATCCGATGGCACAAGCAATCCTACAAAACCTAAAACAGGATGGCTTGGAAGTCGAACTTCTGTCAAAAGATTGGGTTCTCAAAGACGAATTAAGCTTTGATGTTAAACGCAAACTTGCTTCTTACATTTACCAATATGGCAACTCAATGGTGGCTTTGTCGAGCGGTGCACCTGAGAGAATCCTAGAAAACGCCGACAGAATTTTGTTGAAGGGTGAAGAATCACCGCTTACGGATGCCCTTAGAAATGAAGTTTCCTTGGCAATAGTTAAGATGGCGCGTTCGGGCGAACGCCTTTTGGGTTTTGGATACCACCGATTACCAACAGATGCACCATCGGAGAAGGAAATTCTTGAGAAAAACATCGTTTTCGTCGGAATCATAGGCTTCATTGATCCACCACGCAAAGAAGTAAGGGGAGCCATCCAAACTTGTAAAGAAGCAGGAATCAAAGTAATTATGATTACAGGAGACCACCCTGAAACTGCAAGAACCATCGCCAATCAAGTCGGCATAAACAGCTCAAAAGTGCTAACAGGGGATGAAATCGCAAAGATGACCGACGCTGATCTAAAAGAAGCATTGAAGAACACGTATATTTTTGCTCGAGTTACTCCAGAAGACAAGCTGCGTCTGGTTAGGTTACTCAAAGAGAACGGCGAAATCGTAGCTGTCACAGGCGACGGCATAAACGATGCTCCAGCACTTAAAGAAGCACATATCGGAATTGCCATGGGCACACGCGGAACCGACGTCGCCAAAGAAGCAGCAAGCATGATTTTGACCGATGACAACTTTACCACCATAGAAATCGCAGTTAAAGAAGGGCGCAAACTCTTCGACAATTTGCGCAAAGGGGTCCGCTACTACTTAGCATGTAAAGTAGCATTGGTCTCCATCTTTCTCATCCCTATTATCTTAGGTATTCCGCTACCCTTTGCCCCAATACAAATCATAGTACTTGAGCTCTTCATGGACCTGGCTGCTTCAGCTACTTTTGTCGCTGAACCCGAGGAATCAGGGAATATGCAAAAGCCACCGATTAATCCAAAAGAGAAATTCCTCAATAAACCAATGCTAACAACCCTCTTTTTGGGTGCCTTAAGCCTCTTCTTAGCGGTAACAGCTACTTTCCTATTTGCATATTACACAACCCAAAGCATACCTTACGCGCGGACGGTTGCGTTTGCAACTTGGATGTTTGGACACATCTTCTTGGCGCTTAACTTCCGCTCGGAACGAGAACCACTAATTAAAGAAGGACTCCTTTCAAACAAAGTCATGCTCCTATGGGCACTGCTGGCATTTGTAACTTTACTTTTGGGCACTTCCCTGCCATTCACACAGACATCACTACAAATAACAAGCTTACACTTGCAAGACTGGGCACTGGTCACCGTTGTACCTTTCGTTGCCACGTTCTGGATGGAACTTGCCAAAATTCTGCGGAAAAGCACCTAGCTTTTTAACTAAAACAACATATCACAAGGTAACGGAAGAGGGAAAATTGCCAATAAAGTATTTTGAGGCCCCAGAAATCAAAAAACAAGTTGACCAGTTAGCAGAGGAATGCGAATTCTACCATGTAGTACCGCAGTTCGTTTTCTGCGTACGAAGCAAAGGCTCCAAAGCACGCCGCACAATCGCCCGAATTCATGGCCTAGGCAAGATTTGGCAAGGCGTATTGAACCTTCCCCCATCATACACTATTGAGGTTATTTCAGAGATTTTTGACAGAATGTCCTCGGAAGATAAAGAGCGGACTTTGATTCATGAGCTTATGCACATTCCCGGCGGGTTCAGCGGTGGATTTAGACCCCATAAGGGTTATGTTGAACGAAAGATGGTTGAGGAAGTTTATAAGAAACTGCAAAGCGACAGAGTTTCAAAACGGCAGAAACAGCTTTTTTCCTGAAATCCGCCCAGACTATTGACGAATATTTTTAAAGTCTTATCCGTCGTAGACGTAAGCAATATCTTAAAACGAAAGATAAAAAAACCTTGTAAAAGCTATAGTTGGCTAAGCAAGAAACTTTGCCGAAAAATGGTGTTTAACCAAAATGAAACACGTTATGAAAAGCCTAAAGCACAACGGCATATTCGTTCCGCCTTACGACCTTAAGGGATTTAGTGTAAAAATTCAAGGTCAAACAATCAAACTAACCAATAAAACTGAACCCATGGCGATGGCGTGGAGCCGCAGAGTTCTATCAACTACCATACCACCACCAGACAAAGTTTTTACAAAGAATTTCATGAAGGAATTTCTCGAACAGCTAAAGAAAGAAAATCCCTCCGCAGGATACTTGAACGCTTTCATTCAAAAGTACCTTGCCAGCATCGATAATCCCCAGACGATCCAAAACAACGGTGGGCAAATCAACGAAATTGATTTTAGCCAAGTTAAGAGCTTCATCATTGACGATAAAGCCAAGAAAGAAGCAATAACTAAGGAAGAGAAGAAGAAGCAGGCTGAAGAACGTAAAGTAAAACGTTTAGAATTCAAAGAAAAATATGGTTATGCAGAAGTTGATGGGCAAAAACTGGAAATTGCCAACTGGACTGCTGAACCTTCATGTCTTTTTGCTGGTCGAGGCGACCACCCACAACGAGGCAAATGGAAGGAAGGACCAAGCGAGCAAGACATCACGCTCAACTTGCCCCCTGATGTGCCAAAACCCGTGGGAAACTGGAAAGGCATCGTTTGGGAACCCAATAAGATGTATGTAGCCAAGTGGGAAGACAAACTCACAGGCAAAATCAAATACGTCTGGTTCTCCGATACTGCATTCCTAAAACAGAACCGCGAAAAAGAAAAGTTCCAGAAAGCCGAAACATTGGACAAACAAATCAAACAAATCGAAGCACATATCCTCAAAAACCTTGTCAACAAGGACGAGACAAGGCGCAAGGTCGCAACTGTGTCATGGCTGATTTTGGTGCCTAACATGAGGGTTGGCGACGAAAAAGACCCCGACGAAGCGGACACCGTAGGGGCTATAACGCTGAGAAAAGAACACATCAAAATCGTGGGTGATACACTCCACTTTGATTTCTTAGGCAAAGACAGCGTAAGATGGATTAAAGAGTATAAAGCGCCTCCTGAAGTCATAAAAAACATTGAGCATTTCAGCAAAACAAGTAAAGAATACCTCTTTGAAGGCATCGACTCCAAACATGTGAGCCGTTTCCTCTCTGAAAAAATGCCCAAACTCACCGCCAAAGTTTTCCGTACATGGAGATGCACGAAAACCGTCAAAGAAGAGCTCGAAAAGAGTGGCGTCACCAAAAATGACCCCGATTACAAAAAGAATTATGCGGCAAAAATGGCAAACTTCAAAGTTGCTGAAGTGGCAAACCACAAACGCAAAGTTCCACCGACCTTTGACAAGCGCGTTGTCCAAAAAGAAGAGAACCTCAAAAACCTCGAGCAACAACTGAAAACAAAAAAAGCCGCGGGCAAAAAAACCGAATCCCTCGAAACCAGAATCGAAAGAGCCAAGCTGGACATTCAACTAACCAAGCTGACAAAGGAATACAATTTGGGCACCTCATTGAAATCTTACATTGACCCGACTGCGTATGTCAAATGGGCGAAGAAAGTCAAGTTCGACATCGAGAAATTCTACCCTCAAACTCTGCGCAACAAGTTCAGTTGGGCATTGCAATCTGGCAAAGCACGATCGTCCTGCAATTCCGAGTGCATACCTGCATGAGTATCTCCGAAACTAACGACGGCGTAATAATCACCATTTTTGTTAAACCCAACAGCCCTAAATTTAGTCTAGAAATGGAGGAAGGCGAAATCGTGGTCCACTCCACTGAAGAACCAATCAAAGGCAAAGTGAACAAAGAAATCCTAAAAGAACTCACAAAACTTTTGCATACGAAAGTTGAGCTTGTTTCAGGGGCTACTTCTAAAGAAAAGCATCTGTTCGTAAAGGGGTTAGGAAAGCAGCAGGCAGAACAGCTTTTGCAGTTAAAACCAAGTTAATGCTTGGATATTACGAAAATGGAAATATCCCTTATAAGCAAACAAAACAAGTCTTATTCAATAACAAAAGAGAACAATAAGAAAGAGGGACTAACCCCTCACCTTACCCCCCAATCAACTTTTCAGTTTTTGAAAAAAAAACCACGTGATTTCTAAGCTTGACCAATTTTTGAAACACTTAGAATATATGTCAATATTGCCAACTTTGAAGGCGATAACAAGTTAAAAACAGTGATTTAACCTTGCATCTTGAACCTTAAAATCGCGGCAAGACCACCGAAAGCGTTCTTGAGCATCTGTCCTTCTTCAGTTTCGCCGGAAATAACCTCAACATCAGTGTTTGCGAGTTCAGCAAGCTCGGCCAAGTCGTCAACAACATCTTTCTTGTCTACCACTGTGAATGATGGCGCCTTACAAGCTGAGCATGGCTTCCCAACTAAACCCTTCTCAAAATCAGACACATCCTTTCCCTTAACGGTGTGATGTTCTTCCAAGCCGCAAGCGCCGCATTTGATTGTCACGCGGACCAAATCTAAATCCTCCGACATCAATACCGTACGCACCGCTCCGTTTTGCAGCAGACGTCTCACTTCAGCTTCACCGTAGGTTATCAAGCCAGTGTCGTGGCCGACTTCGTAGAGGAACTTTTGCATCACTTCTTTTTCTTCGATGTAGCGGACTTTGCGCATAATTTCAGGCGCTTTATCCACTATTTCTTTGACACCCTGTTCTTCTACGTAGGCTGTGTCAATTACGTCGAGAAGTTTGTTCTTTAGTTGATAGTTCAGGTAGTCGCCTTTCTCAAAATCGTATTTTGTCGGACCTGGACCACCAAGGATAATACCTTTTAAATTTTCAATAGGCAAGAAAATTTCGTTGGCATGTGCACCCACACGGGTGAAATATTCGTTAAGCTGCATATCGCGAAGACGTTCGTAACGTCTAGCTGATTGCCCCCCGGCCTTAGTTTTGCCTGCAACACCTGAATGCATTTGCCTCACAATCTGCAAACGCTTCCCTTGCAAGGTGGCTATCGAAGCGTTATTAGAATCTACCAGTAAGATGCCGTAACTTTCTTTTTCACGCAACATATCCTGCAGATACTCAGTGTGAAAACGTGAGTCACAGCGATAGAGGAAGATTTTGATGGGGTCAGGCGGAACGATGACGTATGCTTCCATGCGTTCAGTTCCTGGCGCGTCTCCCTCCCCCAGCAGAGCACCCGTAAAAATTACAATACCTTTTTCGCCGGGGTCTTTGAAAAGTTTGAGTTTTTGCTGCGCTTTGGTGATGGCGTCGAGAACGTTTTTACGCGTTACGTTGGATTTGATGTTGCTGGCGGTTCCATATTCATTGCGTAGAAGGTTGAGGGCATCGCTGATTTGTTTGCCTGGCGGAACGTAGACAGTAATAAGTTCGGTGTGGCTACCCTCTTTGTTAGCTAGGGCGTTGAGGGTTTTTCTTAGCCTGAATAGTTCAAGAGACGATTTTTTTGCTGTACTCAAATAACTTCACTAAGTTCCGCGTAATCAGCATAACTTACGTTAATAGGAATCAAATAAAAGTTCCGACTTAAAAAACGGAAGTTTAGGCTTTTGGCTTAGCTGGCGGTACCTGCGCTGGCTCTATGGCAGGTGCACCTATGGCGTCTCTGAGATAAGCTTTGAATGGCCCGAGCTTTCCACCATAGTTCCCTGACGAAATCTTTACTACACCTGGAACTCCGACGGCTGCTGTTACGCCCACTTTCATGCCTTTTTTAACCGCGTCCAATGTTAAGCCATTCATAACAATTTCATAGACGCAAGTTACGCCTTCTGGAACTACAGAATCAGGAACAAGGGTACGCAATGTTGGGCAGTATGGGTGGTTAGTTGAAGCTTTCAGTTTGTATTTGAGCGAGCCTGCTTTGCTTCCTGCACGGCAAACTCCTCCTGGAAACTGCATAATTACGTCAGGGGCATTTGCACGGATTGCATCTGCTGCAGCCTCAGCTGCTTTAAGTCCTGAAAGTTGATCTGAAGCGAAAATCATAAAGTTGCCGCCTGCAACCGCTTCCATTGCGCCAAAACCGTCTTCAACAATAAAGTCGCCTTCCATAACGGGGATTCTCCAGCATTTCCTGCCGCCAACCATAGCTTTTTTCTGGAAGCCATCGCCGAAATAGCGGAGGCTGCTGCCGACGTTGAGGGTGCGTTTTCCTGTTAAGCCATTGAAGGCTGCGGTTGTTGGGCACGTCAGCGTGCATTGACCAATGCGTTGCATTAACTGGTGTTTGAGTTCAAAACGGTCACGATTATAAATTTGAATAAGTATTCCAGGTCGTTTGTCTGGTGTCTGGTCTGCTGGAACAGCGCGTTCGATTGCTGCTTCTGCAGTTGCTTCGATTACGCTTGTGGCAAAGCCCGTTGTTAAACTTGCGGCGATTTGTGCCCATTTTTCATTTTGTGCGGTAATCAAAACTCTTCCTGCCCAAAGCCCGAACATCTCGGCAAAGGTATCTGCAACCTTCACGACATTGCCTGAAGGTGATTTAACTAGAAACATTTTTTCTTTATCATCGTAGCTTTGGATTTCAAGCCTGTTAGTGTTTGATGACATGAAGGAGACCTGCAGTTCAGTTGGGAATTGTATAATTTAAGAGTTTTCATGAGTTTTTCAGTTTCAACTTGCCAATTTTTGCAAATATTCCAGAGGTTTAGTGGATCTAAAGTAATTTTAACGCAAATAAAAGCTAAATAAAATTGGTTTTTGTTAAAAAGAGATTCAAGTTTTAGTGTCTGACTGTGGTTTTTTAACTAAGGTGGATTTGTCTGTTGTGGCTAACTCGTAGGTAGATGAGTTTTTTATGGCTTTTTTTGGGCAAGTTTCAGCACATTGGTAACAAAAGACACATTTGGATAGGTTAATTTGCGGATGTTTCTTTCCTTCTGCCTCAACCATCTCTATTGCTTTTGCTGGGCAATCCCTTGCGCATAAACCGCAGCCAATACACGACGAAAAATCAAAGACTGGTTGACCACGAAAATTTTCAGCTAACTGGGGCTTCACGAAAGGATATTTGGTTGTGGCTGGCTTAGTAAAGACCTGTTCTCCCGCCTTTCTAACTATTTGAGGTAGATGTATTTTTTTTCCCATAATTTACACCGATAAAAGTTGAGTTACGGTTTCAGGTTTCTTGTTTATTATTAGAGTATTTTGGGGATTCTTATTTATTGCTGAAAACAAGTTTCTTGAATCCAAAAAAAATTACAGTTACACTTGGTTGTTGTAGCTGCCAAACAGTCACGTATGCTTAATTGCTACTCAAGGAGTAAATATCTTGTGAGTTAGTATGTCTATTAGTGAGAGGATAGGAATTATCCGTTTCTGTGAAACACCAAAAGATAAAGGCAGAATTATGAGCAGGTTAGGTTTGAATGATGTGCAAGCAGAATCCTATTTGACAATTCTCACAAGACAAAGCATGCTCACGCAAAACAATGGCAAATATGTTGTTACCGTGCAGGGGCATAGTTACATCTCTTCTTCTAACAGAGTTAGTAAAATCAAAGCCTAAGTCTTACTTGGCAAAAATTTTATTCCAATCAAACTTTTAATGAAATACAGTTTGAAAAGTTATTAATTCAATTTTCGCCCACAGCATTACTAATAATTTCTTTTGGTAGCGAAAACCATCTCTAATATTATGTTGGTATATTCTTTATCAACTTGGTGTACAATATAGAAAATGAAGGTTAAGCAATGAAAACTCAAATCGACTGGCAGCAAATATTCATTGAATGCAAGATCAATATTCAAAAAAACATAATGCCATGTCTCAAAACCCTTAATGAAGCTCAACCTAACTTGGGTATGGGCGCTGGCGGTGATATGATGAAGCCCGTCGATTTGGCAGCTGAAAAAGCTATCGTCGACACCCTTCAAAAGCATTGTGTTTCCTTTACGTTAATCAGCGAGGAATCAGGCACCAAAGAATATGGCGCCTCTTCCAAAGAGTGCTATTTGTGTGTTGACCCAATCGATGGCACAACAAACCTAGTACATGGCTTGCCATTTTACGCTTCCTCAATAGCCGTATCCCATAAACCTGAACTTGCTGACGTTTATTCTGGCATGGTCGTGGATCTTTTTCATGATGTCGCTTACACTGCATTTGCAGGCGAAGGCGCCTACCGCAATGGCGAACGAATCACGACTTCAAAAACCACATCGTTGGATGAAGCGGTGATAGGCATCGATCTAAACGCTTACAAAACCAAAGTCAACGTACCAACTTTTACATCCTTAATGGAAAACATTAAACATACGCGCCATTGGGGAGCCAACGCTCCGGAGATATGTTTTGTCGCTGCAGGCTTGACTGATGCCTTCATAGATCTTCGAAACAAAATCCGAACAACCGACGTTGCCGCAGGATTCCTTATAGTTAAAGAAGCAGGCGGAATTGTAACCAACCCAAAAAACAAACCGATAAATGTAAAGTTGGATCCAAAACAAACCCTCAGTTTTGTTGCTTCAGCCAATACTGAGATTCACCAAAAAATTTTGAGCCTGGTTAATCCCTGATGTTAAAGTTGCTTTTGCCCAGCGCTTGTGCCCTCGTAAAAACCACAAAAACCAAGACTCTGCTTATCGCTGATCCGCATCTGGGCTGGGAGATACAGCTTCAAGAAAAAGGCATCCACGTGCCTAGCCAAACCTCAAAGATACTAAACAAGTTAACCGCCATTATTACCAAGTACAAACCTGACAGGCTGGTTATTCTTGGCGACGTGAAGTATACTGTGGTTTCGCATGAATTTGGCGAGTGGCGAGACATTCCTGACTTTTTTAACAAACTCTCAAGTTGTATGGATAGCATAGCTGTTGTTCGTGGTAATCATGACGCAAACTTGGAACCTTTGTTGCCAGCGAATGTTGAGCTTTTGCCTGCAACGGGAGCGGTTATTGGTGATGTAGGGGTTTTTCACGGTCACAAATGGCCTTCACCCGAGTTGTTAGGTTGTAAAACATTGGTAATGGGGCATTTGCATCCAGTGGTGGTTTTTCATGACCCAACGGGTTGTAAAATTACAAGACAAGTGTGGATGAAAGCCAAATGCGACACCGAAGCATTCGCGAAAATTCTTTTGCAAAAAAGCGGAGTAAAAATCGAAGGCTCAATAGCTGAAACATTAAAGAAACATTATACCATCAAAGCAAGAACTGAGGAGATTTATATCATGCCTAGTTTTAACGATTTTTTGGGCGGTAGACCCGTAAACGAAACCCGACCCAGAAGAGAGATTGGCAGTGAAGCTCTGATTGGGCCTGTTTTGCGTTCGGAAGCTGTAGATGTTGACGAGGCTGAGCTTTATCTGTTGGATGGTACGTTTTTGGGAACGCTGAATCAACTTCGGCAATTGTGATTGGTCAGGGTTTGATACACTAATTTTATATTTGCCACATGTTATATGCATGATATAGTTTGAGGAGGATAAAACAAATTGAAACTTGTAACAGTCCTATTACCAGAAGCTTATCTCGAAGGTTTAGATGAACTTGTCCGAGCAAATATGTACCCCAGCAGAAGCAGCGTAATCCGCTCTTCAGTTCGGGACTTGCTCAAAAAAGAACTCTGGGAAAACAAACGCAGATAAAACTGCCGTTATATTCCTTTTATTGAATCACAAAGCATACGCGCGGTTTGTGCTGGGTCATTTGAGTTGGTTATTTCTCTTCCAACAATTATGTATCTGGCGCCTGCTTTGATGGCTTTTTCCGCAGCTCCACCCTGCGCACCTACCCCAGGCGAGTAAATATCAACGTTCTCACCAAGAATCCGGTTGACTTCTGCTATTTTTTCGGGCACTGTTGCACCAACAACCACTCCATCGGCACCCCAGTTTAAGGCTTTTTTAGCAAAGGAAACGTATTGTGGGGTTTGTTCGAAAGTGTCTGGATTGATTACAGTTTGGCCATAACCTTCGCAAGCGCCTTTATGACTCATGTAAGTGAGCAGAATCACGCCTTTATTCTGTTTTTTGGATGTTTCAAAGAGCGGCTTTAAGCCCTCGTCCCATCCTACAAACGGGTTGGCGATTATGGCGTCAAAGCCAGCTGCATAATAGTAATCGGCAATAATTTGGTTGGTGTTGCCTATGTCGTTGACTTTAGCATCCATTATGGCAAGCATACCTTCTCCCCGTATCTGCTCTACAAGCTTTTGTACCCCGTCAAAAAGACCCAACGGCAAAGTAAGGTGGTGATTAATTTTAACTGCACAGATGTAGGGCTGAGCGGCTTTGAGCACCTTCTGTGCTTTCGCCAAAACTTTCTCGCTGTTTTGGGCAGCTTCGAAGGGAAAATCCAGCGCTAAGACGATGTGGGAATTCTTGCTTTTTGATGTGTCCTGCATTTTCTCTCTAAACGACAATAGCATGCCTCTTGCTATAGGAAATAGTAGTTGACTATTTCATTTTTTCCGTTAAAAAAGCCTTTAAATCTTAAAGTTGGATGCGAAACTTAATTTCCCTCTTTTTATTTGGCATACAATAACAATCGCTTTAATTTAAGAGGGATAAAAAAGTGAACAAGTCTGTTGCGGAAAAAGTAATTGCTAAGCACTTAGTTCATGGGAAGATGGTTGCTGGCGAAGAAATTGCCCTAAAAATAGACCACACTTTAACGCAAGACTCCACGGGCACGTTGGCTTACCTTGAGTTTGAAGCTATGGGTATTCCTAAAGTCAAAACCGAGTTGAGCTTGAGTTTTGTTGATCACAACATGCTCCAGAACGATTTCCGCAATGCTGACGACCACCGCTATTTGCAAGGAGTCGCCGCAAAATACGGCATCGTCTTTTCGCGTCCAGGTAACGGCATCTGCCACCAACTTTACCTTGAACGCTTTGCCAAACCGGACGTTACGCTTTTGGGAAGCGACAGCCACACGCCAACTGCAGGCGGCATGGGCATGATTGCTATCGGTGCAGGAGGTTTAGATGTTGCCGCAGCTATGGCAGGTGAACCTTTCTACCTTGAAATGCCCAGCATCACAGGAATAAAATTAACCGGAAAACTTTCGCCATATGTTTCTGCCAAAGACGTCATACTTCAAGTCCTAAAACAATTAACTGTTAAGGGCGGAGTTAACAAGATCCTAGAATATTATGGTTCAGGAGTCAAAACGCTGAGTGTTCCTGAGCGCGGAACGATAACTAACATGGGAACCGAAACAGGAGCAACTACATCTGTTTTTCCATCCGACGAAACCACAAAGTTATTTTTGCGTGGACAAGGGCGCGAAGACCAGTGGACTGAGCTTAAAGCAGATGATAATGCAAAATATTCAGAGACGATAGACATTGACCTTTCAAAAGTGGAGCCCTTAATCGCTTTGCCTCACAGTCCCGATAATGTAAAAGCCTTATCTGAACTGGAAGGTACCCCAGTTGATCAAGTTTGCATCGGCAGCTGCACCAACTCTTCGTTGCGGGACCTAAAAATCGTCTCCGCTATGCTCAAAGACAAAAAAGTCAATGAAAACACTAGCCTCACCATTTCAGCTGGGTCAAGACAAGCCATGCAAAACCTTGCAGCGACTGGAGAGCTTGAACCCTTAATTCAATCGGGAGCCAGAATCTTGGAGAATGCATGTGGTCCATGCATTGGGATTGGGCAGGCCCCCACTAGTGAGGGTGTTTCACTTCGAACATTTAACCGCAATTTCAAAGGACGCAGTGGAACTCAAGACGCCAAAGTCTACTTGGTTAGTCCCGAAACTGCGGTTGCCGCAGCGCTCACTGGTAAAATAACTGATCCTCGAAAACTCGGCAAGTACCCAGAAATTTCTATGCCTGAAATGTTTGTTTTAAGCGACGTCATGTTCATTTACCCAACCGCTAAAACAACAAACAAAGTTGTAATGGGACCAAACATTAAGCCCTTACCCAACTTCAAACCTACACCCGATAAACTTTCAGGAGAAGTCTTGCTTAAAGTGGGCGACAACATCTCAACCGATGACATCTTGCCCGGCGGCTCCGAAATCATGTCTCTTAGAAGTAACATTCCAGAGATCAGCAAATACACCTTTGTTCATGTTGACAAAACCTTTGCTAATCGAGCTCTTGAGAAAAACGGCGGGTTTATTGTGGGCGGCGAAAACTATGGTCAAGGCTCCTCGCGTGAACACGCGGCACTTGCGCCAAAATACCTCGGCGTAAAAGCCATAATTGCCAAATCTTTTGCCCGAATCCACATGGCTAACCTGGTCAACTTCGGAATTCTGCCCTTAACTTTCGTGAACAAAAAAGATTATTCAGGCATTGCACAAGGCGACATACTGGAGTTAGATGTTAAAGAGTTAAAGCAGCAAATATGTGTAAAGAACTTGACCAAAGATACAAAGATAGATGTTACTTTGAGCCTTAGCGACTTAGAAAAAAGCTTGGTTAAAGCGGGCGGAAAACTGGCAGCTATTAAGGCAAAACAAAAATAAAGATACGATCTCCCTAAGCCTTGAAAAGAAGAGCGTCCCGACTATAGTTGCTTGGTTAATAAAAAATAGAAGGAATCTATTATACAGCCCAAACTGACGAGCTTATGAGTCTCCAGGTGATAACTTCAGTCATTTCTGGATTGTTGTATTGGGTTATCCAAGTTAAGTTTTCCAGCATGCCTGTTTGTTTGTCGAACCAAGCACCAGTTAAATCATAACGCAATGTATTATGTGTTGGATCAGTCCCGAGATAGGATTCAGCTCCAATTGTCATAAAGTTACTAACTCTCGAACCGCTCGCATATGTTCGGGGAATAGTTTGGTTAACGGTTAATCCATCATGTCCAGTTGGACGAAGCGGGTCACCCAAGTTAAGGTTAGAAGCATAAATGGCCCAGAAGCCGTTCTGGTCGGTTTTGGCTCCATTTGATAAATCTATTGTTTGTGTGGAAGGAAGCTCCGTGCCGTTTTTGAATAACCACACAGTATCCAATGTCACTGAGCTACCGTTAATTGCTGTTATGGTAATCTTATAATTATCTGTATCATTATAAATTGAGAAACCTGGAGTTTCTACTGCATTTATAGCCGACAAATTTGATGTTCCCATTAGGCTATAGGTAAAAGTGTCCCCAACATGAACACCTACTATCGCTTTTGCAGAAGTAGGCTGGGTTGCCAAGATAACTGCTACAACTGAAGCTATTAGTACAACTAAGAGAAGTATTGCAATGTATGCTTTTTTATGCGATCGTTTTCTCTGAAATGCCATAGCTCTAACATTGCAATAGACAAGTATTTAGTTGTTTTCCCAAAAGGTCTCTTTGGATTTGGAGTATTTTATTGAGCTGAAAATGCCTTCTGCGCTCTAAAATAAAATTTTAGGGGAAATTAAGAAAACTTTATGTTGCTTTGGGTCCTGTTCTTGGATTCGATTGATTCTGCGGCTGAACTGGCTTTTTCTTCAGTTTCCTTTTTGTTTAAGCTAATCACAAGTTTATGGTTTTTCTTGACTAGAACCACATTATTTTCTTGAACGTTGTCAACTACAACTTCGCCGTTGTATTTCATGCGGCTGGAATAGCCCAATGCTGTTAGCTCTTTCATCAAAAGCTCCCGCGATGTTCTTAATAGTTCGCTTGACATTTCGGGACCGCGGTTGAAGCAAAAAGTGAGAGTTTTCTTTTTTGAATCAAAGTTCGCCTTTGTGCCTTTCCCAATTTTCTCGACTTGACCCCATTCTAATTTTTCAGTAGCTTCTCTCAAATCTTCACCATCTATTTCTCTCTTTTAAAAGACCCATGCCCGCCCGCTTTAGTAATGTTGGCAACTACGTCTTCGCTTACTTTATCCAATACTTCTTCGGCGCGTTTCCAATTATCGGCAGAAACTTCAACGCTGTATTTTGGGGCAGCAATCACTGCGAACTCGATTTTAGCGTCTTTTGCTTCTTGTGCTTTCTTTGCTTTTCCGAATGCTTCTTGAATGCAACGAACACCGTTGGGCTTCATGCATCGAATCTCAATGACGCCTTTGACCTGCACTGTCTTAATTTTTATGCGTTCTTCTGCAACTTGAGCAATAACTTTGGCGAGGTCTTCGGGTATGTTTAGTTTAGTTAGGACATCTGTGCCTTCTTTTACGACTTTTTCGAAGCCGTCGTATAAGCCGTATTTTTCTTCGAGGAGAACGCCTGCTTGCTGGTAGACTTCATGTATGGATAATCCCGTTTTTTCAGCTACGGCATGCAGGAGAGCATCGCCTTTGCGATCTTTTTTCCAGGATTTGATTTTTTCGATACGTTCACGTTTGGTTACTCTTCGTAACGAGAGGTCAATGTGGCCTTTTTCGATGTCTACGCGGAGGACTTTGAGGACCATTTTTTGGTTTTCACGAACAAAGTCTCGGACGTTTCTTATGCGTGCGCTGGAGATTTCGCTGATATGAAGAAAACCTCGTCTGCTGTATTCATCGAGGTTAGCGTATGCTCCATAATCCATCACACTTTCAATCGTGGCGATTACAAGATCGCCCGACTCAGGCCATACAGGTTTATGTTCAGACATTATTTGCATCCTACTTTTCGAGACTTTTCGACGTCTATTTGATTTGTCTAAGACAAATCTTCCTCTTAATGGTGAAAAGTCCTGCATTAAAACTTGTTATGTTAAAAGATAAGGGTTTCTACTTAAAAAAACGCATTTTAAACTCTCTCACGTTAAATGATATAATTGGTTGTGTAATCTATACCCTCTGGTATGTAGAGAAATAACAGAATATTGGATCCCCCATTAAGACCTCGTTTCAAATGAACCAGAACGACTTTGGAAGAACAACAACAAACCATTTTGCGATGTTGTTGTTCTTTCAACTCTAACCACCTTTCAAGAGAAGAAGACGGTTGCTGCAGTGCTCGCTTCTTCTATCAATAGAAAGTTACTGTTAATTACTCTAAGAGGTCATTATATGGTTTTGCAAGATTCAGTTTTGTTGATCTTTCAGTTAGAATTCGTCAATAAAATTTTAAGAGTATATGGGTAAGAAATCTTTTTTGTATAGACGAACTTTACAATTTAGGTTTATTTCTGGTTGTTGTTGCCACCGGTGTGTAGAATTCAGTCGCAGCAACAACAACAACTTCTACCACTCTGTGGTCTTCAACTATGAATTTGAAGAGTAGTTTTTGTATCTTTAGGAGATGCAACAATTGGTTTGCAGAATCGGGTTGCAGCAGCATCAGCAGCAGCAACTTCTCTGGCTCCAAATGGCTCAGGCTAATATTGTGTAGTTTGGCTTAGTTTTGATAGATGACACTGTTGTAATGCAAAATCGTTGTGGTATCATCATCATTATCATCATCTTCTCCTGGGTCAGGATATCAACCTTGGCTGTTAAAACTAAGTTATAGAAGTCTTTGAAAGAAGAAGAACAATTTTCTGTAGGAATAGCTGTTTTTCTCCTTCTAACAAACAGTCCAGCAATAGTGCAGCGTGTGGGATTCGGAACCGTCTGAGACGCGTAGAATCATTCGCAAATTCTTTTTCAATTTTGATGGGGAACCTGATAGACTAATAAGATTGTTTTGCCTTAGAAATAGAGCAGTCTACAAGGAGTGTTTTTATGCCCATTACAATTGGTGTACTTTTTAGAAGAATCGTCAAAGAGTTGCGAGCTCAAGACAAAAATCCTAATAGTTATCTGAATAATCCAAAAAGCGACATCAACAATCCAAATTACGATATCAACAACCCAAATAGCGCAATTAACAATCAATATAGTTGTATTAATGATTCGTCAAACAATGAAAAGAACAAGGAAGAGCGAAGGAAAGTTCTAAGAGACCTCATCAAAATGTATCTGAGCGACTATCTGTCTGAAGAACAAGCAAAGAAAATTGTTGAAGAATATATCCCATAATTCTTTTGGAATTCTTATAATTTTTCAATACTTAGAAAAAATAGTCATTTGCCTAACAAGAAACAGATAAGTAAAAACCATTTGTAGAGATTACTATTTCAAGAACTTTTAAGGCAGTTCAGTTAATATCGAGACCGATTTTGGTGCAGGGGGTGGGATTCGAACTCTTAAGCTCTGAAAGTGTGTACCCACAAAATTTTGTTTTTTTCAAGCTTCCGAATAATTAGCGAGAACTAATAATAAAATGTGGGCTATCTCTGAGCTGATCCCCGCACAGGTTTTCATGGGTTGCGGACGGAAAGGTGATTATGAGTGAAAATATCACGTCGAATGGTTGTTTTTAACGGATAAGCTTTAGTGTAAGCATGTGTTACACAAGCATGCAGAGGAATCTGCAGAGTAGTAAAAGGAAGTGAAAAATAGAAATGTCATATGGCGATAAAGAGATGCACAAGGCAACCTGCGCAGACTGCGGAAAAGAATGCGATGTTCCATTCAAACCAGACGGAAGCAGGCCAGTATACTGCCGAGAATGCTACGCAAAACGTAGACCACCACGCAGATACTAAGCTCTTAAGCTTAACATCTTTACTCAATTAATAACATCCTTTTTTATTTTTAATTTTAGCTCAACTTTTAGAAATAATTTGCAATTATTGGTTTTTGTTAAACCTAGTTTTTTCGTAAACCCATTTTTTCCCAAAGCTCACGGTGTTTGCTGTATTCTGGCATGGTGAGTTCATCCAAATCTTGGCGATATCTTGGAAAATGCGTGATAGGTTTTATCTTACCATTAGTACCTATAAAAAATAATATTCAAACGATTTATTTTCATAACGTCGGATTTGTGATTAGTTTTAGGACAAAACGATTACGGATTAATAAAAAATGTGGAGAAATAAAACTCCTTGTTTAGGGCTTTACGAGAGTTATTTCCATTGTGGAAACCATTCGGGACCTGCTTTCGCCTTCGCGTGGTGGCATCTCTGCAGTGCCGATTGTTACCTTTGCAACTTTGAGGTCTTTTATGAAACGGTTTCTTGCGATTTCTGCGCAGTCAACTGCTGTGGTGATTGCTTGTCCTCTGGCTTTTAGGGTAATTTCTTTTTGAGATCCAGAGAATGCGGTTATGATTGCGAGCACATAGCTCATTGGTGGTTTGTTTCCGACGAAAATTACGTCATTAGGTTTTTCTGTCATTTTATTTCACTCTTCTGGAGTTAAATGATGCCGAAGATTATATGGGTACCTACGATTTGGCAGTTTTCTCAAAGCTTTACGAATTACCCCTTCAAGTGCTCCTCAAACTTCAGAAAAATTACAGGAAATAGCTTCACACCTTGGGATACTCTCTAGGATGGTGACGTCGAACCATGTGGTCCGGGAGATTTCACTCGCATTTTCCCTTTGAAGTAAGGTTTATCAAAATGTTCGTTCTATTTTTGTCATGTCTCTTTTTGTCATTTTTTGCTTAATAGATAGATGGCGGTGCCGAGAATTGGGAGAGTTATCATCCAAAAATCCGTTAAAGGCAAGAAATCGCGGTAAATCGGTGACCAGACGGAAACTAAATCATAGATGACAAAGTAACTGCCAACCAAAATTATGGCGATCCCCGCCAACTTAAAGTCAAGTTTCTTCTTAGTTATAGAAATTAAGACAGCAGTACAAGTAACTATGGCAGCCACTAGTAAAGTTAGCAATGAATTAGCAGAACCAATAATATCAATTAAGCCTGCTGGGCTGAGCTTCCAAAGGCAAAAGTGCGTAAACCCAGAGTAATCCGTGTCTAACCCAAAACCCAAAAACATACAATACAGCACTGATACCTGCCCACTTTAGGATAGGAGGGAAATCTTGAGGTTTTCTCAACTTGCGACTCAGCATAAATAACGGTGGAAAAATTAGAGCTGCTTGAATTAGACATGAAATGCCAGTGTAAAAATTCAAAAACGCGCTGGATGATATGATCGAGCCGACAAGGTGATTTAATGCAGCAGGAAGAAGCAGCAGAAAGTAAAGTGATTCAAAAAGAAGCACTTTCCCAAATCTCTCAAGTACTTTACGTCTTTTTTGAAAAAGAGAACCGCACAATCTAAAGCAAATATTGCGCCTATCAAACGTAGATAACTACCAATTGAACCTGCAATTTCTTGGAATAAGAAGAGTGCTAGTTGTAGGTTTGGTTGAGAGCTTTTTATGAAGTGAGGCAGATTAATGATTACTAATTGGAAATGTGAAAGAAAGATTGTTGTAGTGGTTGCCTGATAGATATTATACAGCAAAAACGAGACTGCGACAATTAATATTGTTGTCTTTGTAAATGCTGTTTTATCAAAATGCATAATCTATTCAGTTTCTCCGAAATTCAACGGTGGCGGTGATATTAGGTTTCTTTGTAGAAAATAAATGCTTTTTCTCTTAACGAACTCCTTGTGTTCGGTTATTGTGTTTCAATTCTTTGTAGCCGAAGTAAATTATTATTAAACTCCAGATTAATGTGACCGCAATTGCGGGGCTTGGAAAGAACACGTAAGTGGCGAAAACTCGTTGAGTTGAAGTAATGGCAATTATTAGAACCGGAGCCCATTTTTGTCTATTGATTAGCCCCAAAAGTGTTAATGCAAATAATGATGCAGCTAAAGCGGCTTCTGTGCCGACAATTAAGAAACCTAACCGATAAATGCTCCATTGAGTGGACGGCAATAATCCCCAAATCGCTATTGCAATAATATCTAAAATTATGTTTGATGCGATTAAACGAGATAAGTATGTTATGTGGAGTAAATTCGTTGGTCAATTCAAACCCTTTTTCATAAATGACAATTTAAAGTATTAAAACTATTCAAACAACTTCGGTATCTTTGAATAAATGGGCGGACCTTCTACTACAGATCGATTTGCTAACTGAAAAGTTTTTTAGCTCATAGCCCACACATATTTTCGATATCGATGGGATTCTTAAAGAAGATACAAGGGCATTTGGTCGCTCCAAAAGCAGACGCCAATCTTCAACTATCCGATCAGTACGCCGTTTTAGGGGAGAACATAGAAGGAACATTCACAATTTCTCCTCATGAAGTTATTCAAGCAGAAGAAATCCGATGTGAGATCAAATGCTCAGAGACTGCTCAAGTTATGAGAACAGAATATGACCCCGCGATTAAACGCACGGTCATTCGGCAAGTGACTGAAAATAGAATCCTGTTCCAAGCAAAACCCCCCTGCAACTCTGCTACCGAACTAATTAACGGAATTAGCAGAACTTTCAAATTCAGCATTAACATTCCTGCTGGCTCACGCCCAACCTTTATGTCCACAAACGACAAAGTCCAATGGCAAATAAAAGGCGTCGTCGCTGTTCATGGAAGACCAGATATAACTACAAAAGAGATGGAATTTCAAGTCATTCCACAAAGTCAAAAGCCGGCAAATGAACCGCCGAAACTGCGGCTCGTAGCATGCGAATACTGCCAAACAGGGATGCCAGAAAACACACTTGCCTGCCCTAACTGCGGAGCAAGAAGAAGCGCGTAGCAGCAATTCCCAAAATATCTATTTGTAAAATACAAAGTGTCAAGAACTTCAGCTTTAGCAATCGAAAACTTTATTCAACGGAAATGTATCAGCAAATTTCTTCTTGAACTGAGATTGACATTGAAACTGCTGCTAATCCAAATTAAATAATAACCTCATAATTGTTAATGGAATAGTTCAGGTAACGAATTTGAAGCATAGAATCGGCTTAGTTTACTTGCCAGGAGCATTACCCTGCTTTGAAACGTTTGGAGACTTACCAACCGACCTAATAGGCAAGAATGGACTAGTCGGAGACAAACCAGCCTCTGAAATCTTAGAAATGATGATTATTCCTGGCGGCAGCCTGGTTGAATCACAGTCTATCAAAGGCGGCATCAAAAACGAGATTTTGAAGATGGCTGACGCAGGAAGGTTTGTTTTGGGTATCTGTTCGGGTTTCCAAATTTTGTCGCGTGGAACTGACATTGGTCGCTTATCGCCCAAGCCAATTTTCCGAGAGGGATTGGGATTACTTGACGTCGAGTTCAAACCGATGATCTGCACGGACCAAGTTAAAGTCAAAGTTGTCGGATCAAGTTTATTGACTAATGAAGTTGGAGCTGAGTTAGCAGGTTTTCATTGCCACACCTACGGAGACATCGCTTTACATGAAAAAGCAACCCCCATAATTGTTTCCAAGGTCAAACGGTTGAACTATTTCAGAAACCAAACAGAAATCATTTCAGGCGTCTGCAACTCTTCAGGTAACGTTGTCGGTGTAATGACTCACGCTTTACTCGACAAGAACCCCATAATTATTCAATCCATTACCAAATCATTAGACATTAGTCTAGCTGAACTGGAAGAAATTAGGGAAGCAAATGCAGAGCTAAAACAAAAAATGAAGCTCGAGCTAGGAATATCAACTGACATCAGTCTTCGAAACAAGAATTTACATAAAGAAAAGGTTCCCCGCACCCTGCTGATAACAGCTCTGGAAAGTGGAGGAGGAAAAACAGTAATAGTCACAGGCCTCGCGGGCGCATTAAAAAAGAGGGGCTGGAATGTTGGAGTCATAAAGATTGGCGGGGATATTCGAGACATCGTTCCAGCACTCTACCTCATAAAAGAACCCATGCAAAGTTATTCATCCATAGAGATTGCAGACACAGGTTGGCAATCTATTCCGCAAGTAGTTAAGGGGGCAGAAAAAGACTACGACTTCGTGCTCGTTGAAGGCGCTATGAACGCGTTTACAGGTTTGCTTTTGGACGAGCATAAATATAGAAGACCTAACTCGACCGCAGAAGTAGCCGCAGCATTAGGTTCGCCAACGGTGATTGTAGTTGGCTGCGATAAAGAGGGCATAGAGGGCGGAATTGTAAGTGCCTTGAACTATGCACGTTTCCTGAAAAAACTTGGAATAAAAACTATGGGAGTCATCTTGAACAAAGTTTACCTCAATTATATGTCCGAAGAAACCCGAGTTGTTGTAAACCAAGCGTTTGAAAGGGCGGGCATTGAATTGCTGGGTATTCTGCCTGTTTCTGATTTGGAGGGACGTGGCGCGATCCCCGAAGTGGAAATCAAATATGAAGAGTTTACGACAAAAGCACTAGAGCTGATTGAGCAAAACGTAAAGATAGACAAAGTCGTCGAGGTTGCAGAACCCTTTTCGATGACTGAATTGAATTATGAGGCGTTTGTAAAGAAGTTCAAGGACTCATTGTAATTGCGAAAGAGCGATAGCCTAAATCGAAATAAGTTTTCTTGGATTCAAATATGGAATTGGGGATGAGCGAAAAATCCCCAGCAATAAACTATTAATCCAAGGCAAGCCAATAAAAACCGAAGTAAGTGGACAAAATGAACAGAAAATTAAAAACTATACCCGAACCCAAAAAGGGAACCCAAACCGTTTACGCCTCTAAAACGTTGCCAGTAATAAAAAGCAAGGGCGGTAATACTACCTATCTATGCGGCAATTGTGGAGCAAAACTAGGCGAAACTATCATCGAAGGAAAATTCAAGAACGTTGTTTTAAAGTGTCCAAGCTGCAACCTCTACAACGAAGTATAGTTTAGGCAAAGGTTCTGTTCAAAATAACAGAAACTCAACAGAACACCAAGTTTCTGTTACCGCTATGATTTCATGGTTCCAACTTCTTTTTTTATTCATCGTTATCTAACACGAAGCGGCAAAAACAACCATCTAACATCGCTAACTATGGGCTATGCAATTTTAGTTAGATTGGTGCAGGGGGTGGGATTCGAACCCACGAACGCCTACGCGATAGGGTCCTAAGCCCTACTCCGTTGACCTGGCTTGGAGACCCCTGCACAAAGATACGCAGTGTGAAATAGGCTAGGTTGCTTTAATATTTATTTGCCATTGACTTTTTGTTTTGTGTGGGTGTGGCGGGTTAGAATTGCACATTGCACTTTGGGGTTTGGTTTTGTTTACCTGTTGTGATGCAGCAGAGGGCTTGATTGCCTTTTGAGGGTATGGTTGGGTAAATGTGTGTTTTTGGGTTTTTATGTGCGACAAAAAGTTATTTTTGATGTGTGAATTTTTATGTTTTGTTTGGTGAAAAATGGCGGAATGTTCCAATTTTACATGAATATGCACGTTGCAAATGGGGTTTTGGTGTGGGGGATATGGCTGATTTGAGGCGGTTTTTGGTAAAGCGGTTGTGTTAGGGGTTTTTTCGGTTGCATATTTTGTCGTTTTTTGGCGTGTTTTGCCCTGTTTTGGAGGTGTTTTGGCTTGTTTTGTAGGTTTTTTGACTTGAAATGGCGTAGTTGCTTTAAGCGTTGGGCTGAGTTTGGCGAGTAGATAGGTTTGTTGAGAGTTTGGAGCAGGCCAGGTGTAAGGGATAGGCGGTTGAGGGTTTTGGAGTTGTAGTTTGCGGGTTGAGGGTTGGGTTGATTCACATAGTAATGTTAGATTGTATGTTGAGTTGTGTGGGTGTTGTGTGGAGGGGTGTTGGGTTGTTTATGAATGGAATCGTTAGCCTGACAATTGTGCAAACACACAATCGACAAAAAACATATTCGCGGAATTCATTTGTTGCGATACTGCGGAATAACCGTAAGCTCTTTATTGCATACCGCAATCACTTTCAAGAAGAAAAAGAAAAACGCCTTCGTAGCCTAGCCCGGTGGGGCGTTACCTTGGTAAGGTAATGGTCGCGGGTCCAAATCCCGCCGAAGGCTCCACTTCTGCCCCTGATTCATTGAAAAGGCTTGATCTGTTGCTAATAGAACCCTATATTTTGAAAAGGTTAAATTCATTAACTTTCTTGTGTGCTTGCTTTTTTGAGGACTTGGGCAACTAAATAGCTCTCGATGCGCTCAGCCTCAAGTTCAGTCGCACCTATATTTTCAGCATCAGTTTTCGAGCAATCCTTCTCTATTTTTCTATGCGTATCCACATGTGCCTCTATAGTTTTACTCATAGCCTTCAAGTCAGGGACCAACAAGGTTTCCCAGCCGCACTCGCATTTTATTGTTAGCTTAGCCGTATTTCTGGAAATGCCTTTTTTCAAAACGTTAGCTTTAGCATCTTTGTCATATCTATCTTCGCGAGTTCGCATAGTTTTTCTCCATTTGTCTAAGCACGGGCAAAAATTTTCGTGTTGAACAATTAGCCATATTGTTGCTGTAATAAAAATACATGTTGGCAATAGCCAGATACAACAAACAGAAAATTAAAACTCTTAAGTTAAATGAAAAACATCCCTATACCCGAAGGCTTTCACAAATTGGAAGTAAGATAAATCAACCAATAATTCATTATTTTTTTACGTTCTGATGATTAAACATTTTCCGGAAGACCTCTCTTCTTTTATGGGGGTACATTTTTGGAAGAACTTGGTAACTGTTTAACGATCTGAATATGGCTCAAGGATTTATGAGACTTGAGAACGACAGAAACTATAGTGCTTTTGACCCCTTTAATCTTCATAATTCTCTTATGCAAAACATTACGGAACTCTTCTACGCTCGAAGCTGAAACTATCGAAATAATGTCAAATTCGCCTTTCACGGCATAAATCTCCTCGATATTTTCAACCTTTGAAAGAGCATCTATAACTTGCGCTTTCTGTGCTGGATCGACAAAAATGTTGACTGAGGCTTCAAACTGATCGTTGTTCTCCATCTTGCATCATTAAAACAGGTAGACAATCAGGCAGCTTTTGAACTCTTTTGAGAATCAAAATTCGCTATTTTGCAATGCTGAGCGGGCTAACGAGGACCAAAGGCCTAACGCGTATTGAGCGGCATGGAGTAAGACAAATCAAAATTAATATTATTTATTTTATAGGTTCTGTATAAGATAAAACCTGAAAAGCCTGCCCTTCCATTATTCCGGCTAATTTGTGGAAGACCTTGGGACCGGATTAGAGTGTATCATAGTACAATTCTATGTAACCGCAATCTTGACAGGTGTAGGTCCTAGCTGGAATGAACCTATTCGTTTTGACACTATACCCTTTGATTCCTTTGGAAGCTGTAACTATTGCGGATAAATCTTTAGACTTTTTCATTGAACCGTTACATTTAGGGCAAGTTTTCGAGGTCGACATAGACAATTATTTTGGATTAGAAGGTATTAAACGCTTTCACAAAACGGAGAAAGGTCTATCGATAAAGGTTCATATGACAAGGTAAAACTGTAATGACCTTTCTTCCTCCAAAATCTCCGATTTAGAAGACCACCATGTGTCTTACAACTTAAAGTTTAATGCCGACTTAGTTCTTTTAGCAAAACCCTTGCTTCAGGCGGTAGCGCTGGTTTGCTTCTTTTGCTAATCACCAAAAACAAGGAACCGACCAAAATTAATGCAACCCCGAAAAACAACACGCTTTCTTGGGGCAGAATTCCAAGTTCAAGTGCCAAAGTGAAAAAAACCATGGCGACACCTATTCCAATCATTGTCATGTTACTTCGTGAAGCGGCTGACTGCAAACTAAACTCTTTCTTTCCTTCCTCAGTTACCCGAAAATAGCCCTGTTTTTCCTCTATCATACCGGCATTCGTTAAGTAGTTCCAGTCATAATGGAAATGCCCGTCTGACTTGTAGCCTAAAGCAGAGGACAGATTTGATTTTACGCCTGGTTCAGCCTTAATTTTACTGTTTGGGGCAGAATAGATGAAGTACAATAGTTTTGTTCTTGGGGACTGAATATCTGCGCTTATTCCACGTGACTTTGCCACTTACATCCACTTCCTTCTAAGCCACAGCCGCAAAGATAAACAGCGCTCTACAGCTAAATTTTATTTCCATATTTCAGTATTATTTGCCGATTTGCTTATGACTCTAACCCTTAGAGGAACAAATCTAAATGTTAGGGCTATATCGCGCACACGCCTTGTAGTGCTATCAGAAAAACAAAATTCGGAGGAAAAAAGAAAATGGGAACAAACTTTCAATATAGTAAAACCTTAGCCATGGAGGGCTCAATATTAACAATACTCGGCGGGGTTCCATATGTTGGCTGGGTACTTGGCATCATAGGAGTAATCCTATTACTCAGGGCCATGAAAGAGTTTGCAAACTACTACCAGGACAATGAGATCTACCAGAACTCATTAACAGGCGTCAAATACTACATAGTTGCTTTAATCGCGTTAGCAGTTGCCGGCGCAGGATTCGTCATTGGTTTCGTAATCAATGGCTTTCCAACAACATTCGGAGTTGGCAATGCAATAGGAATAGCAGTCGGCGCCGTGTTTCTCATCGTTGCCTTCGTATTCTACGTTCTTGCAGCTTCGCACTTAAGAAAAACTTTCAACACACTTGCACAGAAAACGGGGGAACAATCGTTTGAAACCGCGGGCACATTGCTTTGGGTAGGCGCAATACTGACGATAATTGGAATCGGCGTACTACTGATCTTCATTGCCTGGATATTTGCAGTAATTGGCTTCTTCACCATGAAGGGCCCACAGCAACAGCAACCTTACGCTTCACAGCCGTACAGCTACATTCCACCGACAACAACCGCTCCTACTCAAGCAGCAAGATTCTGCCCCAACTGCGGTTCACCCGTAGCACCAGACGCAACTTTCTGCCCTCACTGTGGCAAACAGTTGCCGCCATTATAAAATCCCTTTTTATTTTTTATTTTTTTCTAACCAAGATGCTATTTTATTAATTTCTTTATCTACCCCCTGACGATTAAGAAAAATAATGCATATATATGCATATGCACATAGTATTTGCTATGACCAAAGTTATTTCCCTTTCCGAAAAAGCTTATGAAACGCTAAAAGGAATGAAGAAGTCCGGCGAATCCTTCTCAGACGTCGTTTTACGAGTCGCCGGTAAAGAGAAAAAAAGGTCCCTTATGGAATTTGCAGGATGCTGGAAAGGCAACGACATAGATGAAGTCTTCGCCATAGTATTGAAGGATAGAGAGCAGGCAAAATCAAGAGAGGTCAATTTTGACGATAATCGACACTAGCGTAATGGTTGCCTTCCTGAAAGGATCATCCGATGCCGTAGATAAAATTGATGAATTAACAAAAAATGGAAATGTTTCAATTACAACCATTACCTATTATGAACTGCTAAAAGGTGCCTCACTTTCGTTAAGGCGCCAAGAAAATCTCTCGGAAATTACAAAAGCGATAGCTAGCATGGTTGTAGTGGATTTATCCCTTGAAGCTTGCGCAGAAGCAGCTGAGATTTACCGCGAACTAAAAGAAGACGGGCGCCTAATAGGCGAATTTGACATAATTATCGCAGCAATCGCTAGAACAAACCACGAAGTTCTATTGACACGTGACAAACACTTCAAAGCCGTAAAAGGATTAGAGTTAGCCAACTGGTAAAAAAATCTCCAGATTCTTAGTTAATGCTTACTCGCGAAGGTAATTGTCAGGGTCAAAATCCCCCGAAGGCTCCAGAATCACATGAATAACCGTTTAAGCCATGTTCGCGCCTTTGGAGTTAAAGTAATTGAATCGGCCTACAATGTCAATGAAACTTTGACGTAGATCTTTGAGGGTGGGAAACCTCAATGTTTTTAGCTTCGCACGACAGTTTTGATGACACGATGGAGACAGGGTTCAAGATTTGAAGTCAGATGGACCCGTTAAAGGCGGAAAAGTAGCACAAAGATCTTTCATAGTTCAGCTCATATTGGGCTTAATAGAAGTTTTTGCAGGCATATTCACCGTCAGTGTTGCTCTTATTGCAGACGGAACACAATCTTTCGCGGACGCAGGAGTTTCATTAATTGTTTGGATAGGTTTGCGCATATCCAGACGAGCTCCAGATGGAAAATTCCATTTCGGCTACTACCGCGTTGAGACTCTTAGCAGTATAGTTGCTGCACTTTTCATGGCAACATTAGGCGGCATAGTTCTCTTTGAATCGTATACAGAATTACTTAAACCTAAATTAATTGCTGATCCTAGAACAGCTTTGATAGTGGTACTCGGGGCAACCGTTGTATCTTCCGTTCTTTTAGTTTATAAAACTCGGGCTGCCAAGAAATATGGCTCCCTGGCACTCAAGACAGATGCCTCTAACTCAATTAAAGACGTGCTAACCTCAGTCACAGCTTTTGTTGGCATCGCATTAAGCGCGTACTTCAATATTCCCCACACAGATGCCATAGCAGGAATCATAATTTCATTTTTCGTCTTTTCAATGGTCTATGCAGTAATAAAAGAAGCATCTCTTTCTTTAGTGGATGCATGCCAGTGTACTGAAATAATAGATGAAATCGAGAGTATTGCAAGAAGCATTCAGCATGTTAAACGAGTCCATAGTATTCGCATGCGAAAGATGGGATCCTATTTAATAGGCGATATGCACGTCGCAGTTGACGGTAACATGACCGTTAAAGAAGCTAGCAGAATAGCTTTAGAGATTGAGGAACAAACAAAAAAGAAATTTGGCGAGGTACTGGAAATGAAAGTGCGAATAGAACCTCATGAAACACAAAATGAATAAAATCTCCACTTTCTCTGAGTCTTAGCGGCTACTTTTAGGAATCCGTATCTTTTAATGCAGTTTCGAAGGTTTTCTTGAATCCGCTATAAAGATAGCTTGTGTTTTTACCAAACCCCGGAGCGGATGATTTTGGAAAAAGCTTCTTATTCGTTGTCAACAAGTATTCTCCAAAGAGGGGGAACTGTGGTTAACTTCTCGTTTTCAAGACGCGAGATAGCAATTTTAGCCTTGGTTCTTGCTGTTGCTCTCGCGGTTAGGGTTCTTCTGTTTCCTCTGAAAGGGTTTCCTACTGACACGGGAGACTTTATTTCTTGGTTTACAACAGCCACCCAGCATGGCATAAGACCATTCTATTCAGTTGCAGGATTCGCAGATTACCCGCCCTTTAACGTATACATCTTTTGGGCGTTCGGTTCGCTGGCAAATGCAATACATCTAAGTATGGCTACGATGGTTAAGGTTGTTCCAAACATTTTCGATTTAGCTACTGCAGTTCTGATTTATTCTTTTGTGAGAAAACAAGCAAGCTTCAAGATAGCACTTCTCTCCACAGCACTCTACGCTTTCAACCCAGCAGTAATCTTTAACGCAGCAATCTGGGGTCAATATGATGCGGTATACACGTTTTTTTTGGTTCTCTCACTAATGCTTGCCCTCAAACGCAAACCCGAGCTTTCAGCAATATCCTTCGCGTTGGGCATCTTAACTAAGCCTCAAGGCATCGCCTTAGCGCCGCTGATTATTTTGTTGATTTACAAGAAGAATGGCCTGAAGCGTCTGTTGTTTTCTGTTCTTGCATTTGCAGCATCATTTTTAGTTGTTGTTTTGCCCTTTGAAGGAATATCCATTCCTTTCCTAACGAATATCTATTCTTCTGGCTACGGCTACTATAACTATGGTTCAGTTAACGCTTTTAATTTGTGGGGTCTGCTTGGTTTATCATGGGTGCACGATGGCGCCCTCTATATTGTAGGTTGGATCTTGTTTGGCGCATTCGCAGCTTTCACCTTGTATGTTCTGCACAAACGTTTTCGTATTTCGGGCGACTATTTAGCGATTTTCGCAGCGTTTATGCTACTATTCTGTTTCTTTATGTTGCCCACAAGGATACATGAACGCTACATGTTTCCCGCAATAAGCATGTTAGCATTGATGTTTCCGCTGCTCAAAAAAACCCGTCTAATCTATGTCACATTAACTGTGACGCTTTTTCTCAATGAAGCTGTAGTTCTCAATTGGCTCAATTCGGGGTATCCTTCTGATTTTCCTTTTGACCCGATAATTTTGGCTGTAAGCGCTATTAATTTATTTATGCTCGCTTATGCTTCAATACTTATGTGGTATGAGCTGAAAGGACGAGGATGGCTAAAAAGTGAACCCGCCACATTAAACTCAACCCAACAGGCAGGTGAGCCCAAATATACTTTGGATTAACCCTAACCAAAAAAGACATCATAACGATGATTTTGGTATCTATAGTATTCTTTGGGATAGCAGCCTGGAATGTAGGGAATGTTAACGCTCCAGCTACAAATTGGCAAGCAACAACTCCCGAGAGCTTCTATGTTAATTTGGGTTCAACCCAACAGGTTCAAACTGTTTACTTTTGGGTTCAAAGCGGCAACGCGTCAGTCGAAGTATCCTCAGGTACGCCTGGAAACTGGAGTTATATTAGTCAATTTAGTCTTCAAAGCTTAACCACAGATTACGATAAACAGCCGTCTCTAAATGTAAACACGATAACACAATACTTAGAGTTTAACGTCACACCAGGAAACTATGATACTCGACCTGACTTTTATTGGTCAGTCCCTAACCCATCAGATAAGCAACCTTCACCGTTTGTAGAAGTCTCCGAAATAGGATTACTAAGCCAAAACAACATGCAAACCCCAATCATAAGCATAACCGGCGAAAACAACACCGATGCAAGCTTGGTAAATTTGGTTGACGAACAGAATTCGCTCCAACTACCTCCTAATTACATGTCCAAAATGTATTTTGACGAAGTTTATTTTGCAAGATCAGCTATACAATTCGTCAACCACCAAATCCCCGATGAAAGAACCCATCCGCCTCTTGGAAAACTAATTCAAGCAGTCGGAGTGGCAACTGTTGGAGCTACACCATTTGGCTGGCGAATAATGGGAGTTATTTTTGGCACATTAATGGTGCCACTTATGTACCTTCTAGGCAAGAAACTGTTCGGCACATGGATTGGCGGATTCTCAGCAGCATTTCTGTTGACTTTCGATTTTATGCATTTCACAATGGCTAGAATCGGAACCGTAGACACATACATGGTGTTCTTCACTTTACTGTCCCAGTTATTGTTTTTAGTTTACTTTATGAATGTCCTAAAGGACGGTTGGAAGAAAACTTCAGTTGTACCCCTGATTCTGGCGGTAGTGGCCTTCTCTTTAGCATTCTCCACAAAGTTTGGGTTCCCACTTTTTAGTGCATTGGGATTGCTGGCACTGCTTGTTGCGCTCAGGGTTAAGGACTTGACAAAGCTTAAAGGCAGTTTAGCTGACAAGTACGTTGCATTCTTTGACCGACCATTTCTGCTATTGATTGGCTGTATTGGAGTTGTAGCTGTCATTTACTTTGCAACCTACATCCCTGAGATGCTTTTAGGTGACTCGTTCCCGAAGATTATCAACTTACAGTTTGCCATGATTGGTTTCCACACGGGCTCAGTTGTTGATTCTTCATCAACTCCTTGGTGGTCTTGGCCATTGATGTTTGGCACAGGCACAACGGTGCCTAAGTGGTTTGACATTACGTATATGCCACCACAATCTACGACAATAGCTACAATCTACGCGTTAGGTAACCCATTGGTGTGGTGGCTTGGTTTTGCATTGATGATAGTTCTCGCCATACAGGCTATCCATGGAAAAGAGCTCGTGGCGAATCTATGGAGCCGAATATCGAAGTCTTCTGTAAGAAAACAAGTCAGCATAAGAGGTAAAGGTTGGGATGTTGCGGCAATATTCATTGTTGCTGTGTTTGCTTTTGCTTGGTTGCCGTACGTTTTTGTTGGCAGAGCGGCCTATATCTACCATTTCTACTCAAGCGTACCTCTGCTTTGCTTGGCGATAACATATTTTATCAACAAGTACTGGAATACGCGAATGGGAAAAGTTGCGGCTATAGCAATATTTGTAGGTGCAGTGGCGATGTTTGTTCTGTTTTATCCTGTAATTTCTGGCGAATGGATTAACTCAAGCTATATCCACAAATATTTGGATTGGTTCCCAAGCAGGTTCTACGCACCATGACCACGCCAGAAAATAAAGGAACGCAGGTACAAGTGTCGGTAATTCTTCCCGCCTACAACGAAGTGCGCTACCTGCAACCAGCAGTAGAAAAAACCATTCAAACCCTAAAACAATTCACACAATCATACGAAGTAATTATTGCCGAAGACGGCAGCACCGACGGCACCGCAGAACTTGCCGAAGAATTAGCAGAGAAAACCCCAAACGTTAGACATATTCACCGTCAAAAACGACTTGGAAGAGGAACTGCGCTCAACAACGCATTTAAGCAAAGCAATGGCGAAGTTTTGGTTTACATGGATTTAGACTTAGCCACTGACCTAAAATATCTAAAACCTCTTGTTGAAGCCATTACACTTGAAGGATACGATTTTGCAACTGGGTCCAGGATGATGGCTGAGAGTAAGGCGAAACGTTCGATGAGCCGAGGTATAAGCAGTAAAACCTACAATTTTCTTGTCAGACACATGCTTGGCTCTAAACTTCGCGACCACCAATGCGGTTTCAAAGCATTCAAAAGAGAACCGCTCATGGAATTACTTGACAAGGTGGAAGCTACGCACTGGTTTTGGGATACAGAAATCTTGGTAAGAGCTCACCGTGCTGGGTTTAAGATAAAGGAAATTGCTGTTGAATGGAAAAGCGGCAAGAACACCAAAGTTAGCCTCGCAAATGATTCCTGGAACATGTTTAAGCAAATAATGTCGCTTTGGTGGAAACTGAAAATTAAAAATCAGTAATTTATTTTTCAGCTAAAAGCACAAAGGACCGTGCAACTAATGCTAATCCAAAGATGAGGATTATTCCAGCCCAGAAGACAAACCACTCACTTGATATGGTCATATTTACTAGGTAAGTAGTTATTAGGAAGCTTGCGCCGAGCCAGAAGACGATGTTTTCGATGGTTTCAGCTAGACGGTACACCGATGAATGAAGCCTAATTCTTAGAAGCAGAATCACTATTTCCAAGATGCCTATGGCGATGGCGAATTGGAAAGCAGCATTGTAGAGGTTAAGGTAAGCGGATGGATCTGAAGGCGCAGGCAAAGAGATGCCCGTAGCTGGAACGGGAGCAAGAGTAAGAGAAGTAAAAAAGTTTACCAAACTACTCCACGCGTTGTCACCTACGTGAATAAAGTAGACTAAAGCTAAGATGATGAAAACACCGCCAATGTAAATATAAGAGAAAAAACTTTCTTTTTTCTTATCGGTAAACGATTGCGGATTCAAGGAACTCATCAAAGCTATCTTGCTCCATTCGAAAATGGAGCATTTAACACATATATCTTTCTCTTTAATGGAGAAGTGCATATTTTAAATACCTTAAAGCTGATAAAATAGGGTCAGGATGAAATTGCATGTCGTATTGTCCAAAATGCGGCAATGAAGTTAACGAAAATATGGTTTTCTGCATAAGTTGCGGGGCATCATTAAAAACTTCTTCCTCCGATCAACCTCGTCAAAGTTCACCAACGCCTGCTCAGCCAATCAACAGAAGTGACGAGAGATCAGAGAAGAATGAGAAACAGGAACAGCAACATCCTACAAAAGGCGAAAAACATACGAAAGGAGAAGCAGGCTTTATCGTTTATTTAATTGGCGGTTTAATCCTCATTACGGTTGGGCTTTTCTCTGTCTTGGAGATAAGTGGTTATTTCAATAGTGCAGATTCAGGGCAAAGCTGGGCTATTATGCTACTAATAATTGGCGTAATAATAATTGTCGGCGCCATCTACGTGTTTGTGTTTGCACGAAAACATTCACCTAAACCCTCTTAATCTATCCAGCCTAAAACCCCATGATATCTTCATCATGAAACGTAACGCTCACCAGGCAGTTGTTACGAATTTGCTTATATGTTTCACCACAAATAATTAAAAACAAAGCCTTGGGTTGAAGATCATGTTAGAAATAATCCCTGTGACAGCAGAAAAAATTAAGAATCTCCAAGTTCAAGGCGCAAGAAACGTCGCCATAGCCGCGGTCAAAGCTATCCAAAATCAAGCGCAGCAAACAAAAACGAAAAACAAAACCCAATTTCTTGCTGAGCTTAAAGAAGCCCAAACAATCTTCTTTGCATCCCGAGAAACCGAGCCATTAATGAGAAACGCTATCCGCTGGTTAATCACCCAAACCCAAGCAACCAACACAGAAAAAGTGACTGAGTTAAGCAAACTGGTAGCTACTTCAGCGGACCAGTTCCTCAAAGATTTGGCTGATTCAAAAGAGCAGATAGCCGAAATTGGTGCCAAACGTATCCACGACGGCTCAGTGGTTTTTACTCATTGCCACTCTTCAACGGTAACCCGGCTGCTTGCTAAAGCTAAAGCGGACGACAAAAACTTTAAAGTCATCTGTACCGAGACGCGTCCAGCGTTTCAAGGAAGAATAACTGCCAAAGAACTTGTGGATTTGGGAATTGAGACCACTTTTATTATTGATTCGGCGGCGCGGACCTTCATTGGGGATGTTGATATAGTAATTGTGGGTGCTGATGCCATCACATCGGAAGGCAACATGGTTAACAAGATTGGTTCAAGCTGCATCGCGGTTTTAGCTCATGAAGCCAGAGTTCCCTTCTATGTGATTTCGGAACTGCTCAAATTCGACCCCGAAACACTCCAAGGCGAATATGAAAAAATTGAGCAACGCAACCCAGCCGAAGTCTGGAACGAAGCACCACCAAAACTCACTGTACGCAACCCAGCCTTTGACGTTACCCCAAACCGCTACATCCACGGCTTAATCTGCGAAGAAGGCATAATCGCACCCCAAACAATCGTCGAGGTTATGCGACGCAAATACTCTTGGGTTTTCTAAAATTCGTTTTTGTAAATAATTGTATATCTTATGCAATATTTTCAAAAATGACTTCTACCTTGGATTAGTTCTTGACTTTTCTTCAATCAGAATAATTTTGAATTATTGAAGCAACTTCAACTCTACAATTAACATTTGGAATTCAACATAAAATGTTCCAGTGTTACATTGTTCTAAATTTGGAGTACCAAAAAAATAGTAGTAAAAGGCAAGATGAAAAGTAGGAAACCTATTTTCTGAACTTAGGTTTTCCATTGTTCCAGGGCGTCGGCGAGTTCTTTGTGAGTTTTGGCGTATTCTTCCAGAGTTTTCCCATACAGGGTTGCGTCGACAGCTTGGCGCATGGCTTTGGCGCCTGCGATTGTGCCTTGTGGATGTCCGTGGATACCGCCACCGGCTTGAATAACAAAGTCGTTGCCGAAAGTCTTAATGAGTGCTGGGATTAGCCTTGGGTGTAGTCCGCCACTTGCAACAGGCAAAACAGGTTTGAGATAGCCCATTTCGGATTTGCATGCTTGAATGTTTTCCTTAACTTCCGCCTTTGTCTCAGACATCTTACCGACGACTGTGCCTACATGAAGTTGGTCCACACCAATCACTCTTGCTATAGTGGCAATTGGTTTCATAGATATGCCGTGCAGCGGGTTCTTGGTGAAAGCTGCATGACCAGCGCGGTGGGCATGGATAACGAGCTTGAAGTCTTGGTCTCTCAACGTTTGAAGCGCGGACCAACCGCAGGTCAAAATGTCCACCATGACGTATTCACCGCCGTGGTCAACTACGGTTTGGGCGCGTTTAAGCATGGTTTGGGTTTCGGCAGTGATGTTTATCATGTAGACTTTGCGTTCATTCGTCTCATCTTGGGCTTTGTCTCGGCTCTCAAGCGTCTGCACAAGGCGATCATCAAAAGGGTTGAATTTTTGGCTACTTAAGTTCTCATCGTCTTTAACAACGTCGCAACCACCAAACCAAGCCTCATAAGCTACTTTAACGTGGTCTTTGGTTTCTAACCCAAGTTTAGGTTTGATTATAGTTCCGACAAGGGGACGTTTTGGAATTTTGAGGAGTTTGCGGATTCCAGCTATGCCAAAGGCTGGTCCTTTGAAGCTGTTTAACAGTTGTTTGGGAAGTTCAATATCGAGTAGACGCAGGTTTTTCAGTGCTTTAAGCCCAAAAACGTTCCCAGCCACGCTACTTAAAATGTTGGGCATGTTGGCTGACTCGAAGAGTTCAATGGGATAAGCGATTTTGATAACGCAATCTTCAACGCTATAGACATGTGCTGCTAGTCTCTTAACATAAGGCTTCTCAGTTGTCAATTCAGTCCAGGTACCCACCGAACTTTCAGCAGCAACCCCGCCTGCAGCTTCTTTTAGGCTTATGCCATCAGGCTCAACGTAAAAAGTGCAGATTAAATCCGTTTCTTTAGGCTGGTAAGTTAAATCCACAAAGTCAAGATACTTCAAAGAGCAATCCTCGATAACTAGACTCAGTGGCTATGCCTTAAAATCTTTAACTATTTCTCAAACAATTGTTATTGACGTGCTTGACATGGAATTAAGCGTTGAATTGTTAATGATAACCACAGGCGGCAGCAGAATCGCCATACTAAGTGAAGAAAGCGCCAACATGCTTGGTGTGCACAGCTCGGATAGAATAAAGATAACTTGCAAAAACCAAATGATGATAGCAATCGCCAACGTTGCTGATTATTTTCCTCCAAACCGCATCGGACTCTACCGGGAAACCGTTGCCGCACTTGGGGTTAAGGAGGGTGAGACTGTAAATGTGGAGTTGGCTCCGCTTCCTGAATCACTTTTTAACATCAGAGCAAAGTTGCGTGGAGAACGTTTACGTGAGGGGGACATTCTAGCTATTGTGAAAGATGTTGTAGAGAGGCATTTGAGCACGGTTGAAATCGCTGCTTTCCTCACAGCATTGAGCATTAATGGATTAAGTACAGGCGAGACCGAAGCCTTATCGAGGGCGATGATTTTTACTGGCAAAACAATCGATTTCGGAAAAGCACCTATCCTCGACAAACACAGCGTCGGCGGCATTCCAGGCGATAAAACCAGCATGCTCGTTGTGCCCATCGTGGCAGCTGCAGGATTCACTATCCCCAAAACTTCTTCACGCGCCATCACGTCGCCTGCGGGGACAGCTGATAGAGTAGAAACTCTCTGCCCAGTCAACCTCTCAATAAAAGAAATCAAAGAAGTCGTAGCAAAAACCAACGGATGCCTAGTTTGGGGCGGTTCCTTAGAGCTTGCACCAGCCGACGACTTATTTATCCAAGTCGAATACCCATTGGGAATTGACCCAATGCTTTTACCCTCGATTCTAAGCAAGAAAAAAGCCATAGGAGCAACCCAGGTCGTCATCGATATCCCAACTGGTATGGGAGCCAAAATCAAAACCCGAACCGAAGCCTACACCTTAGCGTCGGATTTCGTGGATATGGGTAAACGTTTAGGATTAAACATTCAATGTGCTTTGACTTTTGGGGAGCAACCTTTGGGCTGTGGAATTGGACCTGCCTTGGAGGCACGAGAAGCATTAATGACTCTTATGGGTGGAGGCCCACCTGACTTGCGCGAAAAAGCAGTAGGCCTTTCAAGTATGCTTTTTGAAATGGTCGGAGTTGAAAATGGACGTGGCATGGCTGAGGATATGCTTGATTCAGGAAAAGCAATGCAGAAGATGCGGGAAATCATCGCTGCTCAAGGCGGAAACCCGGCGGTAAAACCTGAAGATTTACCTGTAGGACCCAAATCTGCTACCGTTCGCTCAGAAAATGCAGGTAAAGTTCTGTGGCTAAGCACCGACGACATTGTCCGAATTGCCCGTGAAGCAGGAGCACCCAAAGAGAAAGGCGCAGGAGTAGTTTTGCACGCAAAATTAGGCGACACAGTGCACAAAAATGGAGTTTTGCTTGAAATTTACGCTGAGAGAAGCAGCAAATTGGAATCGGCGCTAGAGCTTGCTGGAAAGCTGTCACCGATTGTGCTGAGCAAAAAACCAGAGGAAAAAATGATTTTAGATCGAATCCCAGAACAGGCAACACGTAAAAAACCGTTTATGCTCGACCGTTAAGTTGCAACTATCTTGTTGCTACTCCACCTATTGCTCCGCCGATTGCCGAAAGCACCGTAACGACAACGAGAACAATTACGCCTAAGAATATTCCCGCTAAACCGCCAAACAGAAAACCCAAAACCCCATGCCTAACTGTTTCGACTACAATAAAGTGTAGAAACAAAAGAATTGCTAATACGATGGCGCTGGCAAACCCTGATATGAAACCTGCCATTGCTCCGCCTAATATGCCTCTTGCAATGAGCCCTGCGATTATTCCTCCTAAGAACGCTCCAAGGATGAACCCAAAGCCTGGATAAATTATGCTAACGATTACTGTTATTAAGAAACCAACGAGAGCGCCTAATCCGATGCTTCCCAAATTGTTCACCAATCACGTTCATATAAAAGAAAAAATAAAAAGGTTCTCTTATCGAACGATATTAACATTTTAGATTTTCAATTCAATCTGACTTCATAGTTTTTTACGCCCAACTTGCATTACTTATAAATGATGGTTGCACAAGTTTGTTTATAAAAATGGGTTAAAGGGCTTATCTTAGGGCTTGGCATAAAATGGCTGGTTCCGTTAGGGTAATATTAAAGAAAATATTCAGTCTGGCATTGATTTTCAACGCCCTCATCACTTTGGGAGTTGTTGCTGGACTCCTATTTGGCTTCTACAAAGCCTACCCCTATTGGCATCCCTTCGCGCCTTACCTGCTTGACGGAAACCTTTTCTGGTTTGCAGCCGCAGCGGCAATGATTAATATTTTTCCCGCGGCTTGTATTGGTCGTGCCTTACATACGGGAAGATTCCTATTTCATCATTACGTCTACGGCTTTTTAGTTCTTCTTTTCTCTGGTCTATTTGTTGTGTTCTTTACTCCTATTTCTCTTGTTTACCTTTTCCTGTTAAATTCAAACGACATAGCAGTTAATGTTGGGCGCTTTTTCTTTTTGGCAGGGTTAACATTGCTTTTGGATGATTTGCCTGACGTTTCAGAACGGATCGAATCGGGTTTGAACTGGGTAAAAACTAAAGCGTGCCAGATAAACAAAGTTCTTCATGTACTTCAATTGGTAACTGGATTGGCGGCATTGTATATTTTGTTGTCCGTCTCTATCTCTACAATTCAAAACCCTGACCGCGCTTATTACAATTCTTACTTACTGGGCACCATGCTGGTAACTACTATTACCTCTTTGGTATTTGTAAAAAAGAAGGCGTGGCTAAAAATTACTCCGCCCCAGTGCGATTAATGCTTTTGTTGGACGATAGCTTTTCCGATGGCTTCTAATTGTTCACGGGAGATACTATGGGAGCTTCCGTATCCAGAAATGTAACTGGACAACTGAGAGATCTTAAGGATTGGAACAGTCGGATTGCTCACATGAAGGGTTGCATAATTATTCGTAAAAACCACTATGCCCTCAACCCAGATGCCCAGTGTTCTTAGATTGGGGTTGCTGTCGATTATTTGTTTGATCTTAGAGGCGTTTCTCTTAACTTGCCGACTGGGGCTGCCTGAAAAATTTCTTTTGCCAACTCTTTGCCATTCATCGCCCGTACACGAAATGTTACCACTCCAATTTTTGGTTTCCAAAACGAAGACACCTTTGGGTCCCAAAACGATATGATCTATGTCTCCGCCGCCATCTCGCAGGTAGAGGTCGTTTAGGAGATAGTAATCGTCGTTTAGTTTGCTGGTTAAGAGTTTGGCTACTTGTTTTTCTCCTTGCCAGCCGCCGCTGTAGATGTGGTATTTGTGTAGGTAAAAATAGAAAGCTACTAGTGGTGCAAGCAAGAAAACGAGTCCTGCTTCTTCTAAGATGCCAACCTGTAGTGAAACTAGGATTCTGTAGATTAATAGTACGAAGACAGTTGCAAAAATAAGTGCGCTTAGGGTGGCTTTGGCTAGGTTTTTTCTGACTTGGTTTTTGAGGTAGCTGCTTGAACCTTTAATCTTTCGCATAAATCAAAGCAGGGGTGTGTAACTATATTACCGTATGGCAACTCAAACCGTAATTTGCAAAACTAAAACTTACTTCTTGTGGATATAGAATTTTCAAAATTGAAAAAATGAAAAATTAACAAGTCTCAAAAAGGGAAAAAATATTTTATTTTTTGTTGCTCAAGTATTCATGCATTGCTCTAGCCGCGCGTTTGCCTGCACCCATGGCGCTGATAACTGTTGCTGCGCCTGTTGCGACATCTCCGCCTGCGTAGACTCCGTCTAAACTTGTTTTGCCAACTTCGTTAACGGTGATGGTTCCTCGTTTAGGGTCGCTTACTAATCCGCCGGTGGTGCTTTGGATAATTGGGTTTGGTGTTTGTCCTATTGCAATTATGACTGTGTCGACATCCATTGTGAATTCGCTGCCAGGAACTTCTTTGACGCCTCTTCTGCCTTTTGCGTCGGGTTCAGTTAGATCCATCGCGATGACCTTCATGGATTTAATCCAGCCTTTCTCGTCGCCATAGAATTCGACTGGTGCCGCAAGGAATCTGCACACTAAGCCTTCTTCTTCAGCGTTTTCGATTTCTTCGTGTCTTGCAGGTAATTCGTCGCGTGAGCGTCTGTAGAGTAAACAGACTTCAGAGCCGAGTCGCATACTACTTCTTGCGCAATCCATGGCTACGTTTCCACCGCCGATAACGACAACTTTTTTGCCTAGACGTATCGGAGTGTCATACTCTGGGAACAGGTAAGCTTTCATGAGGTTAACGCGTATGAGGAATTCGTTGGCTGAGTAGATTCCGCCGAGGTTTTCTCCTGGGCAACCGGTAAATTGTGGTAAGCCTGCGCCGCTTCCGATGAATACTGCGTCGTAACCGTGTTTCATGAGTTCTGGGATAGTGTGAATTCTGCCAACAAGGTTGCCGAGGCGTAAGTCAACGCCAAGGTTCTGGACATAATTAACTTCACCTTGAACGATAGCTTTTGGTAAACGGAACTCGGGGATACCGTATGAGAGCACTCCGCCACCGACGTGCAATGCTTCGAACATGGTGATTTTGTGGCCGAGCTTAACGAGGTCTGCTGCAACGGTCAAGCCTGCTGGACCTGCACCGATAACTGCTACTTTCTTGCCAGTGTCTGGGGCTTTTGGCGGAAGTTGGGAGCCGTTATCTCTTTCCCAGTCTGCAAGGAACCGTTCTAAGCGTCCGATGCTTATTGGGTCGCCCATTTTGCCTATGACACATTTCGCTTGGCACTGTACTTCTTGTGGGCAAACGCGTCCGCAAACCGCTGGCAAGGCGTTTTTGGTTTTGATTGCAGCGATGCCCTCAGCATACTTCTTTTCTTTGATGCATTTGACGAATGTTGGAATTGGAACTTCCACTGGGCAACCAGTTCTGCATTGAGGATTTGGACAGCACAGGCACCTGCTTGCTTCTTCTTGGGCTTCCGCTTCAGTGTAACCTAAAGCAACTTCACTGAAATTTTTAGCGCGAACTTTTGGCTCTTGCTTAGCCATTTCAACTGCTTTCTTGTTTAACTTTGGTTTAGGCTTTGTTTCTGCCACACTTGCAACCTCCACTCATTTCCGATAATACTGAACTTAACCTTTCTTCAGGAAGCATAGTTCGTTGACGTATAATTAACTCGTTAAAGTCTGTTTTGTGACCGTCAAATTCTGGTCCGTCTACGCAACCAAACTTCATTTTGCCGTCGACTGTAACTCGGCATACTCCACACATACCCATGCCATCAATCATTATGGGCGTTAAGGTAACTATTGTGGGGATGTTGTAAGGTTTAGTAATTTCGCTAACGTCCTTCATCAGGATAACTGGACCCATGACAACACAGCGATCAAACTTTTCCGTCTTTAGCAGTTCTTTTAGGAAATCTAAACCTTTGTAGCCTTTTGACCCATCGTCGGTTGCAACGTAGACTTTTTCGCTAAGAGCTTTAGCTTCATTTTCCATCATGATGAATTCTTTTGTTCGGGCGCCCAGAACGGTGGTTACTTTGTTGCCTGCTTCTTTCATGGCTTTAACCTGCAGTAGTAATGGTGCAATCATTATGCTTCCGCCCACACAGAGAACCTTGCCGAAGTTTTTAACTTCAGAGGGGTTACCGAGTGGTCCAGTAACGTTGTCGATGCATTCACCTTGGTTTAATAAGCCCAAATCTTTGGTGGTTTTGCCGACTTCATGGAATGCAAAAGAAACCGTGCCCTTTGCTGTGTCATAGCCGCAGATAGTTAACGGTATGCGTTCGCCTGTTTTGCCGTGAATTACGATTAGGAATTGGCCAGCGTGCGATTGAGCCGCAACGTCCGGAGCGTCAACTTCTAAGAGTTTGATCTTGGGAACTAATTCTTTTTTAGATATTATTTTGTACGTTTTGCAGTCGCCTCCACAGCTACTTCACGTTTTGGTAAAGCACAAATTTTCTTGTAGAATTCGTCAAGTTTTGCCTCGAATTCATCAGCGCATCTGGGTGACTCTTCGTAGAGTTCGAATCGGTCGAGCAGACCCAGTTTTTTAAGTGAAACTTTTAGTGCAGCGACGTTTCGTTCTGCTGCGCCTCTTCCTTCTTGAAGCTTGCAGTCTTTAGCTGAACAAACCACGCCCATTACACCGTCGAAACCGCAGTTTAATGCGTTGATGACGTGGACGGGGTCGAGGGATTTGAAGCAGGGGACTTCAAGGGCCAGGACGTTTTTGCCTTCGAATGCTTTGTTGGGATTATCTAATGCAGAGAACTCGGACCATTGACAAACGAACGCGAGCACTGCGGGTCCTTTGTTTTTGTCTTTTAGAAGTGCGAGTGATTTGCCGTAGCGGTCAACTACATCTTCGAATTCGAAGCCTTTCACTTGTATTGCATGGTGTGGACAAACCAGTTGGCAAGCCCCGCATCCTGTGCATTTTTCTTCGATTACTTTTGGAGTTGCAAATGACTCAAACTCAAGTGCGCCGTAGGGGCATATGAAGATGCATTTGTCGCAGCCAACACATGCCTGTACGTCGTAGACTGCTTTACGGGAGAACTTTACAACTCTTACAGCGTTCTCATCGAAGCCTAATTGTTTTAGAACATTGCGTGCTAAGACGAGTCTGCGTGTGTTAATTTTTGTGCCTTCTTTATAGCGGCAGAATGGGTCTTCACATTGAATGGAAACAATGTTTTTGACTCCTGAGTTTAGGGCTTCAAAGACAAAGTCTGTTGGAACACGACCCGCACATGGTAGACGCAAAGCCATGTATTTGTCAACTTTCAATCCTTGCTCTTTTAGGATATCTTGGACTTCCCCTGTGGAAGGCGAGTTTCCTCGGCACATCAAAACAAGAGTGTCAACATTTTTTGCTTTAATTTGCGCCTTCGCAAGGAATTCAGACAGATTATCGTAAGTGTAATATTGCATTTTTATGGCTGCAGAAGGACAAGCACTATAGCAGATGCCGCAAACTTGGCAATCTTGACTGTTAATTTCAACTTTGCCCGTTGAATCCGCCTTTATAGCTTCATAGGGACAGATTGATTTGCAGACATAACATCGACTGCATAGGTCTTGATTGATTTCGACTACAGCGAGACATTTTTCACTCATTGGTAAACCTCATTCATGCATCTAGCCACTAATTTCGGCTTTATCAAAGCTTAAGCTGATTGAAAAAATGAAAAGAGGTTAAGAATCATATAATCCTTACTCTCTATTTCTTGTAATAGGGTCGTCGAATGTAACTATAAGCTTCAAGAGCTGCAGTGATACCTTGACCCACAGCAGTACCCACCTGTTTTATGGGGTGGTTAGTTACGTCGCCTGCCGCGTAAACTCCAGGCAGATTTGTTTGTTGGTTGATGTCAATTTTGATGTATCCATGCTCATCGGTTTCTACACCGCTGGCTTTGGCAATTTGGCTGTTGGGAGCTTCGCCAACTTGAACAAAAACCGCGTCAACTGAAAGTTCACTTGTTTTCTTTGTTATGTTATCGATCAGGGTGACGGCTTTTACTTGCTTGTCGCCTTTGATTTCTTGAATTTCAGTATTCCACATGATGTTAACATTACCTTTTGATGATATGTCCGACACCAAAGATTCCTCGGCCCTAAACGCTTCCCGCCTATGAATCACAGTGACCTGCGCGGCAAGACCAGAAAGATAGAGTGTGGTAATGCAAGCTGAGTTACCACCACCGACCACAAGCACTTTTTTGCCCTTAAAAAAGGGCCCATCGCAAACACCGCAGTAGCTTACGCCTCTGCCGCGAAACTCTTTTTCACCTTTAACATCGATTCCCTTGTAATGTGAACCAACAGACAATATGACTGCTTTAGTCTCATAGGTTGCATTTGAGGTTTTCACAATTTTCTTTTCGCTCACAAGGTCTAATTCAGTGACAGGTTCTAAATCGTGAATGATTGCACCAACCTTTTTGCAATGCAGAGTCATTTTTTCTGCCAATTCCCCGCCACTAATCTCTGCGAATCCAGGATAATTAACCACCATTGAGGCATCTGAGATTGTTCCGCCGGGAAGTTTCTCGTCTAAAATCAAAGTTTTCAAACCACTTCGGACCGCGTATATTCCTGCGGATAAACCAGCGGAGCCAGCGCCTATGATTATTACATCCCAGTTCTCCATAATTAGCATCTCTTTACAAGTAATTAGTTGGTTAAGCAGTTTATAAAAATGTTCAATTTTGAGCGCTCCAATAAACTGATAAGGACGGAATCACTTAGTTTCTATGGGTTTTTGAGGGTTTGTAATGGCGAAATACCGATGTACTGTTTGCAATTGGGTTTATGATGATGCGAAAGAGAAGGTAAAGTTTAGCGATTTGCCTGAAGAATGGGTTTGTCCTATTTGTGGGGCACCAAAATCAGCGTTTATATTGCTAACTGAACCGCAGGCAGAAGAGAGAACGAAAAAAGGTGGACACACTGTTTCCGATGTGCTTATTGAGCAGATTGCTGAATGGGGCGTACAATACGTTTTCGGTATCCCTGGCACGTCAACATTAGGTATTGTGGATGCTATACGCAAAAGCAACGGCAAAGTGAAATACGTGCAAGTTAGGCATGAGGAAACGGCCGCGTTTATGGCGTCGGCCTACGGGAAATTAACTGGGCATGTAGCTGCTTGCCTTGGAATCTCTGGTCCCGGAGCAACTAATCTAGTGACTGGATTGTACGATGCCCAACTGGATCATTCACCTGTTTTGGCATTGACCGGTATGGTTCCACGAAAACAGATGGGTCAAGGAGCAATCCAAGAAATTGACCAACAAGCATTTTTTGAACCGTTAAGCGTCTATAATAAAACGTTGATGACGGAGGACCAAACCACAACGCTGGCAACGTTGGCAATTAAGCATGCCCTTTTGAATCAGGGTGTCGCTCACATCGGCATACCCAACGACGTTCAAAAATTGCCATATGAAACGCAGATTTTACCCTTTGAAGGCAGAATGCCCAACCTTGCCTATGGACAGGAGGAGTGGGTAATTGAAAAGGCTGCAAAAGTCATTGATTCAGCCAGTAGACCTGTAATTTTGGTGGGTTTCGGCGCCAGAGGACAAGGAACCAAGCTTCTAAAGTTGGCTTCGAAGATTGGTGCTCCAATTATTTCGACTTTTCGCGCAAAAGGCATAGTTGATGAAAACGAGCCTTTGTATGTTGGGTGCCATGGCGGGGTTGGCTCAACTGCTGCGGGGCAACTCATGGAAAAAGCAGATTTACTAATAGCCATTGGATCTTCGTTTTCGGATTTGTCGCTTATTCCCAAAAAACGCACGGTACAGATTGATATTAATCCGCTAATGATTGCTCGCAGGTACTCTGTCGAGGTGGGATTGTTGGGGAACAGCGCCGTGTTGATTCCCAAGTTGACAGATAAGGTTCAGCAAAAAGAAAAAGGGATTTATTTGGCTGAAGTAGCCAAACTAAAACAGGAATGGCTAACTCAACTCGAAAAAGAAGCTGACGCCACCCTAAAGCCGATTAGACCACAATACATCATCAAAGTCCTAAATGAAAAAATCGCTGACAACGCCGTGATTTCTTTAGATGTTGGTGAAAACTGCTGGTGGTTTGGCCGCAACTTTAGGATGAAAAAATCACAAAAAATGGTCATGAGCGGACAATTGGCAACGATGGGTTTTGGTTTGCCGGGAGCTTTAGCGGCTGCATTGGCTTACCCTGAGAGGCAGATCGTGTGTTTGACTGGCGATGGTGGCTTAACGATGGTTTTAGGCGATTTCTTAACAGCACTCAAGTACAAATTGGCCGTTAAAGTATTTGTCATGAATAACAAACGATTGGGGATGATTATGCAGGAACAGAAAGTTGAGGGCTATGAAGGCTGGCAAACAGACCTCCATGATTTCAGCTTCGCTACCTTTGCTGAGAATGCAGGCGGTTTAGGCATCAAAGTTACAGAACCGATCCAGCTTGAAGCAGCAGTTGATAAAGCTCTCAAATCCGAAAAACCTACAATCGTTGACATTGACACTGACCCTAGGAGATTTCTTTGAGGAGTTAGAATTTTGAGAACTGACGGTTAAAATTTTTGAGAGACCTTTTGCTATTTATTTTGTTATAATATGAAGCGTTTTTTCTGCAGTGGATGCACTAAAAAGCAGGTCATCAATCGTGGCGATGAAGGTAGCAAGTTTTCCCTCGCATTGGATGTGGGTAATTACTTTGTTGTTTTCCCGAACAGTTTTAACCTGCAACCCAATTGGGGTTTTGAAGTTATCAGGCGAAACCGCCTTGGAAATGGCTTCCGCGATTTTCTCGTCTTTGTACTCAAGCGTGACTGTTGCTTCCAAGCTTCTCACCCTTAAGTTGCCGACCAACCAACTCGTCGGCCGTCTTAACGAAATCAATTACCTTATCCAGGGGCACTTGGGCACCTGCTGCGATGTTATGTCCTCCGCCTTTGCCGCCATGCATTTCTGAAGCTATCCGCATCACATCGCCAAGGTTGACGCCCTTGCGAAGTGCCGCTTCGGTTGTTCGTCCTGAAAACTTTGCAGCTTTTTCTGCCTCAATATTGGCGAACGCTAAAAGCGGTTTTTCGTTGTTGGCAAGATTTGAGACAATTATAGAAGAGACCGTGCCAATTATTTTTTCGTTGATAAAGTTCTCACCGTAGATAACGTAAATGTTTTCAAGTTCACGCATTCGCTCAGGTTTTTCGGAAACCCAGCCAAGGTATTTACTGATATTTTTGCGATAGTCCTCGAGGATTTTGTTAGATTCTTCCAAAGCTGCTTTACGGTCACCCATGCAGATGGCAATACCGAGACTTGGTCGGTCCATGCGTCCCGCCGAGTTCAAAACAACAGCAAATTCCCGTGCATCCCGCAACGCAGTGTTAGGTTCTTCCTTTGTTAAAACATAAATGTATCCAATGAGGTTCTCAACTTCCAAATGCAACCCCTTAGACAACAAATAATCAGCTAAAGCAGTACACAGCCGCTTTCTTTCGTCATCAGTTAAGTCACAAAGAGCCCGCAACTTGTCGCCTTGCTTTAGAGGTATACCCAAGTTTGCAACAAAATTCAAAGCTTCAGTTTCTTGACCACTCAGCCCAGGAATAAACGGGTTAGTTGTGGTGGTTAACATCTTGTAGATGGGTCGTGTTTCTCTGCCGAAGAAAATTAAGTCCTTATCAACCTTAAGCAAACCAGCAGCGACACCATCATTCACTATTATTTCGTTAAGGCTGCGAAAACTGCGCTGTTCGTACTTGTCCTGCATGTCCCCAAGCGCGCCAACTAAAGCTATGGGAGCCAAATCCACATTCGCAGAATTCACTGCTTTAGCCGCAAAGTAAGCTACACCTGAACCGCTAACATCCGTCGCCCCATCAATACCAAACATGTGCGGGTTAACCTGAGTAAAATTGGAGTTAATCACTTTGCTGTTTATTTGATGATGATCGAGAATTACAACTTTGACATTTGGAATTTTCTCATTGAGTAAGTCAAGGTAACCGCTTCCAAAATCAGTGAGAATCACGAGTTGTGGTTTGTCCGCGATGACCTCGCCGATAATTTTATCATCAACCCACTGCATAACCCGAATCCGAAAACGCGCATCGAGCCGATGGAGCATCTTGCCCATGACGCCTGCAGCAGCAACCCCATCTGCATCCAAATGAGAGAACACAAGAATAAATCCGTCTTTTTTGGCGGTTTCCAAAATTACTTTTGCAGCTTCATTCGCAGCCGCTAAGAAGCCTTCGATGTTTTGTTGTTGCTGTGCAGCCATGCCCACTCACTTCTCGGGCTAAAAGGCAATAATCGAATTTAAAGCTGGCGCATCAAGAAACAATAAAAAACAAAATTAAAAGAAAGAAGTTTAAGTTACGGAAGCGATTTTTGGAACGTACTTCCAATTCTTCGCAATAACGCCTTCACGCTTATAGTAGCGGCTGAGTTTGTGAATTCTGGCTTCGATGATTTGCATGTTGCGTTTGTTGTGGAGGTCTTTCTTGTTTTTGTCCATGTGAACTGCGAGGCTTTGAGCTTTCTTCATGAGATTGGAGAGGTCTTCAGGCATTGTTGCAGCCAAGTTTGCGGCTTTTAATGTGTCGCTTATACTCTTACCCGTTATAGGTTTCACAAGTGGAATAGCATATTGATCACGTAGAATTGTGCCTATGCTGCTCATTGAATGACCTTCTTTGGCGTGTTTGATTATGAATGCTTCTACTTCTTCAGGCTGATACTTGCACCAGCTTGGAGGACGCCTGCTAACTGGCCGAATCGAATGCGATTTACCTTTTTCTTGCTTGGGCATTATTACACCTATTTGCGCAACTTAACCACGCCGCCCCAATATTTAAAAGTAATCCCTTTGATAAGAAAAAGCGAAAAAATCAGGGATCCTTTATTGAGGAAGTTTCATCTATGCCTTTTCGCGAAATACACGAAGAAACGCGCAATCACCGATACACCAATAATAATGATTAATGCTGACCAGAACTGGAACCACCCATTAAGTGTACCAGTTAAGAGGAAAACATTAGCCACAACTGCAGCGCCCAACCAAAAAATCAAGTCACCAACGCTTTGAGATATCCGCCTAATCGGCGATTTCGCCAATAACCTTAGACCTAATATGACTATTTGCAGGATGCCAATGCCTAACAGGAAATTTATTACAACACTGTAGAATGCGAGATGTTCTGCGGGATGGGCTGGGGCGGGCAAATTTACGGTGCTTGAACCAAAATATGAGGTTACAGTGGTTTGGTCGGAGATGAAAGTGTGAGTGTTCTGGGCGATACCGGGTGTGAGCGCCACCAAACCCAACATAATCAAGAATCCGCCTACCGCTAAGGCTGTAATCAAGCCTTCGCTAAATGACCAATTTCCACGAGAGTTTTGGCTCATTATACTTCTCCACAACTGCTTATGCAACGAAATACAATATAATATTTTTGAAAAACTTGCTTATTGGTTCTTGAACCATTCCGCAAACTTACGAATAGCCGCCGCCCTATGCGAGAAACCATTCTTTTCAGCGATGGCCATTTCTGCAAAAGTTTTAGCGCTTCCCAATGGTTGGAAGATGGGGTCGAAACCAAAACCAGATTTACCTTGTTCTTTGCGTTCAGACATTGTTATTTGGCCTTTGGATTCGCCATCAAAACATAGGGGTTCGTTGGGAGTTTGGCCGTCACAGTAGGCTATGACGGATTGAAATTTGGCTTTTCGGTCAACCTGATTTTCCATAAGTTTGAGAATACCGCAATTGTGGATGGTGTGGTAAATGTAGGCTGCGTATGGACCTGGAAACCCTTCTAAGGCGTCGATGAATAAGCCTGCGTCTTCAACAAAAATGGGCAACCTGCAGCGTCTATAAGCGTTTAAAACGCTTTTCTGGGCAATTTCTTTTAGACTTTCACTCTGAATTTCGTCGCCTTTGAGTTTAAGCATGCCAACCGCAAGCCCATGTTGGCCAAGAATGCTTCGTGCCTCGTTAAATTTGTTAATGTTCCCCGTCGCGAAAAAAACAACTTTACGCTTTGGAATTTGACATTGGTTACTGTTTGCGTTCTTCGACATAGCGCCCACGCCTCTCTATTTCCCTGATTTTCTCATAAACCTTTTCCGCCAAATCAACGCCAATTATGAATGTGTAGCCGCATAGTACGTTTTGGAAGCATTCTTCCCAATGCTGATAGTGTGTACTCTGTAATGCTCGTTTGAGCAGGTGCAAATCGACACCTTTGGCTTCAAGTTCAATGTTTTTTTCGCCCAACCCGAAGTCGATAAAGAAGATTTTGCCGCTGGGGTTTAGTATCATGTTGGAGGTGGTTAGGTCGCCGTGAATTAAGCCTTGCTTATGCAATCGTGCGATGGATTCGCCGATTTTAACACATAAATCGTGGCGCTCGATTTTGGATACGCTGTTTAAGACCTGTTTTATTTGTTGTCCTTCAATATATTCCATGGTAATCGATGATTTGGGCACATTAATCATGTATATTAGCGGTGTCGGCACTCCAGCGGCTTTAGCTTCATGGATCAACTGAGGCTCATGAAGTGTTCGGTAATTCCTGATTTGTTCATCCAATTCCTGGGGGCGATACTTTTTGGGAACCCGAACTTTAATGATTACTTTTCGTTCATGCCATTCAGTAAGGAAAAGACTGGCTTCGGCGCCCTTCTTGAGCAGCCTTGCTGTATCGACTTTATCTATTGTATCCATGGCACATCCACCTTGTCGACTCTCCAACGCAACTTCACGAAGCTCTCGTCAACGGGCGTAACTAAACAATGTTTAAAAGCTAAAACGCCTGTCCATGCAATCATAGCGCCGTTGTCTGTTGCGAAGTCTAAAGGAACCACGTTGAACTGAGCATCGTGCTCTTGGGCTATGATAGCAAGCATGGATTGCAACCTTTTATTCGCAGCCACTCCGCCTGTCAATAAAACCTCTTTCTTTTCGGTATGAGCCAGAGCCCGCTCAGTAACTTCGGTTACCATAGAGAAGGCGTGTTCTTGAAGACTATAACACAAATCCTCGAGTTTGCAATCGCCTTTCTGCAACGCGACAGTAGCTGCTGTTAACAAGCCGCTAAGAGACAAATCCATACCCTTAACAACATAAGGCAATGAAACCAATTTTCGTCCTGCAATCGCCAACAACTCAATGGCTGCTCCTACTGGTAAGCCCTTCTGGCCCTTAAGACCAGCTGCCCTACCAAAAACATCAAGACAGTTACCCAGAGCAATGTCCAAAGTTTCGCCGAACACACGGTAGCGTCCAGATTCAAAAGCTGTCACCATGGTGTTGCCTCCGGAAACATAGAGGGTCACGGGATCATGGGCGCCGGTTTTGAGTTTACCGATTTCAATGTGAGCAACGGAATGGTTGACTCCGACAAGTGGAATATCGAGATATGAGGCTAAGGCTCGAGCAACAGTAGCTCCTGTACGCAGGCTGGGTCCTAAGCCTGGACCTTGAGAGAAAGCAATAGCCGACAAGTCTTTGGGTTTTAAGCCAGATTTTGATAAGGCTTCTTTTAGCACTTTATCCGCAACTTCTGCATGGTGACGTGCTGCTTCTCGGGGATGAATTCCGCCTTCTGCAGGGATGTAACTGTCGGATTTGTTCGCCAAGATTTCTCCAGTAAACGACGCGATTCCAACTCCGAAATCGTCAGCTGAAGACTCGATGCCTAAACAGTAATTGCCTGAATCATCTTTCCCGATTTTTCTCATGCCATTCCACATTTAACTAGGGATACATATTTTTATGTGAATCCAACGCTTATATTACTGTATTATTTGGAACTGATCATAAATGCCTAAGCGTAATGACCTTGAACAGAAAGCACTCCACTACGTCGTCGGTACAGGCTATCAGGGTGTACTGCAGTCAGATTTATGGCGTGAACTTGGCGCAAGCAGCCGTGAAGGTTCCCGCGTCTCAATTAAATTAGAAGAGAAAGGACTTATTCGCAGAGAAAAAGAACTTCAAGAAGGCAGATGGACATACAGGCTCTACCCCAAAAGGTTACCTGCATCCATAGAAACCATCGTGGATTGCCCATGCCTACTGTGCCCAGACAATGCACGCTGCGACCCAACAACTGCCCTTTCCCCGAAAAGCTGCCCAAAACTAACAGATTGGATATTAAACTTAGGAAAACCGCCAGCACCAGCCACCGCTGCTCCTGAAGATCCAAGCTCCCCAACATCAGAGCCGAATTTACCTGAGGATGATTCCGTTGCCGAAAGCTTGGTTAAATGAAAGAAAAAACGAGTATTATTTTAAGAAAGCCAAAGAAGAAAATTATCGCAGCCGATCCATATACAAGCTTATTCAAGCTAACGAAAAGTATGGCTTCATTAGATTACGCGATATCATCGTTGATTTAGGTGCGGCTCCAGGCGGCTGGATTCAAGCAGCAAGAAAAATGACCGGAAAACACGGCTTCGTCTTAGGCATTGACTTAAAGCCGATTGAACCCTTCACACAAGATTATATCAGAACAATCATCGCCGACTTCACTGAACCGGGGACGGTCGACCAAATCCTCTCATTTATTCCACGCAAAGCAGACGTAGTTCTCTGCGACGCAGCCCCAAACATCACAGGCGTATGGGAAGTCGATCATGCACGACAAATTGACTTAGCCACCCAAGCCCTAGAAATTGCCCAATGCGTGCTGCGCCCCAACGGAAACTTTTTTGTCAAAGTTTTCGAAGGCGACCTACTCAGCGACTTCACGCTACACATAAAAACGCTGTTTGAAGAAGTCAAGTTGGTGAAGCCTCAGGCAAGCCGGCAGCAAAGCAGTGAAATGTACCTTTTAGCGTTGGGCTTAAAGACTGCACGTGAATGTGAAGGGGAAAACTAATTCTCTCACAAACGTTCTTTTTTGTTTAGGTGCAAGATTTGAAAGTTATTTCAGCAGATTCTGCAGCAGCCATTCTAGATGAACATTTCAACCCAATTTTACATGTTGCTTCCGTTGCAGTTTTGGTTGAACCGCCATTTCGAGAACCATCTTTTCGGTTAGCTGAACCAATTTTCCGCGAAGTTGAAACTGGGTTTGACTTGATTGTACATGAAGCTGAACTCTGCAGAAGCTTACTGGATATTATGAAAGCGGACGTAGTGCATTTGGATATGACTTTGGGTGGAGTTTCAGTTGAGGAACTATCTCCTGTCGAACTTCTAAACATGCGTGCATCAAAGACGGGACGAGAGAAAATCCTCAAGATTCTGCCAAAGCTCCGAAAAATTGCTTGTGAAATCAAGCGACTACACGACATAGACATGTTGGCTATTGGCAAAGAGAGCATCCCTGTTCGGATTGCAGAGTTGACAGCTGGGGCAGAAGCGATTCTGTTTGCTGCTCAAAGAGCCATAGATGAGAAGGAGACGGTTTTGTTGGGGTTGCCGTTAAATTGTCAGCCGACATTCTTGGGCAATCGTGTGGATCTTCATTCGCTTATAGCAAACGAGCACGACGTACGGGGTTTTAGCATAGATTTGCAAGGAGTCTTAACAAAGGTTAAATTGTCAGAAACTCTAAATCCTGTTGTAAGAGGATTCCGAGCCCTAACAATTAAGCCCATGAACTAAAGCTGGTTTGACTATGAAACTTGATTTATCTTTTTGGAAGAACGCTTCTCCAAGACGAAAAAGAATCTACTCAATCATAGCCATCTTCCTTATTGCATTCATAGTCACATTAATTGGAGCTTACATGCCTCTAAGTTCACAAGATGCCACAACCTTGAGTAATCAGGTAAACGCAACTTTAAACCAGCACAGAACCAACAACACTCTGACAGAATACATTTTCATAAACAACTTTTCAATTTGCCTACTGATGTTCTTGCCCTTGGCTGGAGCTGCATTGGGAATGTTCATACTCTTCGATACCGGCATTGCTCTCAATGCTATAGCAACAACTCAAGGCTACCCCGTATGGCTGGGTCTTGCAAGCTTGATAATAACACCTGTGTTTTGGCTCGAATTCGCATCTTACTCTATCGCCATGGCAGAGAGCATCTGGCTAATAAGAAGGCTGATTCAAGCTGGTAATTCTAAAGTGCCGCATGGAGGGCGCAGGATACTTCGGGGTGAACTAAAATGGTTGTTATTAACTATTGGCACTTGCGCTGGCTTGCTTGCCATAGGCGCAGTGGTAGAGGTTTGGCTCATAAATCTTGCAGCATAAAACAGAAAACAATCTTCTTCTTACTTTTTCACTATTTCTAAACTTGTGTCAAGTGCTTTCACGCTGTGAGTCAGCTCACCTAAGCTTATGACGTCAACTTCTGCCTGCGCATATTCTAACAGATTTTCAAAAGTGATTCCACCGCTTACTTCAAGCAGCACTTTGCCAAACCCAGCTTTCCTGAGGGCTTCAACTGCCACTTTAGCTCTTTGGGGAGAAAAATTATCCAACATTACGATGTCTACCCCGAGCCTTGCAGCTTTCAGGGCATCCTCAACATTTGTGACTTCGACTTCGATTTTTTTTGTAAAAGAGCCATGAGCCTTAGCTCTCTTAACGACTTCCTCAACGCTTCCTACAATTGAAAGATGATTATCCTTAATGAGAACCATATCATCCAAATGCAGTCTATGCGAATCCCCACCACCAATGGTCACAGCTTTTTTGTCAAAATAAAGCAGTCCAGGCGCTGATTTTCGTGTTGCCGCAATCTTTGCTTTCACATTTGCCTTTTCAAGTTTTTCAACCAAGAAGCGCGTTTTTGTTGCGATACCACTCATTCTCGAAAGAAGATTAAGCATAGTCCGCTCAACTGAGAGAATAGTTTGGGCATCCCCCGAAATCTGCAACAAAACTTGTCGGTTTTTTATTTTTTCGCCATCTACGACTTTAACGTTAACGGTCAACCCTAAGTATTCTGCAAGAATTTTTGCTTCTTCGATTCCAGCAACGATCCCCGATTCTTTTGCAATAACTTCAGCTTTAACGGATAAATTTGGGGAAATAACTGCTGCTGCCGTTACGTCGCCCAATCCGATGTCGTCGGCGAGGATATGTTTGAGCTTCTCCTCGACCATTTTTCGTGGAATAAACATAATTGTAGTGTCGGGTTTAGAGCTTAAAATACTTGCCTTTCATTGGTTGAACCAAGCTATAGTTCAAATATAATCTTGCACTTACAGATACGATATGCGACTGCTCCTTAGCTGCTCCGAACTCGGATTAGGTCACGTTTCACGAATCATTCCGTTAGGGAAGCGGCTGGAGAAAAATGGTCATGAAATGTTCTTTTTTTCAGGCGGAAAAGCATACGAGCTGCTAAAGAAAGAATTCAAGAACGTTTACGAATGCCAACCTGTCTCCTGGTACGAAAACGCACATGGCATAATCACTTCAGCTTCACTGCTAAATCTCCTCATTCCCCTTCCTCTCTTTAACACAGACCAAAACAGGTTTGAACTCAAGAAATCCAACGCCATGGAAACCATCCACCGCTACTACGACTTAAGAGAAAACCTCCACGATATCGCACCAGACATGCTCATAGCAGATGGCGACATAAACGCGCTTCGCCTTGCTCAAAGATGGAAAATCCCCTCAGTCTACATCGCCAACATGATAAGACCGAGTTATGGGTTCTCGGCTTTTCTGAGCCCAGGCGAGCGAGTGGTTGAGCGATATGTGAAAAAGTGCTCAAAAATCATAATTCCCGACAACCCACCACCATACACAATATCCGAGTACAGTATTGGCAACTTGGACCAAGTAGGGCTAAAGGGAAATGTTGAGTATGTTGGGGCATTCGTCGACACGACGCCTGTTAAGGGTTCTCAAGAGCACATTTACGCTGCAATAAGTGGACCCGTTGGGACAAGAGCAAAACTCACCAAAACACTCATTCCAGTGCTTGAAAAACTCAAAACCAAATGCATCATAAGTCTAGGAACTCCCGGAAAGAAAGTTTCAACTAAAATTGGCAACTGCGAACTTCACACCTGGCTCTCTCCCGAGGAACGCCAAGAAGCTATGAGAAACGCCAAATTCGTAATATTCAGCGGCGGGCATGCGACATGTTTTGAAACCATAAAATACTCTAAACCAAGCATCTGCATTCCCACCCAGCCTGAACAGTTAGGCAACGCCGCTAAACTCGAAGACTTAAAGTGCTCTATAACTGTAAAAAACAAAAAGCAACTCGAAAAAGCTGTCGAAAAAATGCAGTGTGAAAAGAAATCTTACAACAATAACGTGCGGTTAGTTAACGAGTTTTCGAACAGGTTTAAGGGCTTAGATAGGGCAGTTTCAATTGTAGAAACCCTGCTGGACTAACATGGTTATTTTGTTAGGTTTAGACGTTTAACTTCGCCCTTGGGTGTTTCTTCGTCAAAGATTATGGCTTTGAATTTGTAGATTTTTGTGTTTTTGGTTAACCAGCTGTCAGGGGGCAAACCTGCTTTCATGCAGCATTGGCAGAGGAATTCTTCTTCGCACCAACCCCATTCTATGGGTACTTGGGGCAAAAGTAAGCCTTTGCGGTAGCCTTGTTCGATGATTAATCCGTCTTCACCGACTTTGATTTTGTGAACGTACTCTTTTGGGTTAGCTACCTCGACGGGTTGTGGAGGTGTTAACACACTGACCTCAAAAACCACTTTATCTAACTCTGTTAGCGACATGGGTTCAAAGCGCGGATCTTCTGTTGAAGCATTAACAGCGCTGTCGATCACTGCTTCTACTAATGGACTTGTGGGGTACGGGTAACCGATGCAACCACGAAGTTCCTTATCGCCTCCACTAATGCTGTTTATTGTTACAAAAACGCCGCAGTGCTCAAAGAGTTTTTTTGGGGTCTCTTTGGGCGGTTTTGGAGCTTTACCAGTCTCCAAAAACTGTTTCACTGTACTTCGAGCTAAATTGATTAAAAATTTTCCTTCTTCATCAGTCAATTCAAACGACATACGATCCCTTCCTATGCACGGCGCAGAACCGCCAAATAAACGAAAAAAATTAAAAAAAGAAAGTGGTTAAAACTTTATGGATTCTTCAGTGATGCCTTCCTTAGTTATGATAAGGAAGTCAATTCCGTCGCCACTCATGGAATCTCTGCTGACTGCTGATTTTATTGACCGTGTAACGAGGTCTTTTGCTTCTTTTAGGCTCAAGGTTTCTTTGTAGCCTTCTTCGAGAACGCCCATAGCGATTTCTGTGCCTGAACCCACTACTGCGTACTTGTCAGGAATTAAGGAGCCTAAGACGTCAAGCACGTAAAGTGATCCGCCTTCGTCATCTAAGCCGCCAACAATAGTTTGAGTGAACAATGGTGAATATCTGCGATTGAACAATACGTTAGCCAAGAGTTTCGCTGCTGAACGCACACTAATTTGTCTTCCAACATCCATGCTGAAGAGGTTAGCTTGTGCCTGCATTTCTTTGGCAAGAATCTGCATATCTCCAATAAGTCCTGCACATGCAACGCCAATGCGGTCTGTTACTTTGAAGACTTTTTTGCCGCCTTTACTCATGATAAAGTTACCATAAGTTACTCTTTTTTCTGAAGCTAAGATAACTCCATCTTTGAAGATGGCACCAACTGTGGTTGCACCAGGCATCCATCCACCGCCTTGCTGGGCTTGATTGCCTTGAGCTTGCTGCTGTTCCTGCGGCATTAGCTGGATTTGTGGAATATTGGGTAAAGTTGGTAATTGTGGTCCATAACCTTCCATAATTTTCGCCTTTTCTTGATATACACAAGACAAATTATTAAGGTTACTTATAACCATTATAGAGTAAGCGAAGTGGCTTTCATGAGTGAGTCTAAACCGTTAAGGTGCCAAAAATGCGGCAAACCCCTCGGTTACGTAACTGTTACCCCAAAAAGCTTCTTAGCAGCTAAACCCACATTTAATAATGTAAAGTTGGTTGGCACATGCATAGATTGCTCGGGCGGAGCGGGTTTTTTTCGTAGAAACTTTTAACAAACACATGCTTTCTTCAATGAATGAAGAGCAGAATGATTGAAATCTACGCTCAAAACATCGAAGATACGTGGTTCGCAGTCGCAGTCCACAAGCAGCAAATCGTAACTTCATCTTTTGGGGCAAACCAGCAAACAGCGTTAAGTAACATCTTAGGCAACGTGCCATTCAATTTGCCCTTTCAGGTTTTCCATGAACCCACAGCTCCCGCCAAAAACATGCTTACAGCTTTGAAGAACATCTACGAAGGAAAAAGCGTTGAAACAGACCTACCTCTGGCGACAGCTCACATGCCTCCTTATACAAAAAAAGTCCTCAAAACAACCTCAACAATTCCACTTGGCTACGTAACATCTTACGGCGCAATCGCCAAAGCCGTCGGCGGCGGACCCAGAGCCGTCGGAAACATCATGGCATCAAATCCTTTTGCACCCATTGTTCCTTGCCACAGAGTCGTTAAAGCAGATTTCAGATTAGGCGGTTACGGCTTTGGCTTAAAAGTCAAGATACAACTTTTAGGCAGGGAAAAGCGAGGGTTTGTCGATCCAAAAAATATTTCCGTCGATGGTGGAGAACTTTGGGTTTTCCCAGTTGAAAATGTTCTCAAAGGTTTCGCTTAAAAATCATTGCACAAATCATAAATGCATGCGAGCCACCTGTCAAAGCAAGTGAGCACCATGGTTAATCGAGGTCTCTACGTTGGAAGATTTCAACCATTCCATTTAGGACACCTAGACGCAATAAAGTACGCGTTAAACGAGGTTGATGAACTTGTGGTCGTTATCGGTAGCGCCCAGTACAGCCACAACGTCAACAACCCATTTACAGCAGGCGAGAGACTCGTCATGGTTCGTCAGGCTTTAATGGAAGCCGGGGTACCTGATTCTAAACTTTGGATTGTTCCTGTTCCTGACGTTCACCTGCACATGTTATGGGTCAGCGCCGTCGAAGGTTACACACCAAAATTTAACGTTCTCTTCTCAAACGAGCCCTTGACCAAAAGGCTTTTTATGGAAGCAGGCTACGAAGTCAAAACCATCCCACTTTTCGAAAGAAAAGTTTACATGTCCACCGTCGTACGTGAAAAAATGGTTAAGGATGACAGCTGGATAGAACTTGTGCCCAAAAGCGTCTCAGACTTTATTTTGGAAATTGATGGGGTTAACAGGCTCAGAGACTTGGCTAGAACCGATCGAGTCTGTTAAACAACCATTTTGTCTTTTGAAGCCAGATGATAAAACCGCCAAGCTAACAAGTAAACAGAAAATAAAACCAGCAGTTCACCTAAAATCCCAATAACTAAATCGCCTGAAAGAGCTACAAAATTGTTAGCTATATGAAGCGACACGGAAACCAAATAGTAGGGTAATGGGTTTTTTTTAGCTATTCCATAAGCAGTTACGGCTGCGCTTGAAGCGTGAAACACAACGCCGGGTATTCGAGCAACAAAGGGGACCTGGTAATAGAAGACATAAAGGACAAATTCTGAAATGCCAAACCCTAAGCCAATCAGAATTCCCAAAGTTACATATGACCTCTCGGTTTCACCATGCCTATAGAACAATGGAAAAACCTTTGCTATCTCCTCGACGAAGGGAGCCAAAATAATCACGGCGATGGCTACAGGGAAGTAAGTGTATAACTGGGAAAAGAACAAAGCAAAAGGAATACTGACCAGTATGCCAGAAGCAAAAAAGAAAGCTAATTCTCTGTTGCTCGGTTTATGAAGCGGAATAACACATTGACGCGGCTGTTCATTTTCCATAAAAGGAAGCTTCCTAACAAATATTGAATTAATCGCTTGCTTATCAGCATACCGCTAACCCTTTAGAAGCCAGCAGCAATCAGGTCGGCGGGCTTCATTATTTCCCTTAAAACGATTGTTGCATAGGAGCCTCGGAGCAACATAAAACTTACCTTTGCTTGAACACAACTACCATCAGGATTCGTTGAGACATCCTGCAGGTTGAAGTCTTTGATTGGAGTAACAGCGGCACGTAAACCTCCTTTCCCACCCGTTCTCGACAAAATGTTAAATCGCAGGTTTTCCACTTCCACCCCTTCCTGCTCAAGAACTTCACGCTCAATTTGCCCCATGACTCCTTGAGAAAGTTTCTGTTTTACTCCAAAAATCGGAAGAGCAACACGCAACCGTCCTGCTTTAACCTGAACATTAACCTCAGCCAAGTTTTCAGCAGTTACAATCTTAGCCACGGTCGTTAGAGGTAAACCAGAACGCTCAACACCAACCACGTAATCCCCCTCAATAGCCTCGTTGAGAGCCAAACCATGTTTCACTCGCAGACTAAGGAAACGATTAAACAAATAGGATTGGTGGGCTTGGACAAAGAGCGCTTGAAGTTTGAGAGGCAACTTTTGGAAAGCGCCCACGAAGTCATCTGGGTTATCAGCTAAATGGTTAAGCATCATTCGTTCGAAACGGAGTTGTTTGGGAAAATTCTCCTGAGCATCCTTAAAATTTTCCGTTTCCTGGAGGTTTTGGCGGGCTTGCCTTGAATCTGGATGCTCATATAAACTGGGTTTAGCCAAAAAAAGCATGGCGGCAACCTTAAAATCGCCCTGAATAATCGCTTTTCCTACCAAATGCGTTATGGGACGGGTGGTTCCGAAGCGTTGGTGCCCAAAAAAGTTAGGAATGCCGCCGATAACCTCGAGTTGCTGAATTGTTTGAGCAATATTTTTCTTGACGGTTTCCTCGGATTCTGTTATGGCTTTTATGTTTATTGTAAAATTGTTGCCCAACAGATAGAACAACGAGAGCATTTCTCGGACGTAACCGATAGGTCGAACATCTGCATCTTTAACGTTAACTTTAGCTATGTCCTCGATTGAAACATTTTCGATTGAGATGTGTTGGGCAGTAGTTGCTTTGGCATCTTTGATTCCTGCAAACTGAACCCGTGCTTGGTCAATGCCTAATAATTTTGCGATGTTTTTAACCGCTATGAAGGTGTCCCAGTTGCGTTTAACCAAAACACATAGCAGAAAACGCTGTCTCTGAACCGTTGAACCCAAAGCCTTCTTTGGAATTACTCCAGTTACTGAGGCTTTGGAGCCGTCTACTAGAACTTCTTCGACAACAAAATCCTCGATTGATTCCCGAATGGCACCCCCGACACCTGCGGTCTTAGTGAAATAAACTTCCATGCCAAGTAGCCTATCAATTTCGGGAACAGACAAAAAATCGCCTACAACAACTTGAGTTTACCAGTTAAACGGTCAACCATACCTGTTGGCGCTGGTCCAATCCCCAAACAAGTCACAGTTCCCTCTGGAATCTCAGTTAAACCGGCGTCAACAATAAGCGCATGCGGCAACCCTAAATCATCCGCTGCCTCTTCGAGTTCATGCAGCTCTTTTTCATCTGCAACTTTGACAGCGACTTTTTTTTGCCCCTCATGCATCCATGCGTCCCACCACTTCTTATGTCGCTGGTAAGCGTCTTGGGCTCCGGAGACCGCTGCGTGTCCGGCTTGTGCAGCTATCTTCCCTTTACTCAGCTGCAAGTCAGTCCGGAAGACAAGGACTTGTTTGTATTCAAATTCAACCATTCAGCATTATCCCGCATCTAAGTTGGCACTGGAGATTTTAAGGGTTTGCAGACAAGTAAAGCAATCCAAAGTAAGCCAAAGCCGCTGCAATTGCAGGCTTTTTGATTGCGGTAAGTAGCATTTTGCCCTGGAAGTCAATCTCATCTACATCCTTTAACGCTTTGTTTACTCCCAACTTGCCGCAGACCCTCAACATTTCATCTATTTTCTCGTCTGAGAGGGAATCCAAAAAGCGCCTTAGCCGAAGCATAACAAGGAAGTCAAAACTTAACAGTTCATTACATCTTTTCTGGTAATTCTGCAGGGAACTAGAAGAAACATCATCTTGTTTTAAGGCTTGACTTGCAACTTCTGCCGCTACTTTGGCACAGGTTAACCCGAAGATTACTCCACCCCCCGTTGTAGGCTTGACCTGTGAAGCACAGTCGCCGACCGCAAGAAAACCATCCGCATAGGATCTGTTAATTGGTCCGCCCAAGGTGATTGCGTGATAACCTACCTGGGTTATTTTGGCTTTCCCAAGCTGTTTAGCCGCGACTGGATGTTTGGTCATGAGGCGTTTTAGGTATTCTTGGGGGTTGCCTTTGTTTGTTGCTAAACCTACCTTTGCTGAGCCATCGGGTCTTGGGATGAGCCAACCGTAAAAGCCAGGCGCATACGATTTGCCAAAGTAAACTTCAACCGCATTAAGCTCAACATCCTGTACGCTTTCCACTTCGGCCTCAACCGCATAAACCAAACCGCTGCGCTTAAACGCCGCTAATCCCGCTTGCCTTAAAAGCCTTGATGAAACGCCTTCAGCATCCAAGATGATTTTAGAATTAACTTGCCTTTCAACGCCATCGTTTCCCTCAACATTAACACCTGTTACAAGACCACTTTTCGTTAACAATGATTGAACACGCGAACCCAAAACATATCTTGCTCCAGCATCTTGAGCTTTCTTAGCCAAGTATTGGTCAAACCGTGCCCTATTCAAGGCTGTTGTAACTGGACAAGAAAGCTTAATCGAAAACTTAGTTCCGAACGGCGAATAAAAGTTGGCTGCACAAAACGTATTCTCAACGATGCCATCTGGAAGAGGATATAGCCCAATACTTTTTAGACTTTTTATGCTAATATGCCCTGCGCAGTGTGAAGGAAAACCAATTGCAGGATGCTCCTCAAAAACGGTGGTTTTGACACCTAGCTTAGCTAAGTTTAAGGCAGCGTATGAACCAACTGGGCCACCTCCCACGACTATAACTTCAGGTGGTTGATTTTTTTGTGCCATCATCGCTATGCTATTGGATTTTTCTTTTATATAAGCGAGGGGGAGGTCACGTTTGAGGCGCAAGACTACTTAAATCACAAAGGTTTCTTGAATAGTCATCAAACCATTATCCCCAACAATCAGCTTCAGTTCAGGCAACAAAGGTTCAAGTTTTTCCTGCTCATCCACCACTTCAATAATCAGCGGCATATTCACCGACACACCCTCAAGATGCAAAGTTGATTTTCCCCGTTTGCCAAAGCCGTTTACACCCGTCCAAACAGTGGCACCTTCAATATGGGCTTTCATAAGGCAATCCATTATTAACGCCTGAAGTCGCTTACCTCCCACTTCATCATTTTTCTTTATCCTAATGGTTAGGTTCCACATTTTTTGTCTCAACGCATAAACTTCCCAATAATTTCATTACCGAGTAGTCTTCCACCAAACACCGCGCCTAGCGACAAGCCCACGTTTGCTAGAATATTTAATGCCATTAAGCTAAAACGGTTTGCATCAGCAAGATTGCTCGTTTCCAATACGAAGGAAGACATAGTGGTGAAGGATCCACAGAAACCAACCGCCACAAGTAAAGTATACTGCGAATCGATATTCAACCCAATCGATAAAACTGAAAACAAGCCCAAAATGAAACTGCCTAAGACATTTATGATTAAAACATTAACAGGTAACCCATAAACTGCAACAGGTGACTCTACAAGTTTATAACGTAAAGAAGCTCCGATTATGGCGCCAACTGCCAAGAGGATGAACTCAATCCATTTCATATGCATACCTTCCAACTTTTTGTAGGTAGGCATTATCAGCATCCTCACGGCTGCGGTTTTGGCATATGCCAGGGCTAATGCCATAGCCAATTAATTGTGCTTCCTTAATTGTATTAAACTTTACCGCAGAAAAAACAAAAATTACGATTTCCAATTAAGAATTTATTTTTTTTCTTGAGCTAACGCTATATATCACTCATTTCAATATTCAAGTGGATAAGAAAAATGGCTGCTCAACACTCTGACATAGCAGTGGTTGGACACTTCTCAATCGATACCATAATCCTGCCAAGCAGAACAAAACCATTTGTGATTTTAGGCGGTGCAGCAACCTACACATCTTTTGCGGCAAGATGCCTCAACGCATCGGCTGCAGTTATCTCTAAAGTCGGCGGGAACTTTCCCGAAGCTTATCTTTGGTGGCTGAGGCAAGAAGGTATCGATATCTCCGCCGTCATCAAACATGCTAATGAACCGACGACGTGTTTTGAGCTCACTTACAGCAAAGACCTGTCGGAACGCACTTTAAAACTGAAGAGCAAAGGACCAGCCTTAAACGCCGAGGATGTCCCCAAAGATTTTCGTGCCAAAGCCATCCATCTTGCACCCATTGCAGACGAAATCCCATATGAACTAGTTGAGCGGCTCAAAGGGTGCGCAGATATTTTGTCGCTTGACCCTCAGGGTTTACTTCGAAGCTTTGACGAAGCAGGAAACGTTACTGAAAACTTTTCCGTGGATAATCGAATTTTTAGTCTAATCAACATTTACAAGTCCTCACAAAATGAAATTTACGCCTTAACTGGGGAACCAGAACTTAAGCCTGCAATAAAGGCAATTCATGATGTTGGAGTAGAAACCGTTATTGTAACCTTGGGGGCGAAAGGCTCTATTCTCTCTGTGGAAGGGGCACTATACAATATTGAGGCTTGCCCTTCACAAGTATTGGTTGACCCAACAGGCGCAGGTGACGTCTTCATTGGCAGCTTCTTAGCTGAATATCTCCAACAAAAAGAATCCCTATGGTGTGCAAGTGTTGGTTCCGCCGCAGCCTCCTGCGTAGTTGAAGGATTAGGTTCTACTTACTTTGGCAAAAAAGAAGAGATTTATCGAAGAGCCAATTCTTTGTACGAAAAGAAACTTAAGCAATAGTTGCATAGTAACGTGTTAAACTTGAGAGGCGTTGATTATGGGACGTATAGATAAAGGAGTAAAATGCAGCGTCTGCGGCAAAGAAGCTGAGCGTTCATTGTCAGCTGATAAAGTTAAAGCTGCCGGGTTAAGTATTGGCAGCGCCGATAAACGTGCTTACCTCTGTAAAGAACACTACAAAGAATACAAAAAGAAAACCAAAAAAGACAAAACCCTCGACAAGTGGCGTTACAGTTAAAGCGAGGCACCCTATATGCGAATTTTGCAGTTACATTCTAACTTTATAGTTTTCAAACCTATCGAAAAAGAAATCAAAACCGCTGAGGAAGCGGAAAAAGTTGAGACTCGTGTTGAAGAAGCCGTTGTTCTATTCACTGCGATTGAAGAAGGCGACAACTCCGCTATGGCGAAGAAAGCCATCGATGATGTGCGGGCTTTTTTGGGAAAACTCAAATCTAACCGCATCCTCATCTACCCATTCGCTCACCTAAGCAGCAACCTGTCCCAGCCTTCAGAGGCGTTAAAAATAATCAAGGACATGGAAGCCTACGCTAAAGAAAAGGGCATAGAAACCTACCGTTCCCCGTTTGGCTGGAACAAACAATTTACGATTTCTATTAAGGGGCATCCGCTTGCTGAGCAGGCCCGAAGCTACGCACCAACACAGGCAGCCGCTGCAACAGAGGCAGCAGCTCCATGTGAAGCCAAAAAAGAAGAAGAACCTGTCTCAGCCGCTCTGAAAGCCGAAGACACTATGAAATCCTATTGGCACATACTCCAAATCGACGGTTCATTGGTGCCTATTGAAGAATTCAAATTCAAAGGACACACAAACCTGCAAAAGTTCGCCAATTACGAAATTAAGAAAACCCGTGCAGTTACCGTTATGCCTCCGCATGTGCCGCTCATGAAGCGTCTAGAAATTGCCGATTATGAGCCGGGCAGCGACCCTGGAAACATCCGCTGGTACCCAAAAGGACGCATGATAAAATCGCTCCTTGAACAATACGTCTCAGCAAAAGTTGCAACTTACGGCGGCATGGAAGTTGAAACTCCCCTCATGTACGACTTTAACCACCCAAGCCTCAAAAGCTACCTCAACCGTTTCCCAGCACGGCAATACACCCTCAAATCTGAGGATAAGGAGCTTTTCTTGCGTTTTGCCGCATGTTTCGGCCAGTTCCTTATGGCGCATGACGCCCAGTTCAGTTACAAGCAAATGCCGATCAAACTCTACGAACTCACACGCTATAGTTTCCGCCGAGAAAAAAGCGGTGAAGTCGTCGGCTTAAAACGCCTAAGAGCGTTTACGATGCCCGACTGCCATGCATTCTGTACGGACTTAGATCAAGCCAAAAAAGAATTCATGATCCGATTCAATCTCTGTATCGAAGTCTTAAGTAATATTGGTTTAGTGAAGGACGATTACGAAATTGCCATGCGTTTCACCAAAGACTTCTACGCAGAACACAAAGACTTCATAACAGAGTTAGCATCGGCTTTTGGTAAACCAATCTTGGCTGAGGTTTGGAATGAACGGTTCTTCTATTTTGCTTTAAAATGGGACCTCAACTTCATAGATAACCAAGATAAAGCAGCAGCCCTCAGCACCGACCAAATCGACGTCGAAAACGCTAAACGCTATGAAATCACGTTCGTCGATGAGAAAGGCGAAAAACAATATCCACTAATTCTCCATTGTAGCCCAAGCGGTGCCATCGAGCGTGACATCTATGCGTTACTGGAGAAAGCTTACCGTGAACAAATGGCGGGCAAAGCGCCGATGCTTCCGCTATGGCTTTCGCCGACTCAAGTACGGCTTATTCCAATTTCCGACAAGTTCTTAGACAAAATGGAGCAACTTGCAACACAAATCAGTGCCCACTGCATCCGCGTAGACATCGATGACTCTGCTTCGACATTGCAGAAGAAAATCCGTGAAGCCGAACAGGAATGGGTACCCTACATTATAGTTGTTGGCGAGAAAGAAATTGAGTCAGGCACCCTCTCTGTTAGAGTCCGCGAGCTTAAGGGTCAACAGCAAAATATGACGGCAGAAGAGCTGATTGCTAAGGTGTCGGAGAAAATCGCTGGCAAGCCCTACAAGCCTTTGCCATTGCCGCTGCTCATGTCGAAGCGTCCACAGTTCCACGGTTAATAAACCAGACGTAAACGAATCGTATGTATCACTGGGATAAACTATATCAAACAATTGGACAATATGAAAGAGTCATCCAAGAAGGGGAAAACAAATGATCAATGAACTTCAAGTATACATAGACGGCGAATTCTACCCTAAATCACAAGCTAAAATCTCCGTCTACGACCACGGATTCCTCTACGGGGATGGTGTGTTTGAAGGTATCCGCGAATACAACGGTGTGGTCTTTAAGCTAAAAGAACACATTGACCGCCTTTACCGTTCAGCCAAAGCTATAATGCTCCAAATCCCACTAACAAAAGAAGAAATGACAAACGCTGTAGTTGAAACGCTAAGAAAAAACAAAATGAAGGACTCCTACATCCGCTTAATCGTTTCAAGAGGAGTTGGCGACTTGGGATTGGACCCCCGTAAATGCCCCAAACCAACAATCATAATCATAACCGATACCATCAACATCAAAGCAGGCAACGCCAAAGAAGTCGGCATCACAACCATGTTTAGCTGGGTTCGCAGAAACCCCGTTGATGCAACCACCCATGAGATAAAATCGCTCAACTACCTAAACAGTGTGCTGGCAAAGATAGAAGCGAACGCAAACGGGGTCGACGAAGCAATCTGCTTAGAAGCGAGCGGCTGCATAGCGGAGGGTGTCGGCGAAAACATCTTTATCGTTAAAAACGGCGAAGTCTTTACACCGCCTACATCTACAGGCGCATTGGCAGGCATCACAGCAGACGTCGTGGCTGAACTTTGTGCAAAACTCGACATAGATCTCATAATAACTAACCTAACCCCATTTATGCTCTTCACCGCTGACGAAGCATTCTTCACAGGTACGGCCATGGAAATGGTTCCTATCCGCGAAGTCAACAAACGCATAATCGGCGACGGAAAACCTGGGCCAATTACAAAGAAACTAATGGTTGGGTTCCAGAAAGTAATCGAAGACCCAAAACAGGGCACAAAAATCTAAATTTCTTTTAACCGTAGCCGACATGGCCGAGGCTTGCTTTCTTTTGTTTCTTCTTCATGAATTGCTCTAAGCAATTGAAGGCTTCTTCGAGTTCTTCACAGGGCGGCAGAAAAACAATTCTTGCATGGTCTTTCCCATAATAGGGATCGAATCCTGAACCATTCACGATTAATACGCCCGTTTCCTTGAGCAATTGAACGACGAATTCCATGTCGTTTTTCCATCTTGATCCAATGTCGCGGATTTTGGGGAATATATAGAAGGCCCCTTCAGGTTTGGTTGCGCTGATGCCTTCGATTTCGTTTAGGCGTTTAAACGCGTAGTCGCGTCTTTCTCTTAGTTTTTCGACGATGCCTTTTACGAAGTCTTGGGGTCCGTTGAGTGCGGCTGCTCCAGCGATTTGAACAGGTGTGTTTGCGCATAAGCGGATGCGGCATTGCTTTTCTACACCCATCTTGAGGTCATCTAGCTGTTTGCCTTCACCTTTGAAGTACATGTATCCTAAACGCCAACCAGTCATTTGGTAAACTTTTGAGAACCCGTTTAAACCCACCACGGGCGCATCTTTGGAGAGGTGAGCAGTGCTTACGAATGGTTTCTCGTACGTTAATTGGTCATAAATCTCGTCAGATAACACAGGCAAGTTATGTTCGCCTGCGATGTCAAGCATTTCTTTAATGTATTTTTCGCTGTAAACCGAACCTGTTGGGTTGTTTGGATTGGTTATTACGATAGCTCGGGTTTTAGCTGAGATTTTGCTGCGTAAATCATCAATGTTTGGCACCCAACCTTCCTCTTCGATTGTTTCGTAAGCGACCGGGGTACCCTCAAAGAATTTGGTGTAGGAAATGTAGGGTGGATAAGTTGGTCCCGGAAAGAGGATTTCGTCGCCCTTCTCAACCAGCGCCGCCAGAATCATCTGGATGCCCTCCGAAATGCCCTCAGTAATCAAAACGTTGTTGGCTGTTATGTCAACATCGTTGACTCTTTTTTCTTTACGTACTATAGCTTCGCGAAGTTCCAACCTGCCCTCAGACGGTGAATAGTAATTGTCGTCACAGTCAATTGCTTTGCAGAGGGCATCTTTGACATATTGTGGCGTTTTAAAGTCGAATGCAGCAGGGTCACCGATGTTTAGGTAATAGATTTTTTTGCCGTTCTTAATGAGCTCCTGAGTGTGAACTATGACGTCTCGTATAGCATATTCGATGTTGCTTGCCCTTTTGGTGACTTTAACTTGCGCCAAGCTTTGTTACCTGTATCCAGAACACTTGATAGCCCAAAAAATAAATCTTCCTAAGAACATGACGAGACTTACTACGTCCAGTTTTTGAAAGACATATCAAATGGATGCGATTGTGTCTTTTGCTGCCCAGATTGATTGGTGCTTGTTGTTTTTTCTCTCTTTAAATAGTCAATTTTAAATATGCGTTTAAGCCGAAAACAGAAAATGGTAATAACTCATGAAAAAGTATTCCATTGCTATAGCTTGTCTACTGATCTTAACAGTTTACGCATCCATGTTATCGGGGCAAGTCCACTGCCAAACAGAAGCCAGTACCTCCAACGGCCAAGGACCAACCCATGTTCAAGTTGGAGTCTGGATAATTGACATTCAAAAAATTGATTTATCGGCAAAGCAGTTACCGACTTGACTTCTACTTATGGTTCAGCTTTGACCCCTCGCAGATTAACGCTACCGACGTGGATCAATTTGAGTTCGTCAACGGACAACCTAACATAAAACAAATTGATGCAAACAACTCCTACCTTGAATACCGTGTCACAGGTGACTTCATAAAAACCTTCGACTTCACAAATTATCCTTTTGAAAGCCATACACTCTTCATTGAACTTGAACACGAAAACCTCGACAACACGCAACTAATCTACGACATCGACTCAACCTCATACATAGAGCCAACCGCAGGAGTTTCAGGATGGAACGTAGGTAGCCTACAGACACAAGTTCTCAATCATTCTTATGGTGACCAAAGCTTTAGCCGCCCAGAATTCGATGTGATGTTGAGCAGACCCTTAATCTCAGGTATAATCAAAGACGCACTCCCCCTCGCCATCATAACAGGAATCAGTTTACTTGCTTTTGCCATGGCTGCAGAAGACTACAACAACAAAATGGCATTAGGCATCACAACGCTGCTATCAGCAACAGCCTTCCACCTCTCACTGCTAAGCGGCATACCACCCACAGGATACTTAACCTTCGCCGACCGCATGATGATAGCAGTTTACATTCTCTTCCTCTTCAACATAGGCTCAGCAGTCTACCTAATGACGTTAGCACGCAAAAACAATAAAGAACAAGCAAAAGCTTTCAACAGCAAAACCCAAAAACTTCTCCCCATACTAATAATTATACTCGTAATAATGACCATACTTATCTAAAATTGCATCAGTTCCTCCTTCTTTTTTCCTTTTTTCACCACGTTTTTATTATCCAGATTCCTTTGATATAGTCAGGTTTTGATAAACAATGCAGGGTTGGACAAGTTATTTTCTTAAAGTCAATTTAACAAAGAGCATAGCCACTTCTGAACCATATGATGAAGATTTAGCTTTGAATTTTTTGGGCGGAAGGGGCTTTGCAATTAAAATTCTCTGGGACACTCTTAAGAAGGGAACTGACCCTATTTCGCCCGAAAACAAACTCATTTTGGCCACTGGACCGCTCACGGGCATCGGGTTGCCTAACAGCGGCAAACTCGTTATTGCTTCAAAAAGTCCCTTGACCGGCGGTTATGGCGACGGCAACTCTGGAAGTTGGGCGGCCGTGAACATACGTAAAGCTGGCTATGACGCACTCATTATCGAAGGCAAAGCTTCCAAACCTGTCATACTCCACATCAAAGATAAAACCTGTGAGTTTTTGGATGCCGCGGATTTATGGGGCAAGAGTACTTTTGATGTTGAAGAACAACTTAGGAAAAAATACTCCAAGTTAGCTGGCATCGTTTCTATTGGTCCTGCAGGTGAGAACCTAGTGAAGTTTGCCACTGTGGTTTCGCAGAATGGGCGTGCTGGCGGGCGACCGGGCATGGGCGCGGTTATGGGCTCTAAGAACCTTAAAGCCATCGTAGTTGAGGGCACCCAGCCAATTCCACTTGCAAACGCCGAAGAAATGAAACAACTAGCAGTAGACGGCTACAAAGAACTTCTAACAAAACCGCTCTATCCGTTTTGGAAACGGCAAGGCACCATGTCAACGGTTGAGTGGTGTCAAGAAAACAGCTGCCTCCCTACCCACAACTATAGGCAAGGCGTTTTCGACAAAGCCGAAGGAATAAACGGTTTCACGATGGAGAAGCTGAAAGTTTCCAACCGAGGATGCCCTCAGTGCAACATGACCTGCGGCAACGTCGTCAAAGACAGCGAAGGCAAAGAATCCGAGTTGGACTATGAAAACGTGGTTATGCTTGGCTCTAACATCGGTTTAGGTGATCTTGCGCAAGTCGCTACCCTAAACCGTTTGGCAGACGAATTTAGCTTCGACGGCATTTCTCTCGGAAGCGCCATTGGCTTTGCGATGGAAGCCTCCGAAAAAGGTCTAATCCCCGAGAAGATCGGCTGGGGTGACTTTGAAGCGATTAAAGCATTGATTAATGATATTGCCTATCGTCGTGGTTTAGGAGCGATTTTAGCTGAAGGGGTTCGCTCCGCAGCGGAAACCATCGGCAAAGGCTCAAGTGATTGGGCGATGCATGTTAAAGGCTTAGAAGTCTCTGCCTACGACTGCCACATTGCACCAGGTATGGCGTTGGCATACGGCACCAGTTCGATTGGCGCGCACCATAAAGACGCCTGGGTCATTACGTGGGAACAGAAAGCTGGAAGAGAAAAATATGACGAAGCAAAAGTGGACCACCTAATTCAGACCCAGCTCTTACGCGGCGGAACCTTCGAAGCGCTCACCGTTTGCCGTTTTCCCCACGGTTCACTTGGCTTTGAGATGGAATGGTACCAAAAATATCTGCAAGCATCGACTGGAGTGAACTTTTCTACGGAGCAACTAAACCAAGTTGGCGACCGCATACTCACCTTGATCCGTGCATTCTGGGTGCGAGAATACGGCAATAAATGGAGCCGGAGCCTAGATGTTCCGCCAATGCGATGGTTCAAAGAACCTCTAACCGAAGGCCCCCTAAAAGGGGCAGTGCTTGACATAGAAAAATACGGCGCTATGCTCGATATTTACTATCAGAAGCGTGGCTGGGATAAAAATGGGGTTCCGAAAAAAGAAACTTTGGAAAAGTTGGGGCTAGCTGACGTGGCAAGTCAGCTTATTTTGAGCTAAGTCGGTTTAGTATGACCTCGCGAAATAAGCTGTTTCTTTAGCTTTCTCTCCACAGACTATGCAGTTTGAGGTTGGCTCTTCTATCTGGAAGGGTCGAATGCGAATAGTAGCGCCTGTTTCGTCTTTTACCTTTGCTTCGCAGTCTGGGCTACCGCACCATGCTGCTTTGACAAATCCGCCTTTTTCTTCTAGCACCTTCTTGAATTCCTCGTAGCTTTGCACAGAGGTGGTTTTGTCTTGGAGGATGGCTTTGGCTTTTGCAAACATGTTGTCTTGGATTTCCTTTAACAGCTTCTCGACGGTTGCAGGGATGTCGGCCTCAGGCACTGGGGTTTTTAGGCCTGTATCGCGTCGGACCATAACGACTTGTCCTGCTTTGAGATCTCTTGGTCCGAGTTCTATGCGTATTGGGATGCCTTTTAGTTCCCATTGGTGGAATTTCCAGCCAGGAGTGTACTCGTTGCGGTCATCTAAGATTACGCTTATGCCTTTAGCTTTGAGGGTCTCTGCAATTTGCTTGGTTTTTGCCGCGATTGCTTCAGCTTCAAGTCCTTTGAATGGAATCGGAACGATGACAACTTGTGTTGGTGCAACTTTTGGCGGCATCACTAAGCCTTTGTCGTCGCCATGAACCATAATCATTGCGCCGATTAGCCGTGTGGTAATGCCCCAACTGGTTTGCCATACAAAGTGGTCTTGTTTGTCTTCGCCTATGAATTTAACATCGAACACTTTAGCGAAGTGTTGCCCCAAGTTATGGCTAGTTCCCATCTGCAACGCTTTGCCGTCAGGCATGATTGATTCAAGCGCAGTGGTGTAGAGGGCGCCAGCAAACTTTTCACTGTCACTCTTGGTGCCCACAACCACTGGAATAGCCAAGTAATTTTCCATTACGTCTTTGTACTCGCCGAGCGCGTAAATTACTTCGGCTTCGGCTTCTTCAGCGGTTGCGTGGGCTGTGTGTCCTTCTTGCCATAGAAATTCCCTTGTGCGCAAAAACAGTTTCGTTGCCTTGGTTTCCCAACGCACGATGTTGCACCACTGATTGATTTTCAGGGGCAAATCTCTCCAACTGCGTATCCACTTGCTAAACATCGCGTACATTATGGTTTCGCTGGTGGGTCGAACCGCTAACTTCTCTTCAAGCGGGGTATCCCCACCTTGTGTAATCCATGCGACTTCTGGGGTGAAGCCTGCGAAGTGTTCGGCTTCTTTTTTGAGGAATGCTTCTGGGATAAACATTGGGAAATAGGCATTGTGGTGCCCTGTGGATTTGATTTTTTGGTTGACTACTTCCTGAATCTTCTCCCAAACCGCGTAGGCGTCGGGGCGAATAATCATGCAGCCTTTAACGGGCGCGTAATCTGCAAGTTCAGCTTTCAAAACGACTTGGACGTACCATTCGCTGAAGTCGTCACATTTCTTAACGGTTACACCAGTATCAGACATGAGGAATCTCTTCTTTTCCAGTTCTATGCTAATAGAAGAATATAAAATCGTATCGGGAAAAACAGTGAAACACAAGAATAATATTCTAAGAAAAAAGTGGAAAACACTGAAATAAAACGCAATCAAAAGGTAGCGGAATAACAATCCCACGACATGTCAAAAGGGGTATGATAAAGGGCCTAAGGTTACCTAACCCTTTTACTTATTTACCTAAACTAGAAATACTAGTTTAGACAACGAAAACTTTCAGATGCCCAATCAAAAAAGAAAAACTTGCGACATTCTCAAGTCCTTACAAGATACATTAAATACCGCAGAGTTTGGTTATGAAACTTTTACTAATGGTTCTCCTCCTCAAAAAATGGCCGGTTTAAGGAATTTGGTTGTTTTTGGTAGAGCTGTTACGAATGTTCTCCAAAATCTAAGTAACATTGAGCCAGAATTTGATGATTGGTACGGAAAATATCAGGATGAAATGAAAGCTGACGAATTAATGAAATACTTTTACAAACTTAGGTCGGAGATTTTAAAAGAAGGAAAACTCGATGTTGGTGTAGGAGTCCACATTAAGCACTTGTCTCTTCCTAACGATATGTCACGTTTTGGTCGACCGCCACCGAACGCAAAAAGCTTCTTTATTGGAGATAGACTTGGAGGAACAGGCTGGGTTGTCCAGCTTGCAGATGGTTCTACTGAGAACTACTATGTTGATTTACCTTCAGATATTGGCTCAGTTACATTTCTTTTCCCAAACCCTCCTCAAAGTTATTGGGTAGACCTCTAGCGAACAGGTCTGTCGAAAGGCTTTCTTGGCTGTATCTAAACTATCTTAAGCAGTTGGTCAAACAAGCTGAAGAAAAATTCTCAACAAAGCCTTAATTATTTAAACATACAAACTGAAAAGCGATAAAAAAATGCCCTTGCTTTACTTAAAGTGTAAAACTTGTCAAACAGAATTTCCGTCAGGCATAACTGCCGATGAAAAGAGTTTTGCGACTTTGACTCTAATAAACAATGGTCATAAATGCCCTAAAGGACATATAAATCGTTATAACACAAAAGACTATCATTTTAAGTGAAACCTTTTCTTAAAGAACTAGTCATCACAATAGAAAACGAACGGATTTTTACATGAACCCCTTAACAGCTTGGGTAAAGCAAGCGAGAGCATATAGGTAGCGTTAGTTTAGAAAAAGGCTAAAAAAGCCAGAAAAAGCCCTAAATTCAATTTCAATAGGTTATCAAAAATAGTTGACAAAAAGGAAAAAGGATTATTTTTTGAAGAGCCCTTTTTTTTCGGGGTAGTCTTTGCATTCGTAGATGCGGAGTTGTCTTTGGGGTTCGATTCGGCATCGTTTGCGTGCGTTCTTGCGCCTTAAAAGCGGCGCCAGTTGGAAGAAGGGGCATTTGGAACAGAGTGTGCTCATTTTGGTTCTCCTATCGAGTCATCATCCGTCGGAACACTGGCAGTGCGATTGCGATCATGACTACGCCGAAGACTATCAATACTATGAGGTCTGTGGATATTTGAGGTATTCCTGCGCCCAGCACCATGACTTTTCGCAGTGCATCGCTTGCGTAGGTTAGCGGTAGGAAATGTGCTATTGTCTGCATGAAGCCTGGCATTTGCTGTATGGGGAAGAATACTCCAGAGAGGAACATCATTGGAAACATCAGTGTCATCATGAGCATCTGTGCTGTTTCTTGGTCTTTAGTGAACGATGTTATGACTATGCCTAAGCCGACGAAGCTAAATACGCCCAGCAAAAGCAGTGCAAACACCAGCAGCAAGCTGCCCTGCACAGCAACCCCGAATATGCCGATGGCTAATCCCAAGATTATGAGACCCTGAATTAAGCCTCTGGCCGTCTGCGCTGCAGTCTTACCTAGAAGGATTGAAAGGCGATTTACCGGCGCAACCATCATGCCATCCATCGTGCCGATTTCCTTCTCTTGTGAAATTGCAACTGGCAAGCCTGTCATGACACTCATCATAACAGTCATAGCCATGATGCCTGGCGCGATGAAGTCAAAGTAACTTGGATGACCTGAAATTACACCTTGAGTCTGCACATTAAAGGGCTGTATCACTGCAAGGGGATTTGTAACTGTTGAATTCAATGTCTGAACGTTGTGCATGGCTATTTGTTGACCCATTGCATTGAACACACCGCTTAAAGCAGCTTGAATTGTCGCTGATATCTGGGGGTTTGATTCATCGCTGACTATTATGAGGGTGCCCTGTTGCCCAGTTAGCATACTTTGGGAGAAGTTGCTGGGTATGACTACACCGCCTTCCAGTTCTCCACGCTGCACCATATCCTTGAGACTTGCTGTACTTGAAACGTTAGTTATCACGAGCATGTGTGTTTGATCATTGATTACTTCCAAACTCTGGATGAAACCTCCATGAGTCGTGTTAGACATAAATGCTCCATTGAAGCCTGAGTCCTCGTTGACTAAGCCAATCTGCAAACCCGTGATTGTGCCGTTAGACGGGTAGATGAAGCCCACCATAACCATCATGAACAAAGGCATGACGATTAAGAGAACTAAGCCTAGGCGGTTGCGGAACAATTCGGTTAAGTCCTTTTTCGCGATTCTATAGCTGTGCTGAAGAATAGTTTGTGTGGTCATGTTCTATCACCTTACTCTACTAGGAGCTGCACCAAACCTTGGTCCAGTCTCCTGCTTGATTTTCTGGTCTGCACTGTCTCTAACTTCGTGGCCTGTGATGTGCAGGAATACGTCTTCAAGTGAAGGCTGCAGATTCGCCATTGAAGTTATCTTTCCATTTGACTTTCTGATAGAATCAATAATAGAGTCAAAAGCTTCTTCGCCATGGACAATAACATGTAAGGTTGTAGAGTTTTCCTGCGTAACCGCATCGGCACAACTGAGCCCTTTTACGGTGGCTACCATGTTGGCTGTTAGGTTTGCTACTTCAAGCTTAATTATCATTGTGTCTCCGCCTGAAATTATCTTTTTTAGGTTAGTTGAAGTGTCAAGGGCTATGATTTTTCCGTGGTCGACAATAGCTATTCGGTCGCATAACAAGTCAGCGTCAAGCATCATGTGTGTAGTTATGATCACAGTAGTTCCTTGTTCTTGGTTGAGTTTTCTCACGAACTCTCTAATTTCTACTGATGATTGAGGATCTAAACCTAATGTTGGCTCATCAAGAAATAGTACTTGAGGCATGTTTAGCAATGCCCGGACCACGTTCATTCTTTGGCGCATTCCAGTTGAGAACGTCCCGACTTGAGCGTTCTTGAACTTGGTTAATTGAACAAGCTCAAGTAAGTCGTCGATTCGTTTGTTTAACGTGTCTTTTGGGATGTTGAAGAGGCTGCCGAAGAACGACAGGTTCTCTTTTGCAGTTAAGCGGTTGTAAATGATCATTTTTTCTGACACTATGCCAATTAATTTGCGGACGTCTGTGTCGTTTCTAACTGTATCGTAGCCGCCGATTGTTGCTGTTCCTTTGGTGGGTCTTGATAGGGTGGAGAGCATGCGTAGGGTGGTGCTTTTGCCTGCCCCGTTTGGTCCCAGTAGCCCAAAGATTTCGCCCTTCTTAACATTGAACGAAATGTCGTCTACAGCCGTAAACTTTTTGAACATCTTGGTTAGATGGTCAACTTGAATAATGGATTCGTTTGCCATTTTGGTTCCACGTTGTTTGAATAGTATTCAGTGCAATATATTGCGGTAAAATATAAGTATTACCCAAATATAATATAGTTTTGAAACATAATGATAACAGACTCAGAAGACAAGACAACTGCAAACTGGATGAAAGAAGCCCAAAAAGGCTACATTCGAATGGGAGTCCTAATCCTACTCAACAAAAAACCATCTCACGGCTACGAAATCATGAAAGAAATCAACTGCCGTACCAAAGGCTTCTGGCAACCAACTGCAGGCGGCGTGTATCCAATCCTTCGCGACCTAGAAAAATCAAACTACATCAAAGGCCACTGGGAAACTCAGAAAAACAGAAGACTAAAAGTATACAAAATCACCGAATCAGGAGAACTAATTCTAAGACACGCCATTGTAAAACAAACAGAAATCTTCAACAACATAGGTGCCCTCTTTCGCGAGTTCTCCCGCGACGTCCTAAATGTTGAACCAACCGATGCTTCAATGCCAAACATACCCTCTCCATTCTCGGCTTTCCTTGAAGACAAAGGAGGCGATAACCGTACACTCAAGCAGTTAGAGCACGAGCGAAACCACATCTATGAAGCAGTCAAAACCATGCGTGAACGCCTCAAACATCTAGACCAAAGAATTATAGAAATCAAAAAAGAAGCCAAACCTGAAACTTCAACCACTCCAGCTTAGCTGAATTAAGAAACCGCTATTTTGCGACTACCCAATATAGTTGGTGTAAAGAATTAAATCTGTGACCACCTAATCCTATTGAGAGAGTGAAAATAATTTGTTTCGTGTTAGAGTTAGCAAAATCGAATCCACCCGCGACTTAGACGGTAACCTTGGAAAAAGAATTGAACTCCTCGAAGAACGAGAAGTTAACCCTTACATAGTAAGACCCCAATCTGACGAAGCTAAAATGGCTCAAGACATCATGCAAGCACTTCAAACACAAATGCCGTTTTTGCCCCAACGCACACAGATGGCAACACCGAAAATAATTTTGTTTCTAACAGAACAAGAATATGACAACTTAGGCATAAATTTCGATGTTAACCAAGTCTACGAGGTTATGCTTGAAAACCAAGCGATCCGTTTTAGGAAAGTTTGAGAATCTCTTTTCTCATTTCTCTTAACGCCGAATGGTTTGGGTGAAAAGACAATACAAACATCATATTTCTGAGTTTATCGCTGATTTCATCCAAACCTGACATTTTACCTTCATCACAGTAGAGAGGGATTGGGTCATCCCCATCGTTTTCCTCATAATACACGTAAATGGGTGACGATGCTCGATCTAATCGCACCATTTCAAAATCTAAATTCAAACTTTTAGCAGTTTCTTTTGCGGCAGCTCTAACTGATTCTAGCCGTTTCCCGCTTGGAATACCTACTGAAGCGTAAACCATCAGTTTCCCAAAGTTCCCTTTAAACATACTTGCACCAAATCACCAATCTACGAAAAACTCTTTTAAACCAAGCCAACCGCCGACCTCTCGAAGGAGTGGAGGGTTAGGTGAAAGTGAATCCAAACTGCTTGTTTGTTGCTGTACTAGCCCAACCACAACTGCTTAAATTCCCAACAAAAGCTCCTTTCTTTTATAGAGGTGAAAATAGAATGGCAATTGGTGAAAAACTTTGGGAAGGCAAAGGCAAAAGTGGTGCAAGCTTCATAAAATCTGTCGGAATGGATGGTGTAACATCAGTGTATACTTGGACAGCTCAGATGAAAGGCATGGGAAAAGCTAGCGGCGTAGACTGCAACCTAAACGTAACTGGCAAGAGCATGACTCCCCCAAAAGGCATAGCAGCATCAATGGATCAAGGAATGCTGATGACTATGACCGGGGATATGGCAATTTTAAAAGGTTTTGACCTAATGAAGATGGTACCCGGCGCAAAACCCACAAGCGTAGGCTTATGGAGCTTTATGACAATGTCCGAGAAACTGGCTTGGCTGAACGAAACTGTTGCTCTGGTTACTTTTGAAGCGGCTGACCCAATGTGGATGGAACTAAACATTACAATCTGGGAATGGAAGTAGGCTGATTTTATGCAGGAACACGAAACATGGAAGATGCCTGATTGGTGGTGCCGAAATGAAAAACCAGCTAACGATAACGTTTACTTTGAGAATATGTGCCGAGTGATTTTTCAAGCGGGCTTAAACTGGCAAGTTATAGACGGCAAATGGGCAACCACAAAGAAGGCATTTGAAAATTTCAACATCAAAAAGGTGGCAACATTTACTGACGCAGACGTTCAACACCTTATGAATGACCCAGGCATCGTTAGGAACAAAGGCAAAATCAAAGCCATCATTCAAGACGCGCAGAACTTCGTAGCCATCGAAAAACGTTACGGTTCATTCCAAAAATATCTCAATAGCCTCGACAAATCCAACAACTACGCTAATGCAATCAAAGAGTTAGTAAACACGTTCAAGTGGTTAGGTCCGCCTTCCGCAAGCCTCTTCTTGTACACCGTGGGCGAAAAAATCGATCCATGGTAAACAGCCAATTTTCCTTTTTTGTTAAAATTATATTTTTAAGCCTCAGTATCCCTTTTACTTCGAAGAACGAGCATGAAAGTTAGAGCACGCATATTGATTTCTGGAAAAGTTCAGGGAGTCTTCTTTAGACAGAGCATTCTAGTTGAGGCGCAAAGCTTAGAGGTTACTGGTTGGGTGCGAAATCTGATTGATGGGCGTGTGGAAGCGGTTTTTGAAGGTGAAGAACACGAGGTTAAAATGCTCGTTAACTATTGTCGCGAGGGTCCTTCCGCTGCAAAAGTGACTAATTTGGATGTTACTTATGGACGTTTTAAGGGCGAATTTTCTAGTTTTAAAGTGCTTTAATTTGGTTAAGCTTTTTTCTTTGGGACCCTAAAATGCGAATCTTTTCCAGCGCTGATGTATTCACCGCCCATGCCTCGTACGGCAGAAGCGATTTTAGCGAAGTTCTCAGAACCCAAGAACTGTTTGGGCTTTATGATGATGTAGTCGCCTTTTTCGTCGAAACTTAATCGAGCTTCGAGTTCTTCTGGGAAGGACATGCGGATATCATCGAGGGATCTTTGTTTTGAGGGTTCAATCATGGGAGCCGTGGTTACAGGGGCTGATGTGGTCTTTGGAATCGAAGTAAGAGCTGGTGTAGAAGTAGTTTTGGGCTGAGTAATTTGTCCTACAGCAAGTGACTTTAATGATGCAGAAACCGACCGCAACTCCTCTGAAACCTTGTTTAAAGTAACGGTAATTTCTTCAACTCTTTGCAGAAGCTGATTGAGTTTTTCCTTCTCAGCGCTCACAAGTGGTTCCTCTTAAACTCCTAAATAATCCCAGACGCTTATTAATTGTTTGCAAACTGAGATAGTGAAAAATTTGCATGATAGAAATTGATGGAAGCCAAAAAAGTGGAAGCGGAACAATACTTCGTTTATCCATAGCTTTGGCCGCCATCACCAATCAATCTCTGCATATAACTAACATAAGACAAAACCGTCCGCAACCAGGCCTGAAACCTCAGCATCTTGAGGCTGTTTTGACTGCGGGTAAGCTTTGCAACGCCAAAATCCAAGGAGCAAAATTAGGCTCAAGGGAATTATGGTTTTCACCCGAAGAAATTAAAGGCGGCAATATTGAAGCAACAATCGAAACCGCAGGAAGCATCCCAATGCTTTTGCTGGCTACATTGCCTATTTGTTTGTTCGCCAAGAATCCAGTGCGTTTACATGTCGCAAAGGGCGGAACAGACACAACTCACGCCCCAACCATCAATTACCTCAAGTACGTATTCCTTCCAACGCTAAAGCAGATGGGTATTGACGCTGAAATAATTGTCCAAAAATATGGCTACTACCCTAAAGGCATGGGTGAAGCAACTTTGACAGTTAAGCCAAATCGTGACTTAAAACCGATCGTGCTAGAGCGCTTTGGCACGTTAAAAAGCATAAAAGGTGTTTCTCTTTGTACATTTCTTTCAGATAGACAGGTGGCTGAAAGACAAGCAAAAACAGCACAAAACTATCTTTCACAAAATGGTTTCAAAGCTGACATTCAAGTCGTAAATGATAAGTCAAATTCTTTTCAGAAAGGAAGTTCTATTGTTTTGTGGGCTGAAACTGATACAGGTGTGATTATCGGTGCTGATGCCATTGGAGAACTAAGAAAAATGAGCGAAGCCGTTGGAAAAGAAGCCTCACAAAAGCTTATGACTGAACTGTCCTTTAAGCCCTCGGTGGATATTTTTCTTGCAGATATGCTCATTCCTTATATGGCATTGGCGCAAGGCAAATCCGTTTTTCTGGCACGAACCATCTCCGAGCATATCGAGTCTAACGTTTGGCTTATGGAAAAAATGTTAAACGTTCAATTCAACATCCAAAAAACAAATAACCTCTACCGAATAGAAAAAAGCTGAACACCATGCCAAGACCATCAGTTTGCATTAAAGTTCCGAAAAGTCAAGGCGAAAAAATATTAACGTTAGCTACCAAATTTGGGCTCGCCGACAAAGCATTAGTTATCCAAAGAGATCAAGACAACCTCAGTATTCCTCTGATTAGAGAACCCCAAGGTATAGAGCTAACGACCCTGCAAAACCAAATCCCCAAATTCACAATTTTAACCGCTGTTTTCAGCGAAAAACAACTTCCCCCAGAAACACTAACCCAAGCCCTCCAAGACAAATTGCCCCCTGATTTGCTTGCAAAGGTGCCCCAAGCCTTCGACATCATCGGCGACATAGTCGTTATAGACATCCCACCCCAACTCAAATCATACCAGAACATCATTGGAGAAGCAATCCTGCAAACACAAAAAAACGTCATAACAGTCCTTTCAAAAGCAAGCGACATATGCGGCGTCTTCCGCGTCCGCGATTACGATTACATCGCTGGGGAACACAAAACCCAAACCATCCACCGCGAATTCGGATGTCAATATCATGTAGACATAGCAAAAGCCTACTTTTCTCCTCGGTTATCCCATGAACACGAACGTGTGGCTGTGCAGGTACAGGATGGAGAAACTGTAGTGGATTTGTTCGCTGGAGTTGGACCATTTTCAGTATTGATTGGAAAGAGAAATCCGAGCGTTAAGGTGTACGCTGTTGACCTTAACCCCGACGCGGTTGATCTGCTTAAAGTGAACGTAAGGATTAACAGGGTTGAAGGGCATGTGTTACCCATACTTGCTGATGCAAGAGAAATCGCCGCAACTATACTAAAGGGCACCGCTGACCGAGTCATCATGAATTTGCCCGAAACCGCTATCGATTTCGTTGACGCTGCCTGCAACACAATTAAGCCTCAGGGTGGAGTAGCGAATTTCTACAGTTTTGTGCGTTCACCTGAAACAATAGAGGACTTAAAGCAGTGTTTTATGAGCCTGGTGGAGAAGAATGGAAGGAAGGTTGAGGAATTTCTATTTGCAAAAAGTATTCGGGAGACTGCACCGTTTGAGTCTCAAGTTGTGTTAGATGTCAAAATTAATTAGCTTTCAACGCTTAATGTTATTTTGATTTTTTGTTTAGAATCCTGAAGTTTCTCTACAAGTGCTCTTGACAAATCAATTGAGGATTTATCAGCACAAATCGCTAACGTTCTATTACAGACATAATCACTTTTCCTTATTACGATATCAGTAGGGTGACATAAACAAAGTTTAGGAGAGCCATATGCTCGGATTTCTTCTTTAAATTCGCCTGCTTCGATAGTTATTATAACTTTGGCGTTTGGCTTCCGCAGATTCTCCTTGAATTGGGCGCTTAGATCGGTAACCGATTTGTCAGCTGTCATGGCAATTATGCAATCGCCGTTCTTTGATACATGAATATCCTTGGTAAACATCAATGTAGTAGTGTGATTTGCTTGAATGTTGGAGTGTCCTAGCGCCCAGAATACTTCTGTTGTTTGTTTGGGGCTCAATTACTCAGTAACCTCTATTGAATCCACTTTTCCGTCCCCATCTAAATCGAAACCATGAATAGCTACGGCGAAAGTGTCTTCGCCACGATATTTTTCTATGGTTTTCTTCCAAAAATTCGTCAACGCCAACACGCACGCTTTGGTTCCTACTGCTTTGTTTCCAGCCAAAACTACTATGCGTTTAGAGTTATCCCATGGGTTTACGATTTTGGCCACAACCCCTGAGAGGTCGGAAGTGTAAACCTGCCCTGTTTTCTTCGAGGATAAACCGCCCAGCAAAAACCCTTGCCCGGAGGATTGCATTATAAATTTTATGGGTAAATAATCGTTAATTTCCTGTGTCAACAGGTTTGTTCCAGGCCCGCCGACGAGGATGAGGTTAGTTCTTTCTTCCTTCTCCACCTTCACATCAACGTCCAACTTCACTGCAAACTCGGTGGGCATCCTTGCGAATTGTCCTAAGAAAAGAGCTAAATGCGCTGCGTAGTGACCGTCCCTGGCGCTTGTTTTGAAAGGCCCATGCGGCTGCGGGCTGCCTACTATTATTTTTCCGTCAAAAACACTATTGTCAATGAATTCTTTGAAGAATTTCTGCAGCGGCTCATCGAGGCTTTGAGCGCATATGTTCTTGATTGGCTTGTAACCTTCCGGGAATTCAATTCCGAAGGCTGACGAAACAGTTTTGTAATATTTTGCTGTTGCACCCTTCTTTTTTTCCTCACGCACGACCACGATGGCTCCTGCTTTGGCGAGTATTCTTATATGATAATAAATTTTTTGTTCATGCATGCCAAGTTGTTTGGCGATCTCTATGGGGTACATTTCTTTTTTTGAGAGTATGGTGAGGATTTTCCAGCTGAGATCGCCGAGTATCGTTTTTAATTTTTGGGAGTCGGTTAAAACGCTTATTTCTTTTACTTCTTGAGTGTTGTCGTGGTCTTGAAGGAGAAGTTTTCTTTGCATATTGTTCGATAGGATTAAGCGATGGTACTATAAAAAATTTATTTGTAGTGGTTCAAAAAAATCGGTCAAAATGCAGTTTATAGATTTCTGATTACGTGCCAATTTGAAGATAACCATTAAAAAAAACTTTTTAGCAGTCAAAATAGTATATTAAGAATCCTTATTAATAAAACTCAAACTTCATAAGACATCAACATAATTATCACTCGAAGGCACCAAAAAAATGTGTGGAATATTTGGCTGTATTTTAAAAGAAGGAAACGCTGCACCCCTCATCCATTCCTCCCTAAAACATCTCGAATACCGAGGTTACGACTCAGTCGGCATAGCAACAATATCAGACGGAAAGATCTTCATAAAAAAAGACGCAGGCAAAATCGATGAAGTAGACAAAATCGTCAACCTTGACGACATGCCAGGCAGTATAGGAATCGGACACACGCGTTGGGCAACACATGGAGCACCCTTGAAGGTTAACTCTCACCCCCACACGGATTGCAAAGGCGAAATCGTCGTCGTCCACAACGGCATTATCGAAAACTTCATGGAACTAAAAGAGGAACTTGAAGACCTAGGCCACACATTTGTATCAAAAACAGATACAGAAGTAATGCCGCACCTAATTGAGGAAACCCTAAAACAAAACCCTAACCTCTCCCTCCAACAAGCGGTTTTAGCAAGCCTCAAACGAATTGAAGGCTCTTACGCATTCGCCATAATATCCACACGCGAACCAGACAAGATAATCTGCGCTCGAAACGAAAGCCCCCTCGTTTTAGGGATCAACGGCAAAGGTATCTTCTGCGCCAGCGACATTCCTGCGTTTTTGGAAGTTACCAACAAAGCCGTCATGATAAACAACGGAGAACTCGTCATTCTTACCGCAGGCGGCTACAAAATCAGCAAAATCTCTGATAACACTCCAGTTATACGCGACCCTATAACTGTAGAGTGGACTGCAGAGATGGCGGTAAAACAGGGTTATCCACACTTTATGATAAAAGAAATCCATGAGCAACCCGAAACCCTGCGCAACACCCTGCGTATCCAAGACCACTACTTGGATCTGCTCTCCACTTTCCTTGACCGCGCCAACGAAGTTTTCTTGGTTGCCTGCGGAACAAGCTACCACGCATGTTTAGCAGCATCCTACATGTTCTCTAAACTGGCATTCTTACCCGCCTACCCAGTTTACGCATCCGAGTTTTTGGAGCAATACGGCAAATCCGTTAACATCGACAGCACAATATTGGCCGTGAGTCAATCAGGCGAAACCGCAGACACCATAGCCGCGGTAAGCTGTGCACAGCAGCGTGCGGCAACTGTGTTGAGCTTAACCAACGTTATCGGCTCCACTTTGACACGGATTTCCCGAGTATACATTGGCACGCAGGCAGGTCCAGAAATCGGCGTTGCCGCAACCAAAACCTTCACCTCTCAACTTTCTGTCTTAGCCCAACTCGCCTTAAAATTGTCCAAGAAGAGAGGCAAAATATCTCAAGACGAAATGGATTGCCTAGAAGTGAACCTAAAAAAGATGCCTGAAGACGTCGAAACAATTGTTCGGACACAGGAAGAAAAGATTAAGCAAATCGCCAAAAAATATGCGGCTTCTAAAGTGTTTTTCTTCTTAGGTAGAGGCATCAGCACAGCCACTGCGTTTGAAGGCAGACTAAAACTCATGGAAATCGCCTACATCCCATCTATAGCCTTCCCCGCAGGAGAAAGCAAACATGGTCCAATCAGCCTAATCGAAGAGGGTTTCCCAGTAGTATTCATATGCCCCAGAGACGACACCCACAAAACAGTCATCGGCAACATCATGGAAATGAAAGCCCGCGGTGCCCATATAATTTCCGTTATAGAGGAAGGCGATGAAGAAATCAAATCTTTATCGGAAGAATACATCGAGGTTCCAAAAGGCATCCCGAGCGTACTTTCGCCAATTCCGTTTGCGGTTCCGCTGCAGTTACTAGCGTATTATGTGTCTTTAGAGAAAGGCGTTAACCCTGATATGCCAAGGAACTTGGCAAAATCGGTTACCGTAAAATAACCTAATTATTCTTTCTTTTGTTTAGTTAGTTATATGAAACAGAAAGTTGTTTAGTGGACAAATTTTTTAAGTTTTAAGTGGGTAGTCTTTCGTTTATGAGTGATATCTTAGCCCAAGACGCAATCCTAAGTGCAACACTTCTAAAATCATGTGCCACCTGCGGACACCCAAGAGGAACCCATCAACAAGACCAACAATGCACCATCAAAGGCTGCACCTGCCAAAAATTCACCCAATAGAATGGATTAGCTGAACCATTTTTCCAGCGAAACCTTTCCCTTCTGCTTCTTGCTTCCTGCAGTCATCCGCTCTATGGATTTTTTGATGCGTTCCTCGCCAAACTCTTTTTGACGACTCATAAAATCGATTAAACCGTTCTCGTCAGGTTCTTTCCACTCTATTTTGTAGATGTCGGTAACTTTTGGATGCAAAAAAATTTGCTGGATTTCATCAATCTTGTCAGCAAAAGTTACGTTTTCTATGTGAGGCAGAACATTCTTGAGGGTGCTGTATTGCTTTATGAGTTTGAGCGCTGTTTTAGGCCCTATCCCTTTTACGCCGTCTGGGTTAAAGTCAGTACCAATTAAGATCCCAACATCAATTAACTGCTCGCGTGTTAAACCGCATTCATGAAGCGTTTTGGGTAACTCAACAACTTCTGGCACCACTTCAATAGTGACTTTTCCTCTTTTTCTTCTTCCTGAAATGGTCACGTTTCTAAGGAGCTTACATGCGCCAAAAAGGAGACTATCATAATCTTGGCTTGCGCAGTAGTCTGCATCGCCTTTCTTGTTCATGTGTGCCGCTTGAGCTTCGCCTTCGCTTGGTGCTTGTACCCACGGTAAACCCATAAGCTCCAAGAGTTTTTGGCTGTCGTCCAACATGTAATCTTTCATGCTGGTCGATGCCTGAGCGTACATTAACATTTTTTCTGTGTCGCCTTTTGCAGCAGCCTTCTCATAATGGGCAGTTGCTACAACTTTTACTTGTCTTCGCCGTTCGACTTCAACTGCCTTCAAAGTTGGAGATTCGCCATCAAAGACGTAGATGGGTTTTATGCCCATTTCGATTAGGTTGCTTGTGCGGTAGAAGAGTCCGCTTAGGTGACTGGTGATTTTTCCTGAGCTATCTTTGAGTGGTGTGCCGTCTGGTTGACGGATTATGCTGAGGAACTGGTAGATGGCGTTGTATGCGTCGATGGCTATGATTTTGCCGCCGAGGTCTTCGAGTTTCACGGGGGTTTTTGGTATGAGATCTTTGAAGTTTACGCCCAAAAGGACACCGATAGAATAATGGCAACTAATGGAATAATAAACTTGCGAAGTTACCTAGGGTTTCAAGAAGAGGGATGTGAAAAGGCGTTGGCTATTCTCTTGCAAGCTTCCACTATGAGCTCTTTGGGCTGAGTAAACGTTATGCGTACATAGCCTTCACCGTATTTGCCAAAACCATCCCCTGGCGTCACTGCCACGCCGACGTCCAGAAGTTTTGTAACGAATTTCATTGAGTCGCACTTGCAGTTGACCCAAACATAGAAGGTAGCCTTTGGCTTTTCAACTTCATAACCAAGCTTGCAAAGCGTGTCGACGAGTAAGTCACGACGTTCCTGGAGGATTTGGTTGTTTTTCTGAAGGAATTCTGGCGGTTCACAACTATTGTAGGATGCTAAAGCTTTCACGGCGACCTTCTGAGTGTACACGGGTGGTCCACTATCAATTTGGGTTTTCACTTTAGTTAAACCACTCACAAGTTGCTTGTTTCCAACGGCAAACCCAATGCGGTCTCCAGTCATGTTGAAGGTTTTGGAAAGCGAGTGAAACTCTATGGCAACATCCATTGCACCATTAACTTCAAGTATGCTCGGAGCGCGATATCCATCATAAGTAACTTCTGAATATGCATTGTCATAGCACAACATCAAATTGTGGTCCTTGGCAAAATCAACAGCTTCTTCGAGGAATTTCTTATCAACCGTTGCCGCAGTAGGGTTGTTTGGATAATTGAGAAAGATCATCTTTGCTTTGTCCACGTCGATTGCATCAAAGTTGGGCTTGAAACCATTCCCTTCCAGCAATGGCATTGGCACAGTTATACCATCGCAAAGGATTGTGCTGCCCTGAGCGTACACTGGGTAAGCCGGGTCAGGTACCAAAACTCGGTCACCTGGATTAATGAATGCTCGAGCAATGTTTGCTATACCCTCCTTTGAACCCAAAAGTGCAACAACTTGGTCCTGTTGCAAGTCAACATTGAATCGTTTCTTGCACCATGCCGTCACCGCTTCTCTGAAGTCTGGTTCGCCTTGACTAAAAGAGTAGTTATGATTCTTCAGGTCGCCCGCTTCTTTTTTCAGTGATTCGATGACGAAGGGTGGCGGTGGAAGGTCAGGGTCACCGATACTCAACGAGATAAGGTCGATCCCCTTAAGTTTCTTTTCTCGGGTAAGTTTTTCTAGTTCTGCAAACAGGTAGGGTGGCAACCGCTTTATTCGGTCTGCATATTCAAACGTCATGTGTTATGGCTCCTTGAATAGTGTTCCCTCGTAAACTTTCTCGGCGGCACCGCTTAGGAAAAGGTTTTTGCCGACTTCTACCTGCAGGTCTCCTCCAAGAACATGCACTGTAACTTTGTCACCAACTTTTCCGAGCTTATTTGCAGCCGCCACTGCTGCGCAGGTCCCAGTGCCGCACGCAAGGGTTTCTCCGCAGCCGCGCTCCCAAACTCGAACCTTAAGTTCACTTTTGGTTAGAACTTGAACGAAACCCACGTTAGTCCTTTTGGGGAAAGCTCTATCATTTTCTATTATTGGACCAACATAGTCAACTGGATATTCATCAACATTTTCCACGAAAATAACACAATGAGGATTCCCCATCGATAAGCAAGTTACTTTGTAGTGTTCACCATCAACTTCTAAGTCACCGTTAATACAAGTACCTTCACCTATCATTGGAAGCGACGATCGCTGCCAGTTGGGTGCACCCATATCAACTTTCACGGTTGCGACTTCTTTGCCATTTAAGGTTAACCATACATGCTTTATGCCAGAAAGAGTTTCAACTGAAAACTCAGTTTTTTTTGCAATGTCATTTTCGTAGCAGTATTTGGAGAAGCACCTTATGCCGTTTCCGCACATTTCAGCTTCACTACCGTCAGAGTTGAAAATCCGCATCTTAACATCGGCTACTTTAGAAGTGCATACAAGAAGAAGTCCATCGGCGCCAACCGAGAAACGTCTCTCACAAAGCGTCTTAGCTAATTCGGTTGTCCTATCATCGCTGATTTTCATGTCCCTATTATCAATAACAATGTAGTCGTTGCCTAAACCATGCATCTTCCAAAAACGCATCAAGGCCCACTCTGCACCCGTTGACTAGCCATCAAATCGCTCAGTTCCTCACGCTTGCGAACTAAAACGTCCTTTCCCTGTCGAATCATCACTTCTGCAGCACGGGGCCGTGAGTTGTACTGTGAACTCATGCTAAATCCGTAAGCGCCAGCATTTAGCACAGCCAGCAAATCACCTTCCTCTACCTTTGGCAATTGCCGTTCTTTGGCTAATGCATCACCTGACTCACAGATTGGACCCACCACGTCATAGGTTTCCTTATCAGCCTGCCCAACTTTGTTGGCAACCAAAATTGGATGGTAGGAACCATACATTGTAGGACGAACAAGTGTGTTAAAGCCTGCGTCTACCCCAACGAATTTTTTAGAAGGCGTTGTCTTGACTGTGTTTACAGTTGTTAGAAGAATGCTTGCGTCGCATACAAGGTACCGTCCTGGTTCAACGCACAAGAACGGCTTACCCAAACCGTATTCCTTGACTTTGTTCTTAAATGGAGTCACAATTTTGTTGGCAAATTCTGTTACGTCTAAGTCTTTGTCTTCGGACTTGTATGGAACGCCGAATCCGCCTCCAATGTCAATGAACTCGAATGCTATTCCTACTTCATCGTGCACACGCTTAGCTATGGTTAGAAGCTTTTCAACTGCCAAAGCATAAGGTTCAATCTCAAGGATGCCGGAGCCAATGTGCATATGGATGCCAAAGCGTTCTACACGGGCTTGCTTGGCAATTGCGTAAGCTTGTATGGCTTCTTCTTCCCATAACCCGAACTTGGATTCGGGACCAGCTGTTATGCAGTGACTATGGTGTCCAGCGCCGATTTCGGGGTTAACACGTACGGAAACTGTTTGGGGAACTGCAATTTTTAGTAATCTATCGAGTTCTGATTGTGAATCCACGTTAATGGTGATGTTGGCACCGGATAGGAACTTTAATTCGTCGTTTCTTACGCTGGTTCCAGTGAACAGGATGCGGTCGGGTGTGTATCCACTGCTTAGGCCCATGAAAACTTCGCCGGGGCTAACGGTGTCTAAGTAGGCTCCTTCGGATTGGAGAATCTTCAGTACGGTTAGATTACTATTGGCTTTGGCGGCATAATAAACTCGCAGGTGTTTGTAGTTGCTAATTAGGGCATTGTGGATACGGTTATAGTTGTCTCTGATGCGTTTCTCGCTCAACACGTACAGTGGCGTATCATATTTTTCAGCCAATTCTTTAACTGAGAAACCGTCAAAGAAGAGGCTGCCTTTTCGGTCTTCTAAGGGTTCACGAAGCTTTCTCTTAACCATCCACTACACCAGATTCTACAGTTACTATCGGAAGGGCATTTAAGCTAAACCATTAGCCACATACAACTCTGCGCTCAGAATGCCTCCACCTGCGGCTCCCCGAACCGTATTGTGCCCAAGGCACATGTACTTGAAAGTCATTATTGGATCCTTGCGGATTCTCCCAACGACTACACTCATACCGAGACCAGCGTCACGGTCAAAGCGTGGTTGAGGACGATTCTTTTCGTGACGAACGATTATTGGGTTTTCTGGAGCAGATGGCAATTTGAGCAATTGTGGAGCGCCCCTGAAATCTTCAAACGCTGCTTCAATTTGCTCAATTGAAGGGTCTTGGTCTAGTTTTACGAATATGGATTCTAAGTGGCCGTCTTTTACGTTGACTCTGTTACAACTAGCGCTAAGCTTGAAATCTGCATTCTGGATGATCCCTCGGTTGAAAGTTCCCAATATCTTCAGGGCTTCTGACTCCATCTTGTCTTCTTCGCCAGAGATGAAGGGAACGACATTGTCAATGATGTCCAGTGAAGCTACGCCTGGGTAGCCTGCACCACTAAGCGCTTGCATTGTGGTAACTACAACTTGTTTTAAACCGAACTGCATTAGCGGTTTTAGAGTGATCGCCATTTGGATAGTGCTGCAGTTTGGGTCGGTTGAAATGAACCCTTTCCAACCCCGAAGTTTCTGCTGAACCTTGATTAACTCGGCGTGGTCAGGATTGATTTCTGGAATGATAAGGGGCACATCTTTTCCCATTCGGTGAGCACTTGCCTTACTAAACACTGGATAAAATGCTGCAAACTCTGATTCAACCGGTCCAGCTAAATCACCTGGCATTGAAGAGAAAACCAAGTCTACATCGCCTGCCTTTTCTACAGATACCACGTCAGCGTTGACTACAGGCATTTCAGCGATCTCTGTAGGCAGTTCAGATTCCATAAGCCAGTTGCATGCGTCTTTGTATTTTTTTCCTGCTGACCGCTCTGAAGCTGCAAGCACCTCAATCTTGAACCATGGGTGACCTTGTAAGAGTTGAATGTACCGTTGTCCAACGGTTCCAGTTGCGCCTATGATGGCGACTTTACGTTTATTGGGCATGGGCTTTTTCTTCCTTTGCTCTTTTCACTTTGTATATACTCGATAAAAAAGTTAATGGTTTTGGAGGTTAAGTTAAACCTAAAACATCAGCCATACTGAAGACTTTAGGTTCATTTTGCTTGCTTAACCATTCAGCTGCATACACAGCGCCCTGTGCAAAAACGTTCCGAGAGAAAGCTATGTGCTCAATTCGCAACATTTCGTATTGTCCGGCAACTATGACGTCATGGATTCCTGGGACTCCGCCTGCCCTAAGTGCTACCGATTCAAGTTCTGCCGGTTGCCGTGGGCTAATACCTTCTCTGCCGTAAACAGTCTTTGAGTAACCACGAGCTTGGGAAACTATTTGTTCAAGTTTCTTTGCTGTTCCGCTTGGTGCATCCTTCTTACCGGTGTGGTGAATTTCGCTTAGGCTGAAATCGAAGCCTTGTGGAAAGGCTTTGAGGGCTTCTGCTAATTTGAAGAGTATGTTGACCCCTACACTGTAGTTTGGCGAGAACACAGCTGGAACTTTTCCTGACATTGCAAATACAACTTGTCGGTTTTGTTCTACGGTGAAGCCTGTGGTGCCGAGGATTATAGGTCTTCTGAGGTTGGCGACGATTGGGATGTTGATGAGTTCGGCAGCGGGTATGGTGAAGCTTATGTAAACGTCAGCGTCTCCGGCTGCTTCGCTTAGTTTGTCGGAGCTGAGGATTTTTATGTCGGAGTTAGATATGTTGAGTTCACGAAGGCTTTTACCTATGCAGGGTGAGTTGGGTCCTTCTGTGGCACCTACGATTTGGTGTCCTTTTGAGGTTGCTTCACTAATGATAGCTTTGCCCATTCGGCCTGCAGCGCCTGCAACACAGAGATTAAGCGTAGAAGAGTCCCTCCAGATACTTTTCGTCATAGAGTCGTTCCTTTAGGTCGACGCCAAAGTAGTCAGCGACTGGCTTTAGGATTTGTGGGTTGCTTTCATAGATTTTTCTAGCGTTAACCAAAACTACGTCTAATCCGTTGCGAGTCATTTTTCCTAATGGTTGCCGGCAAGGTCCCGATGGCATACCTAAGACGTTCATCAGAGTCTTGAATGCGAGTGGATTACGTGCTTTGCAAGCGACTGGTCCGTAAATTGTTTGTTCTTGGGTTTTCACGGTAACTATATTGAAGAGCGGTTGGAGTGCTTGAGCGATTACGCTTGCAGCTTCTTCGTTGCCGTCCAGGATGTAGTGCACCATGTCTACGACTGCGCTTGGAGCGACATTAGAGACCACGGATATGACCCCTGTTGCAGCTATGTCGGGTGAAATCATCATTGTGTATGTTTTGTCGTCGTCACCGGAGAGTATGTCGAAGTCTTCACCACAAACCTTCCGCGTTAATTCCATATTCTTAAGGTCACCTGTGGCTTCTTTTACGCAGCGAACGTTTGGGTACTGCTGATGAAGTATTGCGAGGTCTTGGGGATAAAGCTGAGTTCCAGTTCTACCAGGGATGATGTAGGGGATTACTTGAACTTCTGGGAACTGACTTGCAATGGGCTCGATGTATTCTTTGCGAATCTCCATTGAACTTGGCCCGTTATAATATGGGTCGACGAGGAGAACACAGTTTACGCCGAAATCTTGGGCGTGCTGTGTGCCGTCTATGGCTTCTTGTGTTGAGTTGCTTCCTGTGCCTGCTATGGTTTGGCACCGATTGCTGGAGTATTCGTGTACTTTCTCGATCACTTTGCTGTGTTCGTTCCAGTCTAAGGTTGGGCTTTCGCCGGTTGTACCGACAGCGAGTATGCCTTTGACTCCGTTTTTTATTTGAAAATCTATTAGTTGCTGTAAACCTTCGTAATCGACTTGGCGATTACGGTTCATTGGGGTTATTAGGGCAGTGTAACAACCGCTAAATGTAACCATTTTATTTTCCTCTTAGATGTGAACATTGGCTGGCGAAATATTTAAGCGTTACGTTTTACACATATTTTTTGCTAAAAACGTAAATATTCTTTCAAAATAAGTTAAATTCAAGCATCAATCAGCATTTTTCGGAAACAAGCATCGGCGCAACATAATAAGCAGTGAAAACCCCATCGCAAACCCCGTAAATGCTCTCTAAATAACTAACCGCATCCTTAAGCTCTAACGCAGATGGAATAACTGACTTAAAATTATCCAAACGCAAAACCTCAGAAAGCTGACCACTCTCTGTCTTCGCAATCTTCAAACGCAAAATACGAGGGCCTGATTGGAAAACGGCGATTTCACCAGGTTTTGGATTGCCTCTTCGAACATCGATTATTTTTTGACCACGAATTAACCATTCGAATACTTCTTTCTTCGCTAGGAACCAAGGCAAATTCAATACCGCTAACCCTCATTGCCCAAGCCAGCAGATAAGGTTTCAGTCAAAAAACGGATAATAAAAGTAATATAAAATAAGGAAAAATGGGTTGAAAACGTAGAAGATTGTTTGTTGGTTTACCCTTTGCCTTTCTCTTCTTTACCGAAGTACTTAGTCCACTTTAGTTTGCGTGCGTCGCGTTTGAAGGATATGCTACTTTTCTTGCATTTGCTTGAATCGAACCAAAGGATTGAGCCGTCGTTTTTAACGAACATCATGCCTGTGCCAGCTGGGAAATCAGCACCACAGAACGAGCATTTTCTAGGTTTTGGCATGACAAATTCTCCAGGTTATTTTATCGAGTTATTTTCTTAGCTTCTCTTTCTGTTTCTCGCAGCATCAGAATATCTTGTGCTCTTACGGGTCCTTTAACGTTGCGTGTGATGATTCTGCCTTTATCTTTGCCTTCCATGATGCGGACGCGGACTTGTGTAATTTCGCCTGTTACGCCTGTGCGACCTATGACCTGTATTACTTCTGACGGAATTAGTTCTTCAGCTGCTTCTTTACTCATTACTGAGTTCCTCGTTTAACCTGATCGATTCGAGTAGCGATTTCTTTGAGTAAGCCTGCTGCTTCTCCTTCTCTTATGATGCATGCTGCTGCGCATGGAACATCGATGCCAATGGATTTGCCGAGTTGTTCTTTGCTTGGGACGAAAACGTATGGAATTTTTCTTTCGTCGCAAAGTAGTGGTAGGTGTGCTATAACTTCTGGTGGGTCAACATCTTCAGCTATTACCACAAGTTTTGCTTGTGAGCGTTCAACAGCTTTTGTTGCCTCGTTTGTTCCTTTCCTAACAGATCCTGTTTTTGAAGCAATCGTTAGGGCTTCATAGGCTGCATCTACGATTTCTTTTGGGACTTCATATTTTACATAGAATGGTTTTGACATATTAGCCTCACCCTTTTAAGGCACAGTCTTATCCGCACATCTCATTTAAGAATCTTTCTCCCCAAAAAGCTGGACTTTTACTTTCAGCTTATAAAGCTTTTAGAAAACTTTATATAAACTGTTACGGGTTCCTACATGTTTTTCGAGAGGGGAATTGCGTTTGCAAAGATTGGGCAAGGTTTCAAATGTAACTCCATCGCGAAATATGGTGGTTAAAGCAGAAAATCCTCCGAAAATGGGCTCTGAAGTTGTCGACGAGAACTTAAATGTTGTGGGCAAAGTTTTTGATATCATAGGTCCTGTCTCAGCACCTTATGCAGTGGTTAAATCAAGCGTCAGGGAACCTGAGAAACTAGTGAATAAACCGGTCTACTTGCTTCTCTCGAAAACAAAACGGAGCAATAGATCATGAGTAGAGCTAGCAAGTTACATGAACAAACAAAAGTCAATCCAGATCAAGCTGCACCTCAAGCAGAACCCCAGAAAGCGCGGGTCTGTCCTGAATGCGGCAGTCTGCGATTGATGCATGATTCTGAAGCAGCCGAGATAGTTTGCATGGACTGCGGAATTGTCGTGCAACAAAAACTCGCCGACCGTGGACCAGAATGGCGAGCTTTTGATGATGAGCAAAGGTCAAAGAGAACTCGTGTTGGGGCACCTCTAACATATACAATCCACGATAAGGGATTATCAACAACCATCGACTGGCACGACCGAGACATCTATGGGAAAAGCCTCTCACCGGGTCAGAAAGCACAAGTTTACAGACTTAGGAAGTGGCAGAGACGCATCAGGGTTTCAGACGCAACCGAACGAAACTTGGCATTTGCACTCTCCGAAATTACAAAGATTTCCAGCAACCTAAACCTTCCAAAGAACATCCTTGAAACAGCCTCAGTCATTTACCGTAAAGCAGTAAAAGAGCGTCTAATCCGAGGCAGATCCATTCAAGGCGTTACATCAGCCGCTCTCTATTTAGCATGCAGGCAATGTGGTTTACCTCGAACCTTAGACGAAATAGCTCAGGCATCGGGAGTTAACAAGAAAGAAGTTGGACGAAGCTACCGTTTCCTAATCAGAGAACTAAACTACTCCATCCCACCGCTAAGACCAAGCCAATACATAACAAAGTTTTCCAACCAACTCACCATGCAAGGTAAAGTGGAGGAAATTGCTCACAAAATTTTGGGTGCAGCAAAAGAACTTAAACTCACCTCAGGCAGAGGACCAACAGGAATTGCAGCCGCAGCAAGCTATGTTGCATCCGTATTAACAGGTGAACGCAAGACGCAGAGAGAAATCGCTGAGATTGCACAAGTAACTGAAGTTACTATCCGGAACAGGTACAAAGAGCTCGTGGAACGCTTAATGTTCCAAATTAGCATCTAACCGCCCCTCCTTTTCAAGGCTCTATTTATGGTTAATTCCGACGCAGAGACTTCAAACCTGCCAAATATTAGAGAATCAATTGTTAAACTTAAAGAAATCCAATTAGGCCTCAAAAAAAACCTCAACAAGCTACATCAGGCTATAAAATTGCTTGATTCAAAACCTGAATTACAAAACAGCATTGAGGACTTAAAAACGGATGCTGAGATAAGAGCCAACAACCTTGAAGCGGAAGTAGAACGTTTGCGGGAAGACCTCAAATCCATTCGAGAGCTTTTAGATTCAAATCTGGAGAAAAGGAATTCAGGCAAATATTAATTAGTGATAAGCAATTTTTTTAAGTACGCATGTAGCTTATGCTAAGTTATGCCCTATAAATTTACTTTTGATCTCTCTAAGGTTCCGCGTTTCTTCTTCACTGAAATCGCTTTGGTTAGTTATCAGAAGGGCATGCACAAAAGTTTCCTCACAACTCTCAATGATTTAATTATTAAGTTTAAGATTCAAGAAGCAACTGGACTAAACCTCTCAGATGCGGTTGCTTTGATTCAGGATTTGATTGACTTACAAGCCATTAACAGCATTGAGAGGGGCAAGTTTTTACAAACCAAGAAGAGAGCACTTTTCCTTCCACATTGCTCGAGAAAATATATGGATGGCAATTGCAAAGCAACGTTCAACGCGGAAATTCCATGTTATACGTGTGCTCATTGCTCAGATGATTGCATGGTAAACAAGGCAGACCAGTATGCGAGAAAGAAGGGTTACGACGTTTACTTGTTACCTGGGGGTTCCTGCATACCTAAGATTATCAAAAATAGTAACTATGAAGGTATAGTTGGGGTCGCATGTGGGGAAGAGATGAAAATTATGGGTCCACTTATCAAAGGCATGGATATAACTGGGCAAGGTATACCCTTGTTAAAAAATGGCTGTGCATGCACCGTTTTCAACATGGAAACACTTAGAAAAGTCCTCTAACCAACCATTTAATTGCTTTATTGTGAGTTGAAAGGTAAGCAAAGCTTATAATGCCAAACCATACCAAAAGAATACTTGTCTGATAGTTATGCCAGAGAAAAAAGCCGCATCCAAAAAAACAACCAAAAAATTCTTCCGAACCGGCGAGAAATGCCCAGAATCAGGATTGTACGAACATTTCTGCAAAAGTAAAGGTGAAAAGTCACGCATTCCCTTGTCAAAAACTGAGACTTTTCCACCTTGTCGGACATGCGGCTCAGTTAAATGGGTATTAGTAATGGCAGCATAGTTCTAACTCATAGATTGCACAACTATTGCTCTGTCAAATGCAATGAAGTCGTTTATAACAAAAACGACAGTTTCACCGAATATCCCAGGTAGCGTCTCAAGGCCACTTGTAACTCCCTGGGTGATAGAATGAAACCAGAAGAACAAAGCACAATAAACCAGCAACTTTTTGAAAGTTTTTTGAGCGGAACAACCTTTTATCAACAACAACCAGAGAAAATATTGTTTCTTTAGAAAAAGTTATAGCGTAGGCACACATTAAGCCTAAACTAAAACAGATTCATTGGATGGTTAATGTTTCATGCCTGAAATTCGCGTAGCATTAGTAGGCGTTGGCAACAGCGCGTCAGCCCTCATTCAAGGAACCCAATACTACAAGAACGCTAAAGAAACTGAAACTGTTCCTGGACTCATGCACGTGAATTACGGCGGCTACCACATTAGTGACATAAAATTTGTCGCTGCATTTGAAGTTAACAAAGACAAAATCGGCAAAGACCTCTCCGAAGCCATCTGGGTAAAACCCAATTGCTGCGAAAAATTCGCTGATGTTCCCAAACTCGGCGTCAAAGTTTCACCCGCCCCGATCATGGACGGTGCAGCACCTCATATGCGGGAAATATTCAATGTCTATGACGACAGCAAAACCCCCAGAGATGGCGTCGTCAAAATTCTCAAAGAATCCAAAGCTCAAATTCTCGTCAACTACCTTCCAGTCGGTAGCCACGACGCGGTCCGCTTCTACGCCCAATGTGCTATCGACGCGGGATGTGCATTTGTGAATTGCATGCCTGAATTCATCGGTTCTGACGCTTCCAAAGACTGGCCCAAAAAATTCGAGGCTGCAGGGTTGCCGGTTTTGGGCGATGACATCAAAAGCCAAGTTGGCGCAACCATTTTGCATCGTACACTTATCAGGCTTTGCCTAGACCGCGGCGCCATCGTGGATGAAACTTATCAATTGAATCTAGGTGGAGACACAGACTTCCAGAACATGACCGTCGAAAACCGCCTCACATCCAAACGCATAAGCAAAACAGAAGCAGTCACAAGCCTCGTACCCTACCCTCTGCCCACAAGAATCGGACCCTCAGATTTCGTGCCTTTCCTGAAGAACAAGAAAATATGCTACTTATCAATCAAGACCCGCGCATTCGGCGACCGACCAATAACCATCAGTGCAAAACTCGAAGTGGAAGACTCACCCAACAGTGCTGGCGTAGTCATAGATCTTATTCGCGCCGCCAAAATCGCTCTAGACCGCAAAATCTCAGGCACCCTCATAAGCATGCCAAGTTACGCGTTTAAGCATCCGCCAGTTCAAGTGCCAGATTCACAAGCTAGAGAATGGACGGAAGATTGGATAGCCGGCAAACGCGAACGCTAAAAACCTTTTTTTCCTTTCATTAATCCTTTTATGTATGATTCTATTCTGGATACTATTGTAAATTAAAGAAGGTTCAAGTGCATGGTAAAAGTTGAAGCATACGAAGTGCCTGAAGGCCTCTATTATTCTAAAGATTTTGAATGGATAAAAATCGAAGGCGACAAAATCCGCATGGGCATAACCGACTACGCTCAGAAGTCGCTGCGGGAAATCGTTTATGCTGAATTGCCAAGTGTTGGCTCTGAAGTTAAACAGGGTGAGCCATATGGAACACTTGAATCTGTGAAAGCTGTCTCCGACCTTGTTTCAGCAGTTACCGGAACTATTCAAGAAGTCAACGATGAAGTCCAATCAAAACCAGAAACACTCAACGAAGACCCATATGTAAAAGGCTGGTTAATCGTTGTTAAACCTTCAAACCTACAAGCTGAACTAGCTAACCTTATGGATTTTGACAAAGCCGTAGAGTGGCATAAAGCCCAAGCACAATCCAAGTAAGAGGCGAAATTAGATGACGCGACGCGTAATCGTTATTGGCGCTAACGCTGCAGGCGTAGAAGCAGCCTCAGCCGCACGCAAAAAAGACCGCACAGCCGAAATCACCCTTATAACTAGCGAGAAAAACGCAGGCTACTCCCGATGCGGTTTGCCCTTCGTGATAGGCGGACAGATTACAAATTTTAAAGACCTGATTGTTTACCCACCAGCATACTTCCAAATGCTCAAACTCAACCTGCGTAACGAAACTAGAGCTACAGCAATTAACACCAAAGAAAAAACCGTAACTGTAGCCACTAAGGAAGGATCAACTGAAGTGTTGACTTTCGACAGCCTTGTAATAGCTACGGGTGCAGACTCCTTTATGCCGCCAATTAAAGGCAAAGAAAAGCCAGGAATTCTATCTCTCCGAGGCATAGAAGATGGCGAAAAAATTGATGCCGCAGTTAAAGCAGGCGCAAAATCAGCCGTAATAATGGGTGCAGGCTTAATCGGTTTGGAAGTCGGCGTTGGCTTAATGGAGAGAGGACTCAAAGTTACCATCGTTGAAATGTTGCCGCAGATTTTGCCTCAGTTACTCGACGCGGATATGGCAAAAATGGTCCAAGAACACCTGCAAGAAAAAGGCATGACTATCCTCACCAGCAAAGGTGTCGAAGAATTCCTAGGCGAAGAAAAAGTAACCGCGGTAATGGCAGGCGGCGAAAAAATTGAGGCTGACTTATTCATAAGTGCCTTCGGTGTACGCGCTAACACAAAGCTTGCCGCTGACGCAGGTATACCTTTAGGCGAAACTCGCGCGATTAAAACTAACGGCAGAATGGAAACCGACATAAAAGACATTTACGCTGTTGGCGACTGTGCTGAAGCTCCAAACATCATAACGCACAAACCCACCTGTGCCCAACTCGGAACCATTGCGGTTCGTCAGGGTAAAGTGGCTGGAGCAAATGCAGGAGGCGATTACTCGCAGTTTAGCGGCGTTTTGGCTTCTGCGGTAACTATGCTGTTTGAGATTCAAGCAGGTAATACTGGCTTAACTGAAACTGCAGCTGCACGCAACCGCATCGAAGTTGTAACAGGGGCAATAAGTAGCAAAACCAAAGCAGACTATTTCCCAGGCGCCAAACCTATCAAAATCAAACTCGTCGTCGAAAAAGAATCTCAACGTATCATCGGTGGACAAGTCATAGGCGGAGAAGAAGTTACCCAACGCATAAACTGCCTGAGCTTTGCCATTCAAAAAGGCATGACTGTACGCGAATTAGCCAAGGCTGATACAGCATATGCGCCCCCTCTCTGTGAAACATGGGAACCCATGGTACTCGCGGCTGAAATGGTTCTAATGAAATTGCGCTAAGTAGGTTCTCAAAAAGAGACCTATTTCTCTTCTCTTATTGTAACTAATTTCTAAACAGCGCTCTTTTTCAGTAATATGGCCCCTGTGGTATTCTTACATGAAAATCAAAGATCGGGATACAACCACAATTTAATATTGAATATAAAATTTCTAAACCTCAGCACCCAACCGACGCCTAAGGGCAAGTGAAGGTTTGGTTAAAGGTATAACCTTGAGAATTGTTGGTTCGTTGTTGTGACAACATCATTTTATATTATTAACGAACGTAACATGGTAAAACAAGGAAAGCTAAAGAGCCAACAATTGTTGAGCGAGTTTGGCTGCTAACGCAAATAAGACGTTTCAGAAGGCTTTTGCGTCTTATTGGATGTTAGCGCACGGCTAAAGTCGCTTAACATAATGTTTTTGCCCCTTAATTTGTTACAGATAAGATCCAATTTTGCCTTCTTAGATTAAAATAAAATCAAAATATAGAAAGTGATTAAGATTGAAGTAGCAGAATAGCTTTTGCTAGGTCGCCGCTGCATTCTTGGAGCGCTTCTTTTGCTTTTTCTAAGCTTTTGCCTGTTTGGTCAGACACTAACTGTACGTCTTCTTGAGAAAACATTGGTGCCGTAGCTGCAGTTGCGCCTCTCTGTGAGGGTGCTTGTTCGCTGACTTGTCCGCCTATGATTTGGTACATTTTTTGTCCTTGAACCTGCAAAATCGCCACTTCAGGTTCATCGATAACGATGTATTTGGTGTTGGTTCGGATGATCACTTGTTGGACGTCAGGGACTGAGTCCATGTTCATTCCCATGCGTTGCATCATGCGTTTTTGCTCTCGAGGATTCATGTGTCTATTCATAGAGTTACACCAACAAGTATTCTGCGCTAGAACTTGATATACTTAACTTTCTTGAGTGCCGTGTCTGACCTTGACGGCTACTCCGGTTTTGAAAGCTTTGATTTCATCACTGGATAAAACTGTGCGTCCAACGGCCAGAACTTGCCCATCCTCGTCGAGTGCGATGACCTCGTCTTTAGCGCCTACTTCCGCATCAACCTTAACGACGTGGACTGCAAAAACATCTCCTCCAGCGGCAATAAACTTGGAAACCTCGTTTTGTACGGTTATGAAGCATTTGGCAAAGGGTGTGTTCTTAGCCATAAATTGGGCGGCTTTGAGGCTCAACGAAAGCACCCCATCTGTAGGACGTAGAGTGGCTAATCGTTCGCCGTTTAGGTTAATGTATCGTATTCTGCCTGTCCGCGGAGAATACTGGATTTCGATGTTGTCCGGAAATAGTAGTGCGCCTACGCCTTTTCCAAATTGATAATCAGCAATACTCCTAATTTTGCTCAGGTTGTTTTCCATGCGTCATCATCGTTTGGGGTGTGTCGTTTCGACAAGTATAAACACAACAACATAATAAACACAGTGAAAGGTGAATGTTTCTTGAGATGTGAAGTTTGCGGACGCAAAATCCATGATGAACCAGTTCGGGCAGTTATTGAAGGAGCCAAACTAACGGTATGTTTAGAATGCTCCAAACATGGAAGAGTAATTATCCACGAAGAACATGACCTACCATTTGCTCCGCCGAAATCTCAAACTGTGCACCCATCTGCAGCCTCATCTTCCACCAAATCTTATGCGCATTTACCAGTTATCCAAAGAAAACCACCAGTTGCCCAAGTACAATTGACCACAGAGCTCGTGGAAGGGTACGCAGGCAAAATTAGAGTTGCAAGAGAAAAACTTGCGTTAAGCCATGAGGATTTGGGTAAAAAAATTAACGAAAAAGCCTCATTGCTCAGACATATCGAAACTGGCAAAGTGGCACCCAATAACCAATTAGCTTCTAAATTGGAGCATGCTCTGAGAATTCAATTGATGGTTCCTATAGCTGAAGAAAAAGCAAACGCCCATATCGGTAGAGTAGCGAGTGAAGAGATGACTTTAGGGGACCTCGTCGAATTTGATGAGAAAAGCGGGGAGGCGCCCACAAAACGAAAGCCATCATAGCTCAGCGTAGGTTGAACCGTGAAGAATCAACCTTAGAGGAACTTAAAGCATTAGCGCAAGCTGCAGGATACACCGTTGTAGGCTCAATGGAGCAAACCCGTCCGCCTGACTCACGCTACCAGATTGGCGCGGGAAAAGTCGAGGAACTTGCCCGAATGGTTCAGGAAACGGATGCGAGCAAAGTAATTTTTGACAACCAACTACGCACAACCCAAGTCTACAACCTTGCAAAAGCAACAAAAGTTGAAGTTATAGATCGCTTCCAACTTATACTAGAAATCTTTACGAAACGAGCCACTACAACTGAAGCTCAGCTACAAATTCAGCTTGCCATAGTACGAAATGAACTCAAACACGCAAGAGAAAAAGTTCGACTTTCCAAAGGAAGTGAGCAACCTGGGTTTATGGGTCTTGGCGCTTACGAAGCAGATGTTTACCGAGACGCCATTAAAAGGCAAGTTCAAACTATCCTTAAAAAACTCGAACACGTGCGTGAAAAAAGGGTTCTTCAACGTGAAAGAAGAACGGAGCTGGGTTTTCTCACTGTTTCGCTTGCAGGATACACAAATTCTGGAAAAAGCTCCCTCTTCAATGCATTAACGCAGGACACCGTTGAAGTGGATAACGCATTATTTACTACGCTTTCAACTACGACACGTATGGTAGAGTTTTCGAACCGCAAATTCCTCATAACTGATACCGTGGGCTTCATTGACCGCTTACCTATATCGTTGATTGAAGCTTTCCATTCAACACTTGAAGAAACCATCTTTTCCGACTTGATTATAATACTTTTAGACTTAAACGAGCCCCTTGAAACTATTGAGAATAAAAACAACGTTTGCTTAGATACAATCGAGCGGCTCGGAGCATGTGGCATTCCAAATATTACTGCTCTAAATAAGATTGACAAGTTGACCGAAGAAGAAATGCAGCAAAAACTCGAAGCCCTAAAAGACAAAGTAAAAAATCCAATCCTAATATCCGCAAAGTGCCAAACAAACCTTGACGAACTGCGAAAACAAATCTTGCGAATCCTAGAAAACTTTCAGCGAGCCCAGTTTTCTGTTCCCTTAACAGGTAAAGCTATGCCATTTATTTCGTGGGTTCATCAAAAAACACATATCGAAAAAGAAACATTCACCAATGAGACTGTTGAAGTGGTTTTTGAATCTGCCCCAGCCTTGATTGACCAAGTAAGAAGAAAAGTGGAAGACTTGAATGGAAAATTCCAACTCATCCCAACCAAGTGATGCTCCCCAGATTTTTGTGCTGCGATGGGGACATAGACCGCAACGTGACGTAAGGTTAACTACACATGTTGCTTTAACGGCACGGGCTCTTTGTGCTTCAGGTTTTATACTCTCAGATACATTTGATTCACACATTGAAGAAACTGTAACTAAAATCACTAAAGCTTGGGGAGGAAACTTTCGCTTTGAAATGGGAACCCCTTGGAAAAGAGCCGTACGTGAATGGAAAGCTAAAGGCGGTATCATTGTGCATTTAACTGCTTACGGTGAAAATATCCAAACAAGCGATGTTATGAACCGAATAAAGGCAGTTAACAAAGATGTGATGCTTCTTGTTGGAAGCCAGAAAGTTCCAGGAGAGTTTTACTCAAATGAAGTCTCAGACTTTAACGTAGCTGTTGGGAATCAGCCGCATTCGGAGTGTTCTTCGCTTGCCATTTTTTTGGACCGCTATTTTGGAGGCAAAGAATTAGGTAAACCTTTCGAAAAAGCTAAAATTGAAATTGTCCCTAAAGAGAGGGGTAAAGAAATCAGAAGTCACGAGAGTGACGTTGATTTTCCTTAATGTTTTGGGAAGGGTTTTATTACCTCAAGTTTCAATTATTAGGGTATTCAAAAGGAACATTAGAGTATGTTATCGACTATTGATGATTCAACCCTAACGAAAGTAGCGTTGGCGTTAGGTGGAGAAGAAGCAGTTCAACTTATAGCTCATTTAAAAGGCGTGGAAGAGATAACGGATGATGAAATCGCGAATAAAACAGGTATCCGCCTCAATTCTGTCCGCAAAATCCTCTACAAACTCTATGATCACTCTCTTGTAAGCCTAAGAAGGACTCGAGATCCAAAAACTGGATGGTTTATTTTTCACTGGAAACTTCAACCCGACCAGCTGGAAGGCTTTATTTTAAGTCAGAAAAGGCGTGTTTTAGAGAAACTCAATGTTAGGTTAGAATACGAAAAAAACCATGACTTCTACTACTGTGATAGCCCCGAATGCAAAAGGGTTCCCTTTGAAGAAGCGGTTGAATTGGTTTTTCACTGTTCCTCATGCGGCAAAAACCTGGTGCATTTTGCTAACGAGCGAATGATTGATAAACTTTCTGAGAAAGTTGAGGTCTTAAGGAAGGAACTTGGTGAGTAGTGGGCTTCCGAATAGGGAGCAAGCTATTGAACTCCTTCGTAAAAACAATTGTCCACCCAAAGTCATTAGCCACTGTATAGCTGTCGCAGACTTAGCCGTTGAAACCGCCAACAAACTTCAGAGCAATGGACTTAAGATTAACGTTGAGCTTGTGGAGGCAGGTGCCCTTTTGCATGACCTTGGGCGCTCAAAAAACCACACAGTCGACCACGGAATAGTTGGCGCTCAAATAGGGCTATCCATCGGTTTACCTGATTTAGTAATTAGGATAATTAAGCGGCATGTGGGTGCAGGAATCACGCCAGAAGAAGCGACTAAGTTTGGTTGGCCAATAGACGTCTACGTGCCTCAAACTTTGGAAGAGAAAGTTGTTTCTTACTCGGACAAACTAATTGACCGGGCAAAAAGAGTTCCTATAGAAACGGAGATTGAGAGGCTTAAGAAGGAAAATAAGATGAACGCCGCAGAAAGAGTTAGAAGGCTGTATGATGAAATAACCAGTTTACTAGGCACAAACCATGACCACGTTAACGTTACTAGTTAAGGCTTCGAACCTTGGGCAGGTAAAACAGATAGATGAATTGCTTAAAACCCAGTTTGGAGATTTAGATGTCGAAGTTCAAGTTTTAAACACCTCAGCAAACAGGTGGGTTCAGGTTTCACTTTCAGGCGAAGACGAACCTATAGCTACCAGTTATGTCAAGAAGGAAATTGGCACATGTCCCACAAGCCTTGAAAACGCCAAAAACTTTCCAGTCTTAAGAGGGTACATATCCAAACTTGATTTAAACAAGCAAGAGCTGATTGTGGATGTTGGAATTTTTGAGCCTAAAACAGTTTTTGCAATTGTACCTTTGGCTTGTTTGCAGGCGCAATTGGCGAATGGACGAAAGCTGGATTTGAAAAAAATCGCAGAAATATTTGGACTTGCTGAACGCTCGCCTTTGAGTGTCAAAGCAGTTTCTCCAATCGTCGAGGATGTTGAAGAGTTGCAAGCGGAGTTGACTGTGGAGCAAGCTGAGAAACTTCATTTGTGGCAGCAGTCGCTTTTGGATAGATTAATCATTTTGGGCGCCTCAAAGGAAACGATTGAGAATGTTCTTGAACGGACACGCTTAAATCGTGATGTGTTTGAGATTGAGGCTTTGGGTATGTTTGAGCATGCCCTTACATGTAAACTTGGCACTAATGCTACAGGATTGGTAGGCATTATGGGCCGGTACTTGAGGAATTCGGTTTTTGTGGTTTTTAATGCAAAAAAGAGCCTTGAATTACTCAGTGAACATGGATTAACCTTATAATAGTGTACATAGATAATTCAACTCTATTGAAAGGGGAGAGGGGCTAATATGAGCCAAAATGACGACAAAAGAAAATATAGAATCGACATAGGTGCTTATGGCAGTATAGGTATCGAAGCGCCAACAAAAGAAGAATGCCTCGAACTATTCAAAGAAGTCACAAGAACAAAACGTGACCAAAGAATAGATGAAGCAATCCGATAGTAGCATCTGACACATCAACAGTTACCTATTCTCCTTTCAGAATAACAAATTTGCCCGTTTTATAGGACATCATGTTCTTCTTTGCAGTGTGACTCGTAATCCTTACGATTGTCATAAACTTCCTGATCGATGGGGCATTTAAATTTCTTATCCTTAGTCATTTCAGGCGCAGGAACCGTAACACGTGGAGCTGTTCTTTTAAGATCTTCTTTAACATTTTTTTTAGCCAAGCATTTCACCTCCAGCATAAAACTGGATAGTTAAAAACAAGTATTCTCAGCGATGAAGGGTTATTAAAAATATGTGATTGCATCTACCCAACAACGAAAATTAAAAAACAAAGAACCCTAACATTTCAGGGACAAGATATAAGTGCTAATAAGACTTAATTAGAATGGAGTAGGTTGATAATTTTGAAAAATTTTTTGGTAGCGATTACTTTAACAATTTTAGTTCTCTCAGTTTTAGTATCTGTTTCATTAGCGGTTAACGCTCAACAAGCAGAGTCTTGGCCTATGTTCCATTCAGATCCAGCCCACACAGGATACGTTAACACCAATGGCCCCACCACAAACCAGACCTTATGGGTTTTCAACACAAACGGTTGGGTATTGTCTTCCCCAGCAGTCGTCAACGGAATAGTTTACTTTACTTCTTCTGACAAAGGCTACTTCCACGTCTCAAACAATGACATTTACGCGGTAAACGCCAACACTGGAGAAAAAATCTGGAATTATTCAGTTAGCCTTAAAATTTACACTTCTCCTGCAGTTGCAGACGGCATGGTATTCTTTGGGTCTGACGACCATGCTATCTATGCATTGAATGCAACTACAGGCGCATATCTTTGGAAATGCATTACTGGCGGAGAAGCAGAAGGTATTCCGACAGTTTCAAATGGCATATTGTATGCGGGTTCAAATGATGGCAAACTGTACGCTTTTAATATTGCTCTTGGGGGCATGCCATTATGGAACTTTACAACGGGTGGCTTTGTTACCTCTGGTCCAGCTGTATCTAATGGCATAGTTTACTTTGGCTCGTACGATCACAATGTTTACGCTGTAGATGCTATGACAGGTGCTTTGAAATGGAATTTCACCACAGGAAGCGTTGTGGCATCCTCCCCAGTTGTAGCAGATGGCAATGTTTACATTGGCAGCTTTGACAACAACACTTATGCCCTAAATGCTGACACTGGCGCTTTAGTTTGGAGCAAAACCACAGGTTATGATCAATGCGTTCAGGCTTCGCCTGCTTTTGCTAACGGCGTGATTTTTACCGGTGGCGCTTTCGACAAAAACGTATATGCACTAGATGCAGCAACTGGCGCTACAAAATGGACTTACAGTGCAGGTGCAGGAATAACTTCGGCCCCAGCAATAATTGGTGATAAAATCTATGTTAGTTCCACTTTAGCTAACACAACATATGCTCTTAATACCCAAACAGGCGACTTAATCTGGAGCTTTACAACAGGCGCTAACATCTATTCATCCCCTGCAGTCGTTAACGGAATTGCCTACTTCGGTTCATACGACGGCAACTTTTACGCAGTTGGCCAATCAGCAAGCGCCTCAAATTCAGCTACACCAAGCACCTCAAGTTCAGCAGTACCGAACATTGTTTACTACGCAATAGCTGCAGTAATTATTGTCATAATATTAGCTGTGGTCGGAGTAGCTTTGCTCAGAAAACGTCACAAATAGTTTTTTTTCTTCAATCTTTTTTTACTAGTAATTAGCTCTTAGATCTGGCTCTTTTTCTCAGATTGAACACGATCGTCAACGCGGCGATTGATAAGATAACTACCGAAAGGACCACGAATGTTAGGACTCTTTGGGAGTTCATTGGGTTTGTTGGTGTAAAACCTGGTAAGACCGTTGGAGTAGAAGTCATTGCGTAGGAGTGGGAGCCATTGTTGGCAAAGGAGTTGTGGTGGGCCGAGCCGGAGTTGAACCAGCGACCTTTGGCGTGTAAAGCCAACGTCCTAACCAGGCTAGACGATCGGCCCACAGGGTGTTTGATTAAAAGATTGCATTGGTTAATATTAGAATTTTGTTTCTTAAGATGACCATTTACTCGAATTTCTGCGTTAAACAAAATGAAGTAGCAAAAGCTTTGCAAAGAGTTTTTTGGAAATGTTCAAGCAACAAAAGGAAATGATTCTTTGATCCCAGAGTCTCATCCGCATTACATATTTTTCTTTTGGAGTGAACCACTAATTCATAAAACCTAATTAGCTGAACCTTCAAAATGAACAATCATGTGTACGTTACCAAATTACCAAGCCCAAGATTTGGAAGAATTTCAGCATCAAAGAAAAAACCAAACGGAAAAACCCAACCCTGAAACGTTTGAAATATTCGTTCCAAACAGAATTCTGTTGACTTATGCAAGTAAGTGAAATGTTAATTCGAAACGGCATCAACTTGAGGTTAATTTGTAGAAGCCAAGCGAGTTTAATTAGCTGTTAATTTGAACCCCCGTCAAGCTTCTATTCTTTTTGATTTTATACTTGCGTAATGGAGCGAAAAATCTCTCTTGGCCGGTCGAAAATGAATGGTTTAGAGACCCCAAAGATTTGGGAAGAATTTGCAAAATGAAGCTGAAAAGTATTCTGAAGCAAAGAATTCAAAATGATTGATTCTAAAAATTTTAGAGGTAAATTTTATGATTCAGAATAAATCATAAAAGGAAAGTTATAAATTAAGACAACTAAGATATGGGTCATCAGGGTACCTAACTTGCAGTTTACCGGTTGGCTAAACGAGAAATTACGAATATTGAAGTTGATCTGTTTTTCATCCAATAGATTACAGTATATATTCAATTGTTGATTCGAAGCGTCTACAAAATGCTACTCAACCTAACACATCCAAGAAAGCGCGTACTCTTCAATGGAATAACCCCTATACAATTTATGGTCTTTAAGCCAATCTATAATCGTCTAAAGCAATATGGAATTTTTGACATTTATTTCATGAACTCAATTAATGACTATAATTTCTATGAACAATTCGGGATTCCCAGTGAGCAATTTGTTGAGAAAAGAAATGCATTCTTAATGAATTGGGATTTGTATATTTCTGCTGATGTTTTCGAGCCTCGGTTAATGAGCAATATGGTCTTTAGATTTCTGCCGATTAAGTTTCCCCTTTTAAGAAAGCCAAAGATGGTTTTGATTTCTCATGGTATAAGTGAGAAAAAATATCTATTTGAGGATGATAATGAACGGTTACGTGATATAATAAAATCCTATGATAGAATATTTTTCTCTTCTAAAAAGCAGCTTGATCGTCTTAATGAATTGTTTGATGATGAATTTAGGGAAAACTTTGAGTACGTTGGATTTCCTCGTTTGGAAGAGCTAACCAACGGGCAATACAACGACAGTTCGTTGAAGAAGAGGTTAAACATCGATAATGATTTGCCTGTGATTCTGTTTGCTCCCACTTGGGGAAGTCATGGTTGCCTTGAAACGTTTGGAACAAAAATAGTTGAGCGGTTACTTTCATTAGAAGCAAAAAATGCATGATAATTCCAATTTTGGCTTGCACTCTTCACAAGCACAAAACTATAACCAATTCGGAAAGTTTGTTGACAAGGAAAACTTTCAAATTGTTCATGACAATGACGTCTATCCATATCTACACTTGGCAGACGTTTTAATTGCGGATTATGGCTCACTTATTCTTGAATACCTTACTCTCAACAAACCCGCAGTTTTTCTTGACCTGAAAAAACACAACGACGAGGTTGTCAGTAACCTCAATAAATTAATGCTTCTTAGAGAAGCATGTGTTACCATTTCTTCTCCGGAACAAGTTATTTGGGCAGTAGGTCAAGCAAAGGACAGCTTTTGTGGTGAAAATATCAGTAGACAGGAACTGATTAGCGAATACGTTGATGAAGCTCCACATGCTACAGATCGGATCATTAAGTCTATTTGTTCGTTGGTGTTTAGCGGGTAGGTTTGACGGGCATGGTTGTGGGTAAGTCTTCGTCTGAATTTGGTTATGTTGATGTTCAGGGCAGAATAGATGATCGCTTTAATGCTGAGTCGGAATTTTGGAGTGATATTTACGGGAAGAATACTTTGCTTGCGCATATTTTGAGACAGAGGCAGATTGCTGGGCTTACTTATGTTGATGCGTTGCCATTTGAAAAAGGTGCGCGGGTTCTGGATGTTGGTTGTGGCGGCGGAGTAATGTCAGTTGCATTAGCTCGAAGGGGGTTTAATGTGGATGCGGTAGATCATGCTTCAGCGATGGTTGAGCAAACTCGACAGGTAGCCAAGTTGGCGGGTATGGAAAAACTAGTTCATTGCAGTATTGAAGATGCGCATGAATTTACTTTCGAAGATAACACCTTTGAATTAGTTGTTGCTTTGGGTGTTGTTCATTGGCTTCATGATTTGAGAAAAGTTATGACTGAGATTACGAGGGTTTTGAAGCCTGGGGGATATGCGATTTTAAGTGTTGATACCCGATGGGGTTCAAGATTAGATGTAGCTCAACTGCTTCGTTGGGTGGTGAATGGTCAACTTCGAAAGTTTGGGCTTTTAAGTCCAATTAAATCTGTGTCAGTAGGTCCCAATTTTTATTCGGCAAAGCAGTTCAAAAGATATCTTCTTAAAACCAGCCTTGTCTCTGTTCAAAGTAGAACCGTTGGTTTCTTACCGATTACGCTTTTCAATCATCCTCTTTTCTCTGAGGCGAATTCATTTAAAATTCATGCTAAACTGCAAAAATACGCTGACTTTAGATACCCGATTTTTCGGTCTTCAGGTGCCATAAATTTGATCTTAGCAATAAATATGAAGGCTGCGCAAGTTGAGCAGTGACGCTCAAATAGAAATTGTAAAAGAATTGACATTTAGTCTGTTTTTACTTCAGTCAAGAAAGTGTACACAAAAGCTGCAAGCACCGCTCCAAATATCGGACCTATAACGTAAATTGGAAATTGAATCCAAAAGTTTGGTCCACCAAACAAGGAATTTGCAACATAGGGCCCAAAAGTTCTTGCAGGATTAAAAGAGGCACCTGAAATATTACCCGTGGTTGTTATTCCCGCAGCTACCACTAAACCAATGATTAAGCCGGAAAAAGGTTTAGATCCTCGTTCATAAACCGCTAAGCCCATGATAACAAGCATAAGAATAAACGAAATCACAATTTCATTAAAAAGCCCCTGTAAATAGCTTATACCTGGGAATAGCGCAGTTGCACCACTGCCTCCAATCGTTGCTACACGAGTACCAACTATGCCAACAAAGGAGATGCTCGCAATAGTAGCGCCTGTTAATTGGGAAACAATGTAGGGAGCAACATCTTTTCCAGGTAGCCTTTTCACCGACCACAACGCAATGGTTACGGCTGGGTTAATGTGGCAACCTGATATGTGGCCAAAAATGTAGAATGCTCCAGCGATTGCAAAGGCAAATGCTAATCCGATGGAGAGCCAATCGGCTAAACCTCCCAAAGCCCCTATGCCGCTTGATAAAAAGGCGGATTTGGATGATTCTCCGTTTGCGAGTAGAATAGTTATTGCAGCTGCTCCTGCACCAACATAAACCAGAATGAATGTTCCAATAAACTCTGAAACGCATTTTCTTGTCAAGCTGGGTTCTGTCAAAACGTAAATCATCCTTAATTAAAAAAAGAAATTTTTGGGAATCCTCTTACTTGAAGTTTTTTGCGCCGGCTTTTGCAACGTCTATATCTTGAGGTACAGCTCCTCCACTTACGCCGATTGCGCCTACCAATACGCCTTTTCTTGTTAGAGGAATGCCGCCGCCAAAAATCACTATTTTTCCACTATTTGTTGTGTGTATGCCGAAAAGCGATTTGCCAGCTTGAGATTCTTTGCCTAAATCTTCAGTCGTCATGTTGAAGGCAACTGCCGTGAAAGCTTTGCTTTGAGCGATGTTTATGCTGCCCATCCATGCATTGTCCATTCTTTCAAAAGCTACTAGGTTTCCACCAACATCTGCTACTGCAATGTTCATTTTTACGCCAATCTCTTTTGCCTTTGCTTCAGCATCCTGTATAATCTTCTTTGCGTCTTCTAGTGATAATTCCAATTTACAATTCTACTCCGTTTCATCCACATACTATTGAATCAGTTATATGCTTATGCCCGACTGCTTTTTGGGTTTTAGAAAAGAATCAAACAAGCAGAGTAAAAAGATAATTCTATTACAGTCTGGTCAACTTTACGACTTTGTAAAGCCAAAATCCTAATCAGGATAAACGACTGGTGACTTACACTGATTGGTGCGTTGCTCAAAAACCTTAAGTGTTAAGCCATCCACATACAAAAAACGAACGCCAATGAAGTTGAAAGGCTCACCAATCAATCTGAATACTTATGGAGTTTCTGAAATGTTAACAAACAGTCATTTTAAGGAACTCAAAATGGATGAATTCGAAAAAATTCATCTTCCTGAAAGTATGACGCCTTTCACAGATCTCAAATCTTTGGCCACCAAAGAGTTTGTTGCGGATGATAATAGAGGAGCAGTTTGCCCTTTGCCCTCTTTAAAGATGGATGGCACTGACTTTTATCTTTCAGTTAAAGGAATCGGTTCAACAACCAATCCTTTTTCTCATCAGCTTCTGGGGAAAAATGAAATATGTAATCTACTAAAAGATTCCAGACTTGAAGAAAAAATTGTAAATTCAGCAGAAACCGCTCCTCGATACTTAACAGGGGAATTATGGTTAAGAGGTTCTCCCTATGGGGGACAGGGACTTGAGCATGCAACCACCTCGATGAAAGTATCAGAAATGGCCGACCTCACCTCAATTCATGGATTTCGAATTGCGCCCCTCGTGAAAATTGCTTTCCTACCTGAAGATTTAGAGAATGAAATCAAAAAAATATACTGGTACCGTAAATTCAGGGGGCGCATGGTTCAAGAAACGAGATTGGTTCCGTCAAATGTTCGGATTTATTTTCATTCAGGGAGCACTATCGGCAGTAATATAAAATCAGTTTTTAACATGTTTCAATTAGAAAATAACGGTAAAGCACTAGAATTTCTGAGAAATTTCGTAAAGAGCGGAATTGCATATCTTACTCTCTTTGTGAGGACATTAAAATCTAACGTGGATGGGACGTTCAGTGGATTGGACTTTTATGATGTTTGGCTAGATAAAGATGCAGTTCTAGCACCTAATGGCACAATTTACTTTGTTGACCTGGAAGGATTAGAATGGATAACTGTTGAAGAAAAGAAAATCTCGGAAAAAATAGACGACCAGATATACAGATCATTGTACGAATTTATGTACGCTTATGAACAGATAGAACGCGAAAGATCTGCAAGGTTCGGAGACAGTACCGATAGGAAAAGCCAGTTCGAGTATCTTCTCAAAGATGCTCTCAAGGATGATGAGGTTGTCGACCTTGCAAGTGAGGGACAAAGTCTTAAACTTGTAATAGGTAACATATTAGGAGAACAACGTTTAACAAAGGAATTCCCAATCCTGGATAGATGATTGAAATGAAATGCAACGATGTAAGGATATTCTTATCCCAAATTTCTCAAAAATCTGTTTCGATGCAAATTCAATCTTCCGACATTGATTTTCTCAGCAGCAAAGAGTATCTTTCTGTAATGGAAAAAGAAGAGTATGATCGTGCAGCTGCTGAACTTTCAAACTTGACCCAGATGAGTACAGATTTAGTCAATGCTCAGAATGCTGACAGAAGCGCAAAGGCAGCTCTACAAGAAGATGAGAAAAAAACCCATTCAATAACATTCCTTTTTGAAGACAAAGAGAAGAAGGAAGATGAACGAAATAAAGTGGAAAGTGAAAAAGTTCTAGTCTCAAAAATGGAAGCTGACGTAATTGGAAGGGAAAACGCGATTAACGAGTTAATTAAGAAGAAATCGAAACTTGACAGGATGGTACCATATGACGGAAAGTATTTGTCATTAACTGGTATTGGAGTAATGATGCTAAACGATCTTATCGTGAGAAATTACAGGGTTTCTGATGAGGAATTTTCTGATTTTATCGACGAAATACAGGGTACCTTCGGCGAATTGCGATCCATAGCGGAGATAAGCAGCTATCATGTATCTAATTTGAAGGTTAGTTTCCCAGAAATGGACTCCTCTCAGCTCTGGAGTGTATCGATAGGTTTGGCTAAGCTTCAAGGTGACCCAAATCAAATTGGTCAAAGATTTCTTTTTGCACTTGATCTCCTCAAGCATTTTGATTGTACTCTTGAAAATAAGATGATGGCGGGCGAAATTATGGCTTCATCTAGGGCAGATCCTTCTCAAACAGCAACAAATTCTGATCTTCAGAACTTGTCTGAAACTTTGACTAGCATAGATCATCAACTTAGGCATGACGCACATGTTCCTAATCCGCTTTCAGCAGGCGTTGCTGCCACTATCCTGTTTGGGCGCCGATATGACGGCACTTTTCCAACGGACCGATTTGTGGAATTTTCCAAAATGACTTCTTCGTACGAGTCAGCTGCAATACTCTCTATTTTTAATGTGCCAACCGACCAGCTGGCTAGCAGGTTCCAATCATTCCGATTGCTTTTCAATTCCTGGGGGTTCGAGGTATCAGAAGATACCGAGCTTGCTTCAGCTTATTTGGCGATTTCAGATTTGGGACCAGAAGATGTGAGGTCGAAGTTAACAATAATTGAAAATGGGCTTAGAAATTATTTGGAGTATCCACTTGTGGCATCAGCAATACTTGCTTCAATATCAACTCTCGAAGCTAATGAGACTCTTGATTTGATGGAAAAGGCCTCTTTTTTGTTGGGGTCTTATGTTAAAGATCTTGAACGATCTGAAGTGGTAAGTCTTGCAGTTAGAATGATTCACGGAATTAAAAATGAACTCGTCAAGCAACTTGATCCAACCGCAACTATTGTGAAAACTCCAGTGCAATTCACTTATGTACCAACAAACATATTCTTCTTCTACTATGCGCCTCTTATCATTGCACATTCATCTTACCATTCAACATTTAGCGGCATCGGCGGGTATCATCCTGCTCATGTACATGGTGTAGGAGGTTTCATGGGATGAATTCAAAGTACTTTGTTATCTTGAGTTTACTGTTCATAGGTCTCTTCGTGGCTCCTGTCGCCTCAGCTTACGTTCCCCATGTCGGAGATCACTTCAGCTATTACGAAGTTACAGATCTTGGAAGCGGCACCGGCGATTACGCTGGTTACACCGAACATGCTACGTATAACGGAATAGAAACAATAAATGGCGTCAATACCGATGGAACTGTATCTGCTCACTATAGTTATTCATATTCATGGAGTAACAGCTCTGGTACTATAGAAACTGGGAATCCGTCTGGAGATTTCACGTTTTCACCAACAACTTTTCTCTATGTTAACGGCACTGACGATCAGACCGGATATGTTAACCCGACTGTTTGGTTCGTTATGGAAAACTCAATCCATGTAGGCGGTACTTTTTCTCTTTTGAACACAGAGATGACAGTCATGTCCACAAATTACAGCTACTATTTGCCCTCTCAGATCAGAAATGTGAATGTGATCTTTGCTCAAGGGCAGTCGAGTTACGAGCGAAATGATATATACGGACAATTCAGTGCCACCTATACATGGAAAGTCTACTTTGATCCATCCACAGGATACATCGTTGGATATACCTATGACGAACACGATACCACCCCTTCAGGAACAGGGTTCACTTACACCGAAAACCTGTATGTGACTTCAACTAGCTATCAACTAACTGCCGCTCCCCCAAATAGTACAAACATAGAAACACCAACACCTGCAGCAAGCATCACGATAACCACACCCATTTTAATCCCCAGTTTTGCTTACATAGCCGGGGCAGCCATATTCCTCGTAGTTATTGTCTTCATTATAGTTCTGATTTTTGCAATTTCAAGAAGTGGAAGAAAAACTCTTCCCCAACATCCCTACCAACAAATGCCTCCTCCGCCAGGACCTCCTCCAGAGAATTTTAATCTGACTCCTAAGCAACCGCCAGTACAGCAGATTGTGATTAAGGAAATTGTAAAGGTAAAGTGCCGCTACTGCGGAGCTCTAATAGATTCAACAGCTGAGACCTGTCCAATTTGTGGAGCACCGCGAACCTAGACATTATCAACCTTTTTTGTTTGTTTCTTTTTAAAATATTGGTAAACCTGTCCAGACAACTTCATTTGCGCTTTCATGACATTATTTGAAGACGGGATGTTATAGCGTGAAATTTCAGTGAATGCTAAATGGGCATGGTTTGACTTGAGCCAGAGAAGTCGCGCATTGAGGATATCTTCTCCCATACCTATTCTTCGGTATTGAGGTTTCACGTAAAGCGAGTGCAGTCTTCCAAAACCATTGACAAGTGAGACCCAACCCAACCCAGCAATTTCGTTGTTTAGCCTAACAATGTAGCACATTTCTCCGTTTTTCAGTGCAACATTCACCCACTTCTTATTTATTCCTGGATGGGTTAAAACCATGAATCGCTCAATCTCACCTTCGGTCCCCTTGTCTATCGTTGAAATTTCATAGCTGAAACTATGAGCAAGTGCAAGATGCTCAATATCTACCGTATAGAGGTCATAGATTTCATTTTCAATCTCCATTTTCAGCTCTGAGAAGAGAAAATTAAACTGTTTTAAACCATAAAAATAGTCAAAAACTTCTTGTGACTTTGTATAAATTGTTCCTCCTTTCTCAAAGTCGTCGTATATGAAAATACCTGAAATGGTGCCCTCGGAGGTCCGGGATACGTAGGCTTCGCCGCCTATTTCAAGAATCTCTTTGATATGATAATTAAGATAAGGTTCAAAGAAAGAAAAACCAGCAGGGAACACGAAATCGATATCTGATGTATTCCTGATTTGGGAAACGAACATTTTTCTTTGCAACTCATTTTTTATCTGGTTAAATTGTGTTTATATGAATTTCAATCTGATAAGCGTAGAGTTCTCATCTGATTAGAGCGACGACTCATTGTTGTGTCCACTAAGCCAAAAAAATTCTTATCTTCCCAATTGCAAGTATTATTTGATAATTTTGAACTTAAGTGAGTTTGAAGCAAAGCAAATTCTGCAAAGTTATGGAATTCCGATTCCAAAGGGAATTTTAATCTCTGACTCCAATCAGACCGTTTTTGCCTTGAATAACTTAAAGCATCCTTACATGGTTAAGGCTCAGGTTCCTGTCAGCGGGAGAGGAAAAGCTGGTGGGATAATACTTGCCAACTCGATAACTGAGGCGCAAGATGCTGTAACCCGACTTCTAGGAGCTAAAATAAAGAGTTATCTCGTTAGGCAAGTGCTAATAGAAGAAAAACTTGCAACCAAAAAAGAATTGTACCTAGGTTTTGCTGTTGATAGATTCAATCGTTGCTATGTTATGTTAGCCTCCAAAATGGGGGGCATGGATATTGAGGAACTCTCAGAAAAAACTCCGCAAACCATGATCCGAACACCTGTTGATGTTCAGTCAGGATTCCGTTCCTTTGATACATTACCGATTGCGAAAAAACTAGGTTATGGCGGTGATCAACTTGTGGAATTATCAAGTATCATCCAGAAACTATATCGAGCTGCAATGGAAAACGACGCTGAAATGGCTGAAATCAATCCCTTAATAGAAACAGAGACGGCGGGTTTTGTTGCTGCCGATGCTCGAATGGTAATTGATGACAACGCTCTCTTTAGGCATCCTGAATACGAACTTAAAGAAGCTCAAGCGCTCTCGTCTATGGAGACTTTGGCTTTAAAGAACAACTTGGCTTATGTCAAGCTTGACGGTGATATAGGCGTAGTTGGCAATGGCGCGGGCTTGGTAATGGCAACTCTTAGATTTGCTAAATTACTATGGAGGCAAACCAGCAGACTTTTTAGATATCGGTGGCGGCGCAAACGTGGAAGCTATTAGAATTGCCCTTCGAATTGTCCTTGAAGATTCAGATACCAAATCTGTCCTTGTTAACGTGTTAGGCGGAATAACTCGTTGTGATGAGGTTGCAAGAGGCATAATTGAAGCTGTCAAAGATGCCGAAGTCAAAAAGCCTTTGGCTGTTAGGCTTGTTGGAACAAATGAAAAGGAAGGTCTAAAAATTCTTGCCGACGCGGGAATAAGTGCCTTGGATAGCATGGAAGAAGCTGCTAAACAGGCAGTAAAGTTTGCGGAAGGAGCAAAACAGTAATGGGAATTTTAATTGATGCTAACACAAGAGCGATTGTTCAAGGAGTAACTGGAAAGCAAGGCAGTTATCAAAGTAAACTAATGCTTGATTATGGCACGAAAATATTAGCAGGCGTCTCTCCCGGAAAGGGAGGGAATACGATTGAGGGACTGCCAGTTTTCGATACTGTGGAAGAGGCTGTTGGTTCATATTCGCCTGATGCTTCAATAGTTTTTGTTCCCGCAAAGTATGCTAAAGATGCCATTTTGGAAGCTACCGCAAACAAGATCAAAACAATTGTCGTAATCACAGAGCATATTCCAATAAAAGACTCAATAAACATGATCACTAACGCGGCTCAATCGCACATTTCTATTATTGGTCCCAACACGCCTGGAATCATTACGCCCGGAGAGTGTAAACTTGGAATAATGCCTTCCAACATTTTTAGCCCCGGTGCTGTTGGATTGGTCTCTAGAAGCGGCACCTTAGCCTATGAAATAGCTGCTGGCTTAAAAGCCAAAGGTTTGGGAGAGTCAACTTGTTTTGGTGTGGGGGGCGACCCAGTTGTTGGCTTGAATTTTATTGATGCGTTGAAACTTTTCAAAGAAGATTCAAAGACAAAAGCTGTGGTTTTAGTTGGCGAAATCGGAGGCAATATGGAAGAGCAAACCGCAGAATACTTGGCTACACATCAGTATCCTAAGCCTGTTGTAGCCTATGTGGCTGGCCGCTTTGCGCCCGCTGGCAAACGAATGGGTCACGCAGGTGCAATAATTACGGGTAAGCAGGGTACTGCACAAAGCAAAATTGAAGCGTTTTCAAGAGCTGGAGTCAAGATTGCAGAAAAGCCAAATGATATCGCCAGATTAGTCAGCGAATTGTTATTTTAATTCTAATGTGCCAACTGATAAGAAGCATAGTTTTTAGTTTCGAAATCGTTTATTACGATTCTTCAAGTATCCATGAAAAAAATCGCTATTATTTCAGGCAGGTTCCCAACCTGGAATCTTGATTTGCACAAGCTCTGCGGGAATTGAAACCTGCTGAAATCAGATCAATTATGGAACGGGCGGGATTTGAACCCAAACGGGTTCAACTAGCAGTTAACCCATTATTTTGTTTGAAATATCGCTAATTACTAATTTGCACAATTGTAGGCAAGGAAAGTTAGAAAAAAATATAAAAAAAATTAAGATTGAAATTTGGCTAAGGTGTTCCTGAGATCAGTATTTGTACGCTAAAATCTGTGATGTCAACTATGCTTGAAGAAGATGCCAATGTTATGACCGCTTTAGTTGATTGTCCTGGCAGAATTCGTGCTCCTTCTTTGTCCCAGCTTATAGTTATGGGGCCATTTGCGGTGGTTGGGTTCCAACTACTTGTTGAAATATTCAATGTCAGGGATGTGCCTGTTCCTGTGTTTTTAACGTATACTGTTCTCGTGATGTTGTTACCGGGTGTTATTTCTCCCCAATCTATAGCCGAAAGACTGTTAGTACCATTGCTATCAGTGAATAGGCCTAAGTTTGGTGTTACATTTATAGAGCCAGTGGAGGACAAACGTGTGTTGACTGAGATTGCTCCGTAGGTTGTGGCGGACAATGCTATGGCTACTAGTACCTAGAGCGATTATTGATAATTGAATTTTAGGGATAGACATTTCTGTTGCTCACAAAACAAACTTGTTATATTAAGTCTTAATAAACATTATTTAATGCTAATACAACATATCTACAGAACAACATAAATACAAATCAAAAGCAAAAAAAACATTTGTAAGTAAAATAATACTTGAGAGCATATTATTAGTCCCATAAAGTTTGGAGTCCTCTAAAAAACATGCCTCTATAAAAAAATTCCTGAGTTAGCTGAAATAATTATTAGAAATTCATAAAGCATAAGCCTCAAAAAACCGAATTTCACAGGAACACTAATGACGACTGATGCAACCCTTACCAGAAGAATCCACATTGCCTTTCACTGCTTAGGCTTAAGCTGCATAAGCGGGGCAATATTCCTTCAAATATTAACGTTTTCAAGCATACTCTACCAAGGGTACTTTAAAGCAGTAGAAGCAAACCCAACAATATTATCATTTGAAATAGTGCTTACCGTTTTCGCACTAATTTACTTCATTTACATCTATCAACGATTGATCCGGTCTGTAATATAGACGCAAATGAGAACTTTTCTATTTAATACTTCTAGTTATCGTTTCTATGAGAATGCTCGTTTTGCAATTATTGCTATCTTCTTTGGTCAGCAAACTGCAAGCAGAAGACTAACCAATTAGCATTACGTCTCATTGAGTCTTTTTCGCTTCCGAAGAATTGTCAGTCCAAACAAGATTCCGATTGTTGCTACTGCAATAATTGTCACTACCTCGCTGACTAATATTAGGGAAATTGAAGAGTCCGTTTCGGTTAGGGTTGGTGTATCAGTAACAATCTGACTTGGGGTAGGTGTCGGGGTTGTTGGAGTAATTGTTTGAGTTGGTGAGGGGCTTGCCATAACTTTTGGGGCTGCAGTGGGAGTTGGACTGAGTATGGGGGTTGATGTGGTTATGGGAGTTGCATTTGGGCTAAGTGTAGGAGTTGGAGAAGGTGTCGGAGCTGGGGTTGGTGTTTGGGTTGTGGTTGGGTTGGAAGTTGGAGCTGTTGTAGGTGTTGGATTTGCTGTAGGCGAAGGAGTTGGTGTTGGGCTTGCAGTTGGAGATGGAGTTGGGGAAGGAGTAGCTGTTGGTGTCGGATTGGGACTGGATGTGGGTGTAGGAGTTGGCGTCAAAGAAATCTTTGCTAGCCACGAGTACGTGTTTACTCCATTGGAGTAGGTTCCTGCGATTGCGTAATTTCCGTCATTACTTTTAATTATGCTTGAAAGGCTTGAGCCTGTAAATGCGTAAGACCACTGACTATTTCCTGAAGAATCCAACTTCAATAGTGTGTTACCGCCTATTACAAGATAACCATTATCATCTGTCTGAACAAATGACGAAATATTGATTCCATATGTTTGGTTCCATTGAATATTTCCAGAAGAATCTAACTTTACAAGTCCCTGTTTTTCGTTTGAAACAATTGGGTCAAGTCCGTTGGAAACTAAGAAACCGCCGTCATTGGTAGCAATAGATGAGCCGAAAATCTTGAAAATTGTGTATGTTTTATGCCAGAGTTCATTCCCGTTCGAATCTATTTTTATTAGTAACCCATTCGGCCCTGCACTTTGACCAAATAAAGCGTATCCTCCGTCATCAAATTGAGATATACCATTAAGGATTGAACCAGTTGATGAGGTATTGTAGCTTGTATATGTTTTTTCCCATATTTGATTTCCAGAAGAATCAGTCTTGCTAAGCCAAGGATAACTTACCATCCCAGAAATCCAAAAGTGACCTCCATAAATTATTCCGTCATCAATTGAATGACTAAGAAAATTAGAGGTAAAATAAACAGTAGAGTTTGACCTAATTAAGTTTCCATTGTGATCTGTTTTTATTATATCAGATATGACCGTTTGGATTCCGCCAACATTATAGCCAAAAACTAATCCATTATCTGACGTTTGAATTATTCCATAACCCGATAATCCTCGCCAATTACCCGCAGGGAGACTCGTAGTCCAAAGCAAATTTCCAGAGGAATCAGTCTTAAGAGCTAACGCTTGGGGTGTGGAAACAGGTTGGCCATAAAGGAATGAGCTATTCGCTGACTGCAAAACGTAGCCTCCATCGCTAGTTTGTAAAAGATTATAGCAGGTTTGGTTTACCGGAGTGCCATAAATGTTAGTCCACAAAATTGTACATTGGCTTGCTCCCCTTCCTGTTTGTGAAGTTAACGTGACCGCTAAAGAGCTAAGCAAAAGTACTGCTATAATAGCAGTCCACATTTTCTTCAAAACTGCACACCTTCTCCAATGTTGATTAACGGTTCAAACTTAAAAGCTACTCGGAAAAAAATTTCAAATATATGCAAATTCTATCAAATGCAAGAATTTGATTTAACCGCAAGAACAGAGTCCTCATGTGCGACGAGGTGCCTTTTAGCGAGAGGTATTCACTATTGAGGTGTTAGCAAATTTGAGAATTCTTCTGTTTCGTTACTGCCATTGAAGAGTTGTTGATGACAGTTGGTTAGCTTTGTTAGCAGATATATTGCCTTAGATAGTTATGATAAGTCAATCAACCATGGATTAAGTCATAATCCATTTGATCTGAGTATAAAATCGAAGTTTGTTTGAGCAATGAAAAAACCTCGCGAGGGTAATACAATGGCCTATTAATTAGGTGCTCACTTTGCAAATTTCATATACAATCATGTGGGGATACTTTAGGAAAAATTTGAATAATTGGGTGTTTTCTTTTTCCAATTCCACACTTGGATCGGGCTCATAAATCCTGCAAATTGCCAAACTGTTCTCACTGAGGGCACTGGTCATTTCGTCAAGGGTAAACCAATGGTGAGGATTATTTTTAGCCTTATATTCTATTTTATAATTAGGTAAACGTCCGTGAAAATGTCCTTCGCTCGAGAATTTTATTCCCTTCGCAAGTTGACCAAAAAAAGGATGAGCTTCAATAATAAAAAATCTACCTTGATCTTTCAGAATTCTGCTGATTTCGCGTAATACCTGGGCGAATTCTTTTTGGTTATGTGTTTGTCTTTGATAATCAAAGCTTACAATCGTATCTATAGCAACAATGTAGTCAAACTCTTTGGAAGGCAAATTTTTTGCGAAATCAAGAAAATCTCCTTGAAAAAACTCTATGTTCCCAATTTTCAATCTTTGTTTGAGTTCGTTTGCTTTGTCAATTAGAAATGCACTTCGGTCAATACCAGTCACGTATGCTCCAAGTTTAGCCAGAATTGTGGAAAAATATCCTGGTCCACAGCCTAAATCGAAGATCTTTTTTCCAGCTATTTTTTCTTCGACGAAAAATTGTGTAACGAAATTTTGCACGCAATATTTGTAGTAGGCTCGGCTTTCAGGTCTTATATCTGAAACGTCATCGTAGAATTTCTTTTTGAACCATTTTTCCATAATGCCTTGCTGATGATCATATTCCTTAAAAGCTTGAGGAATTGTTGTTTTCATTGCTTTGTCGACAGCTGAAATCACCATCTTATCGACGTTCTGCAGGGAACCATTTGTACAATCATTACCTACAATTTTTTCACCAAATGATGAGTTTAGCCATTCTTTGTACTCGGGCAACGTTTTTTCAAGGACGTCAAGGATTGTTGATTTCAGTTTTGCATAAATTTCTGGATCCAATTTTTCAAAATTGCGCTGATTTGGTTTTTTGGTTTTTTCTGGTTTTTTAGAGAGGGTTTTGGCTATTGGTTTATTTTTTGACAAAAATAATCGCTGCTCTATTTATGATCTCGCAAGATAATATTTATGGGTTTAGAGATTAATGAACGAGACATGACTGAGAATGTTCTTGGAAGTAAATTTGTTAATAATATGGAACGATTATTTTTATGGAATAATTTCTTTTTGAGCGTTCCATCTTGCCCATACTTAAGCGGATCCAAGCCGAACGGAGATTTTCATATCGGTAGCTTTCTGGCAAAGGTGAATAAAAATAACTATAATTATTTCCTGTTTTTTCTTTGGTCAGCTCAATTCCATATTCTTGCGGGTTATGAGAAATTTCTGAGCCGGGCAAAACCCCGAAACGTGAAATGCTGACTTGATCTATGAAGTCGTGGTTTTGCTCCAAGAAAGCAACAGACTGTTCAAAATCTCTCTGAGTTTCCCCTGGAAAATCTACTATCATAAATGTTAAAACGCGAATTCCGTTTTTTGCAGTATTATAGATCACTTTTTTAGCAGTTTCTATGTCATACTCTTTTTTCATCTTTCGCAGAATTCTCTGGGACCCAGATTCTATGCCAAACCACAAGCCCATACAACCTGCCTGGCGCATTTTCCCAAGTAATTTGTCAGTCATTTCAGAACGAACTCTGGCCATGCCCATCCACTGCATTCCGATATTCTCTTCAATCAATAAATCACAGAGCTTCTCGAGAGATTTGATACTACAATTAATCAAGCTATCATTGAATCGAATGGTAGAAACTCCATATTTTTCTTTGATATTCTTAAATTCCAATACTATGTTTTCGGGTGACCTCATCCGATACGTGTTGCCCCATAAGAGTTTTTCAACACAAAAAGTACAATTACCAATACAGCCTCTAGAACCCACAACCGGCATTATAGGCATCCCAAACTTGTTTTGAGGATACTCCTCCAATGGCAAATCACCGTAATCGGGAAAAGCCAAATCATCAAGACATTTAATTAATGGTCGATCAACATTAGAAGTAATTTTGCCATTCTCATTTCTGTAGGAAATTCCATCGATTCCTTCTATTGAGTCCAAACTTCCGTTATAAGAATTAGCTATGTCAGAGATTGTGGCTTCTCCCTCCCCTCGAACTGTTATATTAATTTCTGGGTTGGCGGACAGAACTTCTTCCCATGAGACGAATGCTGGACCTCCCAAAACTGTCAAAATTTCCGGTCGAATTTTCTTTAATTTACTTGCGAGAAGCAGGCTCCACAACAAACCAGTATTAGTTATTACATGAAAGCCCACAATACTTGGTTCTTCGGTATCATTAGCAACCTCTAAAAACCAATCATTACAAATTTTCCAAATATCTGCCAAAGTTAACTTTTTTGATTCTTCGGTGATATTATCTTTGAACATTGAATTTGAATAGTGATAAGCTAATTGATCAGAAACTTCTTTTAGCATTATTTCTTCAAAAATTTTTTGACTATCTTGAATTGTGGAGTAAATTTCTGCGTCAGGAACCTTTGTCCTTTTTTCCTTTCCCTTATTGTCATTTTTTCTTAAAATTTCTCCCGGTTTGATTTCGAGTCCTCGATGGAAAAGACTTAAGTTAAAAGCTTTAATGTTTAGATCAAAGGTGCTTACCTTTTGATTATTTGCCTTTAAGCTGCTTGTTAAGTATGGAATTGCCGGATAAGGAACTAAGGAAGAAACTGGAGGAATGCAAAGGAAAACCGTCAATTTAGATCGTCTTACCTGTTTGTTGAAATTGGTTTTTATGGCATCTGCTAATTTTTATAGCGTAAGTCGGCGAATGTTTTTTAGTTGAGAGTGTTCGGTTTCTGACACAAAGCTGCTTTTTATTTGAATTGTTCTTTCAATGCTTGACGAATTGCCCCAACCATAGCTTCGTTAACAGCTGAAGAAACAATTTCGTTAACATTACTAAGCGGAGTTGGACAGTCGTTCCCACATGAACTACACAAAGGCGTTGGGCAATCGTTTCCACATGAACTACACAGAGGTGTCGGGCAGTCATCCATTACTATAGTTTTGTCTAGCCATTGCTGATATTCAGGCAGTGCTTTTGCCACTGCATCATTTATTGCTGATTGTAATTTGGCATACATTTTAGGGTCCAGTTTTTCAATAGAGGGCATTGTTGCTAAAACTGTTTGTAAACGTTTATTCTGTGCGGGGGTCAATTTTTTTGTTGATGTAGCGATAGTTGGTTTTTTGGAAGAAGAAGATGCTTTAGAATTTGATTTATTTTTTGACAAAAACAATCACTACATTGATGTATTAAGTATCAATATTTATACATATTGTTAAGTTAATATATGGTGAATTAACGATTACATCTCGCTTAATCTTTCCAGATTTATTAAGTTTACTGGTTAGCAATTGTTTGCCCTAAAGTTTTTTCAGCTATAAGTTTTTTGTTGGGCTTCGTGCAGTTTATAGAGCGTGGATCTTTTAGCTTTTGGTTTTTCCAAGTATATTTTGAGGTTTCATCAGGAAATTGTACGATAGAAGGAGTTTTAGTATTTCCTTCTGGAAAGTGCAGAAGTAGTCTTCTTTAATGCCGAGTTGACCGGTTTTAACGTAAATGTCGTAAGCGCATCCTCCGCCGCACATTCCAAGCGCAGGACACCTCATGCAGTCTTTATTCTTTAATGTGCCAATTTCTAACCATTTGTAAAACAATGGTTCTTCTTGGACTTTCAAATTATCTTTAATTGGAATTTGATATTCTCCTGACGGATAGAACGCGTGGCAAGGTCCAACTGTTCCAGATGGAGAAAAAAATATTAGTTGACCAAACGCGGGGCAATCGTACAAGTGAAATAATTCTTTGAAAAAATAATTTGCACGCCGATTCCCTATGCGATCTTCAAACATGTGCAATTCGTTTGCTTTTAGGTATGCGTTAAAGAGATGGTGAGCAAGTTGTTTTGGGTCTGGCACCTCATATTCGCTTGGCTCTTTGAGTCTGGTCAACAAATTGAAACCTATTGTTCTGATTCCTAATTTTTGGATAAATTCAACTATTTCTTCGGCGTATAGATAGTTCTGTTTTGTAATTGTGCATGATATTCCTACATTTACGTCGGCATCTTTTAAGATCGTTAACGCTTTAAGTGCTGAGTAAAAAGTTTCTTTTCCATCAGTAAACACTCGGTTTTTGTCGATGTTGGCCCATCCGTCTAGCGATAGTCCTACTGTAACGTTGTGTTGTTTGAGTTTTTTAGCTAAATCTTCAGTTATTAGACTTCCGTTTGTTACGCAGGAAAATTTGAATTTGTCTTTAGCTGCTTGCTCGAGTTTTTCGATTATGTAGAAGACGATTTCGCTGTTGCTGAATGGTTCTCCTCCATAAAAGGTAACTCTGTATTCTGGGACTTGTTTTGCTTCATTGATCAGAACAGTTATGACTTTATCTGCCAAAGCCCTAGACATTGAAATGCTTGGCCCTTTTAGAGAGTTTTCTATGAAGCAGTAACCGCATCTGAAGTTGCAAAAGTCCGTCACTAAAATGTACGCAAGATTGGTTGAAGGCTTTTTTCTAAGCAAGCTGTTTGCAATGCTGTCAAACACTTTATTCTCATCAAAACCTTGAGGCACTATAAATTGCAGGTCGATTAAACTTTTGATGTCTTTGCTGCGGTTTCCTATATTTAGATCTGTCAAAAGCTTAGCATACTTACTGTTGCTTAAATACACTTTTTTTAGAGTTAATGAATTGAACAGGCACTTCGTTGTTTGATTAATGTCGAATAGGTGGATAAACGGTGAAAGTACTAATTGGACGAGTTCCGGTTGGCTTAATTGCTTAGTTGTCTGGGTTTTAGATGCAAATCGAATTCGTCCATTGGATTGTTTTGTACTCAATTTACGCATTAAAAAAGAAACAACCTTGAATGTCTTAAACTGGTAAATTATTAAAGTCTTTCCTAAAACTCTGTTTTGGCCTTTATTCTCTAATCGCAGTTTTGGATGATAAGCTTATTAGATTTTACAGGTTACATGATAATTAAGTGATTATTTTGGGAGTTAAAGAAAACCTAGAGTTAATGAAAACACTTGATGATGCCTGGAACTCAGGACCAAACACCCCATTATGGGAAACTTTTAAGAAACGCCACCGAGAAGACGTCAAAGTGTACTGGCCCGCCCAACCGCTTCCCACTATTGGACGCCACAACCACGACGTCGAAGCCACAGAATTCTTCAAAACATTCGACAACAAACTAGCCAACGACCCCTACAAAATTATTTTCGGCGAGGGAGATCACACATGTACCGTTGCTGATTGGACCGTAATCATGAAAGGTCCCATGAAAGGGGCAGACGGAAAAATGATTCCGCCAACAGGAAAAACTGCGAAACTCGAATTCTGCACAGTTGCCACATGGAAAAACGGCGAAATAGTGGAAGAACGATTATTCTATGATGTCATTGGCTTTATGAAGCAACTTGGCCTAATGTAGCCCAAGACCTTTTTCATAAAATATTTTTGAGAATTGTTATTTACTGCTTAGAGGTAGTGTTTTATGGGAAGTTGTTTTTGTTGGAAAGAAAAATCGAAAAGATTTTAGAACGAAGAGTAACTCTTGAGGGCGCCGGAGTGAAACTAAAACGCGTTCTGGGCAATGATGATGAATCTACGCTTGATCCATTTCTGCTTTTAGATCATTTTGGTTCAGAAAATCCCAAAGACTACATCAAGGGTTTTCCTTGGCATCCTCATCGAGGAATGGAAACAGTCACTTACATGTGGACAGGAGAAGTTGAACATGGCGATAGTATGGGCAATAAAGGCGTAATCAAATCTGGAGATATCCAATGGATGACTGCTGGGTCAGGCATTATCCATCAAGAAATGCCCCAAAAATACAACGGCTTAATGCAGGGATTTCAACTCTGGGTGAATCTGCCCGCTAAAAAGAAAATGACTGACGCAAAATATCGGGGGATAACAAAAGACCAAATACCTACAATCGAGAAAGACGGTCAAACGATTAAAGTCATAGCAGGTAAAATAGATGGAGTTGAAGGACCAGTTCGGGACCTATCTACTGAAACAGAATATTTTGACGTTGAATTAGCTGCAGGAAAAGAATTCCAGCACTTGACTCACAAAAACCTAACAGTTTTTAGTTACATCATAAACGGATCCGTCGAAGTTCATGATCAAAAAATCAAAAATGGGCAATGCGCCGTTTTCAATCAAGGCGATTCAGTTAAAATTTCAAGCCTAAACGGTGCTCGATTTCTTTTTGTCGCAGGTGAACCCTTAAACGAGCCTGTTGCGTGGAGAGGACCAATCGTAATGAACACCGAAGAGGAATTAGACGAAGCCTTCGAAGAACTCGACGAGGGAACCTTCATCAAGAGCCACAAATCCGCAAAATTAACCTGATAAAATTCAACGAAAGGTTAAACGAATCCTATTCGTCATTTCCGAAATATCAATGATTAGGGGATCCCTGCCCCCTATGAAAGCGCTCGCGAAGACTCTTACTTTTGAAGATGCAACTTAGGAACTTGACTTCGGCGGCATCATGTCTGCCAACAGTTCGGTTAGAGGCGGGTTACTTATCGGTTCATCTTCCACAATCTTTCCGTTAACGAGACGGTAATAGGCGATAACTCTGGCAGAGGCCTTTTTTCCGCTTGAGAGGGTAAAGTTCATGTTGCCTCGAAATACCACTGAATCGCCTTCAGCTACCAGATCTGCGATTTGAAAATCGCGTGTCGGCGCAGAGGTCTTCAAACTGGAAATCACAGCCTTGAAACCATCTCGATTGGTGGCGCCCATACTCGGATTAACATAATCGGGTGCTATCAATTCGTCGATAACGTTGATATTGCCGCCGCCCAAAATCTCTTTGATGAATCTGCGGACGATGGCTTTGTTCTCATCAGTGGTCATTTCAAAAATTCTCCTATAATTGAGATGGTTGCATAGTCAATATAACTCTATTGGCTCACGTTTCATACGGAAAATAACCACAATAACTAGAAAAAAATCGGACTCTTTCAAATAAGTATTTTTTTATAGATAGAGATCCAAATTCCCAGTCGGATGTGACATTTAAAGTCAAATTTCTCACAACTAAGCTATTTGGAGATTAATCGATTTTAACTTGCCTCGACGCTTTCCACCCAAATAATCCCATTGCAATAATGCTGATGACAAAAATCAGATAAACCCAGCTACTAGCCGTGGACCAGCTGACCTTCCCGCTATAACGCACTAAGGATAGTGCTTGAAGTACCCCCAGCGCCGTATAACTTATGTACGCAATCTTGTTGCGCTGATGATCGTTTTCCCACGTCATATGCAATGCTATAATCCCGATTCCAAGAAGCCAGGAACCAATCGCGCCACTCGTTAATGGGGTGAGTGCCCAAGGCCAGAAGGTTGAGGCTGTCGAAGGCAAAAAGAATAAAATCAGAAATGTAACCAGCATTATTGTTCCTTGAGTTGCGAGTACAAAGCGCATCCAGGTATACAGTGGAGCTTTCCGTTTTGGTGTCGAACTTTGTAGCCTGATTTGATTAATAAGAATAATCAGCAAGACGATTGGAACTGCGACGTAAATAACTAACCATAGGTAAGCGGCTAACATAGCTGAAAATATGGGACTGTTAAAATGGAATTTATCGAAGTGTAAAATGGTTGTAATCAGGGTAAGGATTGTGAATATGAGAACTGAAGGGACAGCTATTCGGGCGTTTGCCCATATCTTTTGCCTATACGCAAGAAATTCAAGCAGGAAGCTAGCTAGGTAGCCTGCGCCTAGGAAGGCAGCAGTTATTGAGGATTGGATGGTCCAAGCAAAAGAGGTGGCAGTCTGCTCAGTGAGGAGGGTGAGATCAACTCCTGCTGAAAGAACAAGAATGCTCGCTGCTAGCAAGATAAGACGCATGCCTTTCGAAAGCTTAGTTGGTGCCTGAAAAATTGTCATAATAATGCTTCACATTTTATTGGAAAGAAGCGGGATATTAAAGTTTCAGTATACATGAAAGGCTAGCTTTATGTCCGCTTATTTTTTGAGGTGCCTTTGCCCTTGCAAGCTATATAATGTGGCGATAATAGACGAATTCTATTTTGTTTAAAAAAGAGTGGATTGAACGTATTCTCGAAATGATGCGTCTTTATCTGACTTGGTCAACTCCTTTTGTTAGGTTTGGGCAGTGTTTTCTTTGATGAATTTTCGGTATTTGATGTTGTAATATGCAAAGGCTGCCATCAACATGCTTGTGCTTATTGCAAATACTATTTCTGTAACCATTTTTCTCACCTATACGTGGGGGAAGTACAGGGATTCTTTTGGAGCAGTTTTTTTTGGAAATGTTTTTTCCATTTTTTCCACCTTGCTTTCTTGATACTGATTACCTTTGACTCAATATAAATGTGGTTGAGATTTGTTCATAATTCTTATGAAAAAATAAACAATCAATATTATAACGCATTGCTATTTAATTGATTGTCCTTATATTCTTTCTAACTATTGACATTTGACGAATTTGAACGTAAAATATATGTTTTCATATGCTTAATCAATGTAAGTGTCTGTCGGGAATATTTTCCGATATACTCACAGATCCGAAATATCGTTTAATATTAATCGAGGTTGAGATGGGGTGAGTGAAGCGTTTGAGCGATCAAGAATTCATCCAAATGTTAGTTAAGGCTGGTTATTCAGAGCAGATTGCACGCACAATCGTTGAGTGGTACAATTCTCACTAGCCTTAGCCTCCAAGCTCCAGAATTGGTCGTCCTGGGTGCGTCACTAACACGTGACTTTTGGGCAGTTGAGTATTAACCAAGTTTTGTCAAGTCTTATTTTTTTAGTAAAACTCGATAATCTATTTGATTAACGCAGGACAGCTTTTATTATGCCCGCTAAAGGTATCCATTTTCCTTCAACAACTGGTTCCCCTTGGAATCTTTGATTGTTGCCAACAAAAAGCCAAATTATTAAGAAACTAAACAGAACACCGAAGATCGATAAAGAAACAAATTGAACAATTAAGCCACTAAAAATGGAAAACGTTACCAGTAATCCTGAGAATGCGTTTATTACAACTAAAAAGAATTTTGTCCTCCGTTTTCCCAAAACCATAGGAATCGTAGTTACTCCGGAAACCTTGTCCCCTTTCATATCCAAGGAGTCAAAAATAACTTCTTTTACCAACACTTGAATAAATATGAAAGTGAAAACGAAGAATACTATTTGAACTTGTACAGCTCCAATTGCATATGGTAGTAAAGCGCCTGTCGCAGCCCAGCTGAGAGCAACTGAAAGGCTTTTCACCCCTGTAATTTCTTTAAGTCGAGGCAATGTTTTAGCTACTCTAACACTGTAAACCAGGCCGATTACAAAGGGCATTGACAAAACGAGAAGTACCTTCAAACCATCCAATATCCCAATTGAGAGACAAGCAATCATTGAGGAAACCGAAGCTACCAGGTAATATGATCGAGATCTTGACTCAATATTTGGGGAATTGATAGCATCCTCTATCTTATCAGTAGCCTTATTCAAACTATATATTGAAAAGGTTACCAGGAATGCTGCCAAGACAATTTCTGGGGCAATGCTGTGTCCATATACGAGAAAACTAAAAATTACAACTAATGATGCATATAAAGATAGGAAGAGTGATGTTGAAGTCATGAATTTTATAATTTTGCATGCTCGAAAATAGGTTATTTTCAGAAGGTGATATGCATAATTTTTTGAGGGTTTGGCTGGTTCTATTTTAGTGGATAGAGCCTTCATGAACTTTCTCCATCCGAACATAGATTCTCGATAAGTATTGAGACTTATGAAGACCTAATCTATATTCAAAATCCACATTCACCCATTCAGCTAATCAAGTGAAAATCGAGTTAAAATTAACGACTTAATCCAATTGAAGAAAATGCAAGAATCGCTTTCTTAAATCAATGACTTTATGTCCATTGGCATACTTCGTTTAGCGACATCTTCAAAGAGATGTTCACCCCATTCGATGGCTGCCTTGCTTGTGGACATCAAGTCTATGCCATAATCGTATTCACCGTTTAGATTAAATAAGCCCATAGAAAAACTATTCTCAGCCACAGTTAATGCAATCTTTACGTCCTCATTTACGAAGATTTTCAATTTACCTTCCTGAACATATTTTTTTATGATTCCTGTTTCTGCTAAAGCTGAAGCCCTCTTTAGAACTTTAGGTGTAAATATTAAGGTCACAGAATTGCCTTCTTTTAACGATTTTTCGACGACCGGAACGTAATCGCTATGAAATACTGGCGAAATTCCCATGATCCTTTTTGAGGATTTTAGAATATTTACGATTTTTTCGTGAACGAGGTTTAGATCTGTCGCTTCAGTGCGAACTATTGATGCGTCACTTAATGCACCTAAGTTTAGAAGAAGATATGAGGGTATATCAGTAATGTTGTGTGATAACCAAAAGTCCTTAAACTTTTCAATAACGTCGGTTGTTGAAATGAGCTCTTTAAAAACGTTGGTTTCAAGCAAACCAAGAGAAGATAATTTGTAAACTCCTTGCGACTTTGTTATTAGGCCAAGCTCACCAAATTCTCCAAGAACGTGAAGAATGGTAGTATCTCTGGTCTCAACATCAGATCTGAGGTCAGCTATTTTTCTTTCACCGCTTAAGAGACTTAATAAAATTTTAAGTTTAAGTTCTGATCTGAGAGGCGACAAATAATCCAAGACATCAACCCATATATTGTGTACCCATATATCTTAGGTAATTATTATCGATTCCTAATAGTTGAGAGAGAACACTCACAGCTTAATTCTTTAGACTACAATTGTGGTTCTATTTTAACTTCGAATTTGAATAAGTCAATTGATTTACATGAAAAATATTTTTAATAGATAGAATATTTGTTTTGTTTAATCAGCTTCTAAAGTCAGTAAAATGAGATGAGCCCCAAATTTGGGCCCATATAATGAAAAGCCATTAATTATAATCAGACCCCTAAAAATTATTAAAAAGAATCACAGAGTTTTTATCAGATACAACCTCTCTTTTGAGACGGCATCGCAAGTTTTCGGTAATCCTCTATGCGTGGTTTTAAAGACTATTGGTTAGTTATTATAGCAATTGTGTCTTTTGTCGTCGGGTTTCTTGTTCTAGCGGCAGCGATTGCGTGAGTTCTCGGAAATACCTCAGTACATTTATGCCTCTTTGAGTAACTACGAAAACTGTATGATCTTTTTCAATGGTTCGTTTTTCGACAAGACCCTGTTTGATTAAGAAGTCCAAATACTCGTTGAGAATGCTGCAGTTGAGGTTTGCTTTGTACATGATGTGTGTTAACTTTGATGGACCTGAGTGTGCCAACATTTTAATGATGTCAATGTACATTTCGAGTTTTGATCGTCTCATCTTTAATTCCTTTCCTTCGCATTTATTCATATATATCTATATGTTATGAAGCAGAATGTAATAAGCTTTGTTGTTTTGCTGTTGTTTAATTCAAGCAATTTTGCTTTTTATTAGCATATTATATGTTATTGCAACAAAATAAATTGAATGATACATAAATAAGAAGAATTACCCATAAATTGCGATGCAGTTGTGACTGTGCCACGCCTACAACAAGTCAATAAATTTTGCCAAACAACAATAAACTTCCATTCTCGGAGCAAAGAAATAATCATGAAGAAAAAAGGCACCCAAGAAACAAACTTCATTTTTCCCCAAGATCAAACGAACAAGTTTGTTGAAAATCAAACACGCATGCCAATTATCAAATGTGTCTGCGGCTTTGAAATTCTAGTAGTGCCCGATTTGAAGGCTATGAATGGCGCCATAAAAAATCATTTAGCCACACACAAGAAAGCAAGCTTAAAAAAATTGACAGATTTCTTGACTGAGCAAGTTCTAATTGTTGCAAGCAATTCCGCTTGAACATCCAACCAAGGCCTTCCAAAATCTGGGGATGCAGTAGGAAAGACTTACCGACAAATAGCTTAACATTATAACAAAATAAAATACCAAATCTTTAGCTCTAAACCTTCCTCTGGCCGAGTTTTTTGCCAACATGGGAGTCATTCCACCGGAATGGGGCTGTTCCCTCGAACCATCTTAACTCATTTCTCGTTTTCTGATAAAAACTAACAGTTTATCGAGGCACTATAGCCAAGAATGGTTCGGGTTCCATGTCAACTGTTCCGTAAACAGCCAACGCGAAGCTCCAGAATACGTCGTCGTGGGTGCCGTTTGGGTGGCTGTATCCTATGTTGCTGTCTTTGCGCAGTTGGTATTTTTCAACGTTTAGTTCGGTGCATATGTCGCTTCGGTAGGGTTTTTCCCAGGTAATCAAAGGAAAGCGGATTTGTTGGTTCATCATCCGTTGTTTTAAAAGATGCACCATTTCGCTTTTGCGGGGGACACTAAAGTTTACGCCTTCGGCGTTTTCTATCCCTGCAGTTTCCATGTCTTTGATTAGGCTGGGTCCTTCGCGGGTGAAATCTACGCGGATTTTCTGGAAGCCGCCCCACAAGTCCTGCAACCGTTTAATGTAACCAAGGACGTGTGCATGTGTAGTGGGATGCGAGAACAGCTTTTGATGCCTCAAATATATCATGTCATCAACCCGTTCAACAACGGTCAGAGAGGTGTAGTCTCTTACTTGGCCTATGTCTAAGCCAACAAAAAAGTCTCCACTATAGCACTTTTCAGTATCGTAAACTTCGAGGTCTTTACCGCAATTCTTAGCCGTGCCAATACATGAAACAATCAAGCTCTGCGGTAACCAAACGTCCTCATCTTCAGCCCACTCTGCCTCCATTTCGCGCCGCCACCGAGCTGGATCATCCCCAAACTGCTGCCTAATCAACTCAATCATCTGAGTATTCAAAGGGCCGTTGGGCTCAAGGGCAGCCTCGTAGGAAAAGTGGTGCCTTGCATAGTTTTGGAAGTTTTTGTGGTTACACATTCTCCAGAAGAGGGAGTCGGTGTTGAAGGGGGTGCTGCTGGCGATTAGTTTGCCGTTTGTGGTTCCCAGCGTGAATAGGATGGCGTCGTAGAGGTCGTCGTCGCCTTCAGTGAAGTTGGTCTCATCCCACCATAACCTGTGAAACGTGTTGCCTCGGATTGTATCAGAATTGTTTGGAAAAGCTTCGATGAAGGATCCGTTTTTGAAGCTGATTTGGGTTTTTTGGATACTACAAGTTCCAGGGGGTAGGTTACGACAAAAACCCGCGACGCGACGAAGATTGAGTTTGGTTTGGCGAAAGCTGGGTCCAATGAACCCTATGTTTAGGTCACTGTTCTCGTAGGCGTTTTGCAGGAGTAGCCCACCGATGGAGGTGCTCTTGCCGGTTTGCCTTGGCCACCTAACAGCCAAAAACTGATGCTTCCGATACAACTCTGCAAGCTCAAGCTGATACGCAAACGGCTTGAGGTGACAGATTTCGCTGAAGAACTTCGCAGTGTCACCCTTAACTGCATCGACCTGCGCAACCTTGGATGCCTGGTGGATTCTGTAGTCTTCACGAAGACCTTCCCATTGAGCATGAAGCTCACTGGGATTGAATCTTCGAGGAGATGGACTATTTCTGTTGTTTCTGGACTGCAAGTTGCTTTCTCAACTCTACAACTTCATCTTCTAAGGCACGATAATGTACGAAATCAGCGTATAGCGGCTGGTACACTTTCACAGCCTGAATGATCGTACGCAATCGCAAAACCTCAGCTGCTCGAAGGCCAGGCTGCTCCAAAGCATTCATAGCAGCATCCAAAACCCGAAGCTTCTGCTCAACGCTTGGCAACGGCCCGGTCGCTTTCAATTCGAGGGCAACCTCATCGTTGACAGGATCCACTATAGGAGTTTCATTAATAATTGCAATCTTAGATGATAATGATGACACTGCTCCATTCTGCTGATAGGTGTTATCTTTCAAAGATAACTCCAAATTGTACAGTTTATTCTTGACTGAGACACGACTTTTGCCCATAATTTTTGAAATGCCATTGAAGCTTTTACCTTCTTCAACGAGCTGACGTAAAAGCCGCTCTTCCTCAATCGACCAAGGTTTACCCCTCAAAGTTAAACCCTCTAGTCAAACATTGCCTCAACATAACCACCTCTAATAGTAATTCTTACTAAACCACAAAGTCTTTTTAAAACTTACCAAAAACCCCAAATTTCCGAAACCAAAAATACACATCCCAACAAAGTTATTGGGTTTGATTGCAAAATTTTAAAACAGTAAACACCAAGTATGCTACAGCAGGAAGCCAAAGTGAAAACAAAAAATTTTAGATCCCTCTTGGGTGCACACTACCAACTAATCGGAGTTTTACTTGGCGCCTTCCTGGTTGCAGCTTCAACTGGCACTTATACCAATTGGGATGCACAGCTTGAGTTTCAAGCTGCCTCAAGTGTAATGTCAAAGGGGTTTCCTTATGTGACCACTGGGCTTATGATTAATCAGCCGCCTCTGGGCTTCTACATGGATGCTCCAGTCTTCCACACATTTGGGTTATCATACCTTAACGGAGTGGATGTGGTTACTGTCTTCGGTCTTGGCTGCGTTGTCCTCGTCTATGCTTTAGGCACCTTGCTGTATGGTAAACGGACGGGATTAGTGGCTGCTGCACTCTTCGGCATCGTTCCCTGGCACCTTTACATCTCAAGAATATTCCTCATAGACAATCAAAGCCTGTTTTTTGGCTTACTATTTTTGATCGTGGGCGTTTTGGCTGTTCGCAAGAATTCCCAAAAGCTACTGGCTCTATCAGGGGTCTTTTTTGCCATCGCACTAATGACAAAACTCTTTGCAGTGTTTATGCTGGTTCCCCTTTTGCTAATGATACTTCTGCAAAGAAAAGAACACCAATTCAAACTCACACTGCCTAAAATGCTGATTTTTCTTGCACCCTCGCTTATGCTGCAGGCGATTTGGTTTGGAGGATTTGCCAACCAAAACTTCTTCGGAATCTACCTACCCAGCGACATTACTCATCCAGTGTTAGTGATTAATCCTTCGCTATTGTTTTTGCCCATAACCCTTGTCAAGAGTGCAGGGTGGCTTCTGTTCGCCGCGGGACTTTTCTCTTTAGCACTATCGCTTCTCTACAGGAAAGTTTTGGCAAGAATTGTTTGGTTGGATGCCCTCTGTGTAGGAACTATAGTTGCGGTTGCTGGGCTGGATTTGTTTTTGGTGTTTGGTCCCCATTTAACAGTACCATACGTTAGTGCTTTTAAGTACAATTATTTGGCTTTGCCCTTCTATTGTTTTCTAGCTGCGTCTTTGGCAGATAAAGGCGGCTTGCTGATTGCTTCAGCAGATTGGAAAAAGAGAATTCAGCGGGTTAAGCCAATTCTTGTTGGAATCGGGTTAGTTTTACTGTTTGCTTCTTTAGTCGAAAGCATCACTTTTCTTGATAAGTGGGTTGGGTTTGTAGCTTTCGGCGTGGACTCCGTCACATATTATGGGTTTAACGTCTTCTCTGGACCGATGAATAATTACTTTCAACTGTTTCATACTGCAGCCTTTGTTTTGATCGCACTTAGCTTGGTGTTTCCTTTCATTGCTTGGGCAGTTAAGAAAAGTTTTGGCTGGGTCGATTCACCAAAATTGAAGCATGTTTGATTATCCAACTTCGCTTGGATGTTTTTTCTTAAAATGATTCGAAGAACATAAAAAGACAAGTCACAGAATAAATGGAACAGGTTAAAAAATGGCTAACTATTCCCCCAACCAAAATGCATGCGTTGTACTTCGCGAGGTAACCAAAAACTACAACCAATTCCGCGCCCTAGACAACGTGTCTTTTGAAATTAAAGAAGGAGAAATCTTTGGGTACATTGGTCCCAACGGGGCAGGAAAAACAACTACCCTCAAAATTCTGGTTGGATTAATTAACGATTTTCAGGGAGAAGTCCTCATAGGCGGTTACAGCTTGCCAAAACAGAAATTTGAGGCACATAAGTTACTGGGATACCTGCCCCAAAACGTGGCTTTCCAAGAGTGGCGCACCGTTGACCATGCACTTAAGACATTTGGGAAACTTTCAGGGCTCACCGAAATGGAAGTGGAGGAACACATACCCAAAATTTTGGAGTTGATGTCTCTGAGTGAGGTGCGTCACAAAAAGATTTCTCAACTCTCAGGCGGCATGACCCAGAAGGTTGGGCTAGCCCAGGCGCTTTTGCATGACCCCAAACTTTTGGTTATGGATGAACCCTTAGGCGGATTGGACCCATTGAGCCGCCACCAATTCAAAGAAATTGTTCTAAAACTCGCAAAGAATGGCACCACAATTCTGTTTTCATCACACATTCTCAGCGACGTCCAAGACGTAGCGGACCGAATTGGAATCCTAAGCCGTGGAAAAATCAAAATGGTCGGCTCCATGAATGAACTCAAATCCCAACTGTCTAACCAAAAAATTGTCGAAGTACTCCTCTCATTCGTCACCGACAAATGGCAACAATTCAGCTCAATTGCGAATGTAAGCAAAGTCGAGCAGACCTCACCCGGCAGAATCTTGGTCTATCTTCAGACAGGAGCAGACGAAGACCAAGTAATCAACGACCTCGTGCAAACCATAACCAAACTTGGCATTCGCATCCTCGGCGTCACGTTGTTATCGCCTTCGCTAGATGAAATTTACCTGAACTATATTCAGAAGGGGGAAACTGCATGAAGCTACAACTACTCTACGTTGACGAATTAAGGGGCTTCTACAAATCCAAAGTAATGCTCTTCCTCTGGATAGGCCTACCAGTCATCGCACTATTGTTCCGCTTTATCCAAGTCAGCACAACAGGACAGGCAATATCTTTCACAGTTATCTCTTCATTAGTAGTTTCCAGCCTTGCCGGAACCTTAGCCGCAGTAATGCTTGCAGTCTCAATAATTAACGAGAAAAACCGACACGTTTACGAATTATTCGTAATAAGACCACTAAAACGCAGAGATTTGATGCTTGCAAAATTCTTTTCAGTGTACACCTGTGTCGCGATTGCAAGTTTTATAGCAATTCTCGCGGGTTTAATGGCCGACTTCTTTACAGCGGGCGCATTTCCAGCCACAGTCCTCAACGACACCGCTCAATCTTTAGCCATAAGCCTGTCAATGGTTGCAGTCGCATGCTCAGCAGGCGTACTCATCGGCGTCGCTTCTCCGACAGTTCTTGTCGGAGCCATATTGGTCATTTACGGAGGAAACCAAACATCCGTCATTCCCCTCATTCCGACCCTGCTGAACTTACCTAACGCAAACTTATTCACTGTAGGTTTAGCAGCCGCAGTCACAATCGCACTCCTCACAGTGGCCATAACTCTGTTTGAAAGAAAACAATTCTAAAAAAAATCATCTTTTCTTCATGGACAACACAAAAATTACGATTGAAATTATCAACAGAAAACTAAGAGAAAGAAACATTCCCGAATACCCAAGTGTTGATGCAAAGATTACACCGCTAGCTATTGGTCCCAGAGTTTGCCCTATATCCATCATGGTTGAAATGAACCCCACTGAAGAAGCCACTAGCAATGCAGGCACTAAGTCGCACACTAAGGGCGAAGTGGAGGAAAGAACCGTGGCAAAAGAAGCGCCGTAACCGATCGCAAGCAAGAGTAAAAACGGAAATTGGGTCGTGAATGGTATTGCTGCAACAAGTAAGCAGCTGGCGACGATGCCAATTATGATTGGTTTTGTTCTTCCGGTTCTGTCAGATATTCTGCCTATTAAAGGTCTGACAACAATCAACGCAATTATTTCACTGCCCGTTATGACTCCTATCAAGAAAATGTTCAAGCCAACGACGTCAGTTAAGTATCCAACCAAAAAGAAATCAACTGTTCCAAAAACATAATATTGAATTGCTTGGACAAAGCTGACACCTAAAACACTGGTGTTTTTAATTATAGTTAGCCATCCGCTGAACATATTTCTAGGCGACTTTTCCAAAGGCACCTCGGTTACACCCGCCCTTTTCTCAACCAAGAAAAGCAGGGCAATAACAAAAGCTGTAACTCCGGCAATGCCAACCGCAACATAAAGAGTAAAGAAGCTCTGGCTAGTTGCAAAAAGTATGGAACCGCCAATGAACGGTGCCATAGCTCTGCCTACAGCAGTTGCGGAATTAAAAAGTGACATACGTTCGCCCCGCTTAGTAGGAAACAAGGTTGCGATTGTAGCTTCAGCCACAGGCACGAATATTGCAGTTGCAAATCCATGGTAGAACCGAACAAGCGCTAATGTCAACCACGAATTAACCCCTAAATAAAGAAAAGGAGCCGAAGCAAAAACAAAAGCGGCAAACAACAGAACCTTGCGTCTGCCGAAGACATTGGAGAGCGAGGCGGCGGGTAAGCTGATAAGGATGCCGGGGATGGTTGAGGCGGAAGCGACTATGCCCAACAGGTCGCTGGGGGTACCAAGGCTGCTTGCGAAGGGTTTGAGAACTGGATTCTTTGACATAGTTGAACTAAAAATTGCAAAAAAGCCTATGGCGCATATTACAAAGAAGAAGGCTCTTTGTGTCCATTTATTCTTAAGCACGCCATAAACCCAAAAGAAAGCTAGCTTAGAACTATTTTTTGTTTGCTATTTCAAAAAAAGAACGTGGTTTATTAATGGTGCATTCTTTTCCTCTCAGAACCAATAGTCGAAGGCAGAATATTGAGCATAGTCAAAAGAATTAGACAAAACAAATACTTCACCTCAGCAGTTGTTATCGGGATAATTATTGCAGTAATTTTAGGACTTTTCTTTGGTTTACAACTGGTTCTTGGCACCTCAGTTCCAATTAGGGTTGTGGAAAGCGGCAGTATGAGTCTTTCACTCAATTTCATAACTGGACCGCCCTACTCTTTGAATAATTTCGTACAAACCTTAGAGCATCCCTTTGACCGAACCCTCGACACAGGCGATTTAATAATTATTCAAAAAGTTGACCCAAAAGACTTGAATACAAATTATCCAAATAGCGACATCATAGTCTATCGGAACCCAACTAACCCCTCTGATACACCCATCGTTCACCGTATAGTCGCTGTGAACAAGATCAACGGAACCCTGTTCTTCCAAACAAAAGGAGATGGAAACGAACAACAATGGCCCCTAATACCACCAGCTACAATTTACGATTCAAACACCGTCTACAATGGGCATAGACAAGGGGTTCCCCAAAATCTTGTAGAAGGAAAAGTAATTTTACGTATTCCATGGTTGGGCTGGATCACCTTACTTTTAAGAGATAACTCATTGGGGCTCCCAATAATTATTGCGATCATACTCTTGTTGATAGTTGTAGAGTTCGTTATTCCAGTGTTCAGAAGAAAAAAGACACCACAACAAGAGACTGAAACAAAAATCTTGAACAATTAAAAAGTATGCAATGCTATTGCTCCAACGCTTGCGAAACAATTCTAATTTGCTAAATCGAAGAAAGAAATTACTTTATTAATGGTGTTTCTATTTCGTTTAGGAGTTAACTGCTGAAGGCAAGACATTGAGCATTGCTACAAAAATTCGTCGAAACGAATATTTCAAGTCAGCAATCGTTATCGCCGTAATTATAGCTATAGTTCTAGGATTATTTTTTGGTTTACAACTAGTTCTCGGAACGGGTGTTCCAGTAAGGGTTGTTGAAAGCGGCAGTATGTGTGTTCCTTATGACGGCGCTTGCAATGGCTGGAGTCACCCCTTTGCCCAAACCTTACACATAGGCGATATTATAGTCATTCAAAAAGTAAACCCAGCTGACCTAAACACAAACTACCCCAACAGCGATATCATCGTCTATGAAAACCCAACAAACCCAACATCAACACCAATCGTTCACCGAATAGTCGCTGTAAACAAGATCAACGGCACACTGTACTTCCAAACAAAAGGAGATGGCAACGGCGACCAATGGCCAACACCAGTCTCAACACTACAATACGACTCCAACACACTCTGGAGCGGCGGACAAGGCGTTCCCCAAAACCTCGTGATAGGCAAAGTAGTTATGCGCATTCCATGGTTTGGATGGGTAACCTTGTTTTTAAGGAACAATTCATGGGGCTTGCCAGTGATAGTTGGCCTAATACTGTTGCTTGTAATTCTTGAATTTGTCATCCCCATAATCAGAGGCAAGAAAGGCAAGCCTGAAGAAACAAAAAGTATCCAACAACCAGAAAATCCTGCACTACTGCCGTGACTTAACTGCTAATTCTTTAGCCCAACCTCGGATTTCTTCCCAATCACGCAACTCAAACAAGCCCGGCTCAATTTCTTTAAACCCATCTTTTTCCAGCCTTGTCCTCATAGAGCCAAAAGCTTTCCGAGAGATTATATTCATTTTATTAAAATTTAGCACACCGCCAAAGAACCCGATGCTTAGAAATTCGAAATTGTATTTGTCGAGTTTGCTGTCGAGCTCAATCTTTTTAGCTTTCGCTAAATCTTCAAGTTTACCCTCCCGTTCGCTAACGGTTTTCATTGTTGACAGAAAAAGCGCTACTTTTTTCTGAGCTAATTCTTTTTGATGTTTTTTGAGGAAATCCTCGACTTCGCCAACCCATCTTGCCATCTGTAGTCCTGTTCCAGCTATGATGAGTTCGTAAGAAGAGATGTCGTTGATTTTTTCTTCTTTGATGTTAACTACTTTGACATCGAATTTTTCTTCCTTGAGCACCTTTGCAATTTCCTTGGCAGTGCCTTCCGTTGCACCATATCGTGTGCCATAAACAAGAAGAGTTTTCATATGTTGCACCAAATTTGAAACTAGGCTTTTGTTTGGATGAGACTTTGTGCGAAGACCTCAACTTGTTTGAGGTCGTTTTCATCAGGGTGGCTTTTTTGTATTCCGCCGAATATCTTCAAAAAGCCATAAGTGTCGAATCCAGCACAATTAAACTCTCCAACAATAGCAAAGCCTTTAGATTCAAGTGTTTCCCGAAGTTTTTTGTGAAATTTGGAGGTTTTTCCTGTTTGACCGCTAGTAGAGAAAATGAATGCTTTTTTGTTGGTGACGGTTGGCAACTTGTCTGCGAAGTCAAGCAACACCTTATAGTGATTTCCAAAAGAAATTCCTGAACCTAACCCAACAAGGTCCAAATCGGAGATCGAGTTTGGGTCAACTTGTAAGGGCGATTTAACTTCAGCTTCAAACGTTTTGGCAAAAACCGAAGCGATTTTCTCCGTATTTTTATGGTGATAAGAAAAACAAATTATTAGTGTTTTCATAATTGTCACGGACATTTGAGTTTGATGCGATTACGCTATTATATTTTGGGGTCAATTTAAACTGCAATCAATTTATATACTGAGTTGACCTAATTTTTGTAGGGATAATTTTGGCCTCTCAAAAACTTTTAGATTATTTAAACAAAGGCATAGCTCGTGAACTCCAAGTAAGCATTCAATACATGTGGCAACACATCCAAGTTACAGGCACAGATGGCGCCATAGTGGAAGATGTTTTCCGCAAAACAGCCATCGTAGAAATGAAACACGCCGAACGACTAGCAGAACGCCTAGACTACCTCAACGGCGTAGCAACAATCAAACCTGACCCAATTTTCGTTAGAGGCAGCCTCATCGAAATGCTCAAACAAAACGAACAAGACGAAGAAAAAGCCATCAACCTCTACAAACAAGCAATTCAAGTAGCATCAGAAGAAGGCGACTACACCACAAGACGATTGCTGGAAGAGATTTTAGCTGAAGAAGAAACTCACATCAACACATTTGGCAAATTCCTCGTCGGCATGACTGAACCCTTTACCCAACCAGGAACATCACAAATAGAATAAAAAACAAAAGAAAGAAAAAATTCTTTCTTAACTTATTTTAGACAGAATTAGCGTGGGTGAACTAGTTCGATTCGACGTTTGCCCCGAGACATCGATGATGTGCGAATTTTGCCGCTTACCTCAAGTTTAAGCAAAAGTTCGTTGAAGTCTTTGAAGCCTAAATCTTCGTATTCACTTTTAAGTTGGTCAAATAGGTCATCGTCTGTGAGGTCGCCTTTCTTGGTTAAAACTTCCAAGAGGAAAAAGTAGGCTGGGCGTGTTTTCCAAGTTTTAATCTGCGGCATAAGCGTTCCTTCTATGCTACTGGAGTTGCGGGCTTTTGTACTTGTCGGATTTGCTGCATGAAGCTCTTGTACCATTTCTCAACGTCAGGAGTAATAGATGGACCCATCTCTTTTAGGGCATCCTGGAAATCTTTCATGGTGACTTCACTTGAGTTTACGTTCTTTCGTAGTGAATGCATTGCAGCTTCGCGGCAGAGAGATTCTATGTCAGCGCCAGAATAGTACCTGGTCGCAATTGTAATCTGGTTTAAGTCCACATCTTTGCTAATTGGCATGCCTTTGGTGTAGATTTTGAGGATTTGCATACGGCTTTTCTCGTCAGGTTCAGGCACGTAGATTAAACGGTCAAAGCGTCCAGGACGAAGAACTGCGGAATCAACCATGTCAGGGCGGTTAGTGGCTGCAATGATTACGATGTCGTGCAATGTCGTTATTCCATCCATTTCTGTTAGAAGTTGGCTTATGACGCGTTCGGAAACGCCGCTGTCAGACATGCCCATTCCACGTTTTGGTGTTAGTGAGTCTATTTCGTCGAGGAATACTACGGCTGGTGCTGCCATGCGGGCTTTGCGGAAGACTTCGCGGATTGCTTTTTCTGATTCGCCTACCCATTTGCTGAACACTTCGGGTCCCTTAATTGATATGAAGTTGGCTTCACTTTCGGTTGCCACTGCGCGTGCGAGCAAGGTTTTTCCACAACCTGGTGGACCATATAGCAAGATGCCTTTAGGCGGACGTATCCCGAGTTTAGTGAATATTTCAGGCGTCTTAATTGGCCATTCAACAGCTTCAATGAGATGTTGTTTTACATCGTCAAGTCCTCCTGCATCTTCCCAGTGGACAGTTGTGACTTCAATGTAGACTTCTCTCATTGCGGTAGGAGTAACTTCTTTGAATGCACCAAGGAAATCATCCATTCTAACTTCCATCTTTTCGAGGACGGCTGGTGGGATGCGTTCTTCTTCAAGGTTAATCTGGGGCAGGTATCTTCGGAGTGCTTTCATAGCGGTTTCTCTGCCAAGCGCAGATAAGTCAGCGCCCGTATAGCCATGAGTCATAGCAGAAAGTTTTGGTAAGTCAACATCCTCAGCAAGTGGCATGCCACGTGTATGGATTTGGAGAACTTCGTAACGACCCTTCTTGTCTGGAACACCGATTTCTATTTCTCGATCAAACCGTCCAGGTCTACGCAAGGCTGGATCAAGTGCGCCTGGTCGGTTAGTTGCGCCTATTACTATGACGTTTCCTCTTCCAGAGAGCCCATCCATCAATGCGAGAAGTTGAGCAACAACGCGTCTTTCCACTTCGCCCGTAACTTCTTCACGTTTTGGTGCAATGGCATCGAGTTCATCAACGAAGATTATACTTGGAGCGTTTTGTTGGGCTTGTTGGAAAATCTCGCGTAAGCGTGCTTCTGATTCTCCGTAAAATTTGCTCATGATTTCAGGGCCGTTGATAGAGTAGAAATTGGCTTCTGACTCGTTAGCAACTGCGCGTGCAAGGAGAGTTTTCCCGCAACCTGGCGGACCATGCAGCAGCACGCCTTTAGGCGGTTCAATGCCTAAGCGTTGGAATAGTTCAGGGTGACGTAGTGGCAACTCTACCATTTCGCGTACCCGTTGGATTTCTACTTGAAGTCCTCCGATGTCTTCATAGTTTGTTCTGGGTAAGCCTTTCCCTTCAGGTGCTGGTTCGTTTAGGATTGTAAGCCGAGATTCGGCGGTAACCTTTATGATACCGTGTGGACGGGTTTTGGAAACAGTAAATGGGATTGCATGTCCAAGCATCATGACAAGAGTTGTGTCGCCTTCAACTAAGGTGCGTTCCATGAGACGATTCTTAACAAAGTTAGTGAAATCTTCATCCACATTGAGGCGCATATCGACTGGTGCAAGTGTTATTGCAAGGGCAGTTTTGACCTTTGCAGGCCGTATAACCACATACTCGTTTATGGCCACTCCACTGTTTTTGCGAGTGAAACCATCGATACGGATGATATCGCGATTTTGATCTTCGCTATAGGCTGGCCAAGCAATGGCGGAGGTAGTGCGTTTGTTCACAATTTCAATTACGTCCCCAGCGCTTATGCCTAGTTTCTGCATGGTTCGCTGGTCAATTCGGGCGATTCCTCTACCAACATCTCTTTGCCGTGCGTCTCCAACGCGTAATTGTATTTCGCTCATGTAAAATTTCTCCTAAATAATCCTGACTACCGTTTTGGGATGTGTGTTTGAAAAAGCAGTTATTCCTATATAAACTTTAAAGTGTAAGCGCAAAGATGCTAAAGCACAAATTAAGAGATGTTTTGAGAGATTTATGGCTTAATCGCGGCTAGTTCTGCGAATTTGGAACGTTTGAGCTTGGCTTACACCGGGAATCTTTGAAAGTTTTTCTTCGAATTCATCAACTAAGCCTGATTTATCTTCAGGATATTTTATTTGAACTAAGAGCGCTACGAGCCCAAAAGCTACAGGTTCTTCGCCCCATCCCTCAATTGCTGCGAATTCAGGGAGAACAGCTTTGATTTGGGTTTTGAGACCCTCAAAGCTGGGCATAATATCTTCGGGAAAAACCTTGTAGGTTACTAGTACGCTACCCATTTGATTCGCCTATTTTATGGTCCGCTGAACCCACATTTGGGGCATTTGTAGAGGCGACCGAACTTGCGGCATTTTCCGTCGCGTTTAATTTGGATATCTCCGCAGTTTGGGCAAAGGAACTTTGTGGATTCGCTGCCGGGCGGGATTGGTTTTCCGCAACTTGTACATGTGACTAAGGACAACTTTTCTGACATGAACTAAACACTTCTGTGCCGTCAATATTGTTAGGGTTCCTTATATCTGCTATGCTTGGAAACTGGGTTTTATCTGCCCAAGCAAGTTCTAGTTTCTATCAGCTGAAAAAGCAATAGCACTAATTCCTATAGGTTTCTGGAGAGTTTCTATTAGTTCAAATATACCAAAAACTGTAATCTAAACAAATCCAAAAAAAACCATATGAAAATAATAATGGAAAAACAAAAAGATAAGAAATTAGCTGCGTTTATTTGGCAGCTGCTTTTGCGAGTTTCTTTAGGATTTGGTCTTTAGCTATGGTGTAGGCGATTGCGTAGTCGAAGAGTCCTGACGGCTCTGCGGTTGCACGTTTAATCATTTCTGTTTCGGTTTTAATTTTAAGTTTGCCAATGGCTAAAGCGCCAATGCCATATACGCCGGCTTTGAGTTCTTTGCTGTCGTCGTTTGGTGTTAAACCTTCAACTCCGAGTGGTTTGATAGCGTTTATGTCTGCAACTATTCTGCATGTTGGAGAAGCGTTTAAGTCAGCTGCTGAGAGAAGTTGGATTCCGCCTGCACCTGCAGAGAGAACAATTTCAGCGCCCTTAATGGATAAGGCTGTCTGTTCAGGTTTTGTGACTTCGACGACTTTGACTCTTGCTGCGCCACATTCAGCGTTGATTTTATCTGCCACGACTTGACCTTTTGCGAGTGAGCGGCTGGTGATGGTTACGTTGGCTTTTTCTGCTGCGTAGATTCTTGCTGCTGTCTGCCCGACTGGTCCTGTGCCTGCCAGAACTGTGACTTTTTTGCCTTCTAATGATCCGAAGCCTTTCTCCATTGCGGCTCCGAAAGTTTTTGCCACTGCAGCTGCAGCAGTAGAGTATCCACCTCGTGGGTCAACTATGATGCTGTTTCCCCATGGAGCTGATTTCATAGCTTTCTGTGTTGCAGCGACAACTTGTTCAACCATTTCAAAGTTGCTTCCGTTGATGAAAATTTTTGTATGTTTTGCTCCTTCGGGTCCTCGTGGGAAGAGAAGGTCGAAGACGATTTTTGGGGCGTCTTCACCTGTAACGTTTTCATATTTGAATATCATTGAGTCTGGGAACGCATCTATAGCTACAAGCATGTCAAATGGACTGCAATATTTGTCAGTGTCTAGGAAAACGAAAACTGTTTTATAACTTGGTTGTTGTGCCAATTTTTACACCTTAACCTGTTTGTGAATACAGTTTAACGATTTAAGAATTATCCAAACCCCAAATGAAGACTAAGAAACGAAAATAGAAACTTGCAATCTTAAAACCGCAACTGTTTAATAACCAAGTCCTCAGAGCTTTAACCATTGAAATCAAGAAGGCATCCTGATTGTCTGTAAATACTAATCTCGAAAAACTCTCCAATGCTTGTGGAGTGACGGGTAGAGAAGAAGAAGTTAGAAACTTGATGGTTCAATTCATGACTCCTTATGCTGACGAAATCCAAGTTGACAAAATGGAGAACGTAATTGCAATCAAAAAAGGCAAAGCCAACGCACCAAAAATCATGTTAGCTGCTCACATGGATGAAGTCGGCTTAATGGTGAAAACAATCACAAAAGACGGCTTTATACAATTTTCAAAAATGGGCGGCATAGACGATCGTATTCTACCCGCTCAAAAAGTCACTCTCTACACTAAAAAAGGACAACTTCCAGGCATTATTGGGTCCAAACCGCCTCACATCCAAAAAGAAGAAGAACGCAAAAAAATCTTGAACTATGATGATCTCTTCATTGATATTGGCGCAGAAAACAAAGAAGACGCAGCCAATATAGGCGTGGCAATCGGCGACCCGATAGCCTTCGACATAAAATACCTCAAACTTGGAAACGAGGCAGTAATGGGCAAAGCATTTGACAATCGAGCTGGCTGCATCGTGATGGTTGAAACTCTAAAACTGCTAACGCAAACCGATTGCACCGTGTGCGCAGTCGGAACAGTCCAAGAAGAAGTTGGTTTGCGTGGTGCAGCAACAGCAGCGTTTGGAGTTGACCCAGACCTTGCAATAGCCTTAGATGTTACCATCGCAGGTGACGTTCCAGGCGTAAGAGAATTCGACACCAGCGTAAAGATGGGCAAAGGTCCAGCACTCACAATTTCCGACTCCGGCTTGATTACTCACCCAAAGGTTTTGAGGTGGCTCATTGAAACGGCGGAAGAAGAAAAAATTCCTTTCCAACTAGAATCAGGTTTACTTGGCAGCACAGACGCAGCAAGAATATCCATCACACGCCAAGGTATACCATGCGGAAACATATCTATTGCAACACGCTACATCCACAGCCCCGTTGGCATGCTCAGCCTAAAAGACATCGAAAACTCCGCTAAACTGACAGTCGCCGCCATCAAAAAAGCAACAAAATACTTTTAATTTTTTTTACCAATTGTTTTAATTCTCTCTTTCTTCTATTCTAAAGTTGGTCTTAGGCATGAGTAAACCTGACAAATTCGCTGGAAAATTTGAATTTTTAGAACACACAGCAGACGTTTACGTTCGGGCACATGGCAAAACGATGGAGGAAGCCTACGAAAACGCTGCGCTTTCAATGTTTGAAACTATCACAGACACTGAAAAGGTCCGTCCTTCCCAGGAAGATTCGCTTGAAGTTGAAGCAGAAGACCAGTATGCACTCCTATACAATTGGTTAGAAGCTTTACTGGTAAAATCAGAAACCTTAGATATTCTTTATTCAAAATTTCAAATAACCAGTTGGAAAGAAACAAACGAAAACTTTAAGATAAAAGCCAAAATTTGGGGAGAAAAATTTGACCCCCAAAAGCACCCACAGAAAGTCGCGGTTAAAGCCGTGACCTACCACCTCATGGTTATTATCCGCGAGATGGATAGGGTAATTTTGGAGTTCATCTTAGATATCTAAGCAAACTTTAGCCTTTTTAGCTCCGAAAACAGCTTTTCAACCATGGGTTCCGGTGGTTGGTCTAAGGTTTTTGTTTCAAGTTCTATGAATGGAACTTTCTTTTCCTTATAGAATGCTATCAGCGGGGTTGTTTGCTCTTGGTAAACTTTAAGTCGGTTCTTGATGGTTTCAGGATTGTCGTCTGAACGCTGGTAGAGGGGTCCACCGCATTTATCGCAGACGCCTTCAACTTTGGGTTTTAGGAATTTTACATTGTAAACTGTTCCGCAGTTTTTGCAGATACGCCGAGTTGACAAGCGTTCGATGATTATCCAATCGGGAACATTCAATTGCATTATTACATCAATTTTTGTTATGCTGTCAAGTTTTTTTGCTTGATCAAGCGTGCGGGGGTAACCATCCAGAATGAAACCTTTTCCTTTAGAAATTTTAGCCAAGTGAGCCTTTAAAACTTCAACAACAACATCGTCAGGAACCAAGGAGCCTTTGTCCATGTAACTTTTAACTTTGCTGCTGAGGTCAGATTTTTCTTTAACAAGTTCACGGAAAATATCTCCCATTGAAATGACGTCGACGCCAAGTTTGGCTTGGAGTCTTGAGGCGTATGTGCCTTTTCCTGCGCCTGGTGCTCCAAAGATAATCGCTTTCAACATAGATTTCGCCTATTGTCTTTTCATACAATAGCAATGTGTAATTAAATTTTATGCCTGCCCGATTTTAAAGGTAATATTTATGCTACAAAACTGTTAAGCACAAGGTAAAGGTGCAAAATGTGCATACCAAAGAAGTTGGTCAAAACCTGTTTATGGTGGAGCTGGATACGGGGGGCTTCAGAAACCTCATATGTAGCTATGTTTTCAAAGGCAAAAAGACCGTTCTTATAGAAGCGGGTCCGACTAATTCCATCCCGAATCTGCTCTCTGGCTTAAAGGAGCTTGATGTAAAGGTATCGGATGTTGAATACGTTGCTATTACTCATGTGCAACCTTGATCATGGTGGCGGCGCTGGCACCTTACTAAAGTCTTTGCCAAACGCCAAAGTCATAGTGCATCCGAGAGGTATGCCTCACCTCATTGACCCTGAGCGTCTTTGGCCGTCGTCGCAAAAAGTTTTGGGGTTTGTGAGCGAAATCTTTGGCAAACCCGAGCCAGTCCCAAAAGATAGAATAATCCCTATTATAGAAGGCTCTTTTGATTTAGGTTCCGGAGAACAGTTGACTGCCACCGAAACGGTTGGTCATGCTTCACATAACTTGAGCTTCCAAGAATCTTTTAATGGCGGCGTTTTTCCTGGTGACGCAGCCGGGACATATCTTCCGGAATTTGATGTTGTTGTTCCAACCACGCCACCCCCATTCTATTTGGATGCAGCATTAGCTTCTTTAGACAAACTGATTAGCCTAAAACCAACTGTGCTCTATTTTATCCATTTCGGAAAAGCTAATAATGCCGTGCAACGCCTAAGAGAATACAAAGTTCAGCTAAACCTATGGGCAGACATCGCCTTGGATGGAGTGAGGAAAAACCAAAGTTTAGAACAGATTCGCGACCGAATTATTACTGAAGATAAAGCGATGAATCAGATCGCCGACTTCGTTAGGTCACACCGAATCTACTCGAAAACTATGTTGGAAAACTGCATATTAGGCTTCATTGGATACGCCAAACAAAAGCAAAGCTCATAAACATTTTATAGTCTCCTTCATCCTTTGTTGTGAAAGGTGAAGATTTTTGGGCGAAAATGAAAGCAGAGCCACTCCAGAGCGAGTTCCCCTAGAAAAAATTAACGATTACATGTGGCAGATTCCTAAATACAAGCCAGAGATGCGTGTTCCAGGCATGATTTTTGCTAATCAAGAGCTACTCGAGAAGATGCAGACCGACCGCACACTGTGGCAATGCTCAAACGTTGCCCAATTACCCGGCATCTATAAGCATGCAATTACGCTTCCAGACGGACATGAAGGTTACGGGTTCCCTATTGGCGGAGTAGCAGCAACCGACTACGAAAATGGCGTAATAAGTCCAGGTGGAGTAGGCTACGACATCAACTGCGGTGTCCGCCTCCTATCAACAAATCTCTCGGAAAAAGATATCCGCCCTAAACTTGCACCTTTAGCAGAAGCTATTTTCCGCAACGTTCCCTCAGGTCTCGGTAGCCGAAGAAAAGACTTCACCATATCCAACAGTGACCTAGAAAAACTCGTTACAGAAGGCGTACAATGGCTCATTGATCGTGGATTAGGCTGGTCTGAAGACGCCAAGCACTGCGAAGAAAATGGATGCATGAAAAACGCCAACCCAAACAAGGTTTCTAACACCGCGAAAAACCGTGGCTTAACCCAAATCGGCACATTAGGCTCAGGAAACCATTTCCTCGAAATCCAAAAAGTAGACAAAATCATCAACCAAAAAACCGCCAAAGCCTTCGGAATTACCCATGAAGGTCAAGTTACAGTTATGATTCACTGCGGCTCAAGAGGTTATGGGCACCAAGTATGCTCAGATTACCTCCGCGTTATGGAACACGCCGTACAAAAATACAAAATCTCCTTACCTGACCGCGAATTAGCCTGCGCGCCCGGAAACAGCAATGAAGCCAAAGACTACATTGAGGCGATGGCTTGCGCTGTCAACTACGCGTTTGCCAATCGACAGGCAATTATGCATTGGGTCCGCCAAAGTTTCCAGCAAGTCTACGGTCAAGACCCCGAAAAATTCGGCTTAAACCTTGTCTACGACGTCGCCCACAATATAGCGAAAGCAGAAACCCACAACATTGACGGAATTCAAAAGAAAGTTTGGGTTCACCGAAAGGGCGCAACACGCGCCTTCCCAGCAGGTCACCCAGATGTTCCAGACGACTACCGCAGCGAAGGGCAACCAGTGCTTATTCCAGGCAGTATGGGCACAAGCTCGTGGATTCTGGTGGGTTCGCAGAAATCGATGGATTTAACATTCGGTTCTACAGCTCACGGGGCAGGCAGGATGATGAGTCGTTCAGCCGCAAAACGCCAATATTGGGGCGGAGACATAAAATCAGCCCTAGAGAAACGCGGCATCGTGGTTCGCGCAGCAAGTACGTCAGTCCTCGCTGAAGAAGCCGATCCAGCATACAAGAACGTTGACATAGTATCGGATGTAAGCGACAAAGTTGGGATAGCTACTAAAGTTGCAAGACTTGTTCCGTTGGCGGTAGTGAAGGGCTAAGGGTAACCCACCTTTTTTTTGGCTCGTTTTTAGTTTTTTTAGTTTGGGTTTGATTTGGGTAATTATATATTTAATGGTTGAACACAGCAAAATAGAAAACTAATTCAGTATAGCAGGAATAAGCGTTTGAGTTCGAACCAAGTTAGGCTCCGGTACAGCGGATTCATAGTATTTACCACACAAGTGTTAAGTTTAATCACTGGGCTTGTTTTTACGCTTCTTTTAACAAGAAACATGAGCACTGACCAGTTTAATATTTGGACAAATATTTTCGATTATACAGGTTATTTCTTACTCTTTAACCCTGTATTGCCCTTCTGGGCGACCAGATTCGTGGCGAGAGGCAAAGAAGGCGCAGTTAAAACCAGCGTTTCAGCGCAGTTAACGATTGCTCTTGCTTCGACATTAATTTATTTTCCCGTTATTGTTTTGATTTCAAGAAGTATTGGAACCAGTAGCTACTTGCTAATTTATCTTATCGCAGGTTTCTATATTTTGACTTTTTACTCAATCACAATTTTCGAAAGCATCCTGCAGTGTATAAAGCCTCAATTCGTTGGGTACGGTTTGATGATTGAAGAAATAGTTAAGGTATCTGTCGCTTTGGTTTTGATTTTGGGTTTTAAGCAATTGTTCCTTGGTGCAATATTGGGGTTAGTGGTTTCTTGTGTGGTCCAAGTATTTTTCTATGGCTATCTGTTACGGAGCTACTTTAAACAAAAAATACATTGGGGTTATCTTAAAGAGTGGCTGAAGGGGTCTCCTGCAATTGCCTACAACGCCATAGGCGGACAATTGATGTCCACTGTCTTTATCCTACTTTTTTTATACGGCGGCTCAGGAGCTAGAGCTTACTATCAAGCAGCCCTCACATTCACGGTAATTATCAGTTACGCGAATTCTTTGGCCTTTGCCTTGTATCCTAAACTGTTAGCCAAAACCTGCAATGACGAACAAGTAGGTGTTTCGTTTAGAACAGTAATGATGTTAGCCATTCCTTTCGCAACCATAACTATGGCTATGTCCATGTCATTTCTAACCATTCTAAAAATCTCCTACAGTGTAGCTTGGCCAGTTCTCATCGCATTAACGGTTGATACATTAATTGTGATGGTTTACACATTTTACACCAGTTGTCTAATGGGTGTAGAAGCATTCGACGCCGAAGGAAAAATTGCATTCCGCAAACTTATCCGCAGTAAAATCTTTAAAGTTTTTAGTATTCCCTACATTCAAGCGGCAATTGCTATCCCGTTGACATATTTCGTTTTGACAAGTTTGCCGATGGAGAACCCAGTACAAGCAACAGTGGATGTTGTGGTGATACTTATGATTGTCCACATTTCAACCCTGCTTGGACTCTACTATTTTATGCGTCACTCCGTTAAGATTTCTGTTGCTTGGAAAAGCATAGCCAAATACATTTTGGCGGCATTACTTATGGGAATTGTACTTTTCCTTCTTCCAACCACCTCAACACTACTTTCTACAGTAGCAAAAGCCATTGGGGGCTTTGCACTCTACATAGCCTTGTTGCTAGTCATTGATGCCCAAGCTAGAGAGCTTCTTGGATTAGTATGGGAAGAAATCAAAGGCACCCTAAAACAGTTAATATCAAAAAACAACAGTTTAAAAGAGGAAAATAACGTTTTAACGAGTGAAAATTAATATTTTCTAATAACTATTCTTTATTAAAGCAATCTTGTTTCGCTTTAGGGTGCCTCATAGATGAAGGATGAATGTGGAATCTGCGGCAGAGTCATGCGCACAATGTATATGCGGCAATGTCAACGTTGCAAGAAGATGTTTTGCCGAGACTGTATGACACCTGATGTTGCAACCGGCGACCCAAATGCGATGCTTTGTCTTCATTGCGCTAGACGGATAGTTTCTCCAAGGACTGTTTCAATATGGGCTGGACTTGAAGGGCACCTAAAGTTTAGAGCCGCATTCACAGATACCGTAAAACTAACGTTTGCTCGTATTGACGGATTAATCGGCAGCAACCTTCCTATGGCTGCTTATCGAGATCAAGCATGGTGGAGCAACACATCTTCGAGCCTTCATGCGAAGGCCTGGTTGGATGCAGGCTGGGAAGTTCAAGAGGTTAACTTCAAAGAAGGCTACACAACCTTCAAGAAAGTTCGCAACGTAACATTCAAAAAATCCAAAAAGAAAAAACTTGAGATCACCCAACCGTTCACTCCAGTGCCAGTCCATAGACCAAGGTCCAAGATTCCATCGAATACCAAAGTTTCGAAACTCTATGCAAGAATTAAGAACCTCGAACGACAGCGCGCTATGCCGCGTCAGCCACTTAGAGGTTTAAAATTCAAATCATCACAATATCAAAAGCGACTTTATAAAAACGATGAAAAACCACAATAATAACCATTTGTTTTCGGCACTGGGTGTTCTTGTGCTACAACGCACAGTTAGTTTAAAATCAAAGATGCTTTATCCGAAATGCGTCATTACGCTACTTTTTGGCCGCATTTCTCGCAATATGCAGCGATTGCTTTGTTGTTTGAACCGCAAAAGATGCAGAACTTGTTACCTTCTAAAATGGGAGTATCTGATTGTGAACTGCTCGTTTCAGAAATTGTTGGGAATTCGACGGATAGATGCTTTGGTCTTCGCACTGACCAAACTGAAAGAGTGATTGAAACTACAATTGCGAATATGATAATTATGAAGAAGATTGGGTCGTCTGCGATTAAGTTGACTGATAGTGGCATAACTGGCTGAATGCTTGGTCCAGAGATATTAGGAGAAATCGAGCTGGTTGGGTTGGGTCCCAATGGCGCCGAAGTTTGCCTAGGTGACGTTGAAATGCCTTGTCCATTGGTTAAAGATGACTCTCCAGTTGATGTTACCGCAATAGTTGGAACATATTGTTTGCTTTCATCTATATCATAGATAAAAGCGGTTTGGCCTTGGAATTCGTCAGGCAACTGTCCAATTGTGAACCCTATTCCTGTAGTTTCAGCATAATAGTATGTTTGATTGTTGTGGGTCCAGTAGGTGCCGTGAAGGTTATTTCCCAATATGCCAACCGCTAGATGGTCTGTTGGGTTAATGAAAACTGCCCCGTCGCCTAACGTAAGGATTAATGTGGCGTAAAGTATGGCTTTGCAGTCGCAATCGCCAGTTTGATCCACTAAAGTTTCAATTGGAAATCGAGGGTACTCTTCATGCCCGGTTGTGTTAAAATCGGAGCTGTAAGGAATACTTTGGACAAAAGCTAAAACAAAGTTTGCTTGATCGTATGAATCGTATCCGAGTTGTGTTGTGGTTGCATTAAGCCTTTCAGCAAGGTTTTGTACATAGGCATCTTGAGTCGTGACCATTAGGTCGTAACCTGGGGGTCCATCGCGTATTCGAGTGGAATCTGGAACCGCCTTGTAGGCCTCGTACAGGTTTTGTGGAATGCTAAGGTTCCAATCCCAATGTTTTCCGTCATAATCCCACGAAAATGACCTGTTATAGTATCCACTGCTTTGCGCGGCGACTTGGTGAGGAAAAACAATAGGTGCAGATATGACAAGAGCTAAAGTAAGAATAATTAACAGTCTGATTGGTCTTTGTTTAAGCGAAAGTTTGCCCATCTTAACCATTTCGATGATAGGTAACTGTTCTGGGTCTACCGTTTAAAATTTGCCCCAAATCATTACTTTTTGGTTGCTGTTGGACTGTTGAACCAACTGCTTAAACTGTAAGCTGCCACCGCTAAAAGGCAAACAATCACCAACACTTTAAGGTATGAAAATGAGCCTAAAATCGAAACAGACAACAACGCAGTTGGAAGAGGCAACAACAAAAAGTAGACAAAAGCCACTAATCCGATCCTGTTGCCGACACTTTCCTTCTTAATGAACCCTTTTCCAAAGAACGCCCCTACTAATCTGCCAAAACCGCTCGTGCACGCCTTGCATAGGTCACAATTACTGCAGCCTATTCGACGCATAATCGCATAAATCATGAAGGCTAAGAAAACTAAGTAGAGCCAACTGTAAATAAAATTGTAAAATAACACGCTAAAGAAGGCTAGAAAAACCCATCCGAAAAGCCCAAGATTTCCCAAAACAAGTAGTCTTCGGGTGAAGTCAAGTTTTTCTTGAGTCAAAGCGTTTGCTCCAATTATAGTACGGAGGGTTTCCTGCTTATAGATAATTTGTTTTGAAAGCCATCCATCTCGAAAAATGTTGGTGCGAGAATACAGGGTTATTTTTGTTTAATTATGCCATAGCTCTGTTTTTTCCAGGCGTCCCTGAACTTGTTATAGTAATCGACAGGTTGAAAAACAGGCGCGTAAGTTAACGGCCACTCAAGCCCACATTTACAGACCGCATATACTTCCTTCTTTGTAACGTTCGCACATATCTGTAAGAGTTCTTTTCGACATTTTGGGCAGTAGTAGGGTCCATTCACCATTTGTTTGGCATCTTTAGTCAGGATTTTCATTCGGCTACCGGGAATTTTATGCCTATCCTTTCCTACACTCATCTTGTCCAACCTAAACTACGATAGTCATAGTCGTGACTAAGATATAGGCTTCCCTACAAAAACAAACTTTCCATCCTGAATTCACAAATTTACAAAATAAAGAGCCTTGCCCTCTTTCACATGTTCAGCGCCAGACAAACTAAATTACGGCTCAATCTAAGCTGAATTATAACTTTAAAGGCATCGCAGTATTAGAGGTAAAAAGGCAGATTCAATATCCACCAAAAGATGGTCGTGGAGCTAAGAGTTGTTGCTAACAAGATTGCTAAAAAGACTAATGCATATTTTGGTCTGTTGCAATGAAGCTGCTTGATGTGGAACCCACTGTAAATCATCAAACCTACAAAAATACTGAGTGCAATTGAACCTAATGTCTGAGCAACAGGAAATGAATAACCGTTTACATATCCTATTGCTCCAGGGTATGCCAACCCTTTTGCATAACCATATGTGGGAGCCATAAAACCTAAAGTAATGTAAAAGACACAAACAACCGCTACAAATAAGATGCCTAATTCTCTAAACATCCACACAACTCCTCTCTAACTTGGCTAAATACGCATTTAATTTTTTTCCTAACTCCCCCAAGTTATCTTTTATAGGTAATTATATAGCCCATGTATTTCTCCAGCCAACTTTAAACAAATAGAAGACTTGGAAGCTCTGAAAACTTTATTAAAAACTCAAGGTATCAATCTGACTACTGAAAAGGCAATAAGTGGTCAAAATAGGTCAAAGTAAAAGCAAAGAAGATGGTGACCGATTAAACCCTTAAAATAGCCTTGATCAGCAAAATATATGCGGCCGTCGTCTAGTCTGGTTTAGGACTTTAGCCTTCCAAGCTAATGATCCCGGGTTCAAATCCCGGCGACCGCACCATTCCTATTCTACTTGCGAATTCAAATCTTTATTTTTAGGATTCCTCATACAATAAAGCCCTCAACTAACCCTCATTTGAAAACGGTAAGTGTTATACAATGCCTTGTGTATGTGTCATGGGGTGGCTTGCGTGGCTAGATCGATCCCTCGGAAAATAATCTTCTTGATCTTAGCATGGGTTCTAATAGTTAGTTACCAAATTTTCACAAAAAGCGCCCTCTCAACCTTCACTTCTTCCCTGTCAGATTCAGCTCCTATAGTGGCTTCATGGATAAATTCAAACGCAAACGCGGCAATCTTTGTCTGTTCTTTCGCATGGATGTTTGTCCTGTCAGCCCTTATCTCAATCATCATGTTTGGCAAGGAAAGAAGGTTAACCATCCAATTCATAGTTAGTTTAGCACTAACCCTCACAGGCTCAGCTTTGTTAGGGTTGCTCAACTTAGCGGGGGTGGATTTATCAAATCCAAATGTAATTTCTTCGCCTGCGACTTTGTTATTTAGGAATGTGTTTTTCGCGTTCTTCTACCTAGCTCTACCGTTCATCTTTATGGTTGCTGTAGACTTAGGTATAATGAAAATAAAAAAATAATAAAAAATCCTCAAACTTGGGAGTTTTCATCGAAAAGGTGAAAAGCCAGAATTATAATACTCAAGACAGTGACCCATATGAGTGACCAACCAAACATGGCAACTATCCAGTTAAACGGCCAAAAACAACCGTTCATCATAAACCCTAAAAACTTCAGCACTGGCAGCCGAGGCTTTTACGGTCAAGGCAAAATGCAAGTAGGAGACAAAAACTACCAAGTCAACATACAACTAGTTGAAATCGGTTCTAAGCCTAAAGAGAAAGAAGAAAAGAAAGAAAAGTAGCTAACTGTTTTTTTAGTTCTTATTTTTGTCTATGTCACTATTGATGCGTTGATTATTGTTACGTTTGTTTTAGGTTTATCGTTTGAGTTTCTTGGAACTTTAGCGATCGCATCGACAACATCCATTCCAGAGATAACTTTGCCGAACGCTGGATGCTTGGTATCTAAGAAATTGTTGTTTACTTGGTTGATGAAGAATTGGCTGCTTCCCGTGTTTGGACCTGCATTTGCCATTGCTATGGTGCCTCTGTCGTTGCGGTTGGTTCTTGTAAATTCGTCTTTTATGTCAGGTATTGATGGGTCTCCAAATCCTGTTCCAGTGGGGTCGCCGCCCTGAATCATAAAGCCAGGGATGACGCGGTGGAAGATTGTACCGTTGAAAGTTCCCTTTTGAACTAGGTTTTTGAAGTTACCAGTGGTTATTGGCATATCATTTCGTAGAGCAATAGTTATATCACCCATACTTGTGTGAAGTAAAACGTTAGTTTCAGGTTGATTTGCTGTTTGTCCAGACATAATACGTACCTCCATATCAATTAGAATTATTGATTATTATGCCTATTGCAGGCAATAATACCTTGTTGGATTTGGGTTTTAATGTTTAATGTTTTATTAGAAAAGAAAGAAAGTAAAGTAGCCCACGCTAATCTTTTTTAAGTTTGATTATGGCACAATTGTTGCTCTTGTGATAGTAACTGGATTCACTGGGACGCTTATTTCACCGTGAATATTGGGGTTTTCTGTAGCTGGAGCGTTGGCTATTGCATCTACTACGTCTTTGCCTGAAATTACAGTGCCAAACACAGCATAGGTTGCGTCAAAGCTAGGAGAGTACTTCTGCCCGTTGTCTTCGACGTTTATGAAGAATTCGCTTGTTGCAGAGTTGGGTTGGCTGGTTTTTGCCATAGCTATCGTGTATGGTAAGTTGCGGTTGTTGCTGCCTATCTCATCTTTTATTGTTGGAACTGAACCACTCACTTTTCCGCCTTGAATCATGAAGGTTGCAACAGTTCGGTAGAAAGCTGTACCGTCGTATTTTCCTGCTTTGACGAGGTTTATGAAGTTGACCGATGTGATTGGCTTATCGGTTCTCAAATCGATGGTTATATTTCCTGCTGTGGTTTGAAGCAAAACTTTGGTTGGAGGAATAGTTGCCGGTGTGCCTTGGTTAGATACCGCCAAATAAGCTGCTATGCTGAAGACTACAATGATTATCAATGCTATTGCGAGAAACAGTGTATTGTAGGATTTGCGTTTGCGCGCCTTACCTTTTTTGCTGGAGGTCATGTCTTGAGTAGTCAACGGCTTTTCATATAAAATTTTCTAATTTATTGAAGACAATACTGTCGTTATAGGTTTAGCATCAAAATTTTAGCCTCAAAAAAAGCGGTAAATATGATTGAGCTGAGAAAACACCAATAGCGACCTAAGCCACCTTAGGCTTTTAGCTGTTTTGCGTTTTTATCTGGGCTACTTCGCCTGTATCTGCCCATAGCTCCACGGCTATACTGTATATATTATTTGGATACACCTTATCGAGGTAGAACGTTACTGTCCACTGCGGGTAAAGGGCTAAGCCGTTTTTGGTGTTTGGATGAAATACAACTGTAACAGGCTGGGGCAGCACGTTGAAGTTGGAGACGGCTGTGCCGTTGGAGATCCAGCTATAGCCCTTCAAGGCATTTTTTGCCAGGTCAATTGCTTTGTCGCTGGATATGCTGACTTGTGTGCTTCCAATGGTGAACAGAAACCATCCATCCGTTAAGGTTTCTAAATCGTGGTTGACAAAAACTAAACTTAGGCTTTTAGGTGAGAAATCGACGCCATTTTCAGTGTACATCAATAGGATTTGCGCGCTGTCACCTGAAGCGGTCACGCTCAACTTAATGTTTCCTTCTGTGATTTCGATGTTTTGGGTTTGATTATTAACCATCGACAATAAACTGCTCATATTTGCCAAGTAAGAAGTGGTCTCGTAAGTTGCAAGCCTTCCCAGCAGAGTTTTCGCAGAATCCAAAACGCTATAGGGGTGCGGCTGTGAATAAACCGGCGAGCCCTCAAGCACAATAAGTTGGTAACGGGATAACTGGTTGTCTCTAAACCTGAAAACCACATCTAATTTGCTGTCACTGCTTGTCAGTGCATAAGTTATGACTTGTTCTAATGCTCCGCCTAAATCTGAACGTTGCTCAATAGAGTTGCTTAGAAGCGTTGCTTGATAGTGTGAAGTGTCGAGCTGGGTTACTTGCTGAAGAAAATTTATTGCGTTGTTTGCGGTAGCGCTCCAGGATAGCAGTTGGTTGTATTTTGATTGTAAACTGTCTCGTTCACTGGTTGTTTGATTTAAAACATTATTCTGCAAGGCGGTCATACTAGCAAACACGATTAAACCGACTAGTAATACGCCGAGGACTGTTTGCCACTTCAACGACAAAGACGTGTGTTTTTTCGGTTGAACTGGGGGCGCTTCTTCCACAATCTTCATCGTGCTAACAGAAGCCAACCCGAAAGTGGATAACCTGTAAATACCGTTATCATCTTTGGCTACAAGCTCCCCTAAACTTTCAAGGTGGTAGGTTAAGTTGGAGCTGGAAACCCCCAGCAACTCAAGCATTTCCGAAAAAGTCAAAGGCTTATCGGCTAATATTCGAAGAATCTTGCGGCGAGCAGGATGTTTAAGCGAACTAAACATAGTTGAGTAAATTTCTTCTTTGCCCTCAGCCAATCCTTCTCAACCGTTAAGCTAGTAACGGTCTGTAAAAGCATTAAAACTTTTTCAATCACAAAGTAAAAACCCCAAACAATATAGCAGGTAGTAGAAAGAAGACAAATTAGAAATACCTGTTAGTTCTGTTATGATTTGATTGAAGGGCTAAATTGTTATGACCGATGTTGTGTTTGTCTTTGAAGTTCATCAGCCCCACAGGTTGAGAAGAAACCTGTTTTGGGAAGGCAAGTCCTTTAGACGCTTATCCAAAAATGAATTGTTCAACTATTATTTCGATAACGAAGTTGATAGGGAAATCTTCAAACGAGCAGCACGCAAATGCTACTTTCCCTCAAACCAGATACTTCTCGACGTAATAGACCGACACAAACATGACCGCAAACAGGTAAAGGTCTCCTTCAGTGTTTCAGGGGTTTTTCTTGAACAATGCGAAATGTTCGACAAGGACCTCCTAGAAAGCTTCAAACAACTCTCATCTTCGGGACGTGTGGAGTTTCTAAACCAAACATACTATCACTCAATCTCCAGCCTTTACCCCGAAAAAGAAGAGTTCATCGAACAGGCAAAAATGCACAAGCAAACTGTCAAGGATTTACTGGGTTACACACCGATCGTTTTCGAGAACACGGAACTACTTTACAACAACACCATCGCCAAAATCGTTGAAGGCATGGGTTACAAGGGCATTTACACTGAAGGCATCGAGAAAATACTTGGCGAAAAATCACCCAATTTCATCTATACTCCCAAAGGTACCAAAAAAATCCGTGTGCTACTACGAAATTATAAGTTAACCGACGACATCGGGTTTAGGTTTTCAGCCAGATGGTGGCCAGAGTGGCCTCTAACCGCCGACAAATACGCTCGGTGGTTAGCCGAAACAAAGGGCGAATGCATCAATATCTTTCCTGACTACGAAACCTTTGGCGAACACCACTGGCCAGAAACAGGAATTCATAGTTTCCTTCAACATCTCCCAGATGAGATACTAAAGTTTGACCACCTGCAGATGGTTACACCTTCTGAAGTTATTGACAAACATGCTTCGGCAGGAGAAATTGATGTTCCAGAAGCTGGAGGCACCGTTTCGTGGGCTGACATTCAAAGAGACCAATCTGGGTGGCTTGGCAATGTAATGCAATGGGCGTACTATACAACCCTGCGCAGATTAGAACCATTGATAAAAGAAGCAGAGGATGGCGAGTTTCTAAGGTTGTGGCGTGACTTCCAAACAAGCGACCACCTTTATTATATGTTCACTGCAGGAGGCGGACCTGGAGAAGTCCACTCCTACTTTAGCCCGTATGAGTCACCCATGGACGCTTTTGTAGCAGCCCAGACATTACTCAACGATTTCGAAGCAAGGCTAAGACTTACAATTTTAACGGCTAACGAACCATTCCTATTCTACACAGGCATTGGAAAGGAATTCTATACGAACATGATGGCCTGGAGCTTGAAGGGATTCATCAAAACACTAGAAGAAGTAGACATCAAAGCTATAGAATTCCACATTGACAATGGGGATTTCGAAAGTTGGGTCCAGAGCTCCCTAAAAGACAAGAAATTAGCGACCAAGCTCAAGACGCTCAAAACGTCCGGAGCAAGAGGCGAGGAACTCAGAAAAGACATGGTTGATGAAGCAAAAAAGCGATACACTACCCAAATCAAGGAAGTACAGGATGCAACCCAGCTTTTCTAAGAAAAACAAACCTGCATGCGTTTATAAGATAAGTCGCTGTACTGTCTGATGGCATGGTGCATACAAAATGAGAGAAGAGCTTCCATTTCCTGATAAAGTCCTTCAGACGCTGCATAACTTGTGCGCTACAGCCGCTGATTTAGCTCGAAGAGGCGAGGAAGTAGCACGACTTCTGCAGAAAGATCCCAACGAAATCGAAGGTATACTAGACCGATACAAATCGGAGGGTTTCGCTGAAAGCTTCTACGACAACGAAGGCAAGAAACGGTATTATCTCAATGGAAGAGGAATAATTAAGGTCTGCTCACTTTTCACGTAGTGGAAATATGCGTGTCATCATTTTTTCTTGGGAGTATCCGCCTAGGGTGGTTGGTCAACTCTCTGGATACGTCAGTTCTCTATCTACACAACTTGCCAACAGCAAAGTGGATGTTAATGTTGTAACTTATGATGACTCCGCAACTGGTCAAACGCAGGAGCCCAGCGGCGTAAAAACTTTCAGAGTAGCTAACCCCGTGCGAACCCACATTGGAGTATTAACATGGGTACTCACATTAAATCAGGAAATTGAACGGGCTGCAACCGACATTTACTATGACTCCCAAAAGCAGGTTGACCTCATAGACGTTTTTGATTGGCATTTTATACCTGCAGCTGTCACTTTAAAAAATGGATTAGGCATCTCGTTTATTTATTCAGTTGAAAGCCTAGAAGACCACCGGTCACCAAACATAAACTCATCCTACAACATGGCCATAAAAAGCATAGAGTGGCTTGGATTCTATGAAGCTGCAAGAGTTAACGTAAAATCCGAGTGGATGAGAGATGAGGTTATTAGAATTTATAAAGTTCCCAAAGAAAAAATAGCGGTAATTTCAACTGACCCTAATTCTTTAGTAAAAGAAGTTGTGAAGTCATATAACAAGGTGGCGGAGGAAAACAAAAATGACAGATAAATTAAGCGTCATGATGTTAAGCTGGGAGTACCCGCCGAGAGTTATTGGAGGCATATCGCCCCACGTATATTTCTTATCCAAACACCTAGCTAAACAAGGCGTTAAAGTTTATGTAGTAACCTGCGATTTCCCCGGAGCACCAGCCCATGAAGTAATTGACGACGTAGAAGTCTATAGAGTGGATTCGTACAAAAACCCAGCACCCGACTTCGCTACATGGGTTTACTTGATGAACATGAACATGCAACGAGAAACCGCTGCGATAGCAAGAAAAATAGCCGACAAAATTGACGTTTTCCACGCTCACGATTGGCTCGTCGCAAACGCAGGAATCGGGCTAAAACACGTTTTCAGAAAACCTCTTCTTGCGACCATGCATTCAACCGAAATGGGCAGACGAGATGGGGTACATACCACTACTGAAAGAATGATTCATGAAACCGAAGCATGGCTTACCTACGAAGCTTGGAAAGTTATTTGCTGCAGCGACTACATGATTTCTCATGTAAAATACGTTTTCGGGTTACCAAATGATAAGCTAGTTATGGTTCCAAACGGCGTAAACACTCACAACTATGACAGCAACAATGACATGAAGGATTTCAGAAGCAAGTATGCTTTGCCCGAAGAAAAAATAGTACTCTTCGTCGGACGATTAGTCTACGAAAAAGGCATTCATGTTCTGATTAACGCTGTCCCAAAAATTCTCAGCAAAGTCAACGCTAAATTCATAATCGTTGGTAGCGGCTACATGAAAGAACAACTCCTAAACATAGTTCGTAGCATGGGGTTGGAACATAAAGTGCTCTTTGAAGGCTTCATGGATGAAGCAACTTTGATTAAACTTCAAAGAGTTGCTGATGTGGCTGTTGTGCCTTCGCTCTTTGAACCCTTTGGTATCGTTGCTTTGGAGGCTATGGCTGCTCAGAGCCCAGTAGTTGCTTCCGACACAGGAGGCTTATCAGAAATCATCGAACACGACGTAACCGGCGTTAAAGTTTACCCCAATAATCCTGATTCGCTATCATGGGGCATTGCAAAAGTCCTGCTTGACGGCAACTTTTCTAAATACCTAAAAGATAACGCATACAAACTAGTCCTGGAAAAGTACGATTGGGAAAAAATCGCCCAACAGACCTTACAAATCTACGAGGGTGTTTTAGGCGAGTATTCAAAGAGCTTCTGGGCAAAGTAGGTAGAAAAACCAGCGAGCTATTGACCAATCACCCTAACATTCTCAACTTGAAGCCAAGGCGAAATCAACTGCCCCATCTGCCTCTCGTTACTGCCGACCACGCTAATGTTTTTTAGCAATTCAAAGATATTGCCAGCCAACATAACACCTCTTGAGCAGTGGGTTATTTCTCCTTTCTTTATTTTCCAAGCAGGGGTCGCAACGACAGAGAACTCGCCACTGACGGGGTTACTACTGTGAGCACCTTGGAGGTAATAGACAATTAAACCATCGTCGACTTCGCTTAGCATTTCGTTAGATGTTTTGTTTCCCGGTATGATATGGAAGTTGGTTGTGTCGATTCCGGGTGTTGAGAGGTATCCAGCCCGTGAAGCGTTACCTGTGCTTTCTTTGCCTTCTTTCTTGGCCGAATAATTATCGTATAAAAAGTTGCGCAGGATACCTTTCTCTATGACTGGGGTTTTTTGGTGTGGCACGCCTTCGCCATCAAACATTGCTGTGCGCAATCCACCCGCAAACAAACCATCGTCGTAAATGGTGAGGTTTTCTGATGCGACTTTTTCCCCGAGTTTTCCCTTAAATGGAGATTGATCCCTCTGAACACTATCTGCTCTAATGGCATTGATTAATGTGTACGATAAAAGTTCTTGTAACGCAAATTGTGTAAGGATAACCTTGCCTGATTTGGTTTCTACTGACTGGGTTTTTAGTGCTGAAAGCGCCATTTTGGCTGCTTCTTTTCCCACCCATTCAGGTTTAAGGTCATAGGTTCTTGCTGCGTTAAACTCGAAGCAAACAGGTGTTACCGAGTTGCCTTCTTTAGCTAACGTAGCCACACTGCACTCAATCACAGTTCCCTTATCAAAGCCCGTTACGCCGTTTGAATTAACAATGGCACTAGAAAGATAGGCGCTGCCTACGCCGCCTTCAATGGGGAAAACACGTTTGTCCACTTGTCCAGCAGCATCTAACATGGTTGCAGCAATGCCTACCAACTCTTCGGAGCTTAAGGCAACGATTTTTTTGTCAAAGGTTTTCTGGGTTGGGACAAAGGGTTTCTTTTGGGGAAGCCCTTTCCAGTCTGGGTCAGGTTTACTTGCCCTTGCCGAACTCAATGCGTTATTAACAGCACCCTCCACGGCTTTTGCGTCCTCCACTATGTTTGTGTAGGCAAACCCAATTGCCTTGTTAAGGGCCACTCTAACTCCTAAGCCGCGGTCAATTATTTTGTTGGTTTTGCTGATTTGACCTAGTTCAATGCCGATGTTTGATGCTTGTCCCTCGTAAACATAGGCTTCAGCATCTTGGGCTCCTTTATTGAGCGCTGCTTTAACAGCGTTCTCAGCTAAGCTTATCATTGTGTTTTTTTCAAGCACTGCCACCGACAACCACCTTGCTGATTCTAATGTGCGGTCCACCATCACTAATAAAAGCTGTCTGACCCTTGCCGCATCGACCGGGGTCTAAGAGGAAATCCTTTCCCACAGCATCCACCTGATGCAACGTTTCAAGAGTGTTGCCGCTTATTGAGGCATTGCGGACGGGGGCGCCGATTTTGCCGTTCACAATTTCATAGCCTTCTTGAATGCCCACTTGGAAAGTGCCATCAAGGTTCGCTTGCCCACCTCTAAAACTCTTAAAGTAATAGCCAGACTTTACATTTTCAATTAGTTCTTCGAAGGTTTGGTCTCTGGGTGCCATATATGTACAACGCATCCGGATGATTGGCTCCACACGGAAGTCTTCCGCTCGCGCGTTCCCAGTGGGTTGAGATTTGAATTTATTTGCGGTTTCACGGTTATGCATCAAGCCAGATACTACGCCGTCTTTTATGAGCAAGGTTTTCTGAGATGGGACACCTTCATCATCGTATTTGAATGCCCCAAACGCTCCATCAATTGTGCCATCATCGTAGAACGTTACCAAGTTAGAGCCAATTTTTTTTCCAAAATTATCTGCTAACACTCCACCTGAAAGAGCCAAATCAGCTTCAGCTAAATGTCCAAACGCTTCATGCACAAACACCCCCACAACATTGGGGCCCAAAACAACGGGAAATTTTCCACCCTTCGGAGCTTTGGCATTTAATTGTTCAATCGCGAGCTTTGCAACTTTCTCACCTAAAGTTTCAGGGGCTTGTTCATCGAATATTTCGTAGCCTTTTGTGGAACCAATTTCTTCCCGACTAAAAGTGAAAACGCCTTCAGTTACGGCAGAAGCAGTCATTCTTGCCCAAACATACAACTTGTCCTGCTCTATACTCGTGCCCTCACTGTTCACGAAAAAACTGGAGCCTGTCAAATCAAAATAGTCTATTGAGCAACTTTTGATACGTTCGTCAAAGCTCAAAATCGTCTTGTTTACGGCAAGGGCGGTTTTTATTTTGTCCTCCATTAGGATGTCCACGGGATTCTTCTTTGGAGTGCATAACACATGATCCTCCACAACTTTGGCATCTGCTAGTTTAATGGGGGTTTTTAACCGTTCGCTTGCTAGTTTTGCCATCCTACACGCATCCGATACAGCATCCTCCAAAATAGCGGCATCCAACGAGCCCACTGACGCAAAACCCCAAGCGCCATTCACGAGTACTCGGAGGGCGACGCCGTTTTCAATTCCCTGTTTGGCGGCTTCTACGCGTTCCTCTTTTAGGGTGAGAGAGGTTTTGTAGAGTTTTTGGGCTCGGGCTTCTGCATATTGGGCGCCAAACTTTTGGGTAGCTGTTTTGTTGATTTTGGTTAGAAGATCTTTCAAGGTAATCGGTACCTTCCAAAATAGAATTGTTTGGGGGAATTAAACAATTTGCTTGAATATTGTGGCTTACCAGAAATCAGTCATGCTCTTCTGCTTAACAATTGGTTGAATTAGTTTAGGCTTGAGTTTAACAGCTGGAGGGGCATTGACGCCTAAAACCAGTTGACCGTAAACACCATCGTATCCTGGTGTAACTTTAGCATTGCCCTCTCTAACCTTAACGATAACCTGTGCAATCGATGCATCAACCACTTGTGCCAACGCATCTAAAGGCGCATCAATCAACACCTTGTACTCATCACCGAATTTCTCCGTTAACAAATTATAGTTTTTCCAAACGGCCTGAGTTGCAGGCGAATCAGTCCCAAGCACTGCCGCGATAATTTCGGAGAGCGGAAGCAACCTCATAAACCAATGTGCACCCTCACGCTTAAAATCTGCTGGGCGATCAGCGAGTTCTTCCACCCGTTGCTCGACACCTTTAGTGAGACTTCTGTGGCAAACAGGGCAGATGTTGCCGAATTTTATGGCTTCGGCCGGTGATAGGGAAACTTTGCAGTTTCTGTGCCCTGTCCAATGATACTTGCCATAGGCAGGGTCAGTTTCAATGGTGAACTTGAAGTGTGAAGAATCTTTAGCGATTATTGTTTCTGTGACTTCTTTGTAGCTGAACGTTTCCAATTCAAACACGTTGGCTTCTCTGCCGATGCGCCAAGGCCAAAAACTATGGCAGTCACTATTAGAAATCAGCGTGTATCTGTCAAGTTTGCTGAGACGCCAATTCATAGGCGGGTCAGATGATAAACCCGTTTCCAATGCATGGATGTGTTTGGTCATGTCTTGGTAGCAGTCTTCCATTGTGTCAAAGCCGCTAAATGCTCCGAAGATACTAAACCATGGTGTCCAAGCGTGGGCTGGAAATACTATGTTGTCCTCTGAAACTTCCATAACTTCTTCTACAAACTGAGGAGCGGATACATTGAGGATTGGTCTGCCGTCTGAGCTTAAACTCCCAAAGCTTTGGAGGCGCTCATTGATTTGAATAGCGGTTTCTAAGCTTGGAGTTAATATGACGTGGTGGATTTTTTTGGATTCGCCCTTGTAATCAAAGATCGTGCAAACTTCAGTTTGGAGGATGAAACGTATCGCAGAATCCATATTAGTTAGTTTGAAGAGCCCTGTTTCTTGCTCGGGCGTCAGGGTCTGTTTGATTTCCTTGAGCCAATCGGGATGAGTAAAATCGCCTGTGCCAACGAGGTTGAGGCCCTTAATTTTTGCGTACTTACCGATTTCGGGAATACTCATTTGTTCGCTAGTTGCTCGGCTGTAACGACCATGAACATGCAGATCAGCTATGACTCTCATATTGATTCGCCAATCTCTTACGAGACACATTACCATTTTAAGGCTTTGCTGCGTCAACGCGAAAACTGGTGAAGTACGGTTTATTGTGGCTTATCTTTGAGTTTAATGGTCCATGCTGCGAGCGCTTCGAGCAGTTCTCCGATGAGTTTGCGTGTTTGCTGGCTGGTTAGGTTTCCGTTGGCATCAACATTGTGCATTGAATCTGTTAGCATGACTTCGGGACGGTTAACGGGTAACATATTGAGGAAAATGAACGATTGCCGCAAATGATACTGTGCCCTTGCTCCGCCAAATCGACCTGTTGAGGCGCTCATGATGGCTACGGGTTTACCTTCCAAAGGCGTATCAACTCTTGGTCTTGAGGCCCAATCAAGCGCGTTTTTTAAAACTCCTGAAACCGAATAATTGTATTCGGGGGTGGCTATCAAAAGGGCATCAGTTTCTCTGATTCTCTCCTTAAACTCTTTGACTCTTTGAGGGGGAGTAGCTTCAAAGTCCTGGTTAAACGGTGGAATACCTTCTAAATCAAAAACTTCGATTACAACATTTTCGGGTGCCAATTCCACGGCGGCACGGATTAATGCCTTGTTAAATGAGCCTTTGCGTAGACTCCCAGCAAAAGCCAGAAAATTAACTCGTTGAAGCATAAATTCGCCTATATCATTTTAATTAACCGGGCAAGCCGATTTAAAGTTAATTATTCAGTTATTGGCGCTGATAAACAGCGTCAAGGCTATCGAAAAAGGTGATCATCCTTTTGTGGCAATTTTATTTTTTGCTAAGATACCATTTAAGGTATTCTTTTCTGCGGTTTTGTCTGACTTCTTCAGCGGTTTCATCGGCAGGTCTGTTCTTGTCATGCAAGTCATTGAGTTCCTGTCCTGTACAGGATAATCCACAGCTTTTGCAGACGTAGTGCTTGGTCAACGAGATATATTGTATTTCTCCACCGCACTCTGGACAGTAATTTACCATTTTTGGTTTCTCTTTTGAGGGTTTGTTAGTAATTTATTTCTGGGTGGATATTAGTCTTCGCATGTAATTCAACATTTTTAGACAAAAAAATTATTACACATGATTGTACATATTGTCATTGCTGTATTTCCCAGTGCCCATTTCCTGTTCGATTTCCTTTAGGAGCAAAATGCGCTTAAATGTTGGCGGATGCGTAGCAAATAAACTGTTCATTTGTGCCCATGTACTCTTTGATTCTTTCTCCATTGCCAACCCTAACTCCCGCTCGTCCAAAACACCGTCGTGATCAAGGTCGTATTCATCTTTTTTATCCATAATTTCAGCAACTTCCTGTTTTGCTTGGCTTGGGTCTTCTATATAGAAGCTCCGCGCCTCTGCAGTAGCTTTTGGAGCAAGAGATAAACCGTAGGTAATTTTTGCAAGGGCGCTTTGAAGGCTTCGGGGATTTCCCGTTAGATAAGCGCTGTAAGCATCGGCGAAGTGTTCACGCAATCTGCTAAGACGCATTACGGCAAGAAAGCTCAAGATATAAACCACAAAAGAAGCAACGCCAATAACAATGAGTACGACACCAGCGTTTCCTTGGTCTTTGTTTCTTCTTGAGGATCCACCGCTAAACCACGCTGCGTTTAATGCAATCTGCGCTATCCAATATGCAATAAGCGGCAGAGCTGAAAGAACTGTCATAACAATGTAATCTTTATGTTTAATATGTCCAAGTTCATGCGCGATTACTCCGCGAATCTCATCTTCATTGAGGCTTCTAAGGAGCCCTTCATGAACCGCTAGAACGGCGCTGCTGCTGGTTCGACCATAAGTGAAGGCATTAGGAGTATTATTTGGGACAATGGCCAGTTTAGGCATCGGAATATTGCTTTTGGCAGCCAACTCCTTAACGGTGTTTTCCAACCATGGATTCTCTCCGGGCTTTAGAAATTGCAAACGGGTGGTTAAGGAAACGATGACTGGACCGATTGCGTATTCAAAGAGTATGAACAATAAAGTGCCGCCTAGAGCCAAAATCAACCCGGTGACTAAGTCAAAACCCACTACATAATATTGTAGCAGGAAAATAATACCTAGTAAAAATATGCCAAAGATGAAGCTAGCGGCAAAGATGCTAGTGCCCATAGCCCACTTCAAATCACTCAGCTTAGCCATCAGACTCAACCCTTGTTGTTTTCCAAAAGTACAGAACTAAAGAATTAAGTCTTTCCTGAAAAAAGCAGTTAAAAAGAAGTTTTTCAAAAATAAAGAAAAGAATTAGATGGGGTAAGCTCCGCAAGTTTTGCAGAACTGAATCTTAGTTTTAATATAGCTGTGGCATTTGGGACACTGTACTGCGCCTTCGACCTTTGGGAACACGTCTTTTGGTTTGCCGAATTTTTGACGGAAGACCTCGTAGTAGAGAAGCTGTTCTTTATCTTGGATTTCAACGTCGTCGGCTGCTTTTATGGCTACTTTCTTCTCGTTGAACTCTTTATCGGTTATCATGTCGTTGAAGTAGGTGCGTAATGTTTCTGTTCCTGTTCCCGCTTCCAAGGGTGCTTTGGGCCTCCAAATTATGTCGTTAGGTATGACGTCTTCGTACGCTTTGCGCAGAATCCATTTGCCGTATTTTACGCCGTTGTACATGTTAATCTTATATTTAATAGGTAGTTTCATTGCCCAAGCCATGAATTCGGGGTCCCTGTAGGGTGCTTTGATTTGCATTCCAAGAGACTCTGCCATCGGGAATGAGGAGAAACCCATTTCAGCCCACATTTCTTGTTGTTTCACGGCGAACTGTTCTTCGGACAGATGGAATTGCCAGGGGTAACCAAAAAGCTCGTCTAAGGCGTCTCCTGTGAAAACGGTCTTTATTCCTTTGGGTTTTAGAAGGGTTAAGCCGATGTAGACTGGAAGGCTGTTTCTGATTTCCATGGGGTCGTATTTTTTGAGTGCTTCGACGACTTTGGGGAAAAATTTCATTACATCTTCTTTGCCGAATTGGTAGGTTTCGTGTTTCAGGTGAAGGAGTGCAACCATTTTTTTGACGTATTCGGTGTCTTTGGGCTGACCGTGCTTGAAGGCTAAAGTGAGGCAAGGTATGTCGGGATTGTATTTGACTGCTTCATAAGCTATTATTTGGGTGTCGGTTCCAGCAGAGAAGAGGAAGCCGTCTGCCATGTTTTTCTTGACGACTTTGTTAATTAGGTTTCTTACTTCGGGAAGGAGTTTGTTAACTTCTGATTCGTTTATTGCCATTTTTGTCCCTCGCTTTACAGAGTTTGTCTTTCAGGCAGTATTTAAGGTTATCCGCATGCATATAAATGGCGGCAATTAGTAGACATCTGTGCGGATTTCAAAATTAATGCTGAACAAACGGCTACCATCCGCGAAGAATAGGCCAATAATCACATTAACCAACTAAGTTTAAATGCTCAAAAACAAAAATCAATACACAAAACAGAAGGCACCCATATGAAAGTCAGCGTACTACACATGAAAATCCGCCTCACACTACAAGACAACCTAACCGCCGCCAAAACCGCCGTCCTCAAAGCCGCAAAAGAAAAACCAGCTCTAATCGCTCTTCCCGAATACTTTACCGTTCCCAACTGCATGGCCGACTTCACTAATGCTCAAAAAATCTCACAGGAAACCTCCAAAAAAACGCTGCAGTTCCTCGAGGAAGTCTCAAGAACCATCGGAGAAATCTACCTTCTGGGCGGCACAGTACTAGAAGAAGACGAAAGCAAATATTACAATACAAGCACACTCTGGAAAAACGGCAAAATGCTGGCTAAATACAAGAAAATCAGCCCCATAAAAGCGGAGATTGAAGCAGGTGTCTCCAAAGGCTTTGAGCCCGTCGTGGTTAACACAGACTTGGGCAAGATAGGAATGATTGTGTGTGCTGACACCTTCAACCCAGATGTCGTAACCAAAGTAGCTATGATGGGTGCGGAAATCATTTCGTTGCCCGTAGCTGCAATGGGAACCCATCCCACAGTTCAAGGACACCCCTTAACGGTTGGAATTGCGAGAAACTTCGGTTTCTACATCTTAAAAGTCGGCAACGTTTGCTCCAACATGAGAGGAGGACGAAGCGCAATTATCGCCCCATGGGGCGTGCTTGGAGAAGTCACCGATTCACCGGAAGACTCGATTTTAAGCGCGGAATTAGACATGCAAGTGTTAAGAGACTACCGAGCGCAACTCAGCAAAGCTTAACCTTGGAACCGCCCACCGTATTAGCCACTAATTTCTTTTGTTGACTTATGGTAACATGTCAGGGTTTAAATAAAAGAAGTCTTGGCCCAACCATCAACGATTCGGTTCATTTCCGCAAACTCATACTTTGCGAGCCACTCGCGGAAGTCAGCGTTCTGAACAGCAAACCTTGCCACTTGCCGAGCGTTTTCCGAGTTATGCACAAGCAGCAAAACGGCCTCGATTTTATGGCGGGAAATGTAAGCAACCGTTTTTAGCAGTGCATCGAGTTTTTCGTCGGTGGGCATTTCAGCGCTGAGCTCTACCACCACGGGTTTCTTTAAGGTGGCTACGAAGTCACGGACTATTGTGTCTACCCAGTAATTAGTCAAATAATCCCTCGATGAGAGGGGTACATGGAAGTAATCCACTAGTTCAGCTATCGCACTGAAGTCTATTCCAAACCGTTCTTTAGCTAAGACGGGATCAGGAAACATTTCCACAGCAAAAGTTCCCTTGCAATGGGTTTTTGCCTCTTTCAGGAACGACGTTATGGTCTGGGCTCGCCATTGTGTCCAATCCAAACCGCTTTTCTTCCTTTGCTCAGTACATCTTGGGCAGATGCAATAATCTTGGTCGGGGAAGTGGTAGAGGTTCAGTGTGACGCCGCTTATGTCCTGTTTTGATATGTTGTCAAGATAATCAAAGACTTTCGCGCGGTATTGTGGATTAGTTGGGCAGACGAAGTCGAAGGCTAAATTGGATTTTCTATTGCACCGTAGTGCTGGTCCGCCTTTTGAGAGGGCGACGATGCTTGGGTCCTCGCGGATTGCTTTGGCGTCGCAGAAAACGGTCACATCATTCTGCATTCCCTCAGCGGCGGAAAAAACTTGTCCATCAACCCATTTGGCGAAGAAAACATGCGGGTCAAAACCTTCGACCCTCTCAGGAGTATATGTGACTAAGCCTATTTTCATGCCCAATACCTTGCTCGCAACAAATATATTATCGGTGCTTATTTAATTGTTGATTCAAATGGACACGCGCAAAGCCCCAGTTACAATCGACGCGGCAAAGTGCCCACCGTGCACTGGGCAGATTTGTATAGGCATTTGTCCAGTTGGCGCCCTCGAAGAAGGCAAGAACCGAAAACCCCAGGTTATCGACGTCGTACATTGCACGCGTTGTGGTGTCTGTGTTAATCTGTGTCCGACAAAAGCCATCACTATAAATGATAGCAGACCCCAAAAATAGCTGTGGGGAAGGGTTTGGAAGAACTTGAGCTTGCAGAAGGCGTAAGGTTTGTTTTGAAGGAGAATGTACTTGCCGTTTTTTGTGATAGTGCTTTAAAGACAGTTAGCTCAGCAATCTATAATGGTGGGTACAATCAGGTTAAAGCTGTCCTCAATGTAGGAGTACCTGAAGGCTACAGCGACCGCTCCTTGCATCTTGACCCGCTTGAACTTATCACAACCTCTGCGGCAAAAGTGGGATTAACTAAAGACTACCTTGCCATGGTTACCGCCGCAAAAATAAAAAATTATAGTTTAGTTACTAAAAAAGCCGACACCTTCTCAGTTCACGTTGTTGCAACCGCGGGCTGTTCACATGGCGAATCCTCAGGTGAAGCGATGGATGTCCAAGAACTCATGGGCACCATAAACATCATCGTTTTCATCGACGGGAACCCTTCGGAGAGTTGTATGGTTGCCGCTTTAATTACAGCTACTGAAGCCAAGTCGGCTGTGCTGCGGGATTTTGATGTCCGAAGCCGCTATACTGGCGATTCAGCCACAGGTTCAATAACTGACAGCGTCACTATCGCCTCAACTTGTAGGGGCAAAAAGCTAATCTTAGCGGGTCCGGCGTCGAAGTTGGGCAAACTAGTGGGATATTGTGCAAGACAAGCCGTAACTGAGGCACTACTTAAGCAGGAGCCAATTTGGGCTTGCCGCACAGTGTTAGACAGACTCAAAGAGCGGCTTTTACCGCTTGAAAAATTGGTCGCCGAAGTTTCCAAAACTGAAAGCTTAAAGATTACTACGATAGATTTGGCTGAAATTCTCAAAAAGAACCCATCAGCTGGAATATGGCTTTTAGCCGCCGCGAAAATGGATGACGACTACAAGAAAAACCTGTTGCCAACCGACTTTGCGGATTGGATTGTTGCAAGTAAATGTTTTGGCGCATCTGCAATCTCCAAGCAGAACTGCTTAAAAACACCAAATTATTCTGCAGTAGAACTGCCGCCCTTCCTAAAACATGCACTAATCAAAATTATCAAAAATGCCCAATCTGAGCGTTAACTGAAAAGACTTAAATAACTTGCACTTTTATTCCGTAATAAAAACAACGGAAAATGGTGTATTAACTTGAAATTCGGCGTATTTCTCTATCAACCCGAGCCTGTTGAAGGCGTCGATTACAATTTCTACCGTCAAAAATCTGAATCTGGAATCGTTGGAAAAGCTAACCCAAAGATGTACACTAACATCGCAGTCTTTGGCGACAACAACATGGCGGCTAAACGCCCCGACTGGGTCTCTGTAAGCTCATTTGGTCCAGCGCTCCGTACAAACAAACGCTTTAACCTTCGCTGGGATGTAGTATGCATGACTAACCCGGAAGCCAGAGAATACAATCTAAAAATCATCGCTGAATCAGCCAAACTGACTCCCGGCATAAGCATAAGCAGCCAACACTTCGCAGATCAACACTTCTGCACTTGCCCACGATGCATTAAACAACAAAGTAAAAGCGGTTTAAGCTGGGTCGAATGGCGGGCAAAAGTAGTAACTGACTTCCTAGCAGAAGTTAAAGAAGTTGTTTCGGGGAAACCACTCTTCGTTAACTGTCTTCCAGACCCATTGTTGGGCAAAGTACGCTTCGGTTACGACTTTGAAGCCATGGCTCAGTACGCAGACTATTTTGTTATACCAATGTTCAGCAAAGCATATCCGACTCCATGGTACTGGGAAACCATTGCAAGAGGTTACAAGAGTTTCCTAAAGAAGCCAGTGTTTGTAAACTTCTATGTTCGCGGTCCAAACGAAACATGGGACACAGTTGCAACGACAAAACAAATCATGACTGTAGCTACGCGCGTTGCAAGACAGGGAGTAGACGGCATCATCTTCTTAGCTGAGAAAGCAGAGTACATTCAAAAGTTCCAGAAAGAAGCTGCTGCAGACAAAGAAACCCGTGAGTTCCTCAAAGACCACGGTGGCGACGAAGTTCTAGATCTCTTCGCCCGCTGGGAAAAACTATAAAAATAGTTTCCCTTTCTTCTTTTCAGTTTTCTATTTTTTATTTTGCCTGATAACTTTAAGTTAAAGTTTCCGTAATTCTATTGATAGTGCCCAGCTATTTTGCATTTTGAGCACATAAAATAAAGGTTAGCAGAAAAAAATGAAGATAATTAAGGGTTGGAAGATGTTAAGCCATGATTGTGGCTACTTAAGTGATGTTTCAGGGCAAACTGTGGTTGTGTTAAAAAAAGATTTCAGCAATAACTACCATGTTCGACTTTTCGAGTGTGGAAAAAAAGGTAAAGATGAGTATAAAATAATCTCGCCAGAATACCCCACAAAGTCTAAAGCCGACGCATCTGCCGAGGACTGGATGCAAAAACACCCGAACGGAACAACATAATTATAAATTGATTTTAGCCAACTATTGAAGAGACATTGACTCCAGCAATACGAATTTGATTTATAAATATAGCCTTTGCATTCTGTTCGCTTGAGCATTTTTGTCTGGCCCCACCCCAAAGCCTGCTCCTAACCAGATAATGGAATGAAGTTGGGTATTGTTGTATGAAAATTTAGTTTTTGCACACCTCAGAACAATCACTTACTTACAGGTTTAGCCGAAAGATTATTGAAAATCTCAGTTAATAAAAATCGCACGATACTAATAGGGGATAATAAGAAGAGCTGATAAATTGTTAAGAAAAATTAAGCAGCTGCCTTAAGTTGGGCATCTATTTTTCTCTGGCGTTTTTGCAGCAATTTTCGTTTGTTTGCCTTAGGGTTTGGTTTTACTCTGTAGACTTTGCCGTGAGTGTTTTGGTAGTATTTTGCTCCTTTGCCTTTAAGTTTGGTCTTTTTATTCAAGCGTATAGTCCCTCCTTGGCTTTCCAGCAGGATTTGTGCTATTACAGTACATCGTAACTATTTAGGGTGCCGATAAAAAATAAAATATTTCAAACGAGAATGGTTGGCTTGGTCCATTGTTTTGCTTAGAAATTCTAATTTCCTTTATAAGTCTGCGAACATCTATTATTTAGTGAACTTGTAAAAGACACAATTTTTTGCAAGAAAACAAGTGAGAAGGCTAATGTTAGATGTATACTTACGAAAAACTTATCCAAGAAAAATTTAAATGCCGAATATGTTCCTCAACTTTTCAGACTCCTGATGAGCTTCGTGATCACAGGATGGTTGCGCACAAGGGACATATGCTTGCATTTAGGCGTTAAATCCGTTTTATTTTTTAAACGCCTTCGAAAACAAATAATGTGTAATCAACCACTTAAACCATAAATCTTCTCAAGCTTCCATCCATTTAACTTCAACAAAACAGCCCGCAGAACCATCTTGTGATCTACAGAAATTAGAAGTATTTAATTGATGACAGGTTGCTGAAACACAATAATTCCACGGTTAACGCCAGCAAAAAGTATAGATGGCACCCATAAATGATCCAAAAATAGTTATTTCATAATTTTGAAGATGTCATATCGGTCATTTGAGTAAATAAGCTGCAAGATTTTGCTATTGAGTATTTGGGTGTCTAGGTGGTTTCGGTCGTACACAATGAACCCTATATTGTTGCCATTTATGTAGTCCATATAATCTCTTGTCGAAACCGAGAATTCAGCAGGTTTAAAGTTAAACAATCCCTGCAATGAATCGGGTTGCAACGTTGGAAAACTGTTTTTGGACATAGTTAGAACTTGATATGAACGCGAAGTTGTCTGGTTTAAGCTTAGGTCATTGAATTGGTACTGGAACCTGACTGCGTCAATTTGCCTATTCGCAAGAGCGCCAATATTTCCCCAAGCAGGCAAATCATTAAATGCAAACGCAAAAGCGATATCATTTTTGTCGTCATAAAGCCCAATGTAGTTATCCTTCAAAGTTGTATTTGTAAAGCTAGCAACTGCCCAGTTCGTTCCATCAACAGTTTTTATGGCGGCTGGTGCATCCCAGGGGTTTACCCAATCCAGCAGTTGGGGAATTTGTACTTTATCAAAGTCATATTTTAGGTCAAAAAACGTGCTTAGATAGAGTGTTGCGTTAAAGAGTTCGCTTTTTAAAGGAGTCAAGCTCCACGAAACATTAAGCGGGTAACTTGTGTTTTCAACAATCACCGCCTCTGTTAGTGCAACATAGTCGTTGGAGTAGATGAACTCTATTTCCTTAGGTGAACGTTGCTCATCAAATACTATCTGTTTGCTTAAGTCGGCGAGGGTGAACTTGTAGGTAGTATCGTTTACTGTGTAGGAGAGAAAGTCGCCGGTTTCTGAAGAATGAGAAATCCTATTCCAAACCTGATCAATAGAAATGTAGGTTTCATCAGAGATATCGCCTTTAGCTTGGTAAGCTCTAATGAGAGTTTGCGGATGCTCTATTTCATAAGATAAACTTAAAACCGATTCGGCAATTTCATTTCTCTGTACTGTAGGATCTGTTTGTGCAATCACGTTTTTGCCTGAAAACTCTTGGAACCAAAAACCCGGAATCTCTGTAGTCACAGCAGTGCTATTTTCAGGGTAGTTTGTTTTAAGCCAAACACCTGCATCTAAAGCTTTTACGTCTGTAGTTGAATAGTAAATACTGGCTTCATTGATTTTTCCATATACTATATCGGAACGTGCGATAAGCATGAGCGACAGCAAAATAATTATGGAGACAGTGGCTATTTTTAACCAATTTTTTCTAAACATTGATTTGTTTTTGATGTAAAAAGATGTGAACTTATCAGCTAAGAATACAATGGGTACAGCTCCTAAAACGGCCATCAAGGGTGTCAGATAATAGATAAACCAGCCAAACGGCATGTAAAAACCAAAAAGGTATGATTCAGCAAAGAAGAGCGGAACAAAGAAACCAAGCATCAAGGTTACAAAAAAAATCAGCTTCTTTTGCTTTTTTAACAAATAATATGAAACAAAAATACCGGTTAACGCTAAGAAAAATACGAAGCCAAAATTAACCATAAAAGAATAAAAGCTGACAGCTGGAATCTGGTATGCATATGCTTTTACAGCGAAAAACACGTATTCAATGACTATATCAAGGTAACCAATCATTGCTTGGAAATAGTATAGAAAGAACGCTATTCCTCCGCCCAAAATCAACGCCATTACAACTTTTAGGTATGCGCCCTTCGATTTTATTAACATGAAAATTAGGATAGGCGGCATTATGAAAATTGCGAGAAAAGCAGCAAGTTGATGGGACAAAACAACCCCAAAAGCGACAAAAAAAGTTACCACCAAATACCCAAAACGCTCTATGGCTAGAGGCGTGTAAAGAAATACTAAGAGCATGAACACCAAAGCTAAAACGGTGGTGTATCCGCCGAACTGGTTAACTTCGTACATTGGAAAACACATCAAAAGCAAAACAGAGGCTACAACTCCAACTTTTTTGCTGAAAAATTTACTGGCAATCAGATAAACTGAAAGGAATAGGAGCCAATCAATTATGACCGCCAAAACTTTGACTAGAAATATTAGTTGCCCAATGTCAGTTGCTCCAGTGAGAGAAATGAACATTGCAAGCACAATCTCGTAGAGAGGCGGAGTCCAACCCAAGTTTGCTAGTGGAATTTTGCCTGTATTGAGGAAAATTTGTGCTTTTTCTAAGTGAACCGCAGGGTCATTTCCTAAAACCACCCCGTTCATTGATATGAGTGTGAAGAAGATGGCAAAGATAAGCACTGAAAAGATGGTGATGAAGGTGATTTCGATTTTTTTCTCTTTACTCATAGCACTTAAGGCGAAGAAGTGTAACTCACCCGTTTTGATTGAGGTTCCCATTTACCTTAAAGATTGCAACTTCACTGTTAATAAATACCAAGCTAAACGCGGGGTCTCCCCTAAATTTCACATCTAACTCAGCATTTCTGCACGCAATATATGATACATTGTTTCTTTGCAATTCCAATCGATAATCAAACCATTCTTTAAACTCTACAGGTGTAGGCAGTGGAATTGATGTTAGGTTTCCAGCTATGAGAGGCTTGAAGTAATGGTTTATGGTAGCTTGGTCTGCGTAATACTGCAGCGAATCAGATACTGAGGTTGCGCTTGCCATAAGTTGAATTTGGCCATTAGAACTGTTCTGAAGATCGTACTTTAACTCTATTAGTATTGGGTTTTCGTTATTCCAGACTTCGGTATGCCTCTGATTTTGGTCAAAGATTAATTGACCTAACACTTTTACACCTTGGTCGATGAAGGCTAATGTACGTTCATCATCGAATGTAACTTGTGTGCCTTTACTTTGAATTTTAATTTCAACCGACTCCAAAGAAACACCCGGAATAGTGGTTTCAATTGTCGAAGTCAAATTAACAAAAGCTGATTGATCATACACAGTTGTAAACTGAGTATAATTGAAAAAGTCGTTACCTCTGCTTACTACAATGGTCTTATGATCAGTATAATTCTCTAAATGCATTTCTTTCATCGCAAGATCAGCCAGAGACGACGAAAAGTTTCCTTGCCCAACTTTGTAGCTGATTTCAGTTCTGCTGCTGTCAAAGGTGAAAAAGGAATATGGAAAATAAGTCCAATTGAGGTCTGCCAAAATTTCAGGATTATGGCGTGCAATATAACCGCCATCCTCGCGAACCTGAACTAAACCATTATCAACCAAGTAATCCGTATCAAGCAGGTAAGTGGCGTTCTTTGCTGGTGCTACCTCTCGGGCACTCGTTATGTACTGTGGATCAACAGCACTCAACGTTGGTCTCTGTGCGAAACCACCAAACCACCAGCCATACAGTGCATCTGAAACAAACACCGAGTTTGTAGGCGTGTTCTGCTTTACCCACTGAATCGCTTCCCAACCTGGGTTATTCATTACTTGATAATAACTTTGGATTGTCTCACCAACATTCTGCGATGGAGTCATAAAGACAGGAAGTGCGATAAATGAGAATATCATGAAAAACAAGACAAAAAATCCATAAAGAGCCTTATTCGTCAAATGCGCTGAGAGCCACGCAACTTTGGCGTTGGTTATTTTCTTTGATTTCTGCATTTGGATTGTCAAAGCTCGGAAGATGCTGATTGTTTTTGAGAAGAACTCTGAAGCATGGTCTATTAGGATAGCAATGAAAATTATTACTGGTAAAATAATAAAGTATAGAAATCTGTTATAATCGATGATAAACCCGAACAGATAACCTTGCGTTAAAAATAAGGGAACAAACAGCCACAAAGAAAGAAGAAATGTTGGAAGATTTAAAAATCGTCCATTGTATTTTTTGGAGAACAAAGCGAAGGCTAATATTATTAGAAAGAGCGGCAAAACCATTTCTAACGGAAGAATTCTTGTTGATAATATTGCCGACGTTATGTCGCTGACCCCCTGAACGCCAGGGGCTGAAGAATTATCAAGCAAATATGTGGGTACAGCCTGCGCTAAGAAGGGTGAAACAAGGACGCCGCCTATGATTAACGGAGAAAGCCAATAGAGCGCAGTTTTTCTTGAAGTACTGAAGGTTTTTGGGGAAACGAGAACAAAAAGCACGGTGACGAATGTAACGCCGACGAAAATGCCGGCGCTTAATGAGTGAGTTAGGAATATGGAGCCTACCAAAATAGATGTCGAAACAAGAAAAGGCGTCAATTGAAAATCGGTCTTTTTGTAGGTACAAGTAAAAAGTTAAAGGAATCAAAATCAAAGTTATTACGTTGGGGTAGCCTGCCCAAAGGAACATTTCTATGTCAAAGCGTGAAATTGCACTAAAAAGGCAACGATGAATGCAGCTGAATAGACCAAATATTCTTAGTTATTAAAAATGCGCATAAAACAATAAGTGATGAGAACAAAGCCACGATGATTGCCTGCGCAATGTACTCAGGTATTCCGGTCATCATAATTATGCAGGCAGCGAAGATGTGATATCCCGGAAAAGTTAGCGATATACCTCCTCCCATCTGATAGAAATTATTCATAAAATTCATGTTGCCATGACCCAGTGATCGAGTGAATAACGCTATTATGCAACCCTATATCAGCGCCTGGTGGATAACCATCTCCAAAGCATCAAAAGCATGCGAAAAACGAATGAGAAAGTAAAGATTAACAAAAGTAAAACATATGTTCTGTTTGCTTTGAGCATTTACTTTCCCGCTTGATATACTTACGTTTGAATTGTTGGTAAAAGGTTAAATATGGATTTCGAGTATAAAAAGCCCAGAGTATCAAAAGGAAAAAAGGTGTTTAAATGTCTTGGCTTAAATCTATGATGGAAAAAGAACCACCAGAACCAGAAAATCCAATCGGCATAGTCGTTATCGGTAACATCGAACCAGACATGCACGACACAGCAAAAGAAGCAGTTAGACGATCACTGAAACGTGCAGGATTCAAAACCATCGACGTTGGCAAAAGCGTTGCACCACAAGTCTTCATTGACAAAGTAAAAGAAAATAATGCAAACTTGATTGCAGTTTCCGTCAATACAGTTCCAGCAAAGAACAACGTCGCAAAACTCGACGAACTTCTGAAAGCAGCAGGTCTCAAAGACAAAGTCGGCATAATCATGGGCGGCGCAGCAGTCAAAAAAGAAGACGCAGACGCAATCGGGGCACTCTTCGGCAAGAACAAAGAAGAAGCTCCAGAACTTGCAAAGAAAGCATTGAAGAAATAATCCGTCCGATGTGGAACAATGTCCTTTAAGTTCAATACCGAACAAAAAATATATGACCTTGCTGGAGCAAAAATAGGCGGTCAACCTGGAGAAAATCCAACCTTTCTGATCGGCTCCATCTTTTGGCTAGGCCAAAAAATGGTTACCGATGCGAACAAAGGAATTTTTGATGCTAAAGCAGCAGAACAAATCATTAACACTTGCCAGACCCAAAGCGACATAACCGGTGTCAAATTTGCTCTTGACATTGTCGGAACAACTGAAGCTGCATTCGAAAAATACATTGACTTCGTACCGAAACACACTGATGCACCACTAATGCTCGATGCAATGAGTCCAAAGACCCGCATGGGAGCAGCAACCTTAGCAAAAAAGATGGGTCTTTCAGACAGATGTCTCTACAACTCTGTTTACAAAGGCGTAACCGATGCTGAACTTGCAAACCTCAAAGAAAGCGGGATTAAAATGTCCATAGTGCTTGCTGATGATCCAAAAGATACCACAATGGAAGGCAAAATGAAAGTCATTGTTGAAGCGCTCGCATTAGCAGATAAAGGCGGAATCACAAAACCTCTCATCGACACAGCTATCCCAGCATTCGAACCAGATATGGGCACAGCCGTCAGAACTATACCTATCATGAAAGAGAAGTATGGTCACCCTGTAGGCTTAGGCAGCGGAAACGTTGTCACAACCATGGGTTGGGTCAAAGCAAACGTCGCTAAAGAATTCCGTCCAGGCTGCAGAACCTCTACAAACTCAATTATGCAAATGGCAGGCGCAAACTGGCTAATGATTGGCCCAGCAGAACAAGCTGAATGGGTATTCCCAGCAGTCGCAGTGACTGACACATACATCGCTTCAGCAGCCGGTGACCTTGGAACAAGACCCCTCGAAGAGTCTCATCCAATCTACAAGATGTTCATGTAAAAAATTCTTCCCTTATTTTTTATTTTTTTTTAAATTTCTGAAGGTTAAAATCTGAAACCGCTAAGATGGTTTGAAATTATCGTCGGATTCACGGTTTTAACGCTACTGGTCACTTATCTTATTCCAAGTGATTCATTGATTGTTGGTTTACGTTATGTTTTGGGGTTTATTTTTATTGCTTTTCTTCCAGGATATTGTTTAATAAACATATTATTCTTAGGAAAAAATAAAATAGATTTTGTCGAACAATTAGTTCTATCGGTCGCGTTAAGTTTTGGTTTAACAGGGTTAATTGGCTTATTTTTGGGCTTATCTCCAATCGGGATTACTTTTACTTCAATAATCGTTTCCCTTAGCACATTAGTTTTAGTTCTTGCCGTAATCGCTTTAGCTATGAAAAGTAGAGAACTTTCAGGGCTTAATGTGCAAGTACCTGAGAAGGTAAGCAGCTGAAGTTTTCACCGCAGCAATTCCATAGACATTGCCTTTACGCATCATCTTAAACACGTAGCGTGGGCGCAGATAGAAATCTTGGTAAGCCTTGTAACGAAGTTCAACTAATTTCTCCATGCTTAAAGAAGGCGTCTCAAAAGTTGGACCCGCAGTGTCATACTTGTCAAAATCCGTAACTCTTAGCCAACCATTCTTTTTTACCAATTCATACATTGGTGTTCCAGGATAGGGCGTAGCAATATAGAAACCCACGTCGTCAGGATTTAGTTCCTTAACAAAACGTATTGTCTCTCGAGCAGTCTGTTCTGTTTCTCCTGGAAAGCCCAAAACGACGTTAGCGATAGTCATCAACCCTAACTCATGAGCTGTCTTATATGCCAGTCTTGTTTGAGCCAGTTTGATACGTTTGTTCATAGCGCCAAGCATTACTTCTGAACCAGACTCCACACCCAACCAAACCGCGAAGCAACCTGCATCACGCATCGTTGTCATTAGTTCCCGGTCAACCATGTCGACGCGGGTGCCGCAATCCCACTTCATTTGCAGTTTTCTATCTTTTAATTCTTGACAGATCTTAACCACTCGGTTGCGGTCAACGCTAAAAGCGTCATCATAAAAGGTAACTTGGTCGATTCCGTATTTGTCGTGGACAAGTTGCATTTCGTCTACGACGTTTTTTGGGCTGCGCATGCGGTATCCTCTGCCGAACATGCGTACCGTGCTGCAGAAGTCACACCAATAGACACATCCGCGGCTGCTGACTAATGGGAAGATTATCTTGCCGTTGTGCTTTAGGTTTTCAAGTGGCAATAGGTGATGGGCAGGGAAAGGTAATGCATCTAAGTCTTCTATGAATGGTCTATCTGGATTTTGGACAATTGTATCGCCGTTTCGATATGTGATCCCTAACAAGTTGCTGAGGCTTGAGTGGGTCTCGAGTTTATCGAGAAGTTCAATGAAGGTTTCTTCGCCTTCACGTCTTACAACGATATCTAAACTCGGGTATTCTTTGAGGGCATTTTCGTCCCAGAAAGTTCCATGCGATCCGCCTAGCACCGTAACAGCCTGCGGCTGAGTCTGCTTAGCTAAGGTAATTAGTTTCATGGCGGACTTGTAGAGCAACGTTGTTGCTGTTACCCCAATTAAGTCAGAAGGAGTTTGTGTAATTCGCTCGCGGAAAGTTTCATAAGTTAATTTCTCTGCTTGGCAGTCGATAACGGTGACTTGGTGCCCTGCTTTCTCCGCCACTGCGCCCAAGTAAGCTATACCCAGTGGAATGAAGGGAGGGTGCGAATGGACGCTTTGCGGATAGGGCGGATTAACTAGCGTTATTTTCATTTGAGACGGCCTTTCTAAGGTAGATTCCTAATGTTGGATTAAATATATTGCTTTCTTAAATTAGCAAAATATACTTCAAGTTCTAAAAAAAGAGCTTTGACTCTTAAAACATCAAAAAAGATAACTGGGAAGAAAATGGCTTAGGAGAGTTTTATGTGCATAGCTCGCAATGCGTACGCAGCAGAAGTTTTCAATCCAGATCTGCCGTATGTGCCGCCTTTGCGCATCATCTTGAACACGTAGCTTGGGCGCAGGTAGAATTTTTGGTGGGCTTTGTATTTGATTTCGCGGAGGCGTTCCATGCTTAACTCGGGGGTTTCGAATGTTGGGGTTGCGGTGTCATATTTATTGAAGTCGGTGACGCGGAGCCAACCGTTTTTGACGACTTCTTCATACATGGGTGTTCCTGGGTAGGGTGTGGCGATGTAGCAACCGATGTCGTCGGGGTTTAGGCTGTTGATGAAGTTGATTGTTTCCCATGCTGTTTCTTCGGTTTCTCCTGGGAAGCCGATGACTGCGCTGGCAATAGTCATCATACCGGCTTTCTGCGCCATTTTGAAAGCGTTTTTGACTTGTTCGCGGTTGATTTTCTTGTGCATTTTAGTTAGCATTTTCTCTGAGCCAGATTCAACGCCGAACCAAACCGTTATGCAGCCTGCATCATGCATCTTCTCTAGCAGTTCCTTGTCAACGGCGTCAACGCGGGTTTCGCAGTCCCACTCCACATTTAGTTTGCGGGTTTTGATGTCTGCGCACATTTCTAATGTGTGTTGCCGGTTGATTGTGAATGCGTCATCGTAGAATGTGAATTGGCTTTCGCCGTACTTGTTATGAAGCATCTCCATGTCGTCAACGACTTTTTTGCTGCTGCGGGTACGATATCCTCTGCCGAACATGCGGACTGTGCTGCAGAAGTCACACCACTGCACGCATCCGCGACTGGTTACTATGGGGAAGATGGTTTTGCCCATGCGATGATATGAGTCAAGCGGAAGCAAATGGTATGCAGGGGAAGGAAGTGAATCTAAATCATTCAGGAAGGGTCTGTCTTCGTTGCGGAAGATTTTTCCGTCGCTTCCACGGAAAGTTGTTCCTAAAACTCCTGCAAAATTCTTTTTTGCTTCAATGCATTGCAAAAGCTCGAGGAATGTTTGTTCGCCTTCTCGACGGACTACGACATCTATATTTTTGGATTCGTTTAGGGCATTTTCATCCCAGAAGCTGACGTGGCTTCCCCCAATCATGGAGACAGCGTTCGGGTGGACTTCTTTAGCTACTTCAAGTATCGTTTTAGCTGAATTGTAAAGTAGGGTAGTTGAAGTTACGCCAACAACTTCTGATGGAACCCCAGCAATTCTTTGGCGGAAAGTGTCATACGTTAATCTTTCTCCTTGGCAGTCAATTACAGTAACGTCATGGCCTGCTTTTTCCGCGACTGCTCCAAGGTATGCTAAGCCTAATGGGATGAAAGGTGGATGCGAATGGGCATTTGGAGGATAGGGTGGATTGACAAGAGTAATTTTCAACTGTATTTCGCCCTTTTAGTGAGTGGTTGTACGTTAAGATGGATTATATAGTTTTCTAAATAAAACCAAAAACCCAAAAAAACCTGGTTGAAGGAGGAGACTGAAACAAATTGACAACTCGAAGCTAATTTTTCTCGTAGTTGGTCAGAAAAAAATATAGGGCTTATAGAAAGCGTTAAACGTTAACGGGCTCAGGTTGATCTGGTGATCTCAACTATTTTTTCAATACACGAATTTGGCTAAAAAGATAAAGACAACAAACAACTCTATTGTATACGGTGGTAACTATTCTTTCAGCGTTCATTTGGGTTCCCGTCCCAGGTAATTCTCAATATATAACATGTCCAAAGTGCAAATCACAAGTAACCGCGATCTCTAACTACTGCAACTTTTGCGGCACACCCCTTCATCAACCGATAGTATTAAAAATCTGCACCAAGTGCAATACTAGCATGGATTCTACGGCAAAGTTTTGCCCTGAATGTGGACAAAAACAATGAGTAAATGGCTCATAACTTTAGCGGACTTCGATCACTAATTAATCTGTGAATATATTGAAAAGGCAACAAAAATAATCGGAACTTTTAGGAAAATTGAGTGCGGTTGCCGGGATTTGAACCCGAGTCGACAGCTTGGGAAGCTGCAGTCCTACCGAACTAGACTACAACCGCAACTGTTACTTGCTGAGTGCAGTAGCTATTGCAAAGGGATAGTTCATTTGATATAGAAACTTTACTATCAACTCTCGCAGTAGTTATTAGCGAGGTTATTTTAGAATCCTGTCAGCATCAACAGAATATCCACAGGTAGTGAGTTCACGAATGAGGGCAAGCTTCCAGCTATCCCGGTCATCGAATGCAGTAACTTTTAATCCTTCAAAATCGGTAGGTCCCTCAAAGTTTACACATTCCCTGAAAAAAACAAGTACCTTGCCCTCGCCTAACCTGCCTAACAGAAAACCAAGTTCAAAAACCACATCCTGTCTGGGTCTAAGCTTGCGTTTTGTGGGCGATTCCTCCTTAACATAAACAAAATCATCAGGCGAAATAAAACTACGGCAAAACCAATGTCGGCGTATTCTGCGAATCGTTCAACAATTTTTCTGCCCTGACTTGGCTCTTCACACAGTAACCACTGGCACAAGACGAAGTTTGGTCAAAGCATCAGTGATGGCCTATTTCATCTCATTATCAGTGCCACAAACTACGAAAATCCTGCGCCGTTCAATCCGAAACATGACGTTGGTGATTGAGCGGAGTCATCGTTTTCTTCTGTTGAGGGTAAAAATTTTTCAGTGCAGATGTAAGCCCCTTTGACTTTGCCTTTGATAATGCTTTCTATGAGATATTTTTTGTCTTTGGCGGCTAATAAGATTTTCGTGGTTAGGCAGAGTTAATTTGTCGGCTGTTTCGTAGGACCAGAAGATGATGGCTTTTATGACGTTTTTGGGGGTTTAGAAGTTTGCCCATAAACCAGAAGGGTTGCCCGAGAGTGAAGGGTGTGGCAAAGGTTCGGACCAGTTCCTCTTGGGGAATGTTAAAGCGGATGCCTGATTTATCTGTCTCAGCTGTATTCAACAAAGATATGATATTTGGGCACTTGCACGCTAATCAATGGCTAATCAACTGTTCTGAGCACAAAAACCTTACCCTAAAACAAATCGGTATACAATAGCATACACCAAACCCTTTTTTTGGAAACAATCAAAATCCAATCAAATATCAAACCCGCTTCAGGGAAAGTTTTGAGGGATTTTGCAAACAAAATCGTTATCAGACAGAAACCTACACATTTAGCGTGCAAGGAGAAACAAGCCCGTGCCCAAAAACTATACCTACACTGACGCAGGCGTCAACCGGCAGCAACGCCTTGAATCCAAAAAAGCGCTGACCGCACTCAAAGAAACGTACAGGCACATCGGTTTTGGCGGCATAATGCATCTGCCGTATAGCAACATATTCCCCGTCGGCGACAACGTTTTTCTTGATTTAGAAATTGAAGGCGTCGGAACTAAAGTGTTGGTTGCTGAACTCGCGGGTAAATATGACACTATAGGCGTTGATGCTGTGGCAATGGTGGTTAATGATGTTATCCGCTCAGGAGCCAAACCCCTCGCCCTAGCAGACAACATTCATGCAACCGCCAGTGAACCTAAACTTGTAAACGCATGGCTCAAAGGCATAATCGACGGCGCCAACCAATCCGAATGCCCAATTGTAAACGGCGAAACAGGCGACGTCGCAGAAATCATCAAAGGCCTCACCCCCAACTCAGGCTTCGACATTGTTGTTTCAGCAATAGGTAAAGTTGACAAACCAAACATCATCACGGGAGAAGGAATCAAACCCGGCGACCCCATCATCGGATTAGCCAGCAGCGGCGTCCACAGCAACGGCATCACTTTAGTAAGAAAGGTTCTCTTCAAACAATGGGGAGGAAAATACAATCCGACCGACATCCCCGACGGCTTGGATAGGGAAGTATCATTAGAAGTTCTCGAACCGACAAAAATCTATGTCAAAGCGCTCCTCAAGTTGGCACGTGAAGTTAAAGTCAAGGCAGCCGTACACATAACAGGTGACGCCTACCTAAAATTCAACAACTTGGCCAACTACTCACCGGGAATAGGATTCGAATTCAACAATTTCAAACCTCAACCAGTCTTTGGCTTAATCCAAAAAACCGCAGCAGAACTAGGCTTAACCATAACGGATGAAGAAATGTTTAGAACTTTCAACATGGGGTGGGGCTTTGGGATAATCGTAGATAAAGCCGACATTGACAAAGCCATGGATGCACTTGAGCAGAATAGCGTCAATCCAGAGCGAATAGGCAAAGTTACAGCAAAAGAAAGAGTCGTTGAAATCGATTATCAGAATAAACATATGATTTTAACATAAAGTATTGCTTTTTTCTTGACGAAAGCGTTTAAATCCTGATGCTTAATTTAGAGGCTTATGAAATACGCTGCAAAAATCGAGGTCAGCCTCAAACCCGGACACAGCAACCCGGAAGGCGAAACTACTGCACGTTTACTTATAGAACTCGGCTACAATGTCCAAGCGGTGGATGTCAGCAAAGTCTACACCGTACACCTCGACGCTGACACGTTCACTGAGGCGAAGGCGAAGGCTGAAGAAATGAGCAAACGCCTATTGGCAAACCCGACCAAAGACAACTACACCATAAGCGTCGCTGAAGTCAAATGAACGCTAACCTTTACAGCCAACGCAAAAATAGCCTAGTTTTTGAAGCGGTTACAGCAAATGCCACAGATGAACAACTCGCCGAAGTCAACAGCGAACTCGCACTAGGATTCAGCGCCCAAGAACTTAAAGAAATTCAAGCTTATTTTAAAACCGAAAAACGAGACCCCACCGACGTCGAACTCCAAACCATCGCCCAAACATGGAGTGAACACTGTTGCCATAAGACCTTTAAGGGAAAAATCAATCTCGACGGCAAAGAAATCAACAGCCTTTTCAAAACCTATATCGCAAGAGCCACCAAACAAATTAAGGCGCCCTGGTGTGTCAGTGTGTTTGAAGACAACGCGGGCATAGTCAAGTTTGACAAGGGCTATGGCATAGCGGCAAAAGTGGAAACCCATAATCACCCATCGGCGGTGGAGCCGTTTGGAGGCGCAGCAACGGGCGTTGGCGGCGTTATTCGTGATATTTTGGGCGTATGGGCTGATCCAATTGCATGCACTGATGTTTTGGGTTTTGGTCCTTTAGATTACGATTACAAAAAGCTTCCAGTGGGCGTTAAGCACCCTAAATACGTGTACATGGGGGTGACCGCGGGCATCAGCACCTACGGCAACAACATGGGCATCCCAACGGTCAACGGCGCAATATATTTCGACGAGTCCTACACGGGCAACGTCACCGTATATTGCGGATGCATCGGACTCTTGCCCCTAAACAGATACGCAAAAAACGCCAAAGTCGGCGACATCGTAGTTTTGGCAGGCGGAAAAACTGGACGCGACGGCATCCACGGGGTAACCTTCGCATCGGCCGAACTCACCGAGAAATCGGAGGAAATCTCGCGTCCTGCTGTCCAAATCGCAGACCCTATCGAGGAAGAAAAAGTTAAACGAGCAATAATTGAGATTCGTGATCTCCAACTTGCTTCAGCCGTTACTGATATTGGCGGCGGAGGCTTATCGTCAGCCGTCGGCGAAACCGCAGAACGTTTTAACTGCGGAGTCACCGCGGACTTGGCGAAGGTGCCCTTGAAGTATCAAGGTTTGGCGCCATGGGAAATTTATCTCTCCGAATCCCAAGAACGCATGTTAATCACTGTTCCTCCGGATAATTTGGAGCGGGTTATGGCTGTTTTTGAGAAGGAAGACGTTATAGCAACAGCGATTGGAACTCTAACACCTGAAAGACGCCTAAAACTTACTTACAGCGGAGAAACTGTCAGCGACATAGACATGACTTTCCTATTCAACCCATGCACAAGCACCAAAGTTGCCACCATCGAAAAAACAACCTTCACCGAACCAGACTTTCCAGAGCCAACAAATCTAACCGAAACCCTGCTACAACTGCTCGCTGCACCAAACATTGCCAGCAAAGAAAGCGTCATACGCACCTACGACCACGAGGTAAAAGGCAACACCACTCTCAAACCTCTTCAAGGCAGTATGCGGGACCAAACGACGCTGCCGTGCTAAAACCCCTCGACGATTCGCTAAAGTGCTTAACGATTTCTTGTGGAATGAACCCCAACTTCGGCAAGATTGACGCTTACTGGATGGCGGCTTCAGCAATCGATGAAGCCATACGCAATAACATCGCGGTTGGCGGAAGAAGAATTTCGCTTTTGGACAATTTCACGTGGGGCAACCCAGAAAAAACCGAAAGATTAGGCTCACTTGTCCGAGCGTGTGAAGCATGTTACGATTTCGCGGTGGCGTTTAAGGCACCATTCATTTCGGGCAAAGACAGCCTCTACAACGAATCGCCGCTTGGACCAGTAACTCCCACGCTTCTAATCACCGCAATAGGGGTAATTCCAAACATCCAATCCACCACATCCATGGACCTCAAAGCAGCAGGCAACCTCCTCTACATCATCGGCGAAACCTTCAACGAACTCGGCGGCTCCGAATACTACAAACTTAAAGGCTTCCTCGGTGCAAGCGTACCCAAAGTAAGGGGAGCAAAAGCCAAACGCACCTTCAAAATCGTGACAAAAGCTATCGATGAGGGTTTAGTCAAGTCATGTCATGACCTCTCGGAAGGTGGCTTAGCGGTGGCGGCGGCGGAGATGGCGTTTGCAGGCGGCCTCGGCTTAGAGATAGATTTGCGAGGGGTTTCAGGGAAGGAGTTAACCCGAAATGATTTCGTTTTGTTCTCTGAATCAAACAGTCGTTTCCTAATAGAAGTTGCAGAAGCGGATAAAGAGAACTTTGAGGAATTAATGAAGGGCAAAAACTGCACTTTGATTGGCAAGGTAACTAAAGAGCAGAAGCTACTTGTCCACGATTTAAAAGGCAAAGTTACTGTTGATGCTTCACTCGAAACGCTAAGGCGTAGTTGGAAAAAAACCCTAAGCCCAGAGGTTGAATCTCAATGAACCAAGAAGAAATCAAAGTCTGCGTAATTCGAGTCGGCGGCACTAACTGCGATGCAGAAACTCAGCGTGCCTTCCAAGAGTTGGGCGTTCAATCAGAATCAGTCCATGTTAATGAGTTAATTAAACGCCGCAATTTGTTGGATTATTCTGTGCTGGTTTTTCCAGGCGGCTTCTCGTTTGGCGACTACGTTCGTTCAGGTGTCATTTTTGCAAGACATCTCTCCGCGAACCTATCTAAAGAAATGGAAACCTTCATCGATGAAGGAAGACCAATCTTGGGTATATGCAACGGCTTCCAAATCCTTGTTGAGTACGGATTGCTTCCCGGCTTCAAAGGCATGAGCGCCTACCCCGAAGCAACATTGACAACCAATGAGCCTGCGGGCTTCAAATGCCAATGGACATATTTAAAACAGGAAAACAAAGGCAAATGTGCATTCACAACCAAAATCCCAGCTGGGAAAGTTATCAATCTGCCCATCGCCCATGGAGAAGGACGGTTGCTGTTTCCCAAAGATCAAGAGCAAGCGTTGCTAAAGAAACTAATTGATGAGGACATGTTAGTTTTCCGTTATTGCACCAAAGACGGCGAAGTCGCCGAGGGCAAATACCCAATCAACCCCAATGGCTCCTTCTACGATATTGCAGGAATCAGCAACAAGGAAGGCAACATCTTCGGTTTAATGCCTCACCCAGAGAGGGCAATGTACTGGTGGCAGCAACCCGAATGGACACGCCAGCAACAGATGCTACAGTACGGGGACGGCAAACTAATCTTCCAAAGCATAATCGACAAACTAACGAAGAAATGCTAAGTCTTTAGCATAGGGCAAACCTGAGCGCGCACCCATCGCCAACACATTTCGTGAGCCAACAAAATTGCCCAGCTGACCGCATTCATAGAGGCTTTTTTCATGGATTAAACCATAGAGAAAACCCGCGTTGAAAGCATCTCCAGCACCTGTGGTATCGAGCGCTTTAACTTTGAAGGGTTCCACGTTCAGATGTTCTTGGCCATCAGTAACATAGCAGCCTTTACTGCCAAGCTTCACCGCCACAATCTTAACACCCATCCCAATCATGAAATCGGCGCCTTTACGGAAGTCTTCTTCGCCGGTTAACAGTTCAAGTTCAGCTGCGTTGGGCATTATGACGTGAGAATTCTTGATTATGGGTTCTATAACTCCGAAACCCTTCTGAGCATACACTGAACCCGGATCGAAGCTGATTTCGACGCCTTCAGGCAGGGAGCTTAACAGTTTTTTTTGTGCACGAAACGATTTTTCACCGACAAAAGATGACAGATGGATGAGCTTGGTTTGAGAAATGTATTCGTATTTGATTTCTCTTGGCTCGATTAAGTCGTTGACGCCTGAGTTAATGTAGAGGGTTCTTGCGCCCGTTCTGTCCACGAAACCCATCACTGAACCGCTCCTGCCATTTTTCATCTCAATAATTCCGCTAGTGTCCACGCCTTCGGCTTTGAAGCATTCGAGTTGCAGTTTGCCTTCTCGGTCGCCGGCAACTTTTCCTATGAACCCAACTTTGCAGCCAAGCCTAGATAGCCCCACAATCGTGTTTGCTGCTGAGCCACCGCAGGCTTCCGTGTAATCTGTGATGAAGCTTTCTTTTTCAGCGGTTGCAAATTTTTCTACTTTGAAGAGCATGTCAACGTTGAGTGCTCCGAAACCTAAAACATCAAATTTTGTCATGGAAATAACTCCTTTAATTGGATTTTGTGTTCTCCTAGTTTGCCGCCGTAGTTGCCTGCGGAAATCCGGGTGACGCCATCGACGTCTAATACAGCTTTGATTCCTGCTTTGGTGGCTTCTTTGATGGCGTCTAAGGAAATGCCGTCGATAGACGATTTCGGCTATGTATCCCACGCCTTGTGGAACCTTGGATTCCTTGCCTAAGCGCGATTTAAGCGATGGACAGTACAGGTGATTGGTGGTTGGTCCAATCTTTGGGAAATGGGTTTCTGGTTTGCTGCCGGCTGAGCAAATGTCAAAGGTGGTTACGACTCCATAAACTTTGTGAATTGCCTTCAGCGCTTTGGCGCCTGATTCCATGAGTGCTTGCTTTGAAGTGCACATTACCCAGAAGTTGCCGCCCATAACACCCTTTGCGTAACCAAGATAACGTTCAATAATGAAGTCTGGCACCATCAGAGGAACAACGATGACTTCTCTGCCATATCGCTTCTCAACCCATTCATATCCATCGCCGCAGTGACCCACGCTCTCCATCATATCCAACTTGCCCTCAGCTCGTGGCATTGCATCGAAGACTGCTGTGAAGGGTTTGACAAGAATATCTTGACGAATGCGGTAAGAAAGTTCAGTTTCGAATTTTTTTAGCGATTCGGCAAATGTTTTTTTGGGGTTGATTTCTCCCCAGAACTGTAATATGGCACCTACACGTTTGTCGGGGGTTTCGTTTGGAGTTAGGTATTTTTCTACGCCGCCCTCGGTTCTGCCAATTACAACGGATGGTGTTGCGGTGGAGTCCTCAGCTGCCTTACGCAGGATTTGCTCATCGTCTGCAGTAACGATTACCCGACAAAAAATTCCAGTAAACGCTTCAGCGTAAGTGTCTTCAATTTGCGCTTTACCCATTTATCCAAGTCTCCCGATAGCTACTCCCCGAACCTTCTTCCTAAACGCGCTGCTCTCTTTTATGAGTGATTCCATATTTTCTGGCTGTGACTATTTGAACTTTGGGCAAACAGTCAGGGGAAATGACGAAGAGTTGTTTGAGTAAAGCCTCGTCAACTTTGCTTTTATTGAGGGTTTCGAAGTTCCATGAACCGAGAGCTTTGAGAGTTTGTTTTTTGCCTAACTTGCATGAATAAGTCAGCTACCACAGCCGTGACAAGGTTACTTTCCGATTGTACAGCCACCTCAGCGTTCTTCACTGCATAACTGTTTCCGTTGAAAGATACCGTTAAACCCCCGTTATCGCGAACGAGTTTGAAAGCTTCCACGTCGGTGATGCTGTCACCCACATACATAACATCCTCCAGCGCGACGCCTAAACGTTTTGCGGCATCACGAATGGCTTCAGCTTTTTGTTCCCCACCAACCGTAACCACGTCTATGAGAAATTTGCCAACAAACATCTTGGGAATTAGGCTCCAGAAAATCTCGTCCAACCGCTGAATAAGGGCTTGGTCGCTGATGCGAAAAATCCTCGAGGTGTCTTTGCGTTTGACGGAATTTCAATTAAGCGGCATTTGCGCGATTTCTTGGGCTATCTTTCTTAGGCGCTCTTTTTCTTGAGGGGTGATTGGGCATTTGTCGAGACTGACTTTGGTGCAGTATGTGTTTTTGTATGGGAAATCGACTGCTTTGCAGAGGGCTTTGATGTAGTGTTCATAGCTGGTGCTGACGATGAAAGCGTCGGCAGTGCTTGTATGTGGTGGAGGGTGGTTTTGCTGTTGGCGATTAAAACGATGTTTTTTGCGGAGAAATCTTCCATCTGCCCGTCAGTTACTCCATAGGCTTTGAAGAAAGGCAAAATCAACTTGAGTGTGCTACCCGCAGAGTAACCAGGTTTCTGCAAGGCATCCGCCAGAACATCATCGTATAGGCTTATGTTTGTGAAAAATTTGTCTCCGTTTGGAATAAAGTTCTCTGCCAACTCGAAGGCGTTGTCGTTTTTGGATATGGGTCCTTCGCAGTCGGATACAAAGACGCGCTTCAAGCCTTGTGCCTCAACTGCTCCATGTGCTCAGACGCTTTTGGCTATGTGCTGTTTTGAGGCAACATCGGTTCGGTTCCAGAGTGCGCCGCCGGTGATGGCTTTGGCGCCTTCCTGGCTGATTTGACGTGCTTCCTCGATGCTGCCGCCGATTCCGAGGATGCCGATGGCTCGGGATTTGAGGGCGTAGTTTTTGCCGTCGCGCAGTTCCATGGAGCCGGGGTAAATGCGGATTTTGTCGCCGTACTTCTTGGTTAATGCCTGTGCTTTAGTTGAGATCAACGGGCGATGTTGATTGCAGATTTGTCGACTTTGGTCTGGAAAGGTTTCTGCGTAGCCAGCCGTAGTCTGCGGGAACTTTGTAAGTTAAAACCGTCGCCGACTTCTCAAGTGCAACGCCCCTCAAGTTGCCATTGACCATTTTTAGGCAGACGTCGACGAAGTCGTCTTTGATGATTGGCAGAAGATTCATTATTTCGGGGTCTCCGGGGCGGCTGTTGATTTCAAGGATTTTGATGCCTTTGCCTGTGTGCATGAAAGCAAGGTACAATGGAACGCCTCGGAGCGCGGTGTCATCGCTGATTTTTGTTTTCCAGCCCTTGAAAACCTTGTTGGCTAACGCAAGTTCCTGTTCGCGTTCAGCCGCAGTTAAGAACGGCAGCCAATCGACTACATCTTTGTAGGAGCCCATGCCGCCAGTGTTTGGACCATGGTCATCGTCGAAGGCACGTTTGTAGTCGCGGGTGTCAGGCAAGGGAATGAAGTGTTTGCCGTCGCAGAATCCCATGCAGCTGGATTCTTCCCCATCGATTTTTTCTTCGATAATAACTGAGCCGTACTTGAAGTTGGACATGAAATGCTCAAAAAGCTGTTCGCGGTTTGCGAAGTGGTCGCCCCAGACACCGACGCCCTTTCCCAAAGCAGGCTTATCGGGTTTGACAACGGCTTGGTTATCCAATTCATCCAGCCATTTGTAAACTGCTTTCTGAACATCTTTGCCTTTGTAATCAGCTGGATGGAAAACCTTGAAATCGAGGGTTCGCTTCAGGAGCAATCTCTTCGAAGAGCACTCGCTGAGCGACTTTGCTTTCTTCTATGGCGTATTCTTTGGTGGGGCAAATCACAGGTATGCCTGTTTGTTTCTCGATTAGGTCGCGTATGCCTTCAATTATGGGTTTTTCGGAGCCAACCATGACAAAGTCGAGTTTGTCCTTGTTTTCTTCGGCGAATTTGCAGATTTCGTTCATGTCAAGGTTTGGGATGACTTTGTGTTTTGTGGCTTTTTCTGCGTTGAAGGGGTTGCATTGTTTGTCGGCGACGTAGAGTTCAACTTGGTATTTTTTGCTTCTTAGAAGAGCATCCGCCATAGCGACTTCTCGTGCGCCATAAGAAACGACTAGGACACCGATTTTCTCCATCCAGATACACCGTATCTGCATAGACAGTGGAGGGAACGCTTAATAGCGATTACGGCTGAGCTTCTTCAGACTCGTAGATTCTTCTTTTTTCTTCGTAGCCTTCTTGGAAGCGTTTTTTCATTATGTCAGCCATTTTCTGTGCACAAGGCGTGGGATACTTGCCTGTGACGCAGGCTAAGCAAAGCTGGTCTTCAGTTTGTCCAGTCGCACCTATTAGTCCTTCGAGAGATTGGTAGCATACGGCATCTGCACCGATAATTTTAGCGATTTCTTCAGCGTCATGTTCTTGAGCCGACGAGTTGCCCATAACTTGACATGTCGATTCCGTAGAAGCAGGGTCCGATGATGCGTGGGAAAGTTACGAAGAGGTAAACTTTTTTGGCGCCTGCCTTGCGCAGTTTCTCTATGATAACTTTGGTTGTGTCTCCTCGGACGATGCTGTCTTCAGTTATTATAACTCGTTTGCCAGCTACTTTGGGGCCTAAAATGTTAATTTTCTTGTCGATGGTTGAGTAGCGTTCCATGTTTAGCAGTATAAAGGCGCGTTCGGTTACGTAGCGGTGGCGTCTTGATGCTCGTTCCCAACGTAAACCTGACTCTTCATGAACACCCATTGCGGAGTCATCGCCAGTTTCAGGAACCGACATGATGATGTCGCCATCTTTGACGATTTCTGGGAATTCTTTCACGATGTTTCTTCCGAAATCTTCTCGCATTTCATAAACATATTTGTCGTCGAAACGTGGAGTCGGGCCTTGCAAAATAAGCGTATTCAAAAGCGCAAAAAGCTTCACGGTGGATTCTTGATGACTTGGATGCGTTTGAAGCCTTCAGGTGAAACTGTTACAAGTTCGCCGGGTTTTAATTCGAAATCTCGGACAAAACTGTTCATGTCTAAGCTTACGGTTTCAGAGGAAAAAGCAAAAGTTTTCCATTTCAGGGTCATGTCCAGCACACAGGGGTTTTATTCCATGTGGGTCTTTGAAAGCGAAAAAATCGCCGTCTCCCGGTAATACCTATTACGGAGAATGCGCCATCTAAACCTTCCATAACTGTGCGAGCAGCAGATGTCAGATCTTTACCTTGTTTTAATGCCAGAAGCATTTTGTGGCACACGATGTCTGAGTCGCAGTTGTAGAGGAAATCTGGAAAGTTTTCAGTCATTTCTTTTTTCAGCGGCAGCGTGTTTACAATGTTGCCGTTGAAGGAGAGTGCAAGTTTTATTCCATCAATAGAAGCCATGACTGGCTGGGTGCCCTGGATTATGGAAACGTCGTCGCATTTGCCTGAGGTTGTGTACCGTACGTTGCCGATGCCTATGGATCCAGGCAAGCGCCCGAACCATTCATGTATAGCGTCACTTTTCAGTTTGGGAACTAAATCTAAGGCTTTGTAGTCAAAAAATTGGTTGTTGTCGCATTGTGAGGAAACCATGTGATTGGTGTCCTCTATGGTTTTGAGCACGTAATCCCCAGTAAACATATGGAAAAACGGGTTGTTTATCATAATTTATTGCTCCAAAGATACCGCAGCCTATTTTTCAGTCCCTTCTAGCAGTAAATGCTCTTAGATTGAAAGAAGGGGTTTATACGCTTTTAGTACAAATTTAAGTAAAAACCATGGGGTTTTTAACATAATACAGATTAGCTGAAACGGGGAAGGAAAAAATAAGTCTAAAGAAAGAAAAGGAGGATTATGGTTTTTGCATGTATTCCAGCATGCCAAAAGCATTGCCATCGGGGTCAAGCGCCAGTGCCCACCAGCCTATGCCCGGAATCTCCATCTTTTGTTGGACTATTTTGCCGCCTAACATTTCCACCTTCTTGCTGTATTCCTCAACCGATTCTACCGATATGTAGTTTATTGGCTTAGCCATCTCTGGCATCGAAGCATCCTTTTTCTCATATAGTCCGCCGTTAACACCGGGTCGAATAGGCATCATCGTCTTCTCATCCACAGGAACCGTTCCCACAAGGTAGTAGACGGTAGGTCCAGGATACTTATTCATCGTCCAACCAAACAAATCCATATAAAATTTCTTTATTTTTTCGATGTCGTTGGCTGGAATTTCAAAATGTACAATTGTATGATCCACAAAAATCACCAATTTCTAGAAATTGGGCGGATTATAAAAGAATTTCTTAAAGCTAAACAAGAAATTAAAAATAAAATAAGAAGGGGATGGCTTATGGTTGCCATTTCTCTATGAGATACTTGGGTATCTCACTGCTGTCGCGTGGTCCAACTTGGACTTTCCAGCCGCTGAGTTCTTCGATTTCGCCGCTGATGCGTGATGCTTTGCCTGGGCTGATGATTTTGCGGTGTTTGACTTTCTTTTCTATGCCTGAGGCTTTGATTGCGTCTGCGACTCGTTCCGCGGTTAGTTTGCGTCCTGCAACTCCACTGTCGATTGCTGAGCCTTCTGTGTCAACTACGATTAGGTAGGCGTTGAGTTTGTTGCTTTCGATGTCTGAGGCGACTGTGTAGTAGGTTAAAGCGAAGTTTGATGTGAAGAGGACTGGTGAGTTCTCGTCGGGTGTACCGTAGACTTTCAGGCCTGCTGCGACTGCGACTGGTTTGCGTGGGTCAGTGTAAATGTTTTGTCTTAGTACTGTTGTTGGTAGTAGTGCCCATCCGTCGTTGCCGTGCATGATTAGTACATCTGCGTAACGGACTACGAGCATGGATGCGACGTATGCTTCGCGCCATTTTATGAGGTCGTCTGCTGTGTCTCCCTTGTCTACCCAGGCAACCATTGGTACACCGAGTAGAGGTAAGCCTGCGAGTTCTTCGCCGCCTTTTGTTGCTGCTCTGCGGAGCATGGTAAAGTTGTTGATTGTGTCAGGTAAGCCTTCGTTTATGAAGGTGCCGGGGTCTAAGACTATGTCGGTTACGCCGTAAGCCATCAGGGTTTTTGCGAGTGAAACAAGTGTTGTTAGGTCGTTTGGTGCGGATGCGACTATTGGGCAATTGTACATTAGTGCTAGTTCTGCCATGTCTTTCCAGTTGGTTGCATTTGCTGCGTAGAGAAGTGGTCTTGCTTTTGGTGCGGCCATTAAACCTGCTTCAGCTATCGCAGGGCTCATGGTGCATAGTATCATTGGTAACTTTGTGGTTTCTGATACTTTTTTAACGCATGCCTTGAATTTGTCAGCATCTCCAGAAGTGCACCGAACAGCTATCATGTCGAGCTTTAGGGTGTTGCCGATGTATTCGAAGGTAAAGTTATCTGTTTTTTGCACTCGTGCAACGATTTCGCTGTCGCTCATATCGTCGGTTACGTCGATTGCTATGGCTGTTGGGTTCTTGTATGTGAATTCGTGGCGGTACATGACTAGTTTGCCGCCGATTTTCTTAGCTTTGTCTCCGACGCCAACGATGACTTCTTTAACTGCTGGTTTTAGGAGTTCTTTGAGTATAGCGTAAGATTTTGCATTTTCTGGTTTGAGGAGTGGTTTGCAACTGTCAAGTTCAACTTCGCGGTTGACAATTTTGGTGGCGAATGCCATGCAGTTGTCGACGCCGCATTCTTTGCAGTTAATTTTTGGCAAGCTTTTGTAAATGGTTATGGGGCTTAGTTCTTTTAATCCGCCTTTTTTCTTTTCTGCCATGTCAGTCATGTCTCCTTAAGCTTTTACTGTGACCCAGTTTGCGTATTTTGATGGGTCTGCTTTTTTGGCGCTTGATAGGTAGTTTGTGACGTCTTTTAGTGTTTTTACTGCTGCTGGATGCATCATCATGAATAGGTCTACGCCTGCGAGCAACAGTGTTATGGCTGTTGTTACTTCCCAAAGTGGACCTCTGAGTTCGCGTGGTTCCCATTCAGCGCCCATTTTGAGCCATGCTTCTCTTGCTGCCCAAGCGTTAGTTGTACCTGAGGACATTGGGTGTGCGAGTTCCGCGTCGCCCATTAAGCCGCCCATGCGTGCGCGTTCCATGTTTGTGAATGCGTAATCTAAACCGTAGCCTAAGGCTGCTGTAGTTAAGTCCATAACGATGTCTTCTCTTGCGACGTAGTCGTATAGGCGCCTGTTGAGTTCGCGTGCCAAGTTAAGGTCCATTGGTGTGAATGAGAGGATTGCGTGACCTGCTTTTTTGATGAATTTTGCGCATTTTTCTACGTCCATGTCGCGTGTGACGGAGCTGATTAGGAAGCGTTCGCCTGGGAATTGCGCGCATACTTCTTCGAATACTGCTGTGTCTTTAACTGGGTCTCCGCATCCGCCGATGACGAGTGGTACGTCTACTGCTTGCAGAACTTTCTCGATGGTTTTGCATGCGTCTTTGGGAGTTGCGTCTTTGAGTAGTGGGTCAACGCTGATTAAGTGCATAGTAACCATGTCTGCGCCGAATTTTTCGACTGCAAGTTTTGCCCAAGCTGCGGGGTCGCCGACGACGTCTTTAACGTGCATCTTAACGGCCTTTGACAGGGGGACTTCCATGTCGAAAACGTCTAGAGTAATGACTGGTTTGTGGGGCATTGGGTTCTCAAAAGTGTAGAAGGCAGGAGAAACTTCTCCGCCGATTGTAAGTGATCTGCCGCGTGTGCCGCCTTCGCTTTTTGTTGCGCCAAGTTTAACGGTTGAGATTTTGTTGGGGTATTTTTCAATTGGTGGTAGGAAAGGTACTTGCAGCATGCTGAGTGGTTTGCCACCTGCCATGGCTGCTTGTTGGTAGCTTAAGTTTTGGCATTATTTGACCTGCTGCGCCTGCTTCGAAGATGATTTCGAGTTCTTTGGCATCAATTTGGAAGTCTTCCAGCTCGATTGTCTGGAATTTTGCGAGTGCTGCCAGTAGGTCTTCGCTTAGCTGCAGTCCTTCAGCGTCTTTTTTCTTGTCTGTGTCGTGGTGAGTCGTAAAGATCACCGTTTGTCTTTGTTATCTTTGCTGTCTTTAACGGTTGTGATGATTACTTTGTTAGCGTAGATTTTTGCGTCTTTGAGTATGATTTTGAATCCGCCGGCCATGATTGGCATTGAGCTCATCGTTGCGACTGGCATCATTGTGCCTGCTGCTTCTTCGTTAACTTGGTATGGCTTGTGCTTCGGCTGCTGGTGCTCTTCTGTTTCCCATTTAGCGACGACTGGGTGGTTCTTTTCTTTGAGGAATGCTTTGAGTTCATCCATGTTCTTTGCGTCTTCTTCTGTTGCGACTTTGTCAACGACGTCTGCTGGGATGAATTCTTTAACTTTTTCTTTGACTTCTTTTGGTACCCAGACAACTCGGTTCCATCCACCGTCTGCTGCAAAGAATTTCTTGCTTCGCATGTATTCGATGGACATTCCGTGGAATCCGTCGATTTGTCGTCCGCCTGCTGCTGAGTCTGCGATTGTGCTGAAGGGTAAGCCGTTTACGGTTGCGCCTTTGAAGTTTCTGTTGACTACGCCGAATCCGTCGACTTCTGGGATGTAGAAGGTTACTGCTTCGAAGCATCCGCATGAAGTGTGTGGGTGATCGAATGCTGTGTATAGCCAGACTTGGTTAACTTCGCCCATGGTGCGTTTCTTGGCAGCTTCGTTGACGCCTGAGAATTCGCCTTTTTCTTCGTTGATCATTTCGCCTCGTGGAATTGCGAAGACTGGACCCTTAGGATCAATGCTTGCTGAGGCTTTTCCGTCAAACCAGCTGATTGCACCGCAGTTGCTGTATCTTTGTGGTGTAATGACACAGACGTGGCTTGGTGCGAATGATTGGCAGAGGGCACATCCGTAGAATGTGTCAACTTCGCTGTCTTTTAGGCCTCTGGCTTTTGCGTCGCGTGATTCGTATGCTTGCATAGCGTCAGGGGTCATTTCCTCTAGTTTTGCTGGGTCGGTTACGAAGGTAATTTGTACTTTCTCGATGATTGGAAGTTCGCTCTTGAAGAGTCTGTAGAGAACTTTGCCGATTGCGTCAAAGCTGGTTAAGCCTTTTTGGAAGGATTTTTTGCCTATGCGTATCCAGATGTCGTAGCGTTGGTTTAGGTGCATAAAGCCCTCAATGTAGTTTAGGTAGCCATGGATGCGTCTTTCAATGACACCTTCAAGGCCTGCATCGAGTTTTGCGCCTGCTGCTTCGACAAGAATGCCGAATGGAAATGCGCCGCCTTCTTTCATGTCTTTTAGGTCTGGACCGAGGATGGTGATTTTTCCATCTTCGATTTCATTCATGGGTTTTACTTTTGCGAGTTCAAACTTTTGTTTGACAGTGGGTCCGCCGAGTTCTACTTGCATGTCGTTTCTTCGGATACGTTCTCCTTCGTAGATTACGCCAACTTCAACAGGTATATCTTTAAACATTGACATTTTTTAATTTCCTCCATTAAATTTTGAGGTCATTACTTTGAGGTTTGCAGCCCATTCTTCGAGGGTTGCGTTTGGGAAAGACCAACTTGCATGGACGTGGTAGAGGTTGTCGATGGTCATGGTTTTTTGGTCTGGTGCAAAATGTTTCATGCCGGATAGCATCAATGATTCAACATAATAGGGTAACCCGACCAAAATAACTAGATCAGGGTGTCCTTTGCCGTCAAGTCCCATCCATTCTGGGTCAACTACGCGCTGACCGATTTCCATTGCGTTCATGAATGCTGCTGGTTGGTATCCTCGTTTTATGAATTCGCCAACCATATGGGCGGTTGCGACAACTGGTACTTTGGAGGCGTTTGCGAAGTCTATTAGGTATTCAATTAGTTGTTTGCCTTCCATGTACCTTTCAGTGGCGTTGCTTCCCACAATAAGAAGGGGGCGTTGAGCGCGTTTTATCATTGCTACTGCTATCTCGGGTTTTTGTATTGGGTTTGCTTTTTTAGTTGATGCGATTTCTGCACATTGCCATGGTTCACAGGACATTGTTTTTTCCTCCGTTTACTCCTTCATTTTGCGGACCATTCTTGGAAGCAAGGTTGGGTCCGGAATTACTGTTTCTTGCCAGTTGTTTGCTTCAAGTATCTTGACAAACTCGTCTTTCATGGTAGATGGGACATCAGCCATTGTTCTTACGTACAGATGTAGGTCGTTTGGCATGACTCCGAGGTAACGTTTGCTTAAGTCAACGTAGTGGCTTAGTTTTATGCTGCGTCCTTTCCATGTGTCGTTTGGTCTTATGCAGAGTTTAGCGATTGCAACCATACATTCCTCTTTGGTTTCTGCTATGTTAAAGAGGTGTTCTGGTGCTGGACCGACGTTAACAGTTTGTCCTGTGCGTGCGTCGAGGACTTCCCAGTTTTTGGGGTCTTCTTTTCTGCCAAGGAGCATACGTCTGTATTTGACGCCGTGTGGACCGACAAGAACTGGAACACCTAAGCGCCAGAATCCTGCGCCGATTGCTGCGGCTTTCTGTGAGTATGCACCCCAAGCTAAGCCGACTGCGCCGAGTCGGTTGTGGATGTAATCTGCGATTTCCTCGTAGTTGCCTCTTAGTGAGCGTTTGGCGAAGATGTTTGCAACTTTGATTGCTGCACCGGCGATGTGGCTGTTTGCGACGCATGAGCCGACGTTGAGGACTCCTCCTGCTTCGAATCCGCCTGGAAATTCTTCGTAGAGAGTTTTGCCTTCGCTGTTACGGTAACTGCCTGCGGACATTGCTGAGCAGCCGGACAATACGACGATGTATCGTCTGCTTGCGAATTCTCTGCATATGTCGTATACGTCTTTTCCGCCTTTTGGATAATTGCTGCAACCGACGACTGCAACTATGCCAGGGATTTCTCCAAGAACGATTGGACTGCCGACATTACGGATTTCAACGTCTGAGACTGCTCCTCTACCAGAGCGGCATAGGTTGTCTTCGCACATCATGGATTTTTCACCTGCTTTAATGATGAGGCTGTGGACCATGATTTTTTGAGGGCATGCTTCTTCGCATCTTCCGCATCCGATACAGGTCTCGTAGAGGTCAGTTAGCAATGTTAAGTCGCCAGATGCTGCTGCTTTTATTGCTGCTGGAATTGCATAGTCTTGTGGGCAGTTACGTTGGCAACTCTTGCATTGTGTGCAAGTCTTCGCGATTTGTGTAAGTTCCTCTATGCTCGGTAGAACGTTCTTTCGTTTGCGGATTGGAGCGACAGCTTGTGCTACTCGGACTGCGACTTCGCCGACTTTTTCTGGATCAAGAATCAATACGCCTTTAACTTTGCCGCTAACTAGGTCAGAGACGATTTCGTCTGCCTGATCGTTTGTGCGGTTCTTGAAGCCCATGCAGTTCTTTTCGGAAGCTGCAATAACTGGAGCGCCAACTTTGCTTGCTTCATCATAAATGTCTGTTCGAACGCATTGTTCATCGAGTACGACTACATCGGCTAATCCTGCGCGAACGAACCTAAGTTCCCAACTGATTGGACCGACGATTCTTGCGCGACTATAGTACCTCGTCATGTCGTGTGCCGTGCAGCATAACCCGACTACTTCTATTTTATCGTCAGCTTTGTGTTCTTTTGCATAGTCAACTATTCCGACTGAAGGCATAACGTTGTGGCCGATGCACATGATAACTGGTTTAGTTCTGTCGACGCTTGAGATGCCAAGCTTTACGAGTGGTGCTTCGGGGTCAGCTTTCGGGTAGCCTAAAGCAGATATTTGTGCAATGTCGCCGACTTCCATGCCTACGTGGTCAATCATACCGACGTGCATAGCTTTGGATTCAAAATCTAAGTTGTAACCTTCTTGGCCTGTGTGTCCTACTGCAAGAACCTGTGTGATCTGTTCTTCAGTGTAGGTTAAAATGTCATCTAAATCGCCGAGTGTTTCTGGCTTTATGCCTGTGACGAGGCGGCTAACTGGAGCTTCGACTTTAATGTTTAACCCGCCGACGTTTAAGGGGTACCTTCGACCGTACTTTTCAATTAAGGAGTGAAGAAGGTGACGTGAGTGGGCTGTATGGCAAGCTGCTCCAATCGCACAAGCTAACATCACAATTCGAGAAGATTGGGTTGCGATGTCTAAGCCACAAGCGCCGCGTTTTCCAGCTGTCAGATCGCATTTGCCAAAAGTACATAGACAGCAAAGATCGCAGTCGGGCATATAGAAGGGCTTGTATTTGGTGAGAAGCTTCATATCCCAATCCCGAAGGGCAGTCATGGAGGGCATTGGGGTTGGACCCATCGGCTCGTTATAGTTGTCATTCATAACTTTGCCGATAGATAATTCAAGATTTTTAATGAGACCACTATTGGTCTTCATTTCGTCTATTTTTACATGGACGTTTTTAGTTGTCAATTTGGAAACCTCTGTAAAGGTTTATGTCTATGCTGCATTACAGACTTTTTAAACCTTTCCAAATTTCTTAGGCAAAAGTCACGGTACAGTCATAGATATGCAAGGTTTCAGAAAAATTGTGTAAAAGTCTGGGGATTATAAGTAACCCAAAGATTGGAGGATTTTCTGCACTGAAAGATAGGCTTTGTTGTCCTTTGGAAGCTCCAAAAGGTTCTTTCCATCCAAAACGAACTCGTCTAATTCGTCATCAGGGCTAATTTTACCTAAATATTTGAATTTCAAGTCAGCTTCAGCCTGTTTGCCAAGTTCTGCAGGGAAACGATAACCGCCTACTATGTAAAAGTTTTCGAATTTCATGTCAACTTCTTTAGCTATTTTGTAAGCTCGTCTGACATGGTCTTGAGACTTTTTGGAATGGTCAAGAATGTCGAATATGTCGTTGACTTCTGATGTTATTCGCCTATTGAGGTTTTCGAGTCCGGCAGGGGAATCCACAAGCACGTACTTGTAGTTTTTTGATAACGCTTCAAGAGCACCTTTTAATGCGCTGTTTGGCATGCAGTAGCAGCCTTCAACCCATTTGGTGCCGACTGCCATAAAATCAAAACTTTTACTTTCGTAAAGCCCCTTTTCCCAAATGCTACTTTCAATACGCTGCGTTGGCGGAATACCCACTGTTGTGCCGCCGCTCTCGATAAAAGTGCTCACTATGAGGTCTGCAATGGTTAATTTTCCTGATTCTTTAAGGTCAACACCTAACATTTCAGCTAGATTCTGATCTGGATCAGCGTCAACCAAAAGAATTGGCGACACACCTGCTTCAACAAAACATTTAGCCATTAAGGCAGTAAAGCTGGATTTTCCTGTTCCACCACGACCAACAGTAACTAAAGTTTTCATACAAATAAACCTCAAAGTACTATGTAGTTTTCTTAATCAAAAGCTCGCATATATTGTCTATGGTCTTAACTGCCTCGATTTCCTTGTTCTTTAGCGGTGTTATACCAAGCATATCTGCTTCGATAACCTTCTGATCGAAAGGCACAAAAGCAAGTAAAGTAAGCCCGTTTTTGTCAGCGAAGCTTTGAATGGCTTCTTTTTGTGTGTTGTTCATTACTCGATTTCCGATGAGGTAGAGTTGTTTCATTCCTGCTTTTGAGGCTAAGTCGTGAATATGTTTGGCAATTTCCAGCGATTTTAAATTTGAGTCGGCTACAATTAGTAACGCATCGACTTGTCGTGCTGTTCCCCTGCCGATGTGCTCTACTCCTGCTTCAAGGTCTAAAACTACTGCTTCATTTCGATCAACAACCAGGTGCCTCAACAATGCGCGGATTACGGCGTTTGGTGCGCACATGCAACCGGCTTCCATCGCCTGCACCGTACCCATAACAATTAAGTTTGCACCCAATGGAGTAGGAATAGAGTAATCTTTAACGATGTCGTCCACTGTGAAATTTAAATTATAGATGCTATTATAACCTGTACTAGTTTTGGACTCGACCAGAGGCTTATTTTCGGTAATGGGAACTATTTTGCGGGTTTCCTCAGCAGATAAACCCAATGTTAAACCAAGGTTTGGTGAGGAATCTGCGTCAATCGCTATTGTTTTTAAACCGCGCTCTACAAAACCACGAGCTAAACCTCCAGCAATTAAGGTTTTGCCAACGCCGCCTTTTCCAGAAACAGCAACCTTCATACAAATCACAAACTAGAAATAATTTCTTTTGCAGGCTAATTTACGTTTTCCTTTAAAATCAAAAATCACTAACTTCAACTTATTCAAAAACCCAATTATAGCGCCAATTGTTACTTTAGAAAAGAATAAAACTACAACCGATAACAATTCCCCACGCTATTCCACACAAAACTATTGGGCAAGGCTTTAGCTATATCAAACATTGCTCGCCAACCCGTACAGTGCGAAGGCACAATTAACGTGGGATCAATTTTCACCAACTCTTCAACAGTAGATTTGATTATTGTTTCGAAAGTTTTTCCTGCCAAATGAAAACCTCCCATTACAGAATAGACAGTTTCGACACCAGTAACTTGTTTGGCGTAGTTGATGGTGTTTATTATGCCTGCATGGGCACAGCCTGATATGATGACTAAACCCTTATCTTTAACATTCATTACGATGGCGCGGTCGTCAACGATTAGGGAGTCAAGTTGCCAAGACCCATTAGCTATTGTTTGATGTTGCATCAGGCCGTTCTCAAAGCTTGTCTTTCGAGGTATTTCGCCTGTTACGCAGATTTGTTTAGTGGCACTTAGAAAAGGCTGCTTAGTAAAGACGAGTTGAGTTGATTCTAATTTTGTTTTGGATGGGAACTCTGGGTACTTGCGAATTGTTCCATCTCTCGAAGAAGTTCCACGAACTTTAAACATGTCTTCATGAACGATTAGGGGCAAACCTGTTTTTCCCACCGCTTCAATCACGGATAGTAATCCTCCGAAGTGGTCGTAGTGTCCATGGGATAAAACAACAAACTCGACTTCACTCAGGTCTAACCCCATTATCCTCGAGTTATTGATAATTATTTTCGAGCTACCTCCTGTATCAAAGAGAAAACTTTCTGATTTTCCCTCATTGAAGACTCTTATCAGCATTGAGAAACCGTGTTCAGCGACAGGAATCTCAGAATCCTCAAGCCGTGGTTTGGTCCATTGCCAAAACGATTGAACTTGCTTGTGGCTAACTGTAGAGAGAAAATCTATGTGAATTATCCACCAGACTGATTACTTCCACTTTGTCAATTTCTCGAAGCTCAAGAGCAGGCATTTCCATTCTCTGTCCCTACCTGTTATAGTATGCCTTTGTAGTTGCTTGTAGTTGGGCATCCGACGCATTTCTGGGTTTCATATCGATTGCAGGGATTACAGTCTACCTTGCAGGGTGTCGCTGTTCGCTTTTTTTGAGCCAAGTTTTCTCTTATTTGAAGAAATGGTGAAAAGTAGGTGTCACTTATGGGGTAGAATTCTGAGCGGCGTATGCCTTTACTGCATCTTAATGAACATTTTTCCATAGATATACTCTCAAGGGTTTCTTTTGTTTCGGCAACAACGAGCGCGATTAAATTGTAACCACCCATTGTTTTGAAAATCTGAATTACTCGTGGACATTCTTCGAAACGATCTAGAACGTTCTGCATTGCCTCTGCACTTTCCATTTCCAGCATCACTACTGCGGGAAAAAGCCCAAGGACTGCTAGGATTTATCAAGGCTGAAACTTTGATTATACCTTTTTTTAACAGGTTTTCGAGACGTTTTTTAGTCCCCATGCTTGTAAATCCAGTTATCTTGGCTAACTCTTCAAGTGTTGTTCTGCCGTCGACTTGAAGTTGGGCGATTATTTTTCGATCAATTTCATCCATAAATTCAAACTTCTCATGTTTACTTTCTAAACAAAACCTATTAATATTGTTTACCTATTAAACTACATCAACATTAAACAAAGGTTATCAAAATGACAAAAAGAATAATGATGCCAGTTGAAGACGAAACAGGATTAGAAGCACAATTAGCCCATCACTTCGGAAGAGCACCATACTTTGCCATAATAGAACTTAACGAAAACCAAAAAACCTCAAACGTCAAAACTGAACCAAACAGAAGCGAACACATGGGAGGCGCCCCAGGGCACTCACATGAAAGCTTCCTAGCCCTGAAACCAGACGTTGTAGTTGCTTATACAATGGGACCAGGCGCACTAAACACCTTTTTAGACGCCGGCATAACTGTTTTGGAAGCAACTTCAAACACAGTCAAAGGCAACATTGAATTGTTCAAAGAGGGCAAACTCAAAAAACTTGCAGCCGGATGCGAACACGCACATCACCATGAACACTGAGTTCGAATTAATAGCAAACATTGAATGAAGTACCAGGAAAGGTTGAATTCGAAGGAAAAACAGAATAAAGCGATCAGGCTTCGGAAATGAAATCTGCTCTAATAATCTATTGGTCCAAAACCGGTAATACCGAGAAAGTCGCCAACTCGATTAAGCTGGGACTAGAGGAAGCTGGCATAAAAGTAAGCTTTAAGCGGCTTGAGGAAGCTCAAGCCCTCGATTATTTTGACTATGATTTAGTCTGTGTAGGCTGTCCATCATATTCATGGCATCCACCGGAACCGATGACAAACTTTCTAAAGAAAAAATTCGCTGAGTATCGCCAAAATGGCAAAATCAAGCCTTCCTCTCCAAAAGTTCCAGGTAAAAACGCTCTGGTTTTCATAACTTACTCTGGACCACATACAGGAATCGACGAAGCAACTCCTGTAGGCAAAGATATACGACAATACTTTGAGCACATAGGCTTTAACATTATTGATGAATTGTACATTCTCAGCGAATTTCACGGCTCAATTGAGTATAGCACAATTGGTAGACTGGGTGATATTAGGGGAAAGCCTTCTGCCGAACAGTTGCAAGTTATTAAAGATGACTCAAAGCGAATAGGTAAGCTGCTTTAATTTTTCCTTTTTACTTCAGCGAAGTTTTATCCAAAACAACTTTAAGGTTCGTGTATTGATAATTATCTGTTGGTAGTTTTCTTGGTAAATACTCGGAATAGTTTCACTGCGGAATCCGCTCAGAAAATTCTTCGTCAAATTCCCTATGCTCAGGGCTTCCACTTCTTTATGCCAGACGGTCACTATACAGGTGAAACAGCAATGTCTCTATGTTCATTCTTAAGAGACCTTGGGAGCGTTGATGAACAATCAATCAAATTCCACTTTGACCGTGGGGACTTCCCAAAATGGCTAAGAACTACAATCGGCGATGAGGAACTTGCCCAAACAATCGACAAATTAGACAAAAAAATTCCAGAAGAGACTCTGCGAGATAAGTTGGCTGACATAGTGCAAAAAAGAGTTTCAGAATTGCAGTTAACACCTTGAATCAACTTTTGATTCTGGCTTAGATAAAATGTGGGAAGCCTTTTTTCTAAGGAGTTAAAACTTCAAACGTTTTTTGTTTCCCACTTAGTGAAATAAATTTTGCCATCTTCTCTGAAAGCACGGAGTAATTCGCAATGCCTAAAGAAAGCAAACTCTTGCTCTAATTGTTCTGGTTTGACGTTTAGGATCTTGATTAAGTCTTCTTTTGTAATTTTGCCGTATTTCTCTATAATGTGATAGATTTTTTGCTGTAACTCAGTTAAGCCAGAGCTGCCTGATTGACTTAGTTGTTTTCGCACAGACAAGGCTGATGACACCGCCATGGGGTCACATGCTTTTGGAGGGTTAGTTTCATACATGAAGCAGTCCTCACATAAGACTTTGCCATGGAGATTATAGGTTTCGTGTTCTTTTAGAGATACTTTGCAGCGATCACATTCCATTTGATCTTCTCTTTGCTAACGTTCTTCATGAAGTAGCCGACCGGAAAGCTTTCTTTCAAGAAGTTAAACGCATATCTAAACAAACAGCATATATCGTTGATGTGGACTGGAAAAGGATTCAAACGGAACATGGTCCGCCACTAGAAAGCCGCCTATCCGAAGATGAGGCTAAGCAGATTCTTTCAGAGAGAGGCTTTACCGTTGTAAAACAGACTGATGCAGGACCATATCATTATGAGTTAATTGCAAAATTATCGCCAAAAACACATAGCTGAAAAGTAGAAGTCAAAATCATAAAAAAATTCAGTCATTTATCATAATGCAGATATTTTAGGCAATAAAATCATGTTCTGAAGTCTGATAGTGATAATTAAAAAGTAAGATAAATGACACTCACAAATTCGTTTTATTACCAATTAATTTTCCTATAAGCACCAAGTAGGTAAGAGTATGGTTAAAATCAAATTGGGAGACAGCGCGCCAGATTTTACTCTTCAATCAAGCAACTGGTGAGAATATTAGTTTGTCACAGTTTTCAGGAAAAAAGAATGCTGTTCTTTTCTTTTATCCGCGTGATGAAGGACCTACTTGCTGTAAAGAAGCAGAGACGTTCAGAGATAACTATGAAACCTTCAAAGAAAAGAATGTGGAGGTAATTGGCATAAGTGCCCAAATTGTGGAATCGCATAAGAGCTTTGCCAATCACCATAATCTGCCATATATCTTATTGAGCGATGCCGATAACAAAGTTAGAAAACTATATGGTGTTTCACCAACTCTCGGGGTTCCTGGAAGAGTCACCTTCGTTATAGATAAGAAAGGCATCGTTAAGCACATTTTTGCCTCACAACTTCACTTCAATAAGCATGCTAAGGAAGCTTTACTAGCATTAAGAAATGATGAGGATAGTCAACGCAATGCTGGCTCCCAAAAGAATTTTAGGCATCGAATGTAGCCTTCATGTTCTACTTATTTTCTTTTCCATGACTTTTTTGCTTATTTTAAGTGTTTTTGAAGGTCTAATTCGAAGCTGTCTACGAGTGATTCAAGGCTTTCAGTGATTTCTTTTACTCGCTCGAGTGCGTGCTTCTTAATTGTTGCTGAGTCAAGCATAGCGTAAGTGTGGTAGTATCCGCCGCCTTTGAGGGATTTTGACTGCTTGTTTACTAAATTTATGCTTACAAGCTTAGAAAGACAGCGGTGTACTGAGCTTCGATCCTTCTGCACTATTTTTGCAATTTGGTCAAGCGTAGCGTTCTCATTTTTTGCAACTGCAAGGAGGACCTCAAGGTCTGCGGGTTTTAGGTTGTATAGACATGTAAGTAAGTCGGTACAGGAGGCGCCCTTTTTTGTCAGTAGATTAATGCTTTCCATAAAGACTAATTATCAAATCTTACATATAAATGGTATTGTTTGGTATTGTCAATACCGCAAGATATATTTGGATGTGAGTTGCAATGTTACAGCATAGGAAGTATAGCAATGCAGAAAAAAATTGAATGCCCACGCGGTATCCCCGAAGAACTATGTGACCACTCTCCAACCTGCAAGGTCTGGGTAGCCAGGGAAAACGCTCAAAAACAAGCTGAATAGCCCCAACAAAAAGAAAATGAAGGTAGTTAAGGCATGAATGAAGAAAATGAGGTAGAACAAATAAAACTTAGAAAAATTCAATCTATGATAGAGGCTGCAAAAAAATGCCAAACACCAGTTGCAAAACAGCCAATAGTTCTAACTGACAACAACTTTTCAGCATCAGTCGAAGCAAACGAATTACTATTGGTAGACTTTTGGGCTCCATGGTGTGGACCATGCCGAATGGTAGGACCCATAATTGAGGCGCTATCAGCTGAATATACAGGTAAAGCAGCGTTTGGAAAAATGAACGTTGACGAGAATCAAGTAGTGCCGAGCAGCTTTGGAATAATGAGCATTCCAACTATAATCATCTTCAATCATGGCAAAGAAGTTGAGAGATTAGTTGGCGCTTACCCCAAAGCGCATATCGAAGCGATGATCAAACGGTATCTGGAATAGCAACCAAAGAGGATAGCATATGACGAGTGTTGAAGAAAAAATAGAAGCGGTAAAATCACGGTTTGCTGGCGAAAACCTCCTGGATATCAGCTGGAACAACTTATTGCATGCGCGCGAATTTGTTATGCTAAAAAAACCTTATATTTCAATCACTTGGAAGAGGCTGTTATGACAGAACCAAAAAACGGTCGCCCTATTTTCTTCCCCAAAAAATTAGTTTCACTCGGCAACCTTGCCCTTTTCATATGGATCATTCTTGACTCAGCCGCTTTTCTACTATTTAATTTAATTGACGGCATTGTCTTTTTTGTAGTCACTCTGATCTTAATTTATGGTCTGCTAAACATTCTTGGATGCCTAAGACCATGCTACAACTGCATAAAATGCACTCACGGCATGGGACGTCTAGCGGCACTATACTTTGGCAGACGCCTCTTCAAAGACTACAAATACAACTACAAACTACCCACAGCAATACTCTACACCCTCTATATTGGAGCGTTTCCAGCAACATTCGCACTCTACTCAGCAGTCACAAATTTCACGGCAATCAAAGCAGCAGTGTTTGTGGCGCTCTTAGTGTTTACGATCTATAGTGCTTTAACATGGCGACCAAGAAAACCAAAAACCCCAAAAGAGGCAGCATTGCCTCGGGGAGTTTAACATGATTAAGCTTTTGTTGCTTGTTAGCTTACTAGGAATTTCGACGGTTGAAGTAGTCAGTCGGGTCGTAAATTGCAACAAGACGTTGTGGAAACCTTCCAAGTGAGGGCTATGCATAAGGCCTTCATTGAACCAAACAAATGCTTACGATGTATTGAGTGTCAAGCAGCAAAGGCATGCCCCCTCAAAGCTATTTTTCAGATAGATAACAACGACCCCACTTTTGTAGACCCCACATTTTGTCGGGGATGCGGCGATTGCATAACAAAATGCCGCGCCAAAGCAATTAAATTAAAAACTAGTTGAGTTAAATCGCCGCCGGTTCTATATTTTCTGATTAATCAATCGATTCTTTACTTGGTCATTTAATAAAATTCCAAAAACAAAGAACCAACCTAAAACTATAGCTACATAAAGTGGTGGTATAGGCGCCAGTCCCGGTATACCGATAACTGATAATAGCGAAGAGATGATTATATCAACAACAATCGCAATAAAGAGCGGCTTACTAGGTTTTGATTCCCAGAAATTACCTCTTTCTCGCACTACAAAAATTGTAAATAACCCCCCAAATAGCAGAATATCAAAAACAAACGTGTTTAGCTGAGAAATATTTGAAAGATCCAAGAATGTTAAACCTAAGTATAGCAGTCCAAAGGATTCAACAACAATAAAGACGCCTAGGATAATAGACGCCTTAAGAAGGGAAGATATGTTCCAAGTTTCAGGCTTTTCTGAGGGTCTAGCATTATCAGTAGCAAGTGAAATCGTGACAAAATCAACTAGAAATAGTAATAATACAACCTGAAAGGCGTTGACAACGAATAGTCCAGTAGAAAGAAAGGCCAGAACGACAAACACTACTACTTGGAATGTCTTTACAATTTTATTAAATATCCATGTTAGAATTCTTTGATAAATCATTCTTCCAGATATTACAAGACTTAAAATGTTTGATAATCCGGGCGTTGTAAGAACAACGCTTGCCGCACCCTTTGCTACATCAGTTGCATTACTTACCGCTATTCCTACTTCAGCTTGCTTTAAGGCTGGGGCATCATTTATGCCATCTCCCGTCATCCCAACAACATGCCTTTCAGACTGCAGAGCTTTTACAATTTGGTATTTACCTTCAGGGTAAATTTCAGCGAAGCCATCGCTTTTTTCAACTATCTCTGCCGCAACAATCGCATCTTTGCTTGCCATCTCTTTGATTTTAGGAGCGCGTGCTATTTTGTTACCTAAATGTACCTCTTCGGCCACCTGTTTTGCGATCGGTAAAGAATCCCCAGTAAGCATTTTAACAGATATTCCCAGCGCTCGAAGTTTTGATATGATGCTTGCAGAATCAGCTCTAGGTTGATCATTGAGTGCCACTAAACCGGCAAGTTGCATTTTCGCTTCTTGACTACTTACGGCGACTGCAATAATTCGGTACCCCTTGCTTGCGAAGGCTTCCATTTTTGTCTCTAAATCGGCAAGTTCTTTCCCATAAATTCCCGACATCGGCGCTATTACTGCAATAGCGCCTTTGGTTACACGCAATTCATGTCCATTTTTCTCGAGCACTGCCTCCGTTCTTCTGGTCGTTGGATCAAACGGTATGAATTTTTTTTGAGTATACTCGTTTAATTGCAGGTTTTTTTCTTGCGCCGCTACTAGAAAGGCTATGTCTATAGGGTCTTGGTTCGCTTTTTGAGACGCTAAAGCGCCAAATAACACAACGTCATCTTTTGTGTAGCCATTAATTTCCACCACGTCAGCTATCTTGAGCATATTCATGGTGAGTGTACCTGTTTTGTCCACACATAAAACATCCATGAGAGCAGCGTCTTCAGATGCACTAAGGCGTGTAACTAAGACTCCTTTCTTTGCGAGCTCCTGTGATCCAAGAGCCATTGTAACAGTGAACATTGTTGGCAGGGCAACTGGTATTGCTGACACCAACAAAATTAAAGCCAAAGATAGCATTACCAACAGGTTTATGCCACGTATCCACGACACTGCAAAAGCAACAGCAAGCAATGTGACAACCAAAATTAGAAGCCACTTCATTAATCCAGAGATGACTGTTTCCATATGTAATTTTGGTTTAGCTAGCTGAACCAATTGGGTTGTTTTGCCAAAATATGTATGAGCACCTGTAGAAGTCACTATACCTGTGGCTTCACCCTTTCGTATCATTGAACCAGAAAAGACAAGGTCACTTTTTTTCTTTTCAAGAGGCATAGATTCTCCAGTTATTGCCGACTGATCTACAGAGATCTCGGCATCAATGATTTTAAGATCTGAGGGTACGAGATCACCCGACCTTATTCGAATAATGTCGCCAGGAACCAACTCTTCAGCACTAATTGTTGACCATAATCCATCTCTTAACACTCTTGCTTGCAATTGCAGCTTTTGTTTGAGTGCTTTTACAGCTCTTGTTGCCTGCTTTTCCTGAAAAAACCCTAAAATTGCATTTACAAGCAGTAAAGCTGTGATTATGTACAGGTCTAAATAATTACCTAAAATAAATGATATTACAATTGCTATTTCAAGCATCCAAGCGGTTAAACCCCAAAAACGTTTCAAAAATGAAACAACGGAGTTCTGTTGTTTTTCCTCTACTGCATTAGGACCATATTGTTCAATTCTTTGTTTTACTTCTGTTTCAGCTAAACCTCTCGCGTAATTACTGCTTAATCGGCTCAAAGTTTCATCTATTGTCAGAGCGCTAAAGTCATCGGAGGCTTGATTCTTATCCATATTAACCAATTCAAATATTAGTAAAAAAATAGGGCTTGAATATTTTGTTATTTTTGCCCTGAACAGATATCTTTAAGGTAGAATGTCCAAAGTAAATTATAGGGTTTTTGCCACTTCACTTAAGGGTTTGACCGGTCTTATTTCAACTGCCATTGGACCAAAGAATTTTTTGATTGCTTCTGGATTCTGAGCTTCTATCGTAAAGAACCCTTTGTGATCTACGGCTGTGTCTTGAGGGCAGCTCATGTAGGCGGCTGTTAGGTTGATTCCTGCGTTTTTTATGTTCTGCTCAGAAAAAAGTTGCTTGAGCATGCCTTTCCCTTCCGGACTTAACAAAGGACATTGTGCCGCTGGATGAGAATGGGTCGCTTCATATAACATTAAACCACCTCCTTTTCACCATTATATAAACGAGTAAAAAATTGCTATGTATCTGTTAAGTAACTAAAGGATTTAAACTTATCAAACAAGCTCTGGGGGTTTCCCATCGACATATATAACAAATTTTAAATATAATTATGGATTAATTGGTACAAGCAGGGGCTTGTTTATGGGCTTAGATTGGAAAAAATGGACAAAGAATGATATAATTTTTGGAATTATTCTTCCTGTAGTCGCCATTTTCGTGATTGTGTTGATTTCGAAACTTCCGTCGCTAGTCGGCGGCGGTCCGGGAATCGTACTTGGACTTACGATGGAAATACTGGAACTTGTTGTCATAGTTGGTGTTCCCTTAGCCCTTGGTTTACTGTGGAACCAATGGGCAGGCGGAGCTTCAGGCTTCTTAATGGGCGCATTCTACGCATTGTACTGGGCAAACAGCTTCCATGGAATACCAGGTTCAGGAACAGTCTTATTAGCATACGTAGTGAGTCCAATGTTAATCGGCTACATGGCTGGAGCATTAAACAAGAGGTCAGACAATTTCAAAAGACTGCTCATTTCTAGCTTAGTCTCCTGCACAATTGGCGGCATAGTAATGTTTACAATATTCCAAATGTCGACTGCAAACGTAGTCACAGGAACAATAGGATTTGCACTAACCGTCTTGGCCCGTATGCTTGCCGCTGTATTAACGGCTATTGTGGCAAAAGTTTTCTTCTGGTACGGCATGGGCACCCACAGGCAACCAAATATTTCCTAACCCCTTTAAGGGTTGAGGGAACCTCTTAAACAAAATTCTTGTTCCAAAAATTGAATAAAGACGAGATGTTAGAACGAGCTTCAAAGAATATGCTATTAAGAAGCGAGGTTGACCCTGAGGAATGACACACTTCATAATTGAAGTATGTAAAAAAAAAGTAAACTAAACGTTTAATTTTTCTTCTTGACCACAATAAGGTTTACAACTGCACCTATCAAGACAATAATGAAGACAACTCCAACTGATAGGATGGGTAGCTCTGGAACAGAAGGCGATGGATTCGATGATGAGCCGAAAATGTTGGTTTCAATTATGCTGTAGGAAATTGTCGTTGTTACCGGTTGGGGGTCTGCTTGAGTTGTTGTTTGAGTTGTTGATTCAAGTAACATCCCGGACTCTTTATCATAAACGTAAGTTAGAGTTGCGTTATAATCTGGCGTTGAAAGGGAAGCATCAAGAATATTCACCGTTCGGCTAGCACCGAGGTAGGTTCGGCTCTCAGTACTATTTACGATATAAGTGTTAGGAGGGGGTATTAGGTCACCTTGGTTCAAATTTGCGGCTATGATTGGACCTTGGGTAGTTGGAACACCATCTTGGGTTCCTGTTTCAATATTCCAAACTGACACGGTGCCATTGCCTGCGATAGCAGTTCCGTTCTTATATTGGCTCGTTGAAAGCAAAGTGACTGATTTTCCAGAAACATCTGTCACTTGTAGCTCTAAGCCAGTCGTAATCATTGAAGGACTCAACTCCTTGACCGACGCCGACAAAATTACCGTATTTTACATATTGCCCCGACACAACGCCTGGATTGTATGTTAGGGCAAAAACAGGAAATACGAATGCCGCCAAAAGGGCAGTTGTCAGAATAACTGTTAATAGTTTTAGTTTGGACAAAATAAAGATCTCCAATTATATGTTATTTTTCTTTAGTTTTAAACTGTTCTCTTTGCTCCACAATGTGGACAAAATGTTGCTGTTTGTTGAAAGAGGGCGCCGCAGTATTTGCAAGGAATCATGACAACTTCTCGTATTACTTCGCGAGTGACTTCTTTTCTTTCATTGTTGGATCCTCCGCCGCAACCGCATCCAAAACCAAAAGGGGACATTCTTTGATTCCTCTTATAGCTCGAAGTTTTTTGCTATTTCTTGTCTTTGGTTGAGCTGTTCTATTAGTACCTCTCGAACCATGTCGCAAGCTTGGCTGATTTTAGGACTTGACACTCGATAGTAAACCGTTGAGCCATCTTTTCTTGTTTTGACGATTTGTCTTTGTCTCATTATTGCTAGGTGCTGAGATACATTGGATTGACTGACGCCCAGTGTTTGGGTGAGGTCGTTTACAGTTTTCTCGCCATCTTTTAAGGTGTGGATGATGGCAATCCTTAGGGGGTGGGCTATTGTTTTTGAAATCTCCGCCTGTAATTCGTATATTGACATGTCAAAGGTTCGTTTCGACATTTCAGTGACCTGCTTTGTTGAATATTCTGACATGGTTTTCATCTCTTTAGGGTTTCTATTCTTCTAAATGTGAAATTACAAAAAAGAAAGGGATTGGATATCTTAGCCCACTATTTGTTCTTGGACGAAGGTTCCATGCCATGTGTGGACCCAAACTTGTCCAGTGTAGCCGTTGACGCTTAGCATCCCATAGGTTGTTCCGCCGTTAAGCACTTCGATAGTGTAGTAGCCGTAGAATGTTGTTACGTCGCCTGTTGTGGTTCCTGGTAGGTATGTGGTGAGGTATTGTTGGGCATCGGTGGTTGCTTGAGTTGAAGTTACGGTCATGGTCGTAGTTGGGGTTCCAAAGATTCCGCCAAGGACTCCTCCGCGCATCATGCCGTATTTGGTGTTCCACATCATGTTTGGTCCCATTTCTGGATAGATGCTGCCAGTGTATTTGTTGATTAGGAGTTCGAATGCTCCGTTGCTTGGACTTTTCTCGTTAACTTGGACGTAGAAGTTCGCTGAGTATTCTTCCACTTGTTTAACCACTAAGTTGGGATTGCCTATCGAGGAGACATAGTTTTGGGCTATTGTTACTGCATTGGTAATTGTTAGTGGTGTACCGGTGTATGTGTATGGCGCTGTGTATCCGTAGCCACTCATCATTCCGCCAAATCCGTAGCCATTTCCAAACCGTCCCATCATGCCGCCTCCGAACATCATCGGATAAACTGGCTGATAGTATTGTGATGTTGGTGTTGTGGGAATGGTTGTTCCTGTTGTGTATGGTGGACCGTTGTATCCGTAGCCGGTGCCATAGCCTCCTCCCATCATTCCTCCATAGCCGCCGTAACCTCCGCCGCCCATCATGGCTGCGGCAATTGCGGTTGAAGCTAATAATGCAGCTACTATCGCTGCAACGCCAACGAATGTTATTATTTTCCAGTTTTTCATTTTTTTTCCTCCGATTTTTATTTAGCTATATTATGGTATTCGAATGATATGATAGTTGGCTGAAACAGATGTGAAACAGTTTTGAAACACTTGTGGAAAGCTGAGTTAACATCCTTCTCGGTCTCGGTTTCAACCTTAAACCACTATGCACATTCTAATATTCTAATATATAATATAACAGGCTTATAGGTCTTTCGTGCCCTAATTCTGAAATCCATGGAAGGCGGCAGCCTTACAAAGTAAGGTGTTGAACTGTGCAAAAATACATCAAAGTCGCAAAACAATGCGATAATTCACGTTATAAATTAATAAAAACCTACGGATTCTTAGCTTTTAAAAGAATGTCATGCGCAAGCCGCAACAGCTCTTCTTTGGTCTCAAAAGATACTTGCTCAAGTTTTCCAATATCAAAAACCTCATCTCCCAAATTAACCACTATATTTCGCCCCATGCTCCGATGTCTAAAGAAAACAAATGTCTTGTTACCTTGTTTTCTTGCCATGCCTATTTCTTTAACAACTTCAGACGACAAATTGAAGCCAGGAGTCATGACAAGAACAAAATACCTGCTTTCCTCCAAAAAGCTTTATCACGATCACACGCCCAACCCTCTTCAGTGTTCACAGTTAGCGGGATATCTTTGCAGTCCTCGAATGTGTGCAATCCAAGCTCTTCCAAACCTGATTTCAAATGGTCAGCATAATCTTTACCTGAACTCTTTTTATAGCACAGGAAGACATCGAAAGGTCTTGAGATTTTTTCGCCGGCATCTATCTTTGAACCAATTGTTGGTTGCCTATTGATTGTTAGGGATTTGGATTCAGAAGATGTAACCATTTTTCTATTTTTATTCTTTGAAAACAAGAAGTAAATCACAACAACTGCAATAGATACGATGATTGCTATCCCAATCAAAACAAATGAAACGCTCGAGTTATTTGCCGTGGGATTAGAAGAAGGACTGGGACTCATTGTCATCATCTGTGCAGCACTGAAATTAACTAAAAAAGAAGTTAAGATTAACAAGATCGCAGAAGATATTAAAATTGAAAAGCAGTTTTCTCGCACGAAATTAGGGTTAATTAAAACTTAAAATTAAAGGTTGCTATCTTCTAATTTAAAGAAAGAATTCGGTTAATCGACAAAAAGGAAGACAGGTCCAATTGGTAGGTATTGGGAGTTTTCATCCTCCTTAATTTGAAAGAACAAAAGCCTTAAACGTTCGCGTTCTTGATGAGTATAATTGAATTTTGAGAGGAAAGAAAATGTCTGAAGAAAAAATGATTCCCCAAAAGCCGGTTCTTGAAGTTATGTGTTCAATTCAAGGAGCCTTAGGAGAGGAAAATCAAAAGGTTTTTGCAAAAGCTAGGCATGGCGCTAGGAAAAACTTGGGGCAAATCAATACCTCCAGCCCAAACATCAGACGCTTTAATGGAGAAGATCGCAAATTACATCCAGAATGATCTAAAGCTTGTCAAAAGCGTAACTTTGGAAAAGCAGGCAGAAGAATACATTCTGAAATTTCGAGGGTGCTACATTTGCCACGGCAAACTTGTTAAAGAAAGATTCGGAATCATGCCGGCTTGTGCTATTTCTTTGTTCCCAGTAGGAGCGCTATCAGAGAACCTAAAAATTAGAAATGTCCGTTTGAAAGAAATTCGCAAACCAGGTCCAGTAGGCGACTGTGACATGGTGTACGAAATAAAATCCTAAAACTAAGAACTACACCGCCCTAAAGAAAACTTAACCATTCCTCTGATAAAGCCCCCAAATCACAAAATTTTAATCTAAACAAAAGACTTTTTTTCTTTTTTCATTTCTAAATTCATTACATTTAATTAAGAAAAAAAGAGGTTATGGACTTGAATTAAGTCGTGCCCAGCACGGTCCAAATCCAAAGTAGTTGCCGTTGCCTTTTGGTATGGGAACTTGACTGTTTGTGCCAGCTGGTGGAGCGACATACTGGTTGGCGTAAGGTTGACTGTTTCTAAATCCAAAACAGCTTCCAATCCATCCCCAGAAGCCATTGTTGGAAGCAATGTTGGGGTTTACCCCATTATAACGTTGGGTTGTCGATAATTGGGCTGAGGTTAATCCCACTATGGTCAAAGTCAATGCAGCAACAGCGACCAACGCGATTATCATTTTTGTTTTATTCATTTTACTTTATCACCATATTACAATATGATCATACATTCTTTTGATAGTTCGCTGAAACACACATGAAACAATACTTGAAACAGTATTTTCTATGGACAATTAAGGTATTGAAAATCGTTTGCCAGGTAAAACTTAATGTGTAACCATGAGATTTCTTCTGGTATGCAAAAGTTGCACTTCTTTCTCACCATTTTCATAATTACGCTAAGTGTGTTATTGACTCTTGCCTTGGTAGGCTGGTATTTGTCCGCCACAGCACCGTCATATTACGGATCAAGTTGGATGAGCCAAATGTGGGGTTCCCACTTAGGCAGCAATGGTAATTACGGGGGAATGGGCGGAATGATGGGCAACAACGATGGAACAACAAATTCTTATTTGTGGCTAGTTCCTACCGCGTTAATTGTCGTCGTGGTTGCTTCGGTAATTGGGGTTGCTTTTTACTTAGCATTTCCTCAGCTCAGATACGTTAAGAGAACCTGTGAACTGCCAAATTCAAACAGTGTTTCAGTTGAACCCATTAGAAGTGATGAAGAATTAGTCGTTAATCCGGCAGTTGAACCAAACACATGTGGCGTGCTACTAAAGACCATGACGCCTGAAGAGCAGAAAGTTCTGAATGTTTTAGTTGCACATCAAGGAAAATACCTCCAAAAATATGTGGTAAAGGAAGCTGGACTTAGCAGACTTAAGACGCATCGGGTTGTAGCTCGGTTTGCGCAGCGTGGCATTGTAACTGTTAAAGAATCCGGGAATACCAATGAAATACTTTTGTCGGATTGGGTCAAAGGTTCAACTATACAAAAAAAATAATCATACTCTTTTATTATCAATTGCTTTCAATAGACACAATTCAAAGAGAACATTTTTCTATAACATGTGTTGTTAAAGCTCTCCAAGCTCATCATTAAGGTTAACCAGAAATACTAAAATACCAAAATTCAGCCGAGCGAAATAACTCAAAGAAACAAAAAGAATGAACGTGACATGCTGAACCTTAATGGTTTAGCAGTGGTCGTGACCGCAGTTGCAATTGTGAACTGACGAGTTACCGCCTATGTATTTTTGTGGGTTTGCTTCGAAGGATTTTTTGCATCCTGGAGCGCAGAAATAATAGTATTTGCCTTGGTAGATTGTTTTGTACTTCGCAGTTTTCTCATCAACTTCCATGTTGCATACCAAATCTTTAGCCATACTTTCTCACCTCCAACAACCTGTTTTGTTTTTGTAACTAGATTTTTGGTTTAAATCTTCTGAGGAGTGAAGCATTGGTAACCACAGTTACTGAGCTGCTTGCCATGGCCGCTGCCGCGTAAACTGGATTGAACAGCACATGTAGAATGGGGTAGAATGCGCCTGCCGCCAACGGAATTAGGACGATGTTGTAGAAGAATGCCCAGAATAGGTTCTGCCGAATTTTCCGCATAGTAGCCCGGCTTAACTGAATAGCTACCACCACATCCCTCAAATCATTCTTAATTAACACGATATCTCCCGTTTCAATAGCTACATCTGTTCCGCTGCCCACGGCAATTCCAATGTTTGCTTGCGCCAAAGCAGGAGCATCGTTTATTCCGTCACCAACCATTGCCACAACTTTGCCTTCGGATTGCAGTCGCTTTATCTCTGTTGCTTTTTCGCTTGGAAGAACCTCAGCAAAGACGCGGTTAACACCTACCTGCGCTGCGATGGCTTTGGCGGTTCGCTGGTTGTCGCCTGTAATCATGATGACTTCCAATCCCATCTGTTGAAGAGTCTTAACTGCCTCGGCGGAGTGATCCTTTAAGGTGTCAGCCACCGCTATCAAACCCGCAAGCTGGTTGTCAACGGCGAGAAGCATAGCGGTTTTGCCTTCTTCCTCAAACGCCGACATTTTCCCCTCAAGCGCCCTAATGTCTAAGTTGTTTGCCTCCATCAGTTTTCTGTTGCCCAACAATATTTTGGCGCCCTTATGTTCCACCTCTACTCCGTATCCGGGGATAGCGTTGAACAATTCCGGTTCATCAACTTGGATTCCCCTTTCTTTTGCCCTTTTTACTATGGCTGCTCCCAGCGGATGCTCGGAGTTTTTCTCTGCAATTGCGGCGAACTGCAGGAGCTGGGCTTCTCCGAATGGTTCAGATGGGGCAATGTCGGTTACTTCGGGTTCGCCCTTCGTTAGTGTTCCTGTTTTATCAAAAACAACTGCTTGAAGCTTGTATACCGCTTCCAATGCTTCGCCACTTTTTATCAGGATGCCGTTTTCTGCTCCTTTTCCGACACCCACCATTATCGCTGTCGGCGTAGCGAGTCCAAGAGCGCAAGGGCAAGCTACGATTATCACTGCGATGAAAACTGTGAGTGAGAAAATGAAGGACGCTCCGACAATAAAGTACCATAATAAGGCTGAAAGTGTCGCCGTAATTATGATAGCTGGAACGAAATATCCCGAAACAATGTCGGCTAATCTTTGAATAGGCGCTTTCGAAGTTAACGCATCTTCAACCATGCTAATGATTTGGGCAAGAACTGTGTCTTTGCCAACTTTTGTGGCTTTAAATTTGAGCATACCCGTCTTGTTCATGGTGGCTCCTACGACTTGGTCACCGATTCTTTTTTCGACTGGGATGCTTTCGCCAGTGATGACTTTCTCGTCCACTGCCGAATAACCTTCGGTAACAGTACCGTCGACGGGGATTTTTTCTCCCGGTCTAACCAAGACGATGTCGCCTACTTGTACGTCTTCAACTGGAATTTCCTGTTCCTCACCGTTGCGGATGACTCTGGCTGTTTTGGCTTGGAGACCCATAATTTTTCGGATGGCTTCCGAGGTTCTGCCCTTAGCTACGGCATCTAAGAGTTTTCCTAGCAAAATGAAGCTCATAATCATGGTTGCGGTATCGAAGAATACTCCTGCACCGGGGAAAACTTCTGGGGCAAAGGTGACGATGGTGCTGTAGATCCATGCGGTGGATGTGCCAATGGCAATTAAGGTGTCCATGTTAGTAGTCTTGTTTCGTAGCCCTTTGTAGGTGCCAACGTAGAAGGTCCAGCCCACGATGAACTGAACTGGCGTTGCAAGCAGGAACATGAGGATGTTGTTTTGCTCCATGGGCAGAGGTGAGAGCCACATCAAAAGAAGGATTGGAATGGTCAGGGCAATGCTAGTTACTAAGAGGATTTTTAGATGTCGGATGTGGCGTTTCCGTTCTTCACCTGCTGTATCTTCCTTGGTTTTTTGTTGTTGGTCGATTACCTGGTATCCGCTATCTTGGATGGTTTTTTTGATGCTTGGCAAACTGATTTGCTGAGGGTTGTATTCAACTGAGACGCTTTCAGCGGCAAAGTTGACAACTGCGTTGTAGATTCCTTCGCGGTTGCCCAGGGCCTTCTCGATGGTTTTGGCACAATTAACGCATGACATCCCGCCGATTTGGAGAACAATTTTTTCGTGGATTACATGATAGCCTGAGTTGGTGATGACCGTTTCGATGGTTTTTTGGGTGATGAGGTCCGGGTTGTAGTCTATTAGTGCTTGTTCAGCGGCGAGGTTTACAGTAGCTTGGGTTACGCCGTTTAGTTTGGCGAGTTCCTTTTCGATGGTGTGAGCGCAATTTATGCAACTCATGCCACCGATGTTTAGAGTGATTTTTTTGTTTTTTTCTTGACTCATTTGGCTTGCCTTGCGTCTTGTTGCATTTATTGGTTGACGGACAAATATAAATGTGTCTGAAAAAGACATATCTTCTTTATGGAACATTAAGAATTACAAAACAAATCAAACAGACAGATCCTTAAACTCTTCATCTTTAACACAAGTTATCAATCATAGAGGAAAACAAAATCAATTACTTGAACAGATTCGTCAAATCTAGCACCTAAGCCGCCTTAAGAACTTATCAAATAAAAGATTTCAAAGTTAAACCCACCCAAAGGAATCGCCAGATCTAACTTCTAAAGTTGTTGCTCCAACAATATCATTGACGCAATCAGACTTTTTAAGACAATTTGTGACTAATACAGACGCATGAAGACTATAATTTAAGCTTAAATATTAAAATTCAACTCAAAAAAACCTTATCCCAAAAAAATTGCAAAAAAAAGAGTTCTTCTTCTAATGGACTAAAACCTGATGAGCTAAATTATTTTTTGCCATCTTTTCTCGATTATGCCACTTACGCAATACCTTCAGGAAGTTTAAAGCTTTATTTGACCCAAAACCTAAGCTAAAATAGCGAAGATTGGTTGAATTTCTAAAATGCCAGATAATCAAGTTGAAAAAAATGCTAATTGCAAAAGTCAGGGCGAAGCTAAAATCGAAAAACAATTTTTGCGGTGCACAAAAGATGAGGACCTTGGCGTTTACTGTGATCTGTTTTCTGCAAAAAGTGAAGTAGAGGGGCAGGATGGCGGGGTAGTTTCAGCGATTTTGGTTAATGGTTTTGAAGAAGACTTGTTTGATGTGGCTATTGTTGTTCGCCGGGGAGAAGGATACACCGCAGAAGCTGTTGTAGCCGAGAATCCCAGTGATGTTTTGGCGGCGAAGGGAACCAAATACCTCAAGGTTAATGTCACAAAAAAACTGCAAGAACTAATTGGACAAGGTAAAAAGCGCATAGCCATTGTATGCACGCCCTGTGAAGCTAAGGCGGCAAGAAAAATACAGCAAACCATCGGTAGCAATTGCGAAATCACTGTTATTGGCTTGTTCTGTTTTGAAGCCTTCAACCATGCCAAACTTAAAGAAGAAATGCAAACAAAGTTTGGCGTTGACATAGACAAAGTACAAAAAACTCAGATTCGTCAAGGAAAATTCACAGCGTTTGTTGAGGGAAAAGAGTACAGCTGTAAAGTGAAGGATCTTGACGTCGCGGCGGAGAAATCATGTAAGTATTGCGATGATTTTGCGGCTCAGTTTGCGGATGTCTCTGTTGGCTCGGTTGGTAGCAAAAAAGGGTATTCAACTGTGATTGTTAGGTCAAAGGCTGGGGAAAAACTGCTAAAAACCTTAGACTCTGGTAAGGAGCCAGTTGATAAAGAAGAAATCGCTAGATTAGCTAAATTCAAAAGAGAAAGAGCCAAAACAAGCTTAGCTCCCCCAAGCAGTCGTCAATAATCCTATTTTTTCCTCTGCTGCAGTAGAAAGCGTTAAACCAAAAAGCCAAGCGTTGCGTATGCAAAAGCCTTTTTAACCCAAACATCTCACCTCTTTAACCTGAGATGAACTCTCCATGAAAATACTAAATGAATTTGTGCCAACTCGAAAATTCTTAAAGCTCGCAGATGAACTCAAAGATCTAGTCGACGGATGGAACGTAACCGACGGCGCAGCAGGTTTCCCAGCACCCAGCGGTGTAGTGGTAAGCTGCTTACTCAAATACAAGTACCCAGAAAAATATGTCTGCCCAATCTTCATTCTAAAATACAAAGGTCCAGTTGAAGTAGGCGGATTAGCTTTAGCCTCAGACATCATTGGATTAGACGGCTTAGCAGTCACCATGGGAGACAACCCAAAGTTCGGTCAACCCATAACAATGCTCCCATCATCAGAAAAAGCACGTGACTTCATACGCACAGATGTCAAAACCAAAAACCTCAAACTTGGCTGCTTATTAACCGCAAGACGCTCAATTGAAGAAACTCTTGAACGGGTACGTGAGCCATGGGACTTCGTGTATTTCATGAGGCTAACCGACGACTCATTCGATGCCCTCAAAGCAGTATCAGCAGAATGCAAGAAACTCAACAAGCCATTGTTCGCATACTTCCTAGTTGGAACAGCCAAAAACGTTGAAACAGTCAAAATGATTGGATGGCCTACCGCGGCAACAATGGAAACAGTTGAAGAAAAAGCATCAAAACTTGTCGGATTAGTCGACGGCATCATCGCAACATGTGCAGGTGACGCTGAAGGCGACAAACTGATGCTGCAAAAACTGCAAAAGTTCCGAAACTAAACAACTAAATCAACGAGACCGCAAAGGTCTCTCCCAAGTTTCCAAATACCTTTTTAATTTTTTTGTTTTCTAAACTTTTAGCAAAGATAAATTTAAGTTCTATCGCTTAATTAGCAACCTGAGAAGAGGCAAATAGTTTGAATCCTATCCAAGTATTCGCCGTAGAGAATTTACCGTTAATAAAAAAAGGAGACAACTTAGGCAAGCTAATCGTTGAAGCCGCAAAAAAACAGAACAACCCAATCCAACAAAACGATGTCATAGTGGTTACACACGTGGTTGTTTCGAAGGCTGAAGGCAACGTAATCAACCTAGACGAGATTAAGCCTTCAAAAAAAGCAAAAGAAATTGCTCAAAAAACCAACAAAGATCCCGCCTTAGTCGAAGTTATTTTGCGTGAAACCAAAGATATCGTTCGGGTCGGACAAAACAGCATCATAACAGAAACTGTCAGCGGCATAATTTGTGCAAATGCCGGAGTAGACCGCTCCAACGTTTCGGGGGATAGAAATGTTGTGCCCCTGCCCAAAAACCCAAGCGCTTCAGCAGAGAGCATCAGGAAAGAAATTAAACTTTTAACGGGTGCTGATGTGGCGGTTATTGTTTCTGACACTCATGGTCGACCCTTCAGACTTGGTGAGATTAATGTGGCTGTAGGTGTAGCCGGATTCAAACCTATACGGGACAGAAGAGGAGAGAAGGATCTCTTCGGCTATGTACTTAGGATCAAGCAAACCGCCATCGCGGACGAGCTCTCTTCAGCCGCTGAGCTTGTAATCGGCCAAGCCAACGAGGGCATTCCAGCCGCAATTATTCGAGGATACCACTATCAAACCGACGAAAACGCATCCGAAACATCGTTGACCAGGGCCAAAGAAAGAGACCTCTTTAGGTAGACCGTTACCAAACCTTCAATAACTCAACCGTGTAAAATAGCTGAAAAATAGCAGGCTGAAAGGATGGAGACAAACACACCCAAAGACTTCTTTGATAATGTCTTAACTAACAGGTTTAAGCCTGAGAAAGCAAAGGGCATCGACGTAATCGCTCAGGTAAACATAACCGGGATTGAGGGAGGCAATTGGACAGTAATCATAAAAGACCAGAAACTTCAGGTATGTGAAGGAACACATGCGGCGCCGACTTTAACTTTGAAAATGAATGAGAACGATTTCTTGGATATGGTTAATGGGAAATTAAGTGCGGAAAAAGCCTTCTTCACAGGTAGGGTACATTTTAAGGGCAACATCAGTGTGGCGCTTAAACTAAGAGACGCTGGCTTCTTCTAACCCGAGTTTTTTAACCACTTCGACTGGTAAGTCATCTTCGCCGACCTTGAAGGTTTGGGGCTCATCAATTTTCATAAGCTCATGCAGCTCTTTGGCTGATAGCTCCTTGATTAGGTGCATTATTTCTTTTTTGGCTACTTCATAATGGTCATTGAAAGCTGGTTTGTTCTTGAACAATTCTCCAGCATAGGCGCAGATTTCGGATTTTTTAAGGAAGTACTGAACTTTTTTAGTTTTAAAGTTGATATCAAAGGTGATTGGTCCTGCGCGGCATGTTTCAGGTTTTACCGAGTGCACCATACATCGTTTGGTTTCTTTGCTGTTAAATACGCAGAGAAGGGTTTCATCAACTGAAGGGTACGAGTAACTTTCTTTTGTGAATGGCTTGTTAACTTTGATTTTTTGTTTGCCTAAATATTCTTTTACGATTTTTTTGCGGCTCTCACTTAATGGCGGCTTGGCGTCCTGGCAACAAATAATTTTGCATTCACTACAGACATCGTATGAGTAAGTGGTTCCTTTGTTATCTTCAGGCATCTAATTTCATCTTTTTTTAGGAGTAGATTTGATTATTGGAAAGGCACTTAATAAGCATTGAATAAACATCAACAATAGCCTCACGGAAATCTGTTTTCTCTGCGCGTCTAGAAACGTTTGCGCATATTCGCTCTGACAGGCTACCTTCTTCTATGCGTTTCTTTACAAGCCACAGGTATTTCTTTTCATCTTCGGTCGCATACTCAAGAGCTAATTTGAGAAAATATTGGCATACCTGCCTCGCTGTTTTGCCATGTGGACTTGCAACTTCCGTGTTCAACCCATCTTTGATAACTGCATTGAAATCTTTAACTAAAACTTCATGGGACAAAAGGTCAGCCTTTAACGCAACCAAGCCTCTGACGGTAGCACGAACGAAACAAGCCAACGCCACATCGGCCTTCACGCATTCCTGCTCATCCATCACCCGCACTTCAAGGGCACAACGGTCAAATCGGAAGATTACGCCCCTCGAATTCACCCATTCCCGATGCAGCAGGGTTTTGTCTGCACCGGCTTGCTGTAAATCCTTTGAGTACTTTCCAATTATGTCTTGCTTGTACTGGCTTAGCGAGGTTGCATATTCGGGAATAACATCGCCTGTTACCGATGGTACTTCTTTTTGGTTAATTTTGTAGAAGTGGAGACGGTTGTCAATGTCGGGTCCATTTTTACTTTCGAATATAGGTGAAGATGCAGCGATTGCTGGCAGGTACGCACACAAATTAGCCAGGTGGTTATGAATTTGGATGGTATCGGCTTCTTTTTGATAAGGCAAATTAAGGTGGAAGCTTTGGATGTTGAGCCATCCATGTTGGTTTAGATTAAAAAGTTTGCCATATTGTTGGTAGATTTTTTTGTGGTAATGTGGCCAGATGGCTGTGTCTTGCAGTTTTAGGAGGGGATGCATTCCTGTTCCTAGCAGCATTGCGCCATGTTTTTGAACGATTTGACTCAGAGTTGCAACGGCATTTTGCATGGTTTCTTCGAATTCACTGGCTGTTTTGAAGGGCTGATTGGCTTTAATTTCCATAACATGAAGTTGCATTTCTTTGCCAAACGTAAAGTTGGGCAATTCGATGAAGTTTACGGTTTTTCCGCAGTACCCTTTGATAATTTGGTCGCTTATCGGCAGAACTTTTAAGTTTTTGTCTACCAGTGAGTATTCGTGTTCTGGTCCGAGCACTTCTAGCGGTTTGTACGTAGTTTTTACCTCTTTCTTTCGTTTAGGGCTAACTTGAGATGCTGTTATACATATAGTTAATTTTAAATATAACTGCACGAATAACGCCTTCTAATTACCTGGTGTCAAATGAAGTGTTGGTCGTCTCTAACATCGACCTTGAAGATGATTTAAACGCGCTTAACCCTTCCCAGTTTCTCGAATCATCAATTAAAGACACCACGATCAACATTAACAACGACTACCGTTATCTAAAAACAGGCTACTACGTCTCCTTACACGCAGAAGTTTTAGGAAACTCGGTTATTCCATCTTGCGAGAACATCATTGATTCCAGCCGCACTCCAATCCTTCTGTTACGGGCGGCAAGAGCAAAAATTCCCACCCTGCCCTTTCTGGTAACAGATTCAGTTAAGAAAATCATGACCGAAATCAACTTACCTGTAGTGGTTTTTGCTGTTAACCCATTCATATACGAAGGTTATCAAGTTGCCAAAAACAAGAGTGCATTATATCGTGCATTGAAAAGTTTAGGAATGAACTACAAATTTACAGTTTGTGCCCAGCCCCTCAAGGGACAAATGTTCACAGTTAAATCGATTTTTGGAAAATGTCAACTGGATGATGAACAAATTACCGCTATCACTGAAAAGGTTTATGAACTCTTCAGAATTCCTATCTGTAAAGTTCACGTTCAAAAAGCAGAAGGAAGAGCATTCCTGTGTGGTCTTGAACCTTTGAAAGAAAATGATCTGTCAAAAAGTGATTTAGAGTTAATCTCCAAGGAGATTATGCTGATTTCTCAGCAGGATGAACACTTCAGTGTCTAAAATCGCATGTTTTGTTGAAAAATATAATTTTACTGACCCCCGAGAGGAAGGCGCCCTTCAAAACTTCAAGTTGGCAGCTGAGCAGTCAGGCCACGAATTCAGTTTCCTTTTCCGCGAAAACATCGAAGACATCCCAAACTACGACGCCGTTTTCATTCGGGCAACAACCGACCCTCTTTTTACGTCATACATTGTGTCTAAAACAGCATGGGAACTGGGCTTGAAAGTCGTTGACGACCCAGAATCCATCACAATTTGTGGCAATAAAATCCATCAGTACGCACTCTTTGAAAAATACAATGTCCCTCGCATCCCCACTGTTTTTCTAAGTAAAGACGATATGCACCACAAAAAAATCACGGAAATCTTCGACGAACTTGGCAAGCCCGTTGTGATAAAAGCGCCTTATACAAGTTTCTCGCGTTATGTAGAGAAGGCTGCTTGTGAAACCAGTTTTCGTGATGTCGCCAAACGTTTCTTCAAAAAATCCGATGTGCTCGCTATTCAAAAGTTTACACCAACCGCTTTTGACTGGAGAGTGGGCGTTCTAAACAATGATGTCTTGTATGTTTGCAAATATATGATTCCCAAGGGGAAGTGGAAGCATGGTGCCAAACTCCGTGGCAAACCAACGGTGGTTTGGGGCAGAACGGTAAGTTCACAAAAAAGCGATATGCCTGCGAGACTAAGAGAAGTCGCGTTGAAAGCATGTAGCGTTGTTGGCAAAGGACTTTATGGAGTTGACATCAAAGAAGTTGATGGCGACTATGTGGTTGTAGAAGTTAACGATAACCCGAGCATCTATGCAGGCTACGAAGATTCCAGCGACAAAGACATCTACAAACGCATCATCAACTACTTATCAGAATAGCCCGATGCATTTTCGACACCTATTTATTCCCATTTTCGTTAACAAGGTGCAGGAGAAATTAACTTGCACAAAGAAGCATCACATAAGGTTCCAGTGAAAGATTACGATTTTACCAAAGACATGTCGGTTGATGAGCTGGTCTTGCAGATGGAGGCGGCGTGGGGTTTCACCGCAGGCAAACTTGCCACATAGCGTCAACATCATGGAAGCTATGGTTAAGGAAAAAGGCTGCATTAAATTTCTATCATTCACCGCAGACATAGTGGCAACTGGAACCCGCGGCGTTATCAGGGAACTGGTTAAACGCAAACTTGTAGATGTAATAATTACAACCTGTGGAACATTGGACCATGACGTTGCCCGCTGTTACAAAGACTATTACAAGGGCAGCTTCATCATGAACGATTCCAAACTCCACCAAGAAGGCGTAAACCGCCTTGGAAACGTGCTTGTCCCAAATGACAGCTACGGCATAATTATTGAAAAGAAAATCATTGGGCTACTTGAAGAGTTATACAAGGAAGGCAAAAGGGAACTCTCAACCAGCGAACTCTGTCGCGAAATAGGGTTGCGATGCTGCAACGAAAGCTCAATTCTTTATTGGGCAGCCAAAAACAACATCCCCGTTTTTGTGCCCGGAATAACTGACGGTTCAGTAGGTTACCAACTCTGGTTCTTTAGCCAAGACCACAAAGAATTCAAAGTAAACCTGCTAAAAGACGAAGGAGACCTCAACAACATCGTTTTTGACGCCAAAAAAAGCGGCGCCCTAATCGTCGGCGGTGGAATCAGCAAGCACCACACTATTTGGTGGAACCAGTTCAAAGACGGCTTAGACTACGTCGTCTACATAACCACAGCGGACGAATGGGACGGCAGCCTCAGCGGCGCACGCCCAAGAGAAGCAGTTTCATGGGGAAAAATCAACGAAAAAGCCAAACGCATCATGGTCGAAGGCGACGCCACAGTAATAATGCCGATAATGACAAGCTCGCTGATAACTAGATTAAACAAGAAGAAAAAGTAAAAAATTGGGCGTTTATTGTACGCCTTTGAATAGCCAGCTCATATCTGGCCCTTTCCGTTTCTCTGGAACACGCTCGGCTAATGCGTGACAAATCAGTGGCAGTGCAATAGTTGCATCGCAGTAGCAAACTGCGCGGGTTCCGGTTTGGCTGTTGATTTTGCCCCAGCTAATCGCCTCTTCCAATGTACAGCCACTCAAGCCGCCCCATTGCGGTGAGTCAGTGGTAATTTGTATGGCGTATTTGTGGGGGTAATAGTATTCTTGTAGGCTTTTGCGTAAGCCGCCTTTTCTGCCTTTGACGCCTTCATCTTTGGTCATGGGTGAAACGGAGATGGCTATGAGTTGAGTTAGGTCTTTGGGGACGCCACCGCCGATGTAGACGACGCCAACTTCTTTGGTTTTGGTGCCGATGCTGACGAACTGGTCAAATTCTTTAACGCTATCTAGGTGGACGGTGTGGCCTTGGTTTTTGGCTAAGAGAAAGGTTTCTCCATAAGCGCTGTCAACCATGGCTGGGCTGAAAATTGGAACGCCATTAGCTGCTGCAACGGCTGAGATAGCGGGTATCTTTTTCTTGCCAAGGTATTTTCCGAGTAAGTGGAGGAATTCTGCTGAAGTGTAATTGTAGTCTTGCTTGCAGGTCATAACGAAGTCAGTAACTAAAGTTTCCATTTCGCGATAATCGGTTTCTTTGCCGTAAACGTCATAGTAACGGTTGACATCATCTTGAAGTAATTGCTCGTCGTTTACCATGTGGTTGCCTTGGTAGTATCCTAAACCCATGGCATCAACGATGTCTTCGCTGACGTTTGCGCCCGTAGAAACGAGCACGTCTATGAAGCGATTTTCGATAAGCCAATTAACAATCGTCCATTGCCCTGCGGTACTCATGGAGCCTGCAAAGCCCATAGCAATAACTGTGTCTTTTGATTTAATCATGTTCTCCCAAACATCAACGGCTTCGCCAAGTTTGCGCCCCTGATATGCGGTTTTGCCCATTTCGCTTAGGAGTTGTGAAATACTTTTCTGTTTTGTAACCTTGATTGGTTCAAGTTTCTTACTGAAGTATGAATCATTACTCATTAGTATGCACCTCGTTTTACATTATTAGGCTTGTATTTGAAATTTGTTATTGCTAAACAACCTTACAAGTATGTCAGGGAATGGATTGTTGCTTAATTGTAGATTTTTAGCCATATCTTTCTTTTTAAAGAGGCAAAGGAAGTTATGGCGGTTACAAGTAGGGTGCCGATTAAGATGAAGTTGGCTAAAGTTACCCATTGAGGATTTTGAGATATTGAAAGGGAGATGGCGACAGACATATAGAGCGAAACCGCACCGGTCACCAATTGGGCAGCAAAAATTATTTTTCTGCCTTGATGGGCTTTAGCTTTTAGCCAGTTAAGGGAAGACTCAACCTTTGTGTTAACATCTGGCAAATCATCTAAAACTAAAGTTAAGCCGCCCAAAAGGAAAAATCGTCCAGCGTTAACCGCAACGCTTTCGCTGTTAACCAAAAAGATAGAAAATAATGAAACGGGCGTGAAGATTACGACGTAAGCTGCTGAGAGAAGTAGAACTAGAAAACCATAGAAGTAATGGTGAAACAGAAACCTGCCCGTGTGAAGAGCGCGTCCGAAGCTGGCGCTTGGAAAAATGTTAATTGCCGCCGCCACGATTGCAATCCAAAAAACGTTACCGCTGATAAGATAGGGATAGAAAGGCTTCCAACCGTGGAAAACCCAATAAAAATTTGCTAAAATTCCGATTGCGATAGCAATTGTTAGGAGCGCGTTGAATAGTAAGGAGACGCTGAATATTTTTTTACATATGACCCAACAATGCGCAGCTTTTGTTCTTGTCATCGAAACTATTCCTTTTTCGATCTGAAGAATTACAATTTAATGCAGCAAAGTTGTTTTTGAAGGTTATGGCAATCAAGCAGCTAACTTAAGGTCCAACTTTATTGCAAACTTTAAAACAACTTTTTAGGAAAAAAAAGCCTAAATTCCGTTTTAACAGATCTACATTTTTTCTGGCGCAACAACGCCAATCAGGTTCAACGCGTTGTACATCACAGTTTTTATGGCTTGAGTTAAGGCAATGCGTGCATCGCTGAGTTCTTGCGAATCAGCCTTTATCACAGGGTAAGCATTGTAGAAGGTGTTGAATTTGTCAGCAAGTACGTTGATGTAGTCGGCTATCATGTTGGGTTTGTAGTATTCTGTTGCTTCGATGAACATATCGGGGAAACCTGCAATGTTCAAGATGAGTTCGCGCTCAAGTTTCTCAGTTAAGAGTTCATAGGCTGGTTTTTCTGGTTCACGCGCAGCTTTACGCAAAATACTACAGGCTCTTGCATGAGTATATTGAACGTAGGGTGCACTGTTGGTTTCGAAGTTCAATACTCGTTCCCAAGTGAACATCACTGTCTTAGAAGGATCCACATCGATAAGTGCATACCGCACGGCGCCTAATCCAACGAAGTCAGCGATTTTGCGTTTCTCCTCTTCGGATAGCAGGGGGGAACGCTTCGAAACCTCTTCGTAAGCTCTTTGGACTGCCTCACTTAAAACGTCGTCGAATGTAATGTAGTGTCCTCTTCGGCTACTCATCTTATAACCTGGCAAAGTAACCAAGTTGTAGGCGAAATGCACCAAATTCTCGGCGTATTCGCTGTAACCCATTGCATAGAGCGCGATTTTTAAGTGCAACTGCGCCAGCGACTGTTCCATGCCGATGACGTTAATTACTTTTTGAGCTTGCTTAAACTTCCAGAGCGTGTATGCGATGTCACGCGTTGTGTAGAGTGTAGTGCCGTCAGCGCGACCCAATGTTAGGGGTGGAACCTCGTTGTTCGGGCTTAACCCTAGCTTTACCTTCAGGTTGAGGGTTTGTACAACTTTTTCTGCGTCAAACTCCAAGACATCTTTCTCGTTGTAAACATACGGAGAGGCTTTCAGCTTCGCGAGAACGTCGTTGACTTGGGTGCTCCAAACAAAGTCGCTCTCCCAGTCCCACGAATCATACGTAACGCTGACACGCTTCATGGTTTCGCGGAAACCTTCAAGGCATAAGTCGCTGACTTCGCGGATGAGTTGCTTCGCATTGGTTTCGCCATCTTCGTAAGCACAGTTTAAACGTTTGATTTCTTCTTCAGGGTTTTCATCTTGGCTGATTTGGGCTGTCAACGCCTCAAAGAGCACTGGATACTTTTGTTTAAGTTCCGCGGCGATGGACATCCACTCGTCGATTTCCTTGTTTGCCTTGACCAGGTCGTCTGCTGACTTGGCGTTGATGGCGAGTTCGCGGGATTTTTTAAGGCGGTTAATTTCAACTAGGCAGCTAGTTACTGTGTAGATTTTGCCTACGAAAAGGTCGGCTTTCTCGGTGGGTTTTGGTCTGCCCAACTTGGCATAACCATACGCTAAGACAGACGATTGCCTTCCTACATCATCAATGTAGTAATGTCTTGAAACTTCGTGTCCTCTGTACTGGAGAATCCGTGCCAACGCATCGCCCAACATGGGGTTTCTGGCTTGACCAATATGGATAGGATGTAGCGGGTTAACGCTGGTGTGTTCAACTATGATTTTTTTAGGCTGATCAGTCTTGACAAAACCATATTCTGAGCCTAACGCTTTAACTGACTCTAAAGTTAAAGCAGAAAATTTCGCAAAGTTAACATGAAAGTTTATGTATCCTGCACCTGCAGGCGCAACCTTTTCGATTAGATGAAAAGTGGATTTATCCATGGCGGCGACAAGTTGCTCGGCTAAAACGAGTGGTTTCTGGCTGAGTTTCTTTGCCAACTCAAAACACAAAGATGAAGCCAACTGCCCATATTCTATGTTCGGTGTTTTGTTGAGTGTAATTGTGGGTTGTTTGATTTCTGGCAGGGATTTGTTTAGGGCATTTGCTAGTGCGGTTTGGCATTCTTGGCGGAATTGGTCAAATGGATTTTGTGATGCCATGAATTTTTTCTCCGATTACATTTGTTTAGGCCAAGATTGGCTAGTTATGTTTTTTAAATGTGAAAGCGTACTTATGTGTCTAATGGATGCAGTTAGCGATGAAAACAAAACTGGTCTATTCAGAAAAATGTTTAGGCTATGGCACCTGGCACATTGAAGGCCCCCAGCGAGTAAAAGCTGCACATGACATATTGCAGGCAAAGGGTTACACGTTTGTGGAACCAACGCCAGCCAGCGACGATGAAATTTTGTCTGTCCATTACGCGGATTATCTTTTTAACGTAAAAAAAGGTTTAGTTGAAGATTCTGATACGCCGGCATACGCTAACATCTATGAATTTGCAAGGCTCTCAGTTGGCAGCGCACTATTAGCGAGCAAAATTAACGGTTTTTCTCTTATGCGTCCACCTGGACACCACGTTGGAAGAAGCGGTGCGGCGCTGGGTGTTTATACACGTGGGTTCTGTTACCTAAACAACATTGCCATCGCGGTTAAAGAGTCAAGGAAACGCACGTTAATCTTAGATATAGATGGTCACCATGGGAACGGTACGCAGGAGATTTTTCAGGGTGACGAAAAGGTTGTTTATGTTTCGCTTCATCAAGCGCCCAATTATCCTGGAACGGGAGATTTTACGGAGGGTAATTGCATAAACTTTGCGTTGCCGGGTGATTTTGGCGGAAAAAGATACTTAGAAACCCTTGACAAAGCGTTGGGTATGGTTGATTTAGCAAAGTTTGAGGCTGTTGCTGTTTCGGCCGGTTTTGATACGCATCAAGGCGATTTGGCAACTTTAGGTTTAGTTGAAAAAGATTACTTTGAGATCGGCAAAAGAATTGCTCGACTAAAAAAACCTGCCTTCTTCGTGTTGGAAGGCGGTTATGTTGGCGGAAACGTTGGGTTGGATATTGATAGTTTTCTGAGGGGTTATGAAGAAAACTGGAAAGAATAAGATAGGAAGATTTCTATTTTTTTGCTTTTGCTTTCTTGTTCAAAGCTTCTAGTTTTTCTGTTATAACGCCTGAACGTTTCTCGGCAATAGCTAGAAATGGTTTCCAGTCTTTGTTCTTGATGCTAACGGTTATTTTTTCGATTTGATTTGACAATGTTGCTAATGAGTCGTTAAACCGTTTTTCTGCTTCTGCATCTGAACTCACGATTGCTAATGCTTCTTCTGGACAAGATGCAAGACATTGTGGCTCACCTTTACAAAGGTCGCATGCGATTGCTTTTCCTGTATCTGCATGTATAGTTATTCCGCCGTGATCGCAAGCTTGAACGCACCAGTCGCAGCCTTTACACTTGCTTTCGTCGATTATTAAAAGGCCTGTATCTTCTGCTTGTGAGATTGCCCGTTCTGGACATGCTTTTACACATTTTGCATCTTGGCAGCCTCTGCAAGATAATGCAAAGTTGAGTACTGGCGCCATTCGTACTACTCTAATTCTGGAGCGGATTGGATTCCAAGTGGTTTCACCTTTTTCTACGGTGCACGCGTATTCGCAGATTCCGCATCCAATGCATTTGCCTGGGTCAACTGAAATAAATTTTTGCTGTTGAGTTTTAGCAGACATGGTTACCAAACCTTTTTGGTGTTAAATGTATCATTGTGCATCTTTTGCTTTTAACCGTTACTTAAAAAAACCGTTAATTCCATGGAAAAACAGTATACCAACATGGTTTATTGCCTAAAAAATGAAGGGTTAGGATGAAAAAATAGCTTCAAAGTTGTGGTTGGTTATTTTTGCGATGGAATAGGATTCCAAGATGTTTCTGAATGGAGTTTTCCGCCTGAAGCCCAGTTCTCTTTGGGTTCTTCAGAGATTATGATTGTTGTTGCTTGACTTGGAATGCCTATGCTCTCCATCACTTTGGTTATTCCTTCAACCATTTTTTTCTTGTTCTCTAAACTTATTCCAGCCCAGACAGTAACTTGTACAACAGGCACATAAATCACCAATTTGCTAAAGCACACGATGGCAAATTAATTTTTCCTAAAAGGCTTGGTTGGTGTGAGTGACTGGATTGCTAGCACGTTTTATGGTTTTTTCTTTTTGTTTGGGTGTGGTGGGATATAATTGCACACTACACTGGGGGTTTGGTTTTTTGGTTTAGGTTGTTTTTTTATTTGCTTTGGGATTGGAGCGGCGGTTTTTGGGTTTTTGTGTGTGACAAAAAGTTGTGTTTGACATGTGAAGTTTTAGGTTTTGTTTGGTAAAAAATGGCGGAATGTTCCAATTTAACATGAATATGCACGTTGCAAATGGGGTTTAGGTTTGGGTGATATGGCTGGTTTGTGGCGATTTTTGACAAAGCGGTTGTGTTTGGGGTTTTTTCGTTTCCTTATTTTGTCGTTTTTTGGCGTGTTTTGCCCTGTTTTGGAGGTGTTTTGTCGTGTCTGGGAGAGTTCTTGATTTAAAAAAGCATAGTAACCTTGAGTATCGGCGCTTAGATAGGTATGTTAAGAGTTTGGAGCAGACCAAGCGTGAGAGAGATAGGCATTTGAGGGTTGTGGAGTTAGGGTTTGCGGGTTGGAGGTTGGGTTGGTTCAACTGCTATGTTGGATTGTATGTTGAGGTGTGTGGGTATAGTGTGGGGGCATGTTGAAGTTTCTATTACTGTGTCGATTGGGTTTTAGTTGTGCAGTCCTTGTTTTTTGAATGTGGGAAGGGGGTTTTGGCTTCAGATGCGTGATGATTTAGTTGGTTGTGGAGAAGGTTTAAAAAAACCAAAGTCTCCACGCTGTAAGTTAAAGCAGTAATCGGGACGAAAACATTGGACATTCTTCCGAAGACGAGTGATTGTAAAGTTATTTGACGGTTTGATCCAGAGCTGTTACAGCAATCAAGTTTTTCTTAGCTTTTAAATACCAAACGATAGTAATCACTTCTAAGGCGATAAAGCGTTGAAATCCCTTCGAACAAAATTATTGTGTATACTGCTAATTTTTTTGGCAGGTGTACTCATATCGGATTTCATGGAGGGAAAAATAACAACTTCTGCATTTACTTCTCCGGACGCCATCCAAACTCTTCAAACTACCAGTATAGACGGCAAAAATGTAACTCTGGCAATACAGGGCAACGTGTCCGCAAGCCAATTCACTAACCTCTTTTTCCAGAACCTACCTGACTGGTATAACAACACAAACATAAATTTTGATTTAACCGGCTTGAACGGTTCCACAGCGTTTGTGAATATGACTATCCCTAAAAATGCAATTCTCGGAGGGACAGAACCAGTTGTTGCCGCCAATGGAAGAAAACCAATGAATGACGGATTCACCCAAGATAGTGAGAACTTTTATGTTTGGTTCACAACGCAACCCCAGTGGGATAACAACAACCGAAGTTACGTAACTATTCAGTTTTTACTTGCAACCCACCATAAAACAATTAGCGCATGCACTCAAACCCTTACCATTCCAGCAAACGGAACCCAAACAGCCTATTTAACATTGAATCAAGGCGAAACTTTGTCGGGAGAGATTTCAGCATCCGACAATCAAATCAAAGACATCAACTTCAGAGTAACAGACCAAAATGGAAACTCGGTAATCCACTACAGCCAAATGACTTCTTCAAGCTGGAATTTTGTGGCTTTAAAGAATGGAACCTATACCCTAACTATAGATAATTCGTCTCCTGTTTCTTCAAGTAAAACCGTATTTTTAACGTACTATGTTTCAGTCAGTTCCGGTTCAGGCGGTAGCTTGGATTCATTTCTATTTCCTGTCATTGTAGTGGGTATAATCATTGGAGTGGTAGTCTTAGTTGTTGTTTTATTAGTAACCAGACTGTTAAGCAAATACAAGCCTTCAACAAAATACCCTTCAAAAGCATCCCACTTAGCCGTTTCGAAATAAACACAAAAATTGGTAAGCTCTAACTTGTATAAAATTTTGGTAGGTATACCATATCGCTGGAAAGGGTCTATTGTTTCTACCTTGTCAGCTATTTTACTTCAATGGTAATGTTTGCAACTTGTTTGTAAAACCAAACGTTATTGATGGAAATATGGTAGCTTACATCCAAGATGTATGTGCCTGACTCATTGGCTTGGAACTCGTAAACGCGTGTTATTTTTTCGTTCGCTTTAAAAACTTGGTAGACTCCTTCCGATGTTTCGCCAAAGTTTTTATTGTCGTTGATATTATGGAAAATCACCCATGGTTGGTACCCGTTAGAAAGCATATTGACGTCTTTACCGCTTTGGTTAATTATAGTTGCGTTTAAAGCTATTTTTTCGCCTACATTATAATGGGTTTTATTCAAATCTATTTCAAGCGGAAAATGTTTTTCGCTAATATCGACATTGTTGTCTGTTGAAGTCTGTTTCGATGTATCGGATATAGAATCAAGTATCATGGGTGCTACTGCTAATGTTAGTAAAGCAAATACTACCAGAAAGCCTAAGCCGATGTATTTCTTTTTCTTGAATTTTGCGGTTTGTAGATTGCCCACATTATCACCTACTGCTAACAAATGCTCATCATATTTAGTGCTACTCTATAGAACACGTAAAAAAATACCATCTAAAAGATAGAACACCGAGTAAGAAGTTTGGACACACCATATTGCTGGAAAAGGTAAGGTGGCAGGTTCTTGTTTGGTGCGGAGGGTGGGATTTGAACCCACGAACCCCTGCGGGATAGGAGCCTCAGTCCTACGCCTTTGGCCATGCTGGGCGACCTCCGCGCTGTGTTGCGGAAATATAGGAACAGGGCACATTTAAAGGCTTTACTTTACTTTGAGCGCAATTGTTTTAGGTTGAGTTATGTTATTGGTTTTATGGTGTTGTGTTTGTTAGGCTGTGGTAAAGTTTATAACACGCTAACTATAACACCGTTATAGAATTAGGTGTTAAACATGAAAATCTACAAAGACGTTCTAGAAACAATAGGAAAAACACCCTTAGTACAATTAAACAAATTAACCCAAGGCGCCAACGCCACCGTAGTAGCTAAATTGGAAGCCAGAAACCCAGGCGGCAGCGTCAAAGACCGCATCTGCCAAAGCATGGTAGCAGAAGCGGAGAAACAAGGCATAATCAAACCCGGCGCCACCCTCATCGAACCCACAAGCGGCAACACAGGCATCGGCTTAGCCATGGTCGCAGCCGTAAAAGGCTACAAACTCATACTTACAATGCCTGAAACTATGAGCGTAGAACGCCGCAACCTCCTAAAAGCCTATGGAGCCCAACTTGTCCTAACACCTGGTCCAGAAGGCATGGGCGGAGCCATCAAAAAAGCTGAAGAACTCGTCGCAAACACCCCCAACAGCTTCATGCCCCAACAATTCAAAAACCTAGCCAACCCTAAAGTCCACAGAGAAACCACGGGACCAGAAATCTGGGAAGACACCGACGGCAAAGTAGACATCGTAGTTGCAGGTGTAGGCACGGGCGGAACTGTAACAGGAATAGCCCAATATATTAAACCCCAAAAACCAAGCTTCAAAGCAATAGCAGTGGAGCCAGCAGGGTCACCAGTTCTAAGCGGCGGACAGAAAGGCCCCCACAAAATCCAAGGCATAGGTGCAGGATTCAAACCAGACGTCCTAAAACTCGACTTGGTAGATGAAATCTTCAAAGTTACCGACGACCAGGCGCTGCAAACGGCAAGGCAACTTGCGCAAAAAGAAGGCTTGCTAGTGGGTATATCTTCTGGAGCAGCAACATATGCAGCTATTGAGATTGCTAAACGACCTGAAAACAAAGGTAAGCTCATAGTTGTTATTCTGCCAGATACAGGCGAACGTTACCTAAGCACGGTTCTATTCCAAGAGCCGACACCCGCTACTCCCACCATCTAGTCTGCGTTTTAAAGACGCTTTTCTTATATTCCCCCTTTTCACATATTTGATGAAGGGAAAAGAAATGTCTACAAACCCAAACCAACCTCTACCGAAAGACTGCAAAGAATGCAAGGAAAAAAACAGGGAACTTGACTGCTGGAACCCAGACAGAATGCTAGCCACCCTCATGCGCAACAACGACAAAGTGGAACGTGACTGGGTTGAAACTGGCGTGCCAAAACTGGTAGACGAGATAATGAATAGTTACGTAAAGTTCGGCGGCATGGATCATCTTGAAGGACGTGACCTACCGTCGAAAGTAGTAGTCACCGAAGTTTTAGAAGATTTATTCATGGTTCTTTTCCCAGGTTATTTAGGCGATTCAGAAATCACTAAAGCTAACATAAAATATCATTTGGGAACCACGTTAACTTCAGTTTACACTAGGCTTACGGATGAAGTTGAAAGAAGTCTCAAGTATATTTGTAGAAAAATTAGCGAGTGCCCCCAAGACATTTGCCAAAAAAGAGCACATGTGGTAGTTAGGGAACTTCTTGAGAAACTTCCTGAAATCCGAGCGATGCTGAGCGGTGACATCCAAGCAGCTTTCAGTGGAGACCCCGCGGCGGTTAGCACGGAAGAAGTAATCTTAAGCTACCCCTGCGTGTTGGCAATTACCACTTATCGAATAGCCCATGAACTCTATTTAAGCGGCGTACCCTTAATTCCGCGTATAATGAGCGAACATATGCACTCCTTAACAGGCATAGATATTCACCCAGGAGCCAAAATCGGCAAAAACTTTTTCATCGACCATGGCACAGGCGTCGTCATTGGAGAAACTGCAGAAATCGGCGACAACGTCAAACTCTACCAAGGAGTAACGCTTGGGGCACTGAGTTTTCCAAAAGACGAGAAAGGCAACATTATCAAGGGCAGAAAACGTCACCCAACAGTTGGAAACAACGTGGTTATCTATTCAGGTGCAACATTGCTTGGAGCCGAAACAGTAATTGGCGACAACGTAGTCATCGGCGGAAACGTCTGGGTAACTGCGCCTGTAGCTGCTGGAACAAAAATCACCATCGCCCAACCAGAACAAAAATACAAAATGGAAAATCATAACACAGAAAAAACTAAGCCTTAATTTTTTGGCTTTTTCTCTATAGTAGGCGGAAGTTTTCTTTCACTGTGGTTAAGACTACGTGAGTGTTTGTGCGTTCTATGTAGGGCAGCGAAAGCAGTTTTTTGGTGAAGGCTCCGAGGTCTTCGCGGTTTTTGAATTTTGCCACGATAATGGCATCGGTTAAACCTGTAACATCGTATACTCCGCAAACATTTGGGATTTTGGCTATCTCATTTTCTGTTTCTACAAGTCTGCCTTTGGAAACCGTAATTTCGGTGACTACAGTTAACTGGTAACCAAGTCTTTCATGGTCCAAAATAACTGAATAACCTTTGATTAAGCCGTCATCTTCCATCTTTTTTATTCTTGACAAAACGGTGCCGACTGAAACGCCAACGTTCTTGGCAATTTGCCTACTAGAGAATCTTGCATCCTCTAAGAGAGCTTTGAGAATTTTTACGTCAGTTTCATTCAATTCCATAACAATCGCACCTTGCACGTTCTTTCAGTTTAACCCTTATTTTTGAAACAGCCATTTGATAATCACATGATTAAACTAATAAAAGTTTAGTTATTCCACCAAGGCAATGAATGCCAAACCAATCGTACAGAACACGTTTAACGCTTCCCTTTTGAAAGAAAATAGATAGTAATGTTAAATTAGAGCCTAAACCCCAATAGTTCTGAGCCACCTACAATGGAACCAAAATACGACACGATACTTGTTCTTGACTTCGGCGGACAATACTGTCACCTAATCGGCAGAAGAATCAGAGAACACGGCGTCTACTCAGAAATCGTGCCGTACGACATTACTCCAGAACAAATCAAGAAGCTAAGTGAAAAATTCAATATCAAAGGCTTAATTTTCTCAGGCGGTCCGTCAAGTGTCTATCAAAAAGATTCGCCCCTCATAATCCCAAACATATTGAACCTAAAACTACCTATCTTGGGGCTTTGTTATGGACACCAACTTATAGTCTACATGATTGAAGGCGGAGGAAAAGCTGGAGCAGAAAAAGTTTCGTGTGGCACTTGCAAAGAATATGGAATCGCTCAAGTCAACATCAAAAAGCCCGTCGGAGTTCTGAAGGGCTTGAGCGCTCAAGAGACAGTTTGGATGAGTCACGGAGACACGGTTTTAGATGTCCCGAAAGGTTTCGAGGTTTTAGCCTATACAGATAATTGCCCAGTAGCTGCATACAGAAATAAAGAAAACCCCAGTTTTGGGGAAATCTATGGATTACAGTGGCACCCCGAGGTGCTTCATACAAAAAACGGCGCTACTATGCTCCGAAACTTCGTGTTCGAAGTTTGTCACTGCCAAGCTAACTGGAAAATGGAAGACCTCATCGAAACAATGATTAAAGAAATCAAGACCGATGTCGGAGATTCCACAGCCATCATCGGGTTAAGCGGAGGGATAGACAGCAGCGTCGCCACAGCGTTGGCAGCGGAAGCGTTAGGAAACAAACTCACAGCAGTTTTTGTTGACCACGGGCTTATGCGTCAGGGAGAACCTGAACAAATCTGCGACACCTTCAAAGACTTTAACATCAACTTCGTAATGGTGGATGCGCGACAGCGTTTCATGGAGAAACTCCGAGGCATCAGCGAACCCGAAAAGAAGCGCAAAGTCATCGGCGAAGAATTCATCCGCGTCTTTGAGGAAGAAGCCAGAAAATCCGGCGCCCAATACCTACTGCAAGGAACCATTTACCCCGACCGCATCGAGTCAGGTTTCCGCAAGAACAGCGACGTCATCAAATCCCACCACAACGTAGCGGGATTACCCGCTAAGATGGATTTCAAAAAAATCGTGGAGCCCCTACGCGACCTCTACAAAGATGAGGTACGCAAAGTCGCAATCATGCTAAACCTGCCCCGCGAACTCGTGAACAGGCAGCCGTTTCCGGGACCTGGCTTAGCAGTCCGAATCATCGGCAACATGACAGCCGAAAAAGTTAAAATAACCAAGAAAGCCGACGCTATAGTGCGCCAAGAAATCGAGAAAAGCTGCGTAGCCGAGCAGCTATGGCAGTATTTTGCGGTTTTGACGGATACAAAAGCAACTGGAGTTAAGGGTGATTCGCGAGCTTACGGATACGTGGTCGCTGTCCGTGCAATGGAGAGTCGGGAAGCCATGACTGCCAACTTTGCCCAAATCCCTTACCCAGTGCTGGAAAAGATTTCAACCAGAATAACAAACGAAATTCCCGAGGTCACCCACGTCGTATACGACATCACCCATAAACCACCTGCAACTATAGAGTGGGAATAAATCAACATCTTTTCACTATGCCATGTTAAAATGGCTGGCTGAAATTGCCAAACGACCTACTCTCTCGTAGATTTGTGTATAAAGCCACTATTAGACTCTAAACAAGCTAAAATTTCAAAAGCTCGATTCATAATTGTTTAAATAAAAAAGAGCCAATATTGTTAAAGCAACTCAAGGTGACACCTCTGAAAGCGTTGATTTTAGCAGGCGGCTTCGCCACAAGACTACGACCCCTAAGTTGCTCTAGACCAAAAACACTCTTCCCAATAGTTAACAAACCACTATTGCAGTGGATTTTTGAAAGATTAGCTGATGGAGGAGTCGACGAAGTGATTCTTGCAGTCAACCCACTTACAAAATTCTACATCTTACAGCACAGGCCATCAAAATGCGGCTTAAAAGTTCGGTTTTCTGTTGACCCCCCCAAAACGCCGCTAGGAACAGGCGGTCCATTAAAGAAAGCAGAGAAGCTGATTGGACACGATGAACCTTTCATCATGTTGAATGGTGACATTTACGCTGACATAAACTACCGCGAACTGCTTGAGGCACACAAGAAATCAGGCGCATTAGCCACGATTGCCTTAAGTAAAGTCGATGACCCATGCAGTTTTGGCGTAGCCGACCTTCAAGGGAATGCAATCAAACGATTCGTTGAGAAACCACCTAAAGGTCAAGCACCCAGCAACCTCATAAACGCTGGAGCCTACGTTCTTAGTCCAAAAGTGTTCGACTACATTCCTGAAGGAAGAGCAGTTTCTATCGAACGAGAAGTCTTTCCAAAACTCGCTGAGGAAGGCAAACTTTGCGGCCACTGCATTAACGGTTTATGGATAGATATCGGCAAACCCCAAGAATACTTGGAGGCAAATAAGATAGTTCTTGACTCTCTTGCCAAGAAAGGCAAAAAAGAGAAACCAGAACCTTTCGTGATAGGTCCAGTTGCCTTGGATTCAGGAGTCTCGGTTGGTAAAAAATCTGTTATCGGACCTTATGCTGTCCTAGGTAAAAACGTCCAAGTTGGTTCAAATGTACAAATCTCCAATTCAGTCATCTTTGCAGAAGCACACATAGCAGACGGCGCAATCCTTAACGGAGCCATTGTTGGCGAAGGTGCAAAAATAGGCAAATGTGTCAAGCTTCAAAAGGGCTGCGTGGTGGGCGATCTTGCCAAGGTTAAAGACAGCGTTCACATGCATGATGGTACAGTGATTTGTCCTGCCAAAGAAGTTACTGAAACGTTTTAAAACCTAGACTTGTTTGTTAAATAGGACTGAGTTGAATTTGTATGAGCACACGGAAACTTTTTGGAACGAACGGAATCAGAGGATTAGTTAACGTAGAATTAACGCCTGAAATGGCCATTAAAGTTGGAGCATGCATTGGAACTTTTTTTGGAAAAAATAAAAACGTACTTTTAGGGTATGATGCGCGAACTAGCGGACCAATGTTCGCAAGAGCCGTGATTTCTGGTTTAATGTCTGCAGGCTGCAACGTTTATTTTGCGGGTATGGCATCGACGCCAGCTATCCAGTTTGCAACTAAAAACCACAGTATGGACGGCGGAGTAATTATTTCCGCTTCGCATAACCCGCCAGAATACAACGGCATCAAAGTGATTTGGAGCGATGGCATCGAAACATCCCATGAGCAAGAAACTGAGATAGAGAACATTTACTTTGATAACAAAATTGTCTATGCCCCATGGGACCAGTTGGGTGAGAAACGAGAGTTGCTGGGAATCAACGGTGAATACAAAGACGCTGTCAAAAAACAGGTTAACAAAACAAAAATCGCCAACGCACACTTCCACGTTGTAGTGGACGCCGCTAACAGCGTCGGGGGAATCGCTCTTCCGCCACTGTTAAGAGAACTTGGCTGCAAAGTCACAACTATAAACGCCAACATAGACGGCACCTTCCCAGGAAGATTACCTGAACCACGCCCTGAAAACCTTGGCGAATTGTCAGCAACGGTTAAAGCCATCGGCGGCGACATGGGTGTTGCTTTCGACGGGGATGCAGACCGATCCATCTTCACAGATGGCAACGGCACAATTTACTGGGGCGACAAAACCTTCGCGGTTGTAATAAAGCAGTATCTTCTCAAGAATCCAGGCGCAAAAATCGTAACGCCAGTAAGCTCCTCTACACTAATAAAAGACACCGTGGAAACCTACAAAGGACAATTAATCTGGACCAAAGTAGGAAGCGTAACTGTTTCGCAGACTATGAAAGCTGAAAACGCCGATTTAGGAGGAGAAGAAAACGGCGGAATATTCTATCGACCCCACCAAGCTGTCCGAGACGGCGCCATGACCACCGTTCTGCTTCTTAACATTATGGCGGAAACGGGAAAATCGCTTGCTGAACTTGTTGCTGAGCAACCGCAGTATTTCATTGAGAAAGGAAAAATCGAATGCCCTGACGAGAAGAAATTGGTTCTGCAGCAAAAAATCTACGAGCAAGTTAAGAACGAAAACGTATCCACCATCGACGGAGTCAAAATCTGGTTTAGCGACGCCAGCGCGATTCTGATTCGTCCAAGCGGAACCGAACCTGTTTTCCGTTTGTACGCTGAAGCAAAAAACCAAGCAAGAGCATTACAACTAGTAGAAGACTATAGCACAAGGCTTAAGAAAATCCTCCAAACGATATAACAACCCCACTTTCCGGGAAAAGAAAGCCTATGCCCCCAGTTCTGAACCTGAAACCTGAAGAGGTAGACACCAACGAGAAGCGCTCAAAATACACTGTAAGCGTTATCGGATGCGGGGAGAAAGGAATCTTCTACGCTAACGCTTTTGCAGAAGCAGGTTTTCGCGTTGTTTGCACAGATGCTGACCCCATGGTTATAAAAAAAGTAGCGAAGGGAAAAACATCCAGCTCACAGGTGCAGGTTGAAGCTAACCTGAAGAGCCACATCAACTCGGGTCAGATATGCGTAAGCGATGAACGAAAAAAATCTGTTTCTCAAAGCGACATCATTGTAGTGGCTATTGGAGCAAAAGTTGACGAGCAGAAAAAAACGGACTACTCCCAGATAATTAGTGCCTGCAAACAAGTTGGCGCGGCACTTCAGAAAGGGACGCTAGTTATCTATGGCGGTGTCGCAGGCATCGGTTTCACCGAAGGCACCGTGAAGGAAACGCTGGAGAACACCTCCGGATTCAAAGCAGGCGTAGATTTTGGTTTAGCCTACAACCCAATCCTGTGGGCAGATATCTCACATGCTAATTCGGAATTAAACGTTGCAGCCAATGACCAAACCAGTTTAAACGCGGCCTCAACGATCTTTAAAACAATCTCAAAAAAAGTACAAGAAATCAACGACCTAAAACTGGCAGAAACAGCCACACTATTTGCCGCAGCAAAGCATGATGCAAACAGGGCGTTAGCTAACGAACTGTCAGTTTTCTGCGAAACCGCAAACACCGACTACTTCAAAGTCTTAAAACTGCTGGACCTTGGCGACTCCAGTTTTTGGCCGACAATTGTGGAGGAAGAACACGGTAACGAAGCTTATCTGCTACTTGACAGTGCAGAGGGCTTGAATGCTAAACTTAGGCTTCCAGCGTTGGCAAGGCAGATTAATGAGGATATGGTTAAACACGCGGTTAACTTAACGCAGCTTGCTCTAAGACGCGCAGGTAAACCTTTGCGGAGGGCAAAAATCGCGGTTTTAGGCACCGCCAACCCAGTGACTGCGACAGGTGTTTTTGTTAAGATGATTGAGCAGAAAGGTGCTAAACCCAGTCTCTACGACCCTATTGCAAAGATGGGACCGCAGGAATGGCGTGTTGTGAAAACCAGTTTGAACGAGGCTGTGGAGGGCACAGACTGTATCGTGATTTTAACTGGACAGGAACAGTTCAAGAAATTAAACCTAAAAAAACTTAAAGCACTTATGAAAACTCCCTGCGCCATCGTTGATTTAATTGGCATTTTTGAACCTCAAAAAGTCGAGGCAGAAGGCTTCATATACTGTGGCTTAGGTAGAGGAACTGATAAGACTTGAACAAACTTGGCGTAGCAGTTATCGGAACGGGACAATGGGGAAAAAACCATGCAAGAGTCTACAAAGAACTTCCCTCAACTGAACTTGTAGCCATATGCGACGTTAATTTTGAAAGAGCCAAAGCCATGGCAGCCCAATATGGCGTAAAAGCTTACTCTGATAGCACTCAAATGCTAAAAGACAAATCTATTGAAGCCGTAAATGTCTGCACCTGGTCAACGATTCTGGCTAAAGAAGCCCTCAAAGCTCTAAACGCAGGAAAACATGTTTTGGTAGAAAAGCCAATGGCAACTAACCCTCAGCTGGCAGAGAAACTAGTGCAAACTGCACAAGAAAACGGCCTACACTTGACCGTGGGATTTTTGATGCGGTTCATACCTGGTCTGCAAACTATTCGCCAATCAGTTGAAAATAAGAAAATCGGGGAATTAGTCTGCGCCACAGCCAAACGCGTTTCACAATGGCCTGAGAGAATAGGCGATGTCGGCGTCGTCAAAGACACAGCCATCCACGACATTGATGTCATGCGGTTTATTTCCGGAGAGGACCCGATTTCTGTTTACGCAAAGATGGGCAGCATGAGAATCAAAAAGTTCGAAGACTACGCCCAAATAATGCTCACCTACAAAGATGGTAAAAGCGCATTCATAGAAACCAACTGGCTCACACCCTACAAAACCCGCTCCTTAACAGTTACAGGAAGCGACGCCATAATGCGACTGGACTACATTACTCAGGATTTGTGGATTGAACAGCAAACCCAATCGGTACAACCCAGAAACCCATTCCAAGAACCCCTAAAAGCAGAACTCCAACACTTCGTCGACTGCATCGTAGACAAAAAGAAACCCATCGTAACAGGAGAAGACGGCGTGAGAGCCCTAACAGTAGCCACTGCAGCAATGCAGTCGTCAGCAAAAAACAAGGCAATACAACTAAAAAAATAAAAATTATTTTAGGTTGAAAGGCTTGCCTTCAGAAACAATTTTCTGAGGTGCTTTTTCCTTCCATTTCTTCAAAAACGGTAAATCATCGTCTGCTTTGCGAAGTTCGTCAGGTAGCATTTCTGGGATCTCATCACGGATTGGGTACCAGCGCAGACATTTGGGGCAAACGATTAATCCTTCCACTATTTCGTCTTTTTCTTCAAAGACGTGAAGTTCCAAAGGATGATATTTATCGATTGGGCAGGCAAGGATTTCCATTAATTTGCGTTTCATTGGGTTTCCACGAAGTAGAATAGTTACCTGTTGACTATTAAAACTTGCTTGGCAAAGCGCTTACATGAATATCTATGACGGTTTGGTACCAATTTGGACCCGTGGGACGCATTATACGTGAATTCGCAAACACGTAAGCCACATCTAAGTAGTCAAGTTTTTCAGCAACTTTTAGCTTCGTTTTCTCTGCAGGATTTTCTTTTCCCGGAGCATGTTGGAAGTCGTAGTAATGTATCCAGCCGCCTGTTCTTTTGAGTGCTGACAGGGCATAAGGAAGGTATTCGAGGGCTTTTTCGGGCAGAGGCATCAGAACACGGTCGGCACTTCCTTGCAATTGGGCTTGAATTATGTCTTTTGCATCACCCAGCAATGGAAAAACCTGACCAGCTACTTGGTTGACTCTAATGTTCTCTTCCATACATTCAACTGCGGTTGGGTTAACATCAATCGAATAAACCTTACTTTGCAGCTGAGCCTTAGCTATGAGTATACTAAAGCATCCAACTCCCGCAAACATGTTAACAACCACTTCACCCGACTTAACTTGCCCCGCAATACGTTTGTGCTCAAACGATAGCCTAGGTGAAAAATAGCATTTCTCAACATCAACCCTAAAAGTGCATCCTGATTCCTTATGAATTGTGCTGGTTTTGTTTTCTCCCGCCAACAACTTTAACTTTCTAACTCTAAAATCTCCAGCGATGCGGGTAATGGGGGTAAAAACAGTTTTTATGTTCCCATTGACAGTCATGATTTGTTTCGCTAGAGCTTCTGGGTTTTCGATATTGTTGTGTTTGATAATAGCGATGTCTCCTATGACATCAAAAGAATTGTAAACTTTCCGTAATTGGTCCGGCTGAAGAGCCCCTGAAAGGTTGTCGCGGAGCCGTTTTCTCAACTAACCATCCTCATTATCAGCAATTATTGGAAATGTTTAAAAGTAAAATGCTTTTCTTTGTAGGGCAGGCGTTTCCAATGGAAAAATCTGGAATTGTTTATGAATGCATGAGATGCGGCTCAAGAGTGCCCTCTGAAGAATTAGAGTTACGTGGCGGAGAAACTAAATGCATTATTTGTGGTTACAGGATTCTAAAGAAGGTTAAGCCGCCAGTAGTTAAACGGGTTAAATCGAAATAGAATGGGAAACTCGTGCTTTTGCACGAGCAAATTTATTTTAATCTTTATTTTTAATAGAAGTCTTGATCGCCAAGTTTTCGCAATGCTTTTCCTTTTATTTTTACCGAATCATCAAAAAAGTCGTCGACATCTTTCTCAACAGTTTGTCGCTTAACTGTTTCACCGCAAATTCCTTCAGGTAGCATTCGTCTTTTCATGCACATTGAATAAGTGCATTTTGCGACGTTGCACTGTTCTTCGGTTTCTTTGCACCAAATAGAGTCCCGTCTGTACAAGAGGGAGTTTTTTGCACATTTAAAAGATTGACATGCTGGAGAACAAGCTTTTGATTGAGCCAACAGATATACCTCAATTGTCGAATCAAAATATTGTGTTTTGTTATGGTCCTTAGTTTTCTTTAAGTGATTTGGAAACCATATAAACTTTTTTCTAATAAAAGGTGAAATTTAGGTTGCAACGGCACGTTTAGCTCTTGTTCGCCTAATTACTTCCACTATAACAAACAAGATTATGGCTACAAGCACTATCAGTATTGAGATGAGTAAACTTGTTGGAACCAACAATGATCCAAGAGCAACGTATTTGTCGATTTTTATCTGCACGGAAGTTGGCTGGTTAACAGTTAAGGTTGTGGCTTGGTACGCATCTTGTGCTCCGGAAGCTTGAGCGATTATTTGTATGTTGCCGCCAACGATGTTGTTGAATGTGGCTGTTCCATCGCTTTGAGTAGTAATTGAGACTTTTTCTGGACCGTTAAGCGTAACGTTGACGTTTGAGATTGGGGTACCGAAGAAGTCGACAACTTTTACTGAAAGCTGAATTCCATAGAGGGTGCAACGGATTTGCTGTTGGCTGTTGCTGAAAACTTGCAGATTTGTTTGATTAATCAAAGTATTACCAACGTAGACTCTTGCTCGATACATTCCGAAAGTAGCTTGAGTTGAAGCTGAACCGCTGTTGTCAGTTGTGACAGAATAGAACAAGCCATTTGATAACTCAACTAGTTCTATGCGAGCACCGGATAGTGCCGCTTGATTATAACCGACCACGTTGAGGGTTAGAGTCTCGCTTGGACAAATAATGAATACTTGTGCAGTTGCCACGGTTGGAAGGTTACTGACTGTGTTGTTGCCTGCGTTGAAGATTTCATTGTATACTGACGCATCAATCGTGTAACTTGCTCCTGCTAAGGTTGAGTTTAATGTGAAGCTTCCTGAAGAATCTGTTATTCCAGTGGCGTTCCCAGTTTTGGTGCTACCGCCACTTTGATACTGGTACACCACGTTTAAGGTAACAAAGGGCATTACAATCCCGTCTGTGTTTTTAACCGTCATCTTGATGTCAGTTAATTGGCACTGCAGGGTAACTGTTGCGTCTGCGCTGACGGTTATGTTTGTTGTCCCAACATTAACGCCATTCCAAGAAGCAGTCAGACCTTGAGGACCTTTTTCGAGATTAAAGTTTGAAAGACCATTCGAATCACTAACCGCATTATAGATTGCTCCAGTTGATCCATCTACAACCTGAACCGCTATATCAGGAACTACTTCGCCTGCTAAATTGGTTGTGTGAACTGAAATAGCGTATCCTGGAACATTGAAGGTTTCTGAATCTGCTACTGCTTTTGGAGTATTTTGAGGGGCTATTGCTATGGTGTAATCACCGACGTCGGCGGTTGAGGGAACAACCCAGCTTGTGCTGATTACGCCATTAGCGGAAGCAGTTACGGAGGCAGTACCAATTTGTGTACCAGTTTTAACGCTTTTTACGGTAAGGGTTGCAGCTTCGTTAGGCTGGTAACCTGTCGCTTGAACGACTACGGTTTGGCCTCTATGGTATGTTGTTGAATCGATAAAGTTCACGGAAAACGTGTTTTGCGCCAAGGAGCTAGATTGGTTAAAGTAAACAGTGTAAGTTCCTGCATAGATGGTAAGGGAACCACTGGGTAGGAAGCTGCTATCAGGAAAAGTTACTTGTGCATTCGCTGAACCTTGTGCATTAGCAGTACCTAAAGAAACTATTTTTGTGTAAACTGTGCCAAGTGGACTTGGAAGCACAACAGAGATATTTGCATTGTAAGAAGTTCCTGCTTGACCACCAGTAACGCTGGCATTTAATACCAAGGTATTTCCTTCCTGAATTGTCGAAGGAACAGCGTTTACTGAGTAGCCTGTTGTGACAGTAAATGTCTGAGTAGAGTTAACGTTGATACCTACGTCTGTTAATGTTAACGCGTAAGCCCCGCTTGGAACTTGCGGAACCGTAAAGTTTGAATTAACATAATAACCATCAGCTATTCCCTTGTCAACTACGGTTTGGCCAAGTACAACTTGGTAGGTTCCGTTAGAAACGTAGATTGTTCCTTGAACGTTAACGGCAGTTCCCACTGGTCCGGTGGAGGTGCTAGGGTTTACTTGAATAATGCTTACGCCAAGATTGGTGTTCTGTGCGTAAACTTGAAGAGGCGTATACACTGCGGCAAACGCCATAAGGAATAGGATGGAAACTGCAATAATTTTCTTGTTCAAACCACTCAGCACTCCTAAATAGATAGGCTAATCACTTGATGCTCATGATTTAACTAAGAGTTGATTTTAAACTTTACCTTTTAAACCCCTAACATGATGCACTTATGATAAAACAGCTTAAAAGTGACTCCATGTCAAAAAACCTCTTTGAGGCATAGGGATTTTTAAAAGACGCTTTTTTAATGTTACAGAAAACCGGTGTATGAATTGGAAAATCAATCTGCATCTCCGCTTTTGGCCGCTCTTAAGAAGCAAAAATATCATTTAATCGGTAGCCATTCAGCGGTAAAAAGATGCAAATGGCTCTACGAATCAATTGTAAATGGAAGATCATGTTATAAACAAAAGTTTTACGGCATTCAATCGCACCGATGCATACAGATGACGCCTTCACTTTACTCCTGTACGCAGCAATGCCTGTTTTGTTGGAGGGCGCAAAGTGGAGATTTGGAGGTTACGTGGGATGAGATGAAAAGCCCAAGCAAAGATACTCCTGAAGAAATTGTTGAGGGCTGTTTTAGGGCGCAAGAAAAAATTTTGACTGGTTATAAGGGTAATGAGAAGACGGATTGGCGCAAGTTCCAAGAAGCCCAAAGACCCAAACAAGTGGCGATTAGTTTGACGGGTGAACCAACTCTTTATGAGCCTCTGGGTGAGCTTATCCGCACTTTCCACCAAAAAGGCTTAACCACATTTCTTGTTTCAAACGGCACACTGCCATCCAAACTTTCAAAGCTAAGCCAAGAACCCACCCAACTATACATTTCACTTTGCGCACCCAACGAGCAGATTTACAAACAAGTTTGCCGACCCCTTTTCCCGAACGCGTGGGCAAAAGTGAACGAAACGCTGGGTTTACTGCAGAGTTTCCGTTGCCCAACCGTGATCCGCACAACGCTGGTTAAAGGACACAACATGAGTTTGGTTGAGGAGTATGCTAAGATTGTTGAGAAAGCTAATCCAACCTACATTGAAGCGAAAGCATACATGCATATTGGCTTTTCAAATCTGCGTTTGGGCTTTGACCGCATGCCCATGCATGATGAAGTCAAAGATTTTGCAGCCCAACTAGCGGAAAAGACAGGGTATAAGGTCATCAATGAAGCGCCAGAGAGTCGAGTTGTGTTGCTAAGTAAGTTAAAAAAGCCGATTCAGTTTGGAACCAGTTAAAGTCCCCTTACTTTCAACATGTTAATGGCTACTTAAAACGCCAATAGGACCTACTCTTCTTAGGTCGTCTGACCTTCTTGGGTTTCTGCAATTATTGGTTATTAGGCTCCAAATATGAATATTCTCGAGTTGGATAAATTTAAATACTTAATTTCTGCCTTGTTCAATCAAGCGGTTGCATGCTATGGTAAGCGAGGGAAAAGGAAGACTATTTCGGAGAAAAGACGGCAAATACTTAGTCTACTTACCTAAAGACTTGGCAGAAGACAGCATGTTCCCATTTAAAGGCGGAGACACAATTTTTGTCAAAGTAAGCTTCGCTTTAGGTGACAGTAAATTGCTTGTTGAGAAATGGGCAAACACCCAACAGCCAGTAAGCATACAATAGGTTTTAAGAAATTGAAATAAACAACCAAACCAATCACTCCTAGCGGGTGCAGTTTTGTCCTCTCTCGAAACAGTTATCCAAACAGTAAAGGCTGAGCTTATGCAGAAAAACCAAATCCGCGAGGAAACACATGAAAGCATGCGCAAAGCCACCAGCCTATCTAAACAAGCTATTCTGCTCATTCATCAAAAAAGGTTCGATGACGCCAACAAAATGGTTGCAAGCGCCAAAGAAAAAATCGTAAACCTCCAAACCCAAGCTAAACAGTACCCTGAAATTATTTATGGCGGCATGCTTAGCGCGGCACTTCAAGAGTATTCAGAGGCAAACATCTTTTTAGTGTTAGTTAACGAAGACCGGTTTGTGACGCCAGCAGAAATTAATGTGCCTTCGGTCGATTACGTTTTGGGTTTAGCGGACGTTATTGGTGAATACAGGCGTTTGGCACTTGATAATCTACGCGAAGGCGAAGTCAAAAAAGGTGAAAGATGCCTCGAAATCATGGACCAAGTCTTCATCCAACTGTTAGCACTTGACGAGGCTTACATGCTTGTTCCGGGGCTCAGACACAAATCAGACATTGCAAGAAGAATCATCGAGTCCACACGCGGCGACATCACATTGGAAGTGCGCAGAAAATCGCTTGAAGACCAACTGAAACGCTTTGACCCTGTGAAAGACATCGTCAAGCTCAAACCCAAAGAAGAGTAAAAATTGTATTGAAACTTTCAAAGAATTTTTCTGTAAAAAAAGCCCACAACACACAGGTCTGCCTTTCAAAAAAGCTGATTTTAGAGGACAGGTTGCCCAAGAAAATCGGAACCGTGGGCGGGGTGGATGTTCATTACGTTGGCAGTTTGGGCATTGGCGCAGTAACGGTTATGGATTATGAGTCTCTGGAACTTTTGGAGGCGCAGGTTGCAGTTTGCGAAGTAAAAATGCCTTATATCCCAACCTTGCTGTCGTTTAGGGAAATTCCGCCTGCGATGGCAGCAATCAAAAAGTTGAAGTTTCAACCAGACCTTTTCCTTGTTGATGCACAAGGGTTGGCGCATCCTTACAGGTGCGGATTCGCCAGCCACCTTGGCTTGCTTTAGGGAAACCGACTATTGGGGCGGCAAAAAGCAGGCTGATTGGAACGCAAGTGGAGAAGGAGGGCAGAACCTTGCTTGTTGACAAGGGCGAAGTTATCGGTGAAGTAGTCACCACAAAACTAGGCGCCAAACCCATCTATGTTAGCATCGGCCACATGGTCTCTCTTGAAACAGCCGTAAAAATTGTTAAGCACTGTTCGAAAAGCAGAATTCCCGAGCCGCTGCTACAAGCACACAATTTGGCAACCAAAAAAAGAATTGAACTTGGCAGAGAAAGCAAAGTAAATATCTCAAAAAGCAAATACCTATGTTTAAGCGTGAATTGCATGACAGAAGAGAATAAGCCGACTGAAGAAATAACATTTGCTGAACTTCGAAAAAATCGATTTACGAATCGGAAAAATCATCGAGGCAACCGCAAGTTCCCGAATCCAAAAAACTGATTAAAATTCTGGTTGACTTCGGAACAGAGAAACGCCAAGCAGTTGCGGGATTGCTCAAATACTATAAGCCTGAGGAGTTGGTGGGCAAAAAATGCGTTTTCCTCCTCAACTTGCAGAGGCGTATGATTGGCGGGTATGGAATCTCAAGCTATGATTTTAGCGGCTGAAGACGAAGCGGGCAACGTTACGGTTTTGCAGCCAGAAAAAGACATTGCTGAAGGCAGCAAAATCGGCTAATCCAGCTCCAGATTCCCTCTTTAATGCTAGGGAAAGATAAAATAGTAATTATAGTGAGTCATTGTAATTTATTGTGGAAGGTTAACTTATGGCCGTTAATGAAGAAGCACTTATGTGGGTTGAGAAGTACCGACCTAAAACCCTCGACGACGTCGTGGGCTTAAAAGATATCACTGATAGTCTCAAAGCGTTCATGCGAAACCCAAAAACAATGCCGCACTTGATGCTGGCTGGGATTCCAGGCACGGGAAAAACCACCATCGCCCTTGCCATAGCCCATGAATTGTATGGGGCAAACTGGAGAAACTTTACCTTAGAACTCAACGCCTCTGACGAGAGAGGCATCGACACTGTTCGCGACCGAATCAAAGATTTCTCACGTTATAGCCGCTCTGGTTTTGGCGACATCCCATTTGCACTTATTATTTTGGATGAGTGTGACCAGATGACTGGACCCGCCCAAACTGCACTAAGACGCATAATGGAAACCAGCAGCCGCACATCCAGATTCATCCTAATATGCAACCAATCCAGCAAAATCATCGAGCCAATCCAAAGCCGCTGCGCCATCTTCCGCTTCTCACGACTGGACAAACAAGCAATGAAAGAACAGCTTCAATGCATCGCCAAAAAAGAAAACATCACCCTGCAGCCTGAAGCTGCGGAGAGAATTGTGGATTACTCCGAAGGCGACCTAAGGCACGCCATAAACGCGTTGCAGACAGCGTCCGCGTACAAGCCGGATTGTGTGGATGAAAAGACGGTTTCGCTGGTCATAGGCGAAGCAAGCCCCATGCAAGTCCAAAAGATGATTCGCAAAGCACTCTACGGCGACTTCATCGAGGCGAGGAAAACCATGTATGAAATAATGGGGTCGTTTGGCTTCTCAGGCAACGAAATCATCCGCCAAGTACAACGGGAAATTTTCAAGATGTCCGACTTAACGCCCGAGCAGAAAGCGGAAATATCAAACATCATCGGCGAATACGATTACCGCCTAACGCAGGGCGCCAACAGCGACATCCAGCTAAGTGCGTTATTGGCTCAGTTTGCCAAGTTTGGGAAACATGTAGAGGAAAATTATGCTGCGAAATGATCTTTTGTGGGTTGAAAAGTATCGCCCAAAAAAGATAGAAGACATCATTGGCAACGAAGAAGCTAAAGCATCCTTTGTCGAGTGGCTTAAGAGCAAACGCAAAAGCAAAAAAGCCGTGCTGCTCTATGGACCGCCTGGCGTGGGAAAAACCGCATTGGCTAATGCTGCCGCAAGAGAATTCGGCTTCACTATCATCGAGATGAACGCCAGCGACACCCGCTCAGAGAAAGCCATAAACGCCGTCGCTAAACCTGCCACGTCGTATGTGGCTTTGGATAATTTTTCAGGCCCAACCCAAGTCAAGGGTAAAGGTAACATTCTGTTCCTCGATGAAGTGGACGGCATCGCAGGCAACGAAGACCGCGGCGGCGTGGGCGCAATCATTAAAATCGTCGAGGAAGCACGCACCCCAGTCATAATGGCAGCCAACGACCCCGACGTGGATAAACTGCGACCGCTAAAGAAAGTGTGCCTACTCATACGTTTCCAGCAAATACGCATCCCACTGGTAATCGCGCTTCTGCAAAAAATCTGCCTGCTGGAACATGTGAAAGCGGAGTTTGAGGCGCTGGAGAGAATTGCCGAGAACAGCCGAGGCGACATCCGCTCAGCCATAAATGACCTGCAAAGCCTCAGCGAAGGAACGCATAATTTGACATTGCAGGACACAGTGCTTTTGAGTTCAAGAAACAAGGACATCAGCATGGATGACACCCTCAGAGGGTACTTCACGGCAAAATCCATCGCCGAAGCATCCAGCCTGCTTAGCTACTCAAGCATTGACTACGACGATTTCCTGCTATCTGTAAGCGACAACCTTCCCAGACGGTACACCGACCCAGCGGAGCTTGCAGCCGCATACGATTTTGTTTCGCAAGCAGACGTTTTCCGCGGCAGAATCGGAACAGAAAACTGGCATCTACTAAAATACTTCTTCAATTCCCTCTCACAAGCGGCTGCTGTTAACCCAGAATCCTCCAAACCCTTCACGCTGATTACGCCGCCAATCCGCATCATTACACTGTTCTGGACCAAGGGCAAAAGAACCATGCTCGACGGCATCTGCGGCAAAATCGGATCCCAATGCCATGTTTCCCACGCGACAGCAAAACGCGATTTTGTTCCTTTCGTGAAGATGCTTTTGCAGAAACCAAACGCAGCTCCGCTCGCTGAATACTTCAAGTTTACGCCCGAAGAAGTTGATTTCTTAATCAAAATGAACAGGTTCTGAGCTCCTTGGGTGCGGTTTTGAACAAGAAGGGATTTAAGCTTCCTCGGGTTGAAAAAGAAAAGTTCATGCGCCTGATAAACGCAGGGCTAAGCTACAACCGAGAAGCAATTCCTCTACTCCGTTAAAAGCTGCAACGACATCGAAAACCTCATGGACCTGATCAGAAGCATCCTAAACACCGACGTGGTTTTTCTCCAAAGCTGCACGCGCTGTGGCAAAGACTTTGCATGTGGCGACTGCAAATACGATGAACTGTGCACTACTAAGAATTTGCCGTTTAGTTGTGTTTGTCCCCAGTGCTTGAGGGATAGGAAACAGTTTGAAGAATACCTTGCAAAATTTTAAGTGTAGTTCAAACAGACTCTCTTGTTTAACTATGAATAACGTAATTATAACTAATTTTTTAGGCTAATGACTTAGTGTATGATACATTTATGTCCAGATTATCGATTGTAATTTCTATAAACAAAAAGGGAGAACACAATCTAACCATTCCGTATACGAAAGCATCAACCAAACACACAAAATTCTTATCTAGCTAATCCGATTAACAGTTAGTAATAGAAGGCTTGCTTTATGTCGGAAGAACACACACCACTTTCTGTTGCTTTATCTCAACTAAAATTGGCATCAAAAAAGTTGAAACTTGATTCCGGAATGCACAAGATGCTCAGCCAACCCAAACGCTCCATCTCCGTTAGCATCGACATTCGAATGGATAATGGCACAGTCAACGTTTTCAACGGCGTTCGTGTTCAACATTGGGATGCACGTGGACCCTTCAAAGGCGGAATACGGTACTCTCCTGGGATCACAATCGACGAAGTTACCGCGCTTGCGATGCTCATGACTTGGAAATGCGCCATCGCCAATATACCGTTCGGTGGAGCCAAAGGCGGCATATGCGTCGACACCAAAAAACTCAGCCAACACGAACTGGAACGGTTAACCCGCAGGTACGTCAGCTTAATCTCAGAGTACCTCGGTCCCCACATGGACATCCCCGCGCCAGACATGTACACTGACTCGCAAACAATGGCGTGGATAATGGACACTTACAGCCAACTTAAAGGCTACAGAATCCCCGAAAGCGCCACAGGCAAACCCGTTGAAATTGGCGGGTCGTGGGGTAGAACCGAAGCCACAGGAAGAGGCGTTATCCACTGCGTCAAACAAGCTTCAGAAAATAATGGATTGAAACTTAACGGAGCACCAGTTGTTATTCAGGGTTTTGGCAACGTTGGCTACCACGCAGCGGTGGCAGCGCAGGAAATCGGCTGCAAAGTCATAGCGGTAAGCGACTCCACAGGCGGAATCCAATGTCCAGACGGCTTAAACCCCCAGGACGTTTTAGCACATAAAGAAAAAACGGGGACCGTCCAAAACTACAATGGTCTGCAAGAACATAACAAACGAGGAATTGTTGGAGCTTGAATGCGACGTGCTAATTCCTGCAGCACTTGAAAATCAAATTACCCGCAAAAACGCCAACAAGATTAACACTCATATGGTCGCCGAAGCCGCAAACGGACCAACCACCCCCGAAGCGGACAAAATTCTCTATGAAAAAGAAATCTGCCTAATCCCAGATATACTCGCCAACAGCGGAGGTGTCACCGTCAGCTACTTTGAGTGGGTGCAGAATCTTACGCGGGAGCAGTGGCCACTGGAAGTAGTTAACCGGAAGCTTGAGGAGAAGATGACTAAAGCCTTCAACGATGTGGAAGCGATTGTAGCTAAGGAAGAGAGTGATATGCGCACGGGCGCTTTAATGCTGGGTGTTGGCAGAGTTGCGAACGCCATCAAAGTACTGGGACTTTGGCCATAAAAAGCAAAGCCATGTAAAAAATGCTTTTCCTGTAAAATAGTGCTTAAATTCCATTTTCAATAGTTCGACAATTCTAGTGCAAACCCTTAAAACTCTATTTGTTATATGTGTTGAATCCCGTTAAGGGCAATCGGATTGAGAGGGAATAGGGATTTGGCAGCGAAAATATGCACTTTGGACTTTTGCTATGAGAACTCCCTAGTTAAAATCGTAGCCAACCGCAACTGCCCAGAAATCAAGCTTGCAGGCTTAACTGTCGGTCCCTTCGATGAAGGCAACGAATACGAAATTTATTTTTGGGTAGCAAAACAACTTGCTGCCGCAGGCATGGTGCATTTTCGGGAAGGCGAAATGATTGACGCGACTAAATTGTTTCAGGTGCAATGGAAAGAAGGCGTACAAATTCCGGGACAAATTTCAGAGTTGCCAGGCGATTTTTACCCAAAACTCCGCAGATTCATCGCGGACCTCAAAGACCAAACCTCCAAGCAACCTGACTCAATTAAATTCCAAGAATACGACCGCGCAAGGCAATTAGCACGCGACATCGTGAATTCACGATTAAAAAAGATAGTTGCCATATCTGCTGCACCAGCCCAAAGCGATCAGGTTCTAAAAAAATTCACAAGCGAAGAAAGACTCGTCTACGAACAACTTGTCAAAATCATTTCTGAATGGAAAACTAGAATTTTAGAAAACGCTGGAGAGAAGTAAGATGGCTAAACTTGAAACTATAGATCCTCAGCAGCGTTTTCAAGAATTCTTCAAAAAAGAAAAGTACCGCCAAAAAATTGCGCAATTAGCCATCTCTGGCAGGGGCTCGTTAACCATCGATTTTGAAGAACTTTACGGATTTGACCAAGCACTCGCAGAACTGCTACTCAATAAGCCGGAAGATTACCTGCAGCATGCTGGCAAAGGAGCCTACGAGCAACTTCGAATCGAAGACGCGGAATACGCTGAAAAAATAGAGAAAGTCATAGTTAGAATTGTAAAGCTTCTGGGGAAAGAGGTACTTCGAAAACTCGGCTCAAGGCAAATGAGCAAACTAATCATGATTGAAGGCATTGTAGTAAGAGCCACACCTGTTCGACCTATGGTTCAGCTAGGAGCTTTCAAATGCAAACGTTGCGGTACCATGAACCAAGTTGAGCAAACAGGACAATTTCTCAAAGCGCCAACAATTTGCGTTGCTCCAGATTGCGGAAGAGATGGACCATTTGAATTCAGCCAAGAAGAATCAACATTCATAGATTCACAAGACCTAAGATTACAAGAAAAACCAGAGGATCTACCTCCAGGACAATTGCCACGAGTATTAGCTGTGAAACTTATCGGCGACGAAATAGTTGACGTTGCAAGACCAGGAGACCACGTTTCAATAGTCGGCACCGTACGCGCTTTTGCACCATCACTGATGGGCATGGGAAAACTCCGAACATTCATTTTACAATTAGACGCCAACTCCATAGAAGTCTTGGGCAAAGAACCAGAAACCTCACCGCCCACCCCTGAAGAAGAAGCTAAAATGATTGAATTATCCAAAGACCCATTAGTTCACAAAAAAATCATGAGCTCGATTGCACCCTCAATCTTTGGCTTAGAACACATCAAAGAAGCCATAATGTACCTGCTCTTCGGCGGAGTTTCAAAGACCCTGCCAGACGTAAACGTGAGAGGCGAAATGAACGCTCTGCTCATCGGTGACCCAGGAACAGCCAAATCACAATTACTCCAGTACGTCGCCAGAATCGCCCCAAGAGGATTATACACCTCGGGCAGAGGAACCACCGCCGCAGGCTTAACCGCCGCCGTAGTCCGCGAAAAAGGTGGAAGCATGAGTCTTGAAGCAGGCGCACTTGTTCTTGCCGACAAAGGAATCGCATGCATCGACGAAATGGACAAAATGCGTCCCGAAGACCGCGTTGCCATACACGAAGCCATGGAACAACACACTGTTTCAGTTGCAAAAGGAGGCATCGTCGCTACATTAAACGCGAGAACAGCGGTTCTTGCAGCAGCAAACCCATCATTGGGCAGATATGAGCCTAACCGAACTGTTGCAGAAAACATTTCCCTGCCAGTAACTATCCTCTCGCGTTTTGACTTAATCTTTGTTCTCCGAGACATTCCAAACAAGGAATCAGACCGCAAAATGTCCAGACACATTTTAGAAATTCACCGAAGAGGAGTAAGTCCAGTAGAAGCACAGGTCGATGCTGAGCTTTTGCGCAAATACGTCAGTTTCGCTAAAAGCATCAAGCCAGAACTCAGCATGGACGCACTAAACCGCCTCAGCGACTTTTACTTAGCCATGCGTTCAGCAAGCGAAACCGAAGGCTCACCCGTGGCCATAACAGCTCGTCAGCTGGAATCACTGGTTCGCGTCTCTGAAGCCAGAGCACGCGTCGCACTACGCAAGGAAGTCACGGCTGAAGATGCAGATGCAGCCATAACAATTATGAAGAGGTCACTTGAGGAAGTGGGAATCGACATGTCCTCCTACAAAGTTGACATTGACTTAATTATGACTGGCAGACCCAAGAGCATCCGAGACAGATTACATGTGGTGCTATCGACGCTGATGGATATGGAAAAGATAACAGGCATCGTGGAGAAAGATGCGCTTGTTAACGAGTTGGAAACTAAGCAAAAGATTCCAAGAGGCGAAGTAGAACGCATGATAGGGCAACTGCTGCGGGAAGGCACGATTTATGAGCCGCGGGAAGGATGCCTAAAGAAAACATAAACGTGAACAAAATTAGAAGTACACTCAAAACCAATTGAAGAAAAAACCTCAACTTTCCAATATTTTGGAAGGCAACCGCAAATGAAGCTAATACAAAAAGAAAAGGATTCACTTTAAGAAATATAGGTTGTTTTCTTGTCTTCCTGTTTTTTGCTTTCTTCCGCTTGTACTGCGCGTTTTTCTTCGATTTGCTGTAAACGAGTAACCATTGTTTCTGCTTTAGCAATTTCTTCATTTAAGCCTGTGAGGTCCAAGTCAAAGTTGAACGTTGACACTAACACTTCCAAAACGCTTTTGGCTGCAAGTGGATCAGGCAGATAACCGCGTGTCTCTCCAAGAAGGCAAAGGGCATCGATTTTTTTGAATTTTGCTAAGCCAAGAATAAGTCCTGCGGTGCCGACGATTGGACTTCCCGAGGTGCTTAATGTTGCGCCACCTTGCAATGCCCTGTTTAAGACCTCTTGGGAGGTTGCAGCTATGAAGACTTTGGGTTTCTCTTTTGGTTCCATGCGGTAGCCACCGATAGTTGCAATTGTTTTTACGCCATGTTTTTCGGAGAAATCTAGCATTCTGTCGGCGATTTCGTATTGTCCTTCGATGGTTTGGCTTTGGCTGTCACCTGTGAAAGAGGATGATGTCGTTTCCTTTGGGGTTTTGGTAATAATAGAATGCTCCTCTAAGCAAACGTACGTTGCCTTTTTTGTTAACTAAGACGAAATATGGGAAGTGGGGTGAGTAGAGGTACGCGATTTTTTTGGCTTTTAGCTGTTTGATTAGGTAGCGGAGCGCAATTTTGCCCACAAGTCCTAAGCCAGGCAGACCTTCGATGAGAATGGGGTTGTTGGGGTGGATTTCAGCAAATTCTTTGATATAGGTTTCCTTCATTTTGCTTCTGCGCTCCTTTTCATAGCCATTCGGTACTTTAGGTATTTATCGTCTGGAGAAAATTTGGCTGGATGTGGGATTCTGACTGGTCCTCCACAGTAGGGGCAACTAGTTTTGTTTAGAGTATATTTTTCGCATTTAACGCATTTGCGGAGTTGCCAAACCAATTAGTGGTCCCTTCTAGAAAAGCTAAGCTGCCAGCCATTTAGCTTACGCTCAGCCATTTTGCTGTTCATCTCTTACTCGAGAACTGCTTGGACGTCACCGTTAATTTTTGCTCTTCCGCCTCTGGGTTCAGCTAATACTTCGCCGCAGACATTGCAAACTATTTTGTTGACTGCGTTGCTGAAGATGAGTTGTTCATTGCCGCATTTTTGGCATTTAACCCGTAAGAAGACGCTTCGCGGTTTTGGGATAAGTTTATTCCATTCAGACATAATTTTCAAACTCCGTTAATTTTATACTATGGCTAGTTTTCGTAGTCGGATGCCGTCTTTGTGACGCATATAATTGCAAACCTTGCATTTTAATCGCAAAGTTTGTTTTTTAGTTGTTTTTGCGAATTCATGTTGCAGTGGATATTTTTGTCCACCGTAACCCTCTTTTTCACGTGCATGGTGGCGTTCGCCTCTTGCTAAGGCTCTGCGTTTTCCCGGCTTGTAGAGAGTTACATTGTGAGTCCGATGAACTTTACATTTTGGACAGTAAGTCTTTACTTCTTTTGGAACGTTCACGGTATCGACCAGCCCGCATAAATGAAACATACGCATTCTTATACTTTATGACTTATCAAGCAAAAACAAAGGCTACTATCAATGTTACTTAGAAAAAAGTATACCCCCTCATATAAAACAACCAAATTGCGTTCCCAATTTTCAAGTGAATATTTTTGAGTTCTGGTAGAACAAATTTATTAACTCAGACTGTAATGTTAGCATATTACCTGTATGCATATAGCGAGGAAGAGAGGAAAATGTTCAAGCTTAAAGTGTCTGACGCTAAACTCCTAAGAGATATGGCAACTGCCATCTCAATTCTAGTTGATGAAGCAACCTTCAAAATTGACGCTGAAGGCTTAAAACTTCGAGCCATGGACCCCTCACGCGTAGCCATGATTGATTTTGAATGGCCCAAAACCATCTTCCAAGAATTCATATCCACTGAACCTTCAAAAATCTGTCTCAATATTAGCGAGCTTCTCAAACTTCTCAAAAGAGCAGGGAAAGACGAATCCGTCGAGCTATCTCTCGATGATAAAACTGGAAAATTACTCGTAACTATAATGGGAAAGTACAGTCGAAACTTTACGATGCCAACGCTTGAAGCCTCCGAAGAAGAGGTCCCAACGCCAAAAATCAGCTTCAATGTTAAAGCCAAAACCACAACCCAAGGCTTAAGCCAAGCAATCGAAGACGCCCAACTAGTCAGCGACCACGTTCGAATCGAGGCAGAACCAGAAAAATTAACCCTAAGCGCTTCAGGCGACTTAATGGGAGCAACCATCACCCTCCAAAAAGGCAACGACGCATTGCTGGATTTGGAAGTTAAAGAGAACGCCAAAGCAACATTCAGCCTAAGCTACCTCTCCGAAATCATAAAAGCAGCATCAGCAACCTCAGATATTGCAACTCTCGAATTCTCAAGCGACATGCCTGTGAGAATTGACTTCCAGCAAACAAAAGAGGGAAAGTTAACCTTCTTCTTGGCGCCAAGAATCGAAACAGAGTAAGACCAAGTTGCAAATGGAATCGGCATTATCTTCTGAAGATTTTGCCAAATACCCATTTCTAAAACAAGCCTCCAAACAGATAGAACAACTACAATTCACAATCGGAAGCTTAGCTTCTGAGAAACCCGTTTTTGACCGCGCCCAAAACCGTGTGGAAAAAGCAATCTTGGAAGTGAACACAGGAGAGGCAGTGAGGGACAGGAGAGCAGAAATCTCTTCTTTTGCGGCGGCACTTATTCTGGTTATTGCAACTAAAAATTCGTGGATAAAAAAAAGATACGCATTGGCTGTTGCAAAAACGGCGCATTCACAGTTGCTTGGAGAAAATAAAGAAAAGATTTTTGCTATTGCCCAAGACTTTGACTGGGATATTTGTGAAGGCATGGTGGGCAAGGATTTTGGTTTAGGGTTTAGTTTCTACTTGAAGAATGCTGCTCACATGCATGGATCGGAGTGGAAGCTGATTAACCAAATTATAGACAAAGGCATAGTTTATGTAAATAAGGATAAGGCAGTTCGGCTGCTTCAGGAAGAAGTGAAGAATCGGGTGGAAAAAAGACTTGATGTTTCAGAAATCAAGAACCTTCCTCAAGAGATATCCGAAATAGCCGAAGAATTAACCAAGCTGGCGCAGACGATCATGGGGCAGGAAATTGAGGCAATGCCAAAAGTTGTCGTTCAAGGAGCTTTCCCCCCATGTATAAACGCCCTCTACGAAGATGCATCCCAAGCCCACCATCTAAGCCACATCGGACGTTTCACCTTAACTTCGTTCATGATAAACATAGGAATGACCCCTGAAGGTTTGAATGACATGTTCAAAACCTTCTCCGATTATAATGAACGCTTAACACGCTACCAAATCGAGCATATCGCTGGAGAGCGCGGGTCAGGAACCAAGTACACTTGCCCTCAGTGTTCAGTTCTTCAGACCCATGCCGTATGCAAGAACAAAGATGACTTATGCCGAAGAATCTATCATCCCCTAAAATACTACAAAAGAAAAACTGAGCAGAAAAGTAAGGCGGAATGACTTGTTAAAGATTTATTAATTCATTAAACTCTTGTAAGGATGGCAAAATTTTTTATGTCCTATCAATCAATTGGTAATTCCATGGTGAAATCTGAAGTCGGCGTGATTCTTCCTACTTATGGAGAAGCAGAAAACATTGCAAAACTAATTGAGGATATTGAAAATCTAAAGTTGGATGCATCCATTCTGGTTATTGATGATTCCAGCCCTGATGGAACTGCAGAAATCGTGCAGGAGAAACAAAAAAAATACCCCAACATTACGCTTTTTGTGAGACCAAAAAAGACGGGTTTGGGTACAGCTATAACTGACGGATTCAAAATATTCTTATCCGCCAAGGAACCCCCAAAATATGTTTTCACAATGGACGCCGATTACTCCCACAACCCACAAGATATCCCTCAACTATTAGCCACCATGAAGGAATGTAACTGCGGAATTGTCATCGGCAGCAGATACGTAAAAGGAGGCAAAATTGCAGGGTGGCCGTTCTCCAGAAAAGTAATCAGTAAAACCGCTAACCTCATCGCGCGAGCTTCTTTAGGCTTAAAACTTAAAGATTGCACAAGCGGGTTTCGATGCTATTCAACGAGTTTCCTTAAAGAAGCCATTAACAATCTGCACAGTCACACTTATGAAATTCAGATAGAAACAGTCAGGCAAGCGGCGCTCAGGAACTTCAAGGTAGAAGAAACGCCCATTTTGTTTGTAAATAGGAAGCGAGGAAAATCCAAGCTTTCATGGACCGAAATCAAAAGCTACCTTTCATATACTATGAAGGCAGTTTGGCGATCATAGTTCGCTTTGGAGTAACGTTTCTTTGTTTAAGCACTATAAATACGGGTAAACTATATTTTACCCGTTCACGAAGGCAGGTTAATGAAGCGACCCGGCTTAGGTAAAATTTTTCTCTCAGTCGCTATTGCGCTACTAGTCCTAAGCATAGTTCTTTCAATTGTAAGCCTATTTCCAGGATCAAACAGCAATCAATCAAAGATTTTGGTTAATAACACTTTCAATTTGGGTCCAAACGAAACATACTCGCAGGGCCTAGGGTCTTTTCAAGGCGGAGAAAACATCTCGCTTGTGATACAATATCCTACGGGTTTTCAGAAAAATCTTATTTTTTCAATCAAGTTTCCTTCAGCCACTGACTATGTAAAAACTGATACCGGATATATGCAAAATGATAGCAGGTCCAGTTTGTATATTCTTACAGAGTCAAACATTACCTACATTACTTGCAATAATGTAATCGCCAACTACTATGAAGCTGTTTTTGTCTCTAATGCTACTAACTCAAATGTGGTTCAGTTTCAAGGATTTGTTAATCAACCAAAAACCTTCTTTGGTCTTCTTTGGTTAAATGAACCCGCAAAAATCATGTTTTTATCAAGTTTAGCCCTGATAATGCTTCTAACATTAAAAATTGTGTTCGCAAACTTCACTAAAATCAAAGCAAATACGCCCATGCCAACTCTTAGCAAAAAAAACCGCAAATATCTGACAATATTTCTTTTAATATCACTAATAATTTGGTTTTCCCTTCTCGCAGCAAACTCAAATCCCCTTGCAACTTTTGAAAATTGGTACACTGACCACGCAAGAGATTCCTATGTTTCCAGTTTATTTCTTAAAGATGGCTTTTCAGTCTTTAGCCAACCCTTAAACAAACTTTCAAATCTTGATACTTCATCCTACAAGTTTGTAACTTGGCCTGAAATGCCCAACCTATATCCTTTGGGCAGCATTTTCTTGTTCTTACCTTTTGGAGTCCTCATTCAGAACGGTTTTAACGCACCCTTGATTTACAAAATTGAAATATCCATATTCTTGCTTTTCGCGACAGCTTGCGTCTATTATTTCTTAAAAAATTATTTACAGAAAGACATGGCTTTGCTTCTAAAACTAGGCGGCGTTTACATTATTTACGTTTCCTTGATGGTTTACGCTGCGGATGGCATGTTTGATTCAATTGCTTTTCTACTCGCTTTTTTTGCTGTATCTATGTTTCTGGTGGAACGTTATGATTACTTCTTTTTGCTTATTTCGGGCGCCGTCTTTTTTAAGTATCAAGCGGGCATTTTTCTTTTGCCGCTGATATTCGTTGGTATTATAAAGCTTTTTGAGAAAGAAAAGTTTGGCTTCCTGCGAAATAAAGCTGTAATAGCCGGCATTGCCTTCGGCGTTACCAGCGTATTCACGGCTTATCTAAGCTCGCCATATTTGTTGGCGCCTAAAGAACAGTTTATTTCAAATTGCATTGATGCTTTTGCGGTTAACTCACAACTTTCATGGGAACTGCAATCATTCGCGGTTTTGTTAACGCTGGCAGTTACAATTACATATGCGGTTTACATGCTAAACAAGAATAGCTTGCTTTCTCTGTTAGCCTTTTTCATGCTGCTGCCAAGTTTTATGTTGCCTTACTTCCAAAACTGGTATCTACCCTTCTTTTTCGTTTATGCATTGATCCCACAGAGAAAAAAAGAAATAGAGATAACGGTGGTGTGGTTAATTTTTATGATTGTAATGCTCTCTTTCGGAAACCAAATTTTTGGCATACTAAAAACTGTGCTGTTTACTGATTGCATCCTTAATGTTTAGGTAGATTTGCCGAAATATAGTTAAATTTAGGAAAGTAAAGTAATCATGTAGTTAAACTTAGTAGGGGGACAAAGGAAAGTGGAGGCTTCTCGCGAATTTGTTTATCAAAAATTCACCGAATACTAAAGATTTTCCTAAATACTTTTGAGCTGTTTCTGAGGCAATAGCGACCTTAGAATCCTGCGATGCGATTTTAATTTGGCAGTCTCTCGAATGCATAAACGCGTATTTTCACTCTCACCCATCCAACACATTCCTAATGGCTCCTTTTTTAGACAGATCGTGTGAGAGGCACCAAGCTGTCTGACTCTAGGTATTGGAATTGAAAAAGTGTTATTGTGCTATTTCAGGATTATTTTATATTTACAATCTCTATTACAAGTTGTCGGTCTCTAACATGGATATTGCTATTATAGGTTGGGGCTCTCTACTCCAAAAGAATAAAGCGTTGAATCTATCAAGCAGTTGGAAACTCGATGGTCCTCGTCTACCCTTGGAATTTGCTTATGTTTCTAAAGGGAAAATCCTGACCCTGACAATGAACCCCGCCTCACCCATCGTGCAAACCCCTTGGGCAGTGGGATCCTTCGATAGTCTTGAAACTGCTATAGCATCTCTCGCAAGATTACTCAGAGTAAAAACCGAAGAAATAGGTTTTTTTTCGAAAGAGGAAAAAAAATGTCCCAAGGAAACCCCTTCCAGTATACAAAAGGAATTACTAAACTGGTTGATTGAAAAGCGTGTTAATCAAATAATATGGCTGGACAGAAGATCTAATTTTAAAGAGGTCACAAACTCAGAATTCACTGTAGAAACTGCAGTTAAGTACACAGCTACATTGGGTAAAAATGAAGCTCTCGCCATGGAAAAATATGTTATTTCAACTCCTGAAGACATTGAAACGCCATTAAGAAGTAGACTTAGGAAAGAATTAGGCTGGAGAAATCTATCCGTTTACAGAGAAGGATTTTGGTTGGATAAAAACACATTCATCATGTGCGATCATGTTGGCATTGAGATGACAAAACGTGAGAAATATTCTACTTATGAAAAAGAATCAGAAGACGTTCCTATGCTTATTCTTGAAAACGCAGTTAAAATGTTAGTTAAGAATAACAACAGGATATTGGGGGAGGACAAAATACAAAAATTTGGTATTTGGTTGGACAATGTAAAAGAATTGTACACCAAACAACAGCTATGGCTAAGAGAACATGAAAAAGCCTAAACATTACTTGATTCTCGGCAACAAAAAAATATTGATTGTAGCAACCGATCGGTATGTGGTAAAGTGAGCATTAAACAAGACAAATATCCAAATGGCTCAATTCAAAGTCGCTTAGTAAATTTTATTTGCTGTTATGACGGAGACCAATGTTCACGCAGTGGTTGGTGCGTAAGAAAATCAAAACGGTCGCCAGCCATCAACGCTAACAAAGTAGTATACATTGCCCCCGATATTTGTCCTCGTTACCCTGTACAAAAGCGATTGTTCTAAAACAAAGATTTGGTTGAACTATATTCTGAGACGACACATTCTGGATTATGCTGCGGTTCTTGCCTTGGCATTGGTTATAGTTAAATTGTGGAAACCCGCATTAACCTACCAACATGGGAGAGGAGCATTTGAGTATGGAAGCTTCTAGAGAGTTTGTCCATCAAAGGTTCAGCGACTTCTACAAGGACCCAGCCAATGCTGTCCCCTCACCACCTCTGGCTCAGCAAAGAGAATTTGGCTATCTAACCTTCAAAGAGAAGTTCATGGTACGCCACCGCCGCTTTAACAGTATAGAAAGCTTCCGAGCAGTCCTCGCCGACACAGTCCCTTCAGATGTTTACCATAGTGTCGCTTACTATGAGAACCCTGATTTTGATATGGACAAAAAAGGTTGGGTGGGCGCTGACATAGTCTTTGACATAGACGCCGATCACATCCCCACCATTTGTAACAAAATGCACGATGAATTTCGTTGCACCAAATGTGGGTTCGAAGGTAGAGGAATCACCCCTGACGAATGCCCACACTGCAGCAGTACGAAGTTTGAAATAAAAATCTGGGCATGCGACCAATGTATTCAATCGGCTCGTGATGAAGTTGCAAAACTTTTGGAGGTCCTCGAAAACGACTTCGGTTTTGCGCCAAAAGATGTTAGAACATTCTTCTCTGGCCATCGTGGCTACCATTTGCACCTCGAGAATAAGGCAGTATGGTCACTCGACGCAATGGCAAGAAAAGAGATTGTAGACTACACAATCGGACTTGGAATCAAGTGATTTGAAAAAAAAGAAGAAGAAATCAAACGCAGACAAATTTAGGTTACATAATTTTGGTTGGGACAGACGTTTGAAACAGGGAATCAAAGAAGTTCTAACGAATGCAAGCGTAGAAAATTTATTAAATATGGGGTTTGAAACTCGAAAAATAGATATGCTTAGGGAAAAGAAGAGCACTTTGATAGAACGATGTTTAGAAGACGGATATTGGGAAGGTGTTATGGGTGTTGGAGAAGAAACATGGATGAGACTTGCAGAGCATATCAGAGAGGAGAAAGCCGCCAAAATCGACACTGTCGTCACCACCGACATCCATCGTCTAATCCGCATGAATGGAACATTACATGGCAAAACTGGACTAAAAAAAGTCGAGTTCCCCGCAAAAAACCTGCAGGATTTTGACCCATTCTAGTGGAGCGGTAGCTTTTAAAAAGGGGCAAGTAAAGTGTTGGTGTTTGATGCACCAGAGTTTAGGTTGAGTGGGGAAACGTTGGGTCCATACAAGAACCAGATTGTTGAGTTGCCGGTTGCTGCGGCAGTTATGCTTATCTGTAAGAGAAGAGCTGAGGTGGCAAAGTAATGTACAATGAACTCTACGCGGCATGGCAAAGAGAAATTGATGACCCTACGCTTGGAGGTTTGCCCCTAGACTTCTATGCTAAAATCGCAGAGTACCTGCGACGCATCAAAGAAGAAGACAAAGTGCTTGATAAAAAATCGGTTAAAATGAATTTGCTTTTGCATGAATCGTTGAATGTAGAGCGGATGCTTAAGGAACTGCTTGGGGCAAGGTACAGAAAAATCATCAAAACGGTTACCAAGAACCAAAAGCTACCCACTGAATTGCTAACGGTTGAAGAAGCCAGAATGTGCGAAACCTTCGCCGAGTTTACAAAAACTTATCAAAAGTTTTCGGAAAATCTCATGCAAGGCCAAATAGCCGAATCAGTCAGAGTTGCAGCTAAAGTTGAAACTAAATCCGAGGCAGCCTCAACCCATAAACGATCAACGATTCGTTTCATAAAAGGGATTCCAGCTATCATGGGTGCAGACATGAAATCGTATGGTCCATTTGTGGCGGATGATGTGGCTTCGTTGCCGCCTCAGAACGCACAGATTTTGGTTAAGCAGGGTTTAGCTGTATTGGTTGAGGTTTCCTGATTTTTCCGTTTTGGATTTTTCCCCATAAACTTTGACTGACGAGAATAATCAGTGGGTAAGAGATAATCCACGCCATCGCATACAGGGGTCCATAGTAAAAGTGGAACGATTGAACTTGGCTTGAGTCCACTCCATATTGCGTACCTATGATAAAGATAGTTGCTATTCTCAGGACATTTATGAAGTATGTAATTGCTGCTCCAAAGGCGAAGTAGCCTATTTTGGCTTTCCACGAAATATTCATTCGCTTCAAAAACAGCAAAGCCACAGCCGTGAAGATAAGCAGGCTTTCAATACCAGCGCAAGGCCACGCTATCGTAAACTGTGCAGTTCCCAATGGACCCGTCACATGAAGCATGGGCATTCCCGATAAGACGTCAGTTCCAGGCACAGCCATGTACCCCATTAAGCCCAAAACACCAGCAGCTAGATATGCAGTCGTAGGAACCAGAATTTGAAAAGGCGTAAATTGCCCATAAGGAAACACGTTATCGATGGTATAGAGAACCCCGACTAACCCCACAAACAATGCAGGCAAAGCAAAACCCGTCAACCCCTTCTTTCCAAAAGATAGGAAAATGGTCCCGAAGAAGAGAAGTGAAAAGACAAGGTACTCGATTGAAAGCGGCATAGAATCGGAAAAGGTGACTCCGCTTTGTGTCGCCCAGTTTGCTAGGGCAGTGTTTAACCCAAAATAATACTCAAACAATATGTACAATGTAGGCAAGCAGCATTACCAAGCCTAAAGGCGAGGGCTCTTGGTTTATTTTGTCTGCTTATTTTTAGTTTGATGGTTTCCCAACTTAAGATAAACTCTAAAGCTACTAACCAAATGAAGAATAACTGGAAAGTTCTGCCTTTCCACATTAACTGGAAAGAATCCTGCGTTGAAACCTTAAGGTATGGATCCAATGGGTTAAGAAGAAAAAGTATGGCTAAAGGAACAGCGAATGCAATGAGCGGCAGGACCTTAATGAGGATGCCCACGAGGTCTTGATTTTTTGGAGAATCTGAAGTGTTGATCATGCCGCGCACAACTCTAAGTCATGTTGTCTCGATTTAAAAAAGAATACCCCTATCCACATCAAAACGTTGATTTTGGGATAAGAGCAAAAATAAAAGAAAAGTTTAGCTGTATTCTCTAAACGTATAATTGCATTTAGTGCAACGCATAAATTGAGTAGAAGATTCATCTGCTCCACGTGTCTGAACTTGCCAAACATAAGCTGTATTGTTCCCACACCTTGGACATTCAATACGAGCTGTCGGCAACGTATTCAACTTCTGCTCCTCTTTACCGATAACAGCCACTAATTGTTGGGGCGAATGCTGAATAACTTTAGGCGCCACTTTGGTTTCGACGTTTTTGTCAGCTTCTGGCTTCTTGTAACCGCATTTTTGGCAGGCAAGAACCAAAGTTGCTTCTTTACCACTCTTAGATTTCTTTGGTTCAAGACGTGAACCGCATTTTGGGCAGAATTCCATATTACCTCAATCCACATCCGTTTTGGGATTCCCTTAGCTTTCTACCTTTTAAACTTTTTCTAATTTAACCTAAGTTAAGGCGTGATTCCAGAAGCGATAAGATGAGCAACACGCAGCGGTTCAGGCAAACTACTCCTATTAGAAGTTAACTTGATGATTTTTTTTGCATCGACAAGCGAAATTCCTGCTATCTCAACGTAGATTTTGGTGCTTTTATTGATGACCTCATGGATTTTTCCAGCTTCAAGAACTATCCGCCACCTCTCTTCACAATTAGGCAAATTTTTAAGCGCTAAATTAATTGCATCCAAATCTGGCTTATCATGAGTTAAAGCAATCACAGGAAGCCCAATTGCCAAATTCAATTTTTTCAAATCCACCAAATTGAAACCTGCAAAAGTAATTCCATTCAACATTATCAAACGCAACTGCCCGCGATGAGGTGAACTGTTAATCATTGAAGCCAATTGTTCAGTCGCGTCTAATCCGTCAATTTCAACAGTTGTATGCATAACGCCATCTATGGAATAGCCGCCTCGAAAAACAACACCTACAACAATCACTCTGCCCTTAGTTTGAGGGGTAAATTTTCCGTCGTCTATTCCGAGCACTCGAATTTCTGGTTTTATGATATGAAAGTCGGTTTGGGCGTTCAAGTTTTTCCCTTAACCTTTAGAAGCCAATCGACTGAAATTCTAATTAAAATATGGATAAAAAAATTAAAAAATGAAAAATATGGATTAAACTTTGAGGACGCGCTCAAGCTCTTTGCTGAACGCATTGTTTGATTCCCGAACTTTCGATGTAGCTTCAATTAACGCGTCTTCTGGCTTGTTTGCACCTTTCATTCTAACGTAGATGATTGGGCTTGCAGCTAAAGGATGTGGCACATCGTAGCCTGCAAACTCTACTCGTTTGTCTTCTAAGAGCCTCTTTGCTAACAAGTTACAAAGACCATGGCTTGAACCTTCGATTTCTATCTTTAGCTCGTTTTCTGATTTCTTTAACACTTTAACTTTCATGCTTTTTCGCCTTTTAGAGTTGTTCTTTGCCGTAATCTGGAGATATTTTACGTGTTTCAACGTTACCGTCTTTTGGACATTTAAGGTCGTACCCATTCTGCTCTAGCAGGGTTCCGCATCTGGAGCAAAAACCGTAAACGACACCTAAGCCTTTGTCGTTCATTGTTAAGTGGAAAGCTTGGTTCTTGTCGCTGATGACTTTTGCGCGAATGATGTCTCCTGGCTTACACACGTCGCTAATTTGGTCAACATATCTGTCCGAGACGTCTGAGACATGTAAAATGCCGCCAAAGTTCCCGGAGAGTTTCTTGTGTCCAATCCTAAATATTTTCACTAAAACGTTGTCAGATTGAGCATTGCCAACTTGCCCAATGACTATAGTTGAAACTTTTGGCACCACTACCCTTTCAACTACCGGATAAACAGACACCCGCCTAGTTTGTAAGTCCATAAGTGAACGACCAACAATCTTTGAAAAGATAACGCCGTCTTTAACATAAGTTCCCGAGTCGGGAATAAATTCTTCAATAACGCCTAAGCGTTCGCCAGGCAATACTAAATGACCACTTTTTTGTTCTGGAGATTTTAAGCTCATGATGGTTCACTTTACTTGTAAATAAGCTTGATTTTGATAAATGCATATGCTTAGTTTCCAATCTGCTCAATAAACCTTTTGATTAATAAACAAAAATCAATTTTTTATGGTGGCAAAGAATTAGAGCGCATTCTTTTTGATAACATATAAGTCAATGACGAAGTCATGCTTTAGTTTTGTGTGAAAATCAAACATGCGGGGAATCGTCATAAGCATAGCATAAACTGCTATAACAATTCCGCCATGTTGTGTAACGAATCTTTCGATAAAAGGAGATGGGTGAACTTGCAGGAAACCTTGACTTGCTTTTAACTGTTTTATCAACCGTGTGTCAACTTCGGGATGATTATGGAGTGAATAAACAGCGTTGGCTACCGCCAGAGCTTTAATCAAGAATGCACGGTCTGCCTTGCGTTTCTGCACGCCAAAAGGCGGATTCTGCAAAACAGTATCGAACTTTCCAACAATTGCACCTATGTCAGCAAGAACCCATTGGACATTACTAACGCCTGCTTTGTTTGAGTTTTCAGAAGCCGTTTTAATGGCTGACCTGTCAATGTCAACGCCTACAACATCCCGGGCGCCAAGGTATGATGCACCTAATGAAAGTCTGCCTGTGCCACAGCCTAAATCAAGCACTGATCTTCCAACAATGTCTTCATTAACATAAGCAGCTATGTATAGCATGTTTGCAGCAAGCTGTTCCGAACTCGTATATTGTTCCAAGTGAACGTTGGGATCAGGTTGGGCAACAACTGTGGAAAGGAAACGCTCCAAGTCTAATTTTCGAATAAGCCTTTTTTGAGCATGTTCTCCCATGATAATTCGCCGCAAACAACCATAAACTCGTTAACCGTCAAAACAGGCTTCACAAACTTTCCTGTTGCTTCAAGAGAAACCCTTGGGCAAGCCGTGTTCACATAGGCGTCAATGGAGGGAAATTCTAAAAGGGTTTCAGGAGTAATTTCTCTGGCCGCCAACAGGTAAGCGGTTTTGCCATTTTTCTCGGCCAATGCCTTCATGTGAAGCGAACTGTCCATATGTTTCTGCCCGGGCTTTAAACCAACAAAAATCCCAAACTTTTTTGCATTCTTAGCTTCATGGATGCTTGCGAAGCGTTGCTTTAGAATCTTTTGAGCTTCCGCATTAATGGAATATGCTCGGTTGTCGTATGGGTCAGCTATGATGGTTGGCTTAGAAGTGCCCAATGCTATGCCCAACGCGTGGAACATTCCGCCGCCCACAAAAAGATAAGCTTCAACTTCATGGGCAATGGATTTAGCGTTGCTATAGTTGCATCCGCTGACTTGACCGGGATATGCAATTTGCCCCGTGTCGCCTATTATAACAGTTTTTCCCGCGAGAGTTAGGATTTCCCTTGCTTGATTAAGAGCTTGAAGATGCTGAACAGATGTTACTAAACCGACAGTTGTGTAATCCTTCAGGAGTGGAAGTGATTTTCCAACCGCCTCATCGACATTAACGGTTGCCCTAGCTTCTACGTAAATCGTTGGAATCGACTCATGTTTAATCATTTTTGCATGACCAAAATGTACAATCAAATCCGCGCCCAACTCTTCAGCCTCATCTATCGAAATGTCGCATGCTCCGTAGCAAGGGTCAGCTGAAATAATAGCAAGTGCACCACACTTCTCTATGAGTTTGGCTAGTTTTGGAGCTTCAGGTTTTAGCCCTTCAGGCATCTGCAACAGAACACGTTTTGCCTCGAGTTTGGTGATTTCTTGTTTTATGCGTTCTTCTTCAAAATCAAACCCTAACATTTTCTATCCTCAAGTTTGAGAGTAAGAGAAGAAAAAAATAAAAAAAATTAAAGATTGCACGGTTGCGTGCGCGTTGGCCTAGAGTTGCCATTCCCAGTCTTGCGTCGGTTTTTTGAGTGGTTGACCACGAGCTAATGCGGCTTGTTCAGCGAGACGTTCAAGAATTATTTTTTGTTCCACCTGAGCAACATTTTTCCTTGTTGTGACCACGGCGTCGTTGTTTACTGATATGCTGTCGATGCCGACTCTGACGAGGAATTCTGCGAAGTCAGGATAATTGGATGGCCCTTCACCACAGATGCTTACGGTACAGCCATTTTCATGCGCGGCTTTTATGAGATGGGCGATGATTCGTTTCACTGCTGGGTCACGTTCATCAAAGTAACCCATTTGTCCTAACCGTTCAGAGTCGCGGTCTATCATCAGCACTCCTTGAGTCATATCGTTTGAGCCTATGCTGAAGCCGTCGACAAGTTTGCTGAATTCGTCAGCCATTATTCCGATCGCTGGAGTCTCAGCCATGAACCATACCTTGAAGTCTTTGCTACGTTCTAAGCCTTCTTCTTTCATGATTTGAAGAACAGCTTTTGCTTCCCAAAGCGTGCGGACCATGGGCAGCATAACATAGACATTTTTGAGCGCCCATTCCTTGCGGCATTTCACTATCGCTTGACATTCCAGGCGGAAGGCTTTGTCGTACCATTTGCTTATGTAGCGGCTGCATCCTCTCCAACCCAACATTGGGTTTTCTTCAACGATTTCGTATTTGTCGCCACCTTTCAATCCGCGGTATTCGTTAGTTTTGAAGTCACTTAGTCGTACCACGACTGGTTTAGGCTGGATAGCCCGTGCAACAGTGGCCACGCCTTCTGCAAGTTTGTCAACGAACTCTTGACTTTTGCCTTCATCAACAAATGCCATTGGGTGTTTGCCGATGGCGCTGGCTAAGATGAATTCGGTACGCATCAAACCTATGCCTTCAAACGGCAGGTTCTTGTATTGTTCAATCATCTCGGGAGTTCCGAGGTTCATGTAAATCTTTGTTGCTGTAACTGGAGCTGCTTCGGCAACTTGCATGACTGCGCCGCCGTTTGTTGCTGGTTGAACTGCCTGCGCTATTATGCCTTCATATATAACGCCATTTCGTGAATCCACAGTGTATTCTTGTCCTGTTTTCATGACTTGGGTTGCGGTTTCTGTGCCTACAACGCATGGAATGTTGAGTTCTCGGCTTACAATGGCTGCGTGGGATGTGATTCCGCCTTTATCGGTAACAATAGCGCTTGCCATTTTCATGAAAGGCACAAAGTCAGGATCAGTCATGCCTGTAACAAGGATGTCGCCTTTTTTCATGTCGCGGTTTGCATCATCGGGGTTCAGTACAACTGTTGCTTTTCCTACGCCGTAGCCTCTTCGCCCAGCGGAGATACCTCTAACTATGACTTTTAGTTGTTCTTGGGCTTTTGTATCTTCCATTTTAGGTGCTTCCATCTCTTTTGTACCAAAAACTGTTTCTGGTCGAGCTTGAACGATGAACATGTTCTGTGGATAAGAGAGATCTTGGTCAATTGCCCATTCAATATCCATAGGTTTGTTGTAGTGTTTCTCGATACGTTTTGCAAGTTCTGCCAGCGCTAAAATTTCGCGGTCTTCTATACAGGTTACTTTCTGCTTTTCCTCTGGCACGTCTAAATGCACCGTTTTACCAGTCTTTGGGTCACGGATGTATTCGATTGTCTTGCGAGAAATCCTTCGTTCCTTAATTGTAGTTGTCGATTTATCAATGACAAAGTCGTCAGGGTTAACGGCGCCTGAAACCACGGTTTCTCCTAACCCGTAGTTGCCTTCTATAACAATTTCATTACGATTTCCAGTTACTGGATTTATGGTGAACATGACTCCGGCGCATCCAGAGTTAACCATTTTTTGTACGCCGACACTTATGAAGACTTTTTCGTGTGGAAAGCCTTTCTCGTTGCGGTAGAAGATTGCGCGTGGAGTAAAGAGACTTGACCAGCATTTCCTCACTTTGTCAATGAGGTCGTCTGATCCTTTCACGTTAAGATAAGTTTCCTGTTGACCCGCAAACGATGCGTCAGGCAAGTCCTCGGCTGTAGCGCTTGACCGCACCGCAACAAAGGTGTCTTTGAGTTCAAGGCGCTTGTTTAGTTCCTTGTAAGCTGTTCTTATAGCGGTCTCTATGTCTTTCGGCATGTCAGTCTTTTCGATAAGTTCACGGATTTTCTTTGAGGCAGTATCGTACTGTTTAGGGTCGTTTGGGTTTGTTACAGTTTCAGTAATAAGCTTGTAAATTTGCTCTGCAATATTTTTCTCTTGGATATAACGTTCATATGAAAAAGCAGTTACTGCAAAACCAGGGGGAACAGGAAGCCCCGAATAAATCATTTCGCCGAGGCTGGCGTTTTTGCCGCCAACAATAGAAACATCAATATTTCTTACATCTTCAAACCATAAAACGAGCTCTTTCTCTTTTACGGTCAAGTCGTCTCCGTCTCCGCTTCTGGCGCTTCGGATTCTGCCGTTTCGGCTATAGATGGAGAAGCTTCAATTTTGGAGATAACTATTTTGCAAGGTATTGGAAGTTTTGCGCTTCCACGTTTAAGGGCTTCTTTAGCAGTTACTTCTTGACCGGCTTTAACTTTGACGGTTATGATGGTTTGGTCTACCTCTACTTTGGCTGCAGTGCCGACTGCTGTTCCGAAAGACCGTCTCATTCCCTGTTGGAGTCGGTCAGCGTGAGCGCCGAAGATCATTTTGTTTTCTCTGAGGATAATGTGAGGGTACAGGTTAACGACCATTAAATAATCATTTATTGTTTTATCGATCAGGATACGGTTGCAAGCAACACGCGCCGCTTCTAAGGCACTGTGGCGTATTTGAGCTCGCTCTAAAGCGACAAGTCTGCCTTCGAGTGCAAAGCTTCCCTTAGTATCGCCCATAGTGAACTTTACGATTTTTGGTGGTGGAAAACCTCTAGCGTACTTCTTTCGTGTGTAGGCTCGATTTTTCACGTGCCTATAATTTTTTGCGTGCATACGACGTCCCTTTTTAACCTACACATTCCAGCAATATTTAAACGATTTGTAAATCTACGATGATACTTCCGTGGTTTTTCCAACTTCGTGTTATTTACTTACAATGCACTATTTTAGCAATTGGCGGTCATCTACTTATATAGTTAGTTTACTCTTGATTTTTCAGAATGCCAACACAGTTGTTTATTTCAGGAAAAAACTGGATGCTCTCATTAGCGGAGCTCACCGCGTATTTTAACGCTAGAGAAATTAAGTTTGAAATCCAATTCTTTTCAGGAGAATTCTTCGTTCTATCCTTTGAGAAAAACTTCGATGCGTCTGCGATCGCGGATTTGGGCGGAACCATAAAAATTGGCGAAGTAAAATCAAAGTTTCCAACCGAAACCGTCAAGGAAGCTTTCCTCAAGAAAAACAAACAAGCCAAATCCGAAATAACAGCGGCTTTGGCTTCGGGACGTTTAGTTGAAGGGATGTCAGAACTGTCGGAGAAGGTTCTGTTTGGGGTTAGCGTTTATTGCACTGAAAGTACTCTGCGGTCGTCGTCGGGTGGTATTCAACGGTTCGTGGGAAGCGCCGTCAAGGACGAACTGGCTGAATTGGGCAAAAAAGCGAAGTTCATGGGATTTGGCAAAGATAGAAAACAAGCACAGCTAAGCCATGTCGAAGTGTTGAAGAAGAATTTGGTTGAAAATAAAGCAGAAGTATTATTCTGCATTGGCAGAACTGAAACTTGGGTTGCAACTACGGTTGCTGTTCACAACCCGTTTGAATTTCAGAAAAGAGACATCTACAAACCGAATCAAAGAAAAATCTTTGGCATGCCCCCAAGATTAGCAAGAATAATGGTTAACTTATCCTCATGCACATCTGGAAAAACTTTACTTGACCCATTCTGCGGTGTCGGGACAATTCTTCAGGAAGCGCTGTTGGAAAAGGCAAATGTGGTTGGCTTGGATGTTAATCCTTGGTGTGTGAAAGCTGCAAGCGAGAATCTTGAGTGGTTAGAAAGGGAGTATGGACTTAGAGGCTGCGGATTTTCGGGTTCTGCATGGAGATGTAGGCAGGTTGGTGGAGAAGATTGGGCAGGAAACGGTGGATTGCATTGTTTGTGAGCCAGATTTAGGTCCAGCCCTAAGACAAGTGCCAACTGGTCCATACGCAGAAAAGATAATTCAAAAGCTTGAACCGCTGTATTTCGGTTTTGTCGAACAAGCCTATAGAACGCTAAAACCGAGTGGAAGATTGGTTGTGGTTACACCATATATTAAAGCGCGTTCAGGGCAAGCAGTAACGATGCCAATCACCCAGAAACTTGATGATTTAGGTTTCAAGAGAGTTTATACATTTTCGAAAGAAATGTTCTCGCAAAGCGCAGGTGGACTTGAACGGTTAATTAACACTTCTTCCTTGATTGAAATGGATGAACGCCACATGATTGGCCGAGAAATCCACATTGTGGAAAAATAAAGTTTCTTTGCTGATACAATTTATTAATTTGTTTTGTGAACTATGTTTCTTAAACTGAGGCTAGAAAATGGTGACTCCAACTAACAATTCAAGACCTAATTGGGATAGATATTTTTTGGACCTCTGCGAAGCCGTGGCTGCACGAGCAACCTGTGACCGGGGAAAATGCGGCGCGGTCATCGTAAAAGACAAACGCATAATGACCACAGGATACGTTGGCGCACCTGCAGGGTTGCCTCACTGCGACGAAGCAGGCCATGATATGCGCCAAGTCACAAACGGAAACGGCGAAGTCACTCAACATTGCGTACGCACTCTCCATGCGGAACAGAACGCGATCCTTCAGGCTGCAAGGTTTGGCATACCACTTGAAGGCGCGACCCTTTTCTGCAAGATGACTCCTTGCCGAACCTGTGCAATGATGATTATTAACGCTGGAATCAAACGTGTCGTCTGCGAAAAGCGATATCATGCTGACGCAGATACTCTTAAAATGTTTAAGCAAGCTGAAATAGAGCTTACAATAGTGAATAATGAATTCGAAAAATACGACAAACAATAGCATTTTGTAATAGACCATTAATTTTCTATTAACTATCAAATCCGATGTCCAATATATTTGAAACCTGTTAGAAACTCGTTACAGAAACCTAAGAGGAGGTAAGTCGGTACTGTTGTTTTCAGCAGCCATTAGCATGTTGAAAATTAGTGCTTTGAATAGAAAAGAAGGATGACTCTCTGAACAAGAGAGTCTTTGACTATCTTTTTGTGGGAATAACAAACCACTTAACGTTATCAAACCCATACTTCGTTACGAGTGGATCGATGAAGTTCGGGGATAAGTCATCGTCAATTTCTGCAAAGGCCACGGTATCGCCAATTCTGTAAACTATACAGATGATAGTGACATCTTTTAGAGCGGCGTATTTGCCCTTGATTTCCCAGTAACCCGGTTCATCACGTCCAGGCTCAATAATCCAAGAATATTTATCCTCAGGATGCTGTCCCTGCATGAAGTTAAAAGCACAAACAACGTCCCCAACGGCTTTTGGGTCCTCACTTGTTTTAACATAGAACCAAATCGTCATACTTTCACCAATACTATTGAGTTAGTTTCTGGCTTTAAATTGTTTCTTCTACTCGTCAGCTTGGGCTTCTATAAGGGTTAAGGTTTCAAAGAAGGGCAACTTAAGTTCTGCTTTTACTTTCGCTGTCAGTTTGTGCTCGCTATACTTTTGGATGGTTTCTTCTACACCTGTGAGCGTTGATTGCATTAGCAGAACTCTGCCGTTCGGCTTCAAATGCGATGTGAACTTCGGAGATAAATCGGTCAACCACTTCCCGTCCATTGGCGCCTCCTGCCCAAGCGCGCCCAATCCAGGACGCTGCCTCTCCCTCATCTGACGGCAGGTAGGGCGCATTGAATAAAATTAAGTCAAATCTTACCTTTGCTTTTAGAGCTGCAAAAAGGCTTGCTTGAACAAAATCGATTTTCCCCTGCGTTCCGTTAAGTGCTGAATTCTGCTTTGCGCATCGAATGGCATATGGGTTTAAGTCAACCGCCACTACACGCCCAGCTTTCTTCGCAGCTAATATGCCAAGTAATCCGCAGCCCGTGCCAACGTCTAAAACCTGCTCGCCTTCATTTACATCGATGTTTTCGGCGAAAAGAAATGAATCCTCGGCAGGCTCATACACATCTTCAAATACATCAAAAACGTAGTCGCCAAAATGTGTTCTCTTAGTTGGGCAAGGCATTTGCTATGGCTCCAAAATCTTTAGGGGACAATTCTCTGACGCGCCTATTATGGAATGGCAGGCCAAGAGCTAATTTCTCTGCATCCTGCTTGCTTAACTTGAAATTGTCTCGGATGAATGGGGTAAGTGCTTTTCCTAACTTTTTGTTGCGTTGAGTAAAGAGCCATTTCATCATTCGCACAAAAAAAGCAGCATCCTTGACTTCAAATGGTTTGGTGCTCCAGGGTTTTATCCGAAGGATTATTGAATTTACTTCGGGTTGAGGATAAAACATGTTCTTTGGGAATATCATCTAAGAGTTCTGCTTCAGCAGACTGATTAGTGACAACGGTTAACCAACCATACCTCTCACTGCCCACAGGCGCGACAAGGCGTTCAGCGAATTCTTTCTGCAGAATCAAAACTGCACAATCAATCTTGCGTGTAAGAAGCCAAGTTACCAAATGAGAAGACAAATAATATGGGGGAATTGCTATTGCTTTGTTGAATTCAGGCAACTCAACCTTCAACACATCTCCTTCGATCACCGTTACATTGACCAAGCTCTTAATTTGTTCACGAAGCACCATTGCAACTTGTGGGTCTTTCTCAACAGCAACGACACTTTTGCATTTATCAGCCAAGAAACACGTTAACCAACCGAAGCCTGCGCCAGCATCCAACACCACATCCGCTTTGTCAACCGCTGCATAGGTGCACAGTTTAGGGTAGAGCGATGGCTCAACCATGAAGTTTTGCCCCAAAAGCTTGTTCGGGAAAATTCGGTGGGTTCGAAGCAGCTGCTTCGTTTCCTCAAGATTCATCGCTATGCCTTACTGCGCCCGCGTGAACAACCGGTACTTGCTGTCACCCTCAAGCTCTTCCATAACCCGCTTCGTAATCAACTTTACTGGGTTAGGCAATTCAGTGCGTTTCTGCAAATCCTCAAAACTTTCAAACGGCTTCCGCTCTCGCTGATTGATAACTTGCCACATGTATTTTTTACCGATGCCTGGAACTAAGCTCTAAGGCATGCATTCGAGGAGTAATCGCTCGAGCAGTGTTGAAGAAGTTGACAAACCATTTTTCTCGGTTTGCCACTATTTTACTTATAACGCTTGGAAGCTCTGCTTTTGCTGAAGCAGTTAATTCTTCATATCCGATTCGGCCAATAATGTAGGTGACTTCTTCACGGGAATCTTTTCCCACATATACACGGTCGCCAGGCTTCAGAACCAACTCTTCCTTCACTAAAGCCTCTAAAAGAGTAAAGAATTCTTCGCCAACACATTGAATTAAAGCTCCCGCTCGGTAACCTGCCCGACCAGTTGGGCGAAATCCTGGCTTGCCGTGCTGAAGGAAATCTAACACGTAAGCATGCTCTTCATACCGCTTTTCCATAACAGTCACTAGGTCCGTCCGCTAGACTATTCTCGCTTACTGCTTAAAAATACTTAGTCGCTTCCCGCTACTTCAACGTTCGGTTCTCGTTCAAAAGCTCAACAATTGTATGCAATTTTGAGGTTTCTATGATTTTGCGTCCGCCAGCTAGGAACACCCTCAACTCGTCAACAGTTTCAGGCATACAATTGATAATTTGAACGGCTTCTGCCTCGTCAAGTTCGTATTCTTTGAGAAGCGTTTGCAAGAGTTCTTCAGCTTTATCTGGATCACATTTAGAGAATTTGCTCACGTAATCGAGTGTTCGGCGTTGAAATTGATCAAGGTTTTCTTCGCCGATGGTTTCCAGAACCTTCTTAACTTGCGGTAGGGTTAAGCGGCTTTCACTGACTTCTCTCTTGCTCATGTTTATCTCACTTACCCGTGTATGGCTCTAGATGTTCGGGGCGAGTAATTATTTCTTTAATAGCATTGCCCTGTGGAACACTTACGACATATCCTCGACCTCGTTTTTCCACTATGACACCAATTTTGCCATGGAAACGTTTGTGGGGCATACTCTTCTGGGTGCTAGAATCCATCTTTATGATTACTTGGGAACCAGGAGTATAATCTTCAAGGATTTTGCCAATGTGTGGTTTACCTTTTGCACGAGTTGGTTTACGCAATAGACTGCGAGTTCCAGTGTAGTAACCTTTTGAGCCTCTCATCCAATTTTCACCTTTAATTATCATCCATTATTACATTCAGAACGTCAAGCTTAAGCGTCTTCGCTCTGTTGTTGAGCAAATCCGACACGTTCGGTACTGTTCTTCCTTCATCTCCAGACACCAATTCTTTAACGTAGAGCCCACCTTGGCAACGAATTTCCAGCAGAGCCCTCTTAAGCGACACCTTCTTAACTTTAACCTGATATATGTACTTTTCTCGGATTAAATCTGCCCTTCGATGCAAAACACGAATAGGCGTCTGCTGTTTAATACAAATGCCAGAAAACTTCTCTTCAATGGTCCGCAAATCTTGGTCTGATAATTCATTCTCAAACTCAGCTAACAATTGATATTCTTTCTGGGCTCCCTCACCCTTCTTGAGGCGTCTAACAACTTCTTTTGTTGTGAAATGCAAATCGGAAACCTCAACCTTCCCAACTGCGCCTGCGTTAACTTGGGCTTCAATCTGTTTTAAATCAACGAACCGCTTCTTGGGCTTTGAAACCTCAATCACAAAGGGTCTACCGCTCCCGAGCATCCGTGCATCGATATCCTCTCGTCCAGATGCATGCAAAAACGCCTCTTCTCCTAAAGTTGCCTCAAGCAACGGTTTAGAAGACAATTCTTCCACAGATTCAGGATACAGTTTTCCTGTTCCACCGCATTTCTCGCAGCCTCTGCCGCGGCAGTCTGAACAGAACCACTTCGACTGTGGAATAGTGCGGACTAGCTTGCGGTATCTACCGGCAACAAACAGAGGGTTAACTTGAAGCCGAACAGTCTCAAGGAAAGGATTGAACACAACAACCATGTCAGGGATTAAGTAATCCGCTTCTTTGCCAGTCTGTTTAGCGAGGGCTTTGCCTAGTAATCTACCGAATTCATGCTTTATGCTTTCGCCATAGCCAATGTTTACGGCACCCTTAAACTCGTCTTCTCGCTCCTCAATTTTGATTGGTAATTCAATGCCTACAAGGAATGTTGTAAACTCATACTCTGCAATGGATTCTAAAGCTTTCTGGGTTAAACTATCAACGAGCTCAAATTTGCCGTCACAAAGACTGCATTTGACTACGGTGTCTTCTTTTGGAAGGCGTTTTTTGAGGTGTTTTAAGGTTTCTTGCGCTTCTCTTGAAAAACCATTACCCGCCAAAACCTTAAGTCGCTTTATACCTTCAGGTTTTTTTTCTGCGTTGAGTTCGTTGGCTTGCATGGTTAAACTGACTTTAAGTGCTTTGCCACGAAGGTTGTTTTCCATGCTATAACCAAGCAAAGCAAACTGTCTACCCAAACAGTGGTCGCAAAGCGGGTATTTACTAAGAAGTTCAAAAGCTTTTTCTAAAACATCCATCGAATTTAGCCTACTTCATACCTGGCATACCCATGCCCATACCTTTACCACCTAAACCGAACGGTAGCTTCTTTTTGTGTTTGAACATCTTCAGCATTTTACGCATCATGACATACTGCTTGAGGAGTTCCTTGACGTCTTTTTCGGTTGTTCCTGAACCACGGGCGATGCGTTTTGCCCGTGAGGAGTTGAGGAGTTTAGGATTTTCTTTTTCGGCAGGAGTCATAGATTGAATTATGATGCCCCATTTTTCCAAGCGACCTTCAGCGGTGTTTAGCATCTCATCAGGCACATCAGTGGAGGACATCCCCGGGATCATCTTTAGCACTTTACCGAAGGGTCCCATTTTTTTAACCGCTTGGAACTGTTCATACATATCTGTTAAAGTGAAGTTGCCGCTCATGATGTCTTTGGCTTTCTTTTGAGGCACCTTGATTTCGGCGTCTTTAACTTTTTCCAGCAATGTTTCTAGGTCGCCCATACCTAAGAGTCGACCTACGAATCGTGAAGGAATGAATGCTTCAAGGTCTTCGATTTTTTCGCCTGTCCCAATGAACTTTATGGGTGCTCCCGTTGCAGCGACTGCTGATAGTGCGCCGCCTCCTCGTGAGGAACCGTCGAGTTTGGTGACTATGATTGCACCGATCGGGGTTGCTTCATGGAAGGTTTTGGCTTGGGCTAGAGCTTGCTGACCTATGGTGCCGTCGATAACCATTATGACCTCGTCAGGATGAATGTTCTTTTCAAGGTCTTTCATTTCCTTGATTAAATCTTTCTCTTCCTTATGCCGACCCGCCGTGTCAACGATTATCAAATCTTTGTCAGCAAACTGTTTTAGACCTTCCCTGACAACCTTTACTGGGTCTTTCGCTTTAAGGTCACCAAAAAAGGGAGTGTTTGTTCTGGTTGCCAATTGCTGAAGCTGGTTATATGCGCCTGGACGAAAAGTATCCGCGCAAATCAAACCTACCTTCAAGCCTCTTTTCTGGAAGTACCGTGCCAGTTTAGCGGCATGGGTTGTTTTCCCTGAGCCTTGGATCCCGACGAGCATAATGATTTTCTTTTTGCCTGGCTCAACTTTGAGTGGTACTGGTTTGTCGCCCACGAATCTGGTTAGTTCTTCATAGACCACTTTTATGACGTGTTCACGTCTTGAAACTCCCGGAGGCACTTTTTCTTTTAACGCACGTTCTTCAATGCGTTTGGAGATTTCCAAGACTAGTTGGACGTTAACATCTGATTGAAGTAGGGCGCGCTGAATGTCGCGGACCAGTTCCTTCACTGCGGCTTCGTCGACTGCGCCCGCTTTGAAAAGTTTCTTTATGGCGTCGGTTAGAGAAGAACCTAACTTGTCTAGTGCCATCAGAGTCTCCAGCGTTAAACATTCTATTGTTCTTTTAAATAAAGATTACAGCGTAAAACCTAACAATACAGGTTAATTTCTGATCGATTAGTTTGAAGCCTCAGTTCCCCATTAAAATATTCTTCACAATTCAGACGGCTCTTCATGCATCATTGGCTTCACAGCAAAAAAGCTCCAAGCTAGAACATAAACTTTAACGGAAAATCTTAAAACAACCCAAGAACAATAGGCATATCCGTAGAATAAAGTCAGGATTGTTAATTGCATTATTTTTAAAAAAATACAAAGATAAGAAAATAGTTGTTGATTATTTTACTCGGACAATCTTTACTTTACCAAGTATTGCCCAATACTCAATTTCTGCGCCTGCAACAAGCTTTGCTTTCAATTCTGGCTCATCTGGGAACGGTGCATCCAAGTACTCGTAGGTTTCTAAGTCCATTATTTGTACGCCTGTAGGATTAATAGCGAAGACTTGACCGGCTCTTTTATCAATTATTGGAACTTCTGCTCCGAGATCTACGGGTTTTACGAATTGTCGTTTTTGGCCGTCAAAGACTCCGATTGCGACGATTCTTGCTTTTGCTGATCCGTGTTTTCCAGGTTTAGATTTAGCGATGTCTACTATGCGGCATGGTTCGCCCTCAATCATCATGTAGCCGCCAACGCGTAATTCTCCAACATCTACTGGTTTACTCATGCGCTCACCACAGTATAGTTCTATTCAATGCAATTCTGAACAACACCCATATATAGATTAAGGTTTACGCTAGTAAATGAGCGGTGGAAAAAGTGTTCAAAACCGTAGGTTTGGTTGCACGCTTCGATCAAAAAGCAGCTTTGAAGCTTGCTGAAAAACTTGCGGACTACCTCACCGAGAAAGGCTTGAAGGTTTACATAGAAGATAGCCTCAACGACAAGCTAACACTTCATCGTGATTTTGTTCCTCTCTCAGATATGAAAACTGATTTCATAATCACCATCGGTGGGGATGGAACCATACTTCGAACAGCCATAACGGTGCCCAAGCCTGAACCGCCTATTTTAGCTGTCAACATGGGTGTAAGAGGGTTCCTTACAGAAGTAGAACCTGAGAACGCCATTGAAGCTATTGAGCGAATCCTAAATAATGATTATAAAATTGAAAAATGCACCAAGTTATGTGTGATGGCGGGTGAAGAAACATTGCCTGACGCTCTTAACGACGTGGTAATTTCGACTGGTGAACCGTCAAAAATTCTTTATGCAGAAATACGTAAGGAAGATAAGCCGATTTTAAAGTGTCAGGCTGACGGATTAATAGTTGCTACTCCAACGGGTTCCACAGGGTACAATCTCTCGGCAGGTGGACCAGTTTTGGACAGCGAAGTAAATGCTTTTGTTATCACGCCAATCTGTTCACTAACAGTGTTCCATTCGCTTGTATTTCCTGCCGACTGTGCTATAACCCTCAATGCTCTTAGGCCAAATAACTTGTTTGTTTTAATTGATGGAAACTATCGAAAACTCTTAACTGAAGATGAGCCTTCAGTGAAAATAACAAAATCAAAGAACGTAACTTCATTCATCCGGTTTGAAACCGGCTTCTATGATAGGTTACGTAACAGGTTGCTTTTCAAGGGAACGGAATGAGTAGCCATCCAGACAAAACCTGTAAGCGCGCAGTTGTTTTAGATACGTCGGCGTTTGTTGCAGGATTTGATTCTTTTGCCTTGGGCGACGAACAGTTCACCGTGCCTAAGGTTGAGGAAGAAATCCGTCGAAACTCGATGGTTAAAATGCGCTTAGAAATGGCTATCGAAAGCGGCAAACTCAAAGTTAAAGCGCCTTCTCAAGAATTCGCAGCTAAAGCTAAAGTATCCTCCAACAAGGTAGGAGACTCATTCAAGTTATCAGAAACCGACAAGCAACTTTTGGCCTTAGCTGTGGAACTCAAAGATGCAGGGTATTCGCCTCAAATTGTCACCGATGACTACTCTATCCAAAACGTAGCCACCCAAATGGGTATCGAATTTCTATCACTAACGACTTTGGGAATTAAACGACTTCTGGAGTGGGTACGTTACTGCCCAGCTTGCTATAAAGAGTATTCAGCTGATTCTAAATTCAAGGAATGCCTAGTCTGCGGCACCGAACTGAAGAGAAAACCGAAAAGACCAAATAAAAAAATAGTTTAACATCAAAAAAGCAGAAGCAGTAGAATAAGTAGTAAACCTTCTGTTCCAAAGATTGGAAACACCACGTGTTTCGCCTTTATGATTGCTCTGTCTATCAGAGTGGTCACTGACTTTAAGCGTTCTTCGCCGATAACTCTGACCTGCGGCACGGTAAAATGAAGGTAACCCGCGCATGATATTTCCAGATTTGCTTCAGCCTTCTTCGACCACCTGGAGGATATAGTTGATTAGCAGTTTGTGCTCCATGACTTCGCCCACGGGGTGATAGCCGCGTCGCCCTGTAACCGATGCAGTCACCGCATGAGTGTCAGTTGTGAAGACCTCGCTTGAGTCAAAGCCTAATCCAGCTAAAGATTCAAGAATCGTTTCCCGCAACCCAGGAATCATGTTGTTGCCATCGATAACTATGTAAGCGATTTTCTGGTTTTCCACTTCAACCACTATAGCGGTAATTCCGCCTGCACCCATACCGCCTTTAAGATTAAATTCAGTTGGAAAAACCGTTGCTGAACCAACTCGGAAGGGATAAGTTGGCGATGCAATGGCTTTTCGGAGACATTTTGATGCTGCAGTCTTCAGTTCGTCGAGGTGTTCTGCCGTGTCGATAATGGCGGTTAAGCAGTTGTGAGTGTTCACGACCATTGCATTTTTGAGTCCAAGCTTTCTTGCTTCTTCGCTGACGATACACCCTAACTCTTGAGGCAAATCTTCTGTAGTATGTGGGGCTAGCGAGAAAGAGAGGAATGCAGTATCACCGAAAATCTGGCAAGACGCTGTGGCTGTGCCTTCTTTGACTCGGACAAGAGGAGACGCCGACGTGTCTTGGGCCTTAAACTTGGCGGATTCTATTGTTTGAGCTATTATTTTGTTGTTCTGTGCTTGCGAGGCTAAGTCCAGTTCATGTCCCAAGATGCCTAAGGGAACACAGGCGTCGCCTGCGAATTCGCGCTCGTATCCTTTCTTCATCAGCGAGGGCAGAAGGCTACTTCCGATATTCTTGAAGGGTCCGGGATGAACTTGTGGAACAATAATTGCTGCTTTAGGATTAGAGCCATCAAACTTTAGCAAAGTCACTTCAATGTCTGCATCAACACCCATTGCCTCAAGGTGCTTTTCGAGGGGTTCATTTTGATCAGCGACCCAGTTAAGTAAAAAGGCTCTGAACAGAGGCAGGGCAGGTAGAGAGTAGAGTTTTCTGCCTAAACGATCAATGGAGGAAAGTAGCAAATGCACGGCGACATAACTGATTATTGGAGATATCGCGATAAAGGGCAACACTTGCAGGACAATTGAATTTGAATTCCCTATCCAGAAGAAGACAAAAGCCACTATAGATAGTGCAGGTCCAAACAAAACAGAGAGCAATTGTCGCCATTTGGGCGCCGAAGAAGTCGCGTTAAAAGCGAGGAATCGAAGAGTTAAAACTGCAGCGAACCCCAAAAGGGTAAGTTTAACCCAGATAAGCCAACCAAATGCAAAACTTAAGCCAACGCCTAAAACGATGAAAACCAGCCAGATTACCCAGCACACTAAAGACAAGACAAGCGTCCGTCTCATTGAAAAGATGGGGTCGCTTTTCAACAGTGATTTACACACAATTGTGTCAGTTACGTAGGTTATTACAAATAGGGAAATTCCAAGTGCTAAGGTGGTCCATGCAGGAAAAAGCAGGAAGGTGGCGAGGTTGACTGCAATGATGCAGGTTGAGGCGACTGCTATAATGGCTGTTCGGTAGGATGGAAGGAAGAACATGGAGGAATAATGTTTGGTTGCACTTTCCATGGAATGATTTAGAGAGCTCTCTTTCGCCATAAGTGTCAAACTATGAGATTAGTTAGCCCTATTAAAATTTAGCTAACTTGAGGGTACTGAAGTGAACACAAAAGACATTTATTTGCTTAACATAAAAATGTCAAATGCTGTTTTTTGCATAAAGAAGGTTAAGGAAAAAGACGATACCTAAACCTTTTGAGACTATAACTTAGAAAACAACATGCAACTGCAAGGGAACTGTTTTATCTTCAGAGCCACAATCATATTAATTTGCGAAGCTTATGCCAGATCAAGACTTGCCCCCGTCAATTTTTCATATGCTTGAGAGAAACGTGGGCAAAAAAATCAGAATAATCTTAGACCCTTCTTATGGCTTTGAAGGCACCTTAACCGCAGTGACTCATGAACCGTCAGGAATCTGGCTCTCCGACGCTGAAGCAATTGTATTAAGATCAACTATTGCGCAACCTATTCCACAAGTTGCAAGCCGAGAAGAAAGAAGCGAATTATTCCTGCACTTAAACTCGGTTCAAAGAATAGAAGTCTTGCACGCTACGACGCCAAGACGCTAAAGAAAAGATTTTTTTAGAAGAATACTTTTGCCAAAACAGATATAACTATTAGTGAAACAGCAAAAACTACGAGTAGTTCAGGTCTGATTTTGACTCCTTCGGTCTCTTCTTCAAAGAACCTCAGCAAACCAGCACTTGCAGCAGGCATTGGTCCAGTATCTTTCTTTTTCCTTCTTCCACTCATCAGATATTCCTACCGAGTTAAGGTGATACATGCCTAATATTTCTCTTGGACTAATTAATCTTGTGCCAAATCCTAAACACATAAACCTGAAATTTTCAAAGTAACATCAAGTTTAAAGTACCCAAGGAACAAACCTAAGCAGGGAAAAACTTATGCAAATCCATGAATTCCAAGAAATGATGAAGCATCTATACTTCGAAAGAGATTCCGAGCGTGGAGTGAATGGAACTTTCAATTGGCTTGTAGATGAAATCGCCGAGCTTGGGGAAGAGTTAAAGGGAAATGATAGAGAAGCAACTGAAAAGGAATTTGCTGATGTTATTGCTTGGCTTGCTTCCCTTGCCAACATTATGGGAATCGATCTTGAAAAAGCTGCCCTTAACAAGTACAACCATAAATGCCCGAAATGTCAAAGCTCACCATGTCAATGCACTTTCTAGCTCGAGTCGTTTCTGCCCTAAACCTGTCGCTAACCAAACATACCGCCTAATTCCTCTACTCTCTATTGTGCCCTCGTTTTTCAGCAACTTAAGATGATACATCACAACACCATAAGACATTGAGGATTCCGTAGCAATTTTGGAAGCGTTAAAAGCCTGTTTTTCAAGTAAAGTTAAGATTTTTGTTCGAGCCATAAGACCGCTTTTTACGTTTCTGATGTTTTTTAGGTAAGCGTTAGGATGCATGGTTTGTTTTATGCTCTCTTCCACCGATAGATAAAATGAGGTTTACCTTGAAAAGCTTTAGTCTAATTAAAATCGAAAAGCTTGGCTTGTTTTGGCTTTTTGTTATCGAACATCGTAGCTATCTCTTCTTTGATTAAGTCCATACGCTGTGTATAGTATTTTGGCAAACCATATTTATCGACTAGTTCCTGCGCTGCAACAAGGTACTTTTCTATGCCGCCACGGTAAACAGTAAGTGTTAGTTTTCCGTCGCAGGACGGGCATTTTCCTTTGAGGGGCAATCGGCGAAACTTTTTGTTGCATGACTTGCAGCGGAACCCCTGCGTTGAGAAGGCACGCAAGTTACCAGCAATGTCACGCATAAAATGTGTATTCAAAACTTTCAGCGCTACACGTCTAGCATCGACGGCATCAATCTTTTCACCCAACTCTAATTGCATATGCAGCTTATCTATCATAGATTTGAATTCCTTGTAGGAGCTGTTGGCGTTGCCAAGATTGATACTTGTGCAAGGGGTGGTATATTGGAAGCCTTCAAACTGGGCTTCCGTGCCCAATCTGTGGCTGATTACATCCATCATGGCGCTGGCGGGTCTAGCATCGTATTTTTCCAAAGTTTTCTTATAAAACTCGAGGGGATAGGTGGCGCTGACATCGAAGTCATGAGCTTGCCTTTGTACTTCTTTTGTATTTACGAAGGGAATTAGCAGAATTGGTGCATCCATGATCCCGCCTATCTGCGCAGGCAAAAACACTCTTGAAAAATTAAGAAGAGTATCCAACCCCAACATAATGGCATCTTCGTCGCCGTCACAATCCCGACGTTTAGCCGAATGCCAAACGGGATGGGCATAGATAACGTTGCGATCAGTAAAGCCTACAACTCTTCCTAAAATACATGCACACGTGTGAGGAGCCAACCCGAAAAGCAAGTGACCAACCATATCCTCTGCTTTCTTGACATTATAGTATAGAGGTTGCTTGTAGACACGTACTAATAGGTCGTCGATGAAGGCGGCAATTTGGATGAAGTATTCTGCAGCACTCCAAGGAATCACTACGTCTTGGATTTTTAGTTCGCACACTTGGTTGGGGTTTGTTAGAGGCAATCCATGAGTATCCGAGAGATACCCCATTTGATGCATCTTTTCGATGGAGACTCCCACTTCAGCCGGTGTGATATGTGTTAATGGGGCATTTGTGGCGTCAAACCGTATGGTGCCATCCTTGTAGACAGATAGACCATGCTTTGCTCTTAAGATACCTTTTTCAATGTTTTCGGGAGTCTTGTCAAGGTTTGTTAGACCCTTAACACCTCGCAACATTTTAGGCACCGGGTACCCAAGGTTGGTGCTAGCGTTGTCGATTAATTCTTTGAAGTTAATGGGTTGACGCTGATACATGACCCCATCTGTCTTGCATGTGGGGCAACCTGTATCTTTAACCGTTCTGCCACATCTTGGACAAATCTTCTCAGAGATGGTTTCGCAGTCGCAGGTGGAACATTTTACCTTAATTGTATAGCTTTTGCAGTTGGGGCATTTACGTTTAGCTAACTCTACAAAAACTGGTCCCTGCCGTGACGCCTCCATAAGGTCACGATGTGAACCTCCCTTCAAACCGACTGGAAAAAGCACGTGGACAAGGGGCTTCATTTCGCGGTGTTTGGCTTTTTCGGGTCTACCCATGCGCCCTCCTACATAAGTTGGAGCTTTATCTTTAACTTGGACACCTGATAGCAGACTCAGCATTTCCAGAGTAGAACTTGCTTCAACAACCTTCGTATTACCATAACCAAGACTGAACGCGAATGCAGCAGCTTCTTCACTCACAAGCATAATTTTGCCGTCTACGATTTTGTGTTGAACGAATATTTTCCGAAGAGAACTTGTCGCAGCGTCGCTAGCTTCACCGACAATCTTGATCGCAACATCGGCTTCCCTTGTTACTTCACAAGTTGTTAACCACTCTCTCAGCAACTCGAGCTCTTGCACGTTTGAGAGATTGCCCCAAAATAATGTACAATTGGGAGCAAGCGGTATGCCTAAAAATGAACTCAATGCAACGGATTCTTTGACTGTTGGCTTGTTTGTAAATGGATCCACCACAAAACTCTCTATCTTACTTAAGGGGAGATTTGTTGCTTGAGCCGCCTTCTGATAGTCAGAACCATACTTTCCCTGAATTGCATTTTGCAGGTCTTTTGCCCACCATTCCTCCACGTAGCCGGATGGGGGAAGTGCTTTGTTGCAATAGAGGAAATCGCCAAAATCTATCAGCATATCGCCCAAGAATAGGATTTTTTGGACCTTACCCTTAACCGCAGCATAGTTTTCAAGCGACACCCGAACAACTGAGTTGTCATTTAGCAAAACCACGGGTTGCTCAATGCTATCCACAGGCATTGTGACCCCACCTTTGCCGGGCAACTCCAAACGCATCTGTGTGCCCGCAGCAAGGAAACTTTCAACCACAAGCATAGTGGCAGGATGAATGCCTACTGCTGAGAGCCCAGTGTTTCTGGACCTGCCATATCTGAGTCGAAAACCTCCACGTGTGGAAGGAAAAGCGAATATGGGTCGTCCCGCAATGACATCATCCATGAAACCACCCGATTTTTTCTCAGATTTCTTTTTGAAATTTTTGAGCCATTCCCAACCTTGGAAACCCAGCTTGTCAATGATAACATAAACTTTCTGTGCACGTCCAACGATTCCATCGTTTACGACTCGGAGCGCCCCGCCTCTGACGCGATTGGTTTCGACTCTTTCTAAGTTACGATAGGATGAAACCTCGACTGGATCTGATTCCGTTCCAGTGCATTCAACGGGAATTAGGTTGAGGGCTTTTCGCAGTTCTTCATCGGGTATGTGATATTGGAAACGACCCACGGAGCGTTCATAGAGTCTTAGTTCTTCGATGAAGCGGGAGACTTCGTCTTCAGTTGGTTTATACTTGTCCAGGTTCAGTTGTAGACGGACATAGTCACCCACAACTAAAGTTAAGGCTTGATCGGTTCCGCCTGCTGAACGGATTGGTCCAGCAAAGTAAATTGCCAAATAGCGAGTTCTGTCGGCATTCGTCTTGATTTTAACTTGCGCGATACCTTGAATTGGCGCTGCTGTTAAGCCTTCGGTGAAAATTGCAAGAGCCGTCCGAATTGCCTGTTCCGCTGCTCTTTCAGGATCCATCTGACCGAATTTGCCCACAGTGATTTCTTCAGCTACTTTGAAGGCTATTTCTTCCCGCGGCATCTTGGTGCTCCAATCCCGGATGCTCAACGCAACGCCTTTAGGCCCAACCAACCCTTCCACCAAATCAGCGATGTCTTGGGCTATAATGCATTCTGTTTTTAGGGCTGGATCCAAACCTTTGGATCTGGCGCTATCGCTAATGGCATACAAACGTTTAAGCTCGTTTTCCATAGTTTCAACGTAGTTTTTATAGCCCTTGCTGATGTTCAAGTTGACAGCTCTCCTGCAAGATATGGATTGATGGGTTATTTTGGCTTTCTAAAAATTAAAGAAAATGTATGCAACAACTAAAAGTGCGAATATTTGTTTTAATGTTTTTTTATTGCGGCTATGATTTCAGAGATTCTTGTGTTGGCATCGCTTGACTCCGTGACGTTTCCTGTAACAATTATATCTGCACCTGCTGAAGCTGCGGTAAAGGCCTGCTCTTTAGTTTTTATGCCGCCTCCAACGATGAGTGGAATGTCAATCAAATGCTTAACGGCGCGAATCATTTCAGGGGGTACGGGGTTTGCCGCTCCAGAACCGCCCTCAAGATAGATAAAACGCATACCAAGGTATTGGCCTGCAAGAGCGTGAGCAGCTGCAAGTTCAGGCTTGTTGTAAGGTACCGAGATTGCTTTTCCCACTATGCCAGCTGTACCTCCGTCGCCAACAATAATGTAGCCCATCGCGATTGGTTCTAAACCGTACTTTTTGACGAGAGGAGCTCCCAAGATTTGGGCCCCTATGAGAAAGTAGGGGTCGACTGAATTTAGCAGTGACATAAACCATATCGCGTCTGCGTGGCTACTTATTCCAGTCACGTTATTTGGGAAAAGAATAGTTGGAATATCTACTTTGGATTTAATGGCTTTAACTACAACATCAAGATGGTTCTCAGAAACAAATGTTGAACCCCCAATCATGATAGCAGCGGTTCCGCTGTTTTTAGAACTTTCAGCGATGCTTGAAGCGTTTGCGGCTGTCACTTTTTCTGGGTCTATGAGGGTTATGTGAATTGAGCCGTCTTTTTTTATTTTTTCAAGCAAGTACCTTTCAATAGGTCCTAGCATACAAGTGGTCCTTCAGTTACTCTTTTTTTATTACTGGAGTTCTTTTTTGAGTGCCGTAAACTCGGTCGGTTAACATACAGTAAACGTCAACTTCGCCTTGCGCGGATTTAACTGGAAATTCTTCCTTAAGACCACAGCTGCTACATTGAGCAACAGAGTGACCACCGTCTTCTCGGACGATTTCTACACGTACAGTTTCTTTTCCGCATATAGGGCAAGAGAAGAACTTTGGTAAACGTTTCTTTGGTATATGAACAACTTTTTTCCTTCTTCGCCCCATACAATAACCTTCTACATTCGTCTGGTAATGTTCATAATATTTATGCTTGTCCTTAAATACTTGCCTACTAACCATCAATAATGAGGCTGCCATAGCAAGTGAAGTTAACGCCTTACCTGTTAGAGATCGATTTTTCTGAGGCTCAAACAAGAATCTGCCGTTTCATTAAAGAATATGTTGAAAATGCAGGAGCAAAAGGAATCGTGCTTGGTCTCTCTGGAGGGATCGATAGTGGAACCATAGCGGCGCTTTCAAGCCTCGCAATCGGAGGAGAAAACGTCTTGGGTCTAATGTTGCCCGAGAAGGAGAATTTTAACCAAAAAGACATCGACGACGCTAAAGCTGTCGCTGAGCAGTTTAATATAAAAACGCAAATCTGTGATATGTCAGATGCCCTCAATGGCATTTATAATGCCATACCTGTGTTTGACCAATCCAACAGACTTTGCAAAGGAAACATCAAAGCAAGAACGAGGATGCTTTACCTCTACTACTTCGCCAATAAACAAAATCGAATAGTCTGCGGCAGCTCTGACAAATCCGAAACAATGATGGGGTACTTCACCAAATGGGGAGACGCTGCAGCAGACATTGCTCCAATAATGGATTTATATAAGACGCAGGTTCGCAAACTTGCATTGCATTTAGGAATCCCAAAAGAGCTCGCCCTAAAGCCGTCAACTCCAGCACTTTGGCCTAATCAGCTGGCAGAGTCTGAACTCGGAATCAAATTTGAAACATTGGATCTTATTCTCTATGGACTCGAACGGTTCATGTCTCCAGAAGAAATCGCGGAACAACTCACCGTTGACAAAAGTAAAGTAGATAAAGTAAAGAGTAGATGGCTCGCAAACGAACACAAAAGAAGAATGCCCATTGCTCCAAAGATTGGTTACCGTACCGTGGGAAACGATTTTAGGCTTCCAAGACACACATATTAAAGTGGGACCTGCATGAAAGATAAGATTAGACTCGCTCTTGCCCAGATAAGTAGCAAACGCGAAAACAAAAGCATGAATCTGCAGAAGATAGAAGAATTAACCATCAAAGCCAAGGGGCAAGGCGCAGACCTAATTATTTTTCCGGAAATGTCTTTGACGGGTTACGTCATCTTAGATCAAGTTTACGAGCTTGCGGAGCCGATACCTGGACCTTCAACCCATAAAATTGAGGCTTTAGCAAAGAAGACGGGTATGCACATTATTTTTGGGATGCCGGAGTTAAGCGAAAAAACCCAAGCAACAATCTTTAACACCGCTGTCTTCATTGGTCCCAAGGGCTTAATCGGTAAATACCGCAAGATGTATCTGCCTACTCACAGCGTCTTTGAAGAGAAAAGGTATTTTCGCCCAGGGTATGAAACAGCAGCTTTCCAAACAGAATTAGGCAATATTGGATTATCTATTTGTTATGATGTCTTCTTTCCAGAAGTATTTAGGCTGACACGCCTCAAGGGTGCACAGTTGATTATTTGTATTTCCGCATCACCAGCTGTAAGGAGAGGTTACTTTGAAATCCTAACTTCTGCTCGAGCACTTGAAAACACGGCATTTCTTGCATACGTTAACCTTGCAGGTGTCGAAGATGGACTACAGTTTTGGGGAGGGAGCCGACTTGTTTGCCCAACGGGCGACGTTGCAGCCAAGGCAAAGTACGATGAAGAAGATTTTGTCGTCTGTGACGTGGATTTTGGTGATTTAAGAGCAGCTGAAACCTTTATCCCGACTTTGAGAGACTTACGGCCTGAACTTTTCGATGAATTAAAGCACCTTTCAGAGCAAATCTGAGATATCACACTCACACCGGGATGCTTGAAGTTAGCATCACAAGTGCATCACAGCATCGTGATATCAAGTGATTTATGGTAAAATCACACAGATTTGGTGATGTCACGCGGTTTTTTGGGATATTATCATACGGAGTTGTTGCCGTAAAACTGTGTTTAAGCGATATCTTAGACCAGAAAAAGTTAGAGTTATTTCTCTAAAAATGCTAAAATGGGTGGGTTTTATTTTCACGAGGGTTTGCAAAAGTGCATTTTTTGTGTAAAGTTGAGGCGTTCTGTCACAAAAAATTGCCAAGAAATTAGCCTTTATTATGTTAAAGGGACTTTTCTTGCCACGAATAGTCAATAAAGTCAGCAATTCACTTCATTTGTGTAAAATGGCTTCAATTTGATCGCTTTCCATATGAGAAATTTAGGCTTTGGGCTATTGTAAAGGTTAAAAACACGGGTTAGTATACAAAACTGTATCCATTAAGACTATGGAGGAATACGAAGATTTGAAGTTAAAAGACGGCGTAACAGCATGGTTAAGCGGGGCATTAAACGACCCTATAGTGCAAGTTCTGGCTAAAAACAGCCAATTAACCAAAACACAACTCGAAACACTGTTAATTGACGTTTTAGCCGAAAATATATCAGACAAACAGCTAAATTACGATGAAAAGGCCGCTTTACGGTTAACAAAGGCTAAAATAAGTCGCGGCTCGTTTAATAGGACCTTAAGACAGTCCAAAGAGAACGTCATAAAATCGATTTATACAGTACTACTTTTAGGGTATTTGGGTGTGTTTGAGAGCTCTACTCTCGACCCTTATCTCGAAATAGCCAATAAACTGCACGATTATGTGGAGGCTCACCAGAACATACCAGGTAAGGAAGAGGAACTAAAAGACCATCTAAAAGTCATTGAAATCATCCGAAATGAGCTTGAAACGAGCCTGAAACGGCTTTCTAGCCCATCACAAGAGCCTTTGTGACGTCACAAATCACAGATTTTTCCATCATTTCTTCAGAGTTGTGAGGCATTAATTCTAGTTAGTCTAAAACGGTCATTTTAAGGATTAATTGGCAAAATAAGCCTAATAGTCAGCTTTTAGCTCATTGTGAAAGGATTGAGGGAGAGCTATTTGGAAACTATGTGATGTGTGATGTCATAGATTAGATCATTTCATGTCACCGATAACCTTATTACTCCATGGAAATACTGTGATGTGTGATGCAACCGCTGAAATCACCGCAAATCACGGTAGAGTCACATACAAATCACGGAGAAAAAAATCACGATTGATCTCACACCGTTAGTCTTGGGCGTTCTACTATCTGTTACAGTAATAGCCGCATATGAGTACTATAAGCATGTACGCATTGCACACAAAGAATACGAAAAAGCCAAAGACTTTATCGAAGATATCGTGCTGAGTTTTAATCGTGAGCTTAAACGTGAATCAGAGAAGTTTGATACAATGGTTTCAAGAGTTGAAGGAAGCTATAACACGGCAAACGTGAGTTTCAGGAAAGCAGAGAGCATCGAAAGCAAAATAGAACCCATCGAGCAGCAACTCGGTGCACTCAGCCAATCACATCAAGCTATTTCACAGACTGTTACACAAAACTTATCCGACTACACACAAAATAACACCACAGTCCTGTCTGGGCTCTCAGGAATAGAAGCAAAATTAAAAGACATCGAATCTACACAAGAAACTTTGAGAAATAAAATAACAGTGTTTGAAGAGCAAATCCAGAAAATATCAGTTGTTCCACCACAAAATGAAACCAGGAACGACATTGTCCTACCGCCTATACCCATAAAACGCGATAAAGCGTTGGCAGCTTTAACCGAAACGGAAATCACAGTCTTAGAACTCCTCTCTAAAGAGGGAGCGAAGACAGCTCCTGAAATCAAAGAAAGAGTGCAACTCAGTAGGGAGCATACAGCTCGGTTAATGAAGAAACTCTATGAAGAGGGATACTTGGAGAGGGAGGCTGGTAAAATTCCTTTCAGGTACAGCATCAAAAAGGAGATGGAAGCCCTTCTGCAAAAAGTCGTGAACCCCTCTGCTCAAGCATAATTGACTGGTTAAAGGGTTCAATAATTGTCTTTTTGTGAAATGATTGTGAACCTTGGGAGTTATTTTATGCGTTGTTTAATAGCAGGGGAGATATTTGGGGCAGTCTTGTACTTGAGGTTGTTTTGGCCTCCGGTCCTAAGCAACATACCTTTTACAGCCATCCTGGAAAGGTAGGTTGAGACTGTGCTGAGACTTACCGGTTCTTTAAGTTCTTGTTCATAAATGGACTGGATGTCTTTTGAGGAGAACCAAATCAAGGGGAAATTCTTCTGGATAACCACCTGGACTTTCTCGAACCGTGATAGAACCTTATTTGGTAAAGTGTTTCCTGCACTTGTAGTGAGGCCTTCTCCAGGTGCACTACCAAGCAACTCTACCAGATCCAAAAGGCGAAGAGCTTTGTCACGAGTCACTTGACCCTCAAAAGCAATAGTATATCGATTACCATCGCTATCGAAAAGCTCAACGCGCATTTTACGAGCGGGCATTTGCTGCACACCTTAAGGATTGTTCACAAGTCAGTACTTCACACCTTATAGCTGTTATGGTGAAACTGATGAATAAAATAGGCAGTTTTCAAGCTTATAATCATGTAATAATTAAAAATTGAAGCTATTCTGCTATTACCAGCTTCACAATATAATGAAATGCTTGAAATAATTCAGTTTCGGCTTGGTTATGCTTTTCCAGTAGAAGTGTAGGGGTGCCTTATTCACTTGTTAAAGACAGGAAAAGGGTAATTTATCAGAAAATAGACTCAATAAAGCGACAACTTCATTGCCATTTCACATGTATTCACAATTTTGTGAACGATTTTTTCGAGAAACTTTGACTAAAAAGTTGAAAATAAACTTCCTTGAGAAAATAAGAAAGTTATGAAAGAAAACAAGATGTAATAGCTTGAACAAGTGTAATTTACCATGGAAAAATCGCTCGCACAGGCACCCCTATGTTTCCGCTCGAAGTATTTGGGACAAAAAGAAGTTAGGAAAGGCTGAAAAAATTATTGTAGATGATTTGTCTAATTTCTTTGATGACAATTATTAATATATCAAATTGTCTCTTACCTATCAGAGTATATTATTATATATACAATAAATAGTGTTTTTCTTTTACCAAGCTTTTTTCTCCAGTAGAAACTGTGGTGTGTGTGTGCTCTCGCTTTATTTGAAAGATATTGGCTATTTTCATTGTTTTTTAGGATTGTTGTGCTCTAAGACCAGTTTTTTGTAGTGTAGCCTTTATCTGTTCCACACGAAATAACGGTGTTGCCTCTGAAGAATAAGAGGGAAGGCTAATGGGTAATTCAAGCGTACTAGATGATGTATTCGAAAACTTCGTAAACGGAGTTAAACTGTTTAAAGATCGAGAGGTCTTAAGGCATGATTATCTTCCGGATAAACTTCCACATCGAGAAGACCAGATTAGATTGCTCGGTGCAACTGTTGCTCCAGTCCTAAGAGATTCAAGATGCTCCAACATTTTCATTTACGGAAAAACAGGAACAGGAAAAACTGCCGTAACAAAATATGTGCTAAGCCATTTAGAATCCAAAGCAAAAGAATATGGTGCACAGGTAAAATTCTGCTACATTAATTGTCGAATGACTGGTTCAGAATACAGGGTTTTCGCGGCATTAAGCCAAAGTGTAGGCTTGTCCATTCCCTTCACTGGTTTGTCGGCAGGCGAAGTTTTTGACCGGTTCCGCATAGGGTTAGATCAATCTAAAATAATATTCATCATTATTTTGGATGAAGTTGACGCCTTGATCAAAGAACATGGCGACGGCTTCATGTATGAGTTAACAAGAATAAACGAAACATTAACCAAAAGCAAAGTTGCCCTAATCGGTATATCCAACGATTTGCGCCTAAAAGAATTCTTGGACCCAAGAGTCTTCAGTTCACTTAGCGAAGAAGAACTGGTCTTCAGACCATATGATGCTGGAGAACTTCGAAATATACTTCTTGAACGCTCAAAGTTGTCCTTCCAAGATGGTGTCTTATCCGATTCAGCATTGAGCATTTGCTCAGCTTTAGCTGCCGCTGAACATGGAGACGCTAGGCGAGCTCTAGATTTGTTGCGTGTTGCTGGAGAAGTGGCGGAGCGAGTTGGTGCAAAAACTATTACTGAAGAGCACGTGCGTCAGGCTGAGAAGCATATTGAGCACAACCGAGTTGTCGAAGCACTCAATAATTTAACTTTGCATTCAAAGTTGGTGCTCTTGAGTGTTTACCATCTAAACAAGTCAAGTGCGACAACTGGGGAAATCTACGATATATACAATGAATTATGCGGTGAGATGGGCGCTGGGCTTCTAACGCAACGGCGTCTAGGCACTTTGGTTAACGAACTTGATTCGATGGGTCTTGTAAACGCCAAAGTTGTAAGCATGGGTCGATACGGAAGAACCAAAAAAATTAGACTGGAAATATCTCGCAGCTTGATTAGAGATGTCTTTGTCGGTGATAATCGCTTTAGCCGATTGATTGATTATTCACCCCAAGCTATCCGCAAAAACCCAAGTTCCGGCACCTAACTTAAATTAAAATCTAGAACTGTGGTGTGAAGTGTTTGCAGATTCACCACTGGCACCATTCCTGGAGTAGGAACTAACCCTAATTTTTCCATATAATCCGTTTGGTCTTGCCATCCGCCCGAGTTCACAACAAGTACTCCGCGGTAATTACAAAGTCCATTAACATGTACGTGCCCTGCATGAAAAATGTCTGGAACCTTATCAATTACAAGGTAATCGCGGCTTTCTGGTGAAAGCATGGTTTTTCCACCGTACACAGGAGCTAAGTGTCGTCCTTGCATGAGTAGACGCATGGATTTTTCTGGGTGCTGATGATCCATTCCAGGAATAACTGAAACTATGTCGTCGAGGCTTCTGCCGTGATACATGAGTACTTCTACGCCGTGAATGCTGAGGTAACATGGGCTGCCAACTGAGTGAATGTTTCTTTTGCCTTGAATTGCTGTCAGATATCCTTCTGGTATTGCCGGTTGAGGTAACGATTTGCGTGCAGCATCATGGTTACCTGGAGACAAAACAATTTCAATGTAATCTGGAATTTTTTCAAGATATTTGATAGCAAAATTATACTGTTTATGTACATCTCGTATGGTTAGCTCATTTTGTTGACCAGGATAAATGCCTATTCCATCTACAATATCGCCCGCGACGAGAAGATATTTTACTCGGCCGGCTATTTGGCGCATTTCTGGGGTTCCATATTTGCCTCGCAGCCATAGGATGAAGCGCTTAAATGATTCTTTTGTAAATTTTGTACTTCCAATATGGATGTCTGATGTAAGGACAGCGTAAACGGGTTCTTGCGCACGCAAAGGTATCTTTTTTCCTACGTCAGGAAAAATAATGTCTTCAGCCATAAGCAAGTCCCCTCTTGTTTTAACAGCAGCTACGCAGAAAACTTGATCAGGCAGAAGGGTGAGCGCTTTTTTCTTTACTTCTTCAGGAGCTTTTTGAGAAACAAGAATTGTTGCACTTCCATTCAAATCTTCGACGGATAAGATTGTGTTATTTTTTGAATCCCTTTTCTCAGTTAGCATACAGATGATTTTGAGCTTAGTTTTTGGCGGTGACTTGAGGGCTTCCGTGATTGAGGTTGCTGATTTAACATCCATCCTTTGTCTTAACAGTTTCTCGATACGTTTGAAGCGATCCTGAAAATAGAGTACGTACTCGTCTAGTGTACCATTCGAAGTAAGTTTTCCTGTAGCATCATCGATAATATTGAGTTCTGACGGTATATCTTTGGCGAAGGGATAAAACTCGGTTTCGTTTGAATTTTGATATTCCTCAAGGGGCCGCAATTGCGGTTGCGGAATACTTGGTTGTGGGCTGTATTGTCGCTCGGGAACTTGAATTTGCGGCGCAGATACAGCGGCTTGCAGAAGCGCTTCTAGAAAGCTTTTTTCTATAAACATCGGTTTATCCTGTAACCCTTGGATTCTCGCAAGAGCCAAGTCCATAATGAGGACAGGGTCGTTAGTTTCTGCTTTTTGACTGAGAAACTCGAAGGCTTCGCTATTTAATTGATAACCCGCCATGATTGATGTCTCTATGGCTTTTTGGAGTTTTTCTTCTGCGCTCATCGAGTCTTGCCTTTACCTTACTAAATGTTGGTTTTTTATGTTAGGCAGTTATGTTCTTGAGTTATTTACTGTTTTTTGTTTTCCGACCCTTTTTTCTGGATAAGCCTTTAATGGAATAATTTTGGGTACTCCGATTAGTTTGATTGTATTTTTTTAATAAAGTTATGGAAAATCAATTCAATTTAAATAAGCAAACCATAGTTTAGATATGTTGTATCTTCCATAGGTGAAACCGCCGATGAGTGAATCTCGTAAAGTTCAGCAAACACCAACTGGGACTTTCTTTGTTTGTTTACCCAGAGATTGGGCAAATGCGTCCGGTTTAAAGAAGGGTTTTGAAGTAAATTTGGAAGTTACCAGTGACGGCAAACTTCTTGTTGATCCAAAAAATGCTGCTGAACCTGAGCCTAAAGTCGCCACTTTGGGAGTTGGCCCTTTTTTGGGGCGTGAAATTGTTGGTAGATACCTTCTGGGCTTTGATACAATTAACATTGAGGCAAAGGACCGTATTGATGCAAACGCAAGGAAAATAATTAAATCAACCGCAAGTTCTTTGGCGGGATTAGAGATTGTAGAAGAAACGATCTGCAAAATTTCTTTGCAAAGTATCTCACAACAGCCATTTGGGTTTTTACCTCAAAAAATCTTACAACGAAACCACGGTTTGGTAGCAGGGATGATTCGTGACGTAACTAACTCTTTCATTAACACCGATTCAGAGTTAGCTAAGAGCGTTGTTTCGCGTGATAACGAAAGCAATCGGCTTTACTTTTTGTTGGTCAGAACTCTTCGGACAATTATTCAGAATCCAAGGTTGAGCGATAAACTTGGGATTACCCCGATTGAATGTTTAGACTATCGTTTGGCTGCAAGTTTAATTGAAGGTATCGGTGACGCATGTGTCCAGTTTGCCTCAAACACTATAGCGCTAAACGGAATTAGATTATCTGATGAACTTCGGAAGTTGCTGTTTGAATTGCAATCTGCTTGTTCCGAGGCTAATGAGCAAGCCATCAAAGCTTTCCTGAACAAGGACATTTCGTTGGCAGAAAACGTTCGGAACTTGCGAGAGAAAATAGAGTCAACCTCCTCAAACATTGAACAGTTAGCGAAGGATTCGTCTGTGGATTTGATACCTCAGATTTTGGCGTCGGTGTCTTTCCTTAGGCAGATTTACGAGCGTAGCGTCGACATGGCTGACTTAGTTGTTTAATATCCCATTTTTACTATTTTTTTATATTATTCGTTTTTGAAGGCGTCAACGTTACTTACCCACTAAAGGTTTCTGTTATTAGTTTTTAAATGACTTAAAATAGGTTGGTAAAGGGTTAAATTTGCAAGTTAACACTCTCATCAGTGAAATCAAATGTCAACGATTACTGATAAAGTGGCTGATGCTCTTTACTTGTCTGGGTGCTTAAGGTTTGGCAACTTCACAATTAAGTCTGGAGCAACAAGCCCCTATTACATTGACCTTGCAAAGGTTCTTTCCGCACCAAAGAATCTCTGCACTATCGCTGAGGCTGCCTCGGAAAAAATTAGGCAGATAATGGCTGTTGATCCAATAGACAAATTAGCATCTATTGAGCTGAAGGGCGCGTTAATTGTGCCAAGTATCGCTTGTAATCTAAATCTTCCTTGTGTCATAGTTCGTAAAGAAGAGAAAGCCTACGGAGTTAAAGGTAGAATCGCCGGAGCAGATGTAGCTAAAGGTGATAATATACTATTCTTCGACGATGTCATAAGTGAGGGCATATCCAAAGTTGAAGGCATAAAACCCCTCCAGGAATTAGGCGCCAACGTAAAACATTTGCTGGTGGTTGTAAATCGAGAGCATGGCGGCAAAGAAAAACTTGAAAAACTCGGTTACCAAGTTCATTCGCTCGCAAAAATTTCAGACATCGTATCCTCACTCCACATTGGAAGCCACATCTCTAAAGAACAATCCGACAAAGTCTTGGATTACGTTAAACACTTTCAAAATCTTTAGTGTAGTGAGCAACGATTTTTTCAGCTACTTCGTTAGGAATTCCGCTGTTCAAGAGTACCTTTTTTAGATCCTCGGGTTTATCTGTCTCCACTTGTAATCCCAAAAATCTCTTTCGAATGTTGAATATAAAGTTAACCAAACCGAAAACTTGCTCAACTGGTACCTCTATATTTATTGGCTGGCAACTCACAACATTATACCTAAAAGGCGAATTCTGTTGCAAACCCAGAAAGAAATAGTTGATGCACTACTAGTTCCCGAGGCTTACCCCGAGGAATCAGGCAAAGTAGAACTTATTCAAACACACATATCCTTCGTATTCCTGACCAAAAAATACGTTTACAAAGTAAAGAAAGCCGTTAACTTTGGGTTTCTGGATTTCTCCACTTTAGACAAAAGACTTGAATACTGCAAAAAAGAGCTGGAGCTCAACAGGCGTCTGTGCCCAGAAATCTACCTCGAAGTTGTCTCAATCAACAAATCAAATAGTATTAAAATCTGCGGTATAGGCGAAACCGTCGAGTATGCCCTGAAAATGTTGCGGCTGCCTCAAGAAAAAATCATGACTCTTCTACTCAAAGAGGGCAAGGTTGACAAGAAAACAATCGATGAGATAGCAAGAATAGTTGCAGATTTCCATTCGAAGGCAAATACGTCCGCCGAAATAAACGAGTTCGGCAGCATCAAAATTATCAAAACTAACTGGGATGAAAACTTTGCTCAAACCCAAAAATACATCAACCAAACGATTTCACAAAAGAACTTCCAATTTATCCAAACCAAAATCAGCGGTTTCATAGACAAAAGCAAAGCCCTCTTTGAGAGTAGAATCTCCGACAAGCGAATCCGTGACTGCCACGGCGACTTGCATTCAGGCAACATATTCGTAACCGACAAAATTTGCATTTTCGACGCTATTGAATTCAACGACAGATTCCGCTATTCGGATGTTACCGCGGACGTAGCCTTCTTAGCTATGGACCTAGACTTCCAGCTACGTTCTGACCTTGCAAATAACTTCATAGAAAAATACATAGAGTATTCCAAAGACCAAAACCTGACAAAGCTTCTTCCCTTCTACAAATGTTATAGGGCATATGTTCGAGGTAAGGTAATCAGTTTCAGACTCGACGACCTAAACATAAACCAAAAAGAAAAAGTTGCCGCAACCGAAGAAGCCCATGCCTACTTCAAACTAGCAGGTGAATACGCAAAAAACCTCTAAGCTTTTCATTTACTTGAATTGGTTCGCTACCCAATCGGGAATCTGAACTGTACCCATTAAAATTGGTTTTTGGTGGCAATCACTTCCCCCCGTCATGATAAGTTTCTGTTCCTTTGCGAAACCTACGTAGTGGTTTATGGTTTCTGAGGTGCTTCGGGAGTGCCAGCATTCAACTCCGTCGATGTAAGGAAGCATATTATCTTTCACAATCTGGGTTTGCTCAGCGAGTACTTTAGTTAACGCTGCAAGTGAAGTTCCGTGGGGATCATTTGGGTGAGCCAGCACTAACTTTCCGCCCGCATCCCTTACCAGTTTTGATGCTTCTTCAAGATAGAGCGGGAACTTTGGGACATCGCACTTCACCAAATATTTATCAAAGGCTTCTTGGCGGGTGTTAACAATTCCCTTCTTAATAAGATAGTCAGCTATGTGAGGTCTGCCAAGCACACCATCAACCGACTCTTCAATCAAACGCAAATCCTCTGCAGTCAGCGCTGCAATGTTTTCTTTCAGGAATTCAGCGTTTAGGTTTTCGAGTAGTTTAGCGGCCCGCTCCTGTCGATACTTCGACATAATTTCCAGTTTGCCTGCAAACGTTTTGTTATCGGGGGCGAATTGATAACCCAAAAAATCCAGAGAGACTGCTTTGCCTTCTTTGAACTTTGGGTGGGAAAAAGTTACGTTCAACTCGACACCAGTAACGAATTTGATTCCAATTTTCTTTGCCCCTTCGATTGCTTGGTTTTGGCAGCCGATGGAATCGTGATCGCTAATCGATAAAAAATCGATGTTTCTGGATTTGGCTTCCTGAAAAATTTCTTGGAAGGTGAATTTTCCATCGGAACTTTTCGAGTGAATGTGTAAATCAATCTTCATTATTGATGCTCTTACTTTTTCTCCATTCCATTAACAAACCATTGGTCGGTTTCATCGCGGCAGGTGTCAACAGTTAAATGGGTCACTTTAAGCGTTGGATTTCTTTTCTTCAAATCGTCAATATCTACCGGCTCGAACTTGTTCTTATTTGCCAAATACGCTTCTTCAGTTAGAGCGTTTGACTCATACTTTTCTTTGGTTCGCCTTTTTATTCTCGAAATGGACACTTCTTGAGGGCAGCTGGTCTGCAAGATAACAAACGTCATATTGTTTTTTGCAGCAATTTCTGCTGCGCGCCTACGCAATTCCTGACTAACAAAAGTGGCATCCAAAATTAAGCCACCCTTACTGCTTGCGGCCTGTTCGTCTGCCCGTCGAAAAACTTCATCGTACACTGATAATCGTTTGCTCATGTTCCCAGCGACTTTTGCATCGAAAATGTCTTCGTTCTTGAGTACTTCTAGCCTTATTAAATCGCTTCTTAGGATAGGGTAACCTTTGATTTTGGAAACTTCTTCTGCAGTTTCTGTTTTGTAACTTGCTGGTAACCCGCATGTTATCAGTAGAGTTCTTGGTTCGAGTTGTTTTTTCACAAAAGTGGCAAAAGGTTCTTTCATGTGCTTCACCCTTCTTACAGTTAGCTTGTGTTAGGGTTTAATTTAACTTTTTCCAGATTAGATTGTCTATCGCCATACCTTACACCTTATGAAATGTAGGTAAATTCTAAATAAGGAGAACCGCACTCAATCTCTAAAAGAAGGAATAATTCATGGAAGACTTCCAAGTTAAAGATAAAAGTTTAGCACCTCAAGGACACTTACAGATCGAATGGGCATCAAAACATATGCCTGTACTGAACATTATAAAAACTCGTTTTGAAAATGAAAAGCCTCTCAAAGATCAGACCTTAGCCGCATGCCTTCATGTAACTAAAGAAACTGCAGTACTAATCAAAGTACTTATTGCAGGAGGCGCAAAAGTCGCGTTGTGCGGCTCAAATCCCCTCTCAACCCAAGATGACGTTGCCGCAGCTTTGGCAGATAGCGGTGTACACGTTTTTGCTTGGAGAGGACAAAACACAGAAGACTATTACAAATGCATCGACAAAGTCCTCGATTACAAACCGACCATTACAATGGATGACGGCGCAGACGTCGTTGGCATGATTCATAGCAAACGCCAAAACCTAATCAAAGACGTCAAAGGAGGAACCGAAGAAACCTCTACGGGTGTAGTCCGCCTAAAAGCCATGGAACAAGATGGTAGCCTCAAATATCCCATTATAGCCGTCAACGACGCATACACAAAATATCTCTTTGACAACCGCTATGGAACAGGTCAAAGCACAATCGATGGTATTATGCGGGCAACCTCGGTTCTGCTTGCTGGCAAAAACTTTGTTGTCGGAGGATATGGCTGGTGCAGCAGAGGCATAGCTATGCGTGCAAAAGGCTTAGGTGCCAACGTTATAGTAACAGAAATTCAACCAACCCGCGCTCTAGAAGCAGTCATGGATGGTTACCGCGTAATGCCCATGGCTGAAGCAGCACCCCTCGGAGACATATTTGTCACAGCAACAGGTGACATTAGCGTCATACGCAAAGAACACTTCCAAAAGATGAAAGACGGCGCAATTATGTGCAACAGCGGACACTTCAACGTGGAAATCAACATCCCAGACTTAGAATCACTCACCAAAGCCAAACGGACGATGCGCCCCAACATGGAAGAGTACAGCTTAGAAGACGGAAGAAAACTCTATCTCCTCGCCGAGGGTAGACTAGTCAACCTGGCCGCAGCAGAAGGCCACCCATCAGAGGTCATGGACATGTCCTTTGCAAACCAAGCCCTATGCTCGGAATACGTAGCCAAAACAACCAAACTCCTAACTAAAGTCTATACTGTCCCCAAGGATATCGATGAAAAAGTCGCCGAACTCAAACTCAAGTCCATGGGTGTTAACATCGATGAACTTACCGCTGAACAGAAAAAATACCTTTCAACTTGGGAAATGGGAACTACCTAATCAATCGAGCGTTTAGAAAACATGACAAACTTTAAATTGATTAAGCGAATACATGGCTATAAAGTGGTGAATCACTAAATGGTTAGCAAAGATCAATCAATAGGTGGAGCAATACTCGCTGTCTGCGTAATTGTTGCACTACTCTACATCGTCACACTATTCTATCCAACTTGGCTAGTCTCTATCGGTCTACTTAGCAACACTGCTAACGTCCAATTCTGGGTGATCGCAGTGCCAGTCTTTGTAGCTTTCGTAGCTATAATGTTCATAGGCGCATGGATCGGATGGACTATGGCAACAACACCGCCTCCAAAACCAATCGAAGAAATCACAACTGAAATCGAAGAGAAGAAAGAAGAACCAAAAGCAGAAGCCGAACCAGCAAAGTCAACTGAAGCGCCTCCAACCGAAGATAAACCAACAGCAAAGAAAAAGAAGTAAACTAACTTCAATCTTTTCTTATAATTCTCCTTTTCAGTTTTTTTAATTATGATTTTGCCGTATATTTCAAGGATTACTTAGAAAATTTTTGGTTGTTATGCACGCATCTTTCTTAACATACATTCAACAATATCCTTGCAGATAAGGCATTCATCGGGAATTTTCTCTTTTGAGGAACGTTCACTTAAGAAGCCATGGTAATGAAGACAATCTAATGACTTATCATCATTTTTGGTTTTTTCTATGGTTTCAACTTGATTTATTTTCTGGCGAATTTTTTCAAGTTGTTTTTCTTGAGGGCGTTTGTCTGTTTCCAGAGTCTCTTCAATTGCTTTTATTTGAGTCAGACAATAAGGGCAAGCAAAATATGGCTCAGTTGGGTTTTTCTGTAGGTTCAAAGTTTTAAGGGGTGCAGTAAAACTTTTTTTGCAAGAAGGGTTGTGGCAAGTAAACATTTTTTTTTCCCCCATTTTTGAACTACCCTGAACGCTTAATATGCTTACAATAGACGTTGCTGCCTTATAGTGTTAATGTATCCAAACTAAGGATTTCGAATCAGTCTATGAGGCATGTTTGGGTTGGAGAAGCAAGCCGCTTTAAAGCATCTGCACCCTCAGCATAACCAGAAGCCACCAGCACGTCGCCTGACTCAATTTTCGATTCTCCACGAGGGCGTAGGCACTTTTCGTTCCTTTTTATGACTAAAACCCACATCCCTGTTTCCTCATGCACTCTCGCTTCCTTGAGTGTTTTGCCAACAAGCTGAGAATCCGTCGTAACACAAGCTTGAGCAACCGTTTCTTCCGCTTCCTTAATTGTTAGCTTCAAAATGGGGTGTGGTTCAATTCCCCTTAAAACTACCTCCGCCATATCTGCCGCTGCATCAGCAATCTTTTCAGTCGCAACACCCAATCTAATTAACCCCAGAAATCCTGACGCCTCTTCCTTCTTAAAATCACTAGTTAATGCAAGTAACTCAAAGTCTGTGTGCAACTGATCCATACGTTCTTCAAGCTGCTCCACTTCTTCCGCTAGCTCTTTGCTGTTTAGCATCAATGAAGAATATGCTAAGTCCATCATCAATTCAGAGGTATCCTTCAGTTCTACGAACCTCGAAACAATTTCTTCGAACTTTGCTCTTTTTTCAGTGTCTAGTGTTGCTAGTTTACCTTCAGCTAAGTCTTTGAATTCCTCAATGCCTAATGGTGCTCCACGAGTAATTAGAATGTCTCCCTGGAGCATTGTCTCTGTTTCTTTGGGGTTCAAAATCCAATCGTGACTTCTTCGAATGGCAATTATATCAACTCCCATTCTTGCCGCTAAATTAAGCTCCTCAATGGTTTTATTAACAATTTCCGAGCTAGGTTTAACCGTTGCCTTCATTAGGCGCTCTTCTACTTTCTGAAAGATCTCCCCTATGATTGGGTGGATGCCAATGTTGCGGGTTACTATGGCAGCTATGTCGGCAGCTGCGTCCGAAATTTTATCTGTAGAAGCCGCAACAATCGACACACCAATTAGCATCTCTGCGTCTTTGGCGTCTCTTGCAGCAATCATGATTTCCATATCTAAAAGGTATGCTAGAGAGTCAACTCTGTTTTCTAATTCGAGAACGTCTTCCGCTAAGTCCTTATCATTGTATAGGGCAGCGGAATAAGCTAAATCAATCATTAATTCTGAGAGATTCTTCATTTCAAGCAAAAGTTCCCTGACTGGGATGGGTTTGTACTTTATTTTTTCAAATTGAGGCAATTTCGATGGAGCTCTCCACTATTAGATAAGGGTTCTTGGGATATTTTAATTGTGCCTTAAGGCTAAAAGAACAAAAGTAAAGCTACAAACAATGCAATAGTTGTGATGGCGTCAGCTAATGAGCTTCCGACGGGGATAACAAAGTTGTCAGGGTCTAAACCTTTTTTGAATGTTAGTATCGAAATTGCGTAGGATAAGATTACGATAGCGACGAAAGCGATTATGTTGGAAACTAAAAGAATCAGTAATAAGCTTGAAATTCCCTGCCAGGAAAACACTCCATTGACACTTAAAGCTAAAAGACCTATGACTGCAAACATCAAAAGGGATGCAGTCCACGCGCTAAAAATGTTTTTAGCATGATTCTTTATCGAAGAGAAAGAGGGCGTAAGGATGCCTAAAGCAAGCTTTGTAGTTGCAGTTGAACCCACAACTAACCCCACATCGCCCATCATATCGATCATGGCTGGATAAACAGTGTAAATTTCTTTTCGACCAGCCACATGGTTGCTTATCCCTTTTAGAATGGTTCCTGTTATGTTGACCATAAAAGCTACTAAAAGCATGGTTGGTAAAGCTTCTTTAATACTTTTTAGAAACTCTTTTTCTCGTATGTTTCGGGGCACGATGATTAAGACTAGAGACACGTTGATTAAACCAAAAATAATTAATGTCCATCTTCCAAGCGCCCCAGAAAAGTACAGGTGCAAGACTCCACTGTAGAGGAAAGTTATGATGATGCCTGCAACAGTCGAGATGGCTGGGTAAACGACGGTGTCAGGATCCAAACTGTTTTTGAAAGAAATAAATGTGAATTTTACTGTTATCAAAGTGATAAGTAACCCTAAAGATAGGGTCGCTACCATAACTGTAAAGATAGCTGGAAAATCAGTAATTGAAATTCCCCAAAATAGAGTTCCAAAACCTAGCGCAATAGCGCTGATCGTTGCGCTAGTTGCCAGAGTTAAAACAACCATGGCTCCAATCAGATTGTAAAATGTCTTCGTATTCCCAAAGAATTTGGGATAAATCGTTCCTAGATGCAGAGCAGTGCTTAAACGGCCAGTGAGTAATCCCGTAATAACTCCCTTCACACTGACTACCGCTGGGTAAAGTGCTATTGCCCAAGGTGAAAGCTGAAAAATACCCAGCTGCAATGCAATCATAAAGCCAGCGATTAAGCCACCGACATCAAAGAGGCATGGTAGTGCGGTCTCTTTGAACATTCCGATGAAACTTTTAGAGAGACCAGCATGTGTGATCTTGGCTGCCTCCTAGTACCTGCATATTTTTAGGTTAACGAAACTGAAAATCAAAGGTTTCCTGCGGAGTGTTTGGGCGTTCCCTATATCAAGTGGAGTTGGTGCCGTAACCGCTTTGGTCGAATTCGGGGAGGTGTGGACTCCATTCATACTTACGCCTTCCAATATCTGTTTGGCGGTCCACAGTCACTGAAACACTGTGTGTGCGGGCTGCCAAAGCCGCATTAACTGCTGTTGAAGTTTTTGAAAGACATCTATGACTTAAGAGGTTTTTGGTTGGTGTATACACCATGGGTCTTCAGCTAAATAATCCCTTTTTAGCTCTGTCGGTTCATGGAGGTCGCCGCAGTAATCGATGAAATCGCTGGAAAGTCCGTATGCTCGAGCTCTACAACCACCGCAAAGTGAGCGGTACTCACATACCCCACACTTTCCCTTCAAAGAATTGGGGTCTCTTAGGGCTTTGAATATGGGTGAATTGAACCAGATTTCCTTGAAACTTTTCTCCCGAACGTTCCCGAGTTTGATTGGCAAGTAGGGGCATGGCGTAACGTCTCCGTTAGGGTAAATGCGGCAGTAGTATAGGCCTGCCAAACAACCGCGAACCCACTGTCTCATATCCAAGCCCATACCTTTGGCAATGCGCATGAACTGCGGCGCACAGGAAGGTCTCACATTTAGCTTGTGATTTGCAACTTTTGCAAAAGTGGTGGAAATCATGTCTTCGTATTTTTGGGGGGAAATATCTATCAGTTTGGTACCGCGGCCTGTAGGAACAAGGAAGAACAAATGAAAGTTTTCAACGCCGATTTCCTCTGCCAGCGACATGATGTCGTCAATTTGGTTGTAGTTCTCGTGGGTTAAGGTAGTGTTTACTTGGACAAGCACATTGTTTTTCCTTAAAGCCTTGCAAGCGTTAACTGCTTTTTCCCATGCGCCCGCCACGCCACGGAATTCGTCGTGCTGCGCTGGAATATGGGAGTCTAAACTGATTGAAACCGTCGCTATACCCGCCGCCTTAAGTTTGTGCGCAACCTCGTCATCAATGAGGGTTCCGTTGCTTCCAAGACCCATCTTCAAACCCCTAGAAGTGCCGTACTCAATAAGCTCGTAAATGTCGGGACGCAAAAGAGGTTCGCCGCCGCTGAGAATAAGCAGTGGTTTGCTTACCTTGCATATTTGGTCCATTAGGTTTTTGCCCTCTTGAGTGGTCAATTCGTTGGCAAGTTTTTTTTCTGTGGCGTTGATGTAGCAGTGGCTGCATTTCATGTTGCATTCGCGGGTAACGTTCCAAGACATTACCAGAGGAACAAACCGTTCTGACGATGTCGCTTCTGGTGAGTGAGCAAGTTTCAGGTAGTATTCGCATATGCCGTCTTTAGCCATGAGTTTAGGTTGCCATAGTGTGAAGGGGAATGGGAGGACTGTTTCGAGCATGGCTCTGGCATGTGCAAAACAGAAATGATTACAGAATAATGTGGATACTTGAGAGTTGATGCCAAAATTTTCTTGGGCATACGTGTGACCGCCGTGTATGGGGCAGTTAAGGAATTCCATGTTGCCGTCGAGTTTTCCTACATCCATTGCCATGTTGATGAAGTGATCGGCTAGCATGACTGATTGTAGTTTTTCCCGGCGCATACCAACCTTAAGTGTGACATCCAATGCGATGTTGACTGTTTTTTTGCCAAAATCATCCTTAACACGTACCATGGCAGCTTCAACTTTATGATACCCCTCGGTTTTTACGAGATCACTCAAAACAAGAAGACCCTTGATTGTCTCATATTCCTGAATAAAACGCATCAGGACAACTTGTTGTGCCCAATCATCAAATAGCTTCTCTAGTGCTTGAGCCACTTTTGGGTCTTTATCGGATAGCTGGGGTTCGACCATCTTTTGGGTTTGCTTTAACTTGGTAAATAGAGCGATTTTTTCTTCGCTATTTAGGTGTTTAGTTTTTGCTATAATATCCGCGTCATAGTCTAGCTGCATGACGTCTTTGGTTAATTTTTTGGCGTCGGCGTAGAATTGGCCATAAATCTTGTTAAGTCCTGTGATGACGTTAGGCAGTTTTGCATTTAGTTCGTCGAGTAGGACTTGGGTTTCGGACTCCATCTTGGTAACCATAGCCATATGGTAAAGAAGAGAACCTGCCATACCTGGGTCAGCCTGCTTACCCATGAACCCATTGAAAATTTGGTTAAACAGTTTTTTTGCACTATCAAAATCCTGCTTTTCTATGGCGGCTTGGGCTTCGCCTAATTTTTGTTTGCGACTTACTAAGAGTTGAGCCCACTTATGGCATTGCCTAACGTCAAAGTTCGTCAATGTATTTACCCTTGAAGCTTAAAGATTCCAAGTTGAACGTATTAAAGGCTAGCGATATGTAAACTGCATAAGATTAATACATCTTCAATGCAGGCATGGATTCGATAAACTAATTAACCCCAAAAAAGAACATAGCCAGCATAAATGGTGAACCATGATGTCTTTCGATTACAATTTACTTTTCGCTTTAGTCGGTTTCTTAATCATGCTGGGCATGCTTGGCGGTATAGGCATCAATAAACCCCGCGGTATGAGTGTGAAAATGTGGTGCGTCGGGTACCTTGCTGTTGCACTAGGATTTGACGCTTTAGCTGTTGTCGGGTTGATTGGCGGCTACAACTGGTTGACTTACTTGCTGGTGGGTCTCTCTGCTGGAGCAGCAACAGGCTTAGCAATCCATGTTATGCATCATATCAACGAAGAAGACATAAACCCAACAATAATGGGTTAAACTTGGAACCTTAAAGAAAAAGGCTGATTAAGACGGCCAGTATAAAACCGGATCTGCAATGAAAAAAAACATGTTAAGAGTGTAATTCTGGAACCGTCATTTGCTCTCGCTAATTAATCCTAATATCTATTGGCAACTCTTACGTTTTACTTGCTCTAGTAAGTTCTTGGGCGGCTTTTAGGCATTTTTCGAATCCGCCAAGGTGAGTAAATAATTGGTCGGCAGGTGCTTGTTCAATCACTAAACGTTTACTACTTGAGTGGATGCAGCCGTCCAGCATCAGGTTATCGGTTAAATCAAGTTCTTCAATGAGCATTCCGTTGGCATCTCTTAGTTTTCTGTCTTCGTCTCGGTTAATCTGCGAGTTGACCGCTTTCACTGTGCGTGCAGTAAACAGCTGGGAAACGTTAGTGTACGCAAAGACTACTTTGCCTAAAGCGTGAGCGAATCCCATTTCATACGCCGTTCCCACATCAGCACTCGGACCCCTGAACGGAGTAATATTCGCAATCACAAAATCGCAGCTTTTAATCAATTCCTCGTTTAACGCACTGATACAGAAGCCAATCTCTCTTGGAGTTTTATCTTTGGCATCTACTTCATTGTCTAGGGGAAAAACGCCTTCGAAGTCGTATTTCTTGCAGAGAGCTTTTTTGTGTTCGCCAATTTCTTTGGCGTTGGGTAGGAAGACTTCGGGGCCTGCAAGGTATACACGTTTGAATAACAACTAACAACCTCTTCAAAATAGGTAGATGTTTTGCCTAAATAAGCAGTTAGCATCAATTTTTCCTCTCGAAAACGGTCATAAATTCTTAGTCAAGAAAGTTTGACTAAGTTTAGTCAAGAATCCTTGACGAGAACGCTTTTACTTTAAAGAAACTAGGATTTTTTAGAGGAAAATCGGGTGGCACCATCCTCTCGATTAAAGGAACAACGCAAAGGGGAAATAAAAAATGATCACTGTCCTGTCAGGAATTCAAAAAACTGAAAATAAAGGCTACTTTTTTGAAATGTTAAAATCGCTTGACTCCGAATGTAAAAGTTGCGCTCCAATAACTCCCATAGAATGTATAACAAACTGTAAAGTGTACAAGTTAAAAAACGAGTTAAGGTGCCTTAGGCAAACTTTGGATAACCCTGACTACATAAAAGATCTTTTCAATGCCCTAAAAAACGAGACCAGACTTATCACCTTGCAAACATTCATTAACGCCAGATATTCGCCAAGTCAGCTTCAGCTTGAATTAAAAAAAGCTGGGCACAATCACAGTTTAAAAGCCATCAGCGAAGACTATCTGCGCCCTTTAACGACGTTAGGTCTAATTAACAAATCACAAGACCAATATCAGCTTACATTGTTTGGTAGTCGCCTAACAAAACTACTCGGATATTTTCCCGATTTTGCACTAAAGTTGCCGGCTCACTCCGAATGCTATGAAGAAACTGTCATACAACATTTACTATCCGGGCCAAAAACGTTTGAAGAAATTGAAGCAGTTATCCCGCTGAGAAACATTTCACGGACACTCAAACGCCTACGTTCAGCCCGACTCATTAAAACACCAACCGAACGGGAATATGTCTTTTTCTTCAAAACAATTCGGGCTCCTGACAAGGAAACCCTGACGATTACCCAACGTAAAATTTACGACGCAATTACTACTGAAGGAATTCCCGCGGGAAAGCTTGCTTGTCAAACACGTTTTTCCCTGAGGGTTACCTATGAATGCCTAAAACATTTGAGAGGTAAAAAACTGGTATTTCAAAGAAGAACGCCAAAAACTCATGATTTAACTCTTAAAGGAAAAATTTTGGCTTCAGACGTCCAGGCGCTCCAGCAAACAGTCGAAGACACATGGTTTTCTTTTCAACAAATCTCTCAGGACAACGCCTTAACGCTCAAGGTGGGGATTCCATCTGAAAGTGCCTTCATGCGTTAAACCTATTGAGATAGTAAACGTGAGGATCACTTACAAGACAGCACGGCTATAACCCTTTCAAGAAAAAAAGAAGATTGCTACTGGGGACTTTTTCTATCTCTTTCATTATGTTCTTGAGTTGTATCTTATTTCAGAAACTGATAGATAGAAGTAGTAGTCTTATAGGCGCTTAGGACGACTACTTCCATCTAGTAATTCAGAAAAACAATGTTAAACCATTTGTCGTTCTGGAAATTCACCGGGAATTTGTCCAAAAGTTTGTTGTTGGCGCCGGGGAAGGGATTCGAACCCCTGCGAGCACGAAGCCCACCAGCTATCTTGCCATTTTCTGGCTTTAGCCCTCTTTTGTTTGATCTCGAGGCTGGCGCGATAACCACTCCGCCACCCCGGCTCCAGCCATATGATTTGGTGTTGTGGCTAAAAGAGTTTTCATTGGGACAAGATAATTTAATTCAATTTTCTTGAGGATGGATAGAGAAAACCGTCCATTTCCAAAACATGATGCATGCCATAAATATACTTTTTAACATACTGTGCCCAAAATAGCTAACTTGACGCCCTATAACGAACTGAAATCAATACTCTCCAAAGTACGAAATTGTCTTTCGATTTTAAATCGGCTGAATCATCCTCAACTGACTAGCATTGATAAGGAGCAAGATTAATGACGGATATCAAAGATGATGATGATAATAATGATGAGAAAAGATTTTGCATCGCAGTATTATCTTTCAGAAGTAAACACAATTCGTTCTGCGAGATTAACCCAATGCTTTGAAATCCAAAAATAGAACCAAGTTATTCAAAACAAGTAACCTATCAAACAAAAAGCATTATTTTCAGGACCAGAAATCTTTATTCATTTCAAACGATAGGTACCTAATAAAATACTTTAACTAATCAAGCAACCCTGAGTTGTTAAATTTCTTTTTCAGAGGTTGCGATCACTTTTGCGTTTTTAATGGCAACGTTTATAACTTAACCCACTATTTTGTAAAGGCGCGAAGCGGAAGTACTATGGGACATCGTAAAACTCATGCTCCAAAACATGGTTCATTAGCCTATTTACCAAGGCACCGTGCAAAGAAACCAACTGCACGAATAAGATACTGGCCAGAAACAAAGTCAGAATCTCCTAAACTACTTGGTTACTCAGCAGCCTACAAGGCAGGTATGACTTATGTATTCACAATCGAGGACCGTAAACGTTCTCCTCATTTCGGAAAAGAAGTTGCTCGAGCAGTAACCATACTCGAAACGCCACCTATCCTTGTATGTGGTATTAGAACTTACACTAAAACACCATACGGGCTCAAAAACATTACAGAAGCATGGATGAAAGACCCACCAGCAATACTAGACCGAAAACTAGTTTTGCCAGATAACTTTAGCACCGAAGAAATGCTCGAGAAACTCTCACAAAACCTCGAACAAACAGACATAGTTCGAGTCATCGCCGCAACACAACCATCACAAACCAGCCTCTCAAAGAAGAAACCTGAAACAAGCGAAATCCAAATCGGCGGCGGAACAATCGCACAGCAATTCGAATATGCAAAACAACTCTTAGGAAAAACCGTAACTCCTGAGGAAGTCTTCAAAGATGGACAATACATCGATGTCGGCGGAATTACCGTTGGCAAAGGTTTCCAAGGTCCAGTTAAACGTTGGGGAGTAACTTGCCTACAGCATAAAGGCAGAAAAACAAAACGTGGCATCGCCACTTTAGGTCCCTGGAATCCTCACCACTTAATGTACTCTATTCCAAGAGCAGGTCAAATGGGTTATCACCAACGCATCGAATTCAACAAACGAATACTAAAAATCGGCAAAAACGGCAAAGAAGTCACCGTAAAAGGTGGATATGTCCGTTACGGCGAAGTAAACGGTCCATACATCCTAATCGCAGGCAGCGTACCTGGAACAGAAAAACGCCAAATCCGCCTAAGAGTTCCAGCACGTCCACCCACTGAAACACCAGAAGCAGCACCACAAGTCACATATATATCGCTGGAGTCCCCACAAGGAAAATAAGGAGAAATAAGCCATGGCACAAAAAACAGCAGAAATCTTTGACTTGCAGGGCAAAGCAACAGGTAAAATTGCGCTTCCAAGTGTTTTCTCTACACCTCTAAGACCAGACGTAATAAAACGTGCCGTCTTAGCTATTCAATCTAACAGACGACAGAAGCAAGGCAGAGATCCGATGGCTGGAAAGAAAACCACTGCAGAATCTCGCGGAACCGGCAGCGCAACTGCAAGAGTTCCACGCATAAAAAGTGGCAGTGGAAGAGCGGCTTTCGCTCCAAGCACCGTTAAAGGGAGACAACCTCACCCACCAAGAGCAGAAAAGAAAATACTGCGCGCTATTCCCAAGAAAGAAGCAAAACTGGCCTTAATTTCCGCAATAGCAGCAACAGCACAAAAAGAAACAATCACATCCCGCGGACACAAAATCGGGAGTGCTCAACAATTTCCGTTAGTAGTTGAGGATGCCCTTGAAGGGTTAATGAAGGCAAAAGAAGTCGAAGATGCATTAACCAGCCTTGGCATATCTGAGGACTTGATTCGAGTACGTGACAGCCGCAGCGTTCGCGCTGGCAAAGGCAAACGGAGGGGCAGAAAAATGAAGCAAGCCGTTGGCCCACTAATAGTGGTTGTCGATGGTAAAAGCTTAGTTAACGCTGCAAGTAACCTTCCAGGCGTACAAGTGACAACCGTAGCTAACCTTAACACTGAAATGCTCGCACCTGGAACTCATCCAGGAAGATTAACTGTTTGGACTAATGGCGCTATCGAAAAATTAAACACTCTTTATGGAGAATGAATATAATGGATATTAATGATATAATCACTTTTCCATTAATGACGGAATCTGCTAGCGTAATGGTTGAAAAAGACAACAAACTAATCTTTATCGTTAACCTCAAAGCAGGCAAAACTGACGTTAAACGCGCCGTTGAGACACTCTACGAAGTCAAAGTTAGGAAAATAAACATTCTCATTACTCCGCAAGGCGTAAAGAAAGCGTTCGTAAAGCTAAAACCAGAATTCAAAGCTTCAGACGTTGCAATTAAATTAGGAATACTCTAAACTTATTGAAGGCATGACTTATGGGAAAACGAATTCGTGTTCAAAGACGTGGTCGCGGTGGACGAAACTTCCGCGCTAACACTCACAAACGTGTTGCTCCAGCAAAATATCCTGCAATAGCACCCAAACAATCCTTTGAGCTTTCACTAACCGGTACTATAGAAGATCTTGTTCATGATCCAGGTCGTGGTTCGCCACTATCACTGGTCAAATTCGAGAATGGCTTATCAATTTATACCGTTGTTCCTGAAGGAGTTTTCACTGGACAAAAAATCTGTTATGGCGGAAAAGCTCCAGCTGAAATAGGCAACATTATACCTTTGGGCAAAGTTCCTGAAGGAACAATCGTTTGCGATCTTGAACTTCGTCCAGGTGACGGAGGAAAAATGGCAAAGTCTTCAGGCGCTTACGCCACTGTTGTCGGTCACACTCCACAAGGTACTATGATTCGATTGCCCTCTGGTCGAACACGCTATGTTGATGATTACTGTTTATCAACTGTTGGTGTAATTTCTGCTTCTGGAAGAATCGAAAAGCCATTCCTTAAGGCGGGCTCCAAATTCCACTTAATGAAAGCTAAAGGTCACACATACCCAAGAACTAGCGGACGAAAAATGGTTCCAGCATGTCACCCATTCGGAAGCAGCAAACGAAGCTCTCGCAGATGCACAACAACCTCGCACGGTGCACCACCAGGACAGAAAGTCGGATTGATCGCCGCTAGGGGTCCAGGACAGAAAAAGAAACGGGCAATTCGCTAGGAAACTATAATAGAGGTAAAATAAAGTTTAGGTGAAGATGAAAGATGCCGAAAGAATTTAGCTTCCGTGGACACAGCCTCAACAGTTTAACGGCTATGTCTATGGATGAGTTCATCAATATGCTTCCCTCACGTCAAAGAAGAAGCCTACAACGCGGACTAACAGCAGAACAACGCATACTGCTCGAGAAACTACGTGAAGCCAAAGAAGCTCAAAAAGAAGGCAAAGACGTAAACATTAAAACTCACGTCCGAGACCTGATCATTCTGCCAGAGATGGTGGGAGCAAAAATTGGTGTTCACAACGGTAAAGAATTCGTTGCCATGGAAATCAGGCCAGAAATGATTGGACACTACCTAGGCGAATTCGCTATAACCAACAAGCCAGTCCGACATGGAACACCTGGTATTGGTGCGTCACGTTCGTCAATGTATGTGCCACTGAAATAAACTGTTTCTTTTCTTTATTTTCTTCTTTGTTTTGTTGATGCTTTTGCAGACAACAAACCAGACTGACCTTTTTTCAAAATTTTAATTGCTGATGAAAACGCCAAAACCGCGAGTGAAGTGACCCTCAAACTCAGCAAAACGGCATATTCGTTCAATTATCCTTTCTAAGCACCGGATTAAGTATTTGCCTTCGGAGTTTACGCCGCCCAAACTCTAGGAGAAGAGGATTGCGTCGAGGTCTTTCATTTCAATCCGCCTTTGCATCGCAAAGCTCAAATCGAAAAACCATAAACGATTTCAGCAGCAAAGCGTCCAACATTTCATCCAGAAACAAGAATCAAGAACGTGCCAAACCATAAAAATTTGCATTTTGAGTACTAATTAAGATTGAAAAATATCGTTGGCGACGCTGCAATTTCCGGTTCTCAGTTTAACAAAGAAATTGCCGACGCAGAAGTTTCTTTAGGCGCTGTAATCTCGTCCCTCAGGCTTAGTGCTTACAGGTTTTCCAGTCTCAGGAATTTGTGGTAGAGGAATTGGCGGCGGAATATTCAACGTTCTTGAAATAAGAACTGACTCAATGAAGACAACGTTGGATATTGATTGGATTATCATTTGCGCCGGCGGTTTCTTTTGATCGTAATCTTTGAGAACTTTGTCAACTTCGCTTTTTTCGCCGTTTACGTAAGCAATTCCCTTTAAGCTCATCTGAGCAATAGATGGATTATAAACAATCGACAAAACAAAAGGCACCTCAAGGGATTCATCTTGCTTTTTTTCCATCCCAACAACATTAATGTTTGTGCTAATTTGAATGGGCGGAACGGGTTTTCTGATATCCCAGAATCGTTCTGCAGAAACGCTAGTTATGACTACGTTCACTTTAAGCATGATGGGTCAAAAAAGAATAATTGCAGTTGGAAGATTTAAAACTGCTTACTGTTTATTTCTGCTTGTATCGTGTAAAGCCACAGTGGCCACAAGTATACCTGTCATGGTGATCGCCCATGAAATATCCTGGTCCGCATCGTTCGCAAGTTGGTCGTGTCCTAGAAACTTTTTCGCCTTCACCTTTGTACATTGCGCGGACGCCTTTTTCCTCTTTATGTTTTTTCTCGCGTTTCTTTTCGGCTTTTTGAACTTTTGGCGCTGCTGACGCTGCTTCTGCCGAAGCTGCAGGTTTTGCCTCTTCCTTCTTTACTGGTTCTTCTTTCTTTGGGGCTGGTTTAACTGGCATTATGCTTTCGCCTCATCTTTTGGCTTTTCAGGTGGACTGTTACGTTTCCTAATGTATTCTGGTTCAACTAGTTTCGCTTGAGCAACAGATTGATAAACGTTAGCATCTCCAACAGTTATGCTAGTTCCTGTTTTGGTGTGCATTCTCTTAATGAAAACTACCTCATCGCCTATTTGCATTTCAATGGCTACACCTTTCTTTACATCTAGCCGTTTTGGAGTTTTCTCTTTTGGACCCGAAACGATAGTGAAACCTACTTCTTTCCGTTTAAGTAGCGGGTTATTCTTTGTTGAATCTATTTTGACTTGCATTAATGTTCACTTAAGGCGTAAATTCATACGATACTCTTCTTATTTAGCTTTTCGAAGATTTCATGGCGTTTAGGAAATCGTAAACGTGCGCTTTCTTCTCAGATGTTACTTTGACAATTACAATGCCCAAATAGGGCTGCCCGTAGACCACGAAAGCATTTTCTGGCGCATACAAAACCGCTATAAGCGTAAGCAAATCTTCCTCGCCCCTTACCACAATATGGGTGTGCTCATCACTTTCTAAAGCCTTTTTGATAGCGGCAATTGCTTCTTGGGTTATAGTTCCCTGCGGATTATCCACATTAACTGTTTTTTCCACACCGTCTTCTTTGAGGATTGGTTGGTCTCTTAGAGAAACATTGTCAATGATTGTTAATTGTGGATCGATGTTATGTTTGTGGAGGTTACAGGAAACGATGTCTCCAACAGAAATTATCTTAGACGGCTTTTCTTTTTCGACCAGTTCCTTCATTTTTGTCATAGTTTCTTCTGATGTGCCTTGGATAAGGTTGCCGAAGGGGTCTTTTAGTTTTATGCGAAGCTCAGGAGTTAAAGTGTACGCTATTGTCATCTTAAGACCTTATAAAATAGGAAATGCTCGGTAGGTTATGAAGCTACCGCGAACGACAGTTTAACGGACTTTTAGTGCGTATCGACCTTTTTCTTTAATATTCATCGCTTTTGCGATGGCAGAGTTTTCTGGGTCAAACATTACTACTAAACCGCTGAAATCTTCACTAAAATTAGTCGCTTTACACCTTGAACAAACGTTATCTTTAGTTATATAATGGCAGTTTGTACATGATTTCTCGCTCATTCAACTCAATCCTCTTATGCTGCCTTCTCTGACGCTTCGGCTGGCTTCTTTTCGGGTGCACCCTTAGCTTGGTCCATCTTTAGCCAATCTAACTTGCCAAGGAATGGTTGTCTTGCGGTGACGCCGATTTTACCAGAGCTTCCAATTCTGCCCAAAGATACCGCGGTTATTCTAACGCGCACTTGGTCGCCTGTTGTTAGTTTACGTTTGCTTTCTTTTCCCAACAAGACGCCTTGCTTTTCATCGTATGATATATAGTCATCCATGAGCTGTGATACGTGCAGTAATGCGTCGACTGGTCCAATGCGGACGAAAGCGCCGAAATCAGCGATTTCAACAACATCGCCTTCAACGACTTCTTGAATTATCGGGTAGAATGCTAATAGCGAAAAAGTTACTTTGTGGAATGTTGCGCCGTCGCCAGGTATAATTTTTCCGATAGGACTTACTTCTATACCTGTAACTGCTATGACATATCCTAATTCTTCATCCACGATTCCCTCGTATTTTTGCTTAACTTGTTCTCGGCCAACTTTCTCAAGTGGTTTACCGAAGGTTTCGGGTGGAATGCGAATAGTGTCTTGAAGAGTAATTAGTTTGAACATCTACGATATCATCCCGTCAATGTCTAGACGCGATTTTTGTCTCACATAAATCACTGGCACACTTATATCTCTTAGCTTCCTCTTTAATTGTATATCGTTCGTAAACACGGGCGAATTCCATTTTTTAGCTACCCTTACAATGGCGTCGTCAGTTGTCAATTTTTCATCGTTTTCAACCGGCACGTACTTACATTTTTCGGCCAGTTTTAACGAGAAAAAGGCTTCTCTGCGAATCTTGGGTGAATCCTTGGCTGCAAGCAACTCAAGTTCACGCTTAACCGATGAAAGCAAAATAAACTCTAAGTTACGATTCAGCAGTCGCTTCAACTCTTCAAATATATCAATCTTAAACTCCAACGGAACAAATAGCGCGTTTGAGTCTAAAATTATTTTTAGAGGTTGACTTTTTTTAGGCGTTGAAGCCGACACTGAGCATACTCCTGTTTTCTAACGTTGTTTTGGCTGCTTAAAACATTTTGTCTTGTAGGCGCTTGGCTTGGATTTTAGTATTACTTTAAATAGCTAGAATAAATGAATTGAGAACAGCTAGGTGAATGTAGTGATTCGCGAGAAATCATGCGGGGCAGTCGTATTCATTAAAAAAGAAGACCAAACAAAATATCTTCTTCTCAATTATGCGGCGGGCCATTGGGACTTTGTAAAAGGCAACGTTGAACTCAACGAGACAGAAAAAGAAACGGTCCTCCGAGAACTCCAAGAGGAAACAGGCATAACCGACGCTACCTTCATAGACGGCTTTAAAGAAACCATAGCTTACTTCTATCGTCGCCAGGGCTTAACCGTTCATAAAGAAGTCGTGTTCTTCATAATCGAGACTCACACCGAAAAGGTAGAGTTATCTTTTGAGCATGTGGGCTTCATTTGGCTGGATTATAAGCATGCTATGGAAAAATTGAATTTCAAAAATGCTAAAGATGTGTTGCAGAAAGCACACGATTTTCTAAAGAAACAGGGAATAGTAAAAGACTAAATGTTTATTTTACGAGTCCGTACCCGATGAGTCTCCACCGTGAAGTTATTTTTCTGCTGATGGCAACTCTTGAGCCTGGTAACGCGCAGATTGGTCTAGTCAACTTTACTTTAATTATGTTCTGTTTGATTGAGATGACTTTGCCGACGTTAACTGCTGATCCAACGTGGAGTAGTAGAGCTTCGTCGGGGTTAATTTTTTCTACCTTTAAAAGTTCCTTGGTTCCAACGGCGCGTTCTAAAACGTGGGTTTCCAATGTGAGTTCGGTTAGTGTTGGGGGTAGTTCACCTGTTCTTCCGGCGATGCTGCCTGTTAAGCCGTCTGCTTTTGAATAGGATGGGTCTAGGCAGGTTCCTACTCCTACTAGTCCGCCGCAGGTGGCTTCTTTGACGTCGTCATTGCCTGCTTGAAGACTGACTATTTCGCTGATTAAGGGGTCGTAGACTGTTTTGCCTTCTCGCTCAGCCATTACGCCAGGGCGGATTTCTATTTCTTCTCCAACGGCAAATTTGCCTTGTGCAATGGTTCCTCCAATGATGCCGCCTTCTAAGCCTTCGATGGTTGTTCCTGGTTTGTTAACGTCAAATGAGCGGATGATGAACATCATTGGCGGTTTGTTTTCGTCCCTTTTTGGTGTGGGAATAAGTGTTTGTATAGCTGTTAGTAGAACATCGATGTTTATTCCACGTTGGGCAGAGATTGGGATGATGGGGGCGGTTTCAGCTACGGTGCCTTTGACGAAGGCTTTGATTTCTTTGTAGCTTTCTATCGCTCTTTTCTCGTCTACGATGTCGATTTTGTTTTGAACGATAATTAGGTTCTTTATTCCGCTAACTTCTGCGGCTGCTAGGTGCTCTCTTGTTTGTGGTTGAGGACATGGTTCATCGGCTGCAATGACTAAGATTGCGCCGTCCATTATGGCTGCGCCTGAAAGCATCGTGGCCATCAAAGCTTCGTGGCCAGGTGCGTCGACAAAGCTTATGGCGCGGACAAATTCTGCTTCTGAATTGCAGGTTTCACAATAAGGTTTAATGGTAAAGTTTTTTGGTGGCTCACATTTGGGGCACTTGTAAATTGGCATGTCTGCATAACCCAGTTTAATGGTGATGCCCCTTTTGAGTTCTTCACTGTGACGTGATGCCCAAGTGCCAGTTAACGATTGAACCAAAGTGGTTTTTCCATGGTCTACATGTCCTATGGTGCCAATGTTGACTTCTGGCTGCTTTGGCAAGGCTTTACTAGTGTTACTCATATGATTCTTCTTCTTTCCAATAAATACTGATGAATAAAGGATGAATTAATTAGGGAAGTTTATAAGGTTTAAGATGCGCTTGGGCAGAAATGTGCTTATTTTGCCGCTTGCTCTACTACCTTGGCTTCTGTGGGCTTTGCTGGTCTTTCGACAATTTTCAAGTTGATTTGTACGATTTCGTCGGTAATTACGTTTCCGCGGACTGTTTTACGTCTTCTTTCGCCCTTTTTCTTTGCTTTAAAACCTGCTCCGCCACTTAGCACTACTTTTCTTCGTACGCCGCCATGAACGTTTCCCAGCATGGGAACGCCATCTTTGTCGGAGCCGCCAAGTATTTGCACTGTGTGCGCTGGTAGGTCTACTGCTGAGCCGTCTAATGTTTCGCCAACTCTTCTGCCTATGAAGGGGGCGGCACGTGCTTCTTCGAGTTCTATTACTTTGGATGTTCCAGCTTCGGGGTCGGAAACTATTACCTTGAACTTTGCCATGATTATCTCTCCAGCGGAGTATGAAATTGGCTGCTCTCTCTATTAAGGATTTTTGAAAATTCTTTTCTCTCCAACACTGCTTTTACGTATGTTCAGATTTTCAGGTAAAAGTTTTAATTCGACAATGAACTGGTTTGTGGCTATGTGGCGGCTAGGGTTCTTCTTTCACGAAATCGCGTTCGGACTGCTGAGTGTTTTCATACCGCTCTACTTATTTGCCTTCAAAGACACCGGCATACTGGGTGGTTCACTTGTTGCGTTGGGAGTAATGACTTCAATCGCTATCTTCTGTTCTATACCTGCTTCTTTTTTTTGGGGGTACCTATGCGATAAAACCCGGCACTACAAAGTGTTTATTCTTCTTTCGTTTTCTTCTTCAGCAATAATTCTATTCTTGATGGCGCTGCCTTTTGCCCAAAACGTAATCCTCTTCGTTATCTTGTACGTGTTGATGCAGGTTCTTCACGTTTCCCATGAAGCACCCAAAAATGTCCTAATCGCCGAGCACTACAGCCGCAAAGACTGGGAGAACGCCTATGGTTTCTACGAAGCAGTCACCGAGGTTGGTTTCATTATTGGGTTAGCGATTGGATTGGTCTTGAGCATTGGATTGTTTGCTTTTACGGCTGTTCTTAGCCCTGCTGTTTTAGCAACCTACACGTTGTATCTGTGCAGCATTTTGAGTGTGGTTGCATTCATCCTTTCAATTGCGTTGATTGCTGACCCGTTGATGATTTTTGAGCGGCGATTGGTAGGTATCGAGAGAACTCTTGATTTTGCGTCTCGAGGCATGGAATCATATAGTTTGCGGTTTAAGGGGGCGCTTAAACAAGAAAATTTCTTAGGATTTGCTTTTGCCATAGTCATGTTTTCTTTGGCAACAAGCCTTTTCTTCACACCTCTGCCGATATTTCTAAAAATTGGTTTAGGACTGCCCAACAGTATGGTCTATATTGCGTACATTTTTAATTCGATTGGCGCAACTGCAGGGTATTTCTTAATCCGTAACCGCGCAAGGTCTATGGATTTAAGAAAACAGATGCCCCGGTTCGTACTTTTCCGAGGTCTCCTCATATTCCTCTTGATCGGCGTTATTGAACTTGCTTTTTCACCAACCGCCTTGACAGGAATCCTTTTTGTCCTTCTCATTTTTATCGGATTTGCGTATGCCATGTACTACATAATGATGATTTCTCTATCGATGGAACTTATTCCTGAGGGAAAATCAGGCTTCTTTGATGGACTTGTCGGCTTAGGTGCTGCATTGGGTTCCTTCCTTGGACCTTTCTTAGCTCAACATCTGAATTATCTTCCGACTTTCGCAATTGCAGGTGCAGCTTTCTTCAGTGCTTTCTTAATTTTGAAAATCTTTGCAATTAAAAAGAAATAGAAAAAGAAAAAGTTTTTGAGCTTTCGCTCGGGTTTCTTGGTTTATTCTGTATGGACTCTGTATAAGTCTACGTCTTCGCGCATGCTGGGTGTTAATTCAAGGAAGTCTCTTACTGAACGTTCGATGTCTTTGGATTGTGTAACGTATCTGCCGACGATGAGTATATCTGCGCCTTGATCTAGTGCTTCTTTAGCTGTTTCTGGGACGATGCCGCCTGCGACTGCGATTAGGAATTTCTTGTTGGGGAATGCTTGGCGTATGATTTTTATGCGTTCAAGCCCGCTGCTTCTGCCTGTTTCTTGATCGATGCCTCGGTGCAGGATGACGATGTCTGGAAACTCTTTGATTGATTTCAATTTACCCAGGACATCTTCTACATTTAGCATGTCGATGACTGCATAGATTCCTAAGCGTCTAGATTCCGAAACTGTTGCATCTAATGTTTCTGCTGGCGCTAAGCCTGCGGCAACAACTGCGTCTGCGGTGTCTTCGTATGCTATGTCAACTTCAACTTTTCCTACGTCTAAGGTCTTCAGGTCTGCTATAATGAATTTGTCTTTGGCTATTTTGCGTAGTTCGTTGATGCCTCTTGTGCCATAGCGTTTAATGAGTGGTGTGCCGACTTCAAGGATGATTCTGTCACTTCCCGGAAGCGCTTCGATGACTTTCTTTGCTCCTTCAAGTGATGGTGCGTCAAGGGCAATTTGGAGGTATGGTGGTCTCCATAGACGTGGAACTTTGAAGCCCATGATAGGGTGCTTTGAGCGGTCTTTCTCGTAGATTATCTTTTCAAGTGTTGGATATTGCTTTAATGCTCGTTTTAGTGCCATTTTTGTTGCGCCATAGTTATATTGGTATATTTTGCGGAAATCGGTTGCTTTTGGATGAATGAAAACACTGCATATGATAACCCACTCATCTAGTTTGTTTGCTGGAATTACTCCTTCTTCTGCTGAATCAGCGATAGCTTTTGCAACTGCGGCTTGGGCTGGACCGAAAATTTTGCCCGTATCTTCCATGTTTTTGATTGTAACTTTTGGTACTATTAGTGTGTGTGGTTTTGGCGGTAGGTTAGGTCTGATTACTGCAAGGACTGGTGTGTGGCCGGCTGATAGTTGTGTCATTCCGTTTGCGAATGCTTGTCCAATGGGTCCGTTTTTATCGCCTATCATAAGGTCGATGTGTGCAACTTCGTTTCCTTCTCCTAATAGTGATTCGCCAATTAGGTAGGTGGGTCCTGAGTCGTTGTAACTGTCGTCGGCTGTTGTCGGCATGCGGTCTACAATCTCTTTGAAATCGACATTGAACTCTTTTAGCCATGAGTATAGTGTGTCTCTGTGAATGTCCATTTCTTTTGCTGTTCCGATGACTGTCGGTTTTGTCGGCTTTCCTTTAGAGCCAACTTCTTTTTTTGCGGCTTCTGTTAGCATTTTTATTAATATTTCACGTGTTTCTGGCTTTTTAATGTCTGCTCCCGACATTTGGTTTACCTCGTTCGCTTTCTGTGCTTTATGTTATATATAAAAATGTCGGATCGGCTAGAAAAAATTATAGTTGACTTGAAATGGTTTAGCGGTAAGTTGTCTTTTTGGAGAAGTTATGAGTGGCGATTACTTTTTTGGTTGGTGCATTTTTACTCGTAAATCTTTATATCCCATAGCTTATATTGAATGCCTAATTCGACGAGGAAATCCGATGTCTTGGACTGACTGGACATTACTAGGGTTATTCATACTTGGTTTCTTACTTTTCCTGTATGGCGCCAACACTTATAACGCGGTGGTCGGATACAGCGGTGTCTACCTTTTCATCGGTTCTGTCGCAGCCTACCTCATAATCTATATATACAAAGAAATAACCAAGAAACAGCCTGCTTAAAACCCATAAAGGCTGCCATATTTTCTGTTAAGGTACTGCAGGTACGGTTCTGAAGTAAGGTTTCTCCCTGTTGCCTGCTTGATTAGTTCCTCAGGATCAAAGAGGTCACCTTTGACATGAATATTTGTTTTTAACCATCTATTCACGTCTTCTAGTTTTCCTTGTGCAAGATTGGTGCGCCAATCTGGAAAATCTTTACTGATTGCAGCTGCTATTTGTCCACTATAGATGTTGCCTAACGCGTAGCTCGGGAAGTAACCGTACAAGCCATTTGCCCAATGCGTATCCTGCATCACACCTTCTGAGTCATTGTCCACTTTTACACCGAGATAATCAACATATTTCTGGTTCCATGCCTCTGGCAGCTCATTGATTGAAATTTTGCCAGCGAATAGGTCTCTTTCAAGCTCAAAGCGAATGATTATGTGGAGGCTGTAAGTTACTTCATCTGCTTCGATTCGGATTTTGGAGCGTTCAACCTTGTTAATAGCTTGAACGAATGGTTCTAATTGGAGTCTTCCTAAGTTTGGTGCTGCTTGAATGATTTTTGGCAGAAAGCTTCTCCAGAATTCTTTTGAGCGTCCGATTATGTTTTCGTAAAACCGTGATTGGGATTCATGTATGCCGAATGAGCATGTGGAGCCGACTGGTTGATATTGCCATTTTGGGTTTAGGTTTTGTTCGTAAAGCGCGTGTCCAGACTCATGAAGTACGGAGAAGATTGAGCTTGCAAAGTTGTTGGGGTAATAATGAGTCGTTATCCGAACATCATCATAATAGCCTGTTGTGAATGGATGCTCGGTTTCGTCAACTCTTCCTCCAGCTTCCTTTGAGGTAGTGTCGTAACCTAAAGTTTGTGTTATTAACTGCGTGATTTTATGTTGATCCTCAACTGGCACTGGCAGTTTGAGTGTTTGAGTGGTTGGTTTAGACTGGCACTTTTCAATATTAGCTATTAACGGCTTTAAGCCTGCGAGTAACTGGTTGAAAATTGTAGTTATGTTCTCTGAGGACATTTTTGATTCAAAATTATCAAGTAACGCTTCATAAGGGGTTTTGGTTTCTTTGACTTTCATAAGGATTTCTGCTGCTTGCTTGTTGAGTTCGAAGAGTTTCTGTAGGTCGGCTTTGTAGAGGTTGAAGTCTTTTTTTGCTTTAGCTTTTTTCCATATGTTGACTGTTATTGCTTCTTGCATAGCAATGTCCGCGACGAGTTTTTCGGGCAGAGCGGTTTGTTCTTGGTATCTTTTGTTGATTAGGTACAGGTTGCGTTTTTCCACTTGACCCAACGCTTGGTATTTCGGGCTTGTTTGAATTGTTTTTAGGAGTTTTCCTATTTCTGGGTCCGTTCCCAGTTTATGGAGCACGCGGCTTAAAAGTGCCAGTTGTTGGCTACGTTGCTCCACAGCTTTTGGAGGCATATAGATTTCCATGTCCCAGTGGATGATGCCCTCAGTCGTCGAAAGCAGCACAGTATCTTTGATTTTAGATAAAAGATCTCTGTATGCTAAAGTTATGTTATTTGTCACGATGATTCCCTTTAGGGTTCAATAGTGGACTTCTTTATTTACTGTTAGTATAACGCGTTAGGCAGTTGAAGAAGAGTCCCACAAGAACTGGAAGTACTCGCGAGCAAACCCTACTAAGCCCACGTGATTGCTCCAAATAACGAGAGTTGGTTTGTCTTCACCTAGAAACAGCATGGCCTCTTTTCCGTCAGCGATTACGCCACCGCCGAACATGTGGTCACGGATTCTAAGCTCTCTTAAGCCAAATTTTTTTAGGAAAAGCCAATCTTCCTTTTTTCCAGCAGCCATCAATTTTACATGAACCGTTTTCTTTAAACCATTGCCAATCAAAGGTTCAGCCAAACTAATCACGGGTTTAGCGAATTCTGGCGCCGCAATCACAATTTCCAAGGATGCTTTTTTCAGAACCTCTTCAAGTTTTGTTAGAACAGCTTGTTGACCACGCAAAATCAGCATGTCGGGGCGCTCAACAAGTTCTCTTTTTTCATAGAGAGGTTGGAGGTTTTCAGCAACAGTATTTTCCCAGTTTAGGTACTTATCTTCAAGTCGCAGCTTAGTTGAACGTGTCGCTTCCAAGGGTGGAACAGGGTAGTATTTGTAAGGTCTGGTTTCGCTGCTTTTTATCCAACCTTTCTCTTTGAGGGAGTTCAGAACTTCGTACATTTTACTGTACGGCACAGTTGCTTGTTGGCTTATCTCCATAGCTGTCATTTGCCCACCTTCCAGTAGTACTGCGTAAGCGTCGATTTCGTAGGCGTTCAAGCCCATTTCATGTAGAGCAGCCCGAGTATCTTCGTTTATTGCCATATTCTCCCCCTCAATCACCTTAGGAAACGTCTGGAAACCTTATTATCATCACATCTGCACTTAAGCACTTCGAAATTAACGCTTACATGCAAGAAGGCAAAAAAGAGAATGAAAGATATCAAACCTACAAGAAGCATCTGTCCCGATTGCCTGAAGGCAATAGACGCAACCATCTATGAAGATGATGGAAAAGTTTTCATGAAAAAAGAGTGCCCGGAACATGGGGCTTTTAATGAACTCTACTGGTCTGACTATGACCAATACATGCGGGCAGAAAAGTTCCGCTCTGACGGCAAAGGCATAAGCAACCCTCGAACCGATAAGAAAAACGGTTGCCCATATGACTGCGGCATTTGCCCCGAACACAAATCCCAAACGGCTTTGGCAATTATCGATGTTACAAACCGCTGCAACCTAACTTGCCCAGTCTGCTTTGCTAATGCTGCAGCTGCAGGATACGTTTATGAGCCGACAAAAGAGCAAATTTTCGGAATGCTTGAGAACCTTCGAGCCAACAAACCGGTACCCGCTACCGCCCTGCAATTCTCGGGTGGTGAACCAACAATCCGTAAGGACCTCCTCGATTTTATTCGAAAAGCAAAAGAACTCGGGTTCAGCCATGTTGAAATTAACACGAACGGTCTTCGGATCTCTCAGAGCGTAGAATATTGCAAACAACTCAAAGAAGCTGGCGTTAGTACCATCTATCTGCAATTCGACGGGTTAACATCGGACGTTTTCAAATTCATTCGCGGCGTAGACCTGCTTGACATAAAAATGAAGGCCATCGAGAATCTGAGAACAGCAGGTTTCGAAAGCATAGTTCTGGTTGTCACATTGGTCAAGGGAGTCAACGATCACCAACTTGGTGATATCGTCAATTTTGCTGTTAAAAACTTCGACGTGGTCAGATGCATAAACGTTCAACCTGTCAGTCTGTGCGGCCGTTTGCCACAAACGGAACGCGAAAAAATGCGCATCACTATTCCCGACTTTATGAAGAACGTTGAAGCGCAAACAAATGGTGCTGTCAAAGTGTCAGACTTTTTCCCTGTGCCTTCAGTGGCTATTGTGTCTAAAGCAGTAGGCGCATTAAAAGGCAGAAAATACTTGGAGTTCACTGCACATCCACACTGCGGAATGGCAACATACCTGTTTATAGAGAACGGAAAGATCAAACCAATCACACAATTTGCTAATGTAGAAAAGTTCTTTGACGGCATGAGGAATGTTTACGCCAAGGCATCTGATGGACACAGAACAAGAGCATACCTATCCCTCGTAGGGTCACTTCGGCATGTTAAATTCAGTTTTATAAGAAAGCTTTTGCCGGTCGTGATAAAAGGCGATTATAAATCCCTCGGTGACCTCCAAAGACAATCAATATTGCTTACTTCAATGCACTTCATGGACCCGTACAACTTTGATCTCGAAAGAATAGAACGATGCCTAATCCATTATGCTGTTCCAGATGGACGTATAATTCCGTTCTGCACTATGAATTCCATCCATCGTGCTGAAGTAGAAAAGAAACTTGGCGTTCCAATCAAAGACTGGAAAGCGCAACATAAGGTTGAAATAAGTCAACCACAATAAAAATGCAGACAAAAAGAACTAAAGTGAAAAATAATGGGTGGAAAAAAGAAGCTCGGCATAAAGCAGATGGAAAAGTCACAGGTTAAGGCAGACGAAGATAAAGCTAAAGAAGCAAAGAAGAAAGAGAAAGCTGGACCACCAAAAGAACGAAAGACCGTTGGTATAATGGTTCCAGACGCAAAAGACGGCAAAAACATCGCTGAAATCAAAAAGATGGGTGTCTTAACGCCATATGCAGTTTCAACACGCTACGGAATACGCATAAGCGCAGCCAAAGATTACCTCGAACAACTTGAGGCAAACGGTTCAATACAACTTGTCTCTGGCAGCCACAACATCAAAATCTACAAGCCTGCTGCATAACTGCACAATTTATCTTATTTTAATAAAATATTTTCTTATTTGGAGTTTGTATTTTCATGGGTTTCCCAGATAGAGTTTATACGACAGAAGAAGTAAAAACCGCTAAGGCACTAATAGACCAAGGCCATAAACACAATCTTATAATTGAAGGCACACCTGAATTTAGAAAACAGGTACAACAAGCCATTGAACTAATCAAAACTGCAGGATATAACAACTTTTTGCAATCTTACATAAGGAAAATTATGGAAATCGACGGTATAACTCAACTCAGGGAAACAGAAGTCGTAATCTGGGCAAACAAGTTTGCTGTAGAAAACCCAGTGGATGCAGCAAGTCTATTTATCCAAAAAGCCTACCACATGAAAGAGTACTTAGATGGCGAACTCTATTACGGTGGCAACGCAGAAAAACGGTCTGTGGCAAAACGTATCGAATTCTTAAAAACCCTCAAAGAAAAAACTGAAGATAAAGAAATCAAAGAAGAATGTGAGCGGCTACTTGAAATGTGGAAAGACAGCTCAATTGCTTTCTAAGTCTTTAACAACTGAATTTTTATTGTTATTCCGCTTTTAACTTGCTTGAAAAGTTCTAGATTACTGGTTATTTTTCCCAGTATACTTACTGGACTGTAGGGCTGAGAATTACCATAAAAGACACATAAAGCGCTGCCCATCGGCCAGAAAGCAATCGTGCCTTGCTCCACTGTCGGCTTAGCTTTTTCTTCACCCATCTTTAAGGGAATTTCAAAGTAAACCTCTTCCTTCCACAATGCGGCTCTACCTTCGAGGGGAAGCTTGCGAACGATATAGTCTATTGTTCTTGGTGCAAGGAATCTGACAAGTTCACCCTCAGCTTCACCTAAGCCTTCGATGAGAAACTTGACCTTTATGCGGGAAACGCCTTCTTCATTACTCAAAGTGTTCATACCCCTTAAAGAAAACCCAATTCCTACAAATCAGATGGTATAGTGCATAAAGGGTAATTTAACTCTTACACTCCACTACATTGAGTAAGCTAAACTAAAGGAGGCTGAGGACTGCTTCTCCGATGAATCGAGCCTGTTCCTCAGTGACTCCAGGATGAATTGGCAATGAGAAAACCTGCTTTGACGCTTTCTCCGTTTCTGGGAGTTTGGGACTTCCATAGTTTTCTCGGTAAAATGGCATCTGATGCACTGGATTAACATAATACGCTTCTGCACCAATTCCTTTGTTTTTGAGTTCTGCAATGATCGTGTTGCGTTGATTTTCTGTTCCATCATTTAAACGTGCCGTATAGAGGTACCAACTGTGCAACCTGTCTTTTGCTTCATAAGGCAGCACAAGTTTGCTATTTTTCTCTAAGAGTTTAGTAAGCAACTGTGCGTTTTGGCGTCGTTTAGTCACAAAACCGCTTAATCGTTCAAGTTGTACATTGCCGATGGCAGCTTGAATCTCAGACATACGATAATTCGTTCCCAAAATTAGTGAGGCGTACTTGGCTTTTTCGCCATGCGTCCTAATCATCCGTAGCGTCTCTGCGGTTTGGTCGTTATTTGTCGTCACTACGCCGCCTTCGCCGGTCATTATGTTTTTGCTTGCATACATGCTCCAGCAAGCTGCATCAGCAAAAGCTCCCGCGGGCTTCTTTTCATATGTTGTTCCATGTGCTTGAGCCGCATCTTCTACCAAACCCAAACCATTTTTGTCTGCAATCTCCCGGAGAGGTTTCATTTCGGCGGAAAAACCATACAAATCTACCGGTAAAATGGCTTTGGTTTTTTTGGTTAATGCTTTCTCCACTGCTGATGGTGCTAAATTGTAAGTTTTGGGGTCGATGTCGGCAAAAACTGGTTTTGCTCCTGCCAATGCAACGGCTTCAGCGGTTGCTACAAAAGTGAAACTGGGCAAAATAACTTCATCACCATGCTTTACCCCAATTGCCATTATAGCTGCGTGTAGCGCCGCGGTGCCAGTGTTAACTGCTACGGCATGTTTGGCGCCAGCCATTTTAGCAAAACCCTTTTCAAACTCTGTTACGGCTGGACCCATGCCGAGTCCACTGGTTAGCATTCCGCTTCTTAGAACTTTAACTACTGCTTGGACTTCTTCTTCGCCGATTTTTGGCAAATTAATCGGGATCACAGTTTCAGCCTCAGTTTGTTAGAATAGGTTGGACTTCGAGTATATTTCCATTACCAAGAAAATCGTTCTTCGTTACTTTTCAATTTTTAATGGAGTTTAGGTTGGAAAAGAATTATTCAATGTTCATTTGTTTAGTTATTTTGTAGTCAACTATGACCCTAATCCCCTTTGCTCTTAATTGCTCATCCAGTTCAGAATCGCCAGTGTCGACCCTCAAACTCTCTAACTTATCCAACTTGCCCTTAGTGGCGGCTACAACGATATTGTCTAAGCCCACTTGGCGGATGATTTTGGAGCTTATCTGCTGGTTGCCTCTGCCGAAAATGAAGCCTTGCCCACCAATAGGCGTCACAACAATCTTGGCTTTTTTTCCATTTATTACTTGAAGGATTTGTTTTTCACCAACATCTTTTGCAATTATTTTTTTATCTTGGAAAAGGTCAACTCCGAGTAGCGTTTTTTTCTGGTCCAAGAGATCGGCGATGGTTCGCGTTGTCGTTCCTGGTCCGACGATGTAGATAGTGTCTGGTTTCATTTCTTCGTTTATGTATATGGCTATGGCAACTTGATTTTCCACTTCGCTTTCAGTCACCGGGCTCTCCATCTTGTTGCCCTGAATCAAGTGCGGCATATAAGGGCTCAGCAGGTACCCGTAAAGTTCCGCAGACAAATGCCCTTGCCTAAAGGCTTGCTCATCCACATCCATAACTTCCGCCTCCCTAAGCGGCAACCCACTCCATAAGTAAGTGGCAGCTACCCTAGCCGCAGCTTGAGGACTGACCGCGAATATGGCACTGTGCATCTTAACGCCTGTCGGAACACCCAACACTGGAACCTTCAGGTCTATAGCTTTTAGAATATCCCTAGTTGTTCCGTCGCCACCACAGAAAACCAGTAAGTTCACGCCCGTCTCAACAATTTCCTTCGCAATGGATTGGGTGTCTTCAGAGGAAGTTTCCTTTTTGCTCTGACCGTTTGTTTTGTATGAAAAGCCGCATTTTTCTGCTTGGATTTGTCCCATGTCGCCTGCGCCAACGATTAGTTTTAGGTTTTCTTTGACTGGGATTAGCTGGTTTAGGAAAGTTTCTGCTCTTCGGGTAGATATGGGTTTAGCTCCAAGGGCGATGGCTTGGGTTAAGATTGCTTTGCCGTCTGTTCCTTTTAATCCGACAGCGCCTCCCATGCCCGCGACGGGGTTAACAATGAATCCGACGGTTTTGATTGGAATGGTTTCTTTAGCAGCGTTCAAGGTGATATAACCTGTTTATTATTAGGTTGATTAACAAATAAAAGAAAAAATAAAATTGAGATGGACGGGACTGCGTTTTAATATGTTTCGCAGCCGATGAATTGTTTTGAGACTTCATTTAGCCACGGGTAAAGTTTTCTTAGCTTCTCCATTGACTCTGCAACTTTCTCAGTTGGGTACTCATATGGTAATAGACGTCCGTTGAAGTATTCGTCGTAAGCTGACATGTCAAAGAAGCCATGGCCTGTTAATGCGAACAGCAGCGTTTTCGATTCGTTGGTTCTTGTGCATTGGCGGGCGTCGTCGATCACTACTTTGATGGCATGAGTCGATTCTGGTGATGGGATTATTCCTTCTGAGCGTATGAATATCTTTGCAGCGTCGAAAGCGTCAACTTGGTTAACTGCGAGGGTGCTTATTTGTTTCTCTTTGGCTAGTACGCTGATGGTTGGTGCGATACCGTGGTAACGTAATCCACCTGCGTGAATTGGGGCTGGCATGAAGTCATGTCCAAGCGTATGCATAGGTACAAGCGGCGTCAATTTCGCGGTGTCACCGTGGTCATAGGTGTAATAGCCCCTTGTAACTTTGGGGCAGGCTGATGGTTCAACCGCAATATACTTGGTTTGCTTTGGTGCTTTCTTAGAAACTTTATCATAGTAGAAAGGCCAAAACAGACCCGAGAAGCTGCTTCCGCCGCCAATGCATCCATAAATCGCATCAGGATAATCCTCAACCACTTCTAGCTGTTTTTTAGCTTCTATACCCGCTACGGTTTGGTGCATGCAGACGTGGTTGAAGACGCTTCCGATTGTGTAGTTTGCTTTCTTGCCTGTTTTTTCACTTTCCAGTGAGTCTTCTACTGCTTCGCTTATTGCGATGCCCAGTGATCCTTGGTTTTCTGGGTCTTCAGCTAGGATTTTTCGTCCAGACTCGGTTTTGTTGCTTGGGCTCGCGTAGACTGTGGCGCCGAAAGCATTCATCATGGCTTTGCGATATGGCTTTTGGTTAAAGCTTGCGCGGACCATGTAAACAGTTGCTTCTAAGCCGAACATGCCGGCTGCAAACGATAATGCTGAACCCCATTGTCCAGCGCCTGTTTCAGTTGTTACTCTTGTTATGCCTTCTTTCATGTTATAGTAGGCTTGTGGGACTGCGCTGTTGGTTTTGTGGCTGCCTGAAGGGCTAACGCCTTCATATTTGTAGTAGATTTTGGCAGGTGTTTTAAGCGCTTTCTCCAGGCCTAATGCTCGAAACAGCGGGGAAGGTCTCCAGATCTTGTAGATTTCACGGACTTCGTCTGGGATGTTTATCCAACGTTCTTGGCTGATTTCTTGTCCGATGATTTCTTTAGGGAATATTTTTGGGACGATGCCGACGCCTGGTTGTCCTGTCGCCGCATCTATGAAAGGCGGGAGCGGATGTGGCAAGTCGGGAACGATGTTATACCATTGTTTTGGTATGTCTGATTCTTTTAATAGAATTTTTTTGTCGGGCATTTTTTCGCCTTCTATCTTGAGTTTTAATTCGTACCTTAAAGTTTTATTTAAGGCTTTTGTGTACAGTTTTGTACGTTGTAAAACAACACATTTATACCTAAACGAACAGAAATAAACACAAGCGGTCCAAAATGTGGAACCAAATCAAAACCCAACTCGAAGCCTACCCCGAACGCCTCAAAGTAGCACGAGTCCTCATAGAAAACGGTCTATCCGCCAAAAACGACAAAATATACCTAAACCAAATCGAAATCCCACCCGTCCGTATAGCAAGAGTCGCAGGCGTAGACAGAAGAACAGTAAACGAAACCCTATGCACCATCAAAGCCAACCCAAACCTAAAGATGATTTTTGAAGAAATCCGCCCCGCAGGACACTCACTAAAAGAAATTGCCAAACACCTAAACCTCGGAGTCCTAGAAATAACCCCCGTAAACGCGAGGTCGCCAGGAATACTCTCAAATGCCGCCATGCTCCTCAACAGCGCAGGCTTAAGCATAAGACAAGCAATCGTGGATGACCCCGAACTCTCACCCGAACCAAAATTAACATTGATTGTGGAAAAGAAAATACCCGGAGAACTAATCCCTGAGTTGCTAAAGATTTTAGGCGTAGCTAAAGTTTCAGTTTACTAGCTTGTGCAAAAATGAAATGCTCTAACACCTAGAAAACGAGTTAATGATACAAAAATAGCTTGCCTTGGCTTTGTTCAACATAGCTTGACTAGAAAAACTTATATGGTTAGTAATGTCTTGTTGTTGTTCGCGTTATTTGGAGGTTACTTGATTTGTCAAATTTACAAGCTGGCGGAGTACCTGTTCTGGTTATGAAAGAAGGTTCAAACAGGAGCCGCGGAAGAGAAGCCCAACACAGTAACATTATGGCAGCTAAAGTTGTTGCTGAAAGCGTTCGAAGCGCACTTGGACCAAAAGGCATGGATAAAATGCTAGTTGACAGCTTCGGAGATGTAACAATTACAAGCGACGGACGAACTATCCTTGACGAGATGGATGTTCAGCATCCAGCAGCCAAAATGCTCGTTGAAGTCGCCAAAACACAAGACAAAGAAGCAGGCGACGGAACAACATCCGCCGTCATTATTGCAGGCGAACTACTCAGTAGAGCTGAAGAATTAATCGACAAAGATATCCACCCAACAGTCATAATTGACGGATACCGAAAAGCCGCTGACAAAGCTCTGGAAACTTTGGATAAAATTGCCATACCAATTGACCTAAAATCAACCGACTACCTCGAGAAGGTTGCAGCGACATCCATGGGCAGTAAAATTGTGGCGGAATACAAAGATTATCTGGCTGATTTAGCCGTTAAAGCCATGTTATCCGTTGCTGAAAAACAAGCTGACGGAACCTACAAAGCTGATGTTGACGATGTGAAGGTTGAGAAGAAAACAGGCGAATCCCTCAAAGACACCAGCCTAATCAACGGAATAGTTTTAGACAAAGAAATCGTTCATTCAGGCATGCCAAAGCGATTAGAGAAAGCAAAAATCGCGTTGCTTGAAGCATCGCTGGAAAACGAGAAGCCAGAGATCGACGCAAAAATTAATATTGAAAGCCCAGACCAAATTGAAGCTTTCCTAAAGCAGGAAGAAACCATGCTAAAAGACATGGTTGAAAAAGTCCTATCTTCAGGCGCCAACGTAGTGATCTGTCAGAAAGGCATAGATGACATGGCTCAACACTTCCTTTCCAGAAAAGGTGTAATAGCAATTAGGCGAGCCAAGAAATCAGACATGGAAAAACTTGCAAGAGCCACAGGCGCAAAAATTGTAAGCAACATTGAAGCACTCGAAGCATCAGACTTGGGTTACGCCGCCTTAGTTGAGGAACGCAGAACGGGCGATGACAAAATGACTTACATCGAGGGCTGCAAGAATCCCAAGTCAGTTACCATTCTAATTAGGGGTGGAACCCAGCGGATGACTGCAGAAGCTGAACGCTCTATCCACGATGCACTCTGTGTTGTTAAAGACTTAATTGAGGAGCCAAAAATCGTTGCTGGCGGCAGCGCTCCAGAAATGGAGATGGCGAGTGTTCTCAAAAAATATGCTCAAACCGTGCAGGGAAGAGAGCAACTTGCAATCACAATATTCGCGGAATCACTAGAAGCAATAGCCACAACGCTTTCAGAAAACGCAGGCTTAGATCCAATTGACGTATTGGTTGAATTACGAACTAGGCATCAGAAAGGCGAAACTTGGGCCGGCATAGATGTTCTCGCAGGCAAAGTGGAAGATATGACAAAAATAAGCGTTTACGAACCTCTTGCAGTCAAAAAGCAAATCATCAAATCAGCAAACGAAGCTGCATCAATGATTCTTAAAATCGATGATGTCATTTCCTCAAGCAAAATGAAGACTCCTCCAATGCCACCAGGAGGAGGAATGCCAGGAGGGATGGGCATGGGCGGTATGGGTGGAATGCCGGGCGGAATGATGTAAAATGTCAGAACAAAAAATAAACGTTGGACCTCCAAAAATTACTCGCTTCGAGAAAGCAAGAATCGTGGGTGCACGTGCGCTTCAAATCTCGATGGGAGCACCAATCTTGGTAGATGCAGCAGAAAACACAAACCCAATCGACATCGCATTAAGCGAGCTTGATGCGGGTATTTTGCCAATCACTATTCGTAGAACTCTACCAGATGGAACTTTCCAAGATATTCCTTTGAAATGGCTGTCTTAAGCGCCATTATTTTCTTTTAACTTTTCAAGTTTTACTTGTGCTTGATTTAATGTATTTTTGATTTGTGTCCAGTGGGCTCCTTGCCAGTAAACTTGACCACAGTTGGGGCACTTCCAGAATTTGTCGTAATAAGTGAATGTTTTGTTTTTCAATTCGCTTCGGAGTTGCTCTTTTTCGGTTAATTTCAGTTTGGTGTTGCATACTGGACAATACGACTTGTCCATTTTAATCGACAATTGCAATCTATACCTTTTGGCGATTTCCGCCAGCCGCTCCACCTCAAACTTTCCCTCAACATAGTAAGCGTCCATTCCTTTGCCGACAGCACGCTTATAGAGTTCAAGATCCTTAGTCAACAAAACACGCTCTTCCCTCTTTGCCAATTCTAAGAGCTCGGAATCATCAAACTGCACCGAATACAAGACATCTTGCCCTAACATGCGCAGCCAACGTGTCAGTTTCCCAAGCATTCCATCCGCAAGGAACTTCACATTCTGCCCTTCCGAACAACCAATCCGCTGCCGCCATTAGCAATAATCTCACCTTCATCGAAGACTACTTGCCCGTTAACAACAGTTCTTACCACTTTTCCTTGAACGTCCCAGCCATCATAGGGTGAAAACTTGGCTTTCGACTTAAATTTGGAGGCTTTAATTTTGAATTGGCGGTTAAAGTCAACTATAGTTAGGTCGGCGTTCTTGCCCTTTTCCAAGCGACCGCGGTCGTTTAACCCGAAGATTTCTGCAGGTTTTTCTGAAAGCAAATGGACTGCCTGAGTTAGAGTTAACCGATCCTTCTTTACAAGCGTCAAAATAAGCGGAAGTGTGGTTTCTAATCCTGGCACGCCAACTTTTACATCCCAAACGCTACTTGCTGACTTCTCGCTCAAAGCGTGGGGTGCATGGTCTGAGCCTATGGTATCAACAATGCCATCTTCCAAACCCTTCCACAAAGCATCTAAGTGGGTTTTGCTGCGAAGTGGAGGCGCCATAATTGCCAGTTGCCCAATCCGCTTCACATCCTCACAGGTTAGCATCAAATGGTTCGGTGTAACCTCACATGTTACCTTTCCTTTTCTATCAGATCTCTTTGCTTCGGCGATGGCTTTTAAGCCTTCTTGGCTAGTAACATGGCAAAAATGCATTTGTAAATCTGTCTTCTGGCTTAATTCCAGTAGCCGCTGAATAGATTTTAGTTCAACGGTTTCAGTGTGTGCTCGTAGAAAGTCGGAGGTGCCAACTCTTTGATCTTGTTTCAATTTCTCTTCGTTAGCTAATAGCGTTGCACTATCCTCAGCATGCACTGCTAAAGGCACTTTCAAGGTGGCAACTTCCTTGAACGCATCTTGTAGGGTTGGGTCGTCGTCAATGTTTAAACCGCCTATTTGGGAACCCATAAACAACTTAAACCCAACCGCGCCTTCAGCAACAATATTTTTTGTTTCTGCAAGACTTTTTGGAAATTCCGAATAAAATCCAACATTAACAAGGATTCTGCTTTGCGCCATTCGCATACGATTCTGCTGGGTTTTAACGCTCATTGTAACAGGGTCGTTATTAGGCATGTCCAAAACAGTGGTGAATCCTCCAGCAGCCGCAGCCGAAGTTCCAGAACTGAAATCTTCTTTGTATGCTTTCCCCTCGTCCCGTAAATGCACATGCTCATCAATCAAGCCTGGCAAGACCAGCATGTTGTGGAGGTCAATTTTTTGGTCAGCGTTGGGCATTTGAGTTTCTTTGCCGATTTTATGTATTTTGTCTCCTTCTATTGCTATGCTGCAGTCGACGATTTGCCCGCCCAAGTAGGCTTTTGCGTTTGTGAGAACAGAATCAACAATCACGTCAGTTCACGACTCATTGAATAGCGGGCGATTTGGTTAATTAAAGTTTTATCTAAAGGCTATTTTCGGAAAGAAAATTGTAGACTTAAACAAAACCCTTAACTTTTCATTAGAAAGATTATGCCTGAAAGAAGTGGCGTGATGAATTTTAAAAAGAGAGCACAAGATAGGTTCTTAGACTTATTTCTTTTTGTTTTAAAGCTTGTGGTTTACTCGAACTCTTCATTCTTAGCCAAGGTGCTTTTGTCCTTGTATGGTTTAATTCATAGTGTGGCAGTTGTTCCAAGGAACAAATTAAGCGGAGTGAAAAGTCTGCTTCGTTATGGTGTAGAAGTGATTCAGCAAAGGTTGGGGTCAAATAGTCAAGGGTCTGTCTACCCTTAAATGATTTTTAAGTTAACCAAAAAATAGGAATAAAGAACTGGCTATTTTTCTTCTTCGAGTTCTACACGGCATTCATCGCAGATGTTTTGGCCGTTGCGTTCTTTTAAGCTTTCATTGTAGGTATTGCAGCGGTCACAGTATCCCGAGAGCGGTACTTCTTCGGTGTCTTCAGTTCCGGCGGCTCCTTCGATGCGAGATTTCTCGACCATTATCTCTATTAACTCGGGCATTACTCCCAAAATGTCTTTGCTTGAGATTATTCCAAGTAGGTTGCCTTTGTAGATAACACCCAACCGTCTAATGTCCAGTCGCGTCATTCTTCTTGCAGCATCGCTTATGGTGGCTTCAGGCTCTATAGTGACCAAGGGAGTGGTCATGATTTCTTTAGCTTTAACAGTGTCTGGTTTGAGGTTTTTAGCTATAACCCTGATTACTAGGTCACGTTCGGTAATGATGCCGATTGATTTTCCTGCTTTGTTAGTTACTACTACGGCGCCTAAATCGTGCATATCCATGTTCGCGGCGGCTTTATTGGAGGTTTCATCTTCATCCATTGTTACTACTGGGCTACTCATGATGTCTCTAACGAACATTTTTGTTCTTAATCCAATTTCAGCCACGGCCAACTCACTTCCGACAATTTAGGTAGATTAACTTCTACATGAACAATAAAAGGACGCTTAATTTAAGAGTTGCTTAACCCCGAAAAATCATCTGTGAAAGTTTATTTGACCCCGCGTGTTAGACCACAATGCCCAGAGGAACAATTAATGCTCAAAACAAACGCTGAAAAACTCATAAAAATCTCAGTTATGGGAGAAATCGCAAGTCCCACCATCCGTAATGTCTATAATGTTTCAGCAACAGGAAAACCCGTAGTGCTTCCCGGAGTAGGCGGCATAACCTACAACTTGCGAGTCGGTGACCCAGCGTGCGGTTGGGAAGCTGATCATGTAGAACCATGCGTGAGCGTAGAAAATAAGGAGAACGATGCTCGTTCAGGGCAAGCAGCGAACACGGCTTTCAATGTGCTCTCTTGCGTTGGAAACCAAGCGACATTAGCGACAGGTGACGCTAAAGGAGCTAAAGGTACTATTACCGGAAAGCATGGCGGAATTGAGCATGTTTTGGTAGATTTTCCGACTGAGATTTTAGAGGATCTTTCTCTTGGCGATAGAATACTTGTTAAGGCCTACGGTACAGGTTTGAAGCTTTTGGATTTTCCAGAAATTAAAATTCTCAATATGGACCCCGGTGTGCTTGAGGTGTGGAACCCAAAACCAAAAGATGCCAAACTGGAGGTTCCTGTTACACATATCGTTCCTGCTGCGATAATGGGTTCAGGTTTAGGTGCAAACCAAGTTAACTCGGGAGACTATGATATTCAAATGTTTGATGAAGCAGTCGTTAAGCAGTATGGGCTTGAAAGTTTGAGGCTTGGCGATTTAGTTGCCATCATTGATGCGGACCATTCGTTTGGAAGAATTTACCGCCAAGGAGCTGTCTCTGTAGGCGTGGTTGTTCACACAAACTGTGTCACAGCTGGCCATGGTCCAGGAGTAACAACGTTGATGACTTCGTCCGATGGAAAAATTATTCCCCAGATAACTCAGAACGCAAACATTGCATCTCTCCTAAAATTACGGTCAGATATATAAGATAGTTAAGTCAATAAATGGAACATTAGAAAAGAAAGAGGTCAAAATAATGCCCGTTAAACGAAAAAGCCGAGGAAGATCAAAAGGAAACAAAGGAAGCAGTACTCTTGTTCAATGCGCAAATTGCGGGGCTTCGGTGCCACGAGACAAAGCAAAACGGTCCACGCGACGAGTATCTTTTGTTGAGCCACAACTAGTAAAGAACTTAGGCAAAGCGGCACATACTTAGCCTCTTGGGTAGACACAAAATTCTACTGTATCTCTTGTGCTGTTCACCGCGGTATTGTTAAGGTCCGCGCTGAAAACGAACGCCATTCAAAAGGTTATAAACGAAGGTACTAAGCGGCTAAACTGCTGCTTTTTTCTTTAATGTTTTGTAAACATAATATGCTCTTTGTATAACTGTCAAGTTAGAAAGTACCGCCAAAACTGCTATACCGTAACCTAATGCGGGTAACCAGAAGTATCCGATTATGCTAACAACTGCTAAGATAAGCATACGTTCGGCGCGTTCAGCAAAACCAACTGACTCCATTTTTATCCCAACAGCTTCTGCTCTTGCACGGGTATAGCTTACGAGCATAGATCCTGATAGAGTGATTAAGCCCAATATTGGACCCCAAAAGGTACCCAAAGCGGCGTTGGATAAGCCCGCAATAATAATGCCCACGTAGACTGCTGCATCTGCGTATCTATCTAAAACTGAATCAAAAAAACCGCCAAAAACTGTTGTCTGCTTGTAAGTTCGAGCGACTATTCCATCCATGGTGTCGCAGAATCCTGAGGCTAAGAGGAAAAAAGTTGCCAATAATAGCAACCAAGGCTGCCTATTTGTTGTTGCTGCATATGTGATTGCTGAAGCTAAAGCAAGTATGAAGCCTACTGTGCTTATTCTGTTGGGAGTAAAACCTATCTTATTGGCAATTTTAGCTTCAGTTGTTAGCATTTGCTGGATTTGTTGCTTGAGTTTGGTAAGCACAGGTTCTCGCGACTCGATTATGTTAAAGCCAAAATAGGGGTTGGCTGCAGAAAAGCCTTTCTAATTAATTTGTTGAACATTTGTTCCTAACGCTGGTTTTTCGAATGAACTTATTAGGAAGAATCTGTATATTTTGGAAGTGACGTTCTGACGCGCATCTGAGCGCATAACAGCAACGTTACACAAAGCAATCAACAAAGGAGTAAAAACAAAATGACCCAAAACAATCCAGATGTTATCTTCGTCGGAAACAAACCCCCTATGAGCTATGTTCTGGCAATCATTACAAGCCTCTCAGCAGGAAACCTAAAAGAAATCACACTAAAAGCAAGAGGCCAAGCCATAACGACTGCAGTTGACGTAGCTGAAATTACAAGAAACCGGTTCATTAAAGACCTTAAAGTTAGCAAGATAGCCATCGGAACAGTCGAGATGCCGCCACGTGAGAGTGAGAGCAAGTCCAGAATGGTTTCCACAATGGAGATAACTCTAACCAAAAAATAAACTGGACACACAAATCAGAAATCTATCCATATCTTCTTTCATTTTTTAGATAACTCTCGTTTTCGGAAAAACTAAAAGTGCTTTTTCAGCATCTTTAGTCTTCCTTTCATATTTAGGCTATAAATTTTCCTGAGCGACAGTAAAACTAAGATATAGAATATGAGTTCGCATTTGTATCGTAAAGTTAAATAGCTGTTTTTGTTAGATAGAGAAATATCACGTGTGAGAACATGTTAGATATCAAGCTTATCCGCGAGAATCCTGAACTTGTGAAAGCTAATTTGGCGAAACGGGGCAACCCCGAAGTCCTCCAAATGCTCAATGAATTGATTTCCATTGATAAAGAGTGGCGCTTGAACAACACCAACCTAAACGAGATGCGCCACGAACGAAAACTGGTGACCATAGAAATCGCTAAACTAAAGAAGGCAGGTCAAGAAGCAACCGACGAATTCACAAGAGCACAGAACATCGACCAGAAAATAAAGCTAACAGAGAAACAGGTTGTTGATCAGGAGCAGAAAATCCACGATTTCCTTTTGCGGTTGCCAAACTTACTGGATGATTCGGTTCCGCTGGGAAAAGACTCAAACGATAATGTGCAAGTGAAAACTTGGGGAACAATCCCACAGTTCTCTTTTCAGATAAAAAACCATATAGATTTAGCTCTTGAGTTAGATCAAATCGACATGGAACGCGCTGGGAAAATCAGCGGCGCAAGGTTCTTCTACCTCAAAAATGAAGTCGCCATGCTGGATATGGCTTTGATGTGCTTTGCCATAGAGGAGCTCTCAAACAAAGGCTATACACCAATCGTTCCACCCTACATGATGAAGCGGGAAGCGTACGAAGGCGTAACTTCACTTGGCGACTTTGGCGATGTTCTCTACAAGGTTGAAGGTGAAGACCTCTACATGATTGCGACATCAGAGCATCCCATGGCAGCTATGTTGATGAATGAAACTCTAAAAGAGCAAGATATGCCCTTCAAACTTGCGGGAATCAGCACCTGTTTCCGCAAAGAAGCAGGCGCGCACGGAAAAGACACACGTGGCATCTTCCGCACTCACCAATTCAACAAAATCGAACAGTTTATTTTCTGTAAACCCGAAGACTCACCTAAACTCCACGAAGAACTTTTAGAGAATGCCGAAGGAATCTTGCAAAAGCTCGGTTTAGCCTATCAAGTTGTTAACGTTTGCACGGGTGACATTGGTACTGTTGCAGCCAAGAAGTACGATATTGAAGCATGGATGCCTGCGCAGAACGGTTACCGCGAAGTGGTTTCATGCAGTAACTGCACTGACTATCAGGGCAGACGTTTAGGAATTAAGTATCGTGAAAAAGAGGGTGCACCGCCAAAAGGATTCGTTCACACATTGAATTCTACTGCTATTGCAACAGGCAGAACAATCGTAGCAATACTGGAAAACAACCAGCAATCCGATGGAACAATAATTATACCTGAAGTGTTAAGAAAATACATAGGTAACAGAGATAAAATAGGTAAAAAACGCTAAACCTTTTAATATTTCTATGAGAATGTTGTGGCACGTTTGGAGAAATAAATTTGTCTTCCAAAACAAAACACGTACGCGATAAGTGGCGAGGCAAATCCTGGTATATGGTAGTTGCGCCTTCGTTCTTTGGTAACATAGAGTTAGGTTCGATACCTGCGCAAGAAGAAAAACAAATGATCGGCAGAGTTGTCGAAGCAACCCTATATGACATTACAGGTGACTTTTCTCATCATTACTTGAAAATGTTTTTCCAAATAAACGAGATTGACGGAAAATCCGCCAAAACACTCTTCAAAGGTCATGAATACTCGCGAGATTATCTTCGCAGTTTGGTTAGAAGAAGAACCACCAAAGTTGATGGCTTATTCAACTTAACCACAAAAGACGGCTACAAACTTAGAATTTCAGTTTCAGCTCTGACACTTTCAAGAATAAAGACATCGCAGGAAAAAATCATCCGCACCATGATGGAGAAAACAATCAAAGAAAAAGCCGTTGCATTAACACTTGACCAATTCGTTCAAGAAATGGTCCTTGGAAAAATCGCTTCAGACATCTACAATCAAGCAAAACTCGTTGCACCATTACGTCACGTCGGGATTAGAAAGTCCAAACTCTTAGCTGCTCCAGCAAAACTACCCGAAGCACCAGTAGAAGCCGCACCTGCACCAATCGCAGCCGAAGCATAAACATACTTTCTTTATTTTCTTATTTCTATTCTTTTAACAGTAAACAGTTTTAGGCACGAACTTTTAGTATTTTCTAACAGGAGAATGCAAGTTTTGACTAACGCGGGTGTGCATGAAAAAGGAACATTCAAAGCCCAAGACGCAATTGACAACATCAAAAAAGACCCCAACTACCATAAAGCAGGCGCAATAGGCTTATTCATCGGCGTAGTTCGCGGTGAAACACTTGAGCCGAAGAAAGAAAAAGTTGAGAAATTAATAATAGAGGCATACGAAGAAAAAGCGGACCAAGTGCTCACCAAAATAAGTGAAGAATTAGCCCAAAAACCAGGAATAGTTAGCGTTCAAATTCATCATTTGCTAGGAGAATTCAATGTAGGTGATGACTTGGTTTATGTCGCGGTTGCAGGAGCCCACCGAACCGATGTTTTTCCTGTTCTCCGTGAAGCTGTTGAGCGATACAAGAGTGAAGCACCCGTTTTTAAGAAAGAAAGCATAACCGACAAGAAGGGTGCGTTGTCTGAGTACTGGGTTTCAGAGAAAGACGGACATCATGAATAGCTCATTTCGGTGAGAATATTTTGATAGTGGCTTTGGCGGGGGGAGTCGGCGCAGCCAAATTCTTGACTGGTTTAATTAAACTTGTTAAAGAAGAAGATCTGTCGGTTATCGTGAACACTGGGGATGACATCGAATTATTTGGTCTCCACGTCTCGCCCGATGTGGATATCGTTACTTACACGTTGGCAGGCATCGTTGATCAAGAGAAGGGTTGGGGAGTTAGAGGCGACACTTTTCAATGCCTCGAAATGCTAAAAAACTACGGCCAAGAAACATGGTTTAACTTGGGTGATAAGGACTTAGCCACTCACCTTTATCGGACGGACCGTTTAAGGCAAGGCGCAACGCTGTCCCAAATCACTGATGAAGTTTGCGATTTTTTAGGGCTCAAAGTCAAGATTATGCCCATGACAAATGACAGGTTTGAAACAAGAGTAACAACATGCAACGGTTCAATGCATTTTGAGGAGTACTTCGTTCGAAGACAATGTTGGGATGAAGTGTTAAGCATCGAATTTGTCGGTGCAGCTACAGCGAAGCCTTCTCCACGGGTTTTGGATGCAATTTTGGATGCGAATACTGTTGTTGTTTGTCCAAGTAACCCAATTGTTAGCATTGGCACAATTCTATCAGTTGAGGGAATAAGAGGGGCGTTAAAAAGGACTAATGCTCGAGTCGTTGGAGTTAGCCCCATTGTTGCGGGTTTACCCCTCAAAGGTCCTGCGGACAAGATGCTTCGTGCTTCGGGGGTGGAGGTTTCTGCGTTTGGGGTTGCCCAGTTTTACTCAGATTTTCTTGACGCTTTTGTCATTGACACCAAAGATGCTGGTGAAAAAGGCAGAATTGAGGCGCTTGGGCTCACGGTGAAAGTAACGAACACTGTGATGAAGAATTTAGACGATAAGGTTGCGTTGGCAAGGGTCGTTTTAGAAGACTAATATGTCAATATAGTCTAAAGTGTTCTCTATAGATTATTTTGGGTATTCTAAATAGGCTGAGCGTGAATTGTTTTTCACGCATGTGGTACTTTCCCCTATTGCAAAAACAGTTGTTTGAGGCAAAAAATTGAAGCAAAAAACAAGTGGAAAAAAGCAGGCGAAAGCACAAAACGCTGATCTTTTGGATTGGGCTTTTGGCAATCGATGTTTGCTTAACCTAAAAACATCTCTTGGACGGGGAATATATGAATGTTAAGAAAACACGTGAAAATCCTATTAAGAGAAGGGTTATATCTGCAAACCTGAATTATTGTTAATAATTGGAGTTGGTGTTATTGGAGAAAAAAAGTTACGATTGGTTTGAGCAGCGCCGCAAAACCAGAGGCCTAGAACTAGCTCACGAACAAATAACGAAGGCTTTTGACACCGTAACATGGTTACATAAAGCAACGAAAGCCTTTTCAGAGAAAAACTTTAAGGAATCCAAAAAATACATTGAAAACTTGTACACTGCAGAAGAGGAAGTAGATGCTCTTCGCACAGACGTTTTTATGGAGCTATCAAAAGGTGCAGCATTGGTTGCTGATTACCGTGAAGATTTGCTTCACCTTGTTAAACGCTTAGATACATTGGCAGACCACACTAAAGATGCAGCTCGATGCCTTGAAATGCTTGCTGAAACTGACATTCCACAAGAGTTAACTCAAAAAACTGTTTTCATGACAGGAAAACTCGTAGAAACCGCTCAAACCCTAAGAGGCAGCATCGAGAAAATCTCATCCAACCCCAACGAGGCCATAAAAGAAGCAGAAGCAGTAGGCGACATCGAACACGCAATTGACGTTGAATACCTAAAAGCAAAAAGCCTATTCGTCAAATACGGCGAAAGCATCAATTGCGGAGCAATGGTAATCTTTGATGACTTAATCGAGTTCATCGAACAAGCAGCAGACATGTGCGCTGACACAGCTGACTACATTATAGTTCTCTCAAGTAGAGAATAAAAAAACCAGCCTTTTTCAATATTTTTTAATCAGCAATAACTGCTACGATGAAAAAACAAATAGCGCCATTTAGGTAAAGTGTTGGGTTGCCACGTCCTTTATTCCGGTGTTCGACGCAAAGTTAATCCTTTTATCAATAGCCCTCGGTCCTTATGTTTGATGTAGCGCCGCTTTTGCTCGCAGTATAGTGGTTCTCAGATCAATTCTTGCTGGGCAGACGTAGCTGCAGTTTCCGCAACCATCGCAAAGGTCGGCTTTAAGTTTTGTTAGTTTTTTGGTGTTGTTTTTATCATATGCCTCTTTGATCAGTATCGGGCTTAAGTTGTGGCAGCACGCAACCATGCACTCCCCGCATCTGATGCATTCTGTAGTTGTTACCTTATCAAATTGCTTGGCTTTTGGAAGCACATGTTTTTTCTTCTCTTCAATGGGTTTAGGTAATCCGATGTTGTCCAACAATGGTGTCGTTAGGTTCATTATGACAAGTGCAAGGATAGAGCCTCCAAGGAAGTTCATGTAAGTCTGAATAAGCACAGTAAGAACACCCACACCCACTCCGAACATTGCCTGTCCAGTATACGTTAAAGGTGTGGTAGCTGGATCAGTAATCATGAAAAACGCCAGGAAAATTGAGCTTCCTATGAACAGTTCAAATCCTAATCTAAGCAGCGGATCGCCACCGTAGACTGCCCACATCAAAATTGACATTAATGCAACAGTTCCTAAATAAGCAGCACTTATACGCCACTTTATGTATCTACGGCAGACAACAAACAAGGCAACCCCAACCAAAATAACCGCTAAAGCCGAAGCACCGCCTGTCCATCCGTGAAATTTCTGGATCAAAAAGATGGAGAAAGCCCCTGACGCATCAGGTGTTCTTACCGAGGAATTGCCCAGACAAGAGTTTATCCAGAAAAAGAATGAGCCTGGACCGGTATAGCCGATGGAACTGGTTAAGGGAGGCAACCCCGCATTGTTAAAGCTTGTAATTGAGTGGTCTTTGGCAATTAATATGGCGTTTAGAAAGGGCAGAAGAACCAAAAGTTTTGCGGCTGCAGCAGGATTTACGTATTTTCTACCCAGAAGGTTTTGTCCTTTCTTTAAAAGAATCATTCCCAATGCGGATATTGCGGCTACAAAATAGTAGGCTTCAGGAGCTGAAAGCGGCAGGATTTCAACAGTGTTTTTTGCAGGCAATCCCAAAGAGTAAGAGAGCGCAATAATCAATCCAAAAACAGCGGCGGACATCGTGTTTTGGCGGCCTTTTTCTTTCATCACCTTTGACAGCCCAAAGTCAATGGCAACAGCAACTGCCACCGAAATAACGGAGCTGATAATGCCTGTTGGCCAAAAAGAAATTGCAGAAACACCAGCAAGGATAGCTAAAGCGATAAAAGTGTAGAGCATTAGTTTGTCTTTTGTCATCCATGAGTATTCTTTTGGCTTGGACATTCTATAACTCCTTTAAGAGAAAATTTAGTATCCTTATTTGAATGAGGATTAAATAAGATTTTGCATAAACCACACGATAGCACGCTTTATGTTTTGAAATCAAATTTGGTTTTCAGATTTTTTGAGTTAGGACAAATAGTTTAGGAATAAAGATAAATAAGCATGGCAACATAGTCACGCAAAACCCGAGAGTTGGCAGCATGATAAAATCCCGCACTGCACTCAACAAGTCACGCGTAATTTTACTTTGCGTTTTAATTCTTGCCGCTATGATGGAAGTTAGCGCTTTCTATTATGTTGAAACTTATGGAGCCAACTTTTTCCCCACAACCCAAGTTTCCTCTCCTTTCCAAGTGGGTAATTTAACTGTAAACCCTTTTGAAACGAGTATAGGTCAACCTGTCGACGTTGGGGTTTCAGTGGCGAACATAGGAACCGTGCAGGGTACCTACACGATTAATTTGAACATTAACGATACAGTCACCGAAACAAAAGCTGTAACATTAGAAGTTAACCAAACCCAGCAAGTCAAATTTAACGTCACCGAAACCATCATCGGCACCTATAACTTGACAATTGCCGATCAAAGTACGGTTTTTACAGTTTTAGCCCAACCTGCAGCTTTACCTGAATCACTTAAATTTTCTAATTTATTCTTAGCCCCTACTGAAGCCTGGCCTAACCAAGAAGTCAACGTTACAATCGACGTGCAAAACACAGCATCCGATGCTGTCTCATTTGCTTTGCCTTTTAACGTGAACGGGGCATCATATTCGAGAGTTCAAGTGGACCTTGAACCTCATGCTTTCCAAACCGTGTCAGCCACAATATCTGAAAGCGCAACAGGAAGCTACAGAGTGACCGCGGGAGGACAAGGAGGCACTTTAAAGATAGTCGAAGCAGGCAAACATACCTTACATGTTATTGCGACTCGAGTCGGCTTTACTTTCACCTTAGATGGGGCAACTAAAACCACGCCTTTCTCAGAGCTGGTTGAGGTTGGATCCCATACCATCGTTTTTCCAGACCCTGAAAAAATTCAAATTGGCGGTTGGGGAGTAGTACCTTTTGGTTTTGCCGGTTGGAATGATGGAACAGCCTCAACCACCCGAACCTTGGATGTCCAAAAAGAGACATATGCAATCGTGAACTTTGTCCGAATAGTTTCGCCAACAGGCTCCTGCCCTTCACTATTTGTTTGGAACGGAACCGATTATAGCTATACAGCTGAGGTTTCTGACGGGGCAGGGTGGCTTGGATATTTAGACCACTTCCAAACCGATGGGACAATGGTTTTCTCCTACAATTACCCAACAGACTACATAAAACTGGACTCTTCAATGCTCAAAGCCCAAAATGGCTTCTATAACATGAAAATAACCGAAATGGGCGACGAAATATTCTATATCGATTCAGCCAAACTCGTAGCCGTTGATCACCCCGCAAATACCAATGTGTTCTCAACAACCAGCACCTTCATCTACCATCTCTCCAATCAGGGAACCATTTATACGGTGAACAAAAACCCTTCATTGCCGGTTTCGGCAGTTAACGGTTCAGGACAAAACGTTCTTCCAATTATATCAAAAGTTGACGGTAACTATGCAACCGGAACCAGATGGCAATGGAATAATATAACCCTTAATCTTGGTGACCTATCTACAGCTAAAGAAATAAAACTTGTCGTTGATGCTAAAATTGTTTGGCCTACGACCTCCGCAGGCGGAACCAACTTTATGAAGTACGCCGATCAACCTGGACAGACACCTTCGCCGCCGCCTTTTATGGAAGTTAAAGCCGCCAACGGAAGCTGGATACGAGTACCTGACAACCGTCAATTCCCGTTGCCTGATGTTACGGATCAAACGTTTGTTGTGAATTTGACCGGGCTGTTTTCAACTAACAATTATGAGTTGAGAATTAACACTTACCAAGATATCCACTTTGATTACATCGGAGTTGACACAACATCCCAACAGGGAACAAATATTCGCGACATTTATCCAACATACGCAAATCTTCAGCAAGAATTTCCCACAAACTCAAACTCTTCGGGCGCCTTCACCAGATATGGCGATGCTTTGCCGCTTATGCAGTCAGCTGACGACAAATTTGTCATTGGGAGGGAAGGCGACTCCCTTGCCCTACAGTTTCCAGTTGACAACACACCTGTTCCAGCAGGCATGGTCCGAGACTACTTCTTAGTTGCCAACTGCTGGTTTAAGGGGAACGGTCTCTCGTATATGCCGTTTACTGTGAATCCGCTGCCGTTCCAAGCAATGACCAGCTTCCCCTACCCATCAAACGAAACCTACCCCTATGACGTATCTCACAGAGAGTACCTGCAGACATTTAACACAAGAATTATCAACTCTCCCTAATTTTTTATCTATCCGCAAAACTTGAATTCCCAGACCGTTGGCGCTTGAAGTTCAATAGTTTAATATACACTCTGAATTAAAACTGATATTTGCTTTGATGGCGATGAAGAAACAGAAGTGGTTGCTAATCGTCTTCGTTATTTCCCTCATTCTAACTGAATCCTACGCCATATCAGAAGCTTCAGCTACCGGCACCGACGATTGGTCAACATTTCGCCACGACACTAACCACATCGGTTACACAACAGGCAACGGATCAACAAATTCGGCGAAGTTATCGTGGAATTTTACGACTATGGCACCCGTTTTTTCTTCTCCAGCAGTATCCAACGACCGCGTTATCGTAGGGTCTGAAGATTATGCTATTTACTGCCTTAACTCCTCAAACGGCGAAATGCTATGGTACTGCCTAACTGGGAATGTAGTTGATTCGTCACCTGCAATCTATAATGGGAACGTCTACGTTGGCTCAGAAGACGGCAACCTCTACTGCATAAACGTGGTAACTGGCATGACAGTTTGGGTATCGACGGTTGGAGGACCAATTCAGTCTTCACCTGCCGTTGTTAATGATTGCGTTTATGTGGGTTCAGGGAAGCAGGGAGTTTATTGCTTTAACGCTTCAAACGGTAATTTAGTTTGGGTTCTTCCCACTTCCATGCGTGTGGATTCCTCGCCAGCTGTTTCAGATGGCGTGGTTTTCGTTTCCACGGATGATTTTTGTGTCTATGCTATAAATGCTTCAACAGGTGAGAAATTGTGGCGCCATCACACGGGCAGTGTTATCTCTTCACCTAGCGTTTACGATGGGTATGTTTACGTGGGTTCATACGATGGTTACGTTTGTGGCTTAAATGCTTCCACTGGTGATTTAATTTGGCAGTATCAAACGCAAGATTGCGTGGACTCCTCCCCTGCTGTGGCTTACGGATGCGTTTATGTTGGCTCCGAGGACAACAATGTTTACTGTTTGAATTCTTCCAATGGTGCAAAAATTTGGCAGACCCCCACAGGGTATTGGGTTCGGTCTTCGCCTGCAGTTGTAGCTGGTAACGTGTATGTGGGCTCCGAGGATTATAGTATCTACTGTCTGAATGCTTCTACAGGAGCAAAACAATGGAGTTTCGCTACGGGAAATTTTGTGGATTCTTCGCCAGCCGTTGTAAATAGCACCCTCTATGTAGGTTCAAGCGACAACCACATCTATGCCTTTACGCTAACTGAATCAGCCCCGGAAAGAATGCATTCAAACAATTCTATGGTTTGGTCGACGGTTGCCTTTGACACAATCGCATGTGTCGTTGCGGTAATGGTTCTTTTCACAATAATGAGGTTTGCTTATTCAGATAGGCAGGCTAAAAGAAACTTTCAGAACTTCAATATCCCTCTCCAAAAAACATCTTGGTTTTCAGCACACATCGACGCTCTTTGTATTTTAGCTATTCTGGTTTTCTCAACAATATTCTTCCTGAATCTCGGTAATGGACCGCTTTGGGCTGCCGACGAGCAAACTTACTCGCAATGGGCATTTCACATGATTAAAAGTGGAGACTACGTGACACCTTACGCTTTTGGAGGCTTAGCGGTTTGGATAGGCAAGCCACCATTATACATGTGGTTGATTTCTCTTGCATACCAAGCTTTCGGCGTTAGTAACTTTGTCACGAGGCTTTGGAGCCCCATTTTTGCTACTTTAACGTTGGTTCTAATCTATTTTTTGGGCAAGAAATTATACAATCTTTATGTTGGGTTTGTATCTGCATTAATTTTGGGCACATTTACTTTATTTTATATGTTTGCCAGGCATGCCATGACCGATGGTTCCTTCGTCTTTTTTCTCACGGCTAGTTTTTACTTTTTTATTTTAAGCGAGAAAACAGAAAAAACTAACCGATATGTCATTTTAAGTGGCTTGTTTTTCGGATTAGCCTTGTTAACAAAGCAAGTTGAGGCTTTGCTGATTCCCCTCATCCTTTTCAGTTACCTCATAGTAACAAGTAAAAGCATCAGGTTCCTGTTCGCGAAGCGGTTTACGGTTTTTTGGGGCGTTGGACTTTTGCTTTTGGCTCCCTGGATAGGTTACATGTTCATTATTTTCGGCTCAAATTTTTGGAATTGGTTTGTCGTGTACAGCGGCTTTACAAGGACAATGAGTCCTATCGAAGGTCACGCAGGTGGCTACCTGTTTTATTTTAACTATTTATTCAGCAAAGAGACGCTGTGGGCAATTCTTTTGCCTTTTGCTGCTGGACTTTGCGCTTTTAATTTAGTGCTTAAGCGCTCAAAAGCTGATACATTGCTTCTCGCATGGATGGCAACCGTGCTTTTTGTCTTCACTTTTGCCCAAACCAAACTAGAATGGTATATACTTCCTGCGTTTCCAGCGTTCGCGATAGCCCTAAGCAACCTTCTTTATTGGGTAGCCAACAAAATCCAAAGCTAACAGAAACCAAAAGTCCAACCAAAGTTGGGCTAATAATTGCTCTCAAACTGTATCCCTTACATATGGACGTTTTAGTGCCATTTTGATAAGGAGGTGTCGGGCCCGCTGGGACTTGAACCAAGGAAGCGCATACGAAATTATTTATAGACTTAGCTTAAGAGAAGAAGAAGGTTGGAAAATTTGCTCTTCTTCTTCTACCCGTTAAACGGTTGCGTCAACTGATTGATAGAACAACAACAATGGCAGTGCAGTGGTGTTGTTCTTCTGTTTAGTTTTAGAGTTAAGTTGAAAGAAGAAGAAAGCAATGAAAAAATTGTCAATTTTTTCTTCTTCAAATCGATAGCTATAGTGCTACAAAAATAGGGGCAACAGAACGTTCTGAAAGAAGAAGACAGCGTTGGTGTGCAGCCACCTTCTTCTTCTCTTGGTTAGGAAGTTGTCAAGTAACCAGTCTTCGAAAGAAGAAAATATTTGTGCAAGAGCGCATTTTTCAGCTGACCATTTCAGACCTTGACTCGAATAAAAACGAAAAATAAAGAGGTTGTTGTTTTTCAGGATGAATTCTTTTAGAAATATATGGCGGGCCCGAGGGGATTTGAACCCCTGACGTCCGGCTCCGCAGGCCGGTGCCCTAATCCGTACTAGACGACGAGCCCAACTGTTGTTTGTCCCGAGAATTGAAAGGGCAGAATAGTAAATACCTTGCTTAGACTTAAAAATAGTGGTCTTGAACGCTTATGTTATTTAGGAAAAGTCATTTTAAACGATGTCCCTTCGCCCACCTTGCTCTCAAAGGTAATCAGGCCGCCCTGTGCCTCCACTAAACGTTTAGCCACAGCGAGTCCGAAACCTTGTCCCTTAGCTTTAGTGGTCATTAGTGGCTGGAAAATTTTCGGCTTTACCTCATTAGGAATGCCCACACCTGTGTCGGAAACTGTGATGGAAACGGAGTTGGCTTCTTGAGCTGCTTTTATGGTTAGTTTGCCGCCGTTTGGCATTGCTTGAATAGCGTTCGTTGCCAGATTAACTAGAATACGCTTTAAGAAAGTTAAATCGAGTTCAATTTTTGGTAGATCGCTGTCGCAGTTTGTCATCGCATCAATGTTTGCTGGCACATGAACAGTTGCAATTAGCTGTGGAATGGCGCTGCAAAGTTCAACCTCCACTAATTCAGGTTTTAGTGGTTTTGCAAAGTCCTGTAAATCGGAGATTATTTTGTTTATGTAATCTACTTGCTCTTGGATAGAAACTAAACTTTCCTGAACCTCTCTCCTTTGCATTGGCTGTCAGGCGAACCATCTACATCTAGTTTCATCAAATAAAGTTCCCCGGCAATAGCCTGCAAGGGGTTACGGATATCGTGACCGATCATGCCTGCTGTCTGCCCAATAGCCGCAAACCGTTCCGCATCCTTGAGCTGTTTTGTTCGCTCCTCAACAAGCTGCTCTAAATTCTTCGCGTATTGTTCAAGTTTTTGTTCGGTCTGCTTTCGTTCAGTGATGTCCTGCTCTATTCCAACGATTCTTGTTGGTTTGTTATCTTCCCCAACTTCTCTGACCATTCGTTCCGAATGAATAGTTCGTATTGAGCCATCCTCATGGATGATGCGATAATCAAAACTTACTTTATGAGATAAGCTATCGTTAAAGAGCATTTGTTCCATTGACTTGTTTATCGCTTCCCTATCGTCAGGGTAAATTCGAGCAACATATTCACTTGTGTTTGGACCGAAATGCTGCGGTTTTAAACCAAAAATACGGAATAATTCTTCAGACCAAATTGCTTTATCCTCTTTAACGTTATATTCCCAGTTTCCGACATGAGCAATCCTCTGCGCCATTTTCAATCGAGCCTCACTTTCCTCGAGGGCTTCTTGAGTTTGCAAGCTCTCGGTTACATCGTCAAAAATTGCTATTGCTGCATATACTTTGCCTTCTTTGTCGTAGAGAGGTTTTGCACTCACGTTAACAATTAACTTTTTCCCATCCGCATTTCCAAGGATTAATGGCGCGTTACGCACCGTTTCCTCATTAAATAATGCCCTATACGTGTAGAGTTCTTTAGTTGGACAAACCTTGCCATCCATCGAATATATTTTCAAATTAACTGCATGCTTTTCTAATTCAAGACCGCATGGGTTTACGCCATGAAGTTCAAGTGCTCTCTTGTTGGCATAGGTTATTTTGCCATCTGGCTTCTCAAGAACAATTACTGCTGAAGGAATATTGTCTAAAACGTCTTTGAGGCGTTCTTTATCAGACACTAAATCGCAAGATGAAAAGGCGGAACTTAGAGTTTTATCTTCTTCAACATCTGCTAAAGTATTCTCCTTTTCTGTTTCTATGTTGGTAAAATTGTTCGAGAACTTGACTATAAATTCCTCCAATTACGCCTAAACAAAACTTGATTTTCTAAGTATTAATAGAGTATACAAATAAGTTAAGGGTTTTGTTTCCAGCGGTATCCACCTATTTTCTCGGATTTTCTTGTTTTTGGGTCGATTACAAGTATAAGCCGAATAATAGTCCGCCCCAGACTAAAAATATGTGGACAATTGTGGAAGAGAGAACGTTTTGGCTCTTTTGAAATGTGTAGCCATAGACTAACCCTGATGAAAAACGCAAAAACCCGTACACTAAAGCTAATGCAATATTTCCAGAGAAGCAGAAGTATCCCAAAGGAACATTATAAGCGGCATAGCAAAGCGATGTTGCCCCCAACCCAATAGCTGAGCCGCTGAAGGCAACTAACCTTGTTTGGATGTAACCTCGAAAAACGATTTCTTCACCAAAACCAATTATCACATAACTCAAAAACAAATAACCCGTCGCTCCGGAAAAACCCGCGAAGCCACCACCCAAAAAAGGTGAAAGAACGCCTAAAAACAGAATAAGAATTAAGCTAGTCAAAATGCCTAGTGAAAGGTTCTTTAGAAGATTTTTGCGGGTGACTGCAATGTCTGTTAAGGTCTGCTTTGAGTACCTTAAGGCAACAATAGCTGGCAAAAGAAGTATTGCAATTGCAATGACATCTCTTATAACATAAAGAGGGTCAGCTGTCAATGTAGCGCGAATCCATACTCTATCATAGAAACCGTATATTCCAAACGCGCCAGCAAAAACGGCAACAAAAACAATGAAACTCAAGACTGCCTCTTTCTTCTTTTGAGAAAAAGCAACTGCTTGAGGTTTCAACTTTAAAGCTTTCGAAAAGATATGAACTGAGGAAATCCCTACAGCAAGAACCAAAATAAACGTGGCCAAGTCCATTAAGGCTGGATAAACCAAATTCAGATCGTTCTCCAAGATTCACTCATTAACGGTGAATATTTATAATTATCCAAAATCATCCAAATAAAAAAAAATAAAAATTATACAACGCTATCTTTACTCAAAACTCTTTGTAGCGCCGCAATGACGTTTTGCTTTCCCATAGCCAACACATATGGACCCAGACGTGGACCCTGAGGTGCCCCCATCAAAACCTGATACAACGTTTTGAAGAATGCTCCGGGTTTTATTCCGTTATCTTTAGCTGCGTTAAAAATTGCATTTTGGATTTTGTCTGGATCATCTTCAGTTTGAAGTTTGTTGACAAGTTCAGCGATGGCTTTCTTCTCTTCAACAGTTAGATCTATTGCAGTTTCCTTTATTTCTTCAAAGTCCCTTGTCCAGTTCAAAGCATACTCGATGCGCTGTAACAGGTTGGCATCTAATACTTGGCTTTTCTGCAGATAACCGTAACTTTGCAGTTTCTCTGTAACGTAGTCATTTAGGCATTCTTTAGGCGCCATCTTGACGAGAAATGCCATGAGGTTGTAAGGCACATGAACACTGGGTTTAGTTGGTGGCTTCATAACGTAACAGTACAAGTATAATCCTTTCAGCTTGGTAGCTTCTTTCTCACCGACCAGTTTTTTGCCAAAGTAAACGTCTTCTAAGGAGTCAATTTCGTTCATGTAAGCAGGAATGTCAGAGACATCTAAGGTACGTGTACCAACAAACCGCTTAAGCATAAGCAAAAGTAGCGATTGGGGAGAACCATAATTGAACCACACTTGAGGCGTAAACACGTTGCCTGCTGATTTGCTAATTTTTTTTCCACCCTTGTCTAGGAACATTTCGTATTTTGCGTGGGAAGGAGGCTCAAAGCAGAGCACTTCGCGACAGATACGGTCGTTGATACGCACGGAGTCGGCGATGTCTTTGCCGAAAGCTTCGAAGCGAATGTCCAATGCCTTCCATCGGGCGGCGAATTCGCTTTTCCATGTCAATTTGCCCTCACCGCTTTTAATGTCCACTTCGCCTTCATGGCCGCAACCTGCAATCAGTTTGCCCCGGATTTCGAGACCTTCGCATTTGTATGAAACCTTGTCGGTTTTTGGGTCAAAATTGTAAGCCCTCGTTGTGTAGAGGTGCCCACATTTCTCGCAAACTGCGAAGAACGGTAAAACCTCGGTGTAGGTTTCTTGGCCAACTTCTTCTTTGACGATTTCGCCGACTTTTTTGGCGTTAGTTAGTATAGTTCGAATTTCGTTTAGAAGGAGACCTTTATCGTAAACTTCCTTGGCGGAATAGTACTTGTATTCTATGCCGCATTTATCAAGGGCATCCAGCAATAGTGAACTCATGTGTTTGCCATAGCTTTCATGGCATCCAAACGGATCAGGGATGCTTGAGACGGAGTACCCAAGGTATTTCTCCAAGCTTTGTGCCATATCTATTGGTAGTCCTGCTGGAACTTTCCGTAAGCCGTCTTTGTCGTCGCAGAAGGCAACGAGTTCAGAATTGCAGTTCAGGTTCTTGAGCGCTAAAGTTACGGCGTAGCTTCGGGATGCGTCACCTAAACTACCTATGTGCGGAAAACCTGAGGCGCCAAGACCCATCTCTGTACGAACTCTGCTCATATCTCGGTTTAGTGATTGTTCTCTTTCGATGACTTTCTTAGCCATCATGTCGTACCATGTGCCGTGGCCGATTGTTTCTTCACTCATGTCTGCTGCCTTCAGCAACATGACTGTACACGGGTATAGAAAAATGTTTAGAGCCAAAAAAAGCTCAAAGGTTTATTTGCGTCTTAGTGCAGTTGCAATCGCTAAAGCTGCAATTGCCAGCAGGATTATAACAAGCGAGTAGATCCAGTTGATGCCGAATAGGTACCATGCCAAGCCGAGGATGATGAGTCCAGCTCCAGATGCCATTGTGCTGAATGTTCCACGACCATACTTTTGGTTTTTACCTGCTTGTATGCCTGCTAAAGCTATTATCCAGCAGCCAGAAAGCACCGCGATGACTGGTATAAACAGTCCCCAGCCTATTAGGCCAGTAAAAGCCAGTAGTATTCCTACCACTATAGTGATGAGGAATACTCCGAAGCTTAATAGTTGACGGTCGCTTCCACTCATTTATGGTACCTCTTAGCTGCCGATTTTGAATCCGCACTCTGGACAGAATTTGCTGTTGGCTGGGATGGATTTGCCACAGTTGGGGCACTTCATTGCATTTTCTGAGGGTGGGGTTAGGTTGGTTCCGCAGTTAGGGCAGAATTTGCTTGTAGCAGGAACTTTTTCTCCGCATTTGGGACAGATGACTAGTGCCGCTGCGGGTGCTGCCTGTGGGGTTCCTTGTTGGTTCATGATTTGTGGGATAAGTACCATGCCTGCTCCGAAGGCTCCTGAGCCTCCTCCTTGACCGAGGCTTGCTGCTGCACTCTTTACGGTTTCCATGCGTAGTACGTCTCCAGGTGCGGTTTGTCCGGTTTTGAGCCAGAATAGTCGTTCTCGGTATTCGGGTGTGGTATCGATTCCTTCGAATCTGAGGTCAGTTAGTTCGATGCCGACTCGTTTGAAGTAGTCGATTAGGGCGTTTTTGACAATGACAGACGTTTCGTCTAAACGTGTGAATACGGTAATGAGATCGTAGTGGCTGAGTTCATCAATAATTTTCTCGTTTAGGAAGCCGCGCAGGAAGTCGTTGACTTGATCGGTTGTGTACGCGTTTTGTCCGCCGATAACTTCGTTGACGAATAGGGATGAGTCGGCGACTTTGAACCAGAACTGCCCATAGGTCTGCAACGGTGCGAGTTCTGTGGTTTGTGCTTTTGTTCCCCATTTGCCAGCGAAGATTTTGGTGCTGATGAATAGGACCGTTGCCTTGAAAGGTTTGTTCCCGCCAAAGCCGGCTATCCTTGTCAGCAGGCTTGTTAGTACGGGTAAGTTTAGGGTGGTGAGCGTGTGTCTGCCTGGGCCAAATACGTCGTAGGCTTTGCCATCTCGGAAGAACACCGCCATTTCATATTCGTGTACGATTAGTTGGGCGCCCCAAGTGATGTCTTCGGTTGGGTAACGCCAAATTATAGAGTCTCCACTCGCGTTTGTCCATTCAATTATTTGCGGCATTATTGTGTCACTCCTAAGATGACTTGTTCTCTTTTATCAAAAGTGTCCTCGAGCAACTCAAACTTGTCTGCGATGGTCTGTATTTTGTCTTTGAGATTTGAGTAGTTTCCGCTTAGCAGTTGAGTTTTTAGGTCTTCGATACTGGCGGTCAATGCGTCAACCTCATCGAGAAGTTGATTGTCGAAGGTTATCATTCTGTCAAGGTTTTCTTCCTTGATCTTGACGATATCATAAAAACCTGCGTAACCGTAAGATGCATGGTTAACTTTTTCGGTTATACGATCCATCTTGGCCGTTAACCTATCGATGTCGGGTAAAACATCCATATAACGTTTATCAGCGATTCGCTGGGCGATGCTTCGGACGTTATCCTTATCTTTAGAGAGCTTGAGAGTCAAGTTATTCCTAATCAGCTTGTCTGACTCGCGGCGAAGTTCCTTCTCTTTGTATCCTCGGAACCCTGGAAGCGCCGCAGCTATGCGTTCTGAAAGCCGCATCTGGCTTTTTGCTTGGGCATACACATCATTATTTTCGCTCATTTACTAAATCCTCCAATATTTGCATCTCGTTATAAAAAAGGGGTTGCTTTTAAAGTTTATTAAAGTAGTTTAGAACTTGGAAGAGGGTATATCGCCTTTCAAAACCATACCCGTTGCGCCGTCAACAATCATCTGGAAGTTGTTGTCTTTATACTCGTATTTTATGAACCAAATCGGCGCATGCAAGTAGACCATTTGATTCAAGGTGATAGTTGTGTTGGCTTCAACGATTTTATCTATGTCCTGCTGGAGCAGAAAACGGTGAAGCGTCTCGATCTGTTGCTTAGCAATCTCCAAAGCTTCATCACGCGTCATTTCACTGTTGAGCAGTTTGGCGAAACCTTCGATTTTTCTGAAATCATATGGAATTTTGCCTGTTAAAGGAACATTGTATTCTCGAGTTGGGAAATCTGATGCCTCTCGTGCTAAAACCAGCCAGTTATACTGTTTTTGAATTTGACCTTCTTTAACAATTGCCGGTGATATGCGTTCAAAAATTCCTTTGTACTTGGTTGTGGCATCGGCTGAAACAATCCAAAAAGGCAAGTAAACCAGGTTTTTTTCGGTTATTTTTGCTTTTTTGGCTAAATCACCTGGTTTCATAAAGCCAGAGCGCATCCAATCGCGCACTAAATCTTCCACCTGGGATTCAGAGTAACTGTTTAAGAGTAAAGAATGGTCAAAAGTAAATGCTTGTCCCGTTTCGATTACGGTTGTGAAGCCGCAGTACTTGCAAGTGGCAAATAATTCTCCTGGCTTGAACTCAACTGGGGCACCACAATGTGAACACCTAATTTCCTGAGCCACAGCTGCCATATCTTTTAAGCCTTCAGTTTTTCACGTTTAAGAATTTCTCTTGCAACGATAACTCCTGAAGCTGAAGCTTGAATCAAACCACGGGTAACGCCTGCCCCATCACCGATAGTAAACATGTTCTGGATTTTGCTTTCCAACGCATTGTTGAGTAAAAGGTGCGAGGAATAGAATTTCACTTCGACCCCGTAGAGTAAGGTTTCGGGCGAAGCCACGCCTGGAGCGATTTTGTCGAGGGCTTCAAGCATTTCACGAATGTCAGTGAGGTAGCGATAAGGAAGAACAAAACTTAGGTCTCCTGGGGTGGCGTTTTTGAGGGTGGGTGTGAGGACACTGTGGGCGAGTCGTTCAGGGGTGCTGCGTCTACCATGGTTGAGGTCGCCTAACCGCTGTACCATGACACCTCCGCTAAGCAGATTTGAGAGTCTAGCGATGTATTTGCCGTAAGCGATTGGCTCCTTAAATGGCTCAGTGAATGAGGTGCTGACGAGAATGGCAAAGTTTGTATTGGCTGTTTTGGTTTCTGCTTGGCTTCCGCCGTTAACTGTTAAGACGCCATCGTAGGATTCTGTGGTGACTTCGCCATATGGGGACACACAGAAAGTGCGCACTTGGTCATCAAATGAGTGTGAGAAGTAGAGAAGTTTAGGTTCATAGAGAACTTTGGTTAGTTTCTCCATAATTGAGGCCAAAAGTTCCACCCGAACACCGATGTCAACAGGGTTGTTAACGGTTTTTAAGCCGCGGATTTGAGCTTCAGTTTGAAGCCACTCGGCTCCGCCTCTGCCTGGGGCGATGATTACGTATTTACCCATGATTTTTTCGCCGTCAACGGTTTCGACGCCTTGGATAGTGTGGTTTTCGGCGATGAGCCCTTTAACTTCTGTTTTAGGTAGAAACGTTATTTTGTTGTTGAGATATTTGCGCATGCGCTGGAGGGTTTCGAGACATTTGTCGGTGCCCATGTGGCGGACTTCTTGTTTGATAAGTTTGAGACCCGCTAGTGAGGCTTGGCGTTCGATTTCATCTATTTCCTTGTTTTCGCCGCCGTAGACTTGTTCGCTTGCGCCGAACTTGAGGTAGATGCTGTCACAATATTTTACCAGTTCAGCTAGTTCCTTGGTTGAAACATATTGGTTGAGCCATCCGCCAACTTCTGTTGATAAGGTGAGTTTGCCATCACTGTAGGCACCTGCGCCGCCCCAACCACTAAGCACGGAGCATGGTTCACAGTGTACACATTCAAAGCCTCGTTTAGAGGGACATTTGCGTTTGTCGATATCCGCGCCTCGATCAATGACGATGACGTTGAGGTTTGTTTTTTCGGTTAACTCTAGCGCTGAGAATATGCCTGCTGGACCTGCGCCCACGATTATTACGTCATATTTCAAAGAACTTTGCCCCCTTGGAACCCAGAGTTACATGTAACAGGTGGCATATATTTCTAGTGCAGTTAAACAATACGAGCAAAGTACTGAAAATTGCATTAAGTATTTTTTAGACGTATCTAAAGAACATTTATAACAATAAAGACACCCAATAAACCCAGAGTATTAATGGCAAAACAACCACAATCCGCAAACATCGATGAATTGATCAGCGACTTCTCAAGATTCTACATACTCACCATACTTTACGAGGGACCAGCTCACGGTTACAGCATAATTAACCAATTCAAAAAAAGAGTTAAGAAAGAAATCAGCCCAAGCCTAGTTTATCCCTTCCTCCAACAACTCGAAGAAAAAGGTCTAGTTACGCACACCAAAAAGCCAGTTGGCGAGAAAGAACGAAAAATCTTTACGCTCACAGAAGAAGGTAGAGAATTGTGCACTGGACTCTTCAAGCGCTTTGCCGAGTTAGTTGCCATTGCGATTGAACCAAGCCTATACGTTTGTGCTCATTGCGGGTGCAAAGTGTATGAAGGCGGCTATCGCGAAACTATCGACGGTAAAGAGACTGCGTTTTGCTGTATGCACTGTGCACGTTCATATAATGAAGAAAAGAAATTCGCTAAACAAGCTAAATAACGAAAAATATTTTCTAATATTAAATTGAAATTAGAATTGAACTAGTCTTTTATGGCTTCGATAAAACTCATAACATTCCAGAGTTTTACCCGTGTATAGGGCGGCATGTTGGGGTCTTGCAGAATCTCATCCAACATCGACACGGCGTTTGAAGCTCTTACTGCTGGGGTATATTCTCCGCTTTGCAGGGCACTTATGGCGTCTTTTGCGGAACGACGTATGTTTCGTGGCGTGGTGCTATCTTCAGAGACTTCACCGAGTACTACTAGGGCTTGCTGAATCTTTGCTTCATACTCATCAGATTTTTTCTTCCGCACCATAAAATATTCCCCTTTACTGCACTTTGGCAGTGACCAAGTTATATAAGCTTTGATACGTATTTACTTTGGGGTTCTATATGCAACCACGAACAGATGACACACTTGTTAAGCGAGGAGCAAACTTGCTTCTGCAAGGCGCCGCTTTAACCGATCTTTCCTGCCCAGTCTGCTCATCTCCGCTTTTTAGATTAAAAGATGGGACACTTTGGTGCGCAAAAGACGAGAAAAAAGTGATAATTGTTAAGGAAGGCGAAGAAATACCCAAACAAGGTCCTGCTCCCACGACAGCATACGACAAGCTCGAAGCAACATTGATGGCGAAAATAACAGACATACAAGGAAAAATTGAGAAAACTGAGGATATTGACGAACTACAAAAACTTACTCTTACACTTGGCGAATTACTAAATAGCGTTGAAAAAATAAAAAAAATGAAAGCTTGAGCACGAGCCAATTTGACTTTGGGTTTTTACGAAAATTTCCCCGCAAATATTCACCGAATCGATCGTTTCAATTCAATACTTTCAAGCAAACAGCTTCAGCAAAAACTAATTCAAGTTTTCTTTAATGTAAATTGTAAGGAATTTAGTTTTGAGGAAGTCACAAATCCTACGGTGCCGCAGGGCAGAGTAATTTTTGAGTTTGGACTGGCTGATTGTGAAAGCTTCAATTACATTGATGCAGAGGAGCTCAAAAAAGCGAATAATTTTCTTGCGAAGGAACGTTTGGGTTCGATGGATTTTTTCTGTTCCATTCGCTACTACAAGGGCATAGGCGAAAAGAGGACACCGTTAAAGTTCGATTACTTCATGTTTAGAACCATCTTTAGCAAAGAATTTTTCGAAGTTCAAATTTTTCATGAACGCGGACCTAGGTATATTTCGCCCGAAGAATTAACAGCGTTTATTTTTGCTAAAATAAATGAGTCATCAAGTAGTAATAGAAAAATTCTTAAAAAAACCAAAGTTTAGCTTCAACATGCTCAACAAAATGTAATTTATATGTGAATTATAGCAGAAAGTTATATTTCCTTCAAAAATATAAATAAGAAAAAGCAGCGATTTGTACCTCAAAGGAACTAACAAGCATGTTACCGATTGAAGTTTCATCCCTAAAAAAACACTATGGAAACCTAAAAGCAGTCGATGGCATCTCCTTCACCGTTAACCAAGGCGAAGTTTTCGGTCTTTTGGGACCAAACGGCGCAGGTAAAACCACGACCATCGAAATCATGGAGGGTCTGCGCGAGCGAGACGGTGGAGACGTCAAAGTCCTCGGCTTTGACCCATGGAAAAACGGTTATGACCTTCACAAAAAAATCGGAGTTATCCCGCAAGAATTTACGTTCTTTGAAAAAACCACTCCCCGAGAAGCCATAATATATTACGCTGAACTCTTCAACATAAAAGTAAACCCGGACGAAATTCTCAAAGAAGTTCTGCTAGAAGAATCCGCCAACGTCCATTTTGATAGTCTTTCAGGCGGACAGAAGCAAAAGACAGGACTTGCCCTCTCACTAGTTAATTCGCCTGAACTACTATTCCTCGATGAACCAACCACAGGCTTGGATCCTAACGCGAGGAGAGCCATTTGGGAAGTCATACGCAACTTAAAAGCAAAAGGCAAAACAATCATACTGACCACCCATTACCTCGATGAGGCACAGCAACTGTCTGACAAGGTAGCTATAATGGACCATGGACACATAGTAGCAATAGGAACCACCGAAGAAATCATTCAAGAACACGGCTCAGGTGAGCGACTGGAAATTCATGGCGACGAAAAACTTGCTGATTATATTAAAGCTAACACTGAATTGCAAGTTGACTATGACAAAGCCAAAAAAGAAATCACCATACCGCTACAAAAGAAAATCGATGCCCTCGCAGCACTCGCGGCTGCGGAGCAGTCAGGAATGGATTGGGGCGATATTCAGACACGCCAAGACAGCTTAGATGATGTTTTTGTTAAGCTGGTCAACGAACCTATCGGTGAGCAAGGAGAAGCAACATCGGAAACAAAAGCCAGCAAAAAGCGGAGGCGCTAAACATGGTCAGTGGAAAACGTATCTATTCCGACTTCAAAGTCTTTAGCAGAGGATACCTTAGAAACAAGTTTGGATTATTTTTTGGCTTAATCTTCCCAGTTATTTTGATTTTGATTTTCGGTGCAATCTTTTCTGGAGGAGGCTCTGGAACAGTAACTGTTTACGCACAAAATCAAGATACCGGTCCCTTCCCAACAGGACAAAACCTCGGCGCAGGCTTCCTTGAAGCACTAAACAAATCCAGCACAATCACAGTAATAACGGTGAATCCCTCAGAGAACTTTTCAAAGTACCTCGCGGACCATTCAGTATCAGATGGAATAATAATTCCAGAAAATTTCACCTTCAACTACATTACAGGTCATCAATTAAACTTGACAGTTTATGGTAATCCAACATCAAGCACAAGCGGCATTGTAAGCGGAACAGTCAACGGATATGCTAACTACTTTAATCTCAACTACTTCCAAACAAAATACAACGACACCACACCAGCAATTATAGGCATAACATCTGCAACGGTGAATACCCAACAGACAAAATACATCGACTTTTTGATTCCAGGTCTAATTGGCTTCTCAATACTTACCAGCCCAATGTTCTCTCTAGTCAACATTTCCGCGGAGTACAAGAAATCAAAGTTGTTCAAGCAGCTCTCTCTCACGCCACTTACAAAGATGGAGTGGCTAACGTCTAAAATGATATGGTACGTTGTCTTGACAATTGTTGGCTTTTTGTTGATGGTAGGAGTAGGGATCTTTGCTTTCGGTGCCCATGTTGCGTTAACCCCTTGGTTAATTCCTTTTCTAATTTTGGGTCCGATGCTGTTTGCAGCGCTTGGTATGTTAGTTGGAACTGTGACAAAAAGCGTTGAAACTGCAGGCGTCATAGGCAACATTGTGACGTTCCCAATGATGTTCCTCTCAGGCACCTTCTTCCCAATAAGCAGCATGCCCCAATACCTGCAAAACCTAGCTCATGTTCTACCGCTATTCTATGTAATTGAAGGATTAAACAACGCAATGGTCTACGGAAACATCACGGGCGCAATAATCGACATAGCTGTGGTATTAGTCATCACGATTGTTATCTTTGCTTTGGCAGTGAAACTGTTCAAATGGCGAGAAGACTAAACCTCCACTTTCCTTTCTTTATTTTCAGTTTATCTGAGCTAAATGTCATCTGAAAAAGTCTTTGTACTATTTCGGTGCCTATAGAAGTTCTATGTAAAAACCTAAAGGTGGTAAGTCAGCTTTGGAGTTTTCAGCTGCCGTTAGCACGTTGAAAATTAGAGTTTTAATTAACAGATGACTGAAGTACCAGAAAGCAATGGCTTTGTTAGCAGGTGAGTTTGCGCTTGTTAAGGGCTGGTTTTTTGGTCGGAAAATTAATAAAGTTAGAGTCGCTTGTTACAGTTTTACATGTATAGGTGAATTGTTATGGCGAACATTAAAGTTGGAATCAACGGTTTTGGAAGAATCGGAAGACTTCTCTATAGAGCTGCAATTGAAAAGAATGCAAATATTGATTTTGTAGCCATAAACGACTTAGCTGACGCAAAAACTAACGCTCATTTGCTCAAGTACGACTCCGTTCACGGACGCTTCCCAGGCACTGTTGAAGTGAAAGGCAACGACCTAGTTGTCAACGGAAAAGACCTCAAGTGTCTAAGCGTGAGGGATCCTTTGCAACTCCCATGGAAAGACCTGGGAGTTTACTTAGCAGTTGAATCCACAGGTTTATTCACAAACCGTGAAGGTGCAACCAAACACCTCACTGCAGGAGCCAAAAAAGTCCTCATATCAGCACCAGCAGAAAACCCCGATGCAACCTTCGTTTTAGGCGTCAACGACAAGTCCTACGACCCAGAAAAACACAATATACTCAGTAACGCTTCGTGCACAACTAACTGCCTCGCACCAGTAAGCAAGGTCTTAGCAGAAAACTTTGGATTAGAAAAAGCCTTCATGACAACCTGTCACAGTTACACAAACGACCAGAAAATCCAAGACATCGTTCACAAAGACCCACGCAGAGCCAGAGCAGCAGCAATTAACATTATCCCAACAAGCACCGGCGCTGCAAAAGCAATCGGCTTAGTCTTACCAAGTTGTGCAGGAAAAATGAACGGCTATTCATTGCGAGTACCAACTCCGGATGTTTCAATAGTTGACTTGGTTGCAATATTAGGTAAAGAAGTAACAAAGCAAGAAATTAATGCAGCTATGAAGAAAGCCGCTGAAGGCGAACTCAAAGGAATCTTACAGTACACTGAAGATCCAATAGTTAGCACTGACGTACTTCACAGCGCATACAGCAGCGTCTTTGATGCGGATTTAACCATGGTTATGGGTGAGAAAAGCAACTTTGTTAAAGTTTTTGCATGGTACGACAACGAATGGGGCTTTAGCAACCGCATGGTTGACTTCATCGAAATGGTCGGCAAAAACGCAAAACTTTAAGATAAAAGCACAAACCCACCTCCCTCCTTCTTTTCCTTTTTTAAAAACTAACAGAAGTGAACAACATGGCAAAATACAAAACATTAGACGATTTTCAAGTAAAAAATAAAGTTGTCCTTGTCAGAGTTGACTTTAACTCAGAAATCGACCCAGTCACCAAGAAGGTTACAAGCGATGTGCGAATTCGAGCTCATGCTGAATCGACCATCAAAGAACTCGCAGAGAAAGGCGCTAAAACTGTTGTCCTTGCGCATCAAGGCAGAAAAGGAGACCCAGACTACACATCCCTAAAAGAACACGCTGAAATCTTAGGAAAAATCCTCAAATGCCCAGTAAAATACGTTGACGACCTCTTTGGCGACAAAGCCAAAACCGCCATCAAAAATCTTAAAGGCGGAGAAATTCTGGTTTTGGAGAACGTGCGCAGTTGGGATAAAGAAACTAAGAGCACAACACCAGAAGAAGCTAGCAAAACCGAGCTTGTACAGAACCTTGCACCACTCGCAGACCTCTTCGTTAACGACGCTTTTGCCGCAGCACATCGTGGACACGTGTCCATGGTTGGCTTCACAGCTGTGTTGCCATCTGCAGCTGGACGCATAATGGAACGGGAACTCAAATCGCTTAGCAAAGCTTTGGAGAAACCTGAGAAACCATCCGTCTATGTTATGGGTGGAGCAAAAGCTGACGACAGCCTTGAAATCAGCAAATACGTGCTAGGCAAAGGCATAGCAGATTATGTGCTCACCGGCGGCGTAACTGGGCAATTGTTCTTGGCGGCGAAGGGTATTGATTTAGGAAAGGGGAACATGGGTTACTTGGCAAAGAAGGAATTGACGGGGTTGATTCCAGGTATCAAAGCGTTGGAAGAGCAGTTTGGCGATAAGGTGATGGTTCCAGTTGATGTCGCATTGGATGTCAGTGGGAAACGCAAAGAAATTCTAGTCAGCAAACTTCCAACCGAAAATTCAGTGATGGACATCGGCGCCAAAACCGTTGAAGCGTACGCAAAAATTATTGCTAATGCTAAATCCATCGTAGTTAGTGGTCCAATGGGCGTCTACGAAAACAAAGAATTCAATTATGGCACCAAAAAAGTCTTCGAAGCCATTGCAAACAGCAAAGCTTTCAGTCTTGCAGGCGGCGGAAATACTATTGCAGCTATCAACGAGTACGGACTGAGCAAAAAAATTGGGTACATAAGCACAGCAGGTGGAGCACTCATCGAATTTTTAATGGGCAAAAAACTGCCGGGCGTAGTAGCGCTGGAAAACGCGGTTCAAACCAAAAAAATCTAATTTCTTTCTTTTTTGTTTTTCATTGGAAATGGACTTTAGGCTTTTATTCTTGTTTTTTAGTTTTATAAAATAAACCTGCTCTCAGAAACTACTGGGCTCGCAATTGACATAGCTTATCATAAGAATAAGTTTTTTTTAACAAAAAGAAAAAATTGAGTTCCCAAAAAGTTCTTTTGATGCTTTTTGGTTTATCATATGTTGTTTATTTTAGTTGTTTGCCGCAGTTGGGGCAGAAACTCACGTTGTTTGGCACTATTCGTCCACATTGTGGGCAGACCTGTGTTATTTGTTGTGATGGAGGCTGCTGTGTGTATGCTGCTTGTGGTGGTGGTCCATACTGTTGTTGAGGTGCGCCGTACTGTGGCTGCGCGCCCACAAGTATGGGTTTGTAGACTAAAGCCAGTATGCCACCGATGAAATTCAGAATTGACCAACTGCCAATAAGTGAGAGTACCAGAATAATTGCACCCCATTTGGAATGTTCCAGCGGTTCTGACTTTAGTTTTGTAGCTGCATAAATGACAATTGCCGAGCATAGAGTGATCCATATTCCAAGACCACCAATAACCGCAAAACCGAACCCGAAAGTGACTGCTCCCACAACTGCCCCGGCGACAATAAGTAGTATGCCGCCAAGTAGCCCAAGTATTCCGCCAATCATTGATAGCCAGTATGCTGCTGTTGGTTGATTTTGAACTTGATTAGGATACATTTTTTTCTCTCCCGTAAATTTAATCATTGTTTGTATGCAGCTGTATAAAACGTTTGCGAGGTTGCTAGGCTTCCAATAAACAGTTGGCTAGTTTTGAAAAAGGATGTTTTCAGAAAAAAAAGTTTGAGTTTTAGATGTTGTTTTTGGATTGCAAGAAAAGTTCAGTGATGTATTCATTGACAGTTTTCTCGTGGGTTTTGGCTATTCTTTTCACAGCTTCATTTATTCCTGTAGAGTACTGTACGGCTTTCTTTGGTTTCTCTGTCATCAAACTTGGCAGACCAACATTCAAAGCCATTTTTCTAAGGACAAGCTTCCGTTGAGTGTCGGGTTTATTCTCAATTTTTAATTCAACAGGTAAACCAAGCGCAAACTCTACCAAGTCAAATGAACCGAAAGGCACACGTAACTCCACATCATGGAAACTAGTGATTTTCAGGTCCCGCTCAAGGTTGCTTTCGTGAATTCTAGTCACGTCGTTAAACATGGTTTTCCTTACTTTTTCGTTTCCTTCGTTACAGCACTCAGTTACGTACCGTTGGTAGCCGCCGAATAACTCATCCGCGCCTTGCCCAGCCAACATCACCTTAAAACCTGCCTCAGCCACCTTCTTCGCACTCCAATAAAATGGCACTCCAATACTCGCCTTAATCGGGTCAGAATCCTCAATTAGCTCCACCACTTTAGGCAAAATCGCTTCAACATCCGAATCCTTAAACAAATCCACCTGCAAAGGCAAATTCAACTCGTCCGCAGCTTTCATGGCTTCTTCCGATTCCGGCTGATTCTCCAAACTAACATGAAACAGGTTAACTTTTACTCCGCTTTTGCTCGCCAAAAAAGCCACCAAACTACTATCCAAACCTCCCGAAAACGCAACGGCAACCTCCTTTAAGCCATGCACTCGTCGCTTTATGGATTGTTCAAGAAGAACATGAAGAGTTTTGGCGGCATTATCAATAGTTATGGATTTAGGTTCTGTGTGAGTTAGGATTTTGACGGGTTTGAATTTGAAGCCTTCCTTATTGACAAAGGCCAGGTTTCCAGGAGGAAAAGACACTGGGTTTTCTATTCCGAGTTTCCAGAGGGCTGTTCGATTTGTCGCGAAAGCAGCGATGTTTTTGTTTTCACCAAAATAGAGTGGTTGAACACCTATAGGGTCTCTTCCAGCTGCTATCCAGCCTTCCTTAAGCATAAGAAACAAGTAGTCTCCATCTGCTTGTTCCATTAACGTTTGCAAGGTGGCTTCACAATGTAGCGGATCTTTAGCAACTTGTTCTGCGACAGCGGTTTTCGGAACAGTTGAATATACTCTGCCTTCAAAGATTAATGCGGAATCATCTAACTGTAAATGCTCGTAATCATTGTTTGACTTGGGTTTTGAGGTGACAAAGCCTGCGACCGTTGATGATTTTAAGCCTTTTTTCTTTATAATTTCAACGTTTTTTTCAAAAAGGCTTTTCTTTGGGGAAATAAAACCAAAACGCGAAGGTTGACCCGCATCAAACGAATTCAGAACGTCAAGAACCCTATTTACAGCGTTATCGCCGTTTTTATCAAAAATTGCAACGGTTACTTTCATGTCCTCATGCACCCAATCTACTTGTAATGTGTTAGTGCATTGGTAAAACATTAATCTTTAATCTGCATATCCATAGCTTTGAGGTAACACTAACTTGCCAATCTTGCCAATCGATACTGGTCGTTATGGAACGCCAGAAATGCTAAAAATCTTCGAAGAAGAAACCAGGGTTCAGAAGCTGCTTGATGTTGAGGCAGCTTTGGCTTGGGCTCATGCTGAAGTAGGCAACATCTCAAAGAAGGATGCACAAAAAATCGGTGCTATGGCATCCACCAAATACGTTAAGGTTGAGCGAGTCAAAGCTATCGAGAAGGAAATTAAGCATGACATTGCCTCGCTGGTACGCGCGCTCTCGGAAGTTAGTGGTCCAAGTGGCGCTTATGTCCATTTAGGGGCAACAAGTTACGACATCGTAGACACCGCTAATGCATTACAGCTGAAGGATGCTTTAGGTGTAATTGAGAAAAGGCTTGTCGACTTCAAAGCTATCTTACAAAAACAAGCGTTTCTGCATAAAGATACAGTTATGATTGGCAGAACCCACGGGCAACATGCCTTGCCGATAACGTTAGGCTTCAAGTTTGCCGTTTGGGGATACGAAATCAAGAGGCACATTGAACGATTAGATGAATGCAAGAAACGCGTTTTAGTTGGAAAAGTAAGCGGTGCTGTTGGAACCCAAGCAGGTTTAGGTGAGCACGCCGAACAGATCCAGGAACTCGTAATGAAACATCTTGGATTGCATGCTGCTGAGATTTCCACGCAAATAGTGCAAAGAGACCGTTACGCTGAACTCGTCTGTATTTACGCTTCAGTGGCTTCTTCATTGGAGAATTTTGCGACCGAGATCCGTGAACTTCAACGGCCAGAAATTGGCGAGCTTTTCGAGTCGTTTGAAGCTAAAAAACAAGTTGGCAGCTCCACTATGCCTCACAAGCAGAATCCCGAGATCTGCGAGCGTGTTTGTGGTTTAGCTCGGATTATCCGAAGCCTATCGGCACCAGCGTTGGAGGATATGGTTACGTGGCATGAACGCGATTTAACCCAATCTTCAGCTGAACGTTTCATTCTTCCAGAATCAAACATATTGCTCGATTACATCCTTAACCTAACATGCAATATCGTGGCGAACTTGCGTGTTGACAGTGAGCGGATGCTGCAGAACTTATCGTTGACCCAGGGACGCGCAATGTCGGAATCAGTTATGATGGCATTGGCAAAGAAGGGCGTGAATAGGCAGGAAGCGCACGAGATGCTAAGGCAACTAACGATTCAAAGCGCTGTTGAAAAGAAACCATTCAAACAAATTCTCCAAGAAGACAAACTCGTTAGCAACAAACTTACCGAAAAAGAAATCGATCAAGCTCTTAACCCAAAAAACTACTTGGGCACAGCCGTTAAACAGGCTGAGCGGTTCGCGAAGAGCGTTTAGAAATCAAACAAACCTTTCTGTGCCGCTTCATCTGACGCCGCTGCTGCTTTATCCAAGTTTTCCCACTCATCTTTTTTGACAAAACCGCCAACTTGCTCCTTGATTTTTTTAGCTAACCTTGGTCCCACTGAGGGCAGGTTTGTTAGTTCTTCGATGGATGCACGTTTGAGGTCGGGGATTGTTTGGTAGCCTGCGTTAAAGATTATGCGTCCGCGGACTCTGCCAACTCCTTCCAGCTGGACGATGGGTAAGAGCTCTCTTTTTATGCCTTTAGAAACTCGCTCAACCAGCTCGTGGCTTAGGGCTGATACCTCTTTGTTTTTGGCTATTATGGGTGATAGCTCGTCGGTGGCGTGCAAAAGCCACTTTGCAGTTTCAATGCTTCGGTAGAGGTCTCCTGGTTGGACGTTGAAGCGTTCAATGATTTTTTCTTCCGGCAGTTCCTCTATCCAATTATTCATCACCATTGCGGTTTTGACTTCGCCTAAAAATTCCGCGTAGCCGATGTGGTCGCTCCATTGGTCAGGCGGTTCTATGAATAATTCTTGTTTATGGTCTTCAGTTTGAACGGCTAATTGGGCCATCTCCCTTTGGTAGGGTCTCATAATTGGTCCCATGTCGGGAGTGTGGGCAACTAAGTGAAGTAAACTGAATTCGGTTAAAAGCGGAGGTTTGCTTAGCAGTGCATCCCTAATGATTACACCGGATAGAGGATCAATGTAGAGTTCGCTTATGCGTTTGCCGAATTTGGTGGCTAAAATGTTATCCCCTGCAACAACAATCATCTCCTCATCATGTAGGAAACGGAGAATTTTGTTTATGACACTTTTGATAGCTTTTACATCGTATTGGTAGGCATAGAAGGTTTTGCCGAAAAACTCGTAAATACCATTTTCGGTGTGAGCAAAATCGGACGCAATCGTTGACAACACGTGTCCACGGATGATTTTCTCCACTGCTAACCGCGACCATATGCGTTCGGGTTTGGCCAAAACGTAGCTTTCCATTAGATAGTCGGCTTCGTCAGCGGTTTTGGCGATAAGGACTGATTCACCGAATTTGTCGTATTTTGGTCTTCCAGCTCTGCCTGCCATCTGCTTATAATCCAATACGCTTATGGGATAGTTGCCAAGTCCAGCCTCAAAACGTCTGTAATCTTGAATTATAACTGTTCGTGCGGGCAAGTTGACTCCCCAAGCCAATGTGGGCGTGGCGGTTAAGACTTTAATTTTTCTTTCCTTAAACGCGTCCTCGATAACTTTGCGGTGAGCCCCCGACAACCCTGCATGGTGATAGGCTACGGCGCAACGAACCAAATCGGCAAGCTCCTCGCTGAGGCCAGTTCGTTCGCCGGCATCCAAGATTTTCTTTGCCTCTTTCTCAAGAACCCCGCGTGTTTGTTCCTCAACGGAACGCTTAACCAGTTTCGAGCCGCTTTTAGGCACGAGCACTTTGTCCATGTGGCTGGCAACGGTCTTAGCAGCCGAAACCGCGTTCTTTCTTGTGGAAGCAAAAATCAACGCTTGTCCACCATTCCTAAGCGTGTTCAAAACCAAGTTAATATGTGGGAAATGGGTTTCTTGCTCAATTTTTCTTGATTCTCCATCTTTATATTGGATTTCATCTTTTAGAATTATGCCTTCTTTGAGGTTGATCGGGCGCCATTCCGTAACGATGTACTTAGCGTTTAGCCAACCTGCGATTTCATCCACGTTGTTGATTGTTGCGCTTAACGCTAAAATTTGAATATTCGGATTAACCTGCAAAAGTCTTGCAAGCACGATTTCTAAGGTTGGTCCACGTCCCGCATCGTTTAACAGGTGGATTTCATCAGCAATCACTAGCGAGATGTTATCCATCCATTTGGCGCGGTGACGCAAAAGTGAGTCTGCTTTCTCATTTGTAGTTATTATAACGTCGTAGCGTTCAAGCCAGTTGTCAGCGCTGTCAAAATCCCCTGTGCTGATACCCACTGAGACTTTCCTGCCATCAACCTTCTTGATTGATGAATATTTTTTAAATTCCTCAAACTTCTCGCTCGCCAAAGCGCGGAGCGGCGAAAGATAAATGACTTTTCCACCCCGTTCAAGCACATGCTTAAGACCGCAGAGTTCTGCAATTAAAGTTTTACCCGAAGCGGTTGGACTGGCTAAAACAATGTTTTGGCCTTCCAGCGCCCCTGCCTGTATGGTATCTTCTTGAGGCGGAAACAACTCTGCAATCCCCAAGCCAAGCAATACTTCCTTCACGGATTCTGGAATTGGTAACTCTGTAATCTTTAACATGAATCGCCATAAACCTGCTGTTGGATAGTATGGGTTTGGGTGGGTTATTAGAGTTTTTTTGTAACTCTACGGCTTTTTCTTCTGTTTATTATTGCCAAATTGTAAAAAATTAGTTACATCCAATTTTTTTCAAAAAAAGAAAGTGGTTAGTTTAGAGTGTTTGATCTTTGATTTCGGCAAAAACTGCGTTGCTCATAATACAATCTATACTATTCTTGCAACCCTGTTTTGTCTCGTATACTTCACTTACTGCAACAATTTCGCCGTTGATGGCTTTGAATCTCCAGTAGAATTTACCATTCACTGTGTTTCTTATTTCAAACATTGCAGCTATGTAATATCACCTAAGCGCTTTATTTTCTGAAGTGCTATTTATATTTAATTTAATTCAGGGTGCATTGTTTTGTCATTGATAATGGTTAAAACATAAATATTTAAATTGAAATTGTCTTGTTCAGTATTTTTATTTGTGCTTTTGTTGGTGGCATTAAACGTCATGACTGTTGCTGTAGAGATTGTCTGTGGTTAGGTTTTTTTAGTCGAACTAGATACTAGCAAGGGTGACGAGTTATCTGTCCCAAAATTTATGGTAGGATACTGTATGGTTGAAAACGTAAAAGAGCTTCTCAAACTGCATGAAGGCATTAAACATGAGGTTTATTTAGACAACGAAAACTCCTGCATCGTTCCCCAAGAAGTAGTTGACGCTATGCTGCCTTACTTTAACAAAACAGCCTACGGCAACCCCACACTCACTCACAAACCCGGGTGGGAAGCATTCGAAGTCATAATGAACAGCTTCAAAAGAATCAGCACATACGTAGGCGCAAAAAACCTCGAAGAAATTACCTTTACCCCAAGCGAAACTGAAGCCAACAACCTAGCCATCATGGGCGCAGCGTTTAGCCAAAAAAGCAGAGGCAAAAAAATCGTAATCTCCGAAATCGAACCCATCAACGTGCTACAAGTTGCCGAAATGATGACGAAATACGGTTTCACAACCCAGAAAATCCCAGTCAACAACGAAGGCTTCATCAACCTAGAAAAACTCAAAGAAGCAGTCGACAGCGAAACCATACTAGTCAGCATCTCATCCGTAAACAATGAAGTTGGAACAATCCAGCCCATCAAAGAAGCTGTAGACATTGTGAAAGCAAAAAACCCCAAAACCCTCTTCCACACCGATGCCTCAGACGCATACGGCAGAATACCCCTAAACGTGCAAAACCTAAACGTTGACTTAGCCACATTAAGCAGCTACAAGATTCAGGGTCCACGAGGAATGGGCGCAATGTATCTAAAAGAAGGTATAAACATGGAGCGCATTCTTGAAGGGCAAATCGGAACACAAAAACTTTGGCCAGGAGTTGAAAACACTCCATTAATCGTGGGTTTCACCAAAGCCTCAGAGCTCGCATTCCAAAACTTTGAAGCAAACACAACAAAAATGCGAACATTACGCGATAAACTTGTCGACGGAATATTTGCTGAACTTGATGATCTACGCTTTAACGGTCCAAAAGGCGACAAACGCTCCCCAGACAACGCCAATGTAAGCATACTTCGAGCAGAAGGTGAAGCATTAACCATCGAATTGAGCCTCAACGGCGTCTACGTTTCAAGCGGAAGTGCATGCAGCAGAAGACTCCTCCAACCCAGCCACGTATCTAGTTGCCATTGGACGACACTACAGCGAAGCACACGGCAGCATACTCATGAAAACAACCCGCAGCCAAACAGAAGAGGATATAGCTTACGTTCTGAAAGTTCTACCAACAGCCGTCAACCGTATAAGAGGGATAGTTGGCTCAACAGGAGTAGATTAAAAATGTCACGAATGCCGTTACCATATAATGCAAAAATAATGGATTTATTCCGTAACCCAAAAAACCTTGGCAAAATGGAAGATGCCACAGTCGTCGCTGTAGCTGGGAACCCAGCTTGCGGGGACATGATAACTTTCTACCTAAAAATCAGCGACAAAGACATCATTGAAAAAGCACAATTCGAAAGTTACGGATGCGCCGCCAACATCGCCACATCCAGCATAGTCACAGAAATGATAAAGTCCCTAAGTTTGGAAACTGCTTGGAAAGATATAACTTGGAAGCGTGTAGTGGAAGAAATCGGTGGCTTACCAGACGTCAAATTCCACTGCGGAGTTCTAGCCGTCGGCGCCCTGAAACGAGCAATACGACAATATTTCACACAAAGAAATGTTGAGGCTCCAAGCTGGTTACCAAAAGAACATACGTTTGAAGAAAAACAGGCATTAGAGGAAGAAGAACTAGCAAAGACGCTCTCTAAGAGGCTAAAACCTGAGGCAGAAAAAAAATCGTAGATGCGCAAGCAATCAGGCAAGACTTTCCCATTTTAAATCGAAAAGTAAACGGCAGCCCCCTAATCTACTTTGACAACGCAGCCACAACCCAGAAGCCCAACCAAGTTATAGACGCAGAAGTAGACTTCTACCATCACCACAACGGCAACGTACACCGAGCAGTCCACACACTCTCACTTGAAGCAACTGACCTCTACGAGAAATCTAGAAAAAATCGCTAAATTCATAACCGCAGAGTCCCCAAGCCAAATAATTTTTACACGAGGCACAACAGAAGCCATCAACTTGGTTGCGTATGCTTGGGGCTTAAACAACCTCGGCAGAGAAAACGAAGTGCTGGTTTCTTTAATGGAGCACCACAGCAATATCGTCCCCTGGGAAATCATCTCTAAAATCAAAGGATTCACCATTAAATACGCCAACATACATGACGACGGCACCCTTGACTATGAAGACTTCGAAAACAAATTAACTAAAAAAACAAAAATCGCATGCTTAAGCCATGTCTCAAACGTCACAGGCGTCATAAACGACGTTAAACGAATAACCAAGACCGTCCATGACAAGGGCTCGTTAATGCTGGTCGATGCCGCCCAATCCGTGCCACACATGGCAGTGGATGTTCAGAAAATAGGCGCAGACTTCTTGGCTTTCTCTGGACATAAAATGCTAGGACCCACAGGTACGGGCGTGTTGTACGGCAAAAAAGAGTTACTGGAAACGATGTCACCCTACGAGGGTGGAGGCGAAATGATTAAAGACGTCTCCTACAGTAAAGGCAAAGGCCACTGTGACGTGACTTGGAATGAATTGCCCTGGAAGTTTGAAGCTGGCACACCTAACATCGCTGGCGCCGTAGGCTTAGGTGAAGCGGTGAAATATCTTGAAAAATTAGGCATGGACAACGTTTTGAGCCACGAAAAAGACCTAACCAAATACGCGATGAAACGCATAACAGAATGCAAGAAAGTAACTGTTTACGGTCCAAGTGACTCCTCAAAGAAATGCGGTATAATCCCGTTTGGCGTTAAAGGCTTATCCTCACATGACGTTGCCCTGTTCTGTGACAATTACGGAATCATGATGCGAAGTGGTTACCACTGTGCACAACCCTTGCACCAGATCTTCAAGATAGAGTCTTCTGCGCGGGCAAGTTTCTACATATATAACACGAAAGAGGAAATTGACCGCTTCATGGAAATCCTGAAGGAGTTTGAGCAACTCTAATGGCAACTGTAGATGACTACGTTTCTCGAGTCGAAGGAACCTGCGGAGCAGAAAAAGACGTTATAGTAGTCTTCAAATACGAAAAAAAAGATGAAGCCATTGCCAGTATTCTAAAAAAAGCCACACTCAAAAACAAGATTGCTGGAGTAATTTTTGAATTAACTTTCCAAGACACATCCTTCCGGTTGTACTCGAGCGGAAAAGCGATTTTCCGAAGCATCAAAAACCGAGAAGAACTAAACAAGCTTTTAGCAGGATTGCTACTTTAGCTCTTTATTTGCGTTTTGATTCGACTTTTAGCTCTTTTACTCCAATTCAAACCATTAATAAGTCTAAACCTTACCGAAAGAGGCAAGGAATTCGTGATTTTCCCCAGCCGCCCTAAACTTGAGGGCTCCCTCCAATAACTTAATGGTTTTTCCTCTTCGTTGTAGGGATTCTTAAAAAAGATCGTTTTAATCTTCTCAACGTTTTCGGTCATGGGGTGACCCCATTTCTCAGAAAAATAGAGCTGACATTTGCTGTGAGTTCTCGAATTATTTTTAAGAAGGGTTTCGTCGGATTTTATGGTTCGTGAACCGAAATGGTAGAATCGGGCACCACCGTACTTGTATGCTTTTTTTCCAGCCAGGAAAAGACGCGTGTACATGTCTACGTCTTCACAGTATGAAGGTGCAAAATTCTCGTCGAACTTTCCCACATGACTAAAAAAGTCGTTCTTAACCATGAAGCATGAGTAATGAGGGTTCTCGGTGATATTCTCATTTTCTTGGCATAACTCAAGATTCTCTAAGTCTTCACATTCAGTTCCTGTCCACATGACGGCTTCGGGATGTTTTTCTGCAAAGTCAACCAGTCTGTCGATAGCGTTGGTCTTGAATATGATGTCTGTGTTGATGACTAAGATGTAGTGACAGCCCGCCTTTTTGCCTTCTTCGATTCCCAGATTCCATGCGTGAGAAACACTTTGTTTTCCATCTGGCTGAAGGACCCTTATCTCGTTGGGGATATGGTCGAAGACATAAGATAGTGGCTTGAAAGCGAGGTTAACGTAGTTTTCGCAAGGTATCCAAACGATACTGTGTTTAGCAGAAACAATTGACTTGGTTGTCAAATCGAGGTATTTTTTGTGTTCTTCGTTGCTCACGTAAACTGGCGCTGTCACACAGATCTTCATCAATGGTCTCAACAATAAAACTGCCGCTGGCTATTTTATACGTATTCATTTTCAAAAACATTTTCGAAGGCTCGATTTTGAAGCCTAATTACTTTTGCACCAAATGAATCAAAGAAAACAACGTTAAACTAGACATAGAGTACACCTACGCCAGCCCATCCTTGGTTTTGTTCCTCAACCATCTCGGCGTGAGCGTGGCTCTGCTTTATTTCGTTCCAGAACTTGTCCACTTCGCAGCCCACTTTTGGATCATGTTGGGCAATATCATGGAAAACTACGACACCCCCTTTCCTTACTAGAGGAGAGTACATCTGAAAATCTTTTTTGACACCTTCGTATGTGTGGTCTCCATCTATTAAAAGAAAATCAATTCTGTTGCCCTTAAGGAGCTTTTTGACTTTCAGAATGGTTTCTTCCCTGTGGGAATCGGCTCTAACTAGCTTGATTGTATGCTTTTTTCCCAGAGATCTAAAGAATGGAGCCTTCCAAAAAGGATAGCCGCCTCCGAATGAGCCGCTTGGTAAATCAACGCTTATAATTTTTTCTGGATCAGCAATGTGGGTGTAGAAAAACAGGGTTCCGCCGTTGGCGGTTCCGATTTCGACGATGACTTTGGGCTTTAATTCTTTGATTGTTTGGCACAGAGAAGTGAGCTCTGATTTTACTTGTAGTGGCCTGATGATTACGAGCCACGACTTATGGAGTTGTTTATATTCGAAGCTAAACGCTAAATCAACCAGCTGCTCAATATTGCCGCCGCATTTGTCGGTCAGATGTTTCAGTTTGCGACTTGCCAGTCTTGACCCAATGAGGAAAGGGTACGAATAGAAAACTGGTTTAAGGATTTTGCGGGCAAGGGGTGACTTGATGGAACCTATCACTTTACTTTTGCGTGCCGTTTCTGGTTCTGTCACCATACGCTAACACCTCTGGCTTTCTTATGCGAAAACCGATTTTAATTGTAAATTCATTGGTTGGCCATAATATAACAATGTTGGTAAATTACAAGCAGGCACCAGAGTAAAACCTATAAGTAAATTAACAAGTTCTGTGCTGAACCTTTTTTCAGTGGCCATTCATGATTTCCTGCTTCATGGTACTGAAAAACGTCTTGAAAACTGGGTACCCTTTTGTGGAGTCGATAGCCGCATGTTTACCTGTCTGCGATGAATTTTTAATCGGCGAGGGGTACTCGTCAGATGGCACTTTTGAAGTGGTTGAAAAAATCGCAGCCTTAAACAAGAAAGTCAGGGTCATCAGGCAGCAATGGCCCAGCGAAAAAAAATACAGCGTTATAGCAGAAGTAACCAACGAAATAAGAGCGAAATGCAGTCACGAATACATTTTTTCGATCCAGGCAAACGAAATAATCCATGAAAAAAACATTGATTTCATCAGAGCGCTGCCTGAAATATGTGCGGATGTCAACTCTTTTAGTCTGCCTTTCGTTCATTTGGTGAAGGACTACAAGTTCTTCGAGGATTTCCGTGTAAGGTTCACAAAAAACTTGGACAGCATCATGGCTGTTTCGGACGCATGGACGCTCGGCCCGAGCAAATCATTCACAAAATCAGAAACCCGCAGGAACCTAAGACACCCAAAGAGGATGCTGCAATACGTTTACAAGGGCATCGAATGGACTTACGCCAACCCCGGCGTATCATCCCTGTCGAGGACAATGTACCTCCCTAAACCCATCTTTAGGTACTGGTCGCTTTTCCCCGCCGATTACCTTGAAAAATGCCAGAAACACGCAGAAATGTTCGGTCTTCAAGACCTTCGAAAAGACGTGGAGGTTCTCAAGAATTACGTTGATGAGCCAATCGTTTTTTGGAAAAAAGCTGCTGAAATACGGAGAAAAGAACTTGGCTTCCACTACCCTGACGCTATGGGAAGGGTGGAATTGGAGGATCACCCAAAAATCGTGAGGGATTTAATTGCAAATTCTACGGTTAAAAGCTACAGCGTTAGGCCTGAAGTCTTAGATTCGCTGAAGGCTTTGTAGAAACACCGCAGGCATGAATACGGCTGGTTATGACCTTTTATATTTCTCGGCAGCTTTTTTGAAGACAGACGCCATGTTTCTGGCGTAGCTTTCCCAAGACAGGTTTTCCTGCGTATACTTGTACGCGTTCTCGCCTATTTTACGCCGCAGTTCTGAGTCGGTAATCAATTTTTCTATTTGGGCGGCCATGTTCTTTGGGTTTGGCTCTTCAACCACAAACCCGTTTTGGCTGTTCTGAATAATTTCGGAGGCGCCTGATTTGTTCGACACTATAACTGATTTCGACGCTGCCATCGCCTCTATGACAGCCAGTCCCCAGGTTATCTGAGCTGGAAAAACGAACACATCGCATGCCGCGTAGACTTGAGCCAATTCCTCGTCGGAGCCGCTATGCAAGAACAGAACCTTGTCTTCCAAGCCTAACTGTTTGCTTAATGCCATCAGTTCTTCTTTCGGTCCTTCGCCGTCAAAAATCAATTTAACATTTTCGTGTTTTCTGGAAAGTTGGTGTAATGCTTTCAGAGAATCTTGTTGTCGTTTGTCCCGCGCAATATTTCCAACTTGGAGAAGAATAAAATCGTTTTCAAGCCCATATTTAGCGCGAATCTTCTTGCCTGAAGCTTTATGAATAAAATCTGTTTGTACGCCGCTTCTGACAACTATCGATGACCTGCCGTAAGCTAGTTGTACTCGACGGCCGGCAATCGAGGACAAGACAACTATGCTATCAATATAATCGACAGCAATTTTGTCCAAACCTTCAAAAAGGGGTAAATTGATTTTTCCTAAACCTCTTCTCTTTGAAGCGTCTGAGAACCAGAAGGGTGGCTCGTTACACATCCACACTATGGGCGCATTGAGTTTTCTTTTGGCAAAAAACGCAGCCCACTCTGTGGGAAAATTATGCGCGTTAATTACGTCGAAGCCTCTGGGTATTTTCTTTCCTAAATTGTACATCGCCGGCAAATCAGAGGTATAGGTCCGGAACCTTCCTGCTAAGCGATTTGCAATTGTTCTCTTTTGGGTGTTTTCCTCATGCGTTCTTTGAAGGTACGGGGTTGGTACCACGTTTACTTTTAACTCTTTGAAGTATTCGGGGTAGCATTTCTCATTGGTGGCACATGTGAAAATTTCAACTTCATGCCCGATCTTCTGCAGCTCGATTGCTAAATTCAGTAGCTGTCGCTCTGCGCCGCCCCGCCAGGTCAGGGTAGGATGAAGCATAGCAATTCTCGTCGGTATACCCCCAGAGTTAAGTAAAGATTCGGAGAATGCAGTTATAAATATGGCGGGCTACTCAGTGTTACCTAATTCCTGTTTGCTGCATTAAAGCCGCCACATTATCCCAAATTTTCTTTTCAAAGTTTTCAGGCTTCAAAACTGAAATCTTTTCATGCAATGCCTCTTTTTTCCCACTCCAAACTGCGTAATTATCTGGGGACTCTACCAATAGGGTTATTTTTTCCTTCAAGTCTTCAAATGTATTCCAGCGAAACTCCTTCGGAATGAATTCTCCGCTTCCCCCACTGTTATGAACCAGCGTGATGCATCCGCTTGCTAGGGCTTCCATGGGAGCGATGCCGAAATGTTCCCCTTCCATTAGGTGGCAGTAGATTCGGGAATCCTGGAACAGCGCGGTTAATTCATCTTCAGATAGGTTTGGTTTAACTGTGTAGTTGGATGGGAGATCTTGTGAAAAGCTGGTAAACCAGGACGCCTCGCTGTCTCTCAGAAGGCCGGCGCTTAAGAATTCGAATTGTGGAAAATCGTTGGCGAGTTTCTTGAGCAGTTCATGGCGTTTCTGGGGAACAAAACGGCCAACATACAACACCCTTTTAGCTCTCTGGTTTAACGGTTTAGTAGACCAGAAACGCTCTTCAACGGGCGGGTACGCAACTGTGGGGTTTTTAATTCCGAACTTGCCCCAGTACTTCTCCGTCATGGCTTTAGTGTAGTTGCTGTTGCAGAACACCAAATCCAGTTTCCTGATGTCTTTCTCGAGCAATTTTCTATACAGCCAAAGGTACATTCTTTTGCTTCGTTTGGAATGGTCGTAGTCATAGTGGATTTCGGGAAAGTGTACATACGCAATGTTCTTTTTGGCTTTTTCCAATAGCGTTGCTTCGAAGGCAGAGAAGGTCTGAGTACTGAACGTATAATCATATTCCGATGCGGTTTTGTATTTTTTAAGCAATTTTACGATGTTTCGGCGTCTCTTATAGACAGAAAGTGGCGGATTTGCCTCCACTGAATCGTGGCTTCCAAGAGTGTGGACAATAATGCTTTCGGGAAGCTTTTCACCTATGAATTCGCTGTAAAGGGTTTGGTCAAAATCAAACGTTAACAATTCCACTTGCTGACCACGTGAAGCAAGGGATTTCAGGATGTGGTGGCATACGCGTTCGCCGCCGCCATAGATGTCAATGTTGGGATGAATGACTAAGAATTTTGCCATGTTATGCCATCCGTTTTAGAGTTAGCGTTTTGGTTTAATCAAGATTTCCTTTTACTCGATGCTGTTCATCTGCGGCGCAGCTTTATCTTGCTTCGGCTAACCCAATTGAAGACTGGCATGAGCGGATCCTTAATTGACTGGGGCAAAGCATCTTTAAGTTCCTGGTGCAGGCCCAAGCGCACTGCCAATCGACCCTTGTTCGTAATCGGTATGTAATAACGGGTTACGGGGTACTTGACGAAACCGTTGTTTTCCTTGAATTTGTCAAGCGAGGGGTGGTTACCTATCCTGCCGTACATGAGCCATCGGTTGCCGTTGGATGTGCAGACTTCAACAGCTTTGGCGAGCATTGCGTTGTTGACAGATTTGTCCAAATGCTTTTGCATTGTGAGGATGTTTGAAAGTATGGCTATGTCGTCGCCGTAAAGTATTTGGATAAACCCAACCAGCTCCACACCGAGGTATGCACCGATGAAGGTGGATTTTTGGGCTGCATACATGTTGCTCGCCACTGTTTCAAGCGATTCGCCGTAGTGTGGAAAAGCGCGTTCTTGGCGAATGGGTGTTTCATTGTAAATTTTCCAAATCCCCTCAGCAAACTTGTCGCTTGGGTCAACTACCATAACTTTTACGCCGCTCTTCTCGGCTTTTCGTACCATGTTACGTGTTTTTTTACCGATGGCATTCCACCAAGAGGCATAATCTTTTATTTCCAGCAAGCCGATGTTATCGTTGGTTCTTATCCACGTTCTTGGCGGGTTAGTTATGGGGCAGCACCATTTCCGTTCAACAAAAGTAAAAATATCTAAGCTTCTTCCGTCAAGTTTAAAAACTAAGTCATCGGTCGGAATGACGCTTTTTTGGTACTCCCTGTAGTCTCGCGCAATTTTAACTCCAAGTGTCTTGCGCAAGCTTACTGTATCGAGTTCAGCATCGACATCCAGAACGCTTTTGAGCGCTTCATAATAAGCTCCTCTTCTGCTTCTTTTTCCCCGTTGAAAAAGCCATTCAGGATGCACCGAAATGACAATTTCCTTGTCAATCCAATCTTGTAAACCCTTTTTAACATCCTCCAAGTTCGCGTGAAAGCACAAAGCGTCCAAACCATATGTTTCAAAGGTATGGAAGGATTTTAATGGAAATTCGCCGGGAATCTTGGTTTGGGCTTCGCTGAGTTTACGTCCCCAAAGTAGCCTGGCGAAAAGACGTTTAGTGCCGTGGATAGTGTAATAATGTACTTTACGGTTGGTTTGGTTTTCTAGAATTTTCCATTCTTTATAGGGGTTGTTTGCAATATGCAAACCCACTTCGTGCTTTTCTGGATTTAGCAAACCGAGCAATTCCTTGTCAGGGATTGTGTAGGGCGTAAAGAACCAGTAAGCCTTGACTTCTTCGGGAGACTCATTAATCATTTTAGCAATGATATGCGCGTTCTTGAGGTAATCTTTGCGGTTTTTACTCTTGATTCCTAGAGCTACATAAAGAAAACTTTTAGCTCTCGACGGGTAAGGATAATCAACATCAATCCTGATCTTTATCATTGCTTCTTCAATTGTCAAAACTGAAACGCTATTTTAGTTATAAACCCTTTGCCATCTTGACTGATATATTTGCCTTCGGGAAAAAAATAAACTTGGTTTGCAAAAGTTAATATAGAATTTTTTGGTAAAACGTTTATTCTTTAAGCTGGAGTTAATTCCTTTGTTAAAAAAGGCCATAAAGAAGCCTCATCATCTTCCTCACTTCATATATTGGAAATCAAAGCACTTTATTATTCAAAGTTTTTTTACGTTGAAACTTGGAACTAAAACCTTCAAATTTCAAGGGCATGTTTACAACTATTATTGCAATAATTACAACACTACTTGGAAGAACGAAAGGGCTGTTGAAGTTCCCATTGTATGGGAAATTGTGAAGAACTGTCATGGAAGAATTCTAGAGGTTGGCAATGTTCTCTCCCACTATCACCCTTTTGCCCATGATGTTGTGGATAAGTATGAGCAAGCCGAGGGCGTGATTAACCAAGATGTGGTTGATTTTCGTCCTTCTGAGCGTTATGATTTGATTATAAGTATCTCAACCATTGAACATGTTGGGTGGGATGAAAGTCCTAAAGAACCAAGAAAAGTTTTGCAAGCCATAGAGAATCTTAAGTCGAATTGCTTAGCGAAGGGAGGAATGATGATTATAACAATGCCTTTAGGTCATAATCCAGAACTTGACAAATTATTAAAACATGGCAGCATTGATTTGGGGAAGCACCACTTTATGAAGCGGCTCTCAAAAGATAATTTATGGAAAGAAACCGACCTCAACAATGTTCAAAATGTAGCCTATGACTCTCCTTTCCCAAATGGTAATGCAATAATTATAGGAATAAAGGATACGGCGCAATAGAAATCTTCAGAAATCATCCCCTTCAATTCTAGTTGTTTTGGAGATGGAAATCAATTAACTTTGTGTTAAGATAATAAGGCCAGTTTTGGAAAATTAAGGGATTAACAACCAAAAGTATTGGCTGTTGAAAAACTATCAATGTCTTTAGGGATTGTTCTGTATAGTGCATACCTTGCTTGCTCTAGAATCAGGCCTTTTGAGTTGAAGGGTCAGCACCCCTAAATTGAATTCCAGCTTCATCAACACGCTCAGAATTTGCGATTACAGGGCCAGGAAGGTCTTCACAAGATAAACCACCCTGTTGTAAGTCACTCGCCTAAAAGTCCTCGTAGTTGAGACCAAATTTTGTTTTGGAACGTTTCTGGAGTCAAAACTGAAATCTTGCTCCACAACTTTGGACGTTTAATCTCCCAATTTGCATCGGCATCTTTCCCTTCAATGCACTGGACAATCTTTTCTTTTAAGTCAGCATAGGTTTCCCATCTGAACTCGTCGGGGATGAACTCTTTCATGCCGCCGCTATTATGGACAATTGTGACACATCCGCTCGCTAAGCCTTCAACGGGAGCTATGCCGAAGTGTTCGCCCTCCATTAAATGAACGTAGACCCGGGAATTATGCAAAACTTCAAGCAGTTCAGGTCCCGGCAAGTTAATTTTAAGCGAATAGTTCGGAGGCAGGTGTTCTTGGAACCTGTTAAACCATGCTTTTTCTGCATCGATTAATCCGCCGACGCTTACAAACTCGTAGTCAGGCAGGTCAGTGGCTAACTTTTTCATTATTTCATGTCTTTTTACTGGAATAAAACGAGCAACATAAGTTACTCTTTTGCGGCGTTCTGCCAATGGCTTGTCAGACCAAAACTTCTCCAGGTTAACTGGTGGATAAACAACTATTGGCTCTTTTACACCGTGACTTGTCCAATACTGCATAATTTTTTCTTTAGTATAGTTGCTATTACAGAAAACCAAGTCCAACTTATCTATGCCCTGTTCAACCCACTGCTTAAACAGCCAAAGATACAGTTTCCTCTTCAAACCTGAGCGGGCGTAGTCGTAGTGTATTTCGGGGAAGTGAACGTAAGCAATGTTTTTTTTGGCTTTGCTCAAGAAAACTGGTTCAAAGGGCGAGGAAGACTGCGTGGAAAACAAATAATCGTATTCTAATTGATTTTTGTATTTTTTTAGCAGTCTAACAAAGTTGCGGTGTCTTTTGTAGATGGTAAAAGGCGGCTCAACCTCAATGCGTTTGCCAAGTGAGTGAACAACAACTTCCTTGGGAAACTCTTCTCCGACAATATCGCGGTACTTGCTTGCTTCAAAATCAAAAGTCAACAACTCCACTTTTTGCCCTTGGGCGACTAAAGTTTTGATTACGTTGTGGCAGACGCGTTCGCCGCCACCGTAAATGTCTAAGTAAGGGTGAACTACAAGGTAGGTTGCCAACTCAATTGTGCCTCAGGTTTGTGTTTGTTACATTTCTTTGTTGGAGTTTATGAAGTTTACCTGAAACGTCTAAGGTAGCAAAATATATACGCCTGCATGGAAAGTGAGTAGTGGACAGCATTTCGGTGACAAAACAAAATATGGCCTCTAAAGAAAAGAAACTTAAAGTGGTTTTTGCTGACCCACCATTTGGTCTTGAATCTAAAGGGGAAGCCGTCACCGAGTCACCAAACCTTGGAATCCTCTTCATCATCGGCTACGCCAAACCACGCCTGCCCAATGTGGAATTTACTTATCTTGAGCCCTTCCTTTCCATGGAGGAACACCTCGAAAAGGTCAAGGAAATCAAGCCTGACGTTTATGCGATATCTTTCACAACACCCCGAAGAGAGTTGTCCTTTGAAACAATAGCCAAAGTCAAAGCCATAGGCTTAAAGATGGTTATGGTTGCAGGCGGCGCCCACCCAACCATCGACCCCCAAGACGTCCTCAAAAATACACCAATCGAAGTTTGCATTGTAGGAGAGGGCGAAGAGACCACCGCCGAATTAATCAGAAAAGTCCAAGCTAAAGAATCCATAACAGATGTCGTTGGGACCGTTAACAATCAGAAAAATAATGGCGTAAGACCGCTTCTAAAAGACATCGATTTCTTCCCAGCATGGGACTTAATAGACTTCGAAAACTACGACGTAGCTGTGAGCAGAAAGAAACGCATGGCATACCTGCTGCCAATCCGCGGGTGCCCCAACTACTGCACATACTGCTCCAACCCAGTTTGGAAACTTGAAAAACCATGGATAAGGCAACGTTCACCCAAAAACATCGCCGAAGAAATCAACTACCTCTATGGCAGAGGCATACGAGAAATCTATCTGCGCTCGGACACGTTTAACGTTGACATAAAATGGTGTCTTGAAGTTTGCAATGAAATAGAAAAACTGAAACTCAAAGGCATGACGTTCCAGTGTAACCTGCGAGCGGATAAACTCAACGATGAATTAGCTCAAAGACTGCATCATATCAATGTTTGGCTTGTCCACATTGGGCTTGAATCCGCCAACGACAGGATCTTGAAGGGTATCGGGAAGAATGCGACTCAAGCAGACAACATACGAACGCTTGAATTGCTAAAGAAGCACCATATCAAAGTCTACGGGTTCCTTATGCTCTACAACGCCTGGGAAACAAACGGCAAACTCGAATACGAAACCCCCGAAGAAGTCAACAACACCTTAGAGTTTGCAAGAACCTGCCTAAGAGATAACCTTATCGAGTACATTTCATGGTCTATAACTAACCCCATTATCGGCTCAAAACTCTTCAACATAGCTAAAAAGTTCGACATCTCAGCCTATAACGTTAAAATAGGCAACTGCATGCGCCTTCCCGGCATCACTGAACAGCAAATGGTGGAACATGTCAAGCAGGGCATGATTCTTCAACTACTCAACGGAATCCAAAAGGGCATGATAACCAAGAAAAGCTATAAGCGTGCTGCACAGAAGGCCGTTAAAATCTTAAACATGTAACCTTTTTCTCTTTTCAGATAACATGTTTGTTGGTTGCGATAAATTATTTAACACAAGCGAGAACATTATGACCTATGCTCTCTTGCACTGACAATGACATGAAAGTTGATTTTGTGGTGCCCTCAAGAAACGAGGCTAACCCAACATTGATACAGCAACTTAATAATATGCCATGTGCGGGGCAAATCATTAACACACATGAAAAACCGCTCAGTATTGCACGCAAAAACGGAGTTTTGCAAGCAAACACCGAGTGGGTAGCGATGGTTGACGACGACATGCTTCTTCCCGAAAACTGGCTCAAATTGGTTACCAAGGCAATTACATCTAAGGTTGGGGCCATCGGCACAGTTGCGGTCCACAAGAACAAGCATGTCGCAGCATACGAGCGCGTTGTCGGAACAGTATATAACTTAAGCAAATTAGATACGAACCCACACATCAACAACATCATCATACGCCGCAAACTTATGGAAAATTATAATCCTCCAAAACTGTTCTTTGGTGAAGACCAATACCTCAAACGTTACGTTCAGAAAACAGGTTACATTTGGAAAGTTCTGCCATTTCTCGGTGCAACACATCTTGGCACATCAAAAAACTATGTCACCATCGGAGTATCTTACAGGCGCTATGGGCACTTTGGACTCTACAAGCTTGTGCGAAGAATGGCTGCGAGGTTTATTTTCACGCCTTTTGCTGCGCTAAGTAACTTGAGCGCAGCAACATTCTGGTACCTGACGAAGTTGAATGTTGAGTTTATTGCTGGTTTTGCAAAAGAACTGATTATCGAAAAACTGTAAACGTAAAATTATTGCAGTTAAGTGCATCCTGATGGGTTTTTCTCATCTAAAACCACGTTTTTTGGTCCTGCAAGCTTCTTTTCTAGTGCAATTGCCCTCGCCGCAACCCTGTCCGCTTCAGCTTTAACCGTTGCGTCCTTGATTTCTTCTTTGCGCTTCTCGTTAGACTTCAAGATTAGCCTAAGAAACTCCGAGTCATAGCTTTTGAGCAGCAATTCTGTGTTGGGGATAAGGCAATGTCCGCCGATAACTCCCGGGAACATGACTGGGCGGTCAAAGCGTTCTTTATGAGTGTCTTCAAGGAAATCGACTGCTTCGTCGAATTCAGCGTCAAAAGCCCTTGAGATACGGTGCATTTCTTGAAAACATGCAATCATCCAAGCCCGATAGGTGGTTTCGAAGAGTTTTGCCAACTCGGTTTCGCGGCAGCTCTTGAGGACCTTAACTTTCAAACCCAACTTTTCAAAATGAACTTTAGCTGCTTCACCCGCAGCCGCGTTTGCTCCGCCAACGTATTTAGTCCAACGCTTCAGCTCCCAAATCATATGTTCAGTATTAATATGAACGCCGCGAGCAGGAGAATGGGCGACAAGGCACTTGCAGTTTGCTGAAACTTTAAGTGTTGTTCCCGGTGGAACTGTGCTGTTGATGATTGTTAGTTTAGGCTTGTATTGTTCAACGTAACCTTGGATTATGTCCGCAAATTTTTCTATACTGCCACAAGGAAGGCAAATCTGTAGAGTGTCAACTTTAGCTGGACCTTTATCTTTGGTTTGACCAAGCGCCTTCATTTTTTCCATGTCTAAATCTAAACCATAAACCAAGAACTTTTCCTTAGCCTCATTATACAATTCAAAGAGAGTATGGCCTATCTCTCCTAAACCAACAATTAAAACGGTTTCTTTAGCCAAACGTAAGCCACCATTCATTGGAAAGTCATTTAATCTTAAACTATTTAAAGTTGAAGCCCGAAAGGACAAGCATGCAGAATCCAAAGAAAGGCACTGGCATAGTGACAGGAAATAATGTGGAAATAGGCAAAGACGTCTCCATCTGGAACTATGTCGTTATCGGTGACGGCACAAAAATCGGCGATGGCACTCTCATCGGCAGCTTCGTTGACATAGGTAAAAATGTAACTTTAGGGAAAAACTGCAACATACAAGCCCACGTAACCATCTCCAACGGCTGCGTCCTAGGCGACAACGTATTCATCGCCCCAAACAGTAGCCTCCTAAACGATAAGTACCCCAAAAGCAGCTTCCTGAACCCTCCAATCATTAAAGATGGCGCCGCAATTGGTGGAGGCGTCACCATCCTGCCAAATGTTACGGTAGGCGAAAACTCGGTGGTTGGCGGAGGAAGCGTTGTATCTAAAGATGTGCCGTCTAAAACTGTCGTTGCTGGAACACCAGCCAGAAAAGTGATGACTTTGAAGGCATATGAATCTAAACGCGATGCATTCATAAAGGCACAGAAAAGGGTGCAAAAATGAAAATTTGGTATGACGCCTGCACCGGCAAACACACACGGTATGGCGCCGTTATTGGAAAGCGGCTGAGAAAATCTGGACACGAGTTTATTTTCACCACAAGAGAACACCCTGACACAATACCACTTGCCAAAATCCTAGGTGAAAAACCCATTGTCGTCGGCAAATACAACCCCTCTACTCTTACCTCAAGGCTGGAAGAAAGTGCTGAACGCGTAATAGAATTCTCAAAACTTTTCAAAGAAAACCGACCAGACATCGCCATTGCTCATCAGTCAGTTGAGCTCTGCCGAACTGCTTTCGGCTTAGGAATCCCCATCATTTTGACTGCTGACACACCTCACGCTTTAGCCACTAACAGACTAACAATACCCTTCGCACATACAGTTGTGGTTTCTGAGGCTTTGCCTAAGAGTTTCACAAGAACTTATTGTGCCAAAAATGTTGTCTCCTTTAAAGGAGTAGATGAGGTTGCATGGATCAAAGATTTTAAACCCTCAAAAATAGCTAATTTAAAGAAACCGTTAATTGTTGTCAGGCAGATCGAAACTAAAGCAGCTTACGCCAAGGGAAAACAAGATAACACAAAATCCCTCTCTGAGAAACTTTCTGAACTTGGAAATGTACATTTAATCGAAAGATACAATGGAGAAGGCGATGCTTTCGGCGTTAAAGCCGGATTTGAGGATTCAGCAAGTTTAGTGGCGAACGCTGATTTAGTGGTCAGTTACGGTGGCACGATTGCTCGTGAAGCTGCTCTCCAAGGTGTCCCCAGCATAGCGATCTCTGATATGGCAAAAACCTACGTGAACAGGTATTTGGTGCAGAGAGGTTTTCCATTATTCATAACAACTGAGCAGGGGATTCTCGGTTATGCAAAGAAGTATCTGGGCAAAAGATTTGAAATAAAAGACAAACTTGCAGAATTAGAGAATCCCGTTGATGTCATCGAGAAAGTTGTGGAAAAAATAAAAAATTAAGCCGCTGACTTACGAAGGTTTAACCTCGATTTTATCTCCAGTTTTGACATTGAACCTCTCAGATGCACTTGCTTGGTTTAATGCGATTTCCAAAAAGCCGTGGCTGCCTATCAGAGCTATAACCTCTTTGGGGTTAGCTTGATTGTAAGTTTTGCCGAAATTTATGTTTAACGAAAGGTTTTGAAGTTTTACGTTGATTTTTTTGGCTTGAGTTATTTCTTTCTGAGGTATGTTTGTGACTATGTTTCCGAAGCTATCAACGTGCAGTACTTCACCGATTAAAGAACCGTTTCTTGGTTGTAAAATTGTGAATTCAGGCTTGACAGTGTCAGAGATTTCTGGACCAAACACTGAAATGTTCACACCAATGTCCAAGTGTGCAGCTGCGGGCGCAAAAACATCTCTTCCGTGAAAGGTGCTTGAGACTGGGGTTAACATAAACTTAGGGTTCGTAATTTGGTAGATGTGTTCGATATCTTGGGTTTGTGCGGCTAACATCAAAACACCGTTGTCTGGTCCCACAAAAACCGCCTGTTTAGTCTGTACTAAAATGGCGCGTCTTTCGGTACCTACACCCGGGTCCACAACTGCCAGATGTACTGTGCCTTTGGGAAAGTAAGGTGCAGCTGAAGCGAGCATGAAAGCGCCCATGCGAATGTTGAATTTTTCAACTTCATGGGTTATGTCAATTATGTTAGCGTTGGGGTTTATAGTTAAGATGACGCCTTTCATTTCTCCAACGTACGGGTCTTTTAACCCGAAGTCACTGGTTAACGTAATCATTTTGGGTTAGCCACCGTGAACGACGGGAACAAAAACGATTTCGTCGCCATCGTTTAGTTTGGTTTCATAACCGTTTAGTACACTGATTTCTCGACCATTGACAAGTATGAGCGAGTTTGATCTTGAATCGTTTAGGTCTTGGTCGCTGAACGTGTGCTTTAACTCGGGCATTTCTTTGCTAATGTTGGTGACTAATTGTTTTATGGAGGTGTCCTCTTGGAAGGTAACTGTGAATTGTGTTTTTCCCGAAAGATGACGCAATGCACCGATGAATTTTACAGTTAAAGGCACCTAAGCTCCACTCACATCAAATAAAATAGGCATGGGTTGTTAAAAATTTTAACTAAAACTTTCAAGTTTTTCTTGTGTTAAGGTTTCGACAATGTCGGTTGCGATGTCTACGATAGAATCGGCCTGTTTCATCATGACGTCACCGTTAACTTCTTCTAACTGTGAAATTTGTTGCACGATGGTTTCGATTTCAATTAGAAAACGCAGAACAGAATCGTTGGTGGCAGGGTTTTTGGTTACTTCTTCACGGATGAGTATTTCTATGAAGGCAGGTTCACCAAGGCTGTAGTATATGGCGTTTCGTGCTTTTCGGATGGCTTCAACAACAAGGCTTGGCGCCATGTACGGGATTTTTCGTGCTGCTTCTAATTCAGCTTTGGCTTCACGAAGGTACCGCAGTGCCCAACCTTTCCTGTAGTCATCCATCATAGGGTTTGGTTCCAGAATTAATCTGCCATTTCTTCTTGTTCTTCGAGGTCAGATTCATTTTCTGAGTTGGCTTGAGCTAATGCAAGAGTGCGTGTTATGTAACCTGCAGTTTGGTTTCTTACACGTGTTGTTGCGCCTTTGGTTAACTCGTCAACTGCACCTTTGTTCTCGTCAAAGTTGGTGTTGAATTTGCTTGGAAAGCGAGCCATTAGTTCTTTGCCCAGCTTTTTAATCTGATCAGTCTTTACTTTTCCCAGTTAGTATTCCTCCGAATTTAACGATTTTACTTTTCTCCGACGTTTAAAAGCGTAGGAGCAACTGTCAATAGATGATAGGCTTAATTTAAGTTTACGCCTTAACGCTGCGAATTAAGTGACCGAAAAGTTGCGAATTGAACTTGGCAGAAAAAAAAGAATCTTTCAGTTTACTTTTATATTGAAGAACGTCTCAAAGTTCTTAATTATCTGCTCCGCAACCTCATCTGCCTGCATTTTTTTAATTTCGGCCACTGCTGTAACCACATTGCGTATGTATGAAGGCTTAGTTAATTGCCCATTAAAGGGTTGTTTCCAATAGGTTACTGGACCGTCAGTTTCTGTTAACAAATTGGATACGGGGGTTTTGTCTATGACTTCTCGAATCCCATTGGAATAGGTTGCTGGTGGACCTTCGGTGATGAAGTATCCGTTGTCTAATGCTTTGGCGAGGGCGCTCATGGGGTGACTAAACCAATGCAGCAACACACGTTTGAGGTTGTAAGAGGGGAGCATTTCAACGATTTTGTCTGTTGTTCCACGGGAATGTATGATAACAGGCAGCGCAAGTGTTTCGGCCAGGTGAAGCATTTTGTCGAAGACCATGGTTTGTTTTTCCCAAATGGTTTCGTATTTGTAGTCTAAGCCGATTTCACCGATTGCTTTAACGATACCTTTCTGTTTTTGAATAAAGTCTATTGTTTCTTGAAGTTCATTTTCCTTGAGGACGTTTACGTTCCAGGGATGGATTCCTAAGGCTGGAAAAACAAGGTCGGGGTATTCTTGAGCTAGTTTGATGTCGTTTATGCAAGTTTTCAGATCCATTGAATTGGTAACTAAAGCGGATACGCCCGCGTTTTTTGCATCAGCTATCAATTCATCTATGTGCCCGACATATTCTGCGTCGGATAGGTGAACGTGGGCATCTATTAGTTTCATCTTTCTCAGCGCTATATTCACATTTGAGTGTTTAATAATTTTTCTTTCCTTAGATGGCAAGTTGAATGTTAAGGGTGATTCAGGGAAAAAAACAATAACAAAGGTTAAATATTGCCTTAAAGAGAAAAAGAAGCTACAGAGATGTCGATATGACTGAATTAGAAATAGCCGTAGCCCCCATGCACAGATTATGCAAAAAAGCAGGCGCTGACAGAGTATCTGAAGCAGCAGCAAAAGAACTCGCAAAGGCACTAGAAGATATCGGCGTAAAAATCGCCAAAGAAGCACTCGATTTTGCGATGCATGCTGGAAGAAAAACTATCAAAGCGGAAGATATAGAAATCGCCGCTAGAAAAATCATGGGAAAATAAGTAAGCTCATAACTTAACTTTTCTCCCCTTCTTCTTTTTTGTCAAAGTAAATGAACTTTTTTGCTCAGAAAAATCTATACCCCGTCAAATATAATCCCAAAGCTAAATTTTGGAAAAACTTTGGTTAAGCAACGTCCCGATTGAAGTGTGTTTTGCACGGATTAGAATTGGGTAAACTGACCTGCGAAAAATGCAGAAAAAATTTCACTTGCTAAAACCAACTCGACAAGCACGCGCTAATAGACCCTTAATCGCTCGAAGAAAGAGAATAGTAGAATTGGTGCTCCGGCCGGGATTTGGACCCGGGTCGCCGACTCGAAAGGCCAGTATACTTGACCGGACTATACTACCGGAGCGCTTTTTACAATAAAGCATCAACCAGAATGCTTTTTCCCTCGAATAAACCTTACCCTTCCAGAACCATACTTTTAGTTAACAGGCTTGATTCCTTTGAGTTTTTTTGGGGTAAACAAAAAGGCAGTTATTTGCTCGACAAGTTTCGCTTGATTTGCGGCGGTTTTTTCGAGATCTTGGATTCTTTTTTCGAGGTCGTTTGAGATGATCTTGCCTTCTATTCGGTTTGCGCTACGGAACATAAGTAGCATCTTGAACACTTCATCGATTGCTCTTTGTTGTTCCTCGGCGGATGCAGGTTTTGTTCCAGCAATTACCGAAAGAAGATCAACATAGTGTTCTTTGATTTTTAATTCAGCGTTAACAGATGGGTCAGTTGGGAACGCAATACTAAACGGAGTCTTCTTAGCCAACTCAGCGGCTGTTGGGAAGCGGATAATTATGTCTCCTCTTATCCAAGAAGAAACAAACTCAGAGACGAAACGGCGAACGTCTTTTTCTGAATAAAGCTGAGATGCTTCTTGCTTTGGATCCGGTTTTCTTTTGATTCGCACACTTATGATTTTTCTGTCGTCTGCACTATCCTTTGACATATAATACCCTTCTTAGCGTTCTTCGTGTTGTTTTCTTAAGCAGCACCTAGTATTTAAGAAAAAAGCTTAAGTAAAATTAAAATGAGATTTTTGCAGCTGAAGGGATCTTGCCCAGAATCTTTCCCGTTGCTTTCTCAACCTTTGCTCTATCAGCCTCTGACGTGTAGACGCGCAAGATATTCATGAAACCTTTGAGGGTTTCAAAAATCTTGGAGCTCTCACTTAGCCGTTGGAGCTTCTTTTCTCCTCCTGGACTTCTTGTGAAGACTGGAATTTCGGTTGATTCCATAAGCACTGCGTGGTGGTAGGGAACAGAAGGGACCGTTGGCACATCAATTATGACGGAATCTAATTCGACTCCTGCCTCTCTGGCGATTTCACTTTGCACCTGTAGACGATACGCCTCGCGACCGAATAAATTAGATATCATTGCGTCCTTCTCATAGAAGGTCCGTTCGTAAGCGCATTTGAGCATGCGACGATTTTCTAAGTTGCTGATTACTTCGTTCGATGCTTTGCATTTTCTGAGTGCTGCCCAAACGGTGTAATCGTCCAATGCCATGTATTCTTCGGGTGTTTTGAAGGCTGTTAGACCCAGTTCTTTGTTGGCCTTGTCCATGGCTGTAGCCAGCATAATTTGTGCGGCTCGTCCAACGCGGTGAAAATAGATGCTCTTGAAAGATTCAATACGGGCAATAACGAACGCTTCCAAAGCTGATAACGCTCCTAATTCAACTGCCAAGTTTTCGCCCAAAACGTCAAGTGCGTGTATTAGGCGGTAAACGTCAATGAATCCGTATTCGGCTCCCGTGTGGTAAGTGTCTCGCACGATGAAATCTTGTTTGTCAACGTCAACAGCGCTGCTTATTATTTGATCGAGGAATGCTCGGTCTTTTATGTGCAATTTGCCAACGGCAAGCCCAGCGATTTCCTTTGCGTTGAAGCCCATCTTGGATAGTTTGTCGCTGACTTCGCTCTTTTCTATAATCCATGAGGTTATGTCTTCGTGGGTTTTCTCGAGATCTTTGATTAGCAGTTGCTCAAAGACATGTGAGAAAGGTCCGTGCCCACAGTCATGGAGAAGAGCTGAAATGCGGCACATATCCACTTCTTCATCGTTAACGTTGCGTGAAATGTTAGGGTTTTCCAAAACATGTCCCGCAAGGTACATTACTCCTAAGCAATGTTCGAAGCGTGTGTGGTTAGCACCTGGATAAACATATTCAGAACCTGCCAATTGACGTAATCTGCGTAGTCGCTGCATTGGGTAGGTGTCGATTATGTTTTTTTCTGCTTCCGTAATATACACGTAGCCATGTACAGGATCCTTGATTTCTCCCCAGTAAGCTTTAGGCACAATACAGCCTCACAGTTGTAAGCTATATTTAGGTAACTTCCATTAATGTGTAACGCTAACCAGCCGAGTTGACAAACATGAGCAAAAAAGGCATCTTCATAGTTATCGAAGGCTTAGACGGAAGCGGAAAAACCACCCAAGCAACCTTGCTCGCGAACAAGCTTTCCAAGAGTCACAATGTCGTGTTGACTGCTGAGCCTAGCAGCGGCAAAATCGGTAACTTCATCCGCGAAGGTTGCCTCTATGAAGACAAACGTCTCCCAACCGAAGCCGAAGCTTTACTATTCGCCGCCGACCGCATCGAGCATATGTACAGAGAAGTAAAGCCCGCCTTAGACGTGGGAAAATTGGTGATTTGTGACCGCTACATATACTCCTCTTTAGCATACCAGGGCAGTGCTGGACTTAGTTTAGAATGGATAAAAACCATCAATGCCCGTGCTCTGCAGCCGGATTTCAGCATTTTCCTCGATGTGTCTCCTGAACGCGTCATTGAGCGTCTGAAACGAAAGAGATCTGTTATGGAAACCTTGGAGACCCAGCAGAAAGTCAGAGAAGTTTACCTCAAGTTTGTGGCGAAGGGCGAATTGGTTCGAGTTGATGGTGATAAATCCAAAGAGGCTGTGACGGAAGAGTTGTATGCTAAAGTTTTGGGTTTGCTAAATAAATGTCAAGACTTTGTTGGCTAAAACAAACTGATAATTTATAACATGCTAATCAGTTGGTTCTCGGTCAATCTCGATTGGCTTTTAGAAGTCATTATTTATCTGTAGATGCCAAGAGTTAAGAGGTTTAGTAGATGCCGCCTTCTCTAAAGTAATGGTTTTCTTCTTTTTTAGGACCAAAACTTCTTACTCCATCCCGTTTGAGCTGGCACCGCATTTGTTCAGCGTTCTCCTTTGTTATTTCGCCTTTCTTGTGCAGATACGTGATAATTTCTTCTGCCTGCCCTTCGGTGTCGCATCGTCGAATAAAATCTACAGCGGAAGGGTTAAAATGCCGCAGTTTATCAGGCGTCTCAGTGCAGGATGTACCTTCTTCAGTGCAGTCTTCAAATTCCTCTCCAATGACAGCTTTTTCAGCTTCTAATGGGTTTTTGCGTACGGCGTTAATTGGAACTTTGACTTCTCCAGTTTCTAGTTCCTCGTACAGGTGTGGAAATATTTTCTTGATGGATTTTTTATCTATTGCCATCTTGCATCAGCGTACAAAAATATTATTTGAAAGCGTCATTTATTTTCTTTTTTGATGAAAAACCATTTTTTCAACGAGAATTACGATGGGATGAACTGCCGGGTTGGGTTAGTTTCAAGAACTTTTTCGAGTTCCTTAATGTTTAAGCCTTTTAGTTCGTCTCCGAAGGTTTCACATTTCCGTTTTTTCCCTGCTTCCTCACGGCTGCGTACAACAATTTCAAGTCCATGTTTAGATGCGGTTTCAGCGTAGATATGTAAAGACTCCAAGGTTGCGCCGTGCTTGTTAACGGTTGTCCAAGCTGATTTCAATATTTTTATTCCGCCTGCCTTGAGGCTTTTGATGGTTTCTTCGGGTTCATCTGAATATATGGCGATGTCGATGTCGCTTCCTTGTTTGATTGTTCCCCGCCAAACGCTCCCAATCAAAACAGGATAGCACCCAGCTAAAAGATGCATTACCTCCAATGCCTCTTTGCGCATTTGGATTAAGCGTTTTTTCCTATTCTCGCCTTCATTTTCCTCAGCTATGTTATCAAGTTCCAGGGCGATTTCGAGGTTAGAGGGTAAAAAATGAACGCCAAATGTTTGGGCGGCTTTCTGTTTAGCTTGCTTGTATTCTTTTTCAGCTCCAAAATAAAGGAGGGTAGCAGCTTCTCTTGCTACTCGATGCTTTAAATCAAAGTCGTCTGTCAAAAGATTTACCGTTTAGTGATTGTTTCGTAAAGCTGCACTGTTTTCTCTGCGATTTTGCTCCATGTGAATTCGGCTAAGACTCGTTTTCTGCCGTTTTTGCCAAGCATCCGTCTTTTTTCAGGACTTTCAAGTGCGCTTATGACGCCCCACGCGATGTCTGAGGGGTTGTTTGGATCTATGTGGTAGCCGCATTGTTCTTCGCCGCAGCAAATCACTATTTCCCGCATACCGCTAACTCCAGCGGCACCGACGACAACTGGTTTCTCCATACTCATGGCTTCGAGTGCAACTATGCCAAAGGGTTCGTAGTGGCTTGGAAACACTGCTATGTCACAAGCTGCGTAATGTTGGATGCGTTCTTCTTCTGGGATGAAGTCAAAGCAGAACTTGACGTACTCATCCAATTTTGTCATTCGGGTAAGGTTGGTTAGGTATTCCTGCAAGTCGCCGACACCTACGACGACTAATTTGGCTTTAGGAATCTTGGAGAGGATATGCGGCATTGCCATAATCAATTTATCAACGCCCTTAACAACGACGAGGCGTCCGAGGAAAAGAATCATTAACTCGTCGTCTTTGATGCCATATTTTGCCCTGATTTTTTGAATATTTTCTTTGGAAACGTTTACGGGATTGTATTTTTGGGGGTCGACGCCGTTGTAGCTAACTTGGATTTTTTCTCTGGGAAAACCCAATTGGACTAGTTCGTCTTTCATGGCGTACGAGACTGTGACAACCATGTCGGCCATCTTGCCACCTCGTAACTCGATGTTGCTAACAACACTGGAGCCATTGCCTAATGTTCTGCCTTTCTCAGTTGAGTGAACATGGAAAGCCAAAGGTAACCCAGTTTCGCGTTTAACCGTGATGCCGCCCATTGCTGAGAGCCAATCGTGCGCTACAACAACGTCGTATTTCATGCCTTCTTTTTTGATGAGTTCGTTAACCAGCTTCGCGGCGGAAAGGTAATTATAAACCATCAGTTTGCCGAACAAGTGAATGCCTCGGCCCCATTTCCGTATGTCCTCTGCGATTACGTCGGGCAGTGAATCGGATACGTCTATGTGAAGGGGACGGTGGATTTCTATTCCACGCCAAATCTCCCGGGTCGGCAACGAACCAGCATCATCATTCATTGTGAAAACGGTTACGTCATGATCGTTCAGAACAAACTTGCGTGTAATCTCGGCAGCATATGTTCCTAATCCACCAACGATTTTAGGTGGGTACTCGTAAACAAAAACAGCGATCTTCAAGTCTCAACAAGCCACCATTATTCATTTAGCATTATGAAGCTTTATACTAAAACTTTACTTATCAAGGCCAAAAATTTTTAGCCATCAAGCTTCCAACTTCAAGAGATAAGCTTAACGAAAAGTTTGATTAGATCGTTCCACATAGCTAACAATAAGGTGCCCAAAATGAGTTTATCACCGATTAAACAAGAAATACTGGAAACCATGCTCCTTAACGAGAAACCACTCAAAGCCATGGAAATCGCCAAGGAAGCGAAAAAAGAGTACCAGCCAGTTAACATGCACCTCTTAGGCCTTACCAAAATGGGGTATGTGAGTTTACCTGAGAAAGGACTCTATGCATTAACCGAGAAGGGAAAAAGAGCACTGGGAATATCTGAAACAACGAAAGAAAAAGCCACAGCCATATTGGCTTATGCGCCCCACGATAAAGCATTCAATTTCTTTGTTACATTCGGAAAACCTCTAAATCTCCACGCACACAGCTTGCGGGATTTCGCAAACAAACTTGAGAAAGCCGACATTGCATCGATAGAATTTCACTTGCAGCGGGGCGATTTTGAAGTATGGTTCAAAGGACTGGGTGATGAGGAATTAGCCAAAAAAATGGTCTTGCTTCAAAAGAAAAACGCTGTTGGAGAAGTCTTGCGCAACCAACTTCATGATATAATTGAGCAGCGTTATCTTGCATTAGCCAAACTGTCAGGTCAACCCATCCTACCAGAAGACGACCATACTCACAGTTAACAGAATTATATCGACCTTTTTTAAACGTTTTATTAATAAAAAGAAAAATTGCCCAAAAACGGGCGTTTAAGTTATTTGTTTGTAGACTGGATGGTCTCCGAACTTCAGATTAGTTGTTGACCATTCGAGCGTACCGCTGGGAAGTCTTGTACATATCGATTGAACGACTGCGCCTCCAGCAGTGAAACGCACTCCATCAAGCATTTCGCCTTTAGTGACACCTGAAGCTGCAAAAATCATTTCGTTGCCCTTTGCCAACTCGTCTTCAGTATATGTTTTGTTGATGTCGACACCTGCCGCTTTAAGTCTGTCCATTCGTTTAGCATCGTCTTTTTTATCCTTCCAAACCTTAACAAGCATTGTTCCACCAAGGCACTTCACTGCGACTGCAGCGATGGTTGCTTCTGCTCCTGCCCCTGCACCGATGAGAAGGTCAACGCCTGAGTCAGGTAGACAGGTGACGATGGAGCCTCCGATGTCGCCGTCGGCTATAAGGATGATTCTTACGCCCATCTTTCTTAATTTTGCAAGTAATTCGTTGTGTCTGTCGCGTTCAAGCATGATTACTGTAAAGTTTGCTAATGGTCTATTCTTTAATTTGGCTATTGTTTTCACGATTTCTTCGATGGACATGTCGAGGTTGATTTTTCCTTTTGCTTTGCCGTCTGTTGCAACTTTGAAGTAGTAACCATCGTCTGGCAAAACTTGCAAGCATCCTGTTGGTGCGCAGCATAAAGCTGAGATGGCGTCTTTCTTTCCCTTTGATGTCGCGGTTGTGCCATCTACTTGGTCAATTATGAATTCTACTTTAGGGCCGTTGCCGTTGCCGACTTTTTCTTTGTAACTGAACGCTGGAGCATTGTCTTTGGGTCCCTCGCAACAGATGACTTCTCCGTCTACTTCTGTCTGGTTTAGAACGGCTCTTGAAAAATCTAAAGCGGTTTGGTCAACTTTGTCAGGGTCACCTTTACCGATGTGTAATGCAGCGCCTACCGCTCCGGCTGTAGTGATTCTGGTTAAGGAGGGGGATAGTGATCTTAGCGACGTCATTTTTTTATCTCCTTCTTGCTTTTGCATTCATTTAGCCATAGTTCGGTGAATTCTTCGTAGTTCTGGGCGACTTTTTCAATTGCTTCTTTTCTGGTAGTTTTGCTTGCTTTATGGTCAGCTAATGGTTCCCAGAAAATGGTTCGGCCAACGGCAAATCCTATGATGCCGGGGATTTTGGCGCCGACTTTGAGCCATTCTTGAACTTTCTCTTTGGATTCGCCGCGTCCCAAAGTGATGACTCCTACTTTTCTTCCACCGCTTTGAGCTTGCTTTACTACTGCTTTAGCAGATTCTGGTTTATCGACGCCTTCCAGTTTCCAGATAGCTGGTTCTACGCCTGCTGCTTGAATCTCTTTGATGCTTTCCACCATGAGTTTGGGGCGTAATTCTTGGTCGTATTTTTGTTTTGATCCGCCCAGTTTTGCCAACTGCTCGGTAGTGGAGGGAACTATTAGTTCGAAGAGGAATGGTCGTTTCTTTTGAGTTAAGTAGTCGCTGAGCTTCTTTAATCGTACAAGTTGTCTTTTGTTCATACCCGCATCGCCTTCAGGGTTATAGCGTACCAAAACCTTCACGAAGGTTGGGTCAAATTCTTCAATGTGCTTGCCAAAGTTGTCGCCGTAATCAAAATCAAATTCGTCTTGACCCGACTTCTCAACTGGCATGGCAAACATTAACCCGTCTTTTTTTGCTTCACGCAAAACACCGGTGCCGAATTCTTCATCCACCAGTAAACCGGCTATATCTTTAGGAACTTTTTTCTTTGTAGCTAATCGGAAGCCTTCAAAGATAATTTGTTTGTAGTCCTCGATTTGCCGCTTTTCTTCAGGGGTTGGTTGACGACCTTTGATGCCGAACATTTTTTCTAGGAACGACGCTCGATGGTCAAATGCTAAAATTAACAGCTCTTTTTGCGACCAATCTATCACATAAGTCACCGTGCGTCTATTTTGTGAGGTCACTAATAAAACGTTATGGGTTTTATAGAAATCAAAAGCTGATTCACACTTAGAATTTTCTAGTACGCTTGGTCCGGGGCGGGCTTTATTGATTGCATTATGACGGGAGAGAAACTATGAAATAATAAGAAGACTCATAACACGTTGCGGAGGCGTCCACATTGAGTGAAGTCAGAATAGTCACTGTAAAAATTCCTGAAGAAGTCTTCCAAGAAATGGCCCTACGTATTCCCGAAGGTGACAGAAGTACCTTTATTCGCGAAGCTATAAGCGAAAAGCTCCAAAAAACCCCTAAAGCAGACAAACTCTTAGCTCTGCAAGAGCGTATGGACAAAATCGAACAGGATTTCGGGCAAATCCGCAAATACCTATCCGATTTAGAAATCCTCACTTTTCAACATGGGAAAATCGACCCTTACACCTTCTGCATCGATGAAATCGACCATAAAATAATGGAGTATTTGATGCATTACAAATCAGCAACGACACCTGAACTGGCGGACTATGTTAAAACAAATCGATGGCTCATACTTAACAGGCTGCGGAAAATCCAGAAAACCTCCAAAAAGCAACTAGGAAAATCGATAATCGAATACTATGCAGGCGAAAAATCGGGCAAGAAGAAGGCTTGGTGGATAGACCAAAAATTAATTCAGGAATAAGTTAGCTTTAAATCAGCAAAGCATGTTTGGTTTCTTTACGCCGTGGGCTCGTAGTCTAGCACGGATTAAGGCATCGGCCTCCGGAGCCGAGAATCCTGGGTTCAAATCCCAGCGGGCCCGCCACCACCCAACGAATTTGCTCTCCAGACGCACATCCATTTATTTTCTTGTATCCTTGAATAAATTGTTTCAAAGGTTGAATTTGTAACTTTAAGATTTCTAGGTATTTGTTTATTTTGTTCGCAAAGTTAGCAGAAAGCTCTGTTGCCCTATTTTTGGTGCACAATAGCTATCGATTAGAAGAAGAAATTGACATTTTTTTCAATGATTTCTTCTTCTTTCAACTTACCTCTGAAACTAAAGAGAAGAACAACAACACTGCACTGCCATCTGTTGTTGTTCTACTGATCAATAAAGCAACCGTTTAACGGGTAGAAGAAGAAGAGCAAATTTTCTAATCTTCTTCTTCTTTTAAGCTAAGTTTATGAACAATATTCTTTACGCTTCCCAGGTTTAATCCCGACTGGTCACTAGCATAGTTAAAACAGATTTTTAATATATTTTAGAATGAGTTGCGGCTGTCTAAACGCTGTTTTAAGCGCTTTCCCAGGGTTCTTAATGTGACCCAACAGCGATAATTTCTTATACTCAGCCAAAGCCTTGGCCGCTATTTCCTTGACTTCTGCTGGAGTGAACTCGTTGGTGGTAATCAGCGGCATCCCCTTGGGTTGTCTTGCCTGTGCAAATGCGTTCCATGTTAGGTTTTGTTGAATGTAGCCTTTCTCTTTGCATTCATTATACAACCTTGTGCCATAGGAAGGGGTTGCCATGAACAGGTGCATGCCCATATCGTATTTTCGCTTTAGATCCAACGCGAAAGTGACAGTTCTCTGCATGTTCTCTTTGGTTTCGCCTGGAAAACCGATAATGTAGAAGGCGCCCGTTTTTAACCCAATTTCCTTGGCATTTTTGGCGAATTCAACTACGCGGTTTAGGTCTAGGCTTTTGCAGATTACTTTGTCGAGGATTTGTTGGTCACCTGATTCCACGCCGACAAAGATACTGTTAGCTCCTGATCGCTTCATTTTCTTTAGCAATTCAAAATTTAGGCAGTCTGCGCGAACACCGTTGGGGGTTTCCCAGCCAATCTTTATCTTTCGCTCAATTATTCCGTCACAGATTGCTTCAAACCGTTTAACATCCAATGTTAAGTTGTCGTCCTCAAAAAAGATGTTTTTAACCTTAAACTTTTCCACGACATATTGAATGTGATCTAATACATATTCGGCTGAGTGCGCCCTGAATTTTTGCCCCATATGCAAGTGGACTGCGCAGAAGCAGCAGTTAAACGGGCAGCCTCGGCTTGTAATCATGGTTATGGCGCGGTCTTGGAAACTACGGTATCCAATATTTTTGGGGTTAAGATACTGCTCCATATCAACCAGGTCATAAGCTGGGTAGGGCAACTCATCCAGGTTCCCAACGAAAGGTCTTTGCTTGTTAACAACTACCTCACCGTTTTGGCGATAAACTATGCCTTCAACTTCGCTCAGTTGTTTTTTACCCTCAAACGTTTGCGCGATATCAAGCATGGCGTATTCTCCTTCGCCAGCAACTGCGATGTCAACATTTTTTGCTTCCTCTAAAAACTCCTTTGGAACTAAAGTAACGTGTGGACCACCAATAACCGTCCAAATGTCTGGGTTAACCTCTTTGGCTAAGTTGCTTACTTTGATCGAATTTTCTATTTGGCAAGTGAATGGTCCCGATATGCCCACGATATCTGGTTTTCTTGAGTTTATTTCCTGCTTTATCTGCTCAAAAGGCATCCCAACGCTTATGGTATCACTGTTTTTTTGGAAAGTAGCCGCCATGAAAGCATCCAAAATTTCAACTTTGTAATCGGATTTCTGGAGCACCGCGGCTATGTACATCAAGCCTATAGGTAAGTTGCCCGCAGGTTGTTCTGAGCCTGGATAAAATGTTTGCGGCGGATTGATCAGAAGCACTTTCATTGGGTGTACCTGGTGATTATTTAGTTGCCTGTTACAGATATTTAAATTAATTTATGCTGACAGTTAACGTTTAGCTATAACATCTTTAACTGATTTATGTCTAATTATCAATACTGACCCATTTTTTTGATGCTTAGCTGGCATGTTACTGCTTAGCTACAACAACATAACTTTATGAGCGGTTGTTCGGCTCTAATTCTTGTTAACTTTTAGCGCAGTAAAGTAGGAGGTGAATTTTTTTGGGTACACGGACGGAAGAACGAAAAGGTAAAATGACTGTTGCTGAAGCAGGCAGGAAAGGTGGAGAAAAAACCGCATCAACTCATGGACGAGAATTCTATGAAGAAATCGGACGTAAAGGCGGCGAAAAAGTTTCTCAAGAACGAGGTCCAGAATTCTACAGCGAAATAGGCAGCAAAGGAGGCTCTGAACGCGCCAAGCAACATGAAGGCTCCGCAGAGGCAGCAGGCAAAACAAGCCTTGAAGAAGCCGGTCATAGAGGTGGACAGAGAGTCCGACGATTGATTCAGGCAGGAAAGGAACACGAGGAAGAATAAGCAGTTTCTTAAGATATTTTATTATTGAGGCTTATTCTTTCCCGTCTCCTAGATTTATTCATTTTTTGAGGTGGAGGTGATTTTTTGGAAGAAAAGAAAGGTAAAATGACAGTTGGAGAGGCAGGTCGCAAAGGTGGATTGAAGACTTCTGCAACCCATGGCGAAGGATTCTATAGTGAAATTGGCAGGAAGGGAGGCGAAAGCCGGAAAAACAAGGCGACTGAAATTGAAAGGAAACCAAGTTGAGATCAAATTTCCCAACCCGTAGACATAATAAAAAATGATAATTTCACTCTTAATTTGTAACTTCATCCGAAATCAAATATTCAAAATATTGAAATAACTTGTTTGCTTTAATTTTGGTTATGAAGAAAGTACTTGTTTTATATTATAGCCGAACTGGGAACACGGAAAGAATGGCAAACGCCGTGGCTGAAGGTGCACAAAGAAATGGTGCCGTTGAAGTAGAATTAAACTATCATGTGGACGCTGAAAATCTCAGTTCTTATGATGCCATACTTGTCGGAGCACCAACCTACCACCATGATATGCCTGTTGACTTCAAGAATCTTTTCGAGCAAGCTGCCGTGGCTGGTACAAGTTTGAAGGGTAAAATGGGCGCAGCATTTGGTTCTTATGGTTGGAGTGGTGAGGCACCAAAACTTATCTTGGAGATTATGAAGTACAAGTTTGAGATGCAAGTGGTTGAACAACCTTTACTTGCAAAGTACCTGCCTGACTCAACTATCCTCAATGCGTGCAAGGACCTTGGAAAAAGAGTTTCCGAAAGATTGATGAATCAGGCTTAGCAATAAATATTAGGCGAAAATTTTATGGAAAAAAAGAAAGATAATGATCTGCTTGATTTTTTGAAGAACCAGGTTACAGTGGAAAATGAAATCGTGACATCCCTTGAGAAAGCGCTCGTAGGAATGAAGAATCCAGCTGTAAAAGGGGTCTTGAAGGGTGTTTCTTTGGATTCAGTGAAGCATGCGGAGCTTTATTCTGCAGCCCTTACCTTGTTGACTCAGGCTTCTACTGCCTTAAATCAAGGCAATCTTGATGAACAAAGAGAACTTATCAAAAAACACATAGAGATTGAATCAAAACTGATCAAAGTACTCCAAGAAAAAATACCGAAAATAGAAAACGAAAAGGTAGTTTTTCTTTTAAAAGCCATATTGGAAGACGAGGTTCGTCACCATGCCATGTTGAAGATGGTTTTAGAAATAATTGTTCATGGCGAAACCATAACAGAGGCTGATTGGTGGAAGATGCTCTGGGAAAACGTTCCGTTCCACGGCGCTCCTGGCGGCGGATAAAACAAAAAAAAAGAAAATGCGTTTAGGGTTGCTAAGCGTTATCTGCGCTGCCTATTACTTGCTGTGAAGAGGTCCAGGTTTCGTCGACAATTTGCTGGAGATCCTGTAGTAGCGTGGCTAACATTTCGCCTTTGTTGGTTAAGCCATAGGCTTTTGGGGTTCTTCTGATGAACACGAGTTTTTTACCTTTTAACCCTCGAAGGTACTTGTAGGTTCTCCTCATTGAGAGTCCTGTTTCTTTGGCGAGTTTTCCCGCAGAGATTCCTTCGTTTGGTAGTGTTTCGTAGACTTTGTGTTCGGTTTCTGTGAAGTTTTCTTTGCTTGGGTCACGTTTGGATTTAAAGAAGAATATGTAGTCTCGCTCTTCTGGGGTTTCTATCAATCCCACGGAGCGTAATCGTTTGAGGATTCGCGATGCTATCTTTGACGAAATTAAACTTTCAATTTCTTCAAAGGTTTTAGGGCCTGTCAGCAATGCACGCAGAAGTGATTCCTCGTAGCACTCGGAGTGTGCAGGTAGCATTTCTGCAAACTCGGGGAAGGCTCCAATCAAGTTCGTTAATCGCCCTCCAAACGTGGTTGCGTAGTATTCGTCTCGTGATTCGGTTGCTAATCCAACTGCCATTAAGGGTTGAAGGTATTCTTCGTTTATAGTGTCTTGGCTATGTGAGTGCCCAGTTTTCTTTAGTTCTTGCTGGAGTTGGCTTACTGAGTACCTGCCGTTAACAATTGATTTTAGGATGTGAAGTCGTGTTTCGTTTTTTAGTACGTTGAATAACTCTTTTATGTAGTTGGGATTGTCCATAGTTTCGCTTAATTTTCTTAGTTCATTTTTTAGTTTATAGACTTGACAGCGAGTTACGCATTCTAAGGGTGATGTTGGTGCGCAATTTCTGCATTCAGCGTTTAGTGTTTTTAACATTGATGATAAGTCGCGATTTTCGCTGTTTCGGGTTGATTGAAGGACATTATCCATTTGCTTTTTTCCTCCTTTGTTGGCGTGTGAGAAGACAGGCGAGTTTAGTTTGCGGTTGGTGTAGAACTGTTTTTTGTCTGCTATCCGTCTTGACACGCGTCATAATTTATGACAGGCGACATATTTAAATAAGTTTCCCCTAGAAATAACAGTAATTGGTGCGAAATTTGATACTACCGTGCGAAGTGGGCGTAAAAACAGTTTTACCTGCAGTAAAAGCCGTCATGGCAAGATCCATTGTGGAAAAACATGGCTTAAACGAAAAACAAACCGCAGACCTCCTTGGCTTATCCCAATCTGCTGTCAGCAGGTACGTCGGACGCGAAAGAGGCAACCTCTTAAACATCGAAACCACCCCAGAAATATTAGCGTTAATTGACCAAATGGTTACTCACATTGTAAAACAACCCGAAAACAAAACAGAATTCCTCAAACTATTCTGCCAAACCTGCCGAACCATTAGAGAAAAAGGGTTAATGTGCAGCCACTGCCAAAAAGAAATGCCCCAAGCATGGGCAGAAAAATGTTTGTTTTGCCGAGAATAGGCAGCGATTAAGATTTATTAAAAACGGCCTTAAATTGGTTTTTGAGGGAACACTTTTTGTGTTATGATAAGAACGTTGTCTTAGACATCATAGAAAAAGTAAGCAAAAGCGTAGTCAACATAAGCACTAAAAACTTGTTCACGTCATGACTAGGAAAACTTCTTTGAGTTAAGACTCCTTGAAACCCCGTAGAACTATTTTCGCAGGAGAATTTCGGTTTGAGCGAAGAACAAATAAAAAATATTTTGGAAAAAGCCAAAACCATAGCAGTTGTTGGGTTATCCAGAGAGCCCCAAAAAGACAGTTATAAAGTAAGCGTTTACCTACAACAGCATGGCTACCGAATTATTCCCGTTAACCCCTTTATCGACGAGGTTTTGGGTGAGAAAAGCTATAGAAGTCTTCTTGAAATCCCCGAGGAAATCCAGAAAAACATCGATGTGATAGACATTTTCAGAAAACCTGTGAATGTTGATCCTATCATTGAGCAGGTTATCCAGCTCAAAGCCAAATTCGGCAGGCCTTTTGATGTTTGGATGCAGATTGGTATAGTTAATGAGCAGGCGGCGGAAGCTGGAAGGCGGATGGGGTTGGTTGTAGTTATGGATAAGTGTTTGATGGTTGAGCATCGGCGTCTAGCTAATGTCTCTAAGTAACAGTGAAATTAAGTTGTTATTACCACGATAAATGTAGTTTCAGTAAGCGTTACTTTCAGCGTCTTTGTTTAAATTCAATGAAACAATGGCCCTGATAACAACGGGTAACTCTTGGATTTCAAAGGACACAATACATCCACCAATTAACCCTCAAATATTTTTTAAAGAAGCTGTTACCTTTTTGTGAAGACGCTAAACCCGAGCAGCTGTCAAAAATAGACAATTTGTTACAAAAAGTAACCTTCTTTCTACGGAATTTGTTCGAGGGCTTTCTGTATTTCCCCATAGTTTGGTTCAACCGATGGGTCTTCTGAAATCCAAACAAACCGCACTATACCTGTCTCATCAAGGATAAAGATTGAACGTTTGGCAACTGTGTACCCTTTTAGTCCAGCAAAATCTGGCAGTTCTAGTCCCCATTGTTTGATGACTTGACGGTTATAGTCGCTTAACACGGGGAAGGGCAGCCTGTTTTTTTCTGAAAAAGCTTTATTTGAGAAAGGGTCGCTAACTGCTACGCCAACGACTTGGGCGTTTAAATCTACAAGTCGTGCCATAGAATCGCGGAAAGTGCAAACTTCCTTGGTGCATGTTGAAGTGAAAGCGCCCACAAAAAAGGCTAATACAACTTTTTTACCTAAAAATTCCTTTAGACTTCTGGGTTTCTTGTCTACGTCGGGCAACGTGAAATCAGGTGCACTGTCTCCGACTTTAATTTGGTTTATCATAGAATCAAACCTCACTACAAAAAGAGAAGATAATGCTTGTATAAATGGCTAATGCCTAGCCGAAAGTAAATGCTGAAGGGCAAATCTTGTTTAGCACACATATTTCACATTTTGGTTTTCTTGCCATACATACTTGCCTCCCTTGAAAAATCAGCAAGTCTGTTAGTGGCATCCACTTCTCCTTGGGTGTAATCTGCATTAAATCGTGTTCTATCTTATTTTGGTCTTTTTGTTGTGTCAGCCCGAGTCTTTGCGAGAGCCTTGTTACATGGGTATCTACAGCGATGCCAGCTGTCGTGCCGTAAGCGTTGTAGAGGACGATGTTGGCTGTTTTCCGGGCAACACCCGGAAGCTCTATGAGTTCCTCCATTGACTTGGGAACTTGGGAGTGGAATTTTTCCACGAGGAGTTGGCAACATTTTTGGATATTTTTGGCTTTGTTGTGATAGAATCCGGTTGAGTGGATGTCTTGTTCAAGTTCTTTTATGTCTGCGTTTGCGTAGTCTTCGGGTTTGTGGTATTTTTTGAATAATTTTTGGGTTACTATGTTGACTGTTACGTCAGTTGTTTGTGCTGAGAGTATGGTGGCGATGAGAATTTCCAGTGGGTTGGTGTAGTTTAGGGCCGTTTTAGCGTTTGGGTATTGTTTTTCGAGTAATGTGATTATTTTTTCTGTTCTTTGTTTAGGTTCGAGGAATATTTCTGGTGTTTTCAAGTTTTTATTCTCCAAGGCACCTGATAATTATTGATTAGTAATGGATAAAAGAGTTTTGAATTTGTTTGGGAGATGCTTTTGTATACTGGACAATTGTTTAAAAATATGTTGTTGTACACTAAATATGCAAATCTAAAAACAATTATTCTATACATAATGTTTATATAATTTCCGCTATTTGAAAATGTGTAAATTAAACTTAAGTGGGAGCATGGTAAACCCAACAAGAATAACAGTAGCCTTTGACAAAACCACAGCCGACCTGCTTGAAAAAATAAGCACCGACGCCCAAGTCTCGCAAAGCGAAATAATGCGCCGCGCATTAAAATTCTATCACGAAAACAAAGTACTCGAAGATCCAGTCACAAAGAAAAAAATCCTTGCTTACATAGATATGCTTCTAACAGGCGAACATATAATCTTAGACGTTGACCATTGGCTCATGTTCCTACGCCTCATAGCTTCCTCACCTGAGAAAGAAACGTTCTGGAAGGAGCACAAAGAGGTGGCCCGTGCCCATTGGGAGCAGCTAAAAACCAAAGTTCATTCGCCAGAAGAAATGTTATATAGGCTTGAGGTATGCAACTTTTATCGCTTAACCAAGAACGCTCCAAATGACTACACCCTGGTGTTGGTTTCGGAGGTTTCTAAGGATTTCATTCGCATTTTTCTAGAGGAATACTTTACTGCGATGGGCGTTAAAGCTGAGATAAAAGAGAACTTGACTAAGCTAAGAGTTACAGTGAAACCCGCTGGGTCAAGAACTTAATTATCCAATTTTTGTAGTCTACGACTGATTAATTTTATTATTCGTTTATTAATTCTTAACTTTTATCGGACCTAATTCCATTGTTAATCTCAACTTTCGCAGCAGGTTCTACTTTTAGCCTTCACTCATTGAACTCTGTCAAAAAGGAAATAGAAAAAAATTATTGAACTTACAACAGCTAAAACGCGGCCAACACAAACCTTTTTACACCAACACAGGTTTAAACAATCTTCAGGTGATAACGCTTGAGTTTAAAATTAAAAGTTGACGGAAAAGACATCCCTCTAAACGAGTTTGTTGAAAAAATAATGAATGGAACTATAACTGGTGCGGTCGGTTCATTGAAGGGCATAAAAGGGGATTGGAAAAGAATCGAGATAGAAATCCAAAAATAATTTTTATCCTTTGAATTCCACTTTAGTTTCTATTTCGGCGAAAAATTCCTTTTTGGCTTTGCATATTGGGCAAACGTACGGTGGATCCTCACGATAAACCACATAGCCGCATTGCTTGCAGTACCATAACTTCTTTTTTATTTCTGGTTTCTGTTGCAATGGGGTAGCTGGTGTGACAAGGTTTTTTTGTCCCTCTAAAGTTGCTTGTTGAGTAAGACCAGGAATTCCGTATGCTCTTCCCTGCTTTTCAAGCGGACGGCGTTCGGGGACATCGGGTAAGTTTTGGCTTTCATAGACTGCTTTGTTAACGTATAGTCGACAGTAGCATGCTCCGAATTCTGCGACATCAGGGTCTCGGTAATCGCAAGGACAAATGATGTCTCTATCGATTTCAAAGTTACCTGTGGCTAGTCTGCAGGGGCATGAGGGATAACCGTAACGGTCCTCGTTCACCTTTAATCCTTCGAGAAACATTTGCAGAAGGTCAGGTTGAGGCGTAAGGAAGTAGCCGTATGTTTTCGCGTCTGCTTCGGCTCTTTTGCGCGTCTGCTCTATTGTGGTCAAATACCCAGTGCCTCTTTGAGCTGGTCCTTACGGAAACCAGTAATTACAGTTTTGTCATCAACAATTATAGTGGGGTAACTCAATACTCCACCTTTACTGATTATTGTTGTGTGTACTCTACTTTTGTCGTTGTCGTCAAGTAAATCAACATCAACGAATTCATATTCAACGCCGTTTTCGCTTAAGTATTGCTTTGTCATTTTGCACCAAACACAAGTGCTTAAAGCGTAGAGGGCAACTTTGTGGTTATTTTTTTTACCAGAAATTTTGGAGAATTGCATACTAAAATCTCACCAATAAAATTTGGTTTAAGCCGAATATAACTGTTTAGATTAGTTGAATTTTAGTGTTCATGTTCGTGGTCGTGTTGATGAAGATTGCCGAAAGCGTTCTGAACTACTTCGTTGAGAGCTGGATGAATGTGCATGCCTCTTGCGATTGGTCCGAAGTCGCCTTTTTCAGTAACCATAGCATTTGTGATTTCTTGGATGAGAATAGATGCTTCAGGACCGATAATGTGAGCTCCAAGGATTTTGCCTGTTTCCTGCTCAACGATAACTTTCACAAAGCCTTCAGGGAACCCTAACGCTGCACCCATAGCTGTATCCTTGTAGAACCCAGTTCCAACCAAAATCTTGTATTTTGCCTTAGCTTCCTCTTCCTTCAAACCCACCGAAGCAATCTGTGGATGTGTAAAGACCGCGTGCGGCGCTGTTGTAAAATTCATCTTAACCTTGAGGTCATGGTTGGAATTATGCCAAGCTATACCTGCCTCATAATTTGCTACATGCTTAAACATTTGTTTGCCTATGGCATCGCCAAACGCGTAAATGTTCTTTTTGCTGGTTTCAAGGTAATCGTCTACTTTTATGAAACCACGCTCGTCAAGATTTACACCTGTCTTTTCAAGTTTGAGGGCATAAGCGTTTGAAACTCTACCTGTGGCAACCATCAGGGCCTCGGCAGAGAACTCTTTGATGCTGCCGTCTTGTCGGTTTTTGGCAGCAATTATTTTTACGTTGCCTTCTTGCCTTACTTCGAGAGCTTCATAGCCAAAGTTGATTTCCATGCGCTTTTCTATTTCGGTTTTTAGTAAGTCGGAGATTTCTGGTTCCTCATCAGGAAGCAGACGGAGGGGTCGCTGGATTATGGTGGTTTTTGTGCCAAGGACTGAGAAAAAGTGTCCGTACTCCATGCCTATGTACCCTCCCCCAATAATTATGATGCTTTTGGGCAGCGTTTGCAACCCCAGAACAGTGTCGCTTGTTAGGTACCCTGCGTTTTCTAAACCCTTAACATTCGGAATTGCTGTCTGTGCGCCTGAAACTATGAAAATAAGTCTCCCTGAAAAGATTTGGGTGCCCGCTTGCATTGTGTAGTCTGAGATGAATTCACCTTTTTGTTTAAACCACTTCAGCTCTGGAGTGGCTTCAACGGCTGCTGCTTGTTGCCCCGAATCATGGTTAACAAGGCCGTGCATTCTAGTAATGATGTTGTTGAAGTCAATCGAGTTGACTGTTGTATTGATGCCGAGTTTTTCTGTGTCTTTGATTGTGGCAAGGACGTCTGCAGGGTAAATAAGCATCTTCGAAGGCACACATCCCACGTTTATGCAGGTACCACCCATCTTTCCTCCTTCAACCAACGCCACCTTGAAACCTTGGTCAACAGCTGCAGATGCAATGAGCATTCCTGAACCCGAACCGATGACGATTACATCAAACTGCTCCATAAAAAATAGACCTCAAGTGTGCACAAGAAAATGAAGAATCGAAGACAAATAAACTTTTCAATTGCTAAGGCTTGATCTAAAAAATCTTTTAAGCGTCCGCAGGGTTACTTGTATGTGAGGCATCTTGTTGTCAAAAAAACCTAAATCCGCGGAAGAAGAAAAGAAAAAAGCAGCATATTATAGTAAGGCTGAAAAAAAAGCTAAAGCAGTTAAGAAGTAGCTTCTTTAACCAAAAACTTTGGCAGACACCGCTCATCGTGAACGGGGTCAAAACTTTCTACTTCATCTTTTTTCAATGGTAACGCGATTCTTGAAACTAAACCGTTTAGGCTGTAGGGGAGCCGAATCAAGCGGAATTCGCCTGAAGTCACCCATTCATCAATGTGGAAGCCATCAGCTTTTACCTTCCGCGCAAGAGTCAATCGCTCTTCAGTACTTAGCAAGTAGGCTTTTGGGTCTAATACGTGCAAATGAAAACCTCTCCCCGAATAAACAACCCGCAAATCAGAAAAACGGCGCCCCAAAAAATCGAAGAGACCAATTGCCTCCTTCTTAATCATGTCAAGTTCAACTTCGCAAAAGCTCAATCCTTGATGATGCTTCATTTTATCTGCCAAACTACCATGGATGGGACAAGTGATGTTTTCGGGGTCAAGGTCAAAAGCTAGCTCCTGTCCAGTTTTGTTGCCCTTTTTGTCGTAGTTGTTTCGATCGTAGTAGACGGCTTCGGGCAAAAACTCAAGGATTTGCTCGCGTACATCTTCCAGATTCTTAAAATCATCAACTATTATGGTGGTTGAAGCGTCGTCTTTGTATTTTTCTGGGAAAATTTTTGTATGTCTGCCTATAATTACTGCAAACTTTGTGTTGCCAAGGCCACCAATGAACCATTCGGATACTTTACTAAGGTTGAATTCTTGGGCGTAGAATTGTTTTCTTTCCTCCAAAGTCGCATATCTCATGCCAATGGGCAGGTAATATTGACTCATATAATCGTCAGAGTTACCGTATTACCCGCCCTATAAAAATACAAGCAAAAATCGAGGAAGCAATAATAAACACGTTGCTATCGCTAAAAAATAATGGCAAAGCAGATTCAACATTAAGAATGGTCAATTACAACTTGAAACAAATCAGCCATCACACCGATTTATTTGACCCTGAAGCTGTTAAACAATTTATTGCAAACGCCAAAACTGAAAAAGGTGAACCATTCGAGCTAAGCTCAAAAAACACTTACGCATACTGCTATGACCAATTCTGCAAAATACAAAACATAGCTTGGAAAAAACCATATTTCATGTACACTCCAAAAGTACCGTTAATTCCGTCAACAGAAAACGTAAATAAAATATTAAACTGTGCCACAGCAAGATTCACGACAATTTTTACGCTTCTAATTGAAACAGGAGCAGAAGCCCAAGAACTGCACAAAGTAAAACAAACCGACATAGACAAAGAAAATGGAATAATTAGCATAACAGGAGTAAAAAGACATGATTCAGGCACATACAAACTAAAAACAACCACCGCCGAGATGCTTAGAGTCTATTTAAACAAAAACACAGAAAACTATCCCTTCCCACTTCCAAAGATTATGGGTCAAGTATGGTGTGAAACACGAAAACGTGCATCAATTAAACTATGTCAACCAGAATTAAGGAAAATTTCTATGAGAAACCTTAGAAATTACTCAGGAGCTATGCTATACTACAAAACACGTGACCCAATAGGAGTTAAACGGCACCTGAGACATAAAAAACTTGAAACCACAATGCACTACCTAAATGGCATAACTGTAAACGGAGAGGAAGAAGAATTTATCTGCAAAACAGCCAAAACACTTCAAGAAGCAACATCACTAATCGAAGCAGGCTTTCAATACGTAACGGAAATTGAAGATACTAAAATATTCAAAAAACGAAAATAAACACAAATTGAAAAGAACTTCTTTTCAACAATAGCTTCTCTTTTAGTCATAAGTCGGGCTTCGCTCACTCGCTTCGCTTGTTACGCTTCGCCCTAACTGCAGTCAAACAAAAAAAGAAGTTACAAGTAAAAAATAGAACTTGAAAATTACAGTGTATTTACACTATTTTTCAAGATTAAGTTTGAACATGCCCAATTCTGAAAGGTACAATATCACATTAAGACCCATGGAGCCTTAAACGGAAAAACTCCAAGCGAAGCATGCGGAATAACTATAGAAGGAAATAACAAGTGGAAAACTCTGATACAAAATGCAAGCCAAAATAACCCAAAAATTTAACAGTTTAGACTAACAAAAGTAGAGCAAGAGGAAGAGCATTGAGTTGGCAAAAATTTTGGGCGATACATAACAAGATTTTCGTTTTTGCATCAATCTTTGCCTTCATTATTTCAGGTATTTTTCTCGCCTTTGCCTACCAATATAACACTGAAGCTAATGCGCTATCTCAGAAAGAAATTACTCAAACTATTTTAGGCATATCGAACCAAACTATATCTTCTACGAAATCAGAATCAGATATAACACAATTTCTATTGCCAGGGGCATTCGGTAACGTGGGTGCTCCTGACTATCTAACTGTATACTGCACAGCTTACAGCAACGAGTTTGTTCAAGGCAATCCAGTTACAGTTATAGTAAATATCACAAGAGACAACCCAATTCCCGAAGTTTTAGTTAATGGAGCAGGATTTGAGGTTAAACCACTCGATACAATATCAGTAGAAACACAAAACCCATGGCAACCGTATAACGGAGGATATTATGAAATATTAGAACCTAACGAATTAGGCAGTTTTCCCGCTTTTGGTGGCTATAATTCAAGCAGTGTTTGGATTACTGAGCAGTGGTATGGTAGTGATACCATGATTTTTCAAAATGCTGGTCCTATCACACTACAAATCAGTGCGTCTCTTCTTCCAACACAAGACGTATGGAATGAAGTTAATTGGACAACATTTCCAACTGATTTTAATGTAAATGTCACTATTCCGAATATTTACATTCAATCAAGTACATCGGTTCAACAGCAATCGTTAGCTCAACAAGAACTATCCCAACAACAAGCAACAACAGCAGTTCTGAATCAAATGCAGACACAGCAAAGAATTAATGATTATGAGAACAGTAGTCTAACATTCTTTGTACTATTCTTTGCAAGTATTGATATTGCGGTTGTGATATTCGACCACAGCAAAGACGATGATAAGAAAGCTGAGTATGAAAAGAAAAAGGCTGAAGAGGAATATCGCAACAAAATTAAGGACATTGTTTAATGCGAAAAAATAAAAAAAAAGTGGTAACCCAACTTCAGCAAGAAACACAAACGCCAATAGCATAAGATTGATAAAGAGTGTAAAAACCAAATTATCTATTCCCGAATCAATGAAAAGAGAAATAATTTTTCGTCTAAGTAACCACTCAAATAACCCCATTAATTAAACCCCCTCATAACCATACTTTTCTTTTAAAATAAGTGAACCCGAACACCCTATGCCTCGAATTTTTACAGCGAGAGAAGAAAGGAGCTTATGTGTAAACAACTTTACAGCTCCCTTCAGAATACACAACATTTATTTTCATTAAAGAAGAAAAACAGAGCCAGAACTAAATTTATAATGAAATTCAGAAGGGGAAGTCCTAACATGGAACCCCCCCGCAGGCGCAAGCCTTACAAAGGGGTTCCATAGCCTCCAAAATAACTAGAAAGAATAATGCAGTACACAACTACCACATGCCCCCACCGTCCCCCAATAAAGGGGAAGAAAGAAAACCTACCTTTTCAGAGAAAAGGTACAACCAAAAGCTAACAGGAACAAAACTATTTTTAAAATCTAAAAAATAAGCCTAAGTCTAACGAACGCTAATCTAACATTAACCGCAAAGTAAAACGCTCACCATTAACGAACCGCTAAGTTAGACAGATAAACAAGCTTTCTTACAAAGAAGATTAGCAAGAAAATTAAACAAAGAAAGGAGACAAATAAAAATAAAATACATTCAACAGAGGAGCAATACCCTTAACTAATCAGTACCAAAATTAGAACGCTTCGAGAATTAACCAACCATCCTCAAAACTCCAACCCCTAGACTTTTCAGGAGCCTCAGAAAATTTTCGAAGTTGTTCCAATGGAACAGATGCAATATACGAGCCTTGTTTTCTAGAACGAATAAACAACTTTATTGTCTTTTTAACCACCCAAACTCCTCTAAGCAAAATTGTTGCAAATTAACTTAAAGATTTCTTGGCAAAACACACATGGTATAATCATAAAAAAGCTTTATATTTTCAAAATCTTATTAAATAATGTAGCTAAACATAAAATGAGGCGAAAAATAGCAAATGTTAGATTTAAATTGTGAAAAAGAACCATCTAAGCAACAAACAGAACCTAATGAACCTAAAGGTTACTTAGCTGAAAGGGCAGGTAATATTGACTCATACAAATCAAACAATGTTACGCGGCTACCCCAAAATGCTTTACGGATTGATTCAGGTAGAAACCCTAATATTTGCGGTTTCCTCACGTTAGTATGGTGAATTTTTTGCCAATAGACCCTGATTTTCAAACCAAACGACAAGTTGTAAGTGAACATAATGGTCACAAAGTCTGGGGACCAGTTGAAGCCCCACAAAAACTTGGAATCCATGGAACAACCAGCGCAGTAGACTGGGATAGCTGCGTCGGAGACGGCGTATGCATCGACGTTTGCCCCGTATCTCTCTATGATTGGGCTGATTCGCCTGGACACCCACTATCTGAACGCAAATCTGACCCTGCACGCGAAAAAGACTGCATACAATGCTTAGCCTGTGAGATGCAGTGCCCCGCAGCAGCCATAAAAATTACTCCACAGCCATAAGCGCTCTTTTTTAGGCGCTTTAATTTTTTATAAACAAATAAAGAAAAAAAAGTAAGCAAACGCTTACTTTACAAGGCTAAGATTTTTGTTGACTTTGTCCCAGTTTACAAGGTTCCAGAAAGCTTCCACGAATTTGGCGCGGTCGTTCTTGTAATCAACGTAATAGGCGTGTTCCCAAACGTCCAATGCCATCAAGATTTGGAAATTAGGGAAAACGTTAACGTTGTGTTTTTCAATCTGCATGATTAGGGGCCGTCCAATACATGAGTGCGCAACTAATGTTGCCCAGCCTGAACCTTCAACACTAGTAGCAGCCATTGAGAACTGCTTTTTAAAGTGCTCAAAGCTTCCAAACCCCATGTTAATCATATCTGCAACTGCTCCGCTTGGTTGTCCTCCGCCGCCTTTGCCTGCTGGAGCCAAATTCTCCCAGAAAGTCGTGTGCAACATATGACCGCCGATGTGGAAGGATAGCTCTTTTGCAACTGCTTTGATATCTAATGCAACATTCTCCTGATGTGCTTTGTCGATTTTTTCAAAGATAGCGTTGGCGCCGGTTACATAGGCTTGATGGTGTTTGTCATGGTGAAGTTTTAGTTGTTCTTCTGAAATATACGGTGCAAGCGCGTTGTAATCATAGGGCAATTTGGGTAGAGTAAAAGATTTTATTTTTTCCATAAAATTCACCAAAATCAACCTTTTCCAAAGCAGAAAACAACTAATATACTTTACCTTACTGGATTCTTAGTGATCGCATTTTTGGTCGCTTATTAAGGGAGAGAAGTCATCAGTGAGAGTCGGCTGGTTTTAATATACTGCTTTGAAGGGTAAGGTATAGCTTATTACCAGCTTGTTACTTTACTATTTTCCAGTGAATTTTATGGTTAAAACTGATGAAAACCTAAAAGCCGCTTTCGCAGGCGAATCTCAAGCTAATCGAATGTATTTGGCTTTTGCCAAGAAAGCCGATGAAGAAGGATTAACTCAAATTGCCAAACTCTTTAGAGCAGCAGCGGAAGCTGAAACCGTCCACGCCCTAAACCACCTGAAAGTCATGGACCAAGTCAAATCGACCCTCGACAACCTCGGCACCGCGGTATCAGGGGAAACCTACGAGTTCAAAACGATGTACCCTGATTTTATGACTGAAGCTAAAAAAGAAGGAAACAAAAAAGCAGAAGTAAGCTTCAATTATGCAAACCAGGTTGAGCAAATCCATGCAAAGCTCTACCAAAAAGCACTAGACGCACTCAAAAACAACAAAGAACTGCCTAAAGCAGAAATGTTCGTTTGTCCGGTCTGCGGAAACACCTTTGAAGGCACAACACCTGATAATTGCCCAATCTGTGCTACTGCTAAAGACAAATTCATGAAAATAAACTAAAATAAGGTTATGTTTTGATTTTTTGGGCTGTTTGTTGCCCAAACTCAAAACATTTTTTCAGATCTTCTTCATCAGGCACAAATTTGATTTCCAGACCTGGCTCAACGACGTTAAAGCCTGCGTCCTTAGCAACTTTAGCCATACCTTTTACTGCTCCGCCTCCCCAACCATATGAACCAAAGAAGGTCCATAATTTGTTTTTAGGTTTCAACCCGGTGGCATATGTTAGAAATGAGCTCAGGGTTGGAAACATTTGATTATTTAATGTCGGTGAACCAACCACGACGGCTTTGGCATCTAGGATTTCGGTCATAGCTTCAGAAATTGCGTAGGAGCGAAGTTTAAGCAATTTAACATCAACGCCTAGGCTGGCAGCTCCTTCGCCTATGGCTCTTGCCATCTTGTCAGTGCTGTTCCACATGGTGTCAAACACAATTACAATTTTGTTTTTGGTTGCGTTTTGGCTCCAGTCAAGGTAAGCGTTAACTATCTTCATCGGGTCTTTACGCCAGATTATGCCGTGGCTAGGTGCAATTATATCGATAGGAATATGCATAGCGATTACCTCCTGAATCTTCCTCACAATCAGAGGTGATAGCGGCATGAGGATGTTAGCGTAGTACATTGTGGCCTCTTCCATCAGAATATGCTGGTCCACTTCATCATCAAACCGCTCGGAAGATGCCAGGTGCTCGCCGAAGGCGTCGTTGGGCATCAAAATCTTATCTTCCACAAGATAAGTGAACATGCTGTCAGGCCAGTGAAGCATCGGTGCTTCAACAAAACGAAGAGTTTTACCTCCAAGTTTGACTTCGTCACCAGACTTGACTGTTTCCACCCGTTCAAACTCTTTGCCATAATGCTCGATTAATTCGTCTTTGCCCCTAACTGAAGAGAGGATTTTGGCGTTAACGGCCAATTTGGCGATTTCGGGTAGACTGCTTGAATGGTCCATTTCAACGTGGTTAACAATTATATAATCGATTTTTTCAAACGGGATTACTTCCTTGATTTTTCGGACAAGCTCTTCCGAGAATTGATGTTTCACTGTGTCAATTAAGGCTGTTTTTTCATCTTGAATCAGGTATGCGTTGTAGGTGCTTCCTCGGTTTGTTATGTAGCCATGGAAGTCCCGTATGTTCCAATCGATGACGCCAACCCAGTACACTCCATCCTTTAACGTAACTTTAACCATGTTTATCTTTCTCCAAAACTTGACTTATCAAATAAAAATTCTCGAAAACTCTTAATATGACTTTCGTTCCCAAACTCTCCTCAAACTGTACAGTTATATCTCGGAAACAACAAAGTCTACTGGTAGACGCCATATTGGCAAACATTTTTGCGGAGGCAGAAACATGAGTTTATTACCTGACGATAAAAAAGAATTGCTTAAGAAAGATTTTGAGGAAAAACTAGTTGATCCAGTAAGAATTGTCATGTTTACTCAGGAGTTTGAGTGCAAATACTGTTCGGACACAAGAAAACTCGCTGAAGAACTATCTACTCTTAATAGCAAGATAACGACGGAAGTTTACGATTTTGTTGCTGACGGAGCTAAAGCCAAGGAATATGGGATTGACAAGATTCCAGCATTAGCAATAATAGGCAAAAAAGATTATGGTGTAAGAATATATGGAATTCCTTATGGGTATGAACTTCAAACGCTAATTGAGGCAGTTATTAATGTTTCAAAGGGCAAAACCGACCTCTCCGACAAAACCAAACAGATACTGTCGGATGTAAAATTGCCTGTTCACATCCAAGTCTTCGTCACCCTAACTTGCCCACACTGCCCCGCAGCAGCCGCCGTCGCACATAAATTAGCCATCGAAAGCGACATGGTCAAAGCCGACGTTATTGAAAGCAGCGAATTCCCCGACTTAGCCATGAAATACAACATAATTGGGGTTCCAAAGATAATAATCAACGAAACAGTGGAATTTATGGGAGCATTCAATGAGGACCTTTTCGCTGAAAACGTTTTGCTTGGTGCATTCTCAGAAAAGTTGTCTGCGGAAGAAAAAGTCACTATGCCTTTACCAGACAAACCATAAAACGGGATGGCAGGAGAAAAAAAGAAAAGACGTTCAAGGCTAACCGTAATGGTTAGCAGGTGGTCGTGGTTGCAATTGCAACCGTGGCTTGTTGAGCCCTTTGCTACCGCAATTTTGCTTTGCAAGATGCCGCGAAGAAGATACGTCGTCTACTCCAAAATTACAAGATATTTCCATATAAGCTAAACAAAACAATAAAAATCGAAACCACAACCGCCGCAAAATAGAGCAAGTTGGCCACAAAATCAAACCTATCCGACTCAAACCTTTTGGTTTGTTTAGCCTGCCTAAACAATAGGATTACAAAAGACAACCAAAACGCCCCAAATAATAACCCGCCTAACACATCACTTACCCAATGAACATTCAAATATAATCTGTCAAAACCCACAACACCCACCACAATGCCCATGCCACTACCTATAATAGCCCTTGAACGTGTTCTTTGCCAGTGCCGCCAAGCAAAATAAGCAAGTACCCCACCAAAAACAACGCACCCAGTACAATGACCGCTCGGATACGAAAAACCCGAATCGGACACAATTGAATTTGTTGGTCTGGCAACATGCTCTACAGTTTTTAGAATCGAAACAATCATGGCGTCGCTGCCAATCGCCCCCAATAGTAGCAGACCGTGTGACTTGTAATTCTTCAGAAAAAGGTATGCAGAAATCATAAGTGAAATTATGATGAGGCTGATTGTGCCAAAGATTAACGCGACTCCTTGAGCAACTAGCGTCAAAGCGTTTGATTGGATTGAGGGTATCCACAGGCTAATTGAAACATCAAGCGAATGGAAACTTGTTCTTAAAAATGTCACAATCAAAAAGCCCAAAAGAAACACTAAACAAATCGAATAAAATGAATGTTCCTTTTTAGGTAACTTAAGGTATCGGCTATTCACATTCAATTCACAAAATAATCCTTAGATAAATATTTAAACAGAAAAACTGCCCTCAGAGCAAACTTTCGCTGGGTGCATTAGTTTATTCTATTCGTTTTATTATGTGGTAGCCAAACTGAGTTTTGACAGGCGCAGAAGTTTGACCCTTCTCGAGTTCGAAGGCAGTTTTCTCAAATTCCTTAACCATTTTTCCTCTTGTAAAAGTCCCCAGGTCTCCGCCTTTCTTTCCTGAGGGGCAGAGGGAAACTTGTTGGGCTACGGCGCCGAATTTTTCACCTTTATCGAGGCGGGCTTTGGCGTTTTGCGCTTCTGTCAGTGTTTTAACTAGTATATGGCAACAATGAACTTTGTCTGGCATAATATGTTTTAGTGTTATTTTGGCATATAACTTTTACTTAACTTATAGTCTTATTTTTCGAGTAGAAATATGGACTTTAGCTTGTTTCCAGTAAATTTCTATCCATCAAGCTGGATCTATTTCTTTCAAATTTACATGTAAATGTTAAAACGTCAACTTGCGTTTTTTTTTAACTTCGAACTTCGAAGTACATGCCAGAGATATTGTTATAACAAAAGTAGCCAATAGGGTGAACTATGGAAACCAATAACACGCTTGTTGATATAGAGGAAGAACAAAGCCTAGATATTGCGACGGCTAAACAACTTGCCCGAATAGTTGAGTTTTTACTAAACATCGAAGACTAAAAAATTTTTTTTGGTAGTTTCTTACGTCTAAAAAAATGTTTGCGAAAAAAGTTGACTAATAAAAGGGAAAACTCTCTCAGATAACGAGAGATTAGATAGAACCTATTTTATTCGACTACCTGAATTGCACCTTCGGGACATTGTGCTTCACATGCTCTGCAAACCAAGCATTCACTTGACTTGCTTGGTACTGATTTGCCGGCTTTGATTTCGTACACGCCGACTGGACAGGTGTTGACACAAGTTTCGCATCCAGTGCATTTAGGATCGACAACAATTTTTACCATTTTTGTCTTACCTCTGGGATATTTTACTCCAAAAGTTGATGAGTAAAATAAAAGGGTTTAGGTGTTTTAACGGATTTTTTCACGTAATCTCAGCAAGATTCCATTTATGCCTGATTCAGCTTTGTCTCTTTGTTTCTGGTAGTCTCCGATGCTGCTCTTATAGACTTCAAGCGAAATTTCTCCTTTGCTTTGGCGCAAATTCAAGTTTTTGATGTTTTCTTCCGCTTCAACTAAGTCTGCTTCAGCCAAATCTAGTTGTTTGACCAAATCAGAATAGCCTCCAGTTGTGCTCTTGAAAGTTTCCTTTATTCTGTCTATATTTCTGTTTATGCCTTCTAAACGGACCTCTATAGCTCTTCTTTGAACCTTGTATTGTCGCCTCGGAATCTTTCCTTTCTGTGCCTTTGCATCCATCGCTTTTAACTCATTAGTTAACTGTTTTTTGTCCTCGTATGCATCAATGAATTCTTTAACGGTGCTTGCAGAAGTTTGTTGGTTAGTTTTAGTCTCAGCGCCCCTAACTGTCGTAACTGTCGTTGCTGATTCAAGTGTTGATAGTCGCTCAGTTTTTTCTGCATATGTTTCCTCTTTGGGTTTGTGTCTACTCACGAAAAACACAGCAACACATCCGATTACTGCCAAAAGTGAAGCCCAAAAAGTGGGTCTAAGAGAAACCCAAACTGGATTGTAATTGAAGGCCAATTGGATGGAGTTTTGTTGTGGAGCAAGATAGTCCACGTAGCTTAAGCTGTTTTTTGTTATTGCGAGGGTATCTTGGTAAGTTTGCCTTGTTAATGTTGAAGATGAATCAAGTGATGATGCTTGTGGAGTTACAATTGTTGCTCCCTCAGGTGGGGTAAATGTTACGCTTGCTTTATTAACGTAGTAAGCGAAGCTTGCAAAGAGCTTAAAATCTGATAGAACATAGTTGGATCCTTGAAGGGTTGCGCTGGGCAAATTGTACTGTGCCGTTAACGTCGTTGACAGTCCATTTGCTATGAATGTTATTAAGGTGGCATTTGCGAGAAATATGCCTCCCGTTGAAGAATGACCTATGTCAGTTGTTAAGACTCTTCCGAATTCGTCTGTTATCGCTACGTTAGTTGCGTCGAAAGGTAAACTTAGAACGAAGGATTTAAGTGTATTTGTGGAGTTGTTGATGATTTGGTAACTATCAGATGCAGTTACTTTGCCCGTTGGATCGATGGTTATTTGGCGGTTTAAGTTGTTTATTGTTGTTAGTTGTACAGTTCCAGTGGGAATCTGGAAAGTCGCAGTTGCCGGAGCATAAGTGTATGCTGGCAGGTCTGTTTTTGTGTAAACTGCGTTGTTAATAACTCCGTCATCTTTGTTGACTGTTATGCTAGTGGGCGAACTTGGAAAAGAAATCGTAACGTTGCAGAGACCGACATCTTGGGTTAAACTGGGGTAGGCTGGAAAGTCCAGTGTATTACCGTTAGTACCTTGTTCGGTTATGAGTTGATTGGATAGGACAAAAGCAACGTTGAAAACGCTAGGGGTGTTTCCGTTGAAGTCGACTGTTGCACCGTAGAATCCACTTCGATCGCCCAGTTGAACTCCTAAGTTCATCTGGTAAACGTTAGTGTTGTCGAATGCTATTGCTTGGAGGACGTCGGCGCTGTACTTGTAGGGTAACCCAATCATAAAGCCATCAGACACAGTTCCAGAAATATGAATTGTTTCAAGTATAACAACGTGCCCGGAATACATGATTTGAATTTGGTGATCTACCTGATTAATTATGTAGCCGCTGGTTTGGGCAGAAACAAGACCAGAAGGCAAAGCAACTGGGAAAATAACCATTAACGAGAATGCAACGATTAAGAGGCTTGTAATTGTTCGTTTCACTGAATTCACCAAGCGTGAAGTTTCTTTAATGTAAGTTCAACCTGTTTATTTACTTTTACAGTAAACAGCGGTCTATTTAGAGCTTAAACAAAAAAGCCAATTGTAAAACCCCGAATAGACATGTTCAAGAAAGCATTGTTGGTAGCGGGGAGTAGATTTGAACTACTGATCTCTGGGTTATGAGCCCAGCGGGTTAATCCTGGCTACCCCACCCCGCTAAATCTTTTGACGTAATATTTTTGGGTACGCAACTATTAGTTAAGATGTCAAATATTAATAGTTTCTTTTCTGTTTCGTCGGCAAAAGGATTTTAGTGTCGAACATTCTTTGTATGGACGGATGGTTTGCTTTGGATAAGCCATATTTACGTAGACTTTCGACTCCGACTCTTGAAAACCCAATTTTTGTTCAAGGATTGCCGGGTTTTGGGAATGTGGGCAGGATTGCAGCGCATCTGCTCATAAAGTTTTTTGATGCCAAGCCATTTGCTGAGCTGTATTCGCCTTCTTTTCCAGATTACGTTGCAATCAGCTCAAAAGGCATTGCTAATTTGCCGCGTTACGAGTTCTACTATGCTCCCATGGAGAAGAACAACCTAGTAATCATGACTGGTGAAATCCAGCCTTCGTTTGATGATGTAGTGGCGCATTATACCGTTTGTGATTCAGTACTTGATTTTGTTGAAACTTTAGGTTGCAAATTCATCGTAACCATGGGAGGAGTACCTATAACTGAAGATAAGACTCAGGTTTACATCGCTGCTACATCGCCGCGGTTGGCAACTGAATTTATGGAAAAAGGCGCAGTCATCTACAGTAAGGGCAGAATTGTTGGCGGAACAGGGCTTACACTTGCGCTAGCGAAAGAAAGAAAGATCGATGGCATCAGTTTGCTGGGTACAACGATGGGTTTTAAGGCTGATAGGGGCGCTGGCTTCTTGGTTTTTAAGTTTTTAATGAAGTCATTAGGAAAAGAGATAAAAGAAGGTTCAGTAGAAAACAATGCACCTGAAGAGTAGGAAGATAGGCGTCGATGACTAAAGATATTGAAAATGTAAAAGTTAGCGGATTAGACTCAAAATTCATGAAAGTGGCAATGACGATAGTTTCAGTGTTCTTGATTTTTGTTGGCCCAACTTACGTTCCATACTTGTTGTCAGATGTGCTCCACTTTGAATACATTGCATCTATCTCACTCGGTCTTGTGCTGTTCCTAGTTGGTTTAGTGTTGCTATTGTTCCTCATCCGAAAGAAAGTAATTGAATAAACTTTGCCTCAGATACCCTAGGGTGCATCATCAAATCAGCTAATTAGGTTCTTCATCGGCGGCACCTTAGAGGCAGAACCTGTTTTATTAAGATTCTTTGATTTTTAGAGAAAAACCTTAATTTTAAATATGCTTGCTGAATACATAAGGCATATTAGATATTCCAGTAAGAATAGACTCTATGCTCGATAGCAAACGAAACCTATCTAATGCGCCAAAAGAAAAGAATGAAGAAGCAAAAAGAACAACAATCATATTAGAAAAGGGCGAACGCGAATTCATCGAATCACTAATCAAAGAAGGCAAAGAATCCGGAATAAAACCTCTCATCTCCAAAATGCTTGACATCTACAAGAGCATGATGATTTACGATTGGCACTTCCCAGGCGAATACTACTGTGGAATAAGTCGCACCGCTTTCGTAAATGTCGAGTTACTTAATATACTGACCCAGCAGATTTCCAAGGACAAATGGCATGAGGTCGGCGGAAAAATGGGTGATGCCCTAAAAGTTTCCATTGAATCAACCCTTGGAATAGATTCAAGCAAACAGGAGACTTGGGACGCAGTATTCAATAGGCTAAAAGTGCAGGGGTTCGGTGATTTTTATCTTAAAGACAAGTTTTTGCTTTTGAAATCGCCTTTCATTAATGATTGTGAGATTTGGAAGGGCATCATGGAAAGTTTACTGGGCGTGGAACTGGAGACTCGAAATTCGGTGCCTCCGATGGTTTTTGAGCTTAAAAACCGTAAATAGGGTTTATTTTAGAATCCGACAGTTAAATATGGGGAAACAGATTTATTAGGAAGACAGGGGTTCAGGTGTCTTCCAGTGGTATATGATGAGGGATTGCGTTCATACAAGGCGATTGCCTTCATTGAAAGCGTAACAACGTTTAGCTATTTGAGATTAGGCGCATCCCGTCAAAAAATCGTTTTAACCAAACAAAAAACCCTTAGATACCTCTCTAAAAATTTAGGTGAAAAAATTTATGGATAAAATAAAATTTGCCATCCCCAAAGGCTCACTAGAAAAAGCAACAGCGGAATTCTTCTCTAAATCAGGATTCAAAATCGGCGGAACAGAACGAACATACCGCCCAACAATAAACGACCCTCAGATTGAGATGAAAGTGCTTAGGCCCCAAGAAATCCCAGTTTTCGTCAACGAAGGCTTACAGGACCTTGGCATCACCGGGGAAGATTGGGTGAAAGAAAACAAAGCCGATGTGGAAATCCTCCAGAACCTCGAATACGGAAAAATCAAACTCGTCATAGCTGTGCCCAAAAGTGTTCCTGAAGGAACAACAGTTGGTGAGTACATGGAGTCGATTTGGCGTCAGGGCAAGGACTTCCGAATCAGCACCGAATACCTCAACATCGCCTCCGAATACCTAAAGAACACTCCGCAATACAAGAAACGGTTTGGCAGCTCTGACCCGATGCTTGTGACGCCATGGTGGAAGAAAGGTGACAACTCACGCGCCAAGATTTTTCTGTCTTTTGGCGCCACTGAAGCTAAGCCGCCGGAAGATTCCGACTGCATCATGGACGTAACAGAAACAGGCACAACCATAGACGCTAACAACCTCCGTATCATAGAAACTGTTCTCAAATCATCGGCAGTTCTCATCGCTAACAAAAAAAGCCTAGAAAACCCCGAGAAACGGGAGAAAATCTACGACATAGTCGCTTTGCTAAAAGGCGTCGTGGACGGATCCAAGAGAATTCACATATTCGTTAACGTCAAAAAAGAAAACCTCCAAACATTGCTCACTGAATTACCCGCACTGAAGAATCCAACAATATCACCCTTAGCCGATGAGGGTTGGGTTGGCGTAAACACCGTTATCGAAAAAGACTGCTTAATCGGATTGTTGCCCAAGATTCGTAAACTAGCCCAAGGACTGGTCGTGTATGAACCACGTCAAGTGCTGGCACTCGATGAGATAGCGCGGAGAAACGAAGGAACATGCTCAAAGGATTCGAGCTGAGAATCTGGAAATCAGACGCGCTGCCTCCAGACTGGTCTAAACGGCAGAAAGCAGACGAAAAATCAGCGCTGGAAGTCGAATGCAGCGTTAAAGCCATAGTAGACCAGGTTAAAGCAGATGGCGACGCTGCCCTAGTTGAGCTGGCATTAAAATTTGATAAAGCCGAACTCAACGTACGGGGCCTCAGAGTTAAACCAGGAGAAATCAAGGAAGCCTACAACAAAACCACTCCCCAGCAAATCTCAGCTTTGAAGTTCATGAAGGAAAAAGTCAACACCTACCAAAAACAGCTGCTTACCCAAACCGAAATCAACTCTTCTGGCAACGGCATTTCAGTCCTGACTGTTCTGCGGCCGATCGAAAGCGTAGGCTGCTACGTTCCTGGCGGACAGGCCGCTTACCCGAGCACGCTTGTTATGACTGTGGTTCCAGCTAAAGCCGCGGGTGTTCCCCGAATAGTTGTGTGTTCACCATCAGATGCCAAGGGCAAAGTTAACCCGCTGGTTCTTGTCGCAGCTGACATCTGCGGAGTCGATGAGGTCTACAGGGTTGGCGGAGCCCAAGCCATAGCCGCGTTAGCTTATGGAACAAGAACCATGGAGCCCGTTCGGAAAATCGTGGGTCCAGGTAGCAAATACGTGACGGCTGCAAAGGTTCTGGTTTCTACCGATGTTGCAATCGATATGCCTGCTGGTCCAAGCGAAGTGCTGGTGCTGGCGGATGAATGTGCTGATGCGCGGTTAATTGCGTTCGACATGGTTTCGCAGGCGGAGCACGGCGGCGACAGCGTTGCAGGACTCATAACCACTTCAGAGAAGGTGGCATTGCAGGTTCAGGATTACCTCACGAAGATTGCCGCCGGCGCTGAGAGAGGTGAAAAAATCTGTGAGTCGCTCTCCAAATATGGCTTCATAATAATTTGCAGAAACATGGAGGTAGCCGTTAATTTAGTTAATCAGTTTGCGGCTGAGCACTTAGAAGTTATGACTGCCAACGCCAAAGAGTTGGCACAGAAACTAACCGCTGGACTCATACTTTTAGGCCCCTACAGTCCCGTTGCGTTAAGCGACTATGGCAGCGGAACCAACCATGTCCTGCCAACTGGCGGCTTTGCTAAATCGTTCTCGGGTTTATCAGCCTTGGACTTTATGCGCCGGGTAAGCATAGTGGAGTGCACCAAAGTGGGTTTAGAACGTGTACGCGACAGCGTCAAAGTAATGACGGAAGCAGAGAACCTTCCCAATCACTATAAAGCAATTAAAGCAAGGTTAGAAATATGAGCGAATCCTATCAAAAATGGATAAAACAAAAACTCGAAAAACTCCAAGCAATAGACTGCTACTCTGCTGGAGCCACGCCTGAAACCGTTGCCAAGCAGCTTGGAGTAACCACAAAACAGATCATTAAGCTGGACTTCAACGAGAACCTCTTCATGCCCCGCGCGAAGCAGGCTAAACTCGTGAAAGAGGTAGCGGAGGAAATCGATTTGCGCATGTACCCTGAAGACGAGGAAGGTAAGCTGCGCGAGAAACTCGCTGTTTACATGAAAGTTCCAAAGGATTTCCTTGTAGTCGGCAACGCAAGTGACGAATTAATCGACCGCATCATAAGACTCTTCGTTGAGAAAGGTGACACAGCAGTTTCTTTTGCACCTTCATTCTCGATTCCAAGACTCTGCGTTAAACGCAAAGAAGGCGAATACGTCGCGGTTCCCCTCCAGAAAAACCTGCAGCTTGATGTTAAAGGAATGCTCTCCAAGTTTTCAGAGAAAACAAGGTTGCTCTACCTCTGCTCACCAAACAGCCCCACAGGAACACAGTACAAAGCAGAAGACATAGAAAAATTAGCTGCCGCTTTCCCGGGCATCGTTGTTTTGGATGAGGCGTACGGCGAATTCGCAGACTACTCTTTTGTGCCCAGGATAAAAGAGTTTGAGAACATGATTATTCTGAGGACCTTTTCCAAAGCGTTTGGGCTGGCGGCACTTCGGTTGGGCTACGCGGTGGCAAACCCCGAGTTAGCCAAGATATTAACTGAAAAATCGCCCCTGCCCTACCCCGTGAGCGGTTTCACACTCAGGATGGGTTCCAAAATGCTCGACAACGTTGATTTAATGCTTGAATCCGTAAGACAAACCAAGAGTGAACGGGAAAAACTGATAAAGGCACTAAACGAAATAGAAGGCGTGCAAGCGTTCGATTCACAATCCAACTTTGTGTTGATGCACACAGAAAAACCCGCGGACATAGTTAACCAGAAGCTGCTTTGGAAAGGCATCATGGTCAAGAAATGGGGCAAAATGCTCCAGTACGAGAACTGCTTCCGCGTCACGGTTGGGTTGCCTGAAATGAACGCTAAATTGGTTGAAGCATTAAAAGTGATTTCAGAGGAAGACGAATGAGGAAAGAGGAAGTTTATCGCGAGACTAAGGAAACCGAAGTTAAAGTTTGTGTGAACCTTGACGGCGAAGGAAAAGCAACCGTTAACACAGCTGTGCCGTTCCTTGACCACATGCTTACCTCGCTTGCAACCCACAGCATGATCGACATCTCGGCGTCGGTGAAGGGCGATTTGGTGCACCACTGCGTCGAAGACTTAGCCATCGGCTTGGGCGAAGCACTCAACAAGGCATTGGACAAAAGGGAAGGCATCACTCGGTTTGGCAGCGCAGCCGCACCCATGGATTGCTCCCTAGCATTCGCGGCCGTAGACCTCGTCAAACGTCCCTACTTCAAAATCGACCTTAAACTTCGCGGCAAAAAAGTAGAAGAGATGCCGACTGAGGACATTAACCATTTCTTCGAATCCCTCGCCACCACACTCCAAGCAAATGTTCACATCTTCGTTGAGTACGGCAGCAACGACCACCACAAAGCAGAAGCCGCAACTAAGGCCCTTGCACTATCACTGCGCCAAGCGGTAGCCCTGGATCCAAGACGCAAAGGCGTGCCCAGCTCCAAGGGAGTTATCTAATGCCGCAAGCAGTCATATTCGACTACGGAGTCGGCAACTTGCTAAGCCTAAAGACGGCGTTGGAAAAGGCAGGGTTAATCACTTCAATTGGCACCACAGCAAAAGATTTGGCGAAAGCAGACGTCATCGCAATGCCCGGCGTCGGAAGCTTCACCGCAGCCTCAGAAAAACTCGACGCCGTCAAAGAAACTCTTCAAGCCAAAATCCAAGAAGGGACTCCACTGCTTGGCATCTGTTTGGGTTTGCAGCTTTTCTTTGAATCAAGCGAAGAGGGGCCGGGAAAAGGTCTAGCGCTTTTCAAAGGCAGAAACGTTCAGTTACCTAAAACCGTTAAGGTGCCCCATATGGGCTGGAACACACTAAACATCGCGAAACCAAACGAGCTCTTCGACGGCATCGCCGAAGGCACATACGTTTACTTTGTGCACTCGCTCTATCCAGTGCCCAAGGATAAGGAGATAGTTTGCACTACAACCGATTATGGCACAACATTCACCTCCACAGTCACCAGCAAAAACATTTATGGTACTCAGTTTCACCCAGAAAAATCAGGAGATGTCGGAATTAAAATCCTCAAGAACTTCGTAAAAACAGTTGTGAAGTGATTTATATGCAGTTAATTCCAGCAATCGATTTAATGGAAGGCAAAATCGTCCGATTAACGCGCGGCGAAGCCAAAACCGCCAAATTTTACGAAGGCCAATTCGGAACTCCCATCGAAGCTGCACAGCGTTGGCGAGACGAAGGTGCGAGCAAACTGCATATTATCGATTTGGACGCAGCTTTCGCACTTGGCAATAACCACTCAGTCATTGCCGAGGTTGCAAAAAACGTTAAATTACCAATTCAAGTCGGCGGAGGAATTCGTAGTTACGAAAACGCAGAAAAACTCTTCCAAACAGGTATAACCCAAGTAATCCTTGGAGCCTTAGCCTTCAGTTACCCCTCAGCCATCGGCAAAATCCAGAAAAAATTTGGCGCAGACTCAGTAATAGTTGCGTTAGATAACAAGGAAGGTCTTATCATGGTTGAGGGCTGGAAAACCGCAACCGCAATGACGGTGGACGATGCCCTCGAAAAATACACATCTCTGGGCGTTCACCGTTTTCTGATAACTTCCATTGCACAAGATGGTATGCTTACGGGTCCGGACCTGCAAACACTCAGCCAAGCTGCCCTCTTTCCCAATGCCAAAATCGTGGCAGCGGGCGGAATCGGTAGCATAGGCGACTTGGTTGCTCTAAAAGAAATCGGAGTGGAAGGCGCAGTCATCGGCAAAGCCCTTTATGAAGGGCGCTTCACGTTAAAAGAAGCCATACAAAAAATAGGAGCTTAAAAATGCCGCTTGCAAAACGAATCATTCCATGCCTCGATGTTGACCACGGAAAAGTGGTAAAGTGCGTAAACTTCCTCAATCCAAAACATGCAGGCGACCCAGTCGAAATGGCTAAACGCTACTCCGATGACGGAGCAGATGAACTGGTTTTTTTGGACATAACTGCATCTTCCGAGAAACGGGACATTCTTAGAGGAGTCGTGGAGGGGGTCGCCAAAGCAATTAGCATACCTTTCACTGTCGGAGGCGGGGTCCGCAATGTGTCGGATGCACGGCTGGTTCTGTGTAGCGGAGCTGACAAGGTGTCGGTTAATACGGCGGCAGTAGAAAATCCCAAAGTAATAACCGAGTTATCTGACGTTTTTGGTAGGCAATGCGTTGTTACAGCTATCGACGCTAAGCGCAATCACACGCCTTGTGAAGGCAAAACCATGATTGATACTGGCGAGGGCAAAGTATGGTTTGAAGTGGTCACTTACGGCGGCAGAAAACCTACAGGCATCGACGCTTTAGCATGGTCAATGCAGGCCGAGAAGCTTGGCGCAGGCGAGTTTCTAGTAACCTCTATGGATAAGGATGGCACAAAAGACGGCTACGATATTGAGTTAACACGCTCTATCTCCGAACGCGTTAACGTGCCCATCATCGCAAGCGGTGGCGCCGGCATACCAAAACACCTTCTCGACGTTTTAACAGAGGGAAAAGCAGATGCAGCGTTGGCTGCTTCAATTTTCCACTATAACAATTATCCTGTCCCTGTAGTGAAGGATTACCTTCGTAAGATGGGGGTGACAATACGAACATGACAAACAATAATTTGCTACCGAAATTGGATTTCAAAAAAGGCAACGGACTAATCCCTGTCATAGTTCAAGACGCAAAAACAAAGGAAATCTTGATGCAAGCATACGCCAATAAACAAGCAGTTGAGCTCACCCTCAAAACCTGTAAAGCAACCTACTGGAGCAGAAGCCGCAATGAAATCTGGATAAAAGGCGAAACCTCAGGACACACACAAAAAGTCATCTCCGTCTCGACCGACTGCGATTACGATTCACTTCTATATGTGGTTGAACAGACTGGCCCCGCATGTCACACGGGCGAATACAGCTGCTTTTTCAACAAGCTCTTGTAATGAATGCTTTTAAACAGAAACTCCCTATTCTCTTTGTGGATTTTTATGTCTTTACATGAAGCGATGCTGTATGAGAGGCAGAGTGAGGGCAAAGTAAAATGCGCCCTTTGCGCTAGGCGCTGTTTGATTAGTGATGACGCAACTGGGTTCTGTTTGGTCCGAAAAAACCAGGGTGGCACCCTTTACACTCTCAACTATGGTAAAGCCGTTTCTGCAGGCGTGGACCCTATCAGCAAAAAACCGCTCTCACACTTCAACCCCGGCGCACTCGTCATGTCGGTTGCAGCGGCAGGTTGCAATTTCCGCTGCCAATTCTGCGACAACTGGATGATAAGTCAAGACCACGAAGTAGCTGGCAACCCTTTTTCCCCAGAGGAAGTGGTCAAATCAGCGAAGAACGCGGGTTGCCAAGGAATAAGCTACACCTACACCGAACCAACGATCTTCATGGAATATGCTTATGATTCGGCGAAGCTTGCGCATGAAGCAGGATTGTTTAACACATTTGTCACCAACGGGTACATGACGCCTGAAGCTGTAAAAACTATCGCACCATACTTGGATGCGGCAACGGTCGATTTTAAGGGCGGCGGTGACCCTGACTTCTACAAATCCGTCATGTCAGTGCCCAGCGTTGAACCAATCTATGACTCATTAAAAGAACTCAAACTTCAGGGAGTGCACATAGAAATTACCAATTTGGTTGTTCCGAAGATTGGTGATTCCATGGATAGACTCAGGGAAATGGCGAAGTGGATAAAGAATTATTTGGGACCAGATACTCCATTCCACCTCTTGCGTTTTCATCCTGAATACAAATTAACGACTACTCCAGCGACAAGCGTTCAGGACATGGAACGTGCATATTTAATAGCTAAAAACCAAGGCTTACACTACGTTTACATGGGTAATGTCCCTGGTCACCCAGGCGAGAACACCTATTGTCCCAACTGCGACACAGCCGTTATTAAACGAAACAGCTTCGACATTACAAAATGGAACCTAACAAACGACATGAAATGCCCCGTGTGCGGGCAACAAATCCCGATAAAAGGTAAACTCTATCAGAACAATCAGGGCTTTCCATACGCGCTGTTTTAGCTCTTCATAGCTTGTTTCGATTGTGGTTAGATGCCGAAGTCTTAAGCCTTTTATTTAGGGCAAACCTAAACTGTGCAGTTGTAAAGTGCCAAGTCAATGACTAAATACACAGCGTTGGCAGTAACAACCAATTACTGGAAACCCCAAAGTAATTACACAGACAAAATCCTCAAAGCTATCGAAAAGAAAGTTGAAGACGGCGACTTTGTGGTTGTATCCGAAAAGGCAATATCCACTGCAATAGCCAAAATGGTTGATGAAAGCAGGGTTAAGCCAAGCTGGAGCGCGAGGGTTCTGGCTGGTTTCTGGATGCAGCTTGTTTGGGGTTACCCGCTTGGGATTCTGTGCGGTTTTGGTCCGCGTCTATTGAAGCGACTACGAAATTACCCCTTCGAGTCTGGTAGCCGCCACAAACAAGTTGCCCTGCAGCACGCGGGATTTTGGCAGGCACTTATGTTTGGTTCGGAAGGCGGAATCGACGGCTCAAATTTACCCTATTCCTATGTGAGTTTGCCCTTGAATAATGCAGAGGAACTTGCCAAGAAAATCCAAATCCAAATCCAACAAAGGCTGCAAAAAAATGTCTGTGTAATTATCGCTGACACCGACAAAACCTACAAGTTCCGCAACTTCTACTTTACGCCGCGACCTAACCCGCTAAAAGGCATACATTCGATGGGTGCAAGCACCGCATTCATTGTGGGAAGAATCCTTAAGCTCAAAAAGAGTTCCACGCCACTCACGGCGGTCGGTTGCAACATCTCTCCAAGTGAGGTGCTTAAAATTACCAATATCGCCGACAAGGCTCGCGGTCCAGGTTCAGGTGCTACGGTTTGGGACATGGCGGCAAGGTTTCATGTTGACATCAACGAAGTAACTTGGGAAATGCTCTCGGCAATCAAGCACAAACCTATAGTAATCGTCAGAAAAACCATTAAACAAAGTTAATACACCGGAAAACGAATAACCAGTTACCAAAAAAGAGCTTTCTTAGAGAGTAACACATAAAACGGGGTTCGTAAGCACCTATGCGGAATGACGGGATAAGAATGGAAGAAACACTACGGAAGATGGATGCATTTTTCAATCCACGTTCAGTTGCGGTTATCGGTGCCACAAAAAAAGTGGACAAAGCAGGTCACGTAATCTTCAAAAACTTCGTTACTAACAAGGAACACGGCGTCTTCAAGGGCGAACTCTACCCCGTTAACCCCGGCGAAGACTCTATTCTGGGTTTCAAATGCTACAAATCTCTAAGTAAGGTTCCCAGCGACATAGAATTAATCGTTGTTATCGTTCCTGCAAAAGTTGTTCCCTCGGTTATGGAGGAAGCCGCAACCAAAAAAGTCAAGACCGCCATCATCATCAGCTCAGGATTCAAAGAAGTTGGAAACAAAGAACTCGAAGACCAAGTTGTAGCAATCGCGGAGAAGGCTGGTATCCGCGTTTTGGGACCTAACTGCCTTGGCGTTTACTACTCAAAAACCGGCATCGACACCCTCTTTCTGCCAGAAACAAAAGTTTTAACAACAGGCGAAGACGTTGTGGCTACTCCAAGACCCTTACCCGGCAACATCGCTATGATTACGCAAAGCGGCGCCTTCGGAGTAGCAGCCCTAGACTATTTAACTGGGCGCCAGATGGGCGTCAGCAAATTCGTGAGCTTCGGAAACAAATGCGACGTCACCGAATCCGACATCCTCCACTACCTACTTCACGACAAAGAAACCAAAGTCATACTCGTCTACCTTGAAGACATAAAAGAAGGACGAGAATTCCTCAAAATCGCCAAGAAGGTAACTTGCAAAAAACCCGTTGTCATAATTAAGTCAGGCAGAAGTGCGGCAGGTGCAAGAGCCGCAGCATCCCACACCGGCGCCATCGCAGGCTCAGACAAAATCTACGACGCCGCGTTCAAGCAGGGCGGAATCATCAGGGCACGCGACATGGAGGAGTTCTTTGACATAGGCAAAGCCTTAGCGATGCAGCCGCCAGCCAATGGCAAAAACATCGGCATCTTAACTGACGCAGGTGGACCTGGTGTCATGACTGTTGACGAATGCGAAGCCTTAGATTTAACCGTGGAGCGTTTCAGCGAGGAAACGTTGCAGAAATTCCAGGAACTCAAAGACCAAAACATCATCCTAAAAATCGCCGCAACCTCAAACCCAGTGGACCTCACAGGTTCCGTAACCGATGAAATGTTTGTTATGGCTGGTGACCTGATGTTCCAAGACCCCACAATCCATGGCATAATCCTTCTCGGGCTCCATCACATGCCAGGACTCAGAGAAGTATACATCGACGGCATAGTCAAAGTTGCAGAAAACTACACCAAACCCTTCGTCATGTGCGACATCGGCGAAACAGAAATGGCCCTATACACCCGCGCACGCTTCGACAAACTCGGCGTACCCTCGTTTGAATCGCCCGAAGATGCAGCACGAGCTATGAAAGCGCTAGTAACCTATGGTGCATACCTCAAAAAAGCTGGCTGCAGAGACGAATACATGGAAGCGTTCAAAAAAGCAAACATTCCTAAACGTTAACGGAAACCTCTACCAAGCTGCCATCCACCAACTTGAGGCTGCCACGTATATAAACGGGTGCAATAACCTCCAAAACATCGCGTGGGTAATTAGGCATTACTGGAATTACAACTGTACACTCCAAAGAATCGATGGTTGCTTTGAAAAGTAATCCAGAATAGTAACCTGTCTGCGGCTTAACCATCATACTCCCTGTAGTCTCTAGCAGTCCTCGCTTCTCAACTTCTTTTCCAAGCAAATGCAAATTTAAGGTTCCCAAATAAGGCGAAAAACCCAACTTTTCCTCAACCTGCTGCTTAAACCATGGCAGCGCCACAAATTTTTTTCCATTGCCCTCGCCTGAAAGAACTGTGCCTTTGAATACTATCTTAGGCAAAACTTAGCCTCAAGGGCGGATTTATTCTTTTAATTCTTTTAACCAGCGAGCAACTGCTTTTAGAGTTGGGTCAGATGATATCTCTACTACGGGCACAATCATTTTTTCTTTAGTTTCAATAATTGGCATGTACTTTGGCATCATTGCATAGCCGACAAAGGTCCAGTAGACCTTGTGTTTCTCAAGCAGTTCTTTGGCAACTATGGCTGTTGAAGCTGTTAGCGGGAAATATAGAAAGACTACGCCGTCAACCCAGTAAAGCCCTGCTAGCTTACCTCCTGCTATGACGGAGGTGAACCGCGCGATGTCTTCTGGACTGTTAAAACGGGTTTTTTCCATTATCACGATTTCTTGAAATGGTTCGTAAGTTACGGCGATTTCGTTTTTGCTCATAATCAATATTCACCGGTTACTAAGATAGTGTGTGGGCATCCCTTTATAATTTTGCCATCAACCCTACGAGCGGTAGGTCTATTGATGTTTTAGCGGTAACTAGAATAAAAACATTCGATGGCTTGTGCAAAAGGTAACAAAAAAATAGCGGGCTAGAAATCTGCTTACCTTACGCTTAATTATGTAAAAAAAAGTAAAACTGGTTACTTTACTATTTCTCGTTTCTTCCAGCGCAGGTTCTTGCCTTTGCACTTTCTGCATTTTATTGCGGTTGCCGCATTGCGTGAGCCACAGTCTCGACAGATTTTCATGTACAAGCGGTGTTCTTGTGCTATGGCTTTTTTTACTGGATCTAATATTGGCATTTTATTGTAAACCTTCCGTTTTGGCTAACTCTTTGATGTTTAAGTATCAAATATACCTTTTGTCTAAACTTGGACTTATTGTACTGAACATAAAACCTTCGCCTACTTGATTACTTCAATGGTAACGTAAGAGCGTGTATCCTCAATTCCGTCGATGCTGTAGAGTTTTTTTAATATTTCATCCAAGTTCTCTCGCTCAACAATGATCAATGCGTCCACTTCGCCTGCAATGCGGAAAGCTCTGGAAACGGCAAGTTCATGGATTTGCTCATAAACGTGGATGCGTTTGATGGGTGAAACTTTTAGGAGTATGAAGGCGGGTGTTGTGGAAACGCCAAGGGCGCTTAAGCCTTTTTCAGTAACATCGATGAAGCCTCTTCCTGTACGGATGTATCCTCTGTTTTTGAGTTTGCGTAAATGTACGTTTAGTGCTTGTCTGCTTACTCCTAATTGGTTTGATAGTTCGTCTTGTTTTACTCTCAGGGTGTAGGTGTTTGTAGATTTGCCTTTTTCGTAGAGGGTTTTTAAGAGTTGGATTGAACGTTTAGTTAATGGTTCCAATTTGGTCACTTATGTGGTGTTTTGTTAAGTTAAACCTTTACAATAGTTGTATACTTGCTTAAGAATATGACTGCTAAACTGCTTGCAAGCTGTCACATTAACAATCTTATCAAAAAAACAGAGTATAATTCCTGACGTTGCGCGCATCGTTCTAATGAATGTGTCCTTAATCAAAAACCTTTCAAAAATCAGTCCTCTTTTAGCCAAAACGACCGAATTTGCCTTCTGCAATAACACAAACTAAACACCACAATGTATTTATTTTGAAAAAAAGCTTAAGTCAAGCTACTAAAGTAAACTAGGAGTTAAGCGGAACCGTGACGGAAGACGCCAGCGCAGTCCTAATTGGCAAAAAACCAATAATGAACTATGTCCTCGCATGCATCACATTCTTCCACGGCGGCGCAAAAGAAGTCAGCATTAAAGCACGCGGCAGATCAATCAGCCGAGCCATCGATGTAGCCGAAGTTGTCAGACACAGATTCCTACCTGATGCAAAAATAAAAAACATCAGCATCGGAACAGACCAATTCCTACCACAAGACCAAGAGGAAGGCAATACAGCAACCAATGTTAGCACAATAGAAATCACACTGATAAGGTAAATCACGTAAAGCTAAACTCCTTCTTTGCAGGAAAAACGACACCAAATGAAAACAGAACTATGCAGTTTCTGCCTAAAAAGCGGCATACTATGCCAAAAATGTTCAGCCAAAGTAAAAGCCGGCGAAATAAGCGAAATAGACCTGAAGGTCGCCCGCATACTGCTTTCCCTGGAAGAAAAGTATCCTTCCCTGCAAAACGTCTGCTTCTACAAGGCAGTTGAGGTTGAAAAAACCTTAGCCATCCTCGTCGGACATGGAGATGTCCCTAAACTTTTAGGTTACGGCGGTAAAATCGTTAAAACCCTCGGTGACGAAACAGGCAAAAACGTCCGCGTCCTCGAGCATGGCGTTGACGACCGCAAATTCCTCGAAGACCTCTTCATACCCTTTAGCATCTTGACCATCAACACCATCTGGATTCCAGACGGAACCACTGAAACACGTGTAATTCTCAAGAGGAAACGAGGCGCGCAGCTACCCTTTGACCTTAAAGCTTTAAAGGAAATTGCCAGTAAAGTACGCAAGATGTCCTTACGCGTTGAAATTGCAGATTAGGTTGGCGACAAAGCATGAACTTGGACTCTATCGGCGACTATGTTAGAACTCACTATACAAGTCAAATAACTCCTGAAATTGACGGTCAAGAAGTTACACTTTTTGGTTGGGTCCAAGATATCCGTGACCTTGGCGGAATCCGATTTATTATACTGCAGGATCGCGAAGGAACAATTCAATTAACTATTCCCAAAAAAAGAATTGCTCCTGAAGTTTTAGCTAAATCTGACCTTCTTCAAAAAAGGTTCAGCATAGGTGTTAAGGGAAATGTTAAAAAAACCAACATGACCCCAAGAGGCATCGAGGTAATTCCTAGCGCTTTCAAGATTTTTAACATTGCAACTGAGCAGTTACCTATTGACATAACCGGCAAAACCCCCGCTCTCATCGAATCAAGATTAGATGCAAGACCTCTCGACCTAACCCAAGAACACAGTTTAGCCACTTTCAAAGTTCAACATACAGCACTTGAAGCAATCCGCAGCTTTCTCTTTGAGAAAGATTTTTTGGAAGTTCATACTCCACGTATCATCGCTTCTGCCACAGAAGGCGGCGCAGAACTTTTTAGCGTCGATTATTTTGGGCAAAAAGCCTATCTTGCTCAAAGCCCTCAGCTCTACAAAGAAGAATTGACCCTCAGTTTTGAGAAAGTCTTTGAAGTTGGACCGTTCTTCCGGGCCGAAGAATCCCACACAAGAAGACACCTAAGCGAGTTCACCTCAGTCGACATTGAAGCAGCCTTTGCTAATGCCACCGATGTTATGGCACTTCTTGAACAAGCAATACACCGCGCCTGCACTGTTGTAAAAGAAAAATGCGCCAGCGAGTTATCGGCACTTGGGTACAAGTTTGAGGTACCAGAAATCCCCTTCAAACGCTTAACATACGACCAAGTCCTCGAAGACCTCAAAGCGCAAGGCATAACAATTCCTTGGGGTGAAGACATCCCAACTGAAGCTTTTCGGGTACTAGGCAAACTTTACCCATTCTTCTACTTCATAACAAATTGGCCCACACATGCAAAAGCTTTCTACATTAAACCACGCGAAGACAAACCTGAAGTCTGCGAAGGCTTCGATTTAATGTGGCGCTACATTGAATTGGTTTCCGGTGGAGAAAGAATAGCTCAAAAAGACCAACTAATCCAAAGGCTCAAAGAAAAGGGCCTGAATCCTGAATCATTCAAATGTCACCTGCAAGCCTACGACTACGGCATGCCACCACACGCAGGATGGGGATTAGGACTTGAAAGGCTAACCATGATTTTAACTGGAAACAAGAACATCAGAGAAGTAACCCTTTATCCGCGCGATAGGGTTAGACTGACGCCATAACAAAGCGTCTTTTACTATCGGCAACATCCAACTTTAAAAAAGGCATCAACTCGCTAGCGACTTGAGGTTCAGTTAGAAAGAATCCTATTTAGGTTTCTTGAAACTGTTGTTAGGTCTTTTGTGATATAGTTTGGTTCTTGTTTGCTTTCTTTGAGCTCTTTTAGTGTGTAGAATTGCGATGGAACAAAGATGGTTCTTAAACCTGCGGCTTCGGCTCCTTTGATGTCTTCGATGGGACTGTCGCCGATATAAACTACTTCGCTGGCTGGGATTTGAAGTCGATTAAGTGCCTCTCGGAAAATGTGACTGCTAGGTTTTCGCCACCCAATCTCATCCGAAACAACAACCACATTAAAAAACTCGCTAATACCAACTTTTCTTAGACTTTTGTAAATGACAGGTGCATGGGTAAAGTTAGAGATTAAACCCACCTTACCCTGATCTTTAGCTTGGCGTATTAGTTTTTTTGCACCCTCTCTTAACTCGAGGGTGTCTATGAAGTCTTGGAAAAAAATGTTCAATGCAGCCTTAACTCGGTCATCATCCGCCGAGACTTCAAGACCTAAATTTGTCAATGCTTCAGCGACCCAAATCGCATTTGTTACCTCTTTCAATTGTTCGTAACGTACTTTGCGGTATTTCTCATGCGAAACATTGTAAGAGGCTAAAAACCTGTCTTTATCAACACAAAGACCTTCGGCTCCCAATGCATTGTGGAGTTTTTGTTTAGAGTCCTGCATAGAGTAGTTTCTACAATTAACCAAAGTCCCGATGTAATCAAAAATAACTGCTCTACAAACCATTTGAAGTCACTTTTTCGGTTTTGCAGTTTTTCTAATTTGCGGCATTGCTTTGCTAACGGCTGTTTCCAATAGTTTCGTTGGATTGCCGATTGCTTCTTCCACTTTTGGGTCATATGGGATAGCGCCAAGATATTTTAGCCCCAGTCTTTCTGTTTCTACCTTAACGCAGTTTGCCTTGTTGATCTTCATATTCTCAATAACCCCAATTATTGGCATCTTAAGCTCGCAAAGCAGCGACACCTGTTTTTTGACAACTTCAAAAGCCAAAAGTGACGGGGTAGTAATAATCAAAAATTCCAACCACTTAACTAACCGCACCAAATCTAAAACTGCATCACCGATTCCAGGCGGCATATCAATAATTAGGAAATCAAGGATACCCCATTGAGTAACCGATAACAACTCGATGAGAGCATTTGAAATGTCGGATCCCCGTAACGGCGCAGGGTTGTCTCCGACAAAATAGACAAGTGACATGTAAGCTAAACCCTCAACTTGGGACGGCACGATGCCCTTGTCCTCTTTAGGTTGCACATTTGCTGCTGCTCCTAGAATTATGTGAGTTGAGGGTCCTGTAAAATCTAAATCAAAGAGGCCAACTTTGCATCCTTCGTTGGCAAGCGAGAGTGCCAAAGTTGTGGCGATCATGCTTTTGCCCACGCCGCCTTTGCCGCTTGAAACTGCGATAATTCGGTTTATCCGCGCTAAACGATCGTTAATAACGCTCGTCCGCGGGTCAATCAAGCTAATTTAACTCCTTTTACATCTTCAATCCAAACACCGCGTCCGCTGACGATTTCAAAATCAGGACTGCCACATTTGGGACATTTAATAAAGCTGTGTGCTGCCTCAGGTACAAAATGAATTGCCTCAGCGGTGGCTTTGTCAAGTTTTTTAAAGCTAAACATCCAAGTGGTTCCGCAAACCCTGCATTTGAGTTTTGATTTCGCTTTCAAAATTCGGAATTTGGTATTCTTGAAAATGTCGGGCTTCAGCTGAGAGAGTGCAAAACGCAAAATTGGCGGCTCAACCTGCTGAAGCTCACCCACTTTAATGGTAACCTCTGCGACTTCCTTGAGGTTTTCACGCTCAGCCACTTGTTTGGCCGAAGTGAGGATTGCTTCTGCGAGTGCCCATTCATGCATAGAATAACAGGCTTTAAAGAGCAATAAAAGAATATTGCAGTAAACACCCTAAACGATATTTAGACAATGACCGAGCAAACGTTATAAAAGAAAAACAACGCTATTCCTAATTCTCAAGAGGAATGCTCACGACAGTAGACATTGAGATAATCTGCATAGGCAACGAGTTGCTTATAGGCAAAGTAAAAGACACAAACGCGCACTACCTATCCAAACAAGCAACTCAAATTGGGGCAAACGTCGCACGGGTAACAGTAATCCAAGATACTATCCGAGAAATCGCTTGTGCTGTCAACGAAGCCATAGCTCGAAAACCTCAATTCATAATCACAACAGGCGGGTTAGGACCTACCTTCGACGACAAAACCCTTCAAGGTATAGCCAAAGCATTAAACAGAAAATTAGAAGTCAATCCCGAAGCTCTCGTCATCGTCAAGGAAAAATGTATAGGGTACGCAAAAAAACGAGGGTTGCCAATAGAAATTGAGTTGACACTTCCAAGAGTCAAAATGGCCACTCTGCCCGAAAAAACATCCGTGGTTAACAATCCAGTTGGTACTGCACCCGGCGTCCGAGTGGATATCGAGGGAACGGTTTTGTTTGCTCTCCCGGGCGTGCCTGTGGAAACGGAAGCGATTTTTAATGAAACGATTGCTCCCCTGATTAAGCAAGCTGTTGGCAATGGCGTGTTTTGTGAGAAAAGCATATTCGCCGATAATATCTTCGAGTCCTGTCTCGCGCCGTTAATCGACAAGGTGATGAGCGATAACGAGGGAGTTTACGTGAAGTCGCATCCTATGCGAACAGAGAACAAGCCTCACGTTGAAGTACACTTAACAATAATTGCAAGCCAAGACCAACTTCCATCTGAAAAACTCTTTAAAGCAGCGAAGGAACTTGCTGTTTTAATTGAGACAAATGGTGGAGTTGTTATAGATTAGCTGCAGAATAATATTCGAATAAAAATAACATTTAAAAAAGGAAAAATTAGGCTTTTTTGGTTTTTTCCAGCTCTTTTTTGAGCTGTTCAGCCTTATCGATCTTTTCCCATGGAAAGTCCATGTCCTCTCTTCCAAAGTGACCGAAAACCGCCGTTTTCTTGTAGATGGGTCTTAGCAGGTTTAATTGTTCGATGATTGCTTTGGGTCTCATGTCAAAGTACTTCAGTACTAATTCCATGATTTTTTCGTCGGAGAGCTTGCCTGTTTCATAAGTGTTTACGAGCACTGAGATTGGTTGTGCAACGCCGATGGCGTAGGATATTTGGATTTCGCATTGGTCAGCTAAGCCTGAAGCAACGATGTTTTTGGCAATGTATCTTGCCATGTAACAGCCTGAGCGGTCAACTTTTGACGGGTCTTTGCCGCTAAAGCATCCCCCTCCGTGACTTCCGACTCCGCCGTAAGTGTCAACGATGATTTTTCTTCCTGTTAATCCTGAGTCTGCTAAGGTTCCGCCGATGACGAATCTGCCTGTTCCGTTGATAACGTATTTTATGTCTTTTGCAATGAGGTTTGCTGGGATAACGTTTTTGATAACTTTTTCAACTACGTCTTCATTTAATGTAGTAGCGTCGCAGGTTCCGTTGTTTTGGGCTGCTATAACGACTGTTTTGACGCATTTTGGCTTTCCATTCTCGTATTCTATGGTGACTTGGGATTTGCAGTCTGGACGTAGATAAGGCATAATTTTTTGTTTTCTGCAGTCAGCTAATCGTTTTACAAGTTTATGAGCTAACATGATGGGTAGTGGCATGAGTTCTTTTGTTTCGTTTGTTGCGTAGCCGAAAACCATGCCTTGGTCTCCAGCGCCTTGCTCATGACCCTTAGATTCAGTTACACCCATCGAAATGTCTGGGGATTGTGCAGTTAATGAGACTAGAATGCCGCAGGTTTCCCAATCTAAGCCGTCTTTGGCGTTGTCGAACCCGATTTCTTTGAGGGTTTGGCGGACAACTTTTGGGATATCGACGTAGGTGCAGGTTGTTATTTGCCCCGTAATCATGACGGTGCCCTGCATTACCAATGTTTCGCAGTCAACTCTTGCCTTTGGGTCGACTGTAAAAATACAGTCTAAAACACTGTCGGAAATTTGGTCTGCAACTTTATCTGGGTGACCTTCTCCAACTGACTCGGATGTAAACAAATATTTTCCATTTTTTTTCATTGGAATCTCTCTTTTCCGTTCAATCGTGTAATAGGCATAGTAACCTGACGTTTTTCTTAAAAGGCTTTCGACGACACGGACAATTAATCGCCAATAATTTTAGCTATGCCCTAATGCAGAAACCATTTTAACTTCAAAATAGCACAACAACAAAGGGAAAGTATGAAAAAAATAGTGTCAAGCCAAAATGCTCCAAAACCAATCGGGCCATACAGTCAAGCAGTGCAAGCGGACAAATTCTTATTTGTTTCTGGACAGTTAGCTATTGACCCGAAAGAGGGCAAAATTGTTGCCAAAGGCATCGCAGAGCAAACTCGACAAGTTATGGCGAACCTTAGATCTATTTTGGAAGCCGATGGTTACAGCCTAAGAGATATAGTCCATTCCACTGTTTACTTGTCTTCAATGACTTTATTTGATGAGTTCAACCGTGAATATGCCAAAAACTTTGATGCTGAGTTCCCTGCTCGGGCCACTGTAGGCGTTGAACTTAAGTCAGGCGCCCTCGTTGAGATATCTGTTGTTGCCCACCAGGGTTAAGGCGCTTTGTTTTGATAAGTTATAAAAACCCAGCTAACGCTTAACTAAGACAGTGTAAAACATGGCGGTATCCCTCAAGAAGTTCATGCAGCAAATAGCTGGGAAAAAGGCTCCAGGCCCTTCGACAACTTTCACTATATTTCATTTGTTTTATGCGTTGGAGCTTATGGCTCAGAAGCCTTTGGGTAGAAATAAACTGGCCGAAAAACTGAACGTTGGTGATGGCGCGGTGCGTACAATAATTAGTAGGTTTAAAGAAGCGGGTTTGATTGAAACCTCCAAAGAAGGTTGTTTCCTGACAAAGAAAGGTTTAGAGATTTGGCAGCAGTTCGAAGAAATTTTCCCTAAACGTATTGAAATTCCAAAGTCCGAGTTATTTGCATCTGAATTTAACTTTGCTTTTTTAGTTAAGAAAAGTGGGCAAAAAGTGAAGTCTGGGATTGACCAGCGGGATGCAGCCATCATTGCAGGCGCACGCAAAGCTCTAATTATTGTTTTTAAGAAAGGGCATTTATGCATCGAATCTGTCAGCGATTCTATTTCAAATGAATATCCTGAAGCTGCACGTCTAATTCTAAAAGAGTTGACGCCTCAGGATGATGATGTTATCATTATTGCGGGAGGAGATTCGCTGTTGAAGGCTAAGCGCGGTGCATTTGCGGCAAGCTGGTCACTGGTTAGTGTTTAGGTTGTGTATTTTTCTCCTTCGTTGAGAATGCGTTCAAGTAGTGTGTTTACGTTTACCATGCCTTCGTTTGTTTTAGATGAAACAGGCATTAAATGGAACTGTAAACCTAATTTGTTGATGGCTTGCATCATGTTGCGGCTGAAAAGGCGTTTTGTTCCTTCCAGTTTTTGCTCAATTGCATCTTCTAGTGAATTGGTGTTTGCAGACCAATCTGCGATTGCTTGTACTTCCTTCTTTGGAATTAAATCGCTTTTTGAAAGCAAATGTACCTGAGGTTGGAAAAACCTGTTGTAAACCGCTGCTGCCAGGAACATGTTTGAAACGTAGTTTAATGGGTTAACAGAGAAAACCGCGTCAAAGAGGTAGATTAAGGCTTTAGGGTCTTTCGTTAACTCGTTTACGATGTATGGTCCACTTGCTCGAAAAGCGAAAAGTTCCATTTGACCGGGAGTATCAACCAGAACAATGTCTGCGTGGGCTTCTTCGATGTCTCTTGTTAAGTTTTCAATCTCGTCAGCGATTAAGTCAGCAGCCATAACCAAAGCGCCATTGGGACCTAGACCGTACTTCTCCATAATATCGCCAACTTCTACGTAGTTTCTCACGTCAACGTCAGGTTGATAAGGCAGCTTTAATACCCCAGGATCCAAATTTACAACGGCAACATCCTGCTTGCTCATTTTCAGCCATTCCGCAAAAGCTGCTGTAAAGAGGGATTTGCCCGAACCAGCAGTTCCAATAATAAACGCTAAAGGCACAATGATATTCTCCAATGTACGTGTGAACTTGTTAGAAATAATAACCTTTCTGCTGCATGTCTGAGTACATTTTTAGTTGTATGCTGTTTTTTGGGTTCTTGTGTGTGACAAAAAGTTGTGGTTTGATATGTGAAGTTTTATGTTTTGTTTGGTGAAATATGGCGGAATGTTCCAATTTGAGATGGATATGTATGTTGCAAATGGGGTTTTGGTGTGGGGGATATGGCTCGTTTGGGGTGGTTTTTGGTAAAGCGGTTGTTTTTGGGGTTTTTTCGGTTCCCTATTTTGTCGTTTTTTGGCGTGTTTTGCCCTGTTTTGGAGGTGTTTTGCCATGTCTGGGAGAGTTTTTGACTTAAAAAAGCAGAATAACCTTAAGCGTAGGGCTGATTATCGACGCTTAAATAAGTATGTTAAGAGTTTGGAGCAGACCAAGCGTGAGAGGGCTATGCGGTTGAGGGTTTTGGAGTTGTGGTTTGCGGGTTGGGTTGGCTTACACTGCTATGTTGGTTTGTATGTTGATGTGTGTGGGTATATTGTGGGTATTTTGAGTTTTTTTGGAGCACTATAAGTTCTGGACCATGACTACCGTTGTATGTATTGCGGGTTTTTGGTCAAAAACTTAGAGGTCTTGTTTGTTCCTTAGAATCGTTTACAGTTGAAAAGAGGATAAAATTGGGTAAGAAATTGAGGTGGTTTATTGTACTTTTCCCATAGGGTTTTTGCGTAGTGCTTCGAGAGCTTTGGGATCTTCCCGTAGGATTTTGGGGATATAGTTGCATGCTGGGTCTGACTCGAAGAGGTCGCCTGTGTAGAATTCTGCGCGTGTTCTGCATCCGCCGCAGATTTCTCGATACTCGCATACGCCGCATCTGCCTTTGAGGTTGTTTTTGTCGCGTAGTTTTAGGTGTAGTTCGCTTTTTTGGAGTTGTTCCCATGCGGTTCGTAGTTTTGTTTCTTTGACGTTGCCGATGCGGTAGCCTTCGTGGAAGCCGCAGCTTCGGTAGTCGCCGTTTTCTGTGATGCCGATGTAGTTGCCGCCGATGGTGCATTTGCCGAGGTAGCCTTCGTTGTACCATTGCCAGAAGTCTGCTGGGTTCTTTTGGCGTACGATGCGTGCGTAGAAGGGTGCGTAGACGTTGACTTTGACTTTGCCGTAGAGTTTGCGTTGGATGTCGTAGATTTCGTTGAATGCTGTTTCGTATTGGTCGGCGGTTGGGGCGATGTCTTCCATGTGTTCGCCGGCTCTGCCAACGGGGACGAGGTTGTGGTAAACTAGCATGCGGGCTTTGTATTTCTCTGCTAACATTGCGGGGTGTGCCATTTTGTCAATGTTAAATTTGGTCATGGTTGTGACTAAGCAGTCGAGTAAGCCAACGCTGCTGAGTTTTTCCATGGCATTTATGGCTTGGTCGTAGCCGCCTTTACGTCTGATTTTGTCGTTTGATTCTTTGTCACCGTCAATGCTGATTGCGGTATGAACATTATATTTTCGGAGCAGATCAAAGCGTTTTTCGTCCCATGCATAGCCGCTTGTAATTAAACTGACTTGCATGTTGTGCTTTTTCTCTGCGTATTCGATAACTTCCCAAATGTCAGGTCGAATCAGGGGTTCGCCGCCGCTGATGCCTAACCATTGTGAACCGAACTCTGCCATTTCATCAACCATATGCTTGGCTTGTTCAGTGCTTAACTCTTGGTCTTTAGCGTATTCTTTAATAAAACTGCAATAGGTGCAACTGCCCACACAATTGCGGGTACACCGCCAAACAACCATAAACAATGGGGCTGTGATTGGATTCATTTAAATCAAGTCAAGATAAAATCGGTGAAGCGATATAAAACTTCCTCTAAAAAATTGATTTTTCATTTTTTGCTCTAAAACGCAGTAAACAACCATTTTGTAGCGGTTTTTGAACTTTAGATGTTTATTCGGTTGCTGTTTTGTTTTTTTGTTTATTCTGTTGGAACCCTTCGACGGCGAAAACTGCCAATGCCAAAGCAGTAATTCCCATTAATAGTAAGAAGAAAACTTTGAATTCTTCAGTTTCCACCGGAAAATGAATGACTAAAATAAAAAGTTCAACTACAAAAATGGAAAGAAAAGCCAGCGCGTAGAGCCACATTTTTGGTATTAAGTGACGTCCGAGCCAAACGTGGCCTTTGAGGTGTGCTTTGCGTTTAAGGGTGTATTCTCCATACTCGTTTTTCTGCAGGTATCCTTCGTCTTCAAGTTTCTGCAGGTGCCTATAGGCCACGCTGGGGCTGCTAAGATTGGCGCCTTTCATGACGTCTCTGGGACCGACTGGCTTGCCCTTTTTTACCGCATGCAAGTAAACCTCTAAGGTTAATCCTTCAAGCTCTTCGTGGCTGTCTTTAGGCACAATTGAGTCCTCAACAAAGATAGGTTGCATTTTCTCAGGTATTAGCTTTATCCAATTACGTTTTCCATCGATAGTCCTTAATGTGGAAGTTTGGGTGCGTGTGTGTTTAAAATAAAAATGTGGTTAGAATTGTTCAAGATTTCTTAGTTTTTGCTTAGATTCTGAAAAAATGAATGACTCCGAAAGAGTTTAATATATCAGACTAAAGATTAACCTCTTTATTTAAAAGAAGGTTAACAAAAATGAGTGAATCATCTAAAGATCTATTTGTAAAACCTGCACCACACATTAACGGTACAATGTCTAAGAATCGTCTTATGCAATATACCTTCGCTGCTCTATTAGCAATCACAGTCATCACGGCAATTTTGTGGTGGTCAACCCCTAACCCCACAAATACACAGATAACCTCCCTCAATCTTACCAATGCTTGGCAACTACCTCTCGGCGCCATCGTACTCATAGCCGCTCTCATAGCTATTGGAGTAGCAGTAGGCGCAGATGCCCTACTGCACTTAGTAGCCAGCGACAGCGAACTGAACACATGGTCAGCAGCTGTCTTCGGCTTAATCGTAACACTCTCTTACTCACTTGGTGTTCCAGCAATGGCTCAAGCAACCGACGTAATGCCAATCGACTCGTTGACTGCACCAATGGCTTTCGTATACGTAGCTATAATCTCGCTGCTTGGTCTTGTTGTTTTCAAAAAACTTCAAGGAATCGGCGGAAGAAAATACGTTAACCCTGCTGCAGCAGCAAAGTTTATCGTTCTACTACCCTTCATAAGCACCATCTTTCTAGCAAAAGACCATTGGGCACAGTTTACAGCTGGCGGCTTAGGTGTGCCAAATCTTGCCGGAGCAATCGGCGGAGGAACAGCACCCGTAGGACAAAATGGTGTCGCTTCATTCGCAACTTACCTACAAGGATGCTATTCAAACCCAGCAGGCGCAACAGTTGATGTAAACTCACTTATGATCCTAGAGAAATTCCACGGCTGGGCAGGCGGCGCTTCAAGCATTGCAGTTATAATCGTTGGCATTGCATTCTTCTTAGTTGCCCGTAAATATGTTAAATGGAGAATCACCCTTACCTACTTCGTATCCATAGCAGTTCTAGCCTTAATGATGTCAACTATCTATGGCGACTCAGGCGTAATGACAAGACTGCTCTTTGAACTCTTCATCGGAAGCTCAATATTCTTAGGCTTCTTCATGGCTACTGACCCCGCAACAACACCTTTCACAGGCATTGGACAAATCATCTTCGGTCTCGGCTTGGCAATTCTGACTATTGTGTTTCAAACATACATGAACTTCTTCGGAGGCTCTCTGCTCGCTCTGCTAATTATGAACTTGACGGTACCACTTCTTGATCGTGTAGGAATCCACAAATCCTTTGGGAGATGAACAAAATGGCAAACCTAGTAAATATAAAAGAACACAAAGAGAAAGCAAGAATAACACCCATCGAAGTCTTTCCTGACCCAAAAATCGCTATAGTCTTAACCAACCAGCAACCCGGGGCAAACAACAAACCCATTGTTGCTGTTGGTGATATTGTAGCAATGGGTCAGAAAATTGCAGACTCAAAAGAACGCATCAGCGCACCCGTCCACAGCCCAATCTCTGGCAAAGTCACAAAGATCGCCGACGTCTACAACAGTTGCTACTCAGAATGCTCTGAAGCCATCTGGATTGAAAACGACAACAAAAAAACCAAAGACAAAACCCTAACACCCATTGCTGAAGCTGACCTCTCGAAAACACCCAACGACGTGCTGCTTAAACGCATTCGCGAAGCTGGTATTATCGGCTTAGGCGGCGCAGGCTTCCCAACAAGCGTAAAACTTGCTGTGCCCCAGGACAAACCCATAAAAACCCTCATTGTAAACGCTGCCGAAGGTGAACCATACGATACCGCAGATGAAAGACTGATGATTGAGAAAACTGCGAACCTCGTACGAGGTGTCCGCGTTGTACGTAAACTCTTAGGAAACCCAAAAGTCATCGTTGCCACCAAAGTTAGCAAAGTAGAAGCCATCCCTAAACTCAAAGAAGCTTTCAGCAAAGAACCAGACACAGAAGTTGTCGCTAAACACTTAACTTACCAGCAAGGAGACGCAAGCGTTCTTCAAAAAGCAATTTTAGGTTATGAAACACCCCCAGGCAAACGCTCATACGAAATGGGAACGATAGTGCAAAACGTCGCAACCTTAAACGCAATCGCCAATGCAGTTTTCGAAGGCGAACCATTAATCTCCAGAGTCACAACCCTCAATGGCGATGTCAAAGAACCCAAAAACTTGCTTGTCAAAATTGGCACTCCAATAAGCGATATCCTCAGCGCAAACAATGTTGACAAAAACGACCTCAAACAAGTAGTAGTCGGCGGAGTCATGATGGGCAACTCTATCCCAACAACCGATGCTCCAATAACTAAACGCACCTCAAGCATCATCGTATTCGCAAAAAGCAAAAACAAAAAAGAACCAAAGCAAACTGCATGCATCCACTGTTCAAACTGTATCGCATCATGTCCAGTGCGACTGCACCCTGTAATGCTCTACAATGCCATAATGAAAGGCGACTTTGAGAAAGCTGAGAAACTCTGGGTTAAAGACTGCATCGCTTGTGGAACTTGCTCGTATGTTTGTCCCTCAAGACTGCCACTGTCAGGCATCATATGCGCTTCACGCCACTAATCTAAAAGCCTAAAAATAAACCCGATTAACACATGGTTTATCCATGTGCCTTTGTTTTTTATTTTTTTAATTTTTTTAGAAGTAAATAATTTTTTTGAATCAGGTTCATTTTTTAAAAAGTAATTTATCTAAAAGTGGCAACTGCTTGCTTAGCTAAGTATTGATTTTTTGTGTGTTTTTTCTTAACCTAATATTTGTATTATTAGTTAAAGTGGCTAAAACAATTTTATGCCCCTTTTGCAAGCATTAAGCTTATATTCTCGCCGCAATGTAAAATAATTAAAAGGGATAAAAATTGGAAACACCAAAATTTAAACTTGCAGACATACTCTTCGGCATAGTCATACCATTGGTTCTAGTGCTCCTGATCTACGTTCTCGCAATCTATGTAAACCCAAGCGGATCTCACCACGTACTTGGCGTCTCGGGCTTAGCTGGTACTATCGGTGTCATTCTAACACAAGGCTTTGCTCAAATGATCGTTCTCGGCATTCCATTAGTGCTTGGCTTACTTTGGAATAAGTGGGCAGGCGGAGCAGCAGGCTTCATTATGGGCGGCATGTACTACGTTGCCACAGCAGGACTTTACACAGGATATTACGCAGGTTCATCTCCAGCATACAACTTTTACGGCGACATAAGCATACTCTTCTTTATGGTCAACGCGGTCATAATCGGTTACATCGCTGGATCATTAACTAACGGTTCAACAAACTTCAAACGCATGCTAGGCGCTGGCTTAACCGCTTCAATATTGGTTGCAATCATCCAAGCATACATGAACTATACCATCTCACTAAAACCATCACGCGATATGGCGGTAGGTAGCTGGTCAGCAGACCCTGTAAATGCCTTCATCATTGCGTTCGTGCCGGGTATTGCCTTAGGTGTAATTGTGCCCATACTGGCCAAAGTAATGACCTGGTATGGTCTTCAGCCACAAAGGCATCAATAAATTCCCCTTTCTCTTTCTTTTTTAATTTTTAAGCCAAAATTATATTCTAAGTAGATTTATCTTTGCAAACTAAAATAAGAAAATAGTTAAAAAAAATTATTTTGTTTGGTTAGGCGCGAATTCCCAAGCAATGTTGCCTTTCCAAACTTCGCCAAGCTTGGTGAGGCGGACTTCTTTGTCGTCAATTTCAATTAAGCCTTTTTCTTTTAGTTTTTGCAGTTGCTTTGGGAACACTTTTTCTGGGGTAGTGCAGAATTTTTCCATGAACTCTTTTTTGCTGACTGGCAATCGCAGGTATAGTCGTGTCATTGTTCGCCGCATCATGTCTTCGTTTGTTGATTCTGAGAGTCTGCAGATGGGTAGTTTTCCAGATTTTACGGTCTCCATGTAATCGTTGATGTTTTCAATGTTGGAGTAGGAGAACTTTTGGAGGTAACCCATAAAGCATCCTGCACCTGTGGTGAGTATGCCTCCCCAAGGCCAACCGTTAAGGCAGTTTTCACGCATGTGCCATTCAACTCGGCTGTAGCGGTCGTGTCCAACGGCTTTGTAGCCTGCTTCTGTGAGCATTTTGTGGCCGGTAAGAAACATTTGTTTCTCGTATTCCGCGTCACCTTGTGGTGGTGATTGACCGTTTTTAATCATTTTTTCAAGAATTGTTCCGGGATCCACATGTAATGAGTAAGCGTCAACTTCTGCGTCTAACTCGATTGTTTTCTTAAGTGTGTCTACCCAACTTTCCATAGTTTGCCCTGGCAAGTTGTACATGAGGTCAACGCAGACTACTAACCCAAGTTTTCTTGCATGCTTTATAGCTCTCTCGACATCGGCAGCGCTATCGGGCAAACACAACGCTTTGCGTAGTTTATCATCGAAAGTTTGTGCGCCCATGTCCATTTGGTAAACACCGTACTCTGCCAATTTATCGATTTTTGGAAGCGCCAATGTCTTTGAAGAACCCGTGACTTTGATGAAGTATTCTTTGCTAGTGTTGAAGTTCGCTTTGCAGAAATCAATTAAATCAATAATCTGCTCTGCACTCAAAACGCTAGGGGTTCCACCGCCCAGAACTATCTCATCAAACACACTTGTCTTCACGTACTTGGTTTTAGCGTACATGGCAAGTTCTTTTTTGAGTAAATCAAGGTAAGGTCCAATCTGCACTTTGCTCGATGCAGTGGTCGGGAAATAGCAAAATGCGCATCTGCTATCGCAAACCGAAACCCACGGTTGCAGTTCCATTAAGCGGCCTGAAGTGTTTTCGGTGTCTAGAAATTTCATGAAAGATTCGTATGCTTCAGGTTTTATGCCTGGGTAATCCCTGTAAGTGTAGGGTGGCCAGTTTTCTCGTGTACCGTAAGCTTCAGAGGTTTTTGTCATCTAAAGTTTCCTCTTGACGTTGTCTTAAAAACCGCTCGATAATGTAATAAAGTTTCCGTAATAGCACAAAAAAATATGCGCCATTTTATAGCTGCTACTCCTTAATTATTAAGGGCACAAACGACTTACAAAATTCCCAAAAAACCTGTAAAGTGGGTTATTAATTTATTTTTTCGCTTTTTCTGTCGTCAGTGGCCACTTTCCAATCCTCCTTATAAGGTCTACTCTGAGATAAACAATACCTTAAGGAGAAAGAAAAATGCTAAAACATAATTCTAGAACTATAGCTATATCGTTTTCGATATTGCTAATTGTTTCAATCGGAGCTTCTACGTTACTTTTACCGAGTACTACAGCGCATACACCCCCATGGACTGACATTCCAGTATTTGCACACATTTATGCTACAATCAACCCAATTGGCGTTGGACAGCGAGAACCAGTATACACATTCCTCACCCCAACTTATCCTGATGAACTCATATCAAACGACTACAGATTCCATAATTACCAACTTGTCATTACAGCACCCGATGGCACTCAATCTACACAATCAGTCGAAACAGTAGTAGACACCACCTCAAATCAAATCTTCTTCTTCACACCTGACCAAGTTGGTACTTATACCCTGAAATTCAACTTCCCTGGACAAAAAGTCAATGACTACTCACATTTACCTACATCTGCATATATCAACGACACCTTCTTACCCAGCACTGCAACAACAACTCTAACGGTTCAACAAGATCAAATTGTAGGCCTGCCTGCATCTCCACTTCCAACCGAATTCTGGACTCGACCCATCTTCGGTGAAAACAGCATGTGGTGGTCAATTAGTTCAAACTGGTTAGGAACCGGAATGCCTGGATATGGTGGCTCTAACGGACCAAATCAACGACAATTTGCCCCAGATGCAGTTGGTTCTCAGACAGCACACATTATGTGGACTAAACCTGAGGGTCAAATTGGGGGAGTTGTCGGCGGCTTGCTCTCGACAGATCCAGGAGATACATGGTTCGAAGGCACTGCTTACTCTCAAAGATACGTAAACCCAATAATTCTTGACGGTAGAATCTACTACAAAGAACCATTATCCGCTACGGGCACAGCAGGACCATTAGTATGTGTTGACCTAGTTACAGGTGAAACAATTTGGAGCCGAACTGACCTTCCAGCAATGTCGTTTGGTTACATACAGGACATGGATACCCCAGACTACCACGGAACTCGACCAGCATTCCTTTGCACAGCCAACTTTGCCCAAGTGTATGATGCATATACAGGCAACAGTGTATTCAACGTCACCCAAGTTCCAACAGGAACAACCGTAATAGGTCCTAGTGGAGAACAGATAAGATACGTCCTATACAACAACGGCACTACCGCAAACCCTGACTATTACTTGAGTTCTTGGAATTCCAGCCGATTTTGGAGTACAGCAGTTATGGGAGCACTTACTCTCCAGACTGTTACAACAACCACAACAACAAACGTGTCATCAACACAATATGTCAACGGAGTTGCACAAACTATACTCACACCAGTTACAACTTCAGTAACTGCCATAAATGGAAGCAGGAACCTAATGTATGACTGGCTAAACCCAACAACTCAAAACCAATCAATTTCATGGCGCAACAACCAACCTGGATCACCAAGTGTATTGGGCGCAATATACGGCGACCTTCTACTCTGCAGAAACGGCTCCACCCCTTCACTAGGCTATACCGCGTCTACACCCACTTATTACACCTACTTCGCTGTTAACCTCAACGCTTCAAAAGGTCCAATTGGTCAAGTGCTATGGTGGAACAACGTCAATTGGCCCGCAGGCAACATCACCACAGTCTCATACGCTGGACTCGACCCCTCAGGTTACTTCTGTGAATCCTATAGACAGACCCAGCAATTCGTATTCTTCAACCTACGTACAGGTGCATTTATCAAGATATCAGATCCTCAACCAGCACTCGACTATTACGGCAGCAACGGACCCGGCACATTATCCAACGTAATTGCCTACGGTCGATGCTACAGCTCTGCATACTCAGGCGTACTCTACTGCTATGACATGTCAACCGGAAATGTACTGTGGACATACGGAAATGGAAACACCCTTGGCAACAACACAAATAGCGGCTTCCAAGTTCCAGGACCCTATCCAACTTTCATCAACGCCATAGGTAACGGAGTAGTATACACTATAACTTCAGAACACACATTTGAAACACCCATATACAAAGGAGCATTAAACCGCGCAATCAACGCAACAGATGGAACAGAAATCTGGACAATACCCTCAGCAACAGGCGAATTCACTGGACCAAGTCTCGCCATCGCAGACGGTTATACCAACTTCTTCAACAGCTATGACCACCAAATCTACACCCTAGGCAGAGGACCTAGCACTCTAACTGTGCAAACCGGACCCAAATGCTCAACATTAGGCGGTAACGTAGTCATAGAAGGCGCAGTCACAGATATTTCCGCAGGCGCAAAACAGACTGAACAAACAGCAAGATTCCCCGATGGCATACCCTTATCATCTGAAGCAAGCATGAGCGACTGGATGAGCTATGTTTACCAACAACAACCATTGCCAAGCAACTTCAAAGGTGTTGATGTCGGAATTAGTGTGGTTGATGCAAACGGTAACTACAGAAACATAGGCACTGCAACAACCGATTCAAAAGGCAATTTCAACTTAGTCTGGACACCAGACATTGCAGGCACCTACCAAGTGATCGCAGCTTTCGGAGGCACTAATGGATACTGGCCATCATACCAAGAGACAGTCTTTAACGTTTTAGACGCACCGGCAACCGCTACTCCAGCCCCAACCGCACCCATAACGATGTCTGAACAATACTTCGTGCCTCTGTCGTTAGCCATAATTGTCGCAATAGTTGTAATTGGCGCTTTACTAGCTCTGTTGATGCTTAGAAAACGACCATAAATTAGTTGACGAAAGTCAACACTATTCTTTCTTTTTTTATTATTAAATTAATTTGGCCACTAAGAAGCCTTCTAGTTAATTCTAAAATATACGTATCCTCAATTCTATAGTAAGCAATTAGCGCCTATTCTGGTCATTATTCTGCTATACAAGTTGCTCCAAAAGATGCTTTTTTCCCTATATGGCTCATTACATGATGGCGCGAGTAAAACTGGTGGCTATTAATTGCATTTTTTTGCCTTTTTTTGTCGTCAGTAGTCACTTTCCAACCCCTCTTATAAACCATAATCAAGCATAATAGACGGCTATGGGGTACGGGCATTTCTAACTTAAGGTTAGTCCCTATTCCCTTAAAATTGAGGAGAAGAAAAAAAATGAACATACAAAAAAATAAAACAGCGGCAATTACGATTGCACTTTTCTTAATAATTTCCATGGGAGCATCAATGTTACTAATACCTGAAACCGATGCACACACACCTCCATACAAGAGTACAACTTACGCACTTGTAGAGGCAATGCCTCATACAACTGGAGTAGGTCAAACAGTTGTCGTATACGCATTTCTAGGAAACGCACCGCCACCAGGAGCAGCAGAAACAAACAGCTACAGATTCCACAACTACACAGTTACTTTCACAACGCCTTCCGGCAAAACTGACGTAAAGCACTATGATACTGTCTTTGACACTACTGGTGCCCAAACTATTCAATATACCCCTGATGAAGTTGGCACATACAGCATTACCTTCGTCTATGGCGGACAAACACTATCCGTCGGCGGAGTTGACCAACCAGTTGGATCAGCAAACCTTGGAGATATTTATCTCCCAAGTACTGCAACCACCACACTTGTTGTTCAACAAGAAAAAATACCTACATATCCCGACAGCTATCCACTTCCAACTGAATACTGGACTCGCCCCATCTACGGTGAGAACCCCTACTGGTGGAAGATTTCGTCCAACTGGCTAGGCACGGGCTCACCGGTCAATTCAGCAGTAAGCGCCGGCACCATAACAGGCATAGGAATGTCATCACTTGTCCAAAGATTCCCAGGTGACGCAGTTGGTTCTCTTACAAGCCACGTAATGTGGACAAAGCCAATCCAATCTGGAGGGGTTGTAGGAGGCAATAACTTTGAAATTCAAGGCGATACATATTTTGAAGGTTCTGCTTACAGCCAACGGTATACCAACCCAATAATTGTAAACGGTCACATCTACTACAATCCACCACTATCGTTCCTCGGATCAAACGTTGGACCAACAACCTGCGTTGATCTACGCACAGGAGAAGTTGTCTGGCAACGCAGCGATGTGCCCGCAATAAGCTTCGCAATAATTTGGGACCTTCAAGACGGCAACCAACACGGAGTATGGCCAGCATTGCTATGCACAGCCAACTTTGCTCGCGTATTTGACGCAGACACAGGAGAACAATTGTTCAACGTAACTGGCGTTCCAACAGGCACGACAGTTCAAGGTCCAAACGGCGAGCAATTAAGATACGTAATAACAAACCAAGGAACCACTGCAAATCCAAACTATAACTTAGCTTTATGGAACTCAACTCTAATGTGGGGCGGAACATTCTTCCGACCAGGAACCACACAATCAGGCAACTCACCATCCCTCGCCAATGCAACCGGAGGCACAATATCAACACCCCCAAGCACAACAACTACATCATTAGTTAATGCAAGCATCTTTGACGACAGTAACTTACAAAACCGCTTCAGCTGGAACGTTTCAATTGGATCCTGGAGAAACACAATGACTTCCGCACCTACCGTGCTTAATGCAATATACGGTGACTACATGATTTGCAGAAACGGCTCTTATCCATCATTAACTGGACAGACAAACACTGACGGTTCATTAGTAAATGCAAACTACACATACTTCAAAGTCGACATCAACCCGAAATCTGGAACATTCGGCAAAGCCTTATGGTGGAGAACAATTAGCGTACCGATGGATAGAAGCATCACTTACGGTGGACTTGATCCAACAGTGGGAGTCTTCGCCGAAGGTATCAAAGAAACACGAAACTTCATCGCATACAATGTAGCAGATGGTTCAACAGCCTGGGGTCCTTCGCCATCACAAACAGCACTCGACTACTTTGGCAACCCAATTTACCCATACATCGCAAGCCAACTTGCATTTGGTAAACTATACAGCTATGCATACGGTGGAATACTCTACTGTTACGATTTGAAGACCGGTAATCTTGACTGGACTTATGGTAACGGAGGAGTTGTAGGCAATAACACTGACAGTGGCTTCCAAGCCCCCGGATATTACCCTGGCTTCATTCAAGCTGTCGGCGGTCATGGACTAGATGACGGAATACTATACATAGCTGTTACAGAACACACAATCGAAACACCTATCTTCAAAGGCTCGTTCACGCGCGCAATTAACGCATCTAACGGAGCTGAACTTTGGACCTTTGACGACTATACAGGTGAGTTTGGCGCAGTAAGTTATGCAATTGCAGACGGATACACAAACTTCTTCAACGGTATTGACAACCAAATCTACACCTTGGGCAGAGGACCAACCGCAATGACCGTTGCAGCACCAAACCTCGCAGCAGCCATACGCCAACCAGTAGTTATTACAGGCACAATTGTAGATGTTTCATCTGGCACAAAGCAAGATCAATTAGCATCGCGGTTCGCGAACGGCGTTCCACTTGCAAATGACATGATTATGGGCGATTGGATGGGATACCTATACCAGCAGAAACCCTTGCCAACCAACTTTTTAGGCGTTAGCGTCGACATAAACGTCGTTGACTCAAACGGCAACTTCCGAACCATTGGCACAGCAACAACTGACGCAAGAGGTCAATACAACATAGTCTGGACACCAGACATTGCAGGCACCTACCAAGTAATTGCAACATTCGCAGGCACCAACGGTTACTGGCCATCATCAGCAACAACAGCATTCACAGTAATGGAATCACAACCAACAGCTACTCCAATTCCAACCGCAACACCATCTGTATCAGATACGTACTTCATGCCAATGTCCATCGCTATCATCGTTGCGATAGTCGTAATCGGTGCTATCTTAGCTTTGATGGTTAGAAAGCGTCCATAGAGGTTTTGACAACTTGTCAATCAATCTCTTCCCCTTTTTTAGTCTAAAAATCGATGGAGAAAAAATAAGGGCTGAGAAGGCTCTGGTTAAATTAACAAGTGCTATCTCTTTGCAATCGAAATTAGCATTTGCATTTCTTTTCTCCTAAAAAGAATGTGCCAGAGCCTCAGCAAACCCTTAATAATAATTTCTCTTTTTTAGGTTTAAAAGTTAAATTCGGGATTTTGCTCGCCAAAGCATATAATTAGCGGCTGTGCGAGTCATTATTTTGCTGTACAAATTGCCATTTACATATCCTTTCACCGCCTGCCGCATAATGTATTTAGGCGAGTAGAATTTGTTGTAGAAGCTCTTGCGCATTTCAGCGATTTCTTTAGCAGGCAAAGCTGGGTCTTCAAAGATGGGGTTCATAGTGTTGTAGAGTTCCCATTTATCGGACATTTTCCACCCATTTTTCTCAACAATCTCACGCAAGCAAGTTCCTGGATATGGCGTCGCGTGGCACAGCCAGACATCATCTGGTTCGACTTTGCGAACAAAATCAAGTGTTTCCTGCAGAGTTTCTCTAGTTTCACCAGGATAACCCAAAATTACTGATACGGTCACGAATATGCCCGCTTCCTTGGTCCATTTTATTGCGTTTTCAATTTGTTCAGTTGAAACCCGCTTTTTGAGTACGTCACGCATCCGCTGACAACCCGCCTCAACACCAAACATAGTTTCGTTACAGTGTGCCTTACTCATTTTGGCTAACACTTCTTTAGTGACTACGTCTGCGCGGGTTCCGCATCCCCATGGCAAATTGATTTTTCTCTCGATTATTCCGTCGCAAATGTCTACGGTACGTTTCTTATCGAAAGTTAATGTGTCATCTTGGAATGCTATTCCTTCTGCACCATATTCATCTCGGAGCCATTCCAGTTCATCCAAAACGTTTTTTGGGCTTCTGGCTCTGAATTGTGACCCGAACATTTCGGTAGCGACGCAGAAGGGGCATTGGAAGGGGCATCCTCTGCTGCTGATGATTGGAAGAAGGTTGCGTCCTGTGATGTTGTATTTTTTCATTGGAAGGTACTTGTATGCTGGTCTTGGTAGGGTGTCGAGGTTTTGGATGAATTGTCGGGTGCCTGTTTTGATTATTTGGTTGTCTTTGCGGAAGCTTATCCCTTTTATGTCATTTAGGGATGCTTGTTTGGCTAATTCAACTATTGTTTCTTCTCCTTCACCCCGAACTATGACATCGACGGTTTTCTCGTTTGTTAAAATTTCTGTTTCCGCGAAAGTGGCGTGTGGTCCACCCATTATGACTTGGGCTTCTGGGTCAACTTCTTTTGCTATCTTTGCACATTTAAGCGCTGACTCAATAGTTGGAGTCATAGAGCCAATCCCAACCATCGTTGGTTGGTAAGCTTCGAGTTCAGCTTTGATTTTCTCGTGGTCAAAATCTAAAACAGGTGAATCAATGATTTTTACTTCAAAACCGTTCTGCTCCAGAACCGCTGCCATGTAAGCTAAGCCCAAAGGTGGGAAAAGCGGGTGATGCGCAACCTTCTCTAAAACAGGTGGAGTTATTAGGACTACTTTTGTTTTGGCTGCAGTCATCACGATACCTTAAATTATTTTTTTCTAAGAGCTAGAGGTATGTAAGCGCATGCTGGGTCAGATTCCGTTATGTCGCCCGTGTAGGCGTAGGCTCGGTTTCGGCATCCCCCGCAGATTTCTCGGTACTCGCAGACACCGCATTTTCCTTTAAGCACGTTTCGGTCTTGGAATTTGTTGTAATAGGTTGATTGTTTAATTTCTTTCCAAGCGGTACTTAGGCTTTTGTCGCGTATGTTTCCAAGCATCATGGGTTCGGAAGGTTGCAGGTCAGTGTAGAAGCAGGGTATTAAATCCCCGTTTTCAGTAACGCTAAGGTATCCGCCAAACGCAAAGTAGGTACATTTGCCGTGGAACTCCTTCTCATACCAATGGTTAAACTCGTCTTCTGGGATTCTTTGTTTCACAACTCGAGAAAAGTGTGGGCAGTGCACGTGGACTTCAAATTTGCCCTTATACTTCTCCGTAATATCCCAAATGTGGTTTAGAACCCACTCGTACTGTTCCGGAGTAGGTGTCAAATCCATAGTTGACTTCGCCCTTCCACTGGGCACTAAATGATTGTACCAAACAAAATTCGCATGATACTTGTCAGCTAACTCAGCAACATGATCTAAGTGCTGATAGTTAATGGTTGTGATGGCGCAAGCTAAGCCATTTAGAATTTTGCCTGCAGACAATTTTTCTATAGCAGCTAACGCTTTTTTGTATGAACCTTTGCCGCGTAATTGATCGTTTATTTCCTCAGGTCCATCGATGCTAACTGATGTCCAAACTTGGTTTTTGACCAAGTTGTCATATATTTTTCCGTCAACGAAAACCCCGTTGGTCAAAAGACATACGTTTAAACCTTTATTTTTGGCGTAAGTGACTATTTCAAAGATGTCTGGTCGTGTTAAAGGTTCACCGCCTTTTATGCCAAACCATCGAACGCCAAAGCTTTTGACTTCATCGACTAGGTGGAAGGCTTCTTGAGTTGTCATCTCTCTTGGTGCATGTTTGCCGGTTGCATCAACATTGCAGTATAAGCACCGTGCGTTGCATGCTCCGGTTGACCTCCAAGAAGTCATAAGTAATGGACCAGCTTCATCTGTCAAAGTAAAATCCCCTCAAGCTCCGTATCATGTTTACTTTAAGGGTTCCTTTGATCTTAAAAAAGATTGTGCGGTTCGGGCTTTTTTGGTTTTCTTTGTCAATTTTGCAATTTGTTCTATAATTTTAAGTTAATCCTTAGAAATTTAGTGTTTCCGTAAAGTTTATAGTGAAATAGAACCCATAGGACACTCATTCTTGGGGGCAAAGACTCAACGCAAATCAAACTAAAAGTCACACTTGTCTTGGCGTTATTGCTTGTTTCATCAGTTTCCGCAGCTGTTACTTTACATTCAAACCCAAACCTTGTAAGTGCCCAAACCAGTGTCAATACCGCAGCAAATAACTCAAATCTGCTCCAGTACGAGTGGCCCCAGTTCATGGGTGACTCCTCCTTCTCACGTTTCTCAGCTGGACCAGCACCAGATACCTCAGCCATACTTTGGAAAGCTAACGTTTCAGGCATCCAAACTTATCTCTCAGCCTTTGACGGGATGATTTTTGTAGGTACAAATACCTCAGTTGTGGCATTGAACGGGCAAACCGGAGAGCAAGTCGTGGAAGACTGATATTCCGATGAATAAAACTTGGCCTATCGCCTACAAAATCGACGATTCCCATATGGTTGTAGAAAGCAGTTGCCTTGACCCTCTAACGGGAAAAATACTTTGGACTAGCTCCAACTTCTGTGAGGACACTGGCATTTTCAGTGCTAACGTTTACAGCCCTGAAGAAAAAATGTTCTACATAAAAGTTGATTCCTACACTGAAGGCTGGAGTTTTGCTGACCCGTCACAGCCGCCAACTTTAGTTTGGAGAACATATGTTCCTGGTGGCGGCAGAACAGGAATAGGAACTTCGTATGGTGGAGGCTTGGTTTTTCCTGGGTCTTTTGAGAACCAACAAGTCGCTCTTAATGCTAATACAGGCGCGGTCGTATGGACTGCTTTAACAAAGGGACCTATGATTTTTGACGGCGCCTACTCTGATGGGATGTTCTTTAGAGGTGGAACTGACGACAACACCATGTATGTTTTGACGCGACTAACGGTAAAATCTTGTGGACTTATTCGCCAGGTACATCGGACGGATACTTTACTACTGGACGCGGCGGTAGCGTACGGAAATGTGTATGAACTCAACAAAGATGGCAATCTCTATGCCATCAACAAAGCGACAGGTCAGCTTGCATGGAAATATCAAGGTCCAGGCACCCTTCTTTGGCCTGGGTACCCGACAGTTGCCGACGGCAAGATCTACGCAACAACTGGAGAAATCGCCCAATATGGCGGTGCTGTTGGAACCTCCGAGTTCGCCTGCTTGAACGCTTACACGGGGCAGCTTAACTGGAAGCTTCCGATCGAAGCGTTGGCGCCAAGAGAATCTGTCGCCGTAGCATACGGTCATCTCTATCTTATTCCCGGTACTGTAACGGATGCTGTTGACGCTATTTCAGGAAGCGAGTACAACAGCTTCAACCAAGTTTGGGCCATAGGAACCAATAACATCCCGACCAGCGACTGGCCTATGTGGAGAGCCGATCCAACACATTCCTCGACCGCCAAGTGGGGCCATCAAATCTGTCCTTATCTTGGACGTTCACAACGAATGGCTCGGTTATTTCTTCACCTAGTGTTGCCAATGGCATAGTTTATGTGGGTTCTCAAGACAAGAACATCTATGCTATTGGTGCATTCAGCGGCAACCTCATCTGGAGCTACACCACCCAAGACGCCCAAGTATCTTCTCCCTGCCATTGCAAACGGTAAAGTTTACACGGGAGGTGACGACGGCTATGTTTATTGTCATCGACGCTTACACTGGAGTGCTCTATTGGAAGACCTTTGTGAACGGCGATTTGCCCTACACTTACGGGTCGTTTGTGCTTAAGTCCTCGCCCGCAGTGGTAAACGGAATAGTCTATGTTGGCTCATTAGACGCTAACATGTATGCTCTCGACGCGAACACAGGCAACATCATCTGGAATTACACCACAGGCGGACCCATCCTGTCTTCCCCAGCAATTGATGGCGGTGGAGTTTACTTCACTTCAGAAGAACCCGTATTCAGGTGCCCTCTACAAACTTGACGCCGCCACCGGTACATTACTTTGGGAGCAGCAGCTACCCTATGAATTTCAATTTACAGGAGGCACAGAAATGATGGGTTCCCCGTCCGTTGCAAACGGCATGGTGTTTGCGTCCGCTGACCTACGAACATACTTTGGCATTAATTCGGCGACTGGTGCAATCGTTTGGACTTTCCGTGACCCAGGCGCAGACGAATTCATTGTTTCATCTCCAATATACGTTAACGGTCAATTATACATAATCGACAAGTTCAGCATGACCTCCATAAACGCAACAAATGGAAAAGCAAACTGGAGCTTCTTTACAGGCGACGAACTCTACGCTTCGCCTTCGTATGCTGACGGCAAAATCTACATGATGACCAGCCAACGCCACATATTTGTCCTCGATGCCAACAACAACGGAACAAAAATTGCCACCTACGAAACCTCATCGGGTAGCTGGTCCTCGCCTACTATCGCCAACGGTAGACTATATATTGGAAACCACAACTGGAACGTTTATTGTTTCGCAGACCAAATAACCAACACAGCTGTCTCGCAACCAGCAATAAATGGGAATACACCATCTTCAACGGTAGTGATTGGACTCATAGCTGCGATTGTTACCCTGGCTCTCATTACGCTTGCCTATTTTAGTCAAAGACTAAAAAAAGGAAAACAACGCCCTAGCCCGCTCTAATGAGTTTTTTCAAAGAAGACAATAATTGTTGGGGTTTGAGCGGAACCTGTTGCGGCCAATCGTTCTATTTTCTTTATTGTAAATTTTGGCATTAACAGTTTTTCTAATTTTTCAACTGTATAGAAATTCATATGTGAATCGTAATTTAAACCCGCTAATCCTTCAGGCGTTTCAATAATCAAGTGCCCCTGCGGTTTTAGGGTTCGATACGCTTCCGTTTATGAAGCTCTCAGGCGCCCACAAGTGTTCGAGAACTTCAGATGCGATAACCAAATCAAACGTTCCATCCCCAAAAGCTAAGGTTTCTGCGTCACCTGCCATAATCGAGGAAACATTGCATTTATGTGACGAAGTGGCAACCGTGGGCAAATCTACCGCCGCCACAAAGTGCCCCATCTTTACAAGAGGTTCACTGATAACCCCATCCCCACAGCCCACATCCAAAATCTGCAGATCGCTACCGATGTCGTTGACCATATCGTTGAAGATTTTGATGCGGTCAACGTTTAAGGTATTCAAGCTTAAGATGTCAGCGTGTTCCTCCATCATCATAATATGTAAATTGGCATCATATTTTTGCCATTCAACCCATTTGCGTTTGCTTTTTTTGCGTTGACCAAAATGAATTTCTCTTGTAATAACCCATTTGAGTTGATGCGGATGGGTTAGTAGGTATTTAATTCCTGAGATGGAAACCAAACTCTAGGCTCCTTGCTGTTTGCTGGGTGTACTGTGTCCACCGGGACTCTTTTTGGGGTGATATAACCTTCTTAGACACCCATCGGGCGAAGCTGTTATTTGCAACGATGTGGTTTAAGGCGCTGCGTGCCATGATTTGACTGTAGAAGTCGCCTTTCATCTTTTTGCGAAGGTAGAAGGTTGGTGATAAGTATGGTCGTAGAAGTCTTTCTTTGTCTGGTTCAGTTTCTCCAACGGCAATAATTTGTTTTCGAAGACTTGGGTTTGCTCATGGTATTGGCTCCAATCCTTCGCTAACTCTAAACCTAAACTCTTCGCAAAATCATAGAGTTCCGTGCCAGGGTATGGAACCGCTTCACACATGTAAACGTAATCTGGCTTGGTTTTGTAGATAAAGTCGATTGTTTGCTGCAGTTGTTCGGGCGTTTCGGTAGGGTAGCCGATGACTAATGATATAGCGACTGATATGCCAGCCTCTTTTGCCCATTTAATTGCTTGAGCGTTTTGCTCGACAGTTGTGCCTTTACGCATCAAATTCAGCATCTGCTGATTCCCTGATTCGACGCCGAAGTGTACTAGTTGACACCCTGAACTCCGCAACTTAGTTAACAGTTCCCTGGAGACTTTGTCGACTCTTGTTCGGCAGTCCCACGGCAAATCAAACTTACGTTTCTTCATTTCATCGCAGATGGCAATTGCTCTGTTCACGTCGAAGGTGAAAGTGTCGTCGTAGAAGGCAAATACGCCTCCTCCGAAATCGTCTCTTAACCATTCTAGTTCGTCGACGACTTTTTTTGGGGAGCGCGCTCGGAAGCCTCTGCCGCACATTTTGTATCCTGCACAGAAGGCGCAGTTGAAGGGGCAGCCTCGGCTAGTTACGAGCGGTAGGTATGTTCTGTTGAGGATTTTGTATTTGTTCACGTCGAAGTGTTTGTGGGCTGGGTAAGGGAGTGAATCGACGTCGGTTATGAATGGGCGGTCGGGGTTTTGGATGACTTTGCCGTTGTTTTGGAACGTTATGCCCAATACTTGATCGAGCTTTCTGGGAGTGCCTTCGGATACGAGCCGCGCCAGTTCTAGCATGGTTTGTTCGCCCTCGCTGCGTACGACGATGTCAACGTTGTTGCTTTCACTAAACACCTGTTGGTCCATCACTGTGACGTGTGGTCCGCCGATCATGGTGACGGCTTTGGGCAGGGCAGCTTTTGCAGCTTTCAAAATGTCTAATGCAGGGTTGTAAGTGAGTGTTGCAGATGTTACTCCGATTATGTCGGGGTTTAAGCTGCGGAACTTGTCTTCCAACTCTTTCTGGGTTGGATGCGTGGTTTGGCAGTCAACAACGTCCACTGTGTACCCGTTTTCCTCAAGCACCGCTGCCAAATAACTGATGCCGAGTGGAAGAAAGATGGCTTGCGGCGCTTCGACTGGGTATGGTGGATTTACAAGTGCTACGTGGGCTTTCACGTTGGTTCCCCGACTTTAGTATTCAAAAACTCCTGTTGGAACTATTATGTGTTTTGCAGATAACCCAAAAACTGTAGAAATCGCTTGAGAACGCAAGACTTTTTACTTAAAGCATTCAACTATCCCATAATCACCCAATAACATGGAGAAAAAATAGCTTGTCAGCGGACTTGGCACTCATCAACACAAACATCAAAACAATGAACCCCAAGCAACCTACAGCCCAAGCCCTCGCTATCACAAAAAACAAAATCATCAAAGTCGGAACCAACAAACAAATATCAAAGTTAATCGGCGAAAACACAAAAGTGTTAAACTTTGATGGAAAAACAATTATTCCAGGCTTAATCGACACACACATTCACGTTGCAGACTTCGGCAGATGCTTAATGTGGCTAGATTTAACCAACGCATTATACATTGGTGAGCTGCAAAACCTGCTGAAAGAAAAAGCTGTTCAAACAGTTGCGGGCAAGTGGATTGTTGGTCGCGGATGGAATCAGAACCGCTTTAAAGAAAAGCGAATGCCTACACTTTCAGACTTAGACGTGGCTGCGCCAAACAACCCAGTCATCCTCTACCACGAAGCTGCAATGATTTGTGCAGTAAACACAAAAGCCCTCCAACTAGCGGGTGTAACAAAGCAAACATCCGTCCCCCAAGGAGGCGTCATTGGAAAAGACCCAAAAACGGGTGAACTCACTGGTATTTTGAAGGATAGCGCAACTAGCTTAATCTGGCAAGCTGTTCCTGAACCCACAGGCGCTGAGCTTTTGGAGGCAACGGCTTTAGCGTCCCAAAAAATCTCCCAAGCTGGCATAACCAGTGTGCATTGGCTGGTGTTGTCTGAGGTTGAGCTTGCAATTATCCAGAATTTGTATATGATGGGACGGTTGCCTTTCAGAGTTAACGTAGTAGTTCCGATAGAACTTTTAGAAAAAACGGTTGATTTCAAGACTGATGATGTTTCTGTTTTGCGGGTTGGCGGTGCAACGATTGCAGCTGACGGATACTTGGATTCTAAAGAAGCTGCATTGCAGGAGCCTTACAGTGACGGGTCAAACAACCGCGGCAAACTACTTTGCACTGAGCGGGAGTTAAGGGTTTTAGTAAGTAAGGTTTTGGCGGCAGGGCTTCAACCCATAATTCTCGCCATGGGCGACAAGGCTGTTGACTCGGCGCTAAAAGTAATCGAGCAAACCCCAAAAAGCGTGGTTCGCTTCCGCATCGAACAAGCTGCAGTATTAAACGAAGGCTTAGTCAAGCGTCTCGCAAATCAGAAAGTGGTTGTTTCAATTCAACCCAAGGTTATTTCTACGGAATTCTCGGTTTGGTCAGCTATCCAACGCCTCGGTTCGGAGCGGGCAAGCTGGCTACATCCTCTCAAAACCCTATTGAACGAAGGCGTGAAGGTTGTGGCTGGTTCCGATTGCCCCATGGAACCCTTAAGCCCCCTACTTGGAGTCCAAGAAGTAGTGTTGCGGACAGCGTTTCCTGAACAACGCTTGAGCGTTGAGGAAACTTTACGCATGTACACTTTGGATGCAGCTTACTCGTCGGGCGAAGAAAAAGTGAAGGGTTCAATTGAAGAAGGAAAACTAGCAGACTTAGCAATTCTTTCCTCGGACCCGTATGTGGTTGCGCCTGAAAAAATCAAGGACATAAACGTTGAAATGGTGCTCATAAACGGGAAACTAATAATTTTCTGAGCCTATTAAAATCGAATTTGAATCTTTCTTTTGGAGTCGTGGAGGTGTTCTTTTTGGGGAACAGTCTGTTCCTCTGGGAGAGCTAAAAGTCAGATTGTTGCATTAACAATTAGGGTTAATCATGAATCGACAGTCAAGCAGGATAACCGAGTTTACAGTGGTTCTTTTGGGTTTATTGCTGATTGGGCTTCAACCTGTTTTGGGCAACATTGTGGGGCCAGTTTACCTCTCTGACGGCGTCACCGTCTATAGCCCAGTCAACACAATATACAACACGAAAAACATCCTCTTCAACTACACCGTTGCAGTTGGCATAGGTTCGCACCTGTCTCTCAACTACACACTAGACGGCACTCTAACTGCACCAATGCCCTTCTCCATTATCAACCCATGCGAACTGCACGTTGTTAGCTTAGCCCGTGGACAGGTACAGATGCCTGAGCTTTCAGAAGGATTGCACACCTTGACAATCTCAGTGCACACAGATTTTATCTTTAGTGACCTTCACTCCTACGTCGACACGATTTACTTCACGGTAGACCCTTCGGCACCCGATTTTGTTTTGGATTCAACCCCTCCAAACATAACTGTACAGGCGCCTCAAATCAACCAAACCTATTTTGGCGATGTTCCCTTAAACGTCCTTTTAAGCGAACCAACCGCGCCGTTTACTGTTACCTTTGATAACAACAGAACCGTAACTTTACCCGCCCAAAACACCACTCTAACCGATCTAACCATAGGTGAACACAGCATTTCCATCCAAGCAAATGATCTTGAAGGAAACCCTGGCTACTCCAACTACGTCAAATTCATAGTTGCAGAGCCAACGCCAACTCCAATGCCCCCGATCCCGATTGCGCTTACCAAACCTGCGCAGCCCGTTTTAGATGTTGGGGTTCTTACGAGTTTAGTGGTTATAGTCGGGTGTTTTGTTGCTGTGTTTGCCTATTTTGCTTTGAGAAAGAAAATTAGTGGTTAGGCGTTAGCTTTCTTTTATTGTAGTTTAGAAAATTCCGCGACCTCTCGCCAAATAAAGAAGCCCACAGCGCTTAGAATGAACATCGCAATTGTGAAAGTGTCAGTTCTTAGTCAAAGAAAGGGATGCGATATCGGAAGGGCAAGGTAATGGGGATTAGTTAATTGTATAATTACGCCGTAAAGCCAAGCGAGCAAGCCATACAATAACAAAACTTGACCCACAACCTTGACAATAATCAGGTATTTTCTTGAAAAAACTGTTCATGTCTAATTAGGAAAACTGGGCATTGTAATAAAACTTGCGAAGCCCAAAACTGACCCTCTATTTCTTCAGCAGAACTTTAAGGGTTTTCTTCGGGTTCTTCACGGCTCTGATAATTTTGGAGCGGGTAAATGTTGGGTTAACCAAATTCGCCTTCATACACAACTCCTGCAAATCCTTTGCCGACCATTCAGGCGTTTCAACTTGTGGCTCCGTCGCTGCCAACGCGTAGTCGCAGAAACCTTCCCGCAAAAAGCCCTTTTGTTTTGCCTGCTCGTAGAATGCGGTTCCGTAGAGGGGCATGGCGATGCTGAAGATGAAGGTGTCCGCGCCTAACCCTTTAAGTTTGTAAGCGAAGTTGATGGTTTCTTCAATGTCGGCTTTGGTTTCGCCGATTAAACCGATGACAAAGAAACAGCCAACTTTGATGCCGACTTTCTTGCATAAAACGACTGCTTGCTCAACAGTTTTGAGATCTAAATTCTTCTTGATGACATCGTTCACGATTCGCTGCACACCCGACTCAGGGGCAATGCGGATTTTTTTGCAACCTGCAGCCTTCATCTTCCGCAAAAGCCCCTCATCAAGTGTGTCGGCTCTGATGCCGTTGGGAGTAAACCACTCAAACTTCAAACCGCGTGCAACGATTAAATCGCAAATCTGAATCATCCGCTCCTTATCAAGTGTCATGTTATCATCGGAAAAATCAATTTGCGCTATCCCAAAAGTTTTGATAACTTGCTCGATTTCGTCAACAACATTTTTTGGGCTCCGTGGACGCCACTTTTTGCCCCAGACGATGCAGTTTGAGCAGAAAACACAGTTGTAGGGGCAGCCTCTGCTTGTGATGACTATGGTGTATGGCTTGTGGATTTCTCCTCGTAGCGGGTTCTGTCTAACGGCTTGTGCGTAAACATTCATTGGAAGTAAGTGTCTTGCGGGAAATGGCAGCGAATCCAAGTCTTCAATTACCGCACGCTTCTTGGTTAGAATTGGTTTGCCTTTTTCTCTGAAACCTAAACCATCGATAACTTTGAAATCCCGTTTTTCTTCCGCTAACGCATCAACTAATTCGGATATGGTTTTTTCTGGTTCACCAATTATGATAAAATCCACGTTCTCGTTCTGCAGGCAGTCCTCTGGGCGAGATGAGGGATGCAAGCCAAATAGGATGACTTTGATGTTTTGGTTTACTTTTTTTGCTGTGGTTGCAACTTCAAAAGCGGTTCTGGACCAGCCTGAAAAGGGAATCTCCAATCCGACAATGTCGGGTTTCCACTTTGCCACCCGTTCCGCGATAGTTTCTGCACTTAAACCGACCCGATATTTCGTTTTATCAAGTTCAAGTAGGTTTTCCCAACCCTCAGTTGGAGAATCAATAATCGATACACTGTGGTTCTTTTCAAGAACTGCTGCAGCTGAAGCCATAGCAATGGGTGGAAAAACGTTGGGTTTCCCCCATGCTTTAGGCTGAATCCGTGGTGGATTGATAAGGCAAACACGCATGCAGAGGCACTTCTTAGTCAGAATACCCCTTCGCCTTGATTAAAACTTTACACTATATCGGCATAAACCAAAACAGGCGAACTAGTACAATGACGGCAACGCAAAGCAGCCCCCACAATATAATCGTTACATCGCGAATGCGCAACGCACCCAAAATCTTGTCTCCAGTCAGTGGTTCTTGTGCATCGCCAAGAATGTATTGTCCAGGTTTCTCCAACTGGATTCTAAGCGCGCCAGCTACTGCACCCATTGGCCAACCGTGGTTGCGACTGGGAGTTTTTTTGTGATCTCTGTGTGCGATTCTCCAAGCGTTCTTTGCGTCCATGCGTAGGATTGCTGCGGCAACGATCATCAGTAAAGCTGTAAGTCGCGTGGGAATGAAGTTTACAAAGTTATCAAGATTAGCGCTAAACCATCCAGTATTGATGTGTTCTTTGGTTTTGAAGCCGACCATGCCGTCAAGGGTGTTTATAGCTCGAAACGCAATTGCGCCTGTAACACCGAAGAGCGAAAAGGACATCATGGGAGAGAGTTTAAAGTCGATTAGGTTTTCTGACATGGATTCAATAACTGCACTGCCCATCTGAGGGCCGTTCAGGTCTTTGGATTCTCGTCTCGAAAAGTGACTGTATTTCTTGGCTTCAGGCAAATTGCTTTCATCGATGGCTTTGGCTGCCGCTTTTGCCCAATCTGTCTCAAGTTTAATGCAAATTGTCATTTTTACTAGGATTACGGCGATGAAACCGTATACAAAGATGTTGATATAAAATGGAATGAATGTGTAGATTGCCCATAACCCAAAGAAAACTGGAAAGGCGAATGCAACAATAACTGTTAAACCCAGCAGAACGCCGAGAAACTTCTCGGTTTTTGCATCTTTGTTCTTGAAATAAGGCTCAATTTTTTTGGTAAACTGCCCCATCAAAACCGTTGGATGAAGCTTGAAAACCCACCTGTTAGGGCAGTTGGGTGAGGGGTCGCCAAGCACCAAATCTAACAAGATGGCTAAAACCAACACGATTAAGGCAATTAATACGTTTAAGACGTTTATCTCCAAGAGTACCCAAGCTTTTGCTTTCGAGATACTTTGGGTAAACGGTTAATATCAATTACGGTAAACCGTCTACACATGATTATTTGAAAAAAATTTTGCTTTTTGTTTAAGGCTAAATTGATTGCGCTTAAATGTCCTTTGCTTAAAGTTGATTAAAATTTTCTGCTTAAAACTGCTTCTATTTTTTTGCGAAGATAGCTTGGTTTTTTAAGGTCACCCTGCTAATTGATGCATTGGTGCTCGGCCTGGAACCTGAGGAAGAACTAAACGCAACAACCTTCCAAACATACCTTTACCTAGTCAAAGTCGGCAAGCCAATAGGCCCTCGTGATTTGATGCGTGGAGCCAATCTCAGCAGTCCAAGTGTCGCTTACAGAAACCTCCAAAAACTCATTGACCTCGGTTTAGTAGTCAAAGATTCATATGGCAACTATGTTGTTAAAGAAAAATTGGGAATGAAAGGATATGTTTGGTTCGGAAAAAGTCTCATACCAAACTTCGTGATCTTCGGATTAATCTTCATGGGCGTTCTGATAGCAGAAATAGCCGTTTTGATTCCACATTTGATTGTGGGCGCTTCCGTTGAGGGAGCATTCTGGTTGTTAACGGTGGTAACAGTAGTTGCCGCAGCGATTTTTCTTTTTGAATCGCTACGTTTTAGAAAGAGACCCAAACATTAAAGATACAGCTTTAGCTTTGGAACATAGTGTTTGACGCTTTATTTTCTTCTGAGCTTAAGTTTAATGTTTGCAATCAAATGCACGCCAAAAACCAACGCTGTAGAAAGCTTAAACCGCCTTTTTTTGTCAAGGAAATATGCTCTGCGAAGGTAGTAATGGTGGAATGCGCCTTCTCGCAGTTTGCCGAGTTCTTTCATACTAAGTTGTGGTGTCTCAAAAATGGGTTTGGTTGTGTCGTACATGTCAAAATCGGTTACTCGCATCCAACCTTTCTCCTTAACCAAATCGTACATAGGCGTACCCGGAAACGGTGTAGCGACATTGTAGAAACCGACGGAGTCAGGAGCAACTTTTTCCACAAATTTGATTGTTTTCCATGCGCTTTCTTTTGTTTCGCCTGGGAAACCAAGGATAACGTTTGGTACAGGCTGCAAACCCGCCTCTCTTACCCAACCCAAAACTTTCATTGTAAGTTCAGGTGATATACCTTTTTTCATGGCGTCCAAAACTTGTTGGGTGCCCGATTCAACGCCAAACCAGACGGAAACACATCCTGCTGCTTTCATCTTTGCTAGCAAATCTTGTGTTAACATGTCAACTCGTGTACCACAATTCCATTCAATCTTAAGTCCACGTTGCAGGATTTCGCTGCAAATCGCTTCGGTTCTTGGTTGGTCTACCGTGAATGCGTCGTCGCAAAACGTGAACTTACTAATTCCATACGTCTTGTGCAGTTGCTCTATTTCATCCACAACGTTTTTTGGACTTCGCATACGATACTTCCGTCCATGCATCCTTACAGTTGTGCAGAACTCGCACCAATACACACAGCCTCTGCTAGATGCTAAGTAGAGAATATCTTCTAGTTCGCGGAACTTCTCCATTGGCCACAGATGACGAGCAGGAAAGGGCAAACTATCCAAATCTTCAATGTAGGGCCTGTCTGGGTTCCTCACGATTTTGCCTTCTTTTCGGCTGGTCGTGCCCAAGACATCATCGTAACTCTTGTCCGCTTCGATTCGATGTACCAACTCCAACATTGTATTCTCGCCTTCTCTTCTAACGATAATGTCGAGTTCAGGGCACTCTTCGAGTGCATGGTCATCCCAAAAAGTCACGTGGGAGCCCCCTGCGATTGTTATACAGTTTGGGCAAGCTTCCCTTGCAATCTTAACTAACTTTAAAGCTGTCTGATACGTCAACGTCGATGAAGTTACTCCAACAATGTCTGGTTGGCGTTTACTTATTTCGTTTTTAAAATCTTCAAAAGAGAGCTTCAACACTTGGCAGTCGATTACATCAACTTTGTAGTTGTTTTTCTCTAAAACAGCAGCCAAATATCCCAAGCCAAGTAGTGCAAAAGGCATGTGCATTGCGGCGCCAACTGGAGCAGCAGGGTTAACCAAGGTTACGTGGGGTTTCATTACTGTTTCACTGTTTAATCTCAAAAAAGGATGCGATTGGTGCTTAAATGTTTCGCCTTAAACGCAAAAAAGACTAAATCTCAAGAGAAAGCCAAAACTTTCTAAAAAGATCTTATTGAACTTGCGAAGCATTGTTCAAGTGTTCTTATGTTTTAATATTTGATTCTTTCGTCCAATATTTTGGCATTATAGCATTCTCTATTAGCGAAGGGAACAAGTTTAGAGGCCACGATGGCATCATTGGAGAAATGTAGATATCGGGTTTTTCTATGCCGTCAATTTTGCTGATTTGCTCCGTTATTTGGAACATGTTATCAAAATCTTCCAGAACAGCTGCTACATACAAGTCGTAGCCGCCGATGAGTCTAATGATAACTATGACGTTTGGAATCTGGAGCAGTTGGCTGTAAATCTCTGTTAATTTGCTTCTATTTGATACTTTTAGGTAAAGGTTTGCCAGCGCCCCATATCCAATATTATTTAAATCAAGGGTTATTGTTGAAAGCGTCAACAAGTTTTCTCGAAGTTTTTTGTATCTTTGAATCACAGTCTTTGTTGAAACATCTAATTGATAGGCAATTTTGCTGAAGGGAGTGCGGGATTTTCTTGAAAGAATAATCGCTATTTTTCTATCCAATTCATCGATTTCTATGGGGTTCTGATCCAGATTAGTTAACGTAGGTCTTCTGTTTTTTTCGTGCCCACTATGTTTGAGCGGTTTAAGGATTAAGTTTTGTGGATATTCAATATTTGTGGCTTCAGACCAAATCAAAGCCTCTACCCGTTTGATTTTATGGTTTGACTCTAAATCTTCAATTATCTCCGACAACTTGTTTAGGTCGCGTAAAGCTACTTTTCCATAAAAATTGTATTTTCCAAAATGGGCAACAACCTCAGAGATGTAGGGTTTACTTTCTAAGTATGTGGCAACGTCTTTTTCAGATCCATTTTCTGTTATGATGCCTAGGTCTATTATGTGTCGGTAACCGAGGCAATGAGGGTTAACTAAGGTTACTTCGCCATTAATTATACCCTCCTTCCACATGCGTTTATAGCGCATCCGAACAGCGCCAACAGTAATTTTGCATTCGCGAGCAATATCTGTAAAACTGGTCCGAGATTCAGCTAGCAGTATCTTTAGTATTTTCGCATCAGTTTCGTCTATTTTCGCTGGAGCCACTTTGGGTACCCTTGAACATTAAATATATGGATGAGCCAAAACTAAAATTTTGGTATTAAAGCTTTCCTATACAAATTTTATAGAGTATTATAGTCTAAAATGCATATTATGGAGTTATTCAGTTGTAAAAAGAAAAACGCTAAATATACCTAGCTTACAAATAAATATTTGCATAAGTTTTGCATAAAATTGAAGGAGAAAAGAAAAAAATGAACATAGGAAAAACTAAACCTGTAAGCAATTGCAATCGCTATATTGTTTATAGTATCTATGACAGCTTCAACAATTCTTATTCCCTCAACAAATGCACACACACCACCTTGGAACATTCCAACATTTGCTTACATCAATGTGGCACCTAACCCTGTTGGTGTAGGTCAGCAAGCGAGCGTTATAATGTGGCTTGACAAAACATTTGACCCAACCATAGCTTTATCGAATGACTATAGATTCCACAACTACAACCTTACTATTACAAAACCTGACGGAACAACAGAAGAACATGATTTTCCCATCGTTAAAGACACGACTTCGTCCCAATTCTACGCATATACTCCAACTTCAGTAGGGGAATACACTTTCACATTTAACTTCCCTGGACAAGCATTCAACACATACAGCCATCCAACAACTTCAGCTTTAGTTAACGACACCTATCTACCCAGCCAAGCATCTACCACAATAACAGTTCAGCAAGAAGCCGTTCCTAGCGCGATATCCAGCTATCCGTTGCCAACAGAATATTGGACGCGACCAATTTATGGTGAAAACACCAATTGGTGGTCTATCGCATCTAACTGGCTAGGAACCGGTGCCGCAGGTTACGGAGTTTGGACTAACGCCTGGGCTATGAGAAATCCAGGTGACGCAATTGGGCCACTTACTGGCCACGTGATGTGGACTAAATCACTGCAATCTGGAGGAGTTACTGGAGGGAACAACTTTGCCATTCAAGGAGACACAAACTTTGAAGGATCAGCATACAATCAAAGATACACTAATCCAATAATAGTCAACGGCAAACTCTACTACACTGAACCAAGATCATTTACAGGAGTTGAAGGTATTTTCTCAGGAGTCAAAACTTACGGACCGACTGATTGTGTTGACCTTCAAACTGGACAAATGCTATGGTCACGTAATGATGTACCCGCATTATCTTTTGCTCTAATCTGGGACGTTCAAGACCCCAACCAACACGGAGTTTACCCTGCGCTATTAGCCACCGCTAACTTTGCACAAGTCTTCGATGCAGACACAGGCGATCCAGTCTTTAATGTCACTAATGTTCCTTCTGGAGGAGGATTATTCGGTGGCGGTTCACCTGCAGGAGCAGCAGTCTCTGGGCCAGTTATGGGTCCATGGGGAGAACAATTAAGATACGTTATAACAAATTCAGGAACAACCAATTCACCTAATTGGCGTTTACTTCAATGGAACTCAAGTAACCTCTGGTCAGGATCCGGTTTCGTCGATTCAGGAGGAGCAGCATTAAGCCCAACAATCAGCGGTACAGTAGATGGAGGCGCACCAACCCGTTATGACTACAACGTTTCAGCATCTTGGGCCAAAACTATACCAACGATACCCTCACCATTTGGAGGACCTCCAAGTGCAGGTTTCTCAGTTGTCGCAGCTAACTACGGTGATATGCTACTATGCGAAAACGGAACAATGCCGGGATTAGCAACAAGCCAATTTGGTACAACAAGTTCAGCTCCATACACATATTTTGCTATAAACCTTAATGCGTCAAGAAGCACACCAGTGGGTCAAGTATTGTGGTGGAACACGGTTCCAGCAACAACACAAAACATCACTATAATAGACGGACCAGTGGACTTCCAATCACGCGTATTCACTGAAGCATACAAGGAAACTATGCAGTGGGTCGGATACAACTTAGATACTGGCGCAAAAATCTGGGGGCCAACACCTTCTCAAACTGCCTTTGACTACTACGGAAACCCAGCCTTACCATACATTAACGGCGTCACAGATAACGGCAAATTATACAGCGTCCAATTCGGTGGCATACTCTACACCTATGACCTAAAAACCGGTAACCTTCTATGGACTTACGGAAACGGCGGAGCAGGCAATAGCACTAAAGCGGGCTTCTCAAATGCCTACGGCGTTTATCCAACATTCATAAATGCTGTTGGTAATGGAGTTCTTTATACAGTCACAACAGAACACACAGTCACAACCCCACACACCAATTTTCAAGGGAGCTTTAAGCCGAGCAATCAACGCAACCGATGGAACAGAAATCTGGACACTCAACTCATACGTCGGCGAATTCTTCGCTATGAGTTATGCAATGGCTGATGGCTACTCAACATGGTTCAACGGTTATAGCAACCAAATTTATGTTGTCGGCAGAGGTCCAAGTCAAGTTACAGTGCAGGCACCTCAAACAGCTATAGAAGCAGGCACCGGCGTTGTGATACAAGGTACCGTGACAGACATTGCAGCAGGCACCACACAGAATCAGCAGGCAGCTGACTTCCCCAACGGTGTCCCAGTTTCATCTGATGCTAGCATGGCTGATTGGATGGGATACGTCTACCAGCAGAAACCATTCCCAACGGATTTCAAAGGCGTACCAGTCTCTATAGACGCAGTTGACCCCAACGGCAACACCATCCACATTGGCGACGCAACAACCAACGCAAACGGCTTATACCACTACACTTGGACTCCACCAAACGTATCGGGTGACTACACTGTCTACGCATCCTTCGCAGGAACGAACGGTTACTGGCCATCTAACGCCGTAACATCCATGAACGTTGCCGGAGAACATCCAACTGCAAGTCCCTCGCCAGTACCACCAGCAACAATGACTGACACATACATTCTGTCCGCCGCTATCGCAATCATCATAGTGATTGTCATAATTGGTGCCATACTTATGATGATGCTAAGACGACGACCCTAATCGGCAAAACGCCCTATTCCTCCCCTCTATTTTTTTTATTTTTGCTTACATAATTCCGTATTATTTTTTTAATGATGCATTATTTTTAGATTTATTTCTGTAGGAATACAAATAATCTGCTTTTCATTTTATTTTAGCGCCTTTTTTAAGATTTGGAATAACCTTTATTAGCAAATCAGCGCTACTTCATTAGAACAAACTTTTAGGAGAAGAAGAAAATGCAATTAGCAAAAAATAAACTAGCAGCTATTTCGATTGCAATGCTCTTAATAATTTCAATAGGAGCTTCAATCGCTTTCATACCCAACACTAGCGCCCATGGTCCAGGATTAACGGCCGCTCAAGGCGGAAACGTTCCCTGGAACATTCCAACATATGCATACATAGTTGTCCAGCCAAACCCCATTGGTGTTGGCCAGACAATTAACGTATACATGTGGCTTGACGCCGTATACGGCGAGCAAGCAGGAACCGTAAACGGAGTCAGCGGACAAGCACTTGCCTTACAAAACAACTACCGATTCTTAAACTACAACCTCACTATCATCGCCCCTGACGGCAATGTAGCTACACAGATTTTCCCAATTATATCAGACACAACCTCTAACCAAGGTTATGCATACACGCCATCCCAAGTCGGCACATACCAATTCCTCTTCAGCTATCCAGGACAAACATACGGAGCAAACGGTAACGGTCTCGCAGGATCAGTAATGATAAACGATACTTATGCACCCAGCAATGCCTCAACTAGCCTCACTGTACAATCAACACCTATCATAAACACAGGCGCACAAGGCAATCCATCCCCCAGTGCATACTGGGAACGTCCAATCTACGGCCTAAACACTAACTGGTACTCAGTTGCGTCAAATTGGCTCGGCATAGGTTCAGCAGCACTTCCATCAGTCAGCTCTGGAAGCATAACCGGATTCGGTACTGGCGCTTTGATAAACAGATTCCCAGGCGATGCAGTAGGATCATTAACCTCCCACATTATGTGGACAGCACCACTCACAGAAGGCGGAATAGTTGGAGGCAGCGCAATTCCAGCAGGACTCAACTGGTTCGAAGGCTCAGCATACGAAAACCGATACAGCAACCCAATAATTCTCAACGGAGTTCTCTACTACACAGGAGTAGTATCATTCACAGGTGTCACAGCAGGACCAACGAACGCTGTTAACTTAGAAACAGGACAACTACTCTGGTCTCGCGCTGACGTGCCAGCACTATCATTCGGCTACATCTACAACGTTTACGACGCAAACCAACACGGAGTATATCCAGGTGTCTTATTCACAAGCAACTTTGCTCGCGCTTTTGATGCACAAACAGGCGATCCACTATTCAACGTAACAGGTGTTCCTACAGGTGCAATATCCGCAGGTTCAAACGGTGAACAACTACGCTTCGTCCTTACAAATACTGGCACAACAGCAAACCCAGCTTACTATCTATCTGAATGGAACTCATCCAGAATCTGGGTATTCACATATCCACCAGGATTAGGACCTACACTCTACAATATGTCAACAGTAACAGCAGCAAACCAACTGCCCGGACAAACCATTGGCGCTCCAGGAAACTTGGCTCAATACGGTACTATATCCCTTCCAATTACAGGAACCAACGTCGCTAACGGCGGAATAACCGGTCCAAATATTGTCAATACCGCAATAGTCAATGCAAACATCCCAATCAATGGAACCTCCATAGCGAACTTAGCAAACGGTACAGGACCACAACCTTCCTACGACTGGAACGTTTCAGTACCATGGCTTAACACTATGGGCGCACAAACAATCGGATCATCTGCAGGCGCAAACCCCGTGACAGTACTCGCAGCATTCCCAGGAGACATGATGCTTTGCAGAAACTCAACTTATCCATCTGGCTTTTCAGGAATCAACACAGGCACATCACAACATCCATACACATACTTCAGTGTAAGTCTCGCACCAGCAACAATAGGTAACATTACTTGGATGAAGACCTATGACGTACCAAAAGGCAACCTAACCGTAACATACGGCGGCACTGATCCAACAGCTCCAGACGGAAAAGGCGGAACAGGTGTCTTCGTTGAAGGCTACGCTGAAACCATGCAATGGGTTGGATACAGCCTAACTGATGGAAGCCAACTATGGACAACTCCAGTTGGAAGTCAATCAGCATTCGACTACTACGGCGCACCATACTATCCGTTCGACACAAGTCAACTCGCATACGGCAATCTATACACTGCAGCATTCGGCGGAGTCCTTTACTGCTATAACTTGACAACTGGCCTTATGACATTCTCATACGGAAACGGTCATGTCCCAGGAAACGACACAAGCACAACACTCACAGCCTACGGCGATTATCCAATGTTCCTTAACGCAGTCGGAAACGGAGTAGTATACACACTCACTTCCGAACACACAATCGGCGACCCAATCTACAAAGGTGCACTAGCACGCGCAATTAATGCAACCAACGGACAAGAAATCTGGACACTTTCAAACTACGACGGCGAATTCAGCAGCTTCAGCTACGCTATGGCAGACGGCTATAATACATTCTTTAACGGCTATGACAACCAAATCTACGTTGTCGGCAGAGGTCCAAGCGCTCTAACAGTTTCCGCTCCAAACCTTGGCGCAGCATCAAGCCAACCAGTAGTGATAAGCGGTACAGTTACTGACATTTCCGCAGGCACACAACAAAGCCAACTAGCAAAAGACTTCCCCAACGGTGTTCCAGTAGCATCTGACGTCAGCATGGCTGATTGGATGGGCTACGTTTACCAGCAACAACAATTGCCAACCACCTTCGTAGGTGTTCCAGTGCAAATCTCTGTCGTTGATGCAAACGGAAACTCCCGATCCATCGGCACAGCAACAACTGACGCAACAGGACAATACAACCTTGTCTGGACCCCAGATATTGCAGGCACATTCAAAGTCACCGCAACATTCGCAGGCACAAACGCTTACTATCCATCACTTGCAACAACAGCATTCACAGTAATGCAAGCAGCAGAACACCCAACAGTAGCACCAACACAAGCACCTTCAGCAGCTGACCAATTCTTCGTTCCAGCAATCGCAGGGCTGTTCGTTTTCATCGCTATAATCGGCGTCGTCATTATCCTGGTTCTCAGGAAACACCCATAAATCAAAGCAAGTGGATAAAACCACTTCCCATTTTATTTTTTTTTGTTTTTAATTAAACGACTATTTTTCAAACTCTATATTAATTCGAAAACCAACACTACTTGCAAATCAACCTTCAACTTTAGGCGGTAAAATGCAAGAAGACCCAACCCTCCAAGAACAAATCCACCAAGCCAACGTTACAGTCCATCGCTTCGAAGCAAAATACTACGAACGACTTCACCCTGAAGTTTACAGCAAACAGGAACAAAAAAGAATAACTGCCAAACTAAAAAACACAGACGAGCAAATCTCTAATAACCAAAGAAAAGCGCTTGATGTGGGCGCAGGTACGGGCAACTTAACAGGAAAACTTTTGCAAATGGGCTACAACGTGACGGCTACTGATATTTCGCCGGAGATGTGCGAGATTCTCAAAAAAAAGTACTCTGCCTATTTACGTGGAAAATTAACCGTTATTAATTCGCCAGTAGAAGACCTAACTTTTAGCGAAGGCAAGTTTGATCTTGTAACCTTCTATTCAGTGCTGCATCACCTACCCGACTACGTCACCGCCCTCCGCATCCTCTCTGGTTTTCTAAAGAAAGGCGGCGTAATGTATATCGACCATGAAGCATCTCCTTTCTACTGGAAAAACGAGCCCAGCAACCTTGCTAGCTTCGTAAAAGACATTTACTTTCACTCAAACCCCCTAATCAATAGCCTCTTCTTCCAACTTGTAAGCTTAAAAGTTCCCATCATCGACTACACCTTATCTGATTACTGGCACAAAAAAGAACATGCACTAAATCATCAAGCAATAGCTCAAGTTTTCAAAGAAGAAGGCTATGAATTTTCAAAGCGAACCGATTACTATCAGCATGCCACATGGATCCCAAACCCAATGTTTCCCATTTACAGGCTTCTTTGCAGCCCAGAGATGAGCTATTGGATCGCCAAAAAATAATAGTTGCAACAATTTATTGGAAATCTATCTTAGCCTTATTCAACATTCCTACGATTGGTAATTGGTAGGGGCATTTTGCTTTACATTCACCGCACTCTGTGCAATTGGTGGCTTTAACTTCTAAGGCATCATATAATTTTTTAGCCCAAATCTTCAATCCATAAGCTTCAAAGAGAGTGTGAAACCGTAGAATCGCGGAAACGTTGATGTTTTTGGGACACGGGAGGCATTCTCCGCAGTCTCTGCAATGATTTGGTTCGAGGTTGAAGCTGAACCGTTTTTGCTCTTCTTGGGTTAACCCCGTGTATGTTTCTCCCGTTTTAGCTGCGACTTCCACTTCGCCGAAGGATTTTAACCCTGGAATAACAGTCGCGACATCCTGAGATAAAACATATCTTAATGCGCTACTAACCATCTTATCTCTGCTTTCGCCTAACAGAAATTTGAGTTCTGGCTCATCCGAAACCAAAGACAACGAAGGTTGGTAGAGGCAGGTAATTAATGTGGAAGTTTTGGCTGACAACGGCTTCATTACCACGACCCCAACGTCATGGACTTTCGCGACTGGCAATAGCTCCTCTAAAGCTTGGCGCGTTACAACATTGAGAGGAACCAGAACGGTGTCAAACTCGCCGCTCTCAATTGCCCGAACTAAAACTCGTGGCTTGTGCCCGGTGATGCCGATAAAATCTACGAAACCCTGTTTGCGTGATTCCTTGCAGGTTTGCAATGAACCATCCGGGCTCATAGCTTTGGCAAGGGTTTTGTCGTTATCTATTCCATGAAGCTGAATAATATCTAATCTGTCAGTTTTGAGCCGTTTTAGGCTGCTTTTGACGTCTTCGAGGGATTCTTTTTTTGTTCTTGACCCCGTTTTGGTTGCGATTATACATTTGTCTCTTACACTTTGCAGGGCTGTCCCGATTTTTTCTTCGCTGTCTCCATCTAGTTTTGCTGTGTCAAAATAGTTGATGCCTAGCTCATAGGCTTTCTTAACAACCTTTACCGCTTCAGGTTTACTCAGCTCAGATATCCATGTTCCGCCAAAACCCACAATGGATCCTTGAAGGTTTGTTCTACCAAGCCTTCGTTTCTGCAAAAACAGTTCCCCTTTTAGGCGACTCCAGTGCTCTTCCTTGTGCCGCCAGTAAGCCTACGTTTCGCGAAGTTTATTGCACCTTCACGTCTAATCCGCTTCAGGATCTGTTTGGGTGTCATGTGGAATTCTTTAAAAAAGCGCCGTTGGAGCGCTTGCAGTTCCTCGTAACTATATTGGTCACTTTTAACGCTCAACAAAAATTCATCCAGCTTAGTGTATTTGCCGCTTTCTAACAGTTCATTGTAGAGTCTACTGTCAGGGTATGCAATGAAGGTGTTGAATTGGCACCAGTCGGGGTTGAGTTTCTTTGCGAATTTTAGGGACGCTTCCATATCTGCCAATGTTTCGTCAGGTAAGCCAAGCATGAAAGAACAGGCAGTTTTTATGCCGTATTTCTTGCAAAGTTTGAAAGCCTTTTCGACCTGATCTGGAGTTGTATTTCTGCCAATACGTTGCAGGATTCTTGGTGATGCGGATTCGACCCCAAACCAGATGGTTTTGCACCCGGCTTTACTCATTAAAGCCAACAACTCATCATTAACAAGGTCTACCCGTGTGTCGCAGACCCACTCTAAATTTAGTTTGTTCTCAATCATTAAGTTACAAAGTTCCATGGTTTCTTTTTTTCTGAGAGTAAAGTTGTCGTTGATGAAGTAGATGCCTTTTGTGCCATATCTTTTCTGGAGGTCTTGTATTTCGCCGATAACTCTCTGTGGACTAAAGCCTCGGCAGACGTTTCCCCAGAGTTTGCGGGTTTCACAGAAGCCACAGTTAAAGACGCAGCCTCGTGAGATGCTCATAACGTCAGCGGGTTTAGCATCCAAATACTCTATGGTTCGGTCGTAGAGTTCAAGTGGCAAAAGATGTCTTGCTGGATAGGGGATTTCGTCCATGTTCTCGATTAATTTTGGCGGGTTTTTGATGTTTTCGCTAGCGCGTTTGCATGCGACGCCTGGAATAGTTAGGGCTTGGTTTTCGTTGCCGCTTGTGATGGCAGCAGCAAGCTCGCTGATTGCTCGTTCACCTTCACCCATAACGACGTAGTCAATTTCTGGGTTGGCAAGTAAACTGTCAGGTTTGTAAGATGCGTGCCATCCGCCAACAACAATCCTGCAATCTGCATTTACCTGTTTGATAGCTTTAGCAGTCTCTATGCAACGTGGGTAAGTTGCTGAGCCACAAGTTATCCCCACAATATGAGGGTTGATTTTTGTGATTAACTCTTTTACTTCTTCAGTTGATTTTTTCATGAGGTAATTGTCTAGCATCTGAACTTGGAAGCCTGCTTTTTCGAGTGCCGAGGCAACATACATTAAGCCTATGGGTGGCAGCCGTTTGCCAAGGTACCATGCGCCATTTTCGGGTGGAGCGGTAGTCATGAGTAGAATGCTGTTGTTTTCGGTTTTGGACTTCTTGTTTTTGGGTTTGGCGGGCACAGTTTTGCCTCTGTTTGTTGTTGCTTTTGATGATTTGCGCAGTTTATAGCTTTAACGGAACAAGATGCCGACTGCAGAGTTGCTTGTGGATTTGCTGGTTTCTGGCAAAAGGAATCAAAGCAAACTGTTAGCGTGCCACTTAACCAAAAAATCGCCATTAAAGACATACTCACAATAATCCCAAAATAGAACCCCTACAGAGCTTTAAGGATTCCAAAAATTTTGTTGAAATTATTTTCTTAGTTAATTTTGTCTATTATTTGTTTTATTGTTTCAGTTAGTTTTTGGTTGTCTTTGGTGGAGCGGACAGTGACTCGGAAGTAATGGTCGTCTAGGCCCATGAAGGTGCAGCAATCACGAATTAGGATGCGTTCTTTGGCTAAAAGTTCTTTCAACATCGTCGATGTAAGTTTAGGGTTGTTGATTTTTACAAGTAGAAAGTTGGTCACGGATGGGTAAACGTGTAAGCCTTCGATTTGGCTTAGGCTCTTTGCAAGTGCAGCTCGTTCTTTAGATATGGTTTGTTTGGTGTTTTCTATGAATTCGGTGTCGTTGAAGGCTGCAAGCGTAACTGAATCTGCTAAACCGTTAATGCTCCATGGCTGCCGCATCGTCTCTAGCTTGTCGATGAGGTTTCCAGCTGCGATTGCGTAGCCGAAGCGTATGCCTGCCATGCCATAGAATTTTGTAACAGAGCGAATAACAAACAGGTTCTCATAATCCTTCACAAATCCCGCCAACGTATTGTTTAAGCTCTCATTGGCAAACTCGATATAATTCTCATCTACGCTAAAGATGATGTCTTTTTTGTTACAGAACTCCACAAGGTCTAAGAGCTCTTCTTTGCGATAGAGGGTTCCTGAGGGGCTGTGCGGGTTGCAGATACAGATGATTTTTGTATCGTCGGTCACTGCTTTCTTGATTTTTTCTGTTTCTAACGCAAAGTCTTCTGGTAACTGCACAAAAACAGGCTCGCCACCAACACGCAACGTTGCTTTCTCATATTCTGAAAATGAAGGTACAGGAATAAGTGCTTTGAAGCTTTTGGGCAAAATCTCCGTAATCATGTAGATGAGTTCAATTGAGCCGTTGCCTAAAAGGAGGTTTTCTTCTTCCACCCCATTGCCAACGTACTTGGCGATCTGCTCTTTGAATTCAACTGGGTTGGGGTCAGGATAATAACGAATGAGCTTTGCATTTTGCTTTACTGCTTCCACGGCTTTTGGCGACGGTCCAAGGAAGTTTATAGGTCCGCTAAATTCAAGCACATCTTCGAGGGGAATGTTGTATTTTCTGCTAAACCCCCAAATGTCTCCACCGTGGCTTACAAATCTACGTTTTTTACAGGTGCTTGACAACGTTTTCTTCCTCCATCAGCCTAATCAATTCTTTCTGTATTTGTAAATGTGCTTTAAAGTGGGCGTTATAAAGGTTGACGACTTTGTAGAGCCAGTACACTCCTCCAACGCCCAACGTCACTATGGTTATTATTGCATAAGTTTTTATTGGTATCGTCTGAGGCATGAACACTCGTTCTGGTATAGCGGCGACGAGGAAGGCATCTTGGTTGCGTTCATGAACCGCTAAATCTCTGGACAACAAATACGCGATAACGAAAACGGGCACAATTAGAATTATGCTGGTTGCCCACAATTTCGAATTCATCATTTTGGACTGTTCGGATTTTACTGGTTGCTCTTTCCCATGCTTGTGTAAGTAAGTTGCAATTTGTTCTTCAAACTCTACTTCGTTGCGAAAATGCCTGTTTCTGCCTTCAACTAGACGGTAAAACATGGGGAAAAACGCGATGCCGAAAGTGACAATTGCTCCCAAGAACCACATGGAAAACCAGACCTTGCGGTCGCCATCAACTTTAATTTTCAATGTGGTTTCCATTTTAAGTTCAAACTGCCCTTCAATTGCTAACAAGGTTGGGGTAGCCAAACTTTATAAGTTCTTCCATTGGCTTCTTAAATAAAATGAGCCCAAGGGAAATGCTGCTTTCCGTCATAATTCCCGTTTACAACGAGGAATTAACCATAGGCAACATTATCGACCGAACAAAAAACGCTCTGCAGCAAATCGGCTTAGGCTATGAGATAATAGTCGTCGACGACTGTTCTCATGACAGGTCTTTTGACGTTGCTGGAAAGCGTGATGTGAGACTCTACAGTTTAAAACAGCACTTGGGCAAAGGCTATGTGCTCCGCGCCGGTTTTGCCAAAGCCAAAGGCGATATAATAATAACCATTGACTCTGACGGCTCACATCGACCTGAAGAGCTCCGGGAAGTTTTGGAGCCTGTTCTTGAAGACGAGGCAGATCTTGTTATCGGCTCAAGGTATTTGAATCATAAACAGGTTGCAGCGCGAAAACTCAATGCTTTTGGCGTTAGAGTCTTCAATTACTTAATCAAAGTCTTCACAGGCGTCGCTGTCACCGATTCCCAATCAGGGTACCGTGCCATGAAGTGTGAAGTTCTAAAAAAACAAAAGCTATACGCACGTGAATACGAAATAGAATCGGAAATGCTCGTTAAAACCGTTAAGGCAGGCTTTCGAGTAACTGAAGTGCCGATTAGTTTTGAGCAGCGAACATACGGACACTCAGGTGTTGACCCAGCTTGGGATGGCTCTAAAATCCTCTACTCAATTATGCTTGCTCGCTTCAGGGGATAGCAAAGTGGCTGAGGCTACATCTCCCAAAGTTTCGATTATTGTGGCGGCCTACAACAGCCAAGACACCATAGAGGAATGCCTCAAATCTATTTTGTCACAAAACTATCCCAAGGGAAATTTCGAAGTTATCGTTATGGATGGAGGCTCCAAAGACGCCACAGTCAAAATTGCCGAGAAGTTCCCAATTAAAGTTGTTTCCATTCGCTTGAACGCTCCTGCAGCATACAATTACGCCATGAAAATCGCCGCCCACCCCGTTTTGGGTTTCATAGATGCCGACGCCAAAATCGAAGGCGACTGGCTAAACAAACTAGCACCACACCTCGAAGAACCGAAGGCGGCAGGTGTCAGCGGCAGTATCGAAACATGGAACCACGAGAACCCATGGGCAAGAAGCATCGGGTACGAACTCAAAAACCGCTACCGCCGCATTGGTAAATTTACGGGTCGCATAGCCACCATGAACCTGCTCCTCAAAAAAGCAGTCATAGAGGAAGCGGGTGGATGGGACGAGAATCTGCCCAGCCAATACGACACCGACTTGGGCTTTCGCTTAAGCGCCAAAGGCTACAAGATTGCTTACGAGCCAAGCGCAGTTTGTTATCATTTTAACCGTCCCACGCTTCGAGCGTTTTATCGTCAACAGTTACAGTACGGCAAAAACACCCTCAAACTCTACTTCAAACACGGAAGCTTAGCCCGGGGCGATGAAATTACGGACGTGGGCATGAATATTCAGCCTGTGTTGCTTTTGGGTATAGTTGTGTTTTTGCTTGTAGGTATTGTGCCACTATTGAGGTTGTTGTGGGTTGTTTCTGGTTTAATTTTATTGGGTATGTGTGTTTATTTTGTTTATTCTGCAGTTAAGCTTTCAGTCAAGTTTCATGACGGGGTCGCTTTACGGTTGGTGGTACTTTACTTTGTGAGGGCAGCAGCTTGGTTTGTCGGAGCAGTAATAACCACCGCAAAATACCTAACGGGGAGAGATAAGTAATTGGCGCATAAAGTCTGCTTTATTTCACCTGAATACTGGCCACTATCAGGAGGAACAGGCGCCTACGTCTATTATCTTTCCAATGAACTTCTCAAAAACGGCTACAAAATCTACGTGGTCACTGGGTCAAACCAAGCTCAAGACATCCAAGTCAATCCCCAGCTTGACGTTTCTTTTCTAAAAATCCCCAAAATTCCCATCGTAAAATCTTTTATGCTTGCAGCCGCCAGCAACCGCAAACTCCAAAGCGTTCGAAACACCGCCAACGTTGACATCACCCACCCCCAACTGCCCCTGACGCCGAATTTTGCAGTTCCGCCAAACTTCGGCAAAACGCTTGTCTGTACCGTCCACTCCACCTGGAAGGGCGAGGCTGAAGCCATCCGCGGCGAACCCTATAGCCGCTTAAACGCGAACGAAAAGTTTCTGGTGAGTTTTAACTGGTTTTTGCGGTTTTTTGAGGAAGGTATGCTGAAGCGTGCCAGGAAGATTATCGCTGTTAGTCATTTTACGAAGTGGGAGCTTACCAATTATTACAAGATTCCTGAAAACAAGATCCAGGTTATCCATAACGGCGTTGACGTAAACAAGTTTAAGCCACCCATCGATAAGCGCAAAATCAAAATGGAGCTTGGCTTCAACCCCGATGACTTAGCTATAGTCTCCGTCGGACGCCTTTATGCCCGAAAAGGGTTGTTCACACTTATCGAAAGCATGCCTGCCGTCGTCAAACGTTTCCCAAACGCCAAATTCGTCATTTCGGGCAAGGGACAAAGCGACGAAATGAACAAACTCCTCGCACATGCAGAAAAACTCGGCGTAAAAGACAACATAATTTTTACAGGTTACTACCCTGACAAGAAACTGCCTAAACTCTACCAAGCCGCCGATGTTTTTGCGTTCTCAACTTTTTATGAACATCATCCCTTCGCTGTTTTGGAAGCTCTATCAACGGGTTTGCCTGTGGTGACAACTACCGTTGGTGGCATTCCCGAAACCATCGACAGTGGCAAAAATGGTTTTTTGGTTGCACCTTTCAATCCACGGCAGTTCAGCGAAAAAATTCTGTATTTGCTTGAGCATCCAGTTTTTGCAGCGGAAATGGGGGCGCTTGCACGGAAAACAATTGTGGAAAATTATGATTGGCGCATTGTAATTAAGGATGCAATGAAAGTTTACGACGAAGCTTTAAGTTAAGCTATTTCAACGGGTTTGCCTCTGTATGCCATGGTTACCTTCTGGAACAGCTTAACAATGTCCAAAGAGCAGAAAAGCACCTTCGTCAGATACTCATGTTGGTAAACTATCATTTGTGCTTTCACGGGCAAATCGATTCTGGGCGGCTCAAACCTGTGTTCGACCTCAGATACTGATACCCCATCGACCTGAATTTCTTCTTCATGCAGCCCTGTTTTTTTGGCGATGAAGTTTAGGTAAGTTTCCTTCCAATCGAGCATCATAATTTTAGTAGCAGTTATGTCTAAAGCCAACGCATCATCGCCTGTTAATATTAGTCCCATTTTGACGGGTTTACCTTTTGTGGGGCCATTGCCTTCAATGCCTGTTCTGGCATCCATAATTGTTAACTGAGGTTTGAATAAGCTATACAGCCGATACATGACTTCGGGTAAATACGGATGCAGATAGATGCGTTTGTTGCTGGGAACGCACCCGAACAGATTTTTGATTGCTCCACTGTAAGCCATGAATTCATGTGTCTTCATTAATGGCAAATCGACAACTGCGTCGGCGTCAAGGATGGTTTTGGGCAAAAACAGCCGTTTCAGCGGTGTGTTGTCTTGGAATTTAACTTCGACCAGTTTGTCTTCTGAAAGGTTGATGACAGTGCCGCCTGCAGCTTTAACGGCCGCTTGGGCGCCGGTTTTATCAAAGGCTGTCCAGCAGGGGTAGTTGAACCCATTGGATTCACCCACAATGACTTCACTGTTTCCATCTCGAAGTAATCCAACCAACTGCTGCATCAACTCTGGGCTGGTTACTACACCGGGCAGGTATTCTGGGTGGCTCAGGTTTGGTTTGATAAAAATTGTGTGTTTTCCACGTAAGCCAGAATTTGCCACAGCTTCCTTCACGATATCACTTGTGTCGTCTTTGGCTCGGAAAATTTTAACCGTTTTCTTTGCGGAGTTAGGCATTTTTTGCACTTTTCACTCCTTGAAGGCAGCCTGGGTCACCATTCAACATGTCACCGTTATGATATGCTGCTGAGCGTGCCCTGCAGCCGCCACAAATGAATTTGTAATCGCATTTTCCACATGTGCCTTTGAGGTTTGCTCGGTTGCGGAAAGATTTGAAGAGTGGGGCATTTAGCCAGATGTCCTGGAATTTTTCGGTTTTCAAGTTGCCAACGTTTACTGGGAGAAAGACGCATGGGTGAACGTCGCCTTGCGGAGAGAGTGAACAATATAATCTTCCAGCACCACATCCCCCGATAAAATCGGCAAGAGGGACGGCTTTTTTGGTTATCCTGACGGTTTGCATGTGTGCCATGGACATGGTTACGTCGCCTGTTCCAGCTGGACCCTGACACTGCAATGCCACTCGCGCTAGCTGGGGTGCAGTGGTAAGTATGGTGGTTTTGCACCCTGATGACATACGATTTAGCAAGTAGTGCATGACGTTTTCTCGTTCTTGAGGTGAGAGGTCTTGATCAAAATGAGCTTTGCCTCGTCCTGTTGGGATAAAGTTGAAGTAAGTAAATCTTTCCGCGTGTATTTCTTCAGCTAAATCTATGATGGCAGGTAATTCTGCCATGTTATTTTTGCCCACTGTCGTTGCGATGCAGACACATAAGTCTGCTTCTACGCAGTTTTTCAGGCCCGCAACTGCTTTATCAAATGTGCCGGGGACACCTCTGAAATCGTCATGGGTTTTGGCGGTAGCGCCATCGATGCTAACGTCGAGGTAATTAACTTTGGCTTGCTTTAGCTTTTGCACGTTTTCTTTCGTAAGTAAGGTTCCATTTGAAGCGACTGACACGTAGAGTCCACGGTCGGCGGCGTGACGTGCTACTTCAAAGAAGTCTTTTCGGGTTAAGGGTTCTCCGCCTGAAAATGCTAAGGCTATAACACCGGCGTCTGCAATCTGATCCACAACCTCCAAAGCTTGTTCGGTGGTCAATTCTCCTTCTTGGGCTTTGCCGCTGTTAGAGTAGCAATGTTTGCATTGTAGATTGCATTGGTGAGTGAAATCCCAAACCACAAGGAAAGGTGCATAGATCGAGATGGGTTTTTTTATGCCAATATAAGCGAATGATTTTGTCAGGTTTATGACTGCTTTTCTCGCGTAGGGGTCGACGAGGAGTTTTTCAACTTTTTCCCGTTTAATGTTAAGAGTTCTTCTTAGAAATTCAACCCAAAAACCAATAACTTGCGAGTACAAACCGCTACATTTGTCGCATTTGAGGTTGGTTTTACCTGCGTAATCATCAAGTGCGGCTTCCAATACGGTTCTGCCGCATTTACTGCATTTTTTTAGCGACATTCGAAGCATCTTTTTTGTCATCGGCAGGGAGATGACTGCATTCCAAAATGTGTCGTGGCTAAGGATGCTCATGCAGGTAACTCCAAGCGGGCTTGGTAGTTAATTGGAACCGTGAGTGTGTTAAATATTTCTCTGAGAAGACCAATTATTCTGTAAAACAAAAATTTGCTCCTCTCAAAAAATTTAGAACTTACTTTTCACTTTTTGGTTTTTTTGATGGGCAATTTGGATTGAGGCATAGCTTCCAAAGGTGCCTTCCCCTTAGATACACAGCTACTATAGGTGAGCCACAGCTAACGCAGGCACTGCTCAACGGTTTAACAGTGCCAGTTTGAGGAAGAGGAAAAGTATTATCGCATTTTGTTTCTTTGAAATAGTTTGTGCAGCCGACAAAGCGTTTGCCAGTTTTTTTGGAGTGCAAAATCACTAATTTTCCATCGCTGCATTTTGGGCATGATCCAACAGTTCTTTCGTCAAGCCTCGATTTTTGTAGTGGCTGGCTTAATTGGGCACCTATGACCGCTTCTTTTTCCTTAAGCTCCGATGTGACTAGTTTTAGGGTTTCAATGGCGTTTTGCAGAACGTTTTGTTTTGTCTGGTTGCCCTGCTGGATTTGGTTCATTTCTTCCTCAAGTTTTCGGGTTAGTTCCGGAGAGACAACAGTTGGGCAATATTTTGAGAGGACTTCGATGACTTCTGTGCCTAATTCGCTGATGGTTAGGCTGGCTGTGCCGCTTAGGTATTTGCGGTCGATGAGGGTTTGGATGATGGCTGCTCTTGTTGCTTTGGTTCCGATTTCTTCTTTCTCCATTTTCAAAAGTAACGTGCTTGGGTTGTATCGTGGGGGAGGCTTAGTAAATTGCTCACTTATGCTTACTTGTTTAACAGTGACTTTTTGTCCTTCAGTTAGAGGCGGCAGAACAGAATCCTTCAACTGAACGTATGGAGTGTAGAATCGAAGCCACCCCTCCATCAACGTTCGAGCGGCATTCAAATGGAAAAGGTTGCCATTGATGCCTAAGGTGACGTTTATGCTTTGACGAATTGCAGGTTCGCCAAAAACAGCTAAAAACCGTTTAACAACCAAATCAAAGATGTTTTTTTCAGCGGTTTCGAGGGGTTTTTGAGGTAAGTTTCCAGTGGGATAAATTGCTGGGTGAGCAGCATCAAATTTTTTCCCCTCGTTAGGCTTCAATGCAGATTTTGAGAGTAGTTCAGTTGCCTGTTTAGCGTATGCAGACGCTTTTCCCAGTTTTTTGAGTATGTTTTTGTAACCGATTGTGGGCGGAAGCTTTTGGCTGCTAGTTCGGGGATAAGAAATCAAAGCATCCAAATACAGATGTTGGAGAATGCTTGAGGTGCGCATGGGGTTGTACTTGAATAATCGGTAAGCTTCACCTTGTACCGCTCCAAGGTCAAAAGGTACGGGTGGGTTCTGCAAAAATTCTTTTGTTTCTACCGTTTCTATTTGACCTTCCTTGGCTTTGCAAGAATCTTTAATTGCCGTCGCTTGTGCCTTGTTTTCGAGTGTTTTCTCATATTCAAATTCGAGAAGGATGTCGTTTACGATTACTTTTGCAATTAATCTCCAGTAAGGTGTTGGAATGAAGCTGTTTATGGTTTTTTCGCGGGATTCAAGAAATCCCAGCGTTGGTCCCTGAACTCTGCCTGTGCTGAGCGTTGCGTATTGCCCGCTACTGTTTTGGGCAGCTTGCGTTAAGGCACGCGACAGGTTAATGCCATATAACCAGTCTACTTCGTGACGAGTTAATCCTGCCTCAACGAGAGCAAAATCTAAATTTGATTGTAGGTGAGCGTAGGATTCTTGGAGTTCTTCTTTTGTTAGAGTGGAGTATTTCATTCGTTTGGCTGCGGCCTCTTTGCTGCCGCATGCGTACTTTAGGATGGTGTAGCCTATGATGCTGCCTTCAATATCAAAGTCGCAAGCATCCACAAACCCCTCGGCGTCTTTAGCTAGTTGAGCAATGATTTTTAACCAAACCCGAATCCTTGAAGCTTTTCGCTCAGCTTGGTATCTTGGAACCCACTGATAGTCAAAAATCGGGTAGCCTCGCCCTTTCTGTTTGCTTTTGATAGTGTATAAGTGTCCCAACGCTGGAACGACGACAATATTGCCATCTCGATACGCTTGATAATATGGAACGCCGTTGCAGAATGCTTTTTTCGGTTTTCCATCAACATCCAACGCCTCGGCTATCCGGTTTGCGGCATCAGGCTTTTCTGTGATGACTAAGGTGTATTTTTCCAAACTCTGTTAAACCACAATCTAACATTCCAATGTATTTGAAATTAAAAGCTTTACAGTGAGGGCATAAGGAAAGTTGGCTCCTAGAATTTTTAGCAACTAATAAATACGCCCTATCCATGCTAATATTGAGGTATTTGGGATGCCGCAACGCGTTATTTGCCATGATTGCAAGCATGTTTTGTATGAAGGCAAAGACCTTAAACCGCCAGACGAAATTATAGCTCAACACGGTGGAAAATGTCCAAAATGCAGCAGAAAACTATCTTTGATGCCTATGGATGTGGAAGTTAAACCCTTAAGCAAACGCTAAGAATAGATCGCCTATTGTTGATCCTCTTGTAGGGTTTTGGTTGTAAATAGTTGATAGGTGTTGACTTTTAAGTTATGCCATGTAACTAATTACTCAAATCCGCTTGAAGCCATTTATCTAGCTTTTGGAAAGCCATAAATAAATCGCCAATGTGTAAAATAGTACAATCGCAATATACATTCGGAAGAGATGGCTTAAAGTGGGCGAAGGAATTAGAGAACGACTTGGTAATTTATCTATCTTTAGCAGGCTAAAAATTCAGGTAAGCCATGGTACAATCATTGCTTTTGCAGCGCTAATTGTAATTCTCTTTATCACATTTACTATCCGTGTTCTCCCACTACGTTGGGAAAGCCTCTCAAGTGGAACTTCTCTCTTAAATGAGTTTGATCCCTACTATCAGTTCAGCATAACACAGCATATGGTGTCTAACGGTTTACTTTCACCCTACTGGCCAACCGCTTGGATTAACATGCAGAAATGGTATCCAGCTGGATTAGACATGTCGACTTCACTGCCAGGCTTACCCATGCTAGCTGCAGCAACATTTCAAGTTGTAACATTCTTCGGCGCAAACATAGATCTAATGACCTACACCGCAATATTCCCAGCTCTTGTAGCAGTGGTGTCAGTTCTAATTCTCTACTTTGTAGGTAAAGACATGGGTGGAAAAGCAGTAGGTCTCTTTGCAGCGTTATTCCTTGCGTTGGCTCCTTCATTTTTACAGAGAAGCTCTCTGGGCTTCTTTGATACCGAAGTACCTGGTGTACTCGGATTAGTTCTGTTCATATTCCTGTTCCTGAGGTCCTTGGATAGCCACAGGTCCATGCGCGCCTCATTATTGTACTCGCTAGGTGCGGGTGGCGCTTTGGCTTATTTCATCTCAGGATGGGGCGCAGCATACTATCTGATTGCTCTGTCAGTTCTGTTTGTCTTTGTCTTGGTTCTACTAAAGAGATACACTCCAAGAATGCTCGTTAACTACAGCATAACTTTCGGCTTAGCATTGTTTGTAGGAACAAAAGTTCCCTACATATCGCTCAGCTACCTAATTTCAGGTGCAATCCTCCCCGTAGCAGCAGTCTTTATCGTGCTAATAGTTGCGGAGATTCTGCGAAACAACATATCCATGAAAACCAAACTGTCATTGGCAATTGGGTCAATGGTAGTAATCATTGGCGGTTTTGCTGGTCTAGCATTAACCGACAAACTTGGCGGAATAACAGGTAAATTCGTAACAGTTTTAGACCCATTTATTCGGGCTGCTTCGCCTCTTGTCGATTCAGTCGCAGAACAGAGAATCTCTGGATGGGGAAACCTCTACATAGAATTCGGTGTAGCTATTCTATTCTTCATAGTAGGTCTGTATTTCGTTCTGAGGAATCCTACTAACCGAAATATCTTCTTGCTACTATTCGCGGCAACCGGACTCTACTTTGCATCTTCCATGATTCGGCTGCTTGTCCTCTTTGCACCTGCGTTTGCCATAATAGCGGGTATAGGGCTAATCAGCGTGCTAAAACCATTCTTCACTCTACTTCAGGAAGTGCCAAAAAATCTTGCCAAATCAAAACGTAGAATGCCACGTGTAAGTAAAGAATACAGCGGTGTCGCAGTCTTCATAATCTTTATGATGCTAGCATCAACCTTGGCCTTTTCACCACAAACAGGCGGAATGCCCCGAGCTATCAACCAAGCTTACGTACCAACTGCAATTCAAGCTTCCAGCCTTCCAGTAGGTGGAGCAAGTCTTGCCCAGCCAGTAAGCGCTTGGCTTGACGCGATACATTATATGCAGAGTCACATTTCCTCGGATACTGCTGTTGTCATGTGGTGGGACTATGGAAACTGGTTAAGTGACCTTGGAAACGTTACCAGTATAGCGGATAACACTACACAAAACGCCACTCAAATAGAGAACGATGGATTCATATTCATGGGTAATGAGAACCAATCGATGGCAATGCTCAGCAGCTATGGCCAGTCACGTACACAATATATCGCGGTCTTTACAGTCCTTCAAATCTCTCAATCAAGCACTGGAAGTTACACTGCAGGCCCAGCTGGATACGGCGATGAAGGCAAATGGGTTTGGATGGCGAGAATCTCTGGACAAGCCAAAGATAGACTGATAAATGAAGGATTCATGAACAATGCAACCGCATGGACAGATGAAAAAACCTTCGGCTCCAGTGACCCAACAACGGGTAAGTGGGTTTGGAACGATCAAGGCCAAAACTGCACAGTATTTGAACTAATGAACTATGCAGAAGTCCAATATTGCAACGCTGTATCTGCTGGAGGACAAATAACTGTGTCACCGGATCAAACAACGACAGTGCCAACATACTTCCAAGTAGCAGAAATCGCTGGAATAAATGCTTCTCCAGGCCAATACGGTGGCTTAATTCCGCTAGTCGCAATCTACAAAATCGACTGGGCAGCATACGACGCAGCACACGGCATAACTCCACCTTCATCTTAGGGCAGGCAGAGACGCATTGTTTCCAAAGGTTCCCGACCAGCATAAAGTTGGTCGACCCTTAATTCCCAATGGTTTAGGCGTACTTTTTGTCTTAACCACTACAATTTATCTTTTCTCGATTTACTTCTTAAACAGAATCTTTACTTTAGGCATGGACACTTCAGTGAATGGGGTTTCTGCAGCTTTAACATTGGCTGTATGTGTGCTATTCGGCGGATTTATGGGACTTCTTGATGATTTTATGGATTTAAAGTGGCGCTACAAAGCATTCATGCCCCTAATCGCAGCACTTCCGCTCATGTATTATGCATTTGAAGGTCTACAAACTGGTGCCATAAGAACTTCCATTTCCATTCCCTTTTTTGGATCCTTACATTTTGGTGCATACTACGTCTTCATCATAGTCCCGCTTATTGTTATGATTATAACTAACACCGTTAACCAACTTGGTGGCTTAAATGGATTAGAAACCGTTTGCCCAGCCATAGTCATTTTGGGATTGATGGCGTTTTCCTCCTCATATGTCCTTATGGTTGGACCATTATTCTTCTGGTTAATTTTAGCGTATTTTAACGTGCGAGGTAAGATTTTCGTTGGTAACGCAGGTTCATTTGCTATTGGAATAACAGTAGCATCGTTCGCAGTAATTTCGGACTTAAAAGTTGACTTGTTAATTTCCATTTTGCCCTTCATATTTAACTCATCAATCATCCTGCTTGCTGTATTCTTCACTCACAAACGGGCAGGAGTCAAATTCGACGGCACAAAACTCAGCTCTGATGCTCGAAAAAGCCTGGTTACAATAATATGTTACCATCGTCCGTTAACTGAACGTAGAATAGTTATGATAATCGCGGCTATAGTTGCTCTATTCACATTGCTTGGAGCAATAATCCACCTTTTATAATTAGTTAAGCGCCAAGGAAGCTTGCAAGTCTTGTCATGCCGATGATTTCTTCAAAATTTAAACCCAGCGCATCTAAAACCTGGTCAAAAGTGGCTTGCAAATAAGCAACGTATTTTTCAACGTCAACTTCATTTCGTGAAGCTAACTCGACTGGTTTTACACCTAAGTTAGAATCGTCGGCGGGGTTATGCGAGGAAGACGACTTTATAACTTTTACAAAGCTAATGAGGTCACCTGCTCGGAGTTCTTTGCCACTCCTCTGAAGAATCTTGGCGGCTTTCACATGCTGGGGCGTAGTTTTAGTATAACTTGAAAGCTCATCGCCGAGGACCACGTGGAAAGCGAGGTCACTCATTTCTTTCCATTCTCTCCGTTTGAGCACGTTGTAGCGTTCGCGAACTATATTGGCTATGTCTTTTCTGGCTTTCTCGAAGTCTTCAGGGTTCTTAACTTTAGCGAGTCGCTCTTTCATCTGGTTGAATGCATCTTTGATAAAAAGTGGAATGTGTTTTTTCTTGCCTGTTAATCCCTTAACGTCTACTGTGCCGTCCTCGAGGACGCCGAGGTAGTTCTTCTTACGTGAACTGAAAACTGCATATCTGTAAGTTTTGTCGACGTCTATTCCCATTCCTAGCTCATGCTCGGTGTAATGCACGACATCTTCGATCTGCTCTTTGGTTGGGTTTTTGAGGAATAAGCTGTCGGTATCGCCGTAGAGTACTGTTATTCCCACGGTTTTTGCATGACCCAAGATTTGGGTGATGCTATAGCGTCCGATTGCTGCAGTGGCTTCGGCAACTGGGGGACAGTAAAGGTCAAAGCTATCGGCGCCAAAAACCCCATAACTAGCGTTCAAAATAACTTTGAGTGCTCCTTGTGTGATGTTGTACCAACTGCGTAATTCCGGTGGCAGAGTTTTGTCTTTGGCTCGGCTTTTGTACCAGCGCACACGCAAATCGCGAAGTGAACCGATGAGTAGGCTTTCTAGGGCTCGTTTTTCTGTGCAAACCCAGTGGGGTGTGTCTGGTATTGTGTGTCCTTTGCAGCCGGGATGCTCGCAGCAGATGGATTGGTAACCAAGGTTCCAGACCTTAATAATGGAGGGATACAGGCTGGGAAAGTCCATAACAGCTACGTTAAAATGCACCCCAGGAGTAGGTTCCACCACGATGGCTCCCTTGTATTTTTTGCCTTTGATGACTGCTGTTGAGGTGGTTTTTCCTTTTTTGGTGAGGATCTCTTCAGCGTTGGGAATGAGCATGTTTCTTTTTCGGTGTTCGCGGTGCATGAAGTTGCGTATCCATCGGCTTACGCCTTGGCGGCTAACATCTTCCATGGGCATGCTGCTGATTCTGGCAAGTACAAGGATGAGTTTCATGGCTGAGTCGTCTTCGAAACTGGTGAGCTTGTATGTGATTTCTGAATCGCGCAGACAATAGGTTGCGAGTTCACTGTAGTTGAGGTCGCCGAACGTTTTTTCTAAATGGATTTTTTCTACGCCCAAGAGTGCGTTGCCCACGTCTCCGAGGCTTACATCTTTGTAACGTCCGCCGTAAGCGTAGATTTGGATGCTACGGTTGAAGAAGAACTTGTAGAGGTCGATGTGGATGCCGTACCTGAGGCTGCAGGTGTTCCTGCCGATTTCTATTGGAACATCTCGTTTGCTAAAGCCTAAGTTTGCGGCTCTGTGAGCTAAGTATCGGAGGTCAAAATCGTCGCCGTTAAACGTTAAAATGAATGGGTAATCGCACAGTACATCGAACACTTTGCGCAGGAGTTCTTCTTCGGTTTCACAGTACTCAACTTCAATGTCTGAGGCTAAGTGCACATTACCTTCACGAATGCCTTCGCGTCTGAGGACAAGCACCCGTTTTTCACCGTCTGAACTGTACACTGAGCAGGCAATCACTGGGCAGGAGCCTTCACGCGCATCGGGCATTCTCGTAGATAGAGGCGACAGAACTTCGATGTCTATGGCTGCCCGGCGGAACTTGGGCGCAGGATACTCGAGCAGTTTAGCCCACATCTCCGCAAACTCGCGTTCCTCCTCAGTACATTCCTTGAACAAGTTTCTGATTTTGTTGAGGTTCTCATTTGCTTCCTCAAGCACCTTGGGCACTAGATTGCCGTCTTTCACTTCATAAATCATGCCGGGCTGCAGTTGCTTATCGTAAATGTATGATTGGTAGTACTTGATTTTGGATTCCCAAATCTTGATGTCTGATGGTTCGATTTGGGTATCGCAGACTCGGGGGTAATTTTCTGGTACAATGTCTCGAATTGTTCCCTGCGGTCTGCCGCCGATTGCCAAGGGGTCCTTAGCGATTATTTTTGTAACTTTAACCGTCTGGTTCTTCAGGGGGTCGTATCTTTCAGTGACTTCAAGGCTGTCAAAGCCTTCATGATGAGTTAAGCCTTCGATCTTGTTTAGTTCGTAAGGTGTGAGGTTGGTTAAACAATAGGGTTTGTGTCCCGTGTTGTCGTACCAAAAATAAATTTGTCCCGATTCGGGCTCGTAAAGTTTGATTATCGCCTTCTTTTGGCGTCCATCATAAGATGCTGAGACAAAGTAGGAGGGCGGTAGGTTTTCGGGGCAAACTGGTGGACAAGGTTGCCGCTGGCCACGTTTCTTGTGTTTAACCGCTGCCGGTTCCTTAACTTCGCTTGGTTCAGCTGGCGCTTGCGTTTTAACCTCAACTTTAACAGCAGGTTTAGGTTGTTCGCTGATGCAGAAATCTAAGAGAGTACGCGCCATCCCCAGTTAACCTTAACCCTATAAGGAACATAGAGACTAAAAACCTTAGTGACTAAAAAAACCCAAATTATCCAATGTATAAATAACCAGAATTTACAGCTAAAACCTCAAAAATCATTACTTTGATTTGTAATAATTTGCTGTTTAGCTGATTTGGATTTTATGCATCATGTATAAGTGACGGTCTTCTTTTTGCTCGGACCGGTTTTTTAGATCTGTCTCAATCAAAGGACCGAATTATTCTTGATATACGCTGTTAACATGCAATAACATAGCGTTCTTTTTTGAATTCTTATTAGGATGCCTGTGTTTTTCATAGCTGTGAACTGATTTGTTGCGGGACGCTTGGACTGTTGCTATAGAGACTCTTAGTTGGATAGAAATGCGCCGACTTAACGAGCGTTCAGCATTAATGAAGACAGTAAAACAGCTCGGCGTAAAAGATCCAAGTGCAATACGTTTTGCATATGGCTTAGTGGTTGAGACTGAACGGCGAAAAAATCTCATTGATAAATTCGTAAATGTTGTGGTGGAGCCTAAAAAAATCGGCGAATATACCATGGGAATCCAAGCTTTCCTTCGCTTGTACGTTTACCAGACTCGCGTGGTAAAAAACTGGGAAAAAATGAACCTAAAAGAAGCCGAAAGCATCGCAAGCATGGGCAGAGCTATATTGGGCTGGCAAACCATGCGCGAAATCGAACCTGTTTTGGGTTTTTTGCTTACCAAAAAAATTGAGTTAATAATCGAATCGGCAAGTGACGCAGAAAAAATCAGCCTCCAAACTTACCATCCAACATGGTTTGTTGATTACTGTTTGAAGCTCTTTGGGCGCGACGAGGCCATATCATTGTTGACTGGCAGTATGAAGTTGCCGCCCAGCTACGTTCGAGTCAACACTTTGAAGGCAACTGAAGAGGAAACAGTGCAAAAGCTCAAAGAAGAAGGCGTTGAACTAGAAAAAACTTCGCTCCTAAATTACACTTACAAGGTTTTATCAACCAAAAAACCTCTAAACGCCCTGCCAAGCTACGCAGAAGGATTATTCTACATCCAAGACAAAGCGAGCTGCTTTGCTACCCAAGCCGCAAACCCAAAACCTGGAAATATCGTGTTTGATGTTTGCGCAGCACCAGGAGCCAAAACTACCTTTCTCGCACAACTGATGCAAAACCAAGGTAGCATTTACTCTGTTGATTTCTCCTCTAAACGTATGAAAACTTGGAAAAAAGAGACTGCCCGAATGGGAACCAAAAACGCAGAGCCTCTGGTTGCAGATGTCTCAATATCAGTGCCGCTGATAGGTGAAGCAGATCTGATAATTTTGGATCCACCCTGTACCAGTACAGGTGTTTTTGCCAAACAGCCCTCAGCCAAATGGCGCCTAAGCCCTAACTCAATTAAGAATATGTCTGAGCTTCAGTGGAAAATGATAAACAACTGCGCAGAAAAAGTCAAAGCTGGCGGCATATTAGCGTACTCAACCTGCAGCATAACCCTCGAAGAAAACGAAGGCATAATTGATCGGTTCCTAAAAGAACACTCAGAATTTACCCTCGCTGACATAGAACCCAAAATCGGTATGCCAGGACTCAACGGCTTAACCAAATGCCAACGACTCTACCCACACATCCATCAATGCAACGGATTTTTCATAGCAAAACTACAAAAACAGTGACGAAAACAGAAAATCAGTCCGTTCCAAAATCTCCCAAAGTTCTCTGGGGCGTTTCTTTAGTGAATAATGGGTAGGTTATTTTTGTTCCTTCTACGTGTGCGAGTTCGTTGAGTTGGTGGTTTATTACGCTTTCTTTACCGATTATGTGTTCAACTTTTAGGTGTCGTACGACAAGAGCGTCGGAGAGGAGGTTTCTATGGCACCGCCAGGGTAACGCTTCCGCACACATCAACGCAAGCCGATTTTCCCGTGCCAACGCCAAAATTTTTAGAAGGCTATCTGTGAATTCTTGGGTTTGCATGTAGTCAGCGTAGCCTCTAAAGCCGCTGTTTTCCCATGCGAGGTTGATGGAGTCGCGTTTGGGGTGGCGGAGTCCGCCGATTTCGGGCATGTGAATGTAACGGATGCCGTATTGTTTGAGGTTGGTTGGGAGGGTTTCTTTGTTGAATTGAGGGTTGTGTCTGCTTCGTGGAACTGTGCGTACATCCACGAGCAGGGTTACACCGTAGATCTCAAGCAACTCTATGAATTCTTCGAGTGTTCGAGTGGAGTGACCAATTGTAAGAACTACTACTTCTGACGTTTTCGCCAAAGTTTGCCCTCAAACTAAATTGTGTGCATCAAAATATAAGAACCCAAAGCATTAATGCAGTTAAAAAGTCTAATTATGAGAAAACTAAATGATGAAGCATATTTGAATGCGTCTAGTGGCTAAACACTTCCATAACAAACAGGTGGCGGAGTTTAGGACTTTGAGAAAGGTTATTTTTTTTTGTAAAATGTGCTTAAATTACGTCTACAATAGTTCAACAATTCTAGTGCAAACCCTTAAAACCCTATTTGCCATAAGTGATATTTGTTAATTCCCTAAGAAGGTTAACTGCCTAAGAAAGGGCAATAAAAGGATGGTTCAGCTAAAGTCCCACTAAATTCATGAGTCTAGTGGAGTTAACTGTTGTCATTCTCGTGCACCTTGCCCCTTAACAGGCAAATATCTTAAGAATATATCTATTACTAAGTATATTAGACTTGTTTTCTGGTAATAGTTGAATAGGTATAACTTATCTAGGAAACCTGAGAAGATTTTTTCCGTTTTTTCTTCAAACATTATTGGAATGCAATGAGATCAATTTTTCAAGATTTCTGGATGCAGTTTCATGGCGGCCCCATTATCGCCTAAATTAGAATAACCCAATTGCCCTTTAGTTTTTTCGTCTCTTTTCTATTCGCGATACATACGCTTACTATTAAGGCAGTATGTTTAGACATCATACTATTTGGTTTTAGACAAATACATTAAATTTATTAATTAAACCCTTACTGCTTAAGGTAAAGGCGAACACTTGTGTCCCTCTCAACCAAACTAAAAAACTTCAAGGCCTTCGAACTAGTATCCTTAGCTTTCTATGCGCTCACAGGCATACTTCTATTAGTGTCTTTAGCCTTTACAAGTTATCCGCCACACTTGGCGTTTCTGGGGATTCTGAGCCTGATAACTGCTTATAGTCTCTTTACAAAAAGAGGTTGGGCAAAATGGTTAGTCGGCATACAATTCATATTAATCACAGCTTTTACTCTCGTCACTCTGTATTCAGCAGGTTTCGCTAACCTTTTAGTAGCTTTGATTATGGTTGCTTACGCTGTTTTAACCTGGATCTTCACAGCTTACCTTCTAATGAAAGCATAAGCTATACTTTAGCTGCGGAACCGCGGAAAAGAAACACTGCAACTTCTTGGTCTGCATCCACAAACTGCTCATTCTCTGCAATCTCCACAAACCCATCTGCATTTGCTAAAGTCGTAATTGCGCCTGAAGCGCCCGTTTCTACGGGTTGGGCAATTAAGCGGCATTCTTTATCAAATTCTAATCGCACCATGACGAAGGTTCGCCTCCCTTTTGCACTAAACATTCGCGAGCCAGCATAAGCCCTTACCATCTTCATGCCAGTTTCAGGTCGTCCAGCCAAACGCAAAATCAGGGGTCTTGCAAGCAAATAGAAAATCAGCAAAGCCGAAGTTGGGTGACCAGGCAACGAAAACACGGGCTTATCCCCAACGAACCCGACAGTTGTGGGTTTGCCAGGTTTCACCGCTATCCCATAAACAACAATTCCAGGCTTCCCCAGCGAATCCACAATTTGCGGAGTGTAATCACGCGGACCTACCGAGACGCCGCCAGAAGTAATTACCATATCAGCTGAAGCCACAGCCGTCTGCAAAGCCTTCGCCAAAGCTGCTTTATCATCGGGAATTACACCGAAATAGACAGGTTTTCCGCCACTTTCGATAACCGCCGTGCTTATGCTATAAGCATTGATATCATAAATTTTTCCAGGAGGCAACGGTTTGCCAGGCTCTGTAACTTCTCCGCCAGTGGACAAAACCGCAACAATTGGAATTTTGAGAACTTTAACTTGAGTCAAACCTAAAGCCGCTAAAACACCAATCTCTGAAGAGCCCAAAACCTGCCCCTTCTTGAGCACAATCGTGCCTTTCTTGAGGTCTGAACCCTTCTTCATAACATTCTCGTTTAAGGTAACGGCGCCAAAAACATTCAACGAATCATCTTCCCTTTCGGTGTCTTCAAACATAACAACGGCGTCTGCGCCTTCAGGAATCGGAGCACCAGTAACAATTTCAACAGCTTCACCTTTAGCCACTTTAACATTCGGCTGCTCACCAACACTGACAGCGCCAGAAACTTTTAGGGTTACAGGTTCATTTTCGTCGGCTCCAAACGTATCCTCGGCTTTAACAGCGTATCCATCGACGGTTGAACGGTTAAACGGCGGAATATCAAGCGTTGAAACTGTATCCTCATTGAGTACACGGTTGTAAGCTTCCAAGAGTACAGCTTCTTCTTCACCCAAAAAAACGGGCACAAACTGATCATCAATTTTCTTCTTAGCTTCATCAAACGTCAAAAGTTTCCTAAACACGTCTAAACAACCTCCAAACTACCGAACATTTCGATAACTACTGTTTCGCCTTCGTTTATCCCTTCTCGGTTTTCGGGAACCACAACGTACCCGTTGCTCTGAGTCATAGTGGATATGGACCCTGAACCCTTCGCGCTCACTGGCTCAGCGATTAATTCGCCCTTTTTCATTAACACGCGAACTCGAACATAGGTTTTCCTTCCCAAAGCGCTCGTAACTCTTCTAGCTAAAACGGCATTAACGATCGGTCGTGGCTCCGCTTGGCTCATTCCAAGCATCTTGCAAATTAAGGGTCGGCCAAAAACTTCAAACCCAATGACTGCAGCAACGGGGTTGCCTGACAATATCAAAACTGGTTTGCTCTCCAACATTGCAACGGCAGTTGGCATCCCGGGACGCAATGCAACGCCATGAACGATTACGCCGGGTTTTCCAAGTTTGTTAACGGCGTCTGGCACTAAGTCTAATCCTCCAACGCTTGTTCCGCCTGTAGTGATAATTGCGTCGTGGGTTTTGAGGGCGCCTCGGATTTTCTCTGCGATTTCGTCGGTGTTGTCTTTGGCTATGCCAAGATCGCTTGTTTCTGCGCCTAGCTCGTGGCACATGGCTAATACCATAGTTTTATTTGAATCGTAAATTTGGTTGCTTGCACGTTCTGTGCCTACTTCTGTTATTTCGTTGCCTGTGACTAGGATTGCGATTTTTGGTTTCTCAGAGACTTTTAGTTGAATGTAACCTAACGCTGCAGCTAAACCTAAATGATAGGCGTTTAAGCGAGTGGCTGCTTTAACTGCAAGGTCTCCCTTTTTGATGTCTTCGCCAACCTTAGAAACGTTGGTCCAGGGTGTGAGCTGGCTCCAAACCTCCAATTCCTCACCGCGTTTCTCGGTGTTTTCTATCATAATGACGGCGTCTGCACCTTCAGGAATGGGGTTTCCCGTCCAAACCTGCTTAGCCTGTTTAGCGTCCACGTGGTCTGTTTGGGTTAATTGGAGAATAGCAGGTTTTGATTGTGAAGCACCAACTAAATCAGCCGACTTGACAGCGTAACCATCCATAGCTGACTTGTCAAAACGCGGTAAAGCCTCTTGAGCCATTAGGTCTTCAGCTAAAACACGACCTAAAGCATCCTGCAACGGCACAACTATCACTTTGGGCTTGGCAATCTGCAATGTGTCAAACCAGATTTGCAGTGCTTGGTCAGTTAACGTCAATTTCTGGAATCCTTTGAGTTTCACCAAAACGGTTCCCACAACAAAGCACTAGCGATTTACCGTAAAAAACATATCGAACAAAGAAGCAGCAAGCCAACACCTCTGTCGACTCTTGGCAATCTTAAACCCGCTTATTTAACCAAATAACAAAATATTCTGCCATACTTTTGCTACGAAATATGTTGCAATCGTCTTGCAAAAGATGAAAACCTTAAAGCTAATGTCTTATAAGGGAAAACAGCGCTAACTGCAAGAAGAGTGACAAAATGAATAAGGAACTTGGGGTAGTTTCTAAGGCGATTTTCATAATCCTGTTATCACTTTCGCTGGTTCTCCCAGTCCTTATTGAAACATCAGTTGCCCAAGCACCATCCAATTATTATGTAGCTGTAAGTCCATTACCGTCAAATTCTTCCTTTTACACTCCAGTGGGAAGTACTTGGAATGTTTCCTTTCAAGCATTATGGAGTTATGGAGTTGATTCTGGTCAACTCATAAGCAACGCAACGGTCGCAATTCAAGTTTCAGGTTCAAAAAGCGGAACAATAACCACTCTTAATCTTAATACTACTGAAGGACTTTTTTCATTTAATTATTCTTCTTCAATTGCTGAAATTATAACTTTTAAACCCGCCAAATTAGTAACACAAAATGGCACAGAGTATAAGCCCAGTCTTCTTGAGATAGGAAATACTCTGTTTGGTTTGCAATCTGAATCTTTGGTCGTTTGGTGGGATACTTTTCATGTTTCATTGGCAAGTTATGACGTCAAGAATCAAGGAACTGCAACAGTAACGGTGAACGTTACCTATTTGTTGCTTCCAGAAGATGGCTTAACCTTGCCAGCAACGGCTACTTATTCGCATCAAACGTTCTTAACTAAGGTAGTGCACAATGCGACGATAACGATTGACGGTGTAACAGCTGAAGAAATCTCAACTGGCCTATTCAAGGCAAAAGTACCTATTTGGTTGCCGACAGCATATGTCCATGTAGGAGTCTCCCAAGAAGGATGGATTACTACCCATACAGGATTTAGTTTTGCCCACAATGCAAATGAACCAATATGGGAATATGCAGTTCTATTGGGCCTATTGTTTGCTTTTGTTGGAACGATGCTCGTTATTTTTAAGTTAAGAAAATCAACGAACAATAGCCTATTGCAAAAGAATTACAGGTTTGCTGTTTTAGGCGGAGCACTTCTTGCAATAACATCTATAATAAGTCTTTACTGGGGGCTAGTTGGATTAGACAGTACTCTACACGGATTTGATTGGATACTCCTAACAACAATTTGCTTTTTGTCGTTTGGTTTTGGATTGACGGCTGGCATATTATCGATTCTTAGGAGAAACCAAACACTTGTTATTTTTGCAGTGGTTGTTTTGATTTTTACAAATTTAGTCGGAGTTAAATCTTCACTTGATTTGTACGAGTTAACTAATCCATGGCTTATCCTTATTGGTTCATTTTTTTTGTCTGTTATCAGTGGATTTTTAGTTTCAAATGCAGATGAAGCATTTAACTCAGAATAATTGAAAATATCTTGGAGATATACTCAACACTATTTGAGGGCAATTTCTTCGGCAGGGGAGATGTTTTGCTTTTCTAAGGGCATTTTATTTCATATTATTTTTGGCTTCGGTTGTCATTTTTTTGATGAATTCTTTTATGTTTTCCTGTTGACCGTGAACGATTAGTTTTCCGTCTTTTTGAGGTTTAATTTCAAGATTTAGCTCACAAGCAATTTGACCGATCCGCTCCGACGATAGGTTGTTGACGGCGTCGACGCGGACCCATTTTTGGTCTCTGGGAACTCCGGTGACGAATTTGCTCTCTTGTGTTGTTTCTTCGCAGGCTTCAGCGTTGGCTTCTTCTAAGCGTCTTAGCCAAGCGTCAACTTTTTCTGGACCAAAAATTTTCTGCGCTTCTGTTGCAAGGTAAGCCTCCACGTTTGCTGTTAGTTCTTCAGCTTTTTGGAGAGCATCGCCAGCTCCTTTAGCTTGGGTACAATGAAGCTTTATCATAGATTTCGCAGATCTCAAGTCTGACAGAATATTTTCTGGGACATTTACACCTTTTTTCTTCAAATCAATAAGCATGCCTTCGAGGACTTTCCACGATGCCATGTTGTGACCCATAACAGACGCCTACCTGAAATGTTAGAGCTTTGCGCTATAAAGAGTTATCAGCGCATATTCAATTTTTGGAAAGGAATAAATCGGCTAGACGGCTTGTAATTATTAGCAAATGTTACTTTGCTTTAATATTTTACTCTAAATTTTTTGGGGAATGAAAAATGAAGTTGCAAACCATCAAATCCGAAGGCTTAGCCCACAACAGCTACTTCCTGTCAGACGAAAACGAAGCCGCCGTTATTGACCCACGTCGAGACTGCGACATCTACATTCATCTCGCAAAAGAAGAATGCGCAAAAATCAAGTACATTTTGGAAACGCACCGAAACGAAGACTTTTTGGTGGGCTCTTTGGAACTGCAAAACATAACGGAAGCGGAAATCGCCCACAGCAGCGCCCTCCCGTTCAAGTACGGAGAACACAACCTAACCGACGGTGACACCTTAAACGTTGGCGATACCAAAATCAAATCCTTAAACACGCCTGGGCACACAAACGAATCTTTAAGTTACTTGGTTTTTTCGCCTGAGAACTCTGAGCCGCTAATGGTTTTTACTGGTGACACCCTCTTCGCCGGTTCAGTGGGAAGAACCGACCTCTACGGCAAACCTATCCAACAAAAACAAGCCGAGAAATTGTACGGTAGTCTTCATGAAAAATTGCTGACCTTAAGCGACCACATTCTTGTCTATCCTGGGCATGGTGCCGGTAGTGTATGCGGACATGGTATCAGCGGTCAGGAACCAACCACAATAGGATATGAAAGGAAAACTAATCCGTATCTAAAACTGAGCATTGAAGAATTCATCAAAAAAGTGATCTCTGAAGAATTGGTGGTGCCCCGTTACTTCAAAAAGATGGAGGAACTCAACATGAACGGTCCACCCTTGCTAAGTGAGCTATCTTATCCTAGACCTCTATCCCTATCTGAATTTGAAGAAGAAATGCAAGAACAAAACATGCTAATTTTAGACACACGCTTGCCTTATGCTTTCGCAGGCTCCCACATCCCCATTTCACTCAGCATGTGGATTGGTGGAACCAGCGTCTACCCCGGCTGGCTCCTCGAGATCAACCAATATATCATATTTGTGCATGAACGCCCAAATGACATAGACATTGTGGCTCCGCGGCTGAGGCGGTTGGGTTTTGATAACATGTGCGGGTTCCTTTGCGGCGGAATGAACCAGTGGCAGGAAGCGGGCAAACCCATCAGCAGTTTTGGCACGATGTCGGTTATGGAACTCAAAGACAAACTGGCTAAACAGGAAGTTCTGCTTTTGGACGTCCGAGAACCAAGCGAATGGAAAGACGAAGGATACATCGAAAAATCAGAACGTCTATTCTTCGCTGACCTGCCAGAAAAAACCGATGCGCTCCCAAAAAATAAGCCAATTGTAGTTACGTGTTCGGTTGGGAACCGCTCCAGCATAGCTGCAAGCGTACTGGAACAAAAAGGCTTCAAAAACATCAGCAACGTACTCGGCGGAACAACAGCGTGGACAAACCTTGGCTATCCAACAAAAAAGGAAAATTAGCTTTCTCGATCTGCTTGCTTAAGTGTCTTAGCCATTCTTTTGGCGCTGTCTTTGGGCTCCAAAAGTTCCTTGACAAGGTTATATTGTCTTTGATAGATATGGCAGTTTTTTGAGTGGAAAACTAGTTTGCCAGTTTTCAAAGAAAGGTTGCCGCGCTCGTTTATTTCGTTCACGAAGGCTTCATTAAAAAGTTGCAAGCCAGCAATGTTAGCGGGTAAACCCCCATAAGCATCCCAACTTCGAAAATAGCATGTAAAATGCATTTGGTTATCAAGAATCTCTGTATCAATCAGACTTAAGCAGGGCGGCTCACTTTTTTTGTGGTTCTCATCGAATTTCTTTATGTCACTTGGAAGCCTAATAACCATCGTAACCTGTCTGTCTCTTTGCTCTTCTATGTACCTTTTAATGGCTTCTTCAACTTGGTTAACGGGCTGATTCAGCCGACTACCGTATGTGTAGGTTTCATCTTCTTGTTTTTCTTCACACCACAAATACTCCAACGCATATCCTTGTACATACTTGAAATCGCAAGGCGCTTTATCGCTAACAAGTGGACGATTTTCTGGATTTGTTATTTCGATTGTAAGATTCAGCTTTCTAGTTTCAGTCTCTTCGGAGCCAAAACCCACTCTGAAAACATCGCCTTCTTTCCAAATTGCGCTTAGCGCTTTGAACCATGCATCAGGGCAATCAAAGGCTGAAATCTTTACGTGCTTCATAATGGGGTCTCCAAGGCACCGAATAATTCTGGTGATTCAGAATATAAGTTTACACTAAAAAAGAGTTCGAAAAAACAAGAAACGAAAAAACACAAATTTGATTTAAAATTAAAATAAAAGAAAAGGAAAGCTTGGGATGCTTAGTAGGGCATTCCGCCCATACCGCCGCCCATTCCACCCATGCCACCCATACCGCCCATTCCTGGGGGCATCTGTGGCATCTTGCTGCTGCCGCCTTTAATGCTGATTAGATCGTCGATTTTCAGTATCATGTTTGTGGCTTCGGTTGCGGATTTTATAACTTGCTGCTTTACTCGTAGCGGTTCGATAATCATTTGTTTGCACATGTCAATGATTTTGCCTGTGGTTACGTCAATGCCGAATGTTTGGCTGTTTGGTTTCTCGTGTTGTGCGCGGAGTGCTACCATGATGTCTATGGGGTCTAAGCCTGCGTTCTCTGCGAGTGTTAGGGGGATTTCTTCGATTGCGTCTGCGAAGGCTTCAACGGCGAGTTGTTCGCGTCCGCCAACTTTCACGGCGAAAGCACGTAGGTTCTTTGAGAGTTCTGCTTCGGGTGCGCCGCCGCCTGCAACAATTTTGCCATCTTCAATTGCGTTACGTACAACGCATAATCCGTCGTGTAGGCTGCGTTCTGCTTCGTCGATTACGTTTTTGGATGCGCCTCGGATAACGATGGTTACTGCTTTTGGGTTCTTGCAGTCGCGGATGTAGATTAGTTTGTCGTCGCCAATTTTGACTTCTTCTACTCGTTTAGCTTTGCCCAATGCGTCAGGGGTCAAATCTTTTACGCTTGCACCAATACTTCCGCCTGTGGCACGGGAGAGTTTTTCCATGTCGCTGCTACTTACGCTCTTAACTGCCAAAACGCCTGCTTTGCTTAAGAAGTGCAGTACCATGTCGTCGATGCCTTTCTCAGTGAATATAACGTTTGCACCTGACTTGGTAATTGAGGTAACCATGTCTTTTAGCATGCGTTCTTCTTCGTCAAGGAACATTTTCATTTGATCTGGGCTTTCAATGTTAATTTTAGCGTCGAACTCTGTTTTTTCAATTTCAAGTTTAGCGTTTAAGAGGGCAATTTTTGCGCCGTCGATGATTTTTGGCATACCTGAACTTGCAACTTCCTTGTCTAAGACCATGCCTTTGACAAGTTCTGTTTCGTCGAGGCTTTGACCGTGTTTCTTAACTACTTTTATCAGGTCGATGTCTGCGACGTATTTTTTGTCTACTTTTTCTGAGACTTGCTTTACGGCTTCAACAATTATTTTTGCAAAGTGATCTTCGGCAACGTTGATGCTTTTGCTGGATATCGATGTGATTGCAACATCCCGCAAGGTTTTTTCATCTTCAAATGCAACGGGTATTGCGATTTTGTCCAAAATTTTCTGGGCTTCTTCACTTGCCTTTTTGTAACCCTCAATTATCACTGTTGGGTGCACGTTTTTGTCAAGTAAACTTTCAGCTTTAGCAAGCAGTTCACCTGCTAAGATGACTGCGGTTGTTGTTCCATCGCCTACTTCATTGTCTTGAGCTTTTGCAACTTCAACGAGCATTTTTGCTGCTGGATGCTGAACGTCAAGTTCCTTCATTATGGTTGCGCCGTCGTTAGTTATTGCAACGTCTCCCATGCTGCTTACGAGCATTTTATCCATACCGCATGGACCGAGCGTTGATTTTACTGCTTCAGCCACCATCTTTGCAGCCATAATGTTGTTTTTTTGTGCTTCGCGGCCACTTGAGCGGCCTGTGCCTTCTTTTAATACAAGAATCGGAATGTTTCCTCCACCTTGAGACATGTTTTTCACCAAATATTCCTATGTTTAAGTTATTAGATTCTAAACGGAACAAATCAAACATTTAGATATAAATTTTTCCCAGAGCCTAAGCCACAAATTGGCTAATTAACCCCAGCAAACCTGGAAAAGTTACCTTCCAGTCTCCTTTTTGTCACTTTCAAAAGCTCATTAATTATTCTTCAGCTTTGACAATATGGTATCCCGACGCTTTCCGAAGCCTATTCATAACAGCCAAACCAAGCCCCTCAAAACTTACACCCTCAGCAATTATAACATCAACATTTTCTGCATCAACTTCCCGCAGCAGACGAAATAGATTTTGAGCGACGACTGCTAGATTTGCACGGCTACCAAGCGATTTAACTATGTCTGCATGGTAGGTGGTTTGTGTTTCGTCGGTGGCGAGGATGCCTACTTTTTTGCCCTTAACTCTGTAAGATTCCTCTAATTTGTTGACTTTGGCAATAACTGCTGGAACGTTTCCTTCGACAAGGATAACTTGGGCTTTTGGCGCGTAATGCTTATGTTTCATTCCTGGCGAGTGAATATCTTTCAATGATAGTTCCTGTTCTGCTTGCACGAAAGCGTGAAGTTTCATGTCGCCGATAACTTTCTTTAACGTCTCAAAAGGTGTGCCTCCAGGACGAAGAAGCATTGGCGGGTCAACTGTCAAGTCAACTACGGTGGATTCTACACCGATGTTAGTTGAGCCGCCATCGATTATTGCGTCTATTCTGCCGTTTAGGTCTTCGTAGACATGTTGAGCGGTAGTTGGACTGGGTTTGCCTGCGAGGTTTGCACTTGGCGCTGCGATGGGTCGGTGGCTTTGCTTGATAAGTTCGAGGGCGACTTTGTGATTGGGCATGCGGATTGCTATGGTGTCTAAACCTGCAACCGTTTCGTTTGGAACAATGTTTGAGTGTTTAAAGATGAGAGTTAAGGGTCCAGGCCAAAACTTTTCCATCAACAATTCGGCTTTTGGAGGCACCTCAGTAACTAGCCTGTAAACTTCTCTTATGTCCGCGACATGGACGATTGAGGGATTATCCAAAGGACGCTTCTTAGCCTCAAACAACGCTAACACAGCCGTCGAGTTAAGTGCATCTGCACCTAAACCGTAAACAGTTTCCGTTGGAAACGCAACTAGACCGCCTTTCTTGATAATGTCTGCTGCTTTCTGGATTATTGCTACATCAGGGTTTTCCGCGTCAACTTTTAGGAAGAGTGTTTTCATCTTTGTTGCCTTTTAAGTTCAAGTACAATTGAGGTTTCAACTTGTCGCTCGGGTATGTTCCAGTATTTCTTTAGCAGCTTATTTGTTTCTAGCCTCGAAAGCAAACTAAACCCGTGTTTTTGGTAGAATTTTATTGCCCAGGGCGCTGTTTCCCACGTGCCCACCAGAATCTTATCCGTTTTAGCCAAAGTTAGTAGATGATTTAGGAGTTTTTCTCCAGCTCCTTTCCGCTGGTGACTCGTTAGAGTGTATGCGTGCCTGATTAGAGTGACGTCGTTGACAGGTTCAATTCCCATAACTGCGATTAAAGCGTTGTTTTCGATGAAGCCGTAGAATTGAACCCCGTTTCGAATTTCTTCTTCTAATTCTTGGGTAGGCATGTAGGGTTCTTTCCATCTGTCAGCGGGAATTTTGCTTTTGTATGCAATGGCAGAGTCGTTGACTACATTTAGGATGGCTTGGAAGTCAGTGCTGGTTAATTTACAAATCATTGAGGGCGTCACATTTGCCGAAACTTAGATTGCTGTTGGCTCTTTTTGGGCTTCACTTTTAATCAATTTATCAATCAAATGCATAAAGAACGATTGCGCCTGCAACTCAGTTAATGTCTCCAAGTAAACAGAGACCATGGCGATTTTGCCCTTTTTGGATGCCACATACTCTGCAAACATCCGCGCAGAAATCACGTTCTTATCCCCCAGCAGCACCGATGAGGTTACTGAGCCCAAGAGGTCTTTGGGTTTAGGAACAGCAATTGCCAACGTGCCAAGTTTGTCCTCTTTCTCGCTAAGCATTATCATGATGGAATTTTTGGCTTCCACATAAACCGCAAGAAAATGAATGTCGCGTTCTTGCAGTTCTTCTTTTACTACTTTGGCACGTTCCACTTGTCTTCGCCTCTTGTTGTGTTGTGGTTAATGTTTGGATGCTTAAAAAGACTTCACAAAGTTCCCAGCCAAATTCGATGTGGTTGATTTGGGGCAAAGCATTAAGGATGGATAAACCCATATGGTATAGTAAGGCTTGAGCATGAGCGGCTCTAATCGGGTTCGAAAATTTTTAGTTCCCGCCTTCCTGATAGTGATTTTAGGCGTCTCGATGTTCGCGGTTTACTTGTCAATTCCGGGCAAAGTCATCCAAACTAAAGCCGACCCCAACGCCTACGTGGGCATTGCTTTTGCTGGAAACACCACCGACGAAGCCAAAGCGCTTATAGACAAAGTGGAAAGCTACACGAACCTGTTCATTTTGGATGTTGGTAGAAACCCCATAAGTGCAAACCAGTCAAAAGTGGAGGAAATCTGCGATTACGCTGTTGCTCGGAATTTAAGCGTTATTGTGAATGTGGGAATCAAAGACCAGAGCAACTCTTCATCGTGGGGTTGGTTTTGGAATCAACCTTCACTTGACCCTATAAAACAACGTTGGACCCAAATGTGGGGAACCAAATTCTTAGGAATCTATTACAACGATGAACCTGGCGGAATTCAACTTGATGCTTCTTGGCGACGATTTTATGAGGTAGTAGGCGAAAACCTAACTAAACATGATCTCCCAGCTTTTCAAGCGCTTGAGGATATACGTCTAAAACTGCTTGACTACATTACCAACGGAACTAAACCAACACCCGACGACTACGACTTAGAAGCCAACTTCTTTATGCAGCAAGTCATCATGAGCGATCCAGGAATTGAAAATCTGACTGCCGCAAATATAACTTCTTTCACGTCGGATTATGGATTGTACTGGTGGGATTACATGGGAGGCTACAATGTGATGTTTACTGAATTAGGCTGGAACGTTAGCGTAGCTGAGCAAATTGATTTGGTGAAGGGTGCGGCGCGGCTTCAGGATAAAGAGTGGGGTGCAATGATAACTTGGAAGTATGACACTCCACCATACCTTGACAACGGACAAAATATCTACAATCAAATGTTAGAATCCTACAAGGCAGGAGCCAAATACATAGCAGTCTTCAATTATCCCTACTACGGAGGCGCATATGGAACCCTCACAAACGACCAGTTTAAAGGGATCCAAAGATTCTGGAACGAAATAACAACCAAACAAATTGCCGATTCAAGCGGACCAGACGCGGCATTGGTTTTGCCTAAAAACTTTGCATGGGGACTGCGTAACCCCAACGATACCATCTGGGGTTTCTGGTTAACCGACAACCGAACCCAAACAGTAGCAATTATCACAAGCAAACTCGTATCCTACTACGGCATCAACCTCGATATAGTCTACGAAGACCCAGCTTTTCCGGTAACTTCAGGCAATTACCAGCATATTTACTACTGGAACTCAACAACTCCTTGAAGCCTCCAACTAACCCCGATATGGGTTGGAAATGCTTAATTAAGAGCTTATCTTATTGCTGGTACGGAAGTATGAAATTTGAGTGACGATATTTCAAAGTTACCGCCTAACGTTCAAGAAAGGCTTCTCAGATTACAGCAATTGCAACAGACTCTTCAGTCAATCTTAGCGCAGAAACAGCAAGTTGAAATGGAAAAAACCGAAGTTGACCAAACCATTGGTGAACTGCAAAAAACAGCAGACGATGCAGTCATCTACAAGGCAATCGGGTCACTTCTGGTTAAAGCAGAAAAAACAAAAGTCAACGAGGAACTAGCCGAGCGCAAATCACTTCTAGATACAAGAAGCACAGTTATGGCCCGACAAGAAGAACGCATACGCAGCCAAGTTAAAGAAGCACAGACAAAGCTGCAAGAAGACCTAAGCCCAGTCTCTGGTCAACCATTATCTTAAGGGTGATGCTTGATGGGTGAGCTCGGATTTCCAGAGCTAACCACCGAGCAAATCGAACTTTTATGCCAAACAGCTGAAGACGCCGCCAGAAAATATGTCCTATCCAAAGTTTCCAGCAAAGACGTAGACCAATTAGACATCAGCGTGGAAGCCGACGGAACTAAACCTGTAAACGTAACAGTAGAAATCAACCTACTTTTAGCCTCCCAGACAAAAAATGTTGATGCAGACGTCTTAGTTAAGGAAGCAGTAAAAGAGGCGCATAAGGCTGCAGAAAACTTTTTGAGACAACTGAAATGAGCTTCAAAGAACTAATCCAGCTTTTAGAGGAAAAACAAGCCTCGTTTATTCTATTATTATGCCATCGGAGTGCAGATGCTGACGCGATTTGTTCGGCATACGCGTTGCAGGGATTACTGAAAAGGTTTTTGCCCAACTCAATAATCGAGATTGGCTGCCCACAGGGCGTCAACAAACCCGCAAAACAACTGTTTGAGCATTTGCCCATAACTGTGAATCTTAAACCCAACATTGAATCTGCAGAAGCCATCGTGCTCCTAGACATGAATACTGTTGAGCAACTCGACGAAGTGGCTGATGTAATAAAGAAGTCACCATCGCCAAAATTAATAATCGACCACCACGCTCCCAGCGCTGAAACAATGCAGATCTGCGAGTTCTGCATGGTAGATGAGAAAGCAGCAGCAAACTGCGAATTAATCTACCGACTCTTCAGCCAAGCAGAAGTCGAACCAAACCTCAACGAAGCAAAAGCGCTCTTTGTCGGCATAGCCTTTGACACAAGACATTTTGCGTTAGCTAATTCACCGACCTTTGAGATTCTTGCAAAGCTGGTTATTAAAGGAATAGATGCCCAGCAAACGCTGGCACTGTTTGCCACGCCTATTGACCCTTCCGAACGTGTTGCAAAACTGAAGGCTTGTAAACGGGCAAAAATTGTGAAGGTGGAAGGCTGGATAATTGCGCTTTCTCATGTTAGTGCTTATCAGGCACCTGCAGCCAAAGCCCTCGTTGATTTGGGAGCACATATGTCGGCTGTTGCAGGGAAGAAGAATGGGAAAGTTGAATTGAGCCTGCGTTGCACACGCCAATTCTACGAGTTAGGAGGCGTACACTTAGGAGTGGATATTGCTACGCCGCTGGGCGAGTTCTTGGGCGGTGTTGGCGGAGGCCATGCGATGGCTTCAGGCGTCAGCGGCCAAGGCGAAATCAAAGACGCACTCAAACAATGCCTTGTTCTCCTTAAAAAGAAATTAACCAAAACTGTGTAGCTACGCTTAAATGAGCAAACTCTCACGCTTAAGGTTAGCAGGCACAAAAAATGGCCATAATTGAAACAAAAAACCTCACTTACACCTATCCAGGCGCCACAAAACCATCAATTGTGGATGTTTCGATTAAGGTAGAGAAGGGCGAGTTTGTTTTAATTACAGGTCCAAGTGGCTGCGGAAAAACAACTTTATGCCGAACCTTCAACGGACTCGTGCCTCATTTCTATCAAGGCGAATTAAAAGGCGAAATTACGGTTGCAGGAATCGATACACTAAAGCACCACACCTACGAGATGGCAAAACATGTTGGCTTAGTTTTCCAGAATCCTGAAAACCAATTATTTGCTTTATCCATCGAAAAAGACGTTGCCTTCGGCTTAGAAAACAACGGAGTCCCCCGAGATGAAATGCGTAAAAAAGTCGATTGGGCACTCAACCAAACAGGCATCTACGACATACGCGAGCGCTCACCCCATGAAATCTCTGGGGGGCAACAGCAGCGAGTGGCGATTGCATCGGTTTTAGCGATGGAACCAGAAGTCATCGTTTTAGACGAACCCACGTCGTTTCTTGACCCGTTGAGTGCTGAAAAGATTTTTGAAGTAATCTACAAACTAAACAAGGAACAGGGAATCACCGTTATCCTCGTGGAGCACCGTTTGGATTTGACGGCAAAATACACTAATCACCTTATCGTTATGGATGAAGGAAAAGTCCGCTTTGAAGGCGACCCAAGACAAATCCTCAACAGCGAAGAGACACGGTTAATAGGTGTCGGAATCCCCAAAGCCACACTACTCTACCAGATGCTGAAGAAGGAAGGGTTAAACTTGGGTGACAAAACCCCGCTGTCTTCTGAGGAATTGGCTGACCTACTGTTGGAGGCGCTAAAACCCCAATGATTGAAACTCAGGATATCCGTTACGCTTACCCAAACAAAGTTGAAGCCCTAAAAGGAATCTCCTTAACCATAAAAGACGGCGAATTCGTTGCTATAATGGGACAGAATGGAGCGGGAAAATCCACCCTCGTCAAACACTTCAATGGACTGCTGAAACCTTCACAGGGCAAGGTTCTTGTGGACGGCGTTGAAACCACGAAGTCAAGCGTTGCAGCCTTAGCCCGAAACGTCGGTTTTGTTTTCCAGAATCCCGACCATCAACTCTTCAGCGAAACTGTCGAAGAGGAAATTGCATTTGCACTCAAAAACTTCGGTTTCACCCCAGAGGTCATCGAGGAGCGGGTCACGTGGGCTCTGAATCTTTTATCATTAACTCAATACCGTAAAACCTCGCCCTTCCTACTTAGCGGCGGCGAACGAAAGCGTGTGGCGTTGGCCTCTGTTTTGGCCTGGAACCCATCAACTTTGATTTTGGATGAACCCACCATTGGGCAGGATCATGAGCAAAAGGAGAGACTGCGGCAGTTCATTATGCAGATGCAAACTCAAGGAAAGACCGTCGTTACGGTTACACACGATGTGGAGTTTGTGGCTGAATGCAACCCACGAGTTGTGTTGATGAAGGAGGGTAAGATCGTTGCTGACGGAGAAGGAAAAGAAATCCTAACTGAACCCGGCTTGCTGGAGTTGTCTTCAATTGTTTTGCCCCAGATAGCGCAGGTTTTCACGAAGTTGGCACCGCTGGGTTTTCCAAAAGACGTCATTGACATTTACGAAGCCAAAGCACTCATCCTAAAAGCCAAGGAGCGCAAAGGCTGAAATGAGCGTTTTTGACGGCTTAAGGTTCAGAAAAGTCCACTCTCCAATCCACAACCTAGACCCCAGAATAAAATTCGTCTATGTCATCGCCATTTTCGTGGTTGCTATTCTTTTTTTCCAGATTATTCCGCTGATGATTTTGTTCTTTATGCAGATTCCCTTTGTCTTGTTGGCACGTGTACAGCGTCAGTGGCTGCGTTCTTTGCGTGGTGCAGCGTTTCTGGCAATATTCATTTTCGTTATTAACGTTGGAACAACGTTTTTCACTTCTGGCTACCACATAACAGCTCCTAACGTGGAAAGCGCAGCTGCCATGACCTTGAGATTTGTCGTGCTTGTCGAGTCTTTCTCGGTTTTCTTCCTAACCACCTCACCTGACCACTTAGGCTTAGCTCTTGAGGAATCCCGCGTGCCCTACGAGTTCGCCTTCGCGTTTACGACGGCAGTGCGATTTGTTCCCGTTCTGGCAGAGGAAGCCCAAACAATAATGGATGCCCAAAAAGCCCGAGGATTAGAACTCGAGAAAGGTGGCTTGCTCAAAAGAATCAGAAACTATGTGCCCGTGCTTATCCCTTTAATTGTCAGTGCCATCCGAAGAAGCCTAGAGCTTGCGGAGGCGATGGAATCCCGTGCTTGGGGAGCCACAAAGAAACGCACAAACCTTTACCTGCTCAAGTTGCACAAAGGCGACTATGCTTTGTTGGCGATTACTGTCGGAATTCTGGTAGCGGCAGTTTATATTCACTTCTACGTGTCGGTTCCGACAATAACAAGTTTACTCTAAAATTAGTAAACTACCAAATCTGTCGGAATTGTTGAAGGTTTTTTGAAGACAAAAATTAGGTTTATCTCAGAAGTGTCGGTTGAAATGCTTTTGTGACGACTTAACAGATTATTAAATACTTTTAAAAGAGAAAAAACTAGACTATCTAACGTTGAAGGAATTACATGACTGAGCACACTCGTTTTGGTCCTGCAGGTGTTCCACCGATGTTCAGGCTTCTTGGAGCAACCATAGCAGACGTCCCAAAACTTCTGCATGAGGAAGGACTGGACGCTTTTGAGTACCAGGCATCTCGTTGGGGACCTAAACCGCAGATGAAACTGGAAGACGCTCAAAAACTCGGTGAAGAAGCCAGAAAAAACGATGTTAAACTCAGTATGCATGGGTCCTATTTTGTGAATTTGTCTGGGAAGAAGGAAACTGTGGAGGCCAGCAAACGGCGCTTAATCGCTTGCGCAACGGCTGCGGATTGGATGGGCGCTTATGTCGTGGTTTTCCATACAGGCTTCTATGGCAAGGTGGAGAAGAGTTTTGCTTTCCAAAACGCCCTTACAGCACTAAAAGAAATCAGCGCAGAAATGAAGAATCTTGGTTTAAAAGTGAAACTTGGACCCGAAACTATGGGACGGAACTTCCAAGTCGGCACGATAGAAGAAATCCTCACAATTAACCAAGAAGTCGAAGGCACACAACTCGTTATCGACTGGGGACACCTACACGCTCTTCACCAAGGAACCCTAAAGAAAGTCGAGGACTTCCGCGTAATAGCAGAAAAAGTCGAAGCACAACTGGGAACCGAAGCTCTGCGAAGTATGCATTGCCACTTCTCAAAAATCGAGTTCAGCAGCCAAGGAGAAAAACGCCACCACACTCTCGACGAAGAACGTTATGGACCAGAATTTCGAATGCTCGCCGAAGTGATTGTCGATTTTGGGCTACATCCAACGATGATTTGTGAATCGCCGTTTCTTGATGTAGATGCTAGAAAAATGAAAACAACTCTCAACGAGGTTCAGGAAAGCAAGCAACATGAACCTAAACTCTAAAAGAACGACACTGTTTTCTTTGGTTATTGGTATGTTGAATTTTGGTTTGTGGGTTATGCGGTAGTCTTGGGGTAAATTTTAAAGAGAAGTTGTTGTTGTTGCTGTTGCACCTGTATTCTGCAGATCGGTTGCAACAACTATCAGTTTCAAAAAGTTTCGAGGGGCACCCGAGAAGTTGCTGCTGCAACGTGATTCTGCAAATCAACAGTTGTATCTACTAAGCTAAACCCAAAAACGCGCTGATTTCTTTGGTGTTTCATTACTCTAATAGGCTCATCAGGATTTTTTACTATATAGTAATCGTTCTGCAAGTTGGAGTTCCTGCACTGTGTTGATGTTAACTGCTAATTCTTCGTTATTCATTATCAAAATGTCTTGGTCGAGCCATTCGTCGCCATACCGTTTATGCCCATCAATAACGTTGATTCCGACCGGCACAACATCTTTGTCGTCGGCTTTGAAGGAGTATTCAATGCACATGCCCAGTTTAGCTTTGATTTCCAGAGGAACCGCCACAGTCAACGCAGGTTTGCCGCAGCGCTCATAACGTTCAACCACGGCATCAATCATTTCAGCCTTCACAAGAGGCAAATCGGCGGCTATGGCTAAGAAAACGCCCAATTTGAGGTTTTGAACTGTGTAACCCATGTCAGAAACGTAGTCTTTGCCGGGAGTTTCGATGAATTTTACACCAAGCTTCTTGATTAATTGGGTTGTTTTGGGTGTGCAACTGGAGGTGGCAACGATGATAGTATCAATTTTTTTGGCATCCTTTAACGCGGCGAGCACGTATTCGATGACGGGTTTGCCGCAAACTTCAATCAGCGGTTTTTCTTGGGCAAGTTTCATTCGGGTGCCTTTTCCGCCAGCCATAACCAACGCAATTACCGTATAATCACCGCCACTAAAACAACCACACAAACCAGACGCGACAACTCGTTGGTTGCGCCAAAAACATCGCCTGTGACGCCCTTGAAGTGCTTATGCGCAACCGCAACCATGACTAAACCAGTAATTACAGATGCCAAGACAACCCAGATTCCTGCGCCTTTCAAGAAAACCAAACCGATGGCAAAAGAAATTATCAATGCAACCGCCAAACGAATGTTGCCTCCGCGTCCATGCATGGCTTCCAGAAACGGCGAATTCATGCCCTGATGCACCGATTTGCCTGCCCTTGCAGCCACAACCATCGAAAACTTTGCAGCAAAGCTCAACAACTATGATTGCAGGAAGAATAAGACGAACGTTTAGTTGCCCTATCGCTAATGCAGTTATAAGCATAGTCAAGATACCAAGTGATAATCCGCCTGCACCTGTCAACTGGTCATGCATAACATCAATTTTGTGCTCAGGCGTGCCATGCGCCATGACGCCGTCGCCGAAATCCAGCAGCCCATCTGTGTGATGCAGACCAGTCATCCATAGCAGTAAAGCAAAAACCAAAGCACCTGCAACAATTGCTGGCAAGAAATGAAAAGCAACAATCCCAAACAAGCCTGCAATTAACCCCAGAAAGGCGCCGATCAAAGGGAAAGCCCACATGTTTCGGGCACAGTCAGTAAGCAAATCTTTGTCCATAGCGACTGGGAAAACGGTTAAGGAAAGATAGGAGATTTTTTAGTTCTTTAACGACCAAGCGCGTGTCACTTTATGCCCATCAGTAGAGCATAATTACGCTCTATTTCCTTAAGAAGGATTTCCTTGGTTACTGCGCCGCCGAGTTTTGCCATGGCTGCGATCGATGCGCCTCCTGCACCCACGCCTTCTTTGACTAGGCCCGTTTCGTAGATTCGAAGGCCAGGATACTTTGAGGGACCAAAGTCCAGGTCAGCAGCCAAAATGGGCACTTCACAGAATTGCTTGACGATGCCACAGATGTCGGATTTCACGTCTTTTGCTACCCATCTTGTCGTGCCGACAGCTACGTTGCAGAGAGTTTCAGGGTTCAAAGCGTTAATTAGTGCTAGAACAGCGGTCATTTGGGTACCGCCAGCCATCAAAACCGGCGCTTGCCTTGCTCCGCCGATGACTAATCCTGCCATGGCAGCCATCATGGGGTCGCCTACACAGGAAATTGCTTTTATGGGGTTGTTTTTTAGGCTGCCGAATTTTTCGTTTGCAGCTTTTAATCCTGCCGCAACCACTTCAGCTTTTAGGCTGTGGGGGTTTTCGGGCAGGGTGCTGCTGACTTTTCCTTGAGCGTTAACCCCTAAAGCCGATAAAACACCAAGCGCAGTTGTGGTCCCGCCAGGAATGCTCTCGCCGATAACAAGATAATCTGCTGTTTTCGCTAAATGTTCACCTACTACTTTGGCGCGTTCAATAACTTCTTCCACATTATCAACAGAATTTCCACTGCGGATGTCTCTGCCACTATTGCCGCCCAACTCTACATATGGAATTTGAGGTTTAACCTTCACGCCACCATTAACAACCAGAACAGGTATGTCTGCTAAACGCAGGGCCGACATAGTAATCAACCCAGGTGTCGGAATACCGTCCGGAGTTATTGGGACGCCTTGGATAGATTTGCATTTTCCCAAAAGCAAAAGTTCTGCATCGGCAGGCGGAGTAAAATCTGTAAAATCAGGGTTTGCTCCTGCCGCCGATAACCCGGGGATTTTCCCGGTTTCTGTGGTGGCTATGGTGCAGATGAAGAGAGGTTTTTTGCCTTCGATTTCATCGAGAAAGGCTTTTGCTTTTAATTCGTTATTCGCGATAAGTACATCCATATCTGTTTCCTTGGGCACTACTTTGACTTTGGGGCAACCTTAAACTTTTTGATTTCTAGGTATCCAAAGCCGCCTTCAAGCTTGTGCTTTTCTGTTTCTAGGAGTTCGATTTTCTGTTTGAAGTCTGGTCCATCGGTGATTACGGTGTGGTATTCGCCGCCTTCGCCGCATGGGTCGACGTTTCCGAGTTTTAGAATGTCGTCATAGAATTTTCGGTCCAATGCTCTCGCCCAAGCCATTCGACGCTAAGCAAATCTCAGTTTGGTTCGTACTACGGTTGCCTTGAACCCGGTTTTGAGGTAATCCAGGTAGATTTTTTTTGTGTCGCCCATCCATAAGGGTTTGATAGGTGTTAAGACCGACTTCTTTGCAGACGCGTCCAAGCCAGCCTTCCTCGTGACCAGCGACTTCGTAGATGTCGCCTGTGACTAAGCCTTCAGCGCCCTTAGTTTTGCATTGTGTAGTACGGCTTTGAAGTCTTTTTCGTAGGTTGCCGCTGATGTGGGTTTTTTAATTAGAGGAATCCCAATTGCTTGCGCCTGTGCATCGAGGATGCCTGAGGGTATCATGTGGAAGTTTGATTTGGATTCACTCATCATCATAGTTAACAGGTTTATGACTTGGTGACCTTGTTGGGTTGCCAAGTAATATGCGTAGGCGCTGTCTTTTCCGCCGCTCCATGAAGCAACAACTTTCATACAATTTTTCCTCCTATTCTGGGTTCACCCTTATCAATTTATTTAGTTTTGCTGGTTTAGGTGAGTGCTAAATTGATTATCTACGTGAATACACTTGTATAAAAAACTGCCATTTACTTGCAAACAATTAGCTTAATCCCTCAACTACTAAAACTTTTAACGAAATATTGGCAGTTTCCTTAATGTTCAGCAAATCATCATTCTAATTGCTTTGGTTGGTTTATCCAATCTTTTCATATAATTATTAAAGTGAAACTCCTTCACAACACTTAAAACAAACTCTGCCCTTAAAAAGCAAGGTTGAATCCAAATGAACAAACCAACTCCACCCCTGCTAACTTACCTTGAAGGCAAAGGTATCACGCTGCAAAGCCTAATCGACTGCGCCCTCGAAATGTACGTTCCCCACCCAGGTATTGAAACCGAAGAAAAAGCCACAGAAATGCTCAAAGAAGAATTACTTGACATCCTCTCTGACGTTAATGTCTCTATGCTGGAAGTTGCTGCTTTTCTGTGCAAGAACAAGCAGAAAAGGGACTAATTCCTGGATTGACAGAAGAAAGGTTTAGGGGAAGACCTGGACCTGTCGCCGACGAAATCTTGGGGTTGGCAATAGCCACCTACATTGGCGGAACAAGAGGAGTCTTTGAGTATGTACGCTTTGACCAAGCCAAACCAGGAATTCTAAAGTCATTGGGTTCTCTAACAAACGATGCCATAGGGCTTTAGTTGCAGGCGCATCATCAAACGTTTATACTCGCGCAACAAAAAGCGCACAAGTTAACCCTTAACATCTCTTTTTGCCTTTTACCATAAGATTATAATACTTGCCGATTGAGGAAATACTCTGTTGGGCTCGCATGGTTCAAACAAGGCTCTGCATTGTTACACACACTTTTCTGCCGCATGTTGGCGGTATAGAAAAGGTGGTTAATGAACAAAGCAAACGGCTGCGGACAAGAAATTTTGAGCCCCTAATTGTTACGAACAGAATTGGTACACCAAAAAACTATGTGGTTGACGGCGTAAACGTTGAATGCTATGAATCGCTCAACACTGGTTTTCGTCTTGGGATTCCATATTCGATTCCAACCATTGCAAGTTTTCCAACCTTTCTAAAAGCAGTAAACAAAAGCAAGATAGTCCACGCACATGGACACCCATACCTAACTTCGCTTGTCGCAGGAAAGCTTGCTAAACTGTACTCCAAACCCTTCGTTCTCACCCAACACAACACCTTCATAGAATACAACAACATGTTTGACAATATTGAAAACTTAAATGACTTCACTGTGGGAAAACAAAACCTCCAAGACGCTGATAAAATAATCGCAATTAGTAATGCCACAAAAGATTATGTTCTTAGGTTAGGTGCCAAACCAAAGAAAGTAAAGGTCGTTTACAACGGCGTTGACTTGGCAAGGTTTCGACTCATACCCGGAAAACGCGAAGAAATGCGGAAAAAACTAGGAATACCCCAAGAAGCCATCGTTGTTTTAACGGTAAGGCGGCTTGTCTACAAGAATGGCATTGACACATTAATCGACAGCGCCAATATTGCAATCAAAAAAAACCCAAAGATAATGTTTTTAGCTGTTGGGAAAGGTCCCGATTCTGACAGCGTTAAATTAAAAATCCAAGAGCTGGGAATTGAAGCTAATTTTAAGCTTGCAGGCTTTGTCAGCGATGAGGATTTACCTTTCTATTACAATGCTGCGGACATGTTTGTTTTGCCCTCGAAGTCTGGTGAGGGATTGCCTTTGGTTGCGCTTGAAGCCATGGCGTGTGCACTACCAGTTGTAGCGACTGACGTTGGGAGGAATAAGAGAAGTGTTGATGGAGGATTATGGAAAACTGGTGGCGCCTAACCAGCCAGAGTTGCTTGCAAAGGCAATCTTGGATTTTGCAGCTCTTGATTTCTCTTCACGCAAAAAAGAGCTTCGCGCCTTTGATGGAAGAGAAGTTTAGTTGGGATGCAAACGTTGAAAGACTCGTCGAAATATACGAAGAGCTTATTTAATCATGTAACGGAAACATATTAGCCCTTTGAAATGGAAGTTAGCTGATGACGTCAAAAGTTGAAATGGTTTCGGTGGTAATTCCAACACTAAACGAAGCAGGAAACATTCTGGAAGCTATATCTACTATTCATAATGATTTGTCTTATCCAAAGGAAATTATTGTAGTTGACGGCAACTCTACAGATGGCACTAAAGAAATCGTTCAAAGCCTAGGCTATTGCAAACTCATCATAGAACCCCGACGGGGCTATGGTTTAGCGTTAATGACCGGCATGAAAAACGCCAAAGGCAACATTATCATAATGGTTGACGGCGACGGAACCTACGAGGTACGTCATATCAACCGCATGATTGCAAAGATGGTTGAAAAAGACGCCGATATGGTTTTAGCTACCCGCATGTACGACCCCAACAAAGCCATGGGACTGATGAATTTCATCGGTAACAAAGTAATCACAACCTTCTACGATTTCTTCTTCAGCCAATTCCTAAGTGACACCCAATCAGGTTTTAGGGCAATTTCGCATGAAGCCATCAACAATGTGGAACTCAAAGCATATGACATGGCTTATGCAACGGAGATGCTTATCCAATTTGCCAAGGAAGGCTACAGCATGATTGAGGTTCCCACCACTTACAAAACCCGTAAGTATGGGAGGCCTAAATTGAGAAGATTTAAGTCTGGAATTGAGATATTCAGCACTATGTTTAGAGGATTTCTGGATGCGGATACGTTTAGAAAGTGCCAAGAGAATTGGAAACAAAATCGGTTTAAATGAGGAAAAAGGCTTCGCAGTCGCCATTTTTCTTGCGTTACTTATTGTTTCCGCCACAATTGCAGGATACTATTTTGTGCTTAAACCGCAGGCGGAATCATATAACACAATCTACTTGCTGGACGCTCAAAACAGAGCCGTTGACTATCCGGAAGTTTTAGTGGCTAACCAGAACAGCACTTTCAACGTGTATGTCGCTGTAGAAAATCACATGGACCAAGCAGCCAGTTACCAAATTCAAGTAAAAATCACTCAAAACATCTCCACCTTCCCAGTTGAAGCCCAGCCCAACCAAACCATAGAAACGGGTAACTTAAACAACAACGGAAAATCCGTAGAAAACACTGCAACAGTGACGGAGAACCAAGTTGGAATTTACTCGGTGGTTTTTGAACTCTGGCAACACAAAGATGGCGCACTCGTTTTTACTGAGGATTACTGTGTCCTAAACCTCCAAGTGATAGACTAAACTTTTGACCAACTCGTAAACCCTTATGAGGGGTAGGTTCGAATGGCCGTTTTCATAGCGTTAATAGTTGAATAAAAAACTGTTGAGACTGTGGTTGTTAAGTTTTCTTGTGTCTTTCAGCGTATGCTTTTTCGATAGCAACTCGGTGGACGTTGTTGTAGGCGCAGAACGGAATAATTTTCAGGTCTGGTGTTATATAGTGGACGACGCATCGGCGGACACGGTTAACGTCGAAGTTGTAGGAATCCATGAACGCCATGCAACCCAAAAGGAAGATTCTTCTGCGGATTTTGCCCAACGACTGGTAGGATGGTGCAAGGTGCATTCGCATGATTGACTTCATAAGTGTTGGCATGCCGACTTCTTTGGTGACAAGGAACATGTCCATGGATAGCATCGAAGCCATGAACAGCGATGAAAGCAAGGACATTTTTCCCTTGGACTCGGCGTTTTCAGCGGTTTTTCGGATGCTGTTGAAGAAGCGGTCGAAGTTTACGAAGCGGTTGATTGGGAACATTTTGCCACTTTTCGACACGTAAACCCAGTTTACTATGCCGCACTGCGGACTGCATGAAAATAGCGGCCAAGGTTTCTGCATGAATTTACGCATAATCTTAATTGGCGAAGTCATAACCGACATCGGATATAGGTCGGTTGATTTTATTTCGCCATGAGTTTGCTTTTCCACGTCCTCAGCAAAGCTCCATTCACGGAAGTTTTCGCGGAACGGGTTCTCAGTGGCTCTGCCAGTGAAGGCGATAGGTTGGAAGATTAAGCCGCGGACGATGTCGGTGTTTTGAGATGCAAACTTGATCATGTCGCCGACTTCGTTGTCATTTAGACTTTTCATTAATGTATTGACGAGGATAATTTCCATGTCGTGGGTGCGGCAAACATCGATGGCTTTAAGCTTCATATCTAAGAGTTCTCGTCCCCTAATCTTCCTATTAAAGTCTTCATGGAAGCTGTCAAACGATAAATAAACAATGTTTAAGCCGTTATCCTTGAGTTTCTTAGCTAATCCCGGGGTGTCAACCAAATGAGTTCCATTGGTTGCCAGTATAGTCATGAATTTTAATTTATGAGCAGCTGCGATGATTTCCGGCATATCTTCGCGTTCGAGGGGTTCACCGCCTGAGAAAAGAATTGCTGGCGGTTTAGGACTGGCTTTGCTTGCGAACTCAAGCATTTTTATAAGAGCTTCTTTGGTGGGTTCATAATCTGCTTCTTGATCTGGAAAAGTTGAGAAGCAAACTGCACACCTGAAATTGCATCGTTTAGTTACGTCAATTACACCTATGACAGTGCCCGATGCGTGCTCGGTGCAAGTTTCACATTTGTAGGGACACCCATCGGGGTTTTTTGGCGCGTTGAGGTCACCAAGGTACTGGAATTGATCATATTTTTGCATGTGATTGTAGATTGGGGTACTTTGCCAGTGTGTAGCTTTGAATTCGCCGTGTTCAGGGCATATTTTGGTGATTTGAATTTTGCCGTTGGCCTCTCGCAGTTGGGCATCTATTTTCTTTTGGCATTCGGGACAAATGCTTTTGGTTTCACTCATATTAACCATCCAAAGATAGCCTCAACGATGAGTGCAAGCGGCAACAGCATCATTGACATTGTTACCAACCGTTCATACTTGCGTATATCTGCTATGGTTGAACTTGACGCGAACAGACGTATAGACGAGTAGATTAAAAGAACACTCCATAAAAGAATCAAAGGTAAATAATACACGGTAAAGTTTCCTATGAGAAAGGGAAGAGGCGAAAGCAAGCCTGTTAAAAGAAAGAATATGCCGCCGACTTTAGCCGCGCTAACTGCGCCGATTTTCTGGGGCAATGTGGGGTAACCGACTTTTGCGTCTCCTTCCATACTTAAAACGTCACGGAGAATATTGCCTCCGATCGTGCCAAAAGCAATTGGGTATAGGCTCAAAGAAACTAGCGTTATGGTGCCCGTAACGGTGGCTTGCCCAAAAATGAAAGCTGTTCCCGTTAATATGCCCATAAGTAGATTAGCGGCGAACCCCGATTTCCGTTTCACCATGTAGGAGTAAACCAAGAGCAAAAGCGAATCCAAAGCTATGATGGCAAAACTTAGCCAATTTATAATTGCCGACAAAACTAAACCTAACGCAAAAAGCACACCAGTAACCGCTACAGCCTGTTTTAGGGTGAGAGCGCCTGAAGGAATGGGGCGTTTTGGTTTTATAATTGCGTCACTTTCGTGGTCAAAATAATCGTTAATGGCGAAACCCGCCGACGCGATGAACGCCATAGAAAAAAAGGTCAAAAGAGCAACTACACCAAAATCCAAAGTTCCAACACTGGTTTGTATGTTTGAAAAGTTACCTTTTAGGATAGCAAAAGCGGTTAAAACCGCCAAACCGCCGGTCATCAGCCAATAAGGAAGCCGCAACAGAGCAACTAAAGCTCTAGCTGACCCGGCAACATTCATTTCTTAATTTTCCTGTCAGCGATGACTTCTTTGATGGAATCTTCCAATGTTACCTTGGGCATCCATTTGAGCTCTTTTTTGGCTTTAGATATATCAAACCAGATTTTGGTTACGTCGCCTTGCCAGGAGACGCCTGTGGTTGTCACGACGGTTTTGTTTTGAAGATTAAGGATTGTGAGTATCAATTTGGCCAATTCGATAATTGAAGTGGTTTTGCCAAGTCCCAAATTGTAGACTTCGCCCTTAACATAATCTTCTGAACCCACTTTAACCAAAGCCTCAACCACATCAGAAACATGCACGAAATCGCGGCATTGCTGACCAGTACCAATGATTTCAAGTTTATTGGAATTCTTAGCTAGTTTATCCAGAAAGTCATGGATTACGCCATGGCATCGCAGACCGTAAACGTTGGCGAACCGAGTAATCACGATGTCTAAGCCATATTGTTCCCGGTACATTTGGCAGTATTCTTCGCCGACCACTTTGGACAATCCATAACAAGAAAATGGGTGAAAACCATATGATTCGGGAGTTGGAAAGACCGCTGGGTTTCCATAGACGGCGGCGCTGGAGGCAAACACAACTTTTGCATCGTCTTTGCGGGCTTTTTCTAAAACACAAAGTGTGCCTTTAGCGTTAGTCTCAAAATCAACAAGAGGGTTCTCCATAGAGTAACCCACAACAACTTGTGCCGCTAAATGGTAGATTAAATCGCTCTTAGGGAGGTTGCAGAGTGTATTAATATCCAATATGTCGCCTTTTACAAAGCTGGCTTTGGGAACATCCTTAACATTTTTCGTCAGACCGCTTGAAAGGTTATCATAAATCGTTAAATCATCCGTAAGAGTTGATAGTTTGCTACAAAGGTGGTAGCCTATGAAGCCTGCTCCACCAGTAACTAGTACTTTTTTTCCTTTCAATTCAGCCATCTAATTCACGACAAAGCCTATATTCTCTATTAATAAGGTTGTAAGTATATGTCGCCTGTGAAAACTATAAAAACTTTTAGGGATTTGCTATCTTTCCTAACCATAATTCCGGTTGGGGGAAAAGAAGATTTCATTTTCACAACGGCAGAGAACGTTTGGCTTTTTCCGTTAATCGGCGGCTTCATCGGCTTACTTGCTGGATTGTATCTTGCGGGTTCAAGCGTAATCGTAGGCTTTTTATTGAATTCAATCCACAGCCTCGTAGGTTTTCCAATATGGGTTTTTCCAACTTTGCTTTCCGCAGCCATGACGATAGCTTTCCTAAGCGTTATAACTGGGCTGCAACACTTCGACGGCTTAATCGACTTAGGCAACGCAGTTGGTTTGCGGAACGTGCATGACCGAAAAATGGTTGCTCATGCTTGGACGGTAACCTATTCAGGAGCTATTTTAGCGTTAGTTGTCGAGTTTGCCGCATTTGTAGGGCTATCCTTTGTCGTTAATCCATTATTTGCTTTTGGTGCAGTTATCGCAGCAGAAATTGCAGCTAAATTAGCGATGGTAACGATTGTTTGGGTAGGCAAACCCAGCCATAAAGGGTTAGGATCGATTTTTCTATCCAAAGCCAAAAAGAAACTCAACATAGTTGCTTACGTAATTACGATTTTGGTGATCTTCCCACTTTTTACCGCTATCGGCAATCCTGTTTTAGGGTTAGTGGCCGTGAGCATAGTTTTAGTCAGCATTCCAGTTGCGTTTATCATGGAAAAGATTTCGGAGGGTGTTTTTGGCGGGGTTTCGGGCGATATGATTGGGGCAACAAACGAGGTTGCTAGGGCTGCGACGTTGGTTTTGTTTGCGGTGGTGCTGGTTCTGATATGAAAATTCCTGCTTTGATTATGGCTGGCGGAAGAGGTTCACGCATGGGGTTGCCCACTGAGAAGCCGCTGTTGCCGTTTTTGGGCAAGCCCCTGATTGATTGGGTTGCAGCGGCAATTTTGGATTCTGAGAAAGTTTCCGAGTTTTACATTGTGACTAGCTCTAATACGCCTGAAACTGAAAAACACTGCTTAGCTAAGGGTTGGAAGATTTTACGAACTGACGCCAAAGGCTACCACAATGACTTAAAACAAGCAGTTTCGAAAGCAAATTTGATTGGTTCACTGCTCACGACGCCTTCAGATGTGCCAGCAATAACAGGACGGGTCCTCGATAAAATCATTAGCGAGTTTGAGGTCTGTGGAAAAGACTTTTTAGCCGTTTTTGTACCCATAAAAACAAGACAAGACTTGGGGCTTTCCATTTCCTCTACAGATGAATACAAAGGTGAGTGGTATGCGGTTTCAGGAGTAAATATCATAAACGGCGCCAAAATCCAAGGTGACGGCAAAATCGAAACCAGTGCTATAGTTACAGAGGAAACCGAAGTTCTTCTAAACATCAACACCACAAAAGATCTGGAAATTGCAGAAAATATTCTGAGGAAAATAAGTAAAGTTTAGTGCCTAACTTGACTTAACCCTTCGAATCGTTAATCTTGCCTGTCAGTATTTAGTTAGATTCAGAAAAATTCATTAACTGGAGTATGGGGTAAAGAAGTAGCAAAGTACCTAATTGAGGATGGGAACGGAAGATGACCACAACAATAAAGAAAAGCTCTTCGAAAGTATCGTTTTCGCTTAGCCGATGGTTCCGCAAGCTTACCACAAATGCACCTACAGCATTCATCGTAACAGCTGTTGGGATATCCTACGCAATATTCCTATTCGGGGGAGGACTCTTTACCCTAATTAATCATCCCATCACGTCTTACTACAATTCTCAAACTGGACAGTTCTTCTTCCTGTACCCCGACATCAGCAATCAATTTGTAGCAGACACCCTAATCGCAATATCCCTCTATGCACTGGGATTCATCGGTTTACTATCAATTTACCAAAGCACAAAGAGCGCATATAAACCAAGACAAGCCTATATGTTACTAATAGTAGGTGTAACACTCTTACTATTATCATACGTTTTCTTGGAAGGCTCAATCGCGTTCAAGGTAAACCAAGGGCGATAGCCTTTTTTTCATTCCTATTATTTACTAATTTTTTAATTTTATTATTTTAGAAATTACCAAGGATGCTTCTTCAACTTCAGTTTATACGCTAAAAAGTTAGTGAACAAGTGAATTGGCGGCGTAATTAACAAAACCGTTGCTGCGACTTCCCATCCAATCAAAGATAACGGAAGTGAAAACACAACTGCGCCAACCACAAAATCAATTTGGTCAACAATTGGAAGTAAACCGCCTGGTGCAATGCTTAGCCTTCGTTTTATGAATGCACCGGTTAAATCACCCAAAAGAGCTCCTAAAGGAATAAGCACCGCAAACAGTATTGGGTAATTTTGAAAACCCAAAGTAAACCCTTCCATTAACCCAACCGCTATGCCGACTCCCCAGCCGAAAAAGAAGCCTCGGAAAGTCTTGTTGTTCCCGAAAACCCGTTTGCCGTCCACAAAGTTCCTCCCGAAATCCATCTTTGTTCCGCCGCCGGCAAGCACCGGTGTCCCGTTGGCACAGTAAGCTGGGAAAATAAACTTTAAGGCTTCAACGATTATCAGGGCTATATCCATTGGGTTTCAACCATGCGTCAGGGGAATTGTGTATCTTGTATTCCAGGTTCCCCTATTTGTACATAACACGTTACTTCTTGCTCGATTTCCCGTGCTTTCTCCACAACGACCTTGATTGTTTGAGGATTTTGAGTCGGTTTTAAGGCGATTATGGTATCTGACCAGAACTTCAAAACACGAGTCGCCACAGGCCTAACGCTTGTACACTCATCGGTGAAGACACTGCGTACTTGGCTTGTTATTAAGACTGGGATTTTTTTTATCTTCACTACTTGCGCCAAAATAGCTAGTTGCCTATTTAGTTCGCGGTTAATACCAAACGCTTTGCCTGAGTTTTCGCAGACTTTTGCGCCATACAGCGAAGTGAAAGTGTCGATTAAAATTAAGCCCACATTAGCTGTATAATCTTGGATGTTGTCGATGAGTATAGTTTGCTCCTTGAAATCCTTGGGCTTAACTAAAATAATTCGTTCAGCTATCGTGTCAAACTTGTCTTTTGCAATTTGAGAGAGCCTTTTGGCGTAGAAACTGTTATCGCAGTCGACAAAGAGCACCTTAAAGTTCTCGAGGGCACAGTTGACCGCGCATTGCATTGCAAGCGTTGTTTTTCCAGTTTCGGGTTCACCGTAAATTAACGTGATCGTTTCAGGCGAGATGCCTCCGCCTATGGTTTTGTCGATGCATTTGCTTCCCGTCTGGATTATCGCCATGCTCTTCACGTCAATTTTGTTAACTTAAAGCTAATAATGTGTTTTGCACTTAAACGTATACTTTAAGGTTGCTTATGAAGGAAAAAGTTGCTGCCGCAACAGTTCAAGGCAAAACCTACTTTCTATTGGTCAATAAGTTACAAGAACAAAACATTCCATTCATCAGTTTAGTACCCGGGGAATCGGTGCCTGCCAAGATAACGTTGGTTGTAACAACAGAACAGGAAAAACATTTGATAAATCACGAAAATATTCTGGTTTTCAGAAGCGAAGAGGAATTGGACAGGTTAATGGAGAACGTAAAGATGTTGCTTTTGGGAAAGGAAGCATTCAGAAAAATAGTATTTGGCATTGATCCGGGAGTGGCGATTGGGTTGGTTGCTTTGGGAGATGGAAAAGTTATTGAGGAAGCTAACTGCTTTAGCACTAAAGAAGTACTTGATAGAATAATCAAGGTACTCAGAAATGTTAACTTTGCAGTAACTAACGTTTCTATTAAGATTGGCAATGGCGTTCCAGTCTACAAGGACTTGCTTGAAGACTTGGATGATGCTTTGCCGCTTCAAGTGATATTAGAAGTCGTGGGTGAGGCAGGAACTAACGAACCTTTAAAAGAAAATAAGCGAAGCAGAGGAGTCAGGCATATTTCCTCCGCCACGCGCATAGCTGGAAGAAACGGAAATACCTTTCCAAGGAGAAAAACAATTGCAGCACACAATCGAATCCAATAAAACAATGCTAGTTGATGGTCCAGCGTCAGTGCGGCTTGTTTCGGGAAAAGCTGAAGTGTTCGGTTACCAAATGAAAGAATCCCAGCGGGTTTTGATTCGGGAAGGAAAACGCCTACCTTTTTTTATAAATGAAAAATCGACCTTTGATGTTTCATTGGGTGCCAATTCAGGTCTAGCTGAAACTACGGGCAGTACAAATCCGCCGTCATGGGATAAAGCTGTTGAAGTCATTTTGGGTTTGCAAAAGCGCCCCGTAGTTGTCTTGATTATTGGAGCAGTTGATAGTGGCAAAAGTAGTCTCTGTACTTACATACTAAACAAGTTAGTAGATGGGAAGGGTAAGGTTGCAGTTTTAGATGGAGATTTAGGTCAATCCGACATCGGTCCATCAGCCACCGTTGGCTACGCTTTAATTTCCAAACAAATCCCCGAACTGCACAATTTGAAAATGAAAAACGCTTTTTTTGTCGGAGTAACCTCACCAGTAACCGCAGTATCCAAAACCATTGAAGGTTTAACTTCTATGAAAGCTGAGATTCTGAAAGGGCAGGTTGATTTTGTCTTAATTAATACTGATGGTCTGGTTAGCGGTGAATTAGCGGTTATATACAAAGCTGAATTGGTTAAGGCGCTAAAACCTGACGTAATAATCGGTGTTCAAGCGCAAGATGAACTGGCACCCCTAATTGCAATTTTGGAAACGCCCGTCATCGTGGTTGAGCCATCCTTTGCTCTTAAGCCGCGGACCCCAGAAAAACGCAAGATTATACGCGAAATGACTTACGCACGGTATCTCAAAAATGCAAAGCTACAGTGTTATCCCAAAAGTCAAGTGACCATCGAACCCAGAAATGCTATACCAAAAAAACAGGACCCGGAAAAAGGTATCCTCGTCGGTTTGTCCGGTCGTGGTGCCAAGTTTTTAGGTATTGGGGTGCTGCGTGAGGTTAATCAACTTCGAAAAGCGCTCAAAGTTCAAACTGCAGTTTCAGCCAAACCTTTAAGGATTGTCATTGGAAAAGTTGTGGTAAATCAGAAACTTCAGGAAGTTCAAGATTGAGTTCTAAAGAAATTGCTGACTTCGGTTGCTAAGACGTTTTTTTTGTCAGGCAACACTTTCATAACATTTGTTATCCATGATGGTAAGAAACTTTTGCAGTAGGCTGTGGAGAAACGGTAGTCTAAGAATATTATGGCACCTCGGTCTTCAAGTGTTCTTATGGGTCTGCCAGCGGCTTGTGAGGCTTTTTTCATTGCCGGTAAAACGTAGCCATATTCGCGTCCAAACCCTGGAAAGTGCTTCTCATAATATTCGATTTGTGCTTTAATCCTTGGAGTAGGTTCTGCATAAGGTACTCCAACAACTATTACTGAATTCATTTGGTTTCCTGGAAAATCTACACCCTCCGAAGTCCTCCCACCCTGAACACCCAGAAACACTGCGCCTCCTTTGTCGCCGCAGGCTTTGAAGTCTTGGACCATTTTTTCGTTTGCTTTAGAGGTCATGCCTTTGCGTTCGTGGAAAAGGGGTTTTAAGAGAGCATTTTCTAAGCCTTCATCCAGCAAGGAGTTTAGAACTTGGAAAGATGCGGTGAAGATGCCGGTGTTAGTTGGAGTGCTGTTTACAACTTCGTTTATGCGTTCAACCATGGTTTGATACATCTGGGAGGTTCTCTTTTCCATGGAGGTTGTGACGCCACAGCAGACAGCAGAGAAAACGTGCTCTTTTGGAAATGGCGAGGGTGCAAGAAACTTTACCGTGCTTTCTGGGAGTCGTGTTATTCGTGCAAACGCTTCTAATGGCTGAAGTGTTCCCGACATTATAACGTTAGCATAGGTGGATGAGAAAACTGGCTGCGTAACCTTTGAGGGGTCAAGTGCTACAATTTCTAGTTTTGCTGTCTTGTTGTTTTCTTTGTTGAAGTATCGGCTTGCGACGTTAATGAAAGAATCATCCTCTAAAGCGTCCACCCATTTGAGCAAAAATTCACTCATCGCATGAACATAAGATCGAGGATTTTTGCCTTCAGCTAACAAGGTTTTCCTAATAGCGGCACCTGCTTCGTGCATATGTTCAAAGAATTCTCTTGGACGAGGAATGTTCCCTTGTTTTTGGATGATTTCGATGATGCTATTTGCCGATATTATCTCTTCTCGGCTTATTTTATCCGTTATTTTTTCCACTTCAGTTCTGAAGAAATGGGCAAATTCTTCGACGTCTTTGTGGCCGAATCGGTTTGCCTCCATTTCCGCCGCCCTCATGACAAATAGTGAGAGGGTGCTGCCTGAGATGCTAATCGCGGTTTCAGGCAAATTATGCGCTTCATCGACGATTAGGATTATTTTTTGTAATTCTGTTTCCAAGTTTTTGAGGAAAGCTGTGCGGATGACAGGGTCAAAAACGTAGAGGTAGCTTAGGGCAATGACTTTTACATCTGAGAGTCCAGCTTTTACTAGTTCGTATGGGCAGACCTCTTTTTTCTTGCAGATCCGTTGGATTTCGGACCCCATGTAAGGGCGACTGGCTACTTGTTGTTGTAGCTGCAAATAATCATACGTGCGTTGCTCTACATTGGTGTAATATGGGCATCTGCTTTTGGCTTTGAGTAGTTCACAGACTTCCATAAGTGACTTTGAATCATAAGCTCCTCTTGCTGCGAAAACGTTGAGGCACATTTCGTTGCGCCCACGAATGGATAGTCCTGAGACTTGGTGTTTTCGAAAAACGGCTCGTAGTTCTTCGATGACGCGGTCATGTTGGCGGTGAGTTCGCGCTACGTAGAGGATTTTTAGTTTTTTTTCGATGGCTATAGGCAACACGGCTGAGAGTGCGCTGATTGTTTTTCCTAAACCGTTGCTGCCTTCAATTAGAACCGAGCGTCTGTTGGCGACGGCGTTATAGACTGTGCTTATGAATTCGTCTTGGTGGGGTCTCACGCTGTCGTAGGGAAAATATTCGGCGACTTGGCTGGGTAGCTTAATCATAGTGTGTCCCCCTGTTGTTTGAGACGTCATTCCTTTCCCCTTCTGAAAAATACAGCCACAAGTATGGCTTGCAAACTATAAATACCAATTGCGCTAAACGACAGGTTTTCTGGAGAATAAGCAGGAGCAAATCTCCGTCGTCAAAATACTCGCTTATTGATGATTTGATCGATTTTTTGGACTTTAATCCTGCCGAAAAAGTTGATGTGCTGTCATATTTTGAGTGTTCCATATAAAGAGGCACTTATTTTTCCATGCAAGAGGCTTCCGGATTTTCCATTATCGATGTGTTCATTCGTTAGAACGGTTTTCAAATCTTCAAACTATGGTTAATTGGGTTTCGCTTTTATAGGAAAGGTTTTTAGTGTAGTTATTGTATGAGACTGTGAAAAAGTGTATAGTGTAAAGTGAGGTTAACATTATGTCTGTATTTGCAGCACCAGGAGCATATGACCGTGCCATTACCGTTTTCTCGCCTGATGGACGACTCTTCCAAGTAGAATACGCGATGGAACTTGTGAATCGCGGAGCCACCATTATAGGCATCCAATCAACAGAAGGATTGGTTCTCGGTTCAGAAGAAAACATCGAAGTCCTTGAAGAAGCAGGGTTTTCATGGAAACTCTTCAGAGTAGATGACCATATAGGCGCAGCCATCGTCGGGTTGAGTTCCGACGCTAGAATCCTAATTGACCAAGCAAGAATATACGCTCAAAGTAACAAACTAACCTACGACGAACCTATCGATATAGAAGTCGTTACTAAACGTATATGTGACATCCAACAGATGTACACCCAACACGCAGGTGTCCGACCCTTCGGAGTTTCAATAATCTTTGGGGGAGTTGACAAAACAGGGACACGCGTCTTTGGAACACATCCAAGCGGAACCTACAGAGGATACAAAGCCACAGCATTGGGCGCAGGAAGAGAAACGGTTCTCGGCATTCTGAAAGAAGAGTACAAAGAAGACCTAACGCTTGACAACAGCATAAAACTCGCAGTTAAATGCTTAGTTAAAGCCCTCGAAGCACGCCAGCTACCGCCAAGAATCAAAATAGCAATTATCCCCGCAGCGACACAGAAAATGGAAATGCTAAACGACAACACAGTGGAAGGCTACATCAAAGAGCTGGGTTCAAGCAAGTGAAAAACTAATGAGCGAAAAGTTCACCGTCGCCCGCTTAACAAGAGAAAATGAACATTTTGAAATATTAGTTAAGCCCAACAAAGCGCTCGACTACCGAAACGGCAAAATCTCAAGCATAACTGAGGTTTTAGCCGCTGAAATGATTTTTGCTGACGCAAACAAGGGCACTAAAGTTTCTGAAGAAGCTATGAAAAAAGCCTTCAAAACATGTGACCATCTAAAAATTGCAGATGAAATCCTAAAAAAAGGAACTTTGCAACTAACAACTGACCAAAGACGGAAAATGGTCGAAGACAAAAAAAGGATAGTCATAGATTTTATTTCTCGCCAAGCAGTAGACCCTAAAACAAATTTGCCACATCCCCCTGCGCGCATCGAAAATGCGATGGAGCAAATTCGTTATCCAATTGACCCGTACAAATCTGTGGAAGAGCAAGCTAAAGACATAGTTAAACTGTTACGTCCCATTTTACCCTTGAAAATCGAACAGGTCACAGTTGCAATCAAAATACCAACACAGCATGCCGCAAGAGCTTACGGCACAATCAAAACGTTGGGTACTATTAAACGGGAAGAATGGCGCGGTGACGGTTCATGGTATGGCGAGCTTGAATTACCCGCAGGATCATATGCTTCGCTGATAAACAAGCTTGGCGACGCAACCAAAGGAACAGGAGAAGCAAAAATAATCTCATAGTAATGTAAAAAATGATAGGTGATTTTATGCCAACATTCTTTGAAAAAAAACAGCTTGTTACGCCCGGAGAAATGCTCGCAGAAGGCGACTATTTACCTGGCGAAAACACGTATGTGGAAGCAGGCAAGATTTATGCCTCAAGGATTGGACTCGTAGACAGTGACAATAAAAAAGTAAACGTTGTTGCATTAAGGGCTTTTTACGTGCCGAAAATGGGCGACATAGTGATTGGAACAGTCACTGAAGTAGGATTCAACGGTTGGACCGTCGACATCAAAGCACCCTACACAGCAATGCTCCGCGCATCGGATGTATTGAGTCGGCCCTTTAAGCCTCAAAACGACGAGTTATCCCAGATACTGACTGCAGGCGACTTAATTGTTGCCAAAATCGCAACCTTCGACCGAGCCCATGACCCACAACTCACCGTCGGCGAACCAGGAATGGGAAAGATTACTCGAGGCCAAATCCTTCATGTGACCCCGACAAAGATTCCTCGAATCATCGGACGTAAAGGCTCAATGATTTCAATGATAAAACAGGAAACAAATTGCCAAATCATCCTCGGCTTAAACGGCGTTATCTTGGTCACGGGCAAAAACTTGGAAGAAGAGGACCTTGCCATAAGTGTGATTCGAAAAATTGAGGAAGAATCCCACACAAGCGGTCTTACTGATCGCATAACACAGTTGCTAAAAGAAAAGAAATTAGGTAAAGTGGAGGAAAATAAAGTTGAATGAAAAACCAGATAAATTAATCGATAAGAAAGGCATCCGATTAGACGGTAGAAAAGCGGATGAACTTCGCCCTGTTAAACTTCAAGTAGGCGTTTTGTCAAACGCTGATGGATCAGCCTATGTTGAACATGGAAAAAACAAGATTTTGGCCGCAGCATTCGGTCCACGTGAAGTACATCCAAAACACCTCATGCAAGCTGATCGGATGGTGTTAAAAGTTCGTTATCACATGGCGCCTTTTTCAGTACAGGAACGAAAGTCCCCCGCACCATCCAGAAGAGAAGTTGAACTCTCAAAAGTAATAAAAGAATCCCTTGAACCTGCCCTATTCCTCGAACTGTACCCAAGAACAGGTGTTGACGTCTACGTCGAAATTCTGCAAGCTGACGGAGGAACGAGATGTGCGGCAATTACCGCTGCTGCTCTCGCAATTGCTGATTCTGGCGTTCCAATGCGCGACTTGGTTGTAGGATGCGCAGCAGGAAAAGTTGATGATACTGTAGTTCTCGACCTATATGATGCAGAGGACAAACTTGGTGCCGCAGATGTTCCAGTTGCTTACATGCCGAGCTTAAATGCAATTACACTCCTGCAGATGGACGGAATTTTGGAACCCGCTGAATTCGAGAAAGCCGTAAACATGGCAATAGAAGGCTGCAAAAAAATCTATGAAATGCAAAAAGAAGCGTTAAAGACCAAATACATGGTTGTTAAAGAGGTTGAAGAATAATGTCATCACTCGTAACTAAAGTTAAGCTAAAACAAATAGAACAACTAATCGAGAAAGGCAAACGCCTAGACGATAGAGGCTTACTCGATACCCGCGAAATCAAAATCGAACAAGGCGTAATAGAGAAAGCTGAAGGCTCAGCAAGAGTCTACCTCGGCAAAACCCAGATCCTCGTCGGCGTAAAAGTTGGAACAGGCGAACCATTCCCAGACACACCAAACGAAGGCGTCTTAACCGTAAACGCAGAACTAGTGCCCGTTGCCTCACCAAACTTTGAACCTGGACCACCAGACGAAAACTCAATCGAGTTAGCCCGTGTTGTCGACAGAGGCATCAGAGAATCAAAATGCATCGACACTGAAAAACTAGTCATTGAAGCAGGCAAGAAAGTCTTTGTGGTCTTCGTGGACGTTTACGTTCTGAATCATGATGGAAACTTGATTGACGCTTCCGCAATGGCTGCCATGGCTGCACTAATGAACACTAAAATGCCTAACTACGAAATCAAAGACGGCGAACTAAAAATCAAACAAGGCTACACACCGTTACCCGTCAGAAGTCACCCCGTAACAGTAACCACAGGTAAAATCAACAATCACCTAATTAGTGACCCTTCAGCAGAAGAAGAACAAGTCATGGACTCACGCATAACATTCGCAACCAAAGAAGACGGAACCATTTGCGCCATTCAGAAGGGCGGCTCAGGCTATTTCACACCACAACAGATTTTAGAAGCCTCAAAGATTGCTCTGGACAAAGCAGTAGAACTGCGCAAGAAACTAGATTGGTGAGATAAAAGTTGCCTAAGATGAAGAAAGTAGGTCCAACACGAGGTTTAGGAGTACGTTACGGTTCAACAGTAAGAAAACGCTACATGAAAGTAATGATTGAACTCAAGAAGCCCCACCGATGCCCACAATGCGGCTTTACCCGCGTAAAGCGTGAAAGCGTAGGCATTTGGAAATGCAGCAAGTGTGAGTACACTTTTGCAGGCGGAGCGTACACACCAGTCACTAAGTTGGGTGTTGTGGCCAAGCGTGCAGCTAAAGGTGCTCCAGTTGAAGAAACGGCGAAAGCTGTGGCGGCTGTTGAGTCGGCAACTGACGAAGAAACAACCGAGTAATCCTTTTCTTTCTTTTTAATTTTTGTTTTTTTATTTTTGTTTATTACTTTGAACTTCCTGTTTTAGCGTAAGGAATACTGAATGGATAACGGTGCAAAAGCTACTGTGCGTTTGAAATTTACTTCTCAAAAACAGGTTTCCACGATTATTGAGGCTTTGAAGCCAGAAGCTGACGCTCCAATAACAAGACGTGCTAACGTAAACCTCCAAAATGACGGCTTATTTCTCGTGTTGACAGTTGAATCCAAAGACACTGTTGCTCTACGCGCGACTTTGAATGCTTATCTGCGTTGGATAAATTCAACAGTTAACGTAATGCAATTAGTTGAAGACGCTTAATTTCCTAAAGTTGAGCGTGCTTTTGGCATATGTACAAGCAAACCTGATAGCGCTTAACCCGATTAATTCATTATTAAAATCACGGAACGAACCCTTTCGAGGGTCGGAATTATTTTTGGAAAGCCTGAGGAATCGTGAATCTATTTGTATTTTGCTTTGAAAAACAGAATCACCGCAGCTTGGACAAAAGCCAGAGAGTTCGCAATGATTATTGGAAAATCATTTACGAAAACTCCGTAGATAAACCATAGAAACACACCGCCGCAGAACAGGGTGAACATGCCTGTTGAGATGTCTTTGGTCGATTTAGTTTTGTTAATCTTTATTAGTTGTGGGAGAAGGGAGGCAGTAGTGAAAAGGGCAGCAATTAATCCGATGATTGTTATGATATCCATAGGGGGTTCTTGCTTTGGGCTGGTATTTAGTTTTCGATTACCGCTGCCACTATTTATGTGTAGATTGCAATAATCATCGTTTTGCATTAACGGGTGATGGTTCTTTTTGGAAAGGAAGGTTTAAATAAATACCGCCATATTTCGTATATGCTTTAAAGTTAAAAAACGGATGAAAACTTAGCATGTCACAGCAGGAATATCGCTATATACTTCGTATAATGGGTACAGACGTTCAAGGTACCCTTAAGACTTCTTACGCGGTAGCGCAAGTCAAAGGCGTAAGTTCAGCCCTTGCAAACGCGATCCTCAAAAAGGCAGGCGTAAACCCTGACTTGCGCGTGGGCTTTATCACAGAGTCAGATATATCAAAAATAGAAGATGTCATTAAAGACCTAGCAAAATACGGCATACCAAGCTGGATGTTTAACCGTCGAAAAGACACAGACTCCGGAAAAGATCAACATGTTTTGAGCGCAGACCTTGCATTAAAAATTAAAACTGATATTGATCAAGCCAAAGAAATTAGGTCTTGGCGCGGATATCGTCATGCTTACAGCTTGAAAGTGCGTGGTCAAAGAACAAAAACCACTGGAAGAGCAGGCAAAGCCTTGGGAGTTAAGAAGAAGACTCTAATGCAAAAGCCAGGTGCACCAGCTGAAGGAGGCAAATAAATATGGGAGATCCGAAGAAACAGCGTAAGAAATTTGATACTCCACGGTTCCGATGGCGAAAGGACGTTCTCCAAGAAGAACTTAAACTTCTGGGGCAATTCGGCTTAAGAAACAAACATGAACTCTGGCGCCACAAGACCGCTCTGTCCAAGAACAGAAGCATCGCACGTTCACTCATCAGCAAATCCACTGAAGAACGAGCAAAAATGGAGAATGAATTGCTAGCACAACTCAAAAAGAAAGGTATTCTGCAGGAGACCGCAGTGCTCGATAACGTATTAGACTTAACCATCGAAGACATATTGGAACGCAGACTGCAAACAATAGTCTTCCGCAAAGGCTTAGCAAGAACAGTCTTCCAATCACGCCAATTAATCACACATGGACACGTAACAATCGACGGACGCCGAGTAACAATCCCCGGCTACATAGTGCCCAAAGAAGCAGAAACCAAAATCGTCTACTCACCTGAAAGCGCAATCGCAAACCAAGAACACGCATTGCGCGTTGGATTAACTGTGGTGGCTAAACAAGTAGAAGCTAGACCACCTCAAAGAGGCCGCAGAGGCGGACGCGGAGGCGGCAGATTCTGAGCGCTCCTAATAACAAACGGAACGAGAAGTGGGCAATCGTCCACATCTTCAGCAGCTACAACAACACCTTAATCCACATCACAGACATTTCAGGCGCAGAAACCATCGCTCGAACCACAGGCGGCATGTTCGTTAAAGCTGACCGCATGGAATCTTCACCCTACGCAGCCATGCGTGCATCCACAGGCGCAGCCGAAATCGCAAGAGACAAAGGAATAACAGCCATCCACATCAAAGTCCGAGCTCCAGGCGGCGCAGGACCCAGAACACCTGGACCAGGCGCCCAAGCAGCCATCCGAGCATTAGCCCGATTTGGCTTCAAAATTGAACGCATTGAAGAAGTCACACCAATTCCCCACGACGGTACAAGAAGACCTGGTGGTAGAAGAGGCAGAAGAGTCTAATCTGCAATACCCCTCTTTATTGAGAATAACTTATTGGAGTGTCCTAGCAAGTGAAAATTGAAGTCCTTGAAAAAAATGATATCAACCTCCGCATAGCGGTTAAAGATGCGGATGTGCCTTTAATGAATGCACTTCGTCGTCTAGCACTTGCTGAGGTTCCCTGCATGGCAATCGAAGAAGTTGTCATGATAGAGAACTCTTCAATTCTCCAAGATGAAATCATCGCTCACAGACTTGGTCTTACTCCACTAAAAACAGATTTAGACGCATACAGCACTCCAGAAGAATGCGAGTGCAAAAGTGAATTCGGTTGCCCATCATGTCGCGTAACATTAACTCTTGATGCTGAAGCACGGGACGGTACGCGGACTGTTTACTCGGGAGAAATAGTTTCGGAAAACCCTGAAATCGTTCCAGTTTCAGACAAAATTCCAATCATCAAACTGGCAAAAAACCAGAAACTAAAACTTGAAGCCTATGCAAGGCTTGGTCGAGGCAAAGCTCATGCAAAATGGCAGCCAGTTTCGATGTGTGCCTACAAATACTACCCAAAAGTTACCCCTCCAGCCGAAAAATGTAAAGATTGCTCAAAATGTGTTGACATCTGTCCCAAAAAGGTTCTTGCCATCAAAGATGAAAAAGTTGATGTAAGAGACCTTTTGGCATGTAACCTTTGCATGGACTGTGTTGATGCTTGTCCACAAAAACCATCACCATTGAAAGTTGAATGGGAAAAGAACGCTTTCGTAATGAATATTGAGTCTACAGGTGCGCTTCCTCCAGAACGAGTACTCAGAGAAGCAACTAAACTGTTAGGCAAACAACTAGACGAGTTTGAAGAACAAATAAAGGCTGAACCACAATGAGAGAAACCAAAACTACAAACCCCCATTTAATCGAACTTATAGGTCTTTTAAAGAAAGAAAGCAAAGCAAAACAAGCAGGAATCTGGCTAGACGTAGCTGACCACTTAGCTAAGCCACGTAGCCAACGAGTAGCCGTTAACCTGAGTAAACTAAACAGGCACACAAAAAAAGCCGACGCAGTGATTGTTCCAGGCAAAATCTTAGCCTCAGGCAGTATAGACCACGCTGTTACTGTAGCAGCATTCGATATCTCAGACAAAGCCAAAGCTAAACTTAATGCTGTTAAAGCAAAATATATCACAATCCCCGAACTGATGGAGAAAAACCCCAAAGGCTCAAATGTAAAAATCATCCGGTGAGAAAAATGGAAACAACACAATCCCCAATAACTTTCGTGAACGCTGAAGGCTTAATCGTTGGCCGAATGTGCAGCAAAGTTGCGAAACGATTGCTAAACGGAGAAGAAGTAATCATACTCAATGCAGAGATGGCAGTATTCTCCGGCAAAAAGAAGAGCAAAGTATTAGAAGCACACAAATTCCTCGAAGTTGGCGCCCCAATGCGTGGACCATTCCATTACCGCCGACCTGACCGTTTCTTACGAAAAACCGTGCGGGGCATGGTTCCATTTAAGCAGCCTAAAGGCAAAAACGCATACAAACGCCTAAAAGTATTCATGGGTATCCCACTTGAGTTCAAAAACAAAAAGATGATAACATTCGAAGAAGCCAATTCAGTAAACCTGAAAGGACCACACTTCACTCTTGGCGAGTTGGCCAAAGAAATCGGATGGAACAATAGGATGGAATAATTATGCCCGCAAAAAAAGTCTTAGTAGTTAGTGGAAAGCGAAAAACCGCAGTTGCCCGCGCCATAGTCAAACAAGGCATTGGCAGAGTTCGAATAAACAGAACTCCAGTTGAAATTTACGAACCCGACATTGCAAAAGCAAAAATCATGGAACCTCTCCTGCAGGCAGGCGCAGATGTCTGGCAACAACTTGACATGGACGTTAAAACCAGCGGCGGAGGCTACATGGGACAAGCAGAAGCAGCACGCATGGCCATATCTAATGCGCTCCTGAAATGGACCAAGAGCACACATCTAAGAACAGTCTTTAGTGAATACGACCGCACAATGATTGCTGGAGATAGCAGAACCAAAGAAACCAAGAAAGTCGGCGGAGCAGGCGCACGTTCCAAAGAACAGAAAAGCTACAGATAAGGAGAAAAAACAACATGATTATTCCCGTACGATGCTTCACTTGCGGCAAACTGGTTGGAGACCGATGGGACGAATTCACCCGCCGAATCAAGACAGGCGAAAACGCCAGCGATGTCCTTGATAGCTTAGGTTTGAAGCGGTACTGTTGTAGACGCATGTTGCTCTCAAACGTCGAAATCATCGATGAAGTTCTGCGGTTCTACGAAGAAGCAGAGAAACGAAAAGAAGCCCGCAACTTCTAAATTTCTTATTCTTAATCGTTTTACTGTTTTAATTTTTTTTGGAAAATCAAAAACCAGCTAGATTTTGGGTTGTTGCTGCCAGATATAAGGCGAACCTTTTCTCAAGGTTGGCTCCATAATTTCGGCCCGAAAGCCACGGGACGAGGAATTACTAAGATAACAACTTTTTGGCAAATATTTTATGACTAAGTCACTGAGATGCTCTTAATGTTGTCTTCTCTTTTATTTCTAGAAGCAACGCCCTTAAAACTGGGGTATATTTGAATCTAATCTCCAATCGTTGCGAAGACTTTTAGGGAGTAAAAGCACTAATGAACTTTGGTTAACCATTAACTGTTAGAAGAAGGTTGCTGAATTTCCACTTCTTCTTCTTCTCTTTAAATGACTTGAAACTGAAGTTCAGACTTGAGCATAGTTAATAATTATTATTGGATAAAGTTCATTTAGAGTATTCGAAATCTCATCAACAAGCCCGTTTAAAACTTGAAAAGTCTTCCTGACTTCTCTTAATCACTTTATGGCTAATAGAGCGACTTGCTCGATAACTAAGTTAACTATTGCCTTCCTCTGGTTACCGTCTTCGAGGATTTTCAATTCTTCGTTTTGGATGTTGAAGGCTTTTTTGATTTTCGTTTCCTTGGTTTTAGTCATTTCAATAACCGTCTCGTCTAAGTCAGTTCCAACGCATTTTGTAAGCGCTTCAAGGGTATTTTGAATATGTGTTGGATCTTCGCCGATTATTGCAACTGCCATGTTTTTTGTTTTCGGTTTTATTCCGCTGCGTTCAATAGCTTTTTGTATTTGTCGTTGCCCAGAAGCGTAGAGCATCGTTTCCATTGCAGGGGTCTTTGAAAAGTTGGTTTTGTTGTCGAAGGCTTGTAAGGCGTTTAGGACGGCGAAGTATAGGTGTTCTTGTGTGGCAATTAGGTCGGCATCGAAGAATTGGATGTTGACGTTTTGGGTTTGTTTTCGGTTTGCTTTTAAGAATGCGTCTATCTTATCGAACTCTATGTTTTTGTAACCTGTTATTTCCACGTATTTTCCAAATTCTTTTATGCACTGCAACATCCAAATGGTCCTCATAACATTTCTTTTAGAAGTTTTTCAGCTAGTTGCTTGGGTAAACCTGCTTTTATGAGCTTTGCTACTTCTTGGTTTAATGCGCGTTTGCCTTGCTGTCTTTGGATTATTTTTCGCAGAGTTTCTTTGGTGTCCCAGGGGAAAACGATCCAGTTGGTGGTTTGTTTTTCGTAGAAGTCGGGGGTTGAAGTGGATTGGGGTTTTTTGTAGAGGGTGGCTGTTTTGATTTCGCTATCACTGCCTTGCAGGCTGGATAGTGCGAGTTTTAGGCTTGCGCCGCTGTCTGCAATATCATCAACCAACAACACTTTTTTGTCAATTATTGCGGTAGTTAGGGATTGTTTTAGATTTGGTTCATGCTGCGTTTGGTTGATGTTTGTGTAAAATTCTATTTGGATAAAGTTTAGCTCTGGAGTTTCTAAGAGATCAGTTAAGATGCGTGCTGGCACTAAGCCGCCCCTTGCGACACCCACAATGATGTGTGGGCAGTAGTTTTGGCTTTTTATTTTTTGGGCTTGACTAAGAACCATATCATAGATTTGGTTCCATGTCGGAACTTCATAGTCGATGTGGGCAGCCAAATGATTTTCCTCTTCTGAGAAATACATTTTCTTGTGATGTTAACCTTTCTGTAGTCAATTGACCATGATTACTTTATTGTTGCCTATTTTTGGTATTTTAGCTATTTGCTTATTTATTGTGATTGTGATTCGATTTTTATGTTGAGATTTGTTAGTGCTTGATTTGTTTTTTGCTTGCTCGGTTGCAGGTTTATTAAGGGGTTATGTTAATTATTTTATTCGGATGATAGGCGTCTGGAGATATGTTTCGTAATTCGTAATATAGTTTATATGCTTAGACGTCTTTTTCCAATAATCAATAACGAAAGGAGACTTGAAAAATGGTGAAGAATGTGGACGAAGAGAAGATTAAGCGCGTACTCACTGAGCCCAAACTGGCTGCAGTTAAAGCAATGCTTGAAAAAGACCATGCAATCGACTGTTTATTGCTACTCCATGTTGGTCGCGGCAAATGGAAGGATGCTAAAGACTTCATGAAAGACAATAATTTGACGCTCAGCGATGGCACCTTCAGGGCTAGAATGATTGAGATTGAATCTCTGGGTTTAGCTAAGAGCGAACGTATTGACCCTCTTAAGAAGTACTATGTTAAGACTGAACTCGGGGAAAAAGTGTCGAATCTTCTTCTTGGCTTTTTTGACGAGCTTGACGTAAAATAGTTTTTAGTTCGGGCGACTTGACGCCTTTTTCTTTCTTTTCCTCAATTTTCTCGATAGTTGTAGTTATGTTCTACAGATCTATACTATTGTATAGTAAGACGTAATATTTAAAAGTCTGGTTTTGTCGATAATTAATACAAACCTACAAAAAGGTAAAAACAAAATGAACACATACATCAGAAAAATAAAGAAAAACTCGAAAGCCCTCAGCCCAGTCGTCGCATCAATCATTTTAATCGCCGTCACCGTCGCTGTCAGCGTTGTCGTTGCAGCATGGATGGGAGGAATGACCATCGGACTAATGGGAACTGCAGAACAAGGTACAATCACAAATCCTGACTTATCAACACCTACTCAAGTTATTGCCACTGTTCAGAATACCGGCCAAGCTCCAATAATTATCAGTGCGGGTTACGTAAACGGCGTAGTCGCCTTAAGCGATCATGAATATGGAACATCAGCTGCAACTCTCGCCAAAGGACAAAGCGTATCTTTTACCTTAGAAACTGACCCAGTCTTAGCACTTACCTCAGGACAGCAAGTTACAGTGAAGTTCACAACCCAAAAAGGTAACAACGTAGTTCTCTCAGCATACGTACCATAATCGTACAACATTTAGAAACAATAGAATTTCGGGGGTAAGGTGAAGCAATCTTCACCCAACTTTCCTCTTTCTCTTAAAAAAATCCTGGAGTCATGAATCATGGTTACACAAATCAAAGAATATACATCTGCACAAGCTATAGCAGAAGCATTGGACAAAGAATTATCCGAAACTAAAAGTGTTCTGGGCGAATACCTGCGCAAACTCGACGAAATTCGCACCCTAGCAGAAAAATCTAAGAAAGTCCGTGAAGTTGTTATGAAGTTGGCGGGCAAAAAAGCCCCAACTGAAAACACGAGCGAAATCACGGTGGGAACATTAAATATTGTTTTGGATGCTAATCCATTCCACGAGTTGACTGCCATAGAATCCGTGGTGCGCAGCCATCAAGAGCGTTTGTTGGTTTTGCAGAAGGTGCGTGAAGCCTTAAAATGGCTTGACCAACTTGGCGATACGGAAGGTCTCAAGTACCTTGTAGTGGAAGACGAAGGCATACCTGAACGTATCTTATTCAAAATATCCTAAAATAAGGATGGAGAAACAAAACGGTGACTGAAGCTTATACAAATCCTCTTCAAACAGTTATAGATGAATACAAAAATATAAGCCCAGGAACCGCCCACGTTTTAATGTTCAAAAGCAACGGCCAAACTGTAGCTAACACAAAAGCCACATCTGAAGACCAAACCAAAAAACTCATTCTCAACTTTGGCAGCATTCAGTCACAAGCTCAAGCCATCGGTGGCATAGAATACTTAACAATCCAAACTACTGAAAATCAACTAAGCGTCACTGCAATGAATAACCTTTATTTGGTTACAGTCGCTTCCCGGGAAGCAAACCAAGAAATTGTAAAGTCATTAACCCAAGTTGTGATCCCAACAATTGTCTATCTTGTTGACCAAATTGCCTTGAAACCTTTAGAAATCCAGGCGCCACAAGCCCTCCAGCTCGAAGAGGAACATACCGAAGAGACTGTTTTGCCCGTTGAAGATGAACCAACCATAGAACCCATACCTGAACCTCAACCACCTTTTGAACCGTTTCTTCCATCAACACCTGTTAACCAGTTAATGGTGGAAAAAATTGGGGGAATGCTTGTTCCAGCTGATACTGTGCGAATTGACGGTGACGTTATATCGCAATGGAGTGACCTCTATAGTGGCAAACAATTCACGATGGTAAACATCGAAGCCTTAGATGGCAAAAAGACCACTTGCAAATTTAAAACCATAAAAGAAGCCAAAAACAACGCCAAGGGCATTATCCAAATTCCAGAAAAAATCCTCCAAACTCTGCAAACTGAAAAAGGCAAGCTGGTAATGGTTAAACCAGTAATCGAATAAAGGAAGCGTAATTGTTGAACCAAAAAGCAACTGTAGAAACAACATCAGAAGTTCCTGATTCCGCCTCGGTTATTTCCGTTGGAGACGAAAATTCTGAATTCTCAAATATAGCTGCTAGTTTAGCTGAAATCCGCAAACTGAAAGGAGTTAACGGATACATTCTAAGAAGCAACACTTCAGCCATAATTGATCTAACCGAACAGGAAAAAACGATCGAATACGCCATCTTGTCATCCCAAATCTATGAGTCAAGCCGTGAAATGGCAAAACAATTCAACATGGCTAATATAGAGAGTGTACTCGTCGAGGGCAAAAATTCCAAAGTGCTCTGCATGAGCATAGGCGAAAATAAAATAGGCGTGTTTATGGAGAAAACTGCCATGCATACCTGGATAATTAAAAGAATCCGCCTCCAATGGGCGATCTTATTTTGTTAGTGTGTTTGCAGCTGTTTTTAGTTTTTAATAGTTACAGAAAGTTCCATTAGCTTTTACTCTTCTAAGTACTTATGCAACGATTAAAGATTAGAAGTCAAAGATACCCCCGTTTAAAAGGCGTTGCTTCTAGAAATAGAAGAGAAGACAACATCAAAAGCATCTCAGCAATTTTTCGTCCCCTATCTTTCATTGCCGAAATTATGGCGCCAACTTTGAAAAAGGGTTCGCCTGTATCTGGCATAATATTCAAAGAAAGCTGGCTGTTAAGGTGTAGTTGCCAGAGCAATTAATGACGGGCAACTCTTTCTGTAACAATATGATATTGAATCCTAATTTGGTAATAGTTTGTAATTGGGCTTGTCATTCTCTATTAGTTGCTGCCAAACATTTGCTAAACAAGATAACAGCCTCTGTAGGTTGCTGAAAGTATTTAGTATTATTATTCAAATAGGTGATGAAAAATAGAGACAGTAGTGTTTAAGGGTAAAAGTTTATATTTCCGCAGGGTTTTTGCATATTTCCGAATTAAACAAGTTCTAGTAATGTAGGGAATGATAATATGGCGTATTTAACAACAACAGGTTCAGGACAACCAGTCCTCATCCTTAAAGAAGGAACAACAAGAAGCCGAGGAAAAGAAGCCCAAAGAAACAACATTATGGCCGCCCGAGTAATCGGAGAAGTGCTAAAAACCACTCTAGGTCCACGAGGCATGGATAAAATGCTTATCGACAGCCTAGGCGACATCACAATTACAAACGACGGCGCAGCCATCCTCAAAGAAATCGACGTTGAACACCCCGCAGCCAAAATGATGGTTGAAATTGCAAAAACCCAAGATGATATGGTAGGCGACGGAACAACATCCGCAGTAGTTTTAGCAAGTGAACTACTCAGAAAAGCTGAAGAACTTCTAGACCAAAACATTCACCCAACAATTCTAGTCAGCGGTTATCGAAAAGCTTCAGTGAAAGCAATCGAAGCCATCGGAAAAATGGCTGTTCCACTTGATATAAACGATCGCAAAACACTCCTCAAAGTCGCATTAACCTCAATGAGCAGCAAATCACTGGGTTCAGCAAGAGAACACTTAGCAGAAATTTCTATCGATGCAGTATCACAAATCGCAGAAAAACGTGGCGACAAAACAATTGCCGATATAGATAACATCCAACTCGTCAAAAAAACAGGCAAAAGCCTCTTAGAAACACAACTAATCCAAGGCATAATTATAGACAAAGAAGTAGTCAGCCCAGGAATGCCAAAAACCAAAGAAAACGCAAAGATCGCACTCCTAGATTCAGCCTTAGAAATCGAAAAAACCGAAATCACAGCTGAAATCCGCATAAAAGACCCTAAACAAATGAAGGCATTCCTAGACCAAGAAACCGACATGATGCAAGACATGGTTACAAAAATTAAAGCCTCAGGCGCAGACGTAATCTTCTGCCAAAAAGGCATCGACGACATGGTACAACACTTCCTATCCAAAGAAGGCATAATGGCAGCACGCCGCGTAAAAGAATCCGATATGGAAAAACTCGCAAGAGCAACCGGCGGAAGAATAGTCAGCGACCTCGATGACCTCAAGAAAGCAGACCTTGGTAGCGCAGGCTTAGTTGACGAACGCAAAATCGGCGACGACAAAATGATTTTCGTTGAGAAATGCAAAGATCCACACTCAGTAGCGATCCTTATCCGAGCAGGACTCGAACGTCTCGTTGACGAAGCAGAAAGAGCCATGACCGATTCACTCTCAGTCGTCTCAGATGTCTTAGAAAACAACAAAATCGTCGCAGGCGGCGGCGCAGTCGAAATCGAAATCGCAAAAGAACTACGCAAATACGCAACCAAAGTCGGCGGAAGAGAACAACTAGCAGTTGAAGCTTTCGCAGACGCAGTAGAAGTCATCCCACGCACACTCGCAGAAAACGCAGGGTTAGAACCAATCGACATACTCGTCGAGCTACGACAAGTACACGATAAAGAAACCGGCAAATACATGGGAATCAACGTGTTCACAGGCAAACTCCAAAACAGCATCGAAAACGGCGTAATCGAACCAATCGTAGTCAAAGAACAAGCTATAAAATCCGCAGCCGAATCAGCAGCCATGATTCTACGCATTGATGACGTCATCACATCTAAATCGCCAAAAGGCGGTCCAGGTGGCCCAGGCGGAATGCCGGGCGGCATGGGCGAAGAATAAACTTCCCCCTTTTAACTTTCTTTTTAGTTTCAACAAAAAATTTGTTTTTATCCTGCAACCTTGAGTTTTAGCTAAAAACTGTTTTATATCTGCACTCTTCAATTCTGTGACGTGCATTAGTCGTGTCACTGGTAGAAGATATTGTAATCGTGCTTGGGCTAATAGTGTTCGAGGTTGTCAATAGCATAGACAACGCTATTGTCAACGCCAGTGTCCTAAAAACGATGAGTGTTCTTTGGCGAAAACGGTTTCTGCTAATTGGCATCGTAACATCGGTATTTCTTGTTCGGTTTATTTTACCGCTTATTATTGTCTGGATTTCTGTTCCAAATATTGGAGCTCAAGACCTCTTCCTAGCTTTTCTAGGACAGAGCGAAGTAGCAAAAAACGCGATTGAAATGCAAACGCCCATTATTCTTATGTTTGGTGGTGTGTTCCTGCTCTTTCTCTATCTACACTGGCTGTTTTTGGAAAAGAAAGACCCGCTGTTCATTGAGCGTTTCTTAAAACAAAAACATGGTGTATGGTTTTTCGCTTTCGCCGCCATAATTTTGGTTATTGTTATGTATCTTGCTCGGGCAAGTTCAATGATGATGCTTGCGGCGGCAATTGGAAGCGCCACCTTCTTCATTATCTACGGGTTAAAGGAAACAGCTGAAGAAAGCGAACGTAACCTAGTCGCTGGCGCAAGTGGCATGAGTGACCTTTCCAAATTTGTTTATCTCGAAGTTTTAGACATGACTTTTAGTTTTGATGGCGTTATTGGCGCGTTTGCTTTCACAATCAATTTGATTTTGATTTTGATAGGTATCGGAATTGGCGCAATAGTAGTCAGAGAATTAACCATCAAAGGGATAGATACCATTGCTAAATACAAATATCTAAAGAACGGAGCCATGACCTCCATTGGTTTTCTGGGGCTTTTCATGATGATTGAAGCCTTCCATGTTGAGTTGCCATCTTTTCTACCGATAGTCATAACGCTCCTGATAGTGGGAATTGCATTCTACCTATCCCGTCGCCTACTGCCCAAACATTTACTCCAACCAAAGCCAAAGCCCAGTAACTCATCAAACCGCAAGCTACCTAACTCTTAGAAATGAGCCATTCAATTTGAGGGGAAGGTAAATTAATACAGGAGAAATCAGTATGTACGCTACGTTGCGCTCCGGTAGTATAGTCCGGTCAAGTATGTTGGCCTCTCGAGTCAGCGACCCGGGTCCAAATCCCGGCCGGAGCACCACTTAATTTTCGAAATCTAAAAAGAAATTATTTGTATGTGAGTGTTGAGCAGAGTTCTTCTACGGTTCGGTTAAGGGTTAACTCAGCCATGTTTCGGCTGTAATCCATTACGCGTCTAGAGCTTTCAAAGATTAGCCTTAGTATTGAGGCGATGTTTGGGTCGAGTTTTTTGCTTGACATGAGCAGGATTAACTCGTTTTCGAGTGGAAAGAGTGCTTCGCGTTTGGAAATTAATTTTTCTGCGTCTTTGTAGTCCCGTTTGAACAATGCTTTAATGGAATCGTCGTAGAGTTGGTGGGCTTGGGAGCTGAAATAGACTAGTTGATTGTAGATTTCCTCGTCTATAGGGTCTTTTAGGAATAGGGTTTGGTCGTCGATTAGTTTTTGGAGTGTGCCTAAATTGTTTATTATATTCATGGCATTTTGGGCGATGCTTTCTATGTCGTTTACGGCTATGCGGTAGAGAAGAAATTCTTTAGGTGTTCTAAAACCGAGTTCACGGTAGAGGTTTCGTTCTATTCCATGTTTTAGTTGGCGAACGATGTATAGTCCGAGGCGGTTTACGTCGTTGTGGGCGCTTTTGACGCTGTCTATTAGAGCGTTGTTTTTGTCTTTTAGAGCGGCGATGGCGTCTCTGTTTGCAGCTAACGCGACGATGGCCATTCTTCGGACGGCTTTTTCGATCGGGAATTCTGAGTGTTTTATTAGGATTTGGAGTGTGATTTCGTCTTGGGTTTCGTCGATGATTTCTGAGCCTAAAAAGTTGTCTCTGGCGAGGTTTTTTATTTCGTTCTTGTTTTTGGTAGCGTCGGGGATGTTTTTGAAGTGGATTCTAATTATGTCGGCGCCTATAGCGTAGAGGGCGCGAATCATTCGTATTGTGGATTGTGGAGGTTCTTTTGGATCTATGTTTATGAAGTATTCTTTTGGTTTGGAGCCGTTTTCTCTTCCTTCTTTTTCCATGATTTTTCTTGGAACCAGAGTAAGGGTGGAGTCGGGTTGGATGTTGAAGGCAATTTCGCTACCTCTGTTCAAACCTAAGTCCTCTACCCACTCTTTTGGAAGGGATATTATGTATGATCCTCTGCCTGTGCATTGGACGCGCCTATATCCAAGGTCTTTTTCAACCATTAACGTACACCTTTGGTAAATGTTTCGTATACATTACATATTTCATTAAGTTGCATATAAATGATTAACAACAAAGTTATATAGAAAACATGCTATTGAATGGGCACTCCCAAAAAAAGAGAGAAAAAAATGTCTCTAAACAGTTGTAAAATAGTAATATTAAACGGTAATCAAGCAACGACAAGCCGAGGCGTTCTATGCACAAACGACATCGAACTCCATGTGCTAATGCTCACTTGTCCGCGCTAAACAACAAAAGGAGAAATTTAAGGTATGAAAAAAATAATCGCAAAGCAAGAAGCCTGCATGGGCTGCGGACTATGCGAAGTATATTGCACCACGGCACATTCAAAATCAAAAGACATCGTCAAAGCATACAACAGCGAACACCCCAAACCCATAGCTAGAATCAGACGAGAAGTCAACAAACCCGTCTCATTTGCTATCCAATGCCGCCACTGCGAAGACGCACCATGCGTAACCGCCTGCCTATCGGGCGCCATGCAAAAAGACCCAAAAACAGGCGAAGTCATCCACAACAAAGACAAATGCATGGGCTGTTGGACCTGCGTTATGGTCTGTCCGTATGGCGCTTTGATTATGGATAAAGAAGGCAAAGTTGTGGCTAAATGTGACCTCTGCCAAGGTCAAGCCGAGCCAGCATGCGTTGCCAATTGTCCCAACCAAGCGTTGGTATTCAAGGAGGTAAAATCCTAATGGTGAAGTATGTGATTATTGGCGCTTCAGCAGCCGGCATAGCAGCAGTTGAAGCTATAAGAAAAGTAGACCCAGTCGGCACAGTAACTGTAATTACTGAAGAAGCATGCGCTCACTACAGTCGCCCAATGATTAGCGACTTAGTCAGTCTCAAAGCCGACATGCAAAAAATGAAGTGCAAAACCGACGACTTCTGGAAAATAAACAACGCCGAAGCACGCTTAGGGAAAAAAGCCGTAAGTCTAAACCTAACTGAAAAAACCGTCAACTTAGAAGATGGCGAAAAAGTAGTTTATGAAAAACTTTTGCTTGCAACAGGCGGCAAACCCTTTGTTCCAAAAATGGAAGGCCAAGACAAAGATGGCGTATTCACATTCACAAGCATCGCGGATGCCCAACGTTTAGCCGCAAAGATTGATAGTATTCACGCCAAGAGTGCCGTGGTTATCGGCGCAGGTTTAATTGGCATAAGCGTAACCGAAGCCCTCATGAAGCGCGGCTTAAAGGTCACTGTTGTAGAACTTCAAGAAAAAATCCTAAGTTTACTTTTAGATGCTAAAGCCTCAGATATCGTAGAAGCCGTCATACGAAAGGCAGGCGTAAACTTTGCAACTGGTCAATCTGTGCAAAAAATCATTGGAAAACCCGAGAATGACGGTGTTGTCGGCGGAGTAATCTTAACCAAAGGAGACCAAGTGCCCTGTGACCTAGTCATTGTAGCCATAGGAGTCATTCCGCGAACCGAACTTGTAGCTGGAACCGCTGTGAAAATAAACCGAGGCATCGTGGTAGATAATTTCATGCAGACCAACGTGCCCGATGTTTACGCCAGCGGCGACGTTGCGGAAGCTTACGATTTCATCCTCAACCAGAACCGTCTTTTGCCCCTTTGGCCTTTAGCGGTTTTGGAAGGCAGAATTGCGGGCTCCAACATGGCAGGAACAAAAACCAGTTATGAAGGCGGCACCAACATGAGCAGTCTCAAGTACTTTGGCATACCTATCGTCTCTATCGGTATGGCAAATCCCAAGCCAGATGACCCAACGCTCGAAATCATAGTTAAACAGGATCCAGAGTACAATGTATACAAGAAATTGGTCCTCAAAAACAAGATCATAGTGGGTATGACACTTGTAAACTGTATAGATCGCGCTGGAATCCTCTTCAACCTAATGAAGAACCAAGTTAACGTGAAGAAGTTTAAACAAGATCTACTAAGAGACGACTTCGGCTTAGCGGTTTTACCTACTGGCTTACAAAGAAAAATGAGTGTGGTACAATGAATCAAAACGATCGAAAAATAATCAATCCATACAACGACGACAAAGACTTCTCAGCCTGCGGCATCTTCGCTGCTATGAATAAAGACGGCAAACGCTTCGGCTCAAAAGACCCAGTGCGCGCCATGGCAAACATGCATGATCGCGGAAACGGCTTAGGCGGCGGCTTCGCAGTCTACGGAATATACCCTGACTTCAAAGATCACTACGCATTCCACATAATGTACCTAAGTAAGGATGCAAAAGAAAAAACTGACCGCATCCTCGCTTCAAAATTCGACATAGTCTACGATGAAGAGATGCAGACAAAACCAGCCAATGTAAGGGACCCACCACAAGTCTGGCGTTACTTTGTGCAACCCAAAAAACAACGCCCTGAAAACCAAACAGAAGAAGACTACCTCATAGAAGCTATCATGCACATCAACACGGAGACGGGCAAGGCATTTGTCTTCTCAAGCGGCAAAGACATGGGTGTCTTCAAAGGTGTCGGTTTCCCAGAAGACGTTGCAGACTTCTTCTGTTTAGACGAATACGAAGGGTACCTTTGGTCTTGCCACAGCCGATTCCCAACGAATACTCCTGGCTGGTGGGGCGGGAGCGCATCCATTCAACATCTTAGACTGGACAGTTGTACACAACGGTGAGCTCTCATCTTATGGCATTAACCGCAGATACCTAGAAATGTTTGGCTACAAATGCACCATGCAAACAGACACCGAAGTATTGGCTTACGCAGTTGACTTACTGATGCGCAGACAACACTTGCCAATTGATTTAGTAGCCCAAATTTTTGCTTCACCCCTATGGAGCGAAATTGATTGCATGGAACCCAAACAGGCACAATTACTAAGAACTCTACGCCAAACTTACGGCAGTCTACTCATGAATGGACCGTTCAGCATAGTAATCGCTCATCACGGCGAAATGATTGGATTAACTGACCGAATCAAACTTCGACCGTTAGTTGCTGGTACAAACGGCGACTATCTGTACTTGTCCTCTGAGGAATCAGCCATGCGGCTGGTTTCTCCAAACCTTGACAAGTTCTGGTGTCCAAGAGGCGGCGAACCCGTAGTTGCAAGACTAAAAAATAACAGTAAACGGGCTGCTGAAATCCTCGCTGGAGGCATAATGTAATGAAAACCTACGTGATACCTGAATACCTAGTTGAACGAGACGAGAAGCGTTGTATACGCTGTAAAGTTTGCGTTAATCAATGCACCTACGATACCCATTTCTACGATCAAGAAACCGACATAGTCTGCAGTAAAGAAGAGAACTGTGTCAACTGCCAACGATGCGTAACCTTCTGCCCAACCCACGCCATAACCATAAGAAAGAACCCTAACGTTAGCAGAGAGAACGCCAATTGGACGAATGGAAGCAATACGCGACGTAAAAAAACAAGCTGAAAGCGGGGGAGTAATTTTAACAGGCATGGGCTGCGACAAACCAAACTACACCTACTGGGACAGATTGCTCCTAAATGCAAGTCAAGTTACCAACCCATCAATCGACCCGCTACGTGAACCCATGGAAATTCGTACATACCTTGGTGCAAAACCAGATCGAATAGATTTGGCAGCAGAAAACGGCGAAATCACGCTAAAGACTCAGCTTGCTCCACAACTTTGCTTAGACACTCCAATAATGTTCTCTGCCATGTCGTATGGCGCTATTAGTTTAAACACTCATGAATCTTTAGCGCGTGCAGCAACCGAATGTGGAACATATTGGAACACAGGTGAAGGCGGCTTAGACAAAAGTCTATACAAATACGGTCAAATACCATTGTGCAGGTTGCTTCGGGCAGATTCGGAGTGCATGCCAACTACCTTGATGCCGGTGCAGCAGTTGAAATCAAAATCGGCCAAGGTGCAAAACCAGGAATCGGCGGTCACCTTCCAGGCGAAAAAGTCACCGAGCACGTCGCCAAAACACGTATGATTCCACAAGGCACTGATGCACTCTCCCCTGCACCTCAACACGACATCTACTCAATCGAAGACCTAAGACAGCTAATCTACGCTCTTAAAGAAGCCACAAACTACACCAAACCTATCTCTGTTAAAATAGCAGCCGTTCACAATGCCCCCGCAATTGCAAGCGGCATGGTTCGGGCTGGAGCAGACATAATCGCTCTCGACGGCATTCGCGGCGCAACAGGCGCAGCACCCAAAGTCATCCGAGACAACGTAGGGATACCCATCGAATTAGCAATAGCCCAAGTAGACCAACGCCTTCGCGAAGAAGGAATCAGAAACAATGCTTCCGTGGTAGCGGCTGGAGGCATACGCAGCAGCGCAGACGTCATAAAAGCCATCGCTCTTGGTGCAGACGCAGTGTACATTGCAACGGCAGCTTTGATATCCATAGGCTGCACGGTTTGCCAACGCTGCTACACAGGGAAATGTCCCTGGGGAATCGCGACAAGTGACCCATGGATTAGCAAACGCATAAACCCCGATATCGCATCCAAACGACTCGTGAATCTGCTCAACAGCTGGAGCCTTGAGATTAAGGACATGATGGGCGGTATGGGCATAAACGCTATCGAAAGCTTACGCGGTAACCGCTTGGCACTTAGAGGTGTCGGCTTAACCAAGACAGAACTCAAAATATTGGGTGTTAAAATGGCAGGAGCCTAAAAGCATGCAACAACAAAAAACCAACCCCATAGAAATCGACGCAAAATACCAATCCCTAATCAAAACTGAAGGCAAAGTAGTAAAAATCAACGCTGAAGGACTATACTACAAAGAACTAAACAGTCTGCTAAGAGCCGTAATCACTGGCGATGTTGAACGAATCGAATTATATAACGTTTGCGGACAAAGATACCTCGGAACCGACTTAGACACCAATATCCAAATCGACGTTTACGGAACACCGGGAAACGACCTTGGCGCGTTTATGAGTGGCCCAAAAATGGTAATCCACGGCAACGCTCAGGACGCAAGCGGCAACACCATGAACGACGGACAAATCATTGTCCATGGCCATGCTGGAGACTTAACTGGTCACTCGATGCGAGGCGGCAAAATCTTTGTTAAAGACTACGTCGGCTACCGGGTCGGCATTCATATGAAAGAGTACCAACACAAAATCCCCCAGATAATTATAGGCGAAACAGCAGGCGACTTCCTAGCAGAGTACATGGCAGGCGGAGTAATCCTCATCTTGGGCTTAAACCTCAAAGAGGGCGAAAAATGCGTAGCCCGATTCGTCGGCACAGGAATGCACGGCGGAGTAATCTATGAACGCGGCGAAATCCTTGAACCAGAAGCTGGCACCAAAACCTTGCCAGTGGGCAAACGCGACATGCAACTTATCGAAAGTTTAGTCAAAGAATACTGCAGCAACTTCGGCGTCGACCCCAAAACAATCCTCAGCGGCAAATTCAAGAAGATACTGCCCCTATCAAAGCGACCCTACGAAAAACTATACTCCCACTAAACCTTTCCATTGTTTTAAGTTTTTTAAAGATGCTAAAATGATGCTGGGCATGTGAGAAGTTGTTGTTGCATCTGCTAATTGTTGAGCGGTTGCAAGAATCAGAGTTAAAAAGTTACGAGGCAAACCCAAGTTGCTGCTGCAATATGATTTTGCACGCGGGTGATTTTTGTATTCGCGGAAAAAATCCTTCTTGGCAGTGCGAACAGGACAAGTCAATCCTCTAAAATCGCTCATAATATGTTAAGAGTTTCTTAAATCGCCGTTATTTTTTTTCTTGTCATCGTTACCGTAAACAACATTTTAGTTATCATCAATGCGTTGCAATGAAGTCTATATCTGCACTTATACAGAACCGCTCAATCTTATCTCGTCTTCAAACAGCTTGTGATAAGGGTATTTCAATAGAAGTAGTAGTCTTAGGCGCCTTAACGACTACTACTTCTATCAACAAAACGAAGTGACAAGGCAGAGGAGATTAAAGTGAAAGGATTTAGGCTTCTTTGGCTTTTTGGATTTCTTTTTGTTGTCTCAGGAGCGACGCTGACAAGGTTGCTAAGAAAATTATTATGAACGCAATAACTGCGATACCTATCTTGTAGGTAAAATCTATGTTCGCATAGAAGAGTACTAAAATAGTGACGAGCATCAACCCTAAAACTAGCGCTTCTTGGACTCCATTAAAAACCTTCATGTTTCCAAAACTCAATTTTTGACTCACCACTTTCCAAGCTCTTGCACAATCGTACCATATTAATTTTCTGTCTCAAACTTTTCAATTCCCGGATAAGTGTTGAATTATAGATATTCGTAAAAATAGCTAAAAATATCAGAAAATTTTGGTAGGCGTTGCTTAAATGGTTTCAGCTGACATTTCTTTAACTCGACTTTCGATGAATTCAGCGACTCTTTGCTCACTGAACTTACGTTCGTCCTTCTGAGCTTGCAATTGTTCCTTAACTGTATTCAGTAACTTTTCAATTTCCACAGGCTTAACCAAGTATGCATCAGCGTTTTTGTTTAGCGCACCAATAGCGTTCTGCATTGATGGGTAACCAGTTACCATTATTTTACGTGTTCTGGGAACAGTGTCCTTCATTAGTTTCAGTAGTTCTACGCCTTCCATGTCTGGCAATCGAATGTCTAGCAATGCAACATTGTAGGTTTTTTCTTCGGTTTTTTGGATCGCTTCTTTTCCAGTGCAAGCTAAATCAACAAGGTATCCTTCGTCTTCAAGTATCGCCTTCATTGTAGTCCTTATTGTTTCATCATCGTCAACTACGAGGATTATAGGATGTTTATCCATGTTTTTCACCTCCAATTTCAAGCTTGAATTCGATTGGTAACGTTAACGTGAAAGTCGTTCCTTTTTTCTTAACAGTTTCAACTGCAATAGTTCCACCATGAGCCTCGACAATGCGTTTACATATAGCTAAGCCAAACCCCATGCCCTGCGCTTTCGTCGTAAATAATGGCGAAAAAAGTTTCGGTAAGATCTCTTCAGAAATACCTGAACCTGTGTCTGAGAATGAGAGCTCTAAGCTACCATCGACCTGTTTGCTGTCGATGCTAATTTTACCTCCATTAGGCATTGCATCAGCTGCGTTTTTGATTAGGTTTATGAAAACCCGTTTTATTTTATCGGAATCAACTCTTATGGTTGGGTTATCTTTGAGTAGGTTTTGGGTTTCGATTTTTTCAGGTAACTCCAGAAAGCTTAGGGATTCGGCGAGTAGTTTTTTGGGCGATTCCTCTTTTGTCTCCAAATGAACTTCTCTTGAGTAATCTAATAGGTCATTGACAATTTTGTTGGAGTAATCTACGCATTTGTTGATTGTTTCAAGCATTTCGCGGGCTTGAGTTGGGGAAATTCCAGTTCCCTTCTTTTTTAGGAAATAAGCCGAGTTTTTGATTCCTGTCAAGGGGTTGCGAAGGTCGTGGCCAACCATACCCGCTAATTCACCGATGGCTGCCAGTCTCTCGGATTTTACTAGTTCAGCTTGTGTTTTCTTTAATTGATGAGTTCTTTGTTGCACCAATTCCTCTAGCCTTTGTGAGTAGTCAAAAAGTTTGTTTTGTAGCAATTTCCTCTCAGTTACATCTACGGCAAGCTCTAATGCAGCAATTACTTTTCCATCTTTGTCTTTAACGGGAGTGAGCAATGAGTTCAATCCATCTGTCGCGGTCACCGTGCTTGACGTGATAATCATGTCTATCCATTGTGGCGCCGTTTTCGAAGATTTTTTTTACGCCGCAATCTTGACAAACACCGTTGGAATCTTTCTTAAATGAAGCGTAACAATATTTGTTTTCAATGTTATCGGTGCCACTGACTTGTGTTAATCGTTGGTTAGCCCATAAAACGCGATAGTCTTTGCTAATGATTGCTAACCCGGCATCTATGTTTGTTGCCATGTTTTCAAGCATATCTCTCTCTTGCCTGAGGGCTTCTTCCATGGCTTTCCACTCCGTGATGTCTCTAATAATTGACATAAGACAATTTTTGTCTTTTAAGTTAATGGATACTACAGCAAGGTCCATGGGAAATACAGTTCCATTTTTCCTTAGTGCAAAATATCCTGAATGTTTCTTCGAAATGGGATGCGAACGAAGCTCTTTTAGTAGTTCTTTGTGATTTTTTTGTCCCTGAGGCGGAATGACTAGCTCTGATAGTTTTTTTCCTATTGCTTCATTCTCTAAGTAGCCAAACGTTTTCTCCGCAGCTGGATTCCAGTAGATGATTCTGTCTTGTTCATCACTCAAGATAATTGCATCCATAGCAGAAGTGCTGATTGCGCGGAATCGTTCTTCGCTCGACCGTAAATCCCCTTCGAGTTGTTTGCTTTTTGTTATATCTTCAAGTTCTGCAATGAAAAGAATAGGATGATCAGTTTGGTCTCGAATTGCGTTAACAATGACTTTGCAAACTATAATTGTTCCATCTTTCTTAAAATAGCGTTTTTCGTCAACGAAAAAGGGAATATTTCCGGATTTTAGCGCTGTCATTTGGGCAATGCTATTTTGGAGGTTTTCAGGATGAGTGATCTCCTTGAAAGTTAATTTCCGTAGTTCATCCTCTGAGTACCCAAGTATTCTGCAAAATGTCTCATTGGCACTTACAAAATGGTAATTCATATCCGAGGTAGCTATTCCAATAGGGGCGTTCGCAACTATTGCTCTTGATAATTCCTCACTTTCTATCAAGGCATTTTGTACTTTTTTGATTTCAGTAACATCACGGTAAACGCAATGGAGGAATGTTTTACCTGCCGACTGGAATGTTCTGGTAGTAACCCAAGTATTCTTGGCATCGCCGTTTTTTGTTCTATGTAGAGTTTCAAATTCTCCTCTGCCGTCTTTCAACATTTCTTTAAGGTGCAACCTAATCTGGTTTGGCGATTCTATCGCTTCAATATCGTTAACTGTTAAGTTTTCAAATTCTTCTCTTGAGTAACCAAACAGTTGATGAGCAACATCGTTGAATTCAACAAACGCCGATGTTTCTGGGTCAACAACTAAGACGCCCAATGGGGCTTGATTAAAAATTGCGTGGTAACGTTGTTCAGCGTCTCTTAGCTTTTGTTCAGCTTGTTTTCTTTTGGTAATGTCTTTGACTACTGCAACTGCACTCCATTTTCCCATAAACTTTGTAGGGGAAATTGATAACTCAACAGGAAATTCGCTGCCGTCTTTGCGACGCCCAACTAATTCAACATTTCCCACTGTGAAGTAGCCCATGCCTGTCTGAGTAAAAGTTTTTACACTTAACGCGATGCGTTCTCTTCCTTCTTTGCACATTGACTTTGGAACAACTAGTTCATGTATGTCTTTTCCAGTGGCTTCCTCATTTGTGTAATCAAATATCTTTTCGGCGGCGGGGTTCCAGTAAGTCACTTTCGCTTCATCGTTGACGACGATTAAGGCTTCTTTAATCGAGTTGGTTATACCACGAAATTTTTCTTCGCTTTCAAATAAACCCTGCCGAAGGCTGTTTCGGGTTTTATCTTCTTCAGTAACATCATGGAAAATAACTAGGTTTAATAGCTCACCTTTATTGGTGAAGCGATTCCCTTTTACTTTCAGGCATTTTTCTTCTCCACTCTTGGTTTTGATTTTAAGTTCATAAGGTGCAATGCTAGAGCCCGCCAACTTCTTATTCGCGTTTTTTGCTAACATTAATCTGTAATCTTCACTTATAAAACCTAAATTGCTAAAACTCTTGCCGATTAGCTCTTCTTTATCGTACCCAGCAAACTTTCCAATCATCTTGTTTGCAGCTACAATTTTTCCTAAACCATCTACAACTAGGACTGGGTCAGGAATAAGATCAATTAAAACTACCAATGAGTCATCGTGTTTGTTGCTCTGGCTTTTCTCCAACATCAAGTATCACCTCTACTTCACCAATTTTCTCTGTCTCTTCACACCCAAGCTCCATTAACTTTACATATTTTGTGAAGGTTAAATCCGGAACTAACCATTTTGGCCCAACCCAATTATAGGTGCATTTAACCTTTTCATTTAGACATTTCATAATTAAAATCTCAAGTTTAGGAGCAGCTAACCCAAAAATTTGTTCCAAAGCCTCAGAAAAATCGCCAACTCTCTCAGGAATATCCTGCTTTGAAATCGCAAATTTACTCTCAAGATGAAGGTATATCGATGATTTTGCTCTATTTCCTAAGGTGGAAAACGCTTCATCAATAGCCTCTAGCAGGATAGCACTAAATTTTTCTTCGCGTTTTCTTTTACTCACTTTCATTCATCCTTAGTTCCTGCCATAGCTGTCTATGAACGTGCTCTTGGAGCTGGTAAGTTAAAATATAGTGAAAGCAAGTAAAAGCTTATGAATTTCTAATTCTAACTGTCAATTCATTAAAAATGGGGAATTTGTTAGATGTTACTGCTCAACAGCCATTTTTCGCAAAAACCCAATGTTTTCAAATATCTAATACTTTCTTAATGCGTATCAACAAAGAATACTATTCTAAATCGCAAATCAAAACTTTTTTATTTAGCCTAACAATGCAAGAGTAACTAGAACGGATTTCAAACATTTCACATTTTTCATAATTTGGTTAAGTAAATAGTAGAAAGTGCTGTTTGAAACTAAAATAAGTAACAACGAAATAAGTCAGAAGATTAAGTGATGCCTATTGGAAAAGCCGCGACCTTTTAAGAAATGGGTTTCGATTGTAGCAATTGTTGGATTTGTTGTTTTCTTAATTTACCTTTTCTTCTTTACTGACATTGCAGAAGTTGAATTGGTAATTGGTGGAGCAAGCATACCCCTTTATGCATTAGCTTTTTTTGCAGTGATTGGCAGTGTAGTTTTTGAAGCTTTATCGTGGAGAGCGGTTCTGGGCTCTTTGGGAATAAAATTAAAGTTTTGGAGAATGTTTGAACTTACATGGATTGGTCAATTCGTAGATGCTCTTGTTCCTGGTGGTTGGGTTGGAGATTTATTCAAGACTTATCTTTTAAACAAGGAAGATGGTGTTAACGGAGCCAAAGCAACTGCGGCTATCATAATAAAAGATGTATTGGAGTTATTCTTTAGTCTGGGCTCGGTTATAATTGGATTAGTGTTATTGTTGTCATTCTACTCCATCAGCGGAGTATTAATGACGGCAATTGCCATAACCTTTCTTTTCCTATCGGTGCCTCTGGTACTTGTTATCTATTTAGCGATAAATGTGAAAGCCACAACAAGACTGTTGAATGGAGTTTACAAGATCATTTGTAAGGTAAAGGGTGAAGAAACTGGAAAATCTCTGCAAGAGAAGTTAAAAGGTCAAATACAAGAGTTTCACGATGGCATTGTCTCAATGAAACATAACCCGAAAGGAATGATCAAACCTACAGTCTATCAAATTTTGTCAGGAATATTTAGTGCACTTGTGCTTCTGTTTGTTTTTTATGCTCTTGGCGAGTTTATTGGATTTGACAAAGTCCTCATTACAAATACAATAGTCAGCAACATCCAAGTGCAAGGGGTGATGCTTGCCGGATTTTCTCAGGTAGTAAGCAGTACTCTCTACAGTGTATTGGGGATAACACCTGTGCTCGCAGTAGCCTCTAGTCTTCTATCTGGTTTTGCTGCCTTCTGGTTTAGACTAGTTGTTTCCTTTGGATACTTTCAATTAATAGTTGCTGAGAGATGTGTACCTTTTTTCTGTAGAAAATGCGGTGGATGGAGATCTATTAGAAAGAAGAGTTGTGATGATCCAAAAATCACGCCTTGATAGTATTTCCGTCAATTGAAGCTGATAGCACTGTAGATGTAGACTGTCTGGACAAAATAACGACGATTAAGAGTAAACCACAAGTGCATTTCTACAAAAAACCTAAAAGGTTCTCGAATCTATAAGATACTGATCGTAGTGATAGTGTATAAACGCAGAAGAAACGCTATAAGCTTTTATACGTATGTTGCTGAGAGATGTTAAAAAGAAAATGCGTGCTTCCGAGAGGATAAAGACTAAATGCCCTACATAAAAAAAATCGAGTTAAAAGGCTTTAAGTCTTTTGGGCCACAGACAGTTAAGGTAAACCTTGATAAGGGTTTTACAGCGATAACTGGACCCAACGGAAGCGGCAAAACCAACATCATGGATGCATTACTTTTTTCGCTAGGAGAACTTAGCACAAAAAGGCTTCGAGCAGAAAACTCTGCCAAGCTTATCTTTCATGGCTCCGAAAAGGCGGGGCAAGAAAAAGCTAAAATGGCAAAAGTAGTGGTTCAATTCGATAATTCTGACGGTATAATGCCTGTTGATACTACCACAGTGACAATTTCTCGCGAGGTTTACCGCAATGGGCAGAGCGTTTACAGATTAAACGGGCGCAGAATGTCACGCACTCACATCACTGAAACTCTCTCAATGGCTGCAATAAGCAGCATGAGCCAAAACATCATTCCTCAGGGCACAATCACACGATTAACCGACCTAAACTCAATCGAAAGAAGAAAAATCATCGAAGACCTCATCGGCATAGCCCAATATGACGACGAGAAAACTGAAGCAGAAGAGAAACTTCGCGCTGCAGACATTTCAATCCGAACCGCCATGGGCAGAATTGATGAAGTCCAAAAACGACTCGACGACCTCGAACGAGAACGCAACCAACTTTTACGCTATAACTTCATCCAAACTGAAACCAAAAAATTCCAAGCTATCAAAATCTCAAGTGACATCTCCCAGCTGAACGCAAAAATAAACGAAAACACAGCGCAAACTGGTAAGGTAAAGGAAAGGGTTGACAAGCTAAAGGAGCAGCGTGACCTTCGCAGAAGCAAACGACACGAAATTGAGGGTGACTGGCGAAAACTCAGTGGCGAAGGTTTAGAGCAAGGCGGCTCCGAAGTTCTTAAGGTTCAGATAAGGATTGGTGAGTTAAAATCCAAGCTTACGGAGTTAATTACCAAGATTAGTTCCGGCCAATCAAGCCTTGAAAGTTTTAAGCGTGTTAGAGAAAACAATCTTTCCCAACATGAGAACCTGAGAAATGAAATTAAGGATAACCGGTTAAAAATCCGCCAATTCCGCAGTGAACATGAAAAACTTAAAGCGCTAATCGCGGAGAAAGAAGCGGCACACAGCATTTTGGCTCAAGAGACATCCCAGCTCTGGGGCGGACTCGACGGCAACAACCTAGAGATAAGAGCTTTAGAAGCCCAAATTGAAAGTCATGTTAAACGAATTGCCTATTTACGTTCAGTATACACCCAGGACAAGTCAGCTCTGCGGCTTTGTACGGGAAGAATCAAAAATTTATCTGTAAGAAAAGAAAGATTCCAAACAAGTCAAGTTGAAATCGAAAAATCTCTAGTTGAACTTGAACAGGTTCAAAAGGACCAGAAAGTCCAGCTTAAGAATCTTGAGCACACAATTGAACGTAAAAAACTACAGAAGGAAACTGTTCAAAAAGAAATCACCGATGCGGAAAAGATTGCGAGTTCCGCTAAAGATGCAGTTATCGAGTTTGCTACTCAAAGAGACCTTGCAGCAACAATCGCTAATGAAGAAAAAGCTCTTCGCGGCATCGAGGAAATGGGCGACGTCGGCGCCATCGGTGGAATCCACGGCAGACTGCGTAACCTGATAAAGATTGATAAGAGCTTCAAGAAAGCCGTTGATGCAGCCGCTACGGGGTGGCTTGACGCCTTGGTCGTCAAAGATATTGACATTGCTTTCACTTGCATGGAAACACTCAGGCGCATGAAACTGGGTAGGATAAAAATTATCCCTCTTCAAGGCGCAATCAACATTAAAAGCAAGGCACCTCCAAAGCGGGAAGGGATAGTTGGTTCTCTCTCAAGTTTCATGAAGTACGATGATGCCTTTGCGCTTGCCGTTAACTACGTCTTCGGAGACACGGTAGTTGTTTCAAACGACAAAGCAGCTTTTGCACTCTCAAACGAGGGTTACCGCGCAGTAACGGTTAACGGCGACTTGTATGAGCCAGGCGCTTTTGAAAGCGGCTACTACCGTGCACCAATCGATTTCTCAACAATAATTCCCAGTGAGAAAGCATTAAGCAGCTTAGATGAGGCAGTTAAAGCCCTTCAGACACACCTAACCCAGCGGGGCAGTGACATCATTGGTATCGAAGAAGAACTTGAGTACACCAAAATCGCAATTACACGACTCACAGAATCCGTTGCAACCTTAGAAAGGGAAATAATTAGAGTAAAACGGGGCGTTAAAAGAACCCAATTTAACATTCGGCACTTAGAAAAGTACGGTGGCAAACTTGAACGCGAAGCAGCATCCTACAAAGGTCGTATGGATGTTTACCGAAATGAAAGAAACGCCATTCGAAAGAACCACGAAAAAATCCACGCAGAAATCGCGACGCTCCGATTAAAGACCGATGTCGCACACATCCAAGAACTTGAGGTTCAACGCGAAAAAATCGGCGAAGAATTAAACACCCTACGCCAACGACTGGGTTCTGCACAAACCGAGATTTCCACTAATCAGTCACAGTTCGACAGGGTCCTTCGGATCAGCTACAAGAACACCAAGATTCAAATTGACAAAATTGACCAGCAAAAAGGGAAGCTTGAGAAGGAAGTTGCTGACGCAATTTTGGAAAGGGACGTAATCAAGAAAGAAGCAGACGAACTCGAGAAAAGCCGTGTTGACCTCTCGAAGGCTGTTTTCTCGGCACGTGAGGAATCCAAAAAGTTCACATCCCAAATTGATTCCATCGACTCAGAACTAAGGTTGCTGGATTCGGAGTATGAGCAGGCAGAGAGGCTTCTAAACCAGCTTCAACTTGGCATCGAAACAAGTCAGCTACGGATGCAGCAACTTCTAGGTCAACTTCGAATATTTGGTTACGAACTGCCATTAGAGACTAACCCACGGCAGGTTCAGGAAGCCGAAACCACCATTCGAATGATGCAGTTTGAAATGGAACGAATTGGCGCTATAAATCAGCTTGCCTCTTCTCACTATTCGGAGCAGATTTCCCGTTACCGCGAATTATCCGTGCGTTTAAACGAGTTAGAGCGGGAAAAACAAGCTATCGTGCTGTTTATGGATGAGATTGAATCCAAAAAACGCAAGGTTTTCATGGGCGCATTCGAAAAAATCAACGCCAGCCTAAAAGTTTACTTCGCCAAACTCACAGGCGGAGGAGAAGCCACGCTTAAGTTGGAAAACCCAGAAGAACCCTTCAGTGGCGGTATAGACATGGTGGTTCAGTTCCCAAATAAGCCCTCGATTGTGGTCAGTGGAGCAAGTGGTGGCGAACGTTCCATTTCAGCAGTCAGCTTCATATTCTCACTAAAAGAGTTCACGCCCGCATCTTTCTACATCCTTGACGAAGTTGACGCCCACTTAGACGCCTTCCACACAACCAAGCTCGCTGAAGTGCTGCTTGAGGAAGCCGGAAAAATCCAGTTCATAGTCATCAGCCTACGACCCGAAATGGTTAACAAAGCCCAGAAAGTCTACGGCGTCTACGAACGTAACGGAATATCAAATGTGGTTACAGCAAAGTTCCCGGCGGAGGTACCAAAATAATGGCGTCTGCATCGACAATTCCGATGAGAAGACCCTTTTATATGCGTCCGCCTTGGAATATCCTCTTTGAGGTCAGTAAGCTTGAGAAGGTTACTCCTTGGAACGTTAACATTGCCTATTTGCTGAGGTCGTTTCTATCCGAGATGGAGCGAACGCATCCTGAAAAAGTGGATTTCCGCGCTTCAGGTGTTGCATTGGATTCTTCTGCTTTGATTTATTTAATGAAATCAAAGCTACTTCTTACCCTGCAGGAACCGCCAACTGCGCTTCCCAAGGTACCAACGGATTTTGTTCCGCCACCCCTATTTCTGCCACTACGCCATGAATTAACTTCAACCACCATCCAGCATCTGCTTGAAGTGTTAGATGATGTTTTGAAGGGCGAAAAACTCCTAAGCCTAAAACATGTGGTTGAACAGCATCCTGTCTTGCCAGCCGTCACAGATTTGCTGCCTCAATTTGACAAGTTCATCGCGGAACTCGAGTTGCAGGTTGACCAGTTGTACGCTATTCTTGTTGAGAAAACGGGCGGTCAGGGCATAATTGATTTCTCAACCCTAACCAAAGGCGCTACACGCATCGAAGCGTTGCGTATGTTTATTTATTTGTTGTTCCTTGCGCAAGATGGCTTAGTTAGCCTTTGGCAGAATGAAGAAACTGAGGAATTGTACATAGCTGTGGGGAAACTGAACGTTGGAAAAGTCGAAAAACCCATTAGTTGAGCAAAGCCCAGCCTCGAGTGCTGAGGTTGAGCAGGCACAGGAAAACGATCGAAAAGCTCATCATTTGGCTTTGTTAGAGGCAGCCCTCTACGTTGCAGGTCGGCCACTTGACTTAAACGAGTTATGTCAAGTTGTAGGAAGCCGCTCCAAGAAGAGAACCCAAACCTTCATAGAAATACTCATGAAAGAATATGCCGGACGTAACACAGCTTTGGAGATTTTATCTCTTAAGAATGAGCGTTATGTTTTGCAGGTGAAGGCAGAATTTACTCACTTGATTAAGAAACTGGTGAATCGTCCCTTGCTCTCGTCTGGTCCGCTTAAAACGCTCTCTTATATCGCTTATCGCCAGCCGATCTCCCAGAAAAGAGTAATCGATGTCCGAGGACAACACGCTTATGGACACGTGAAAATGCTCAAGGACATGGGCTTAATCATGACTGAGCGAAGTGGCCGCACATTGGCGCTGAAAACTACCGATTACTTCTCTGACTACTTCGGCTTAACAACAGACACGTCCGTAATGAAGAAGGATCTCAAGAAGATATTCGGAGAAGCCATAAAAGAGGACGCGGTAGAACGCCTGCAAAAAGAAACAGAACAAGAAAACCCAGACAACAATACGGAACAAACATAGGCTGCATCTGATGATAAACTTGCACAGTCAGAAATCAATTTAGACTTGATTAAACCGGAAAAAACAATTGTTACGACGATTTGTTTTATATTGAGGTAATGAGGGTTTTCAGCTAATAGTGCTACAAAAACCCTGACAAGACACTGGAGTTTGGTCTGTTAATGGATACATTTATATTGAAATCTACGGTTTTAGTTGCTACTCGAATTAAGGATATGTAGATTATGTCTACTCATAGCAGTTTACGCAAAAGAAAACTTTCAGGCGGCAAAAAAAGAGCTTACCGTAGCAAGAAGAAATATGAGGCAGGCGGTTTTCCAGCAGAAACAACTCTTGGTGAACCAAGACGCAAGACCACCCGCGGTATGGGCGGCATCCGCAAAATCAAGGTTCTAGCCGAAAAATTCGCTTCCGTAACTGACCCTAAAAGCGGCAAAGCCGAAAAAACCGCAATCACAAGAGTTGTTAAAAACGGTGCGAACGTTGACTACAATCGTAGAGGAGTAATCACTAAAGGCGCTGAAATCGAAACTGCATTGGGATTAGCGAAAGTTACCAGTCGACCAGGCAGCGACGGCGTAATCAACGCTGTACTCATAACCAAAGAAAAAGCCTAATTTTTTTAATGTTTTTTAAAGTTTGCTGGCGGCATTTGTTGCTGGCTTTTAATTTTTAATAGTTGCTTGGCAAGTTTTTGAATTATCTTCTCTTTAGGTTCCTTCTTTCTCAACAAGTAGCATCCCTGTTTTAGCCCAATGATTCTTGGGAAAATGAGCTTCAAGGTTAACTTCGTTTTGTAAGCCCAGTTTGTCGGCAGCTTCTTTTATTTCCAAAATTTTTGGCGATTGCACAGCAATGGTTTTGGGTACTCGGCGTCCATCTTTTCTGGATTTATTGCAGTCGAAGTAGATTGGCCAGATTATTGCTTTATCGAGTTTTCTCATGTGTGTCACCTTATTTGTGTGCGTAATAGGCGATTAGTTTCTCGCCAACTTCGTTTACTCGTACGAATCCGAAGCGTTCAAACTGTATGATGGCGTCTGGCTTTAACTTTTTGCAGTCCGATTCAGCAAACCCTTCGGCAACTGATGCATCAGGCATAACCACTTGAGCTGGGAACTCGGTGCCTTTGGGTATCCACTGGATGAGTTGGACTTTGATTTTTCTGACATCTTCGTAGGATTCACTGGCGAACTTGGCGGTAACTGAGTTTTCGGTTTTACCTTCAATTTTGACGTTGAAGAGTTCCATTAACCTGAAAACTTTCTCAGGCTCCATCATTTCTGCATCTTTCTTTGACACCCAAAAACTTGCTGTTTTGTCTTCTACTTGGGGCGTTATAGTGTATTTTCTGAATCCATACTCTGGCTTTTCGGGGTGCAGTGGAAGTTTGGTTTCGAAAGTTTTTGGTAATCCTGTTACTTTGAGTTCGAATGGTTGGGCTACGAAGAAGTAGCGGTTGCTGGTGGTATCGAGGATTTTGCGGTTGTATGAAAACAGGTTCTCCCAACTCAAGGTGACATCGTTTGGTTTTATGCCTACTTCAATTATCATTTTCTTGATAGCTTCCGGGGTTATGCCTCGTTTTCTGAGGGCGGCGAATGTTCCCAGTCTTGGGTCGTCGAAGCCTTGGTAGGTGCCTGCTTTTATTCCTGCAACGATTTTGGATTTGCTCAAGTCGGCGCCTGTGATTTTTAGTCTGCCATAATGGATGGCTTCGGGGTATTCCCAATCGAGGTATTGGTACATGTATTTTTGGCGGACCATGTTGGTATAGTGTTCTTTGCCGCGGATAATGTGGGTCATGCCCATTAGATGGTCATCTATGCCCGCGGCTAAGATTGTATAGTGGCCAAACGATGTATTTACTTCCAACACGAGGATGTGGATACTTCTTTGTATCAATAATGCGCAGTGCGGGCCAGTCTCGGACGGCTGGGTTGGGGTTTTCAAGATCAGTTTTCACTCGAACCACCGCTTGTCCTTCCGTGTAACCGCCATTTAGCATGCGTTGCCAACGTTCCAAGTTTTCGGAGGCTGGCAAATCTCTGCATGGACAGGCCTGTTTAGCAATAGTCATTTTGCGAAAAACTTCAGGAACACATTCGCAAACGTATGCGTTGCCGTCTCCAATGAGTTTCTCTGTGTATTCGTAGTAGATGGGTAGGCGGTCGCTTTGGATATATTCCTCATCGATTGTGCATCCTAGCCACTTCAAATCCTCGCGGATACTGTCGTAGAACTTTAGAGAAGGTTTTTTGATTTTAGGGTCGGTGTCCTCGAAGCGCAGGATGAATTTGCCATTGTATATGCGGGCGTACTCGTGGCTGAGTAATATGGCTCGCGCCGAACCCAAATGCAGTACACAATCGGGGTTTGGTGAGAAACGCGTGACAATTTTTGAGTATTTGTCAGCGTTGGGTAACGGCGGCAGATGTTTCTCTTCAGCCTTCTCTTTCTTTTGAGTTTCAGGCCAATTTGATTCTACAATAGCCTTCTGTTCAGAAACTGATAAACTGTTAACTTCATTCACGACAGCGTTAATTACGCCTGAGAGCTCCTTGACGCGGCTTCTAAGTTCAGCTTTTTCGCCAAGAATTTTTCCAACCATTGCTCCTGCCTGCGCTTTCCCATCATGCCCAACCGCGTTTAGCAAGGCGGCTTTTCGAATAAACTCTCGTAATTCATTATCGTTTTCTAATGCCAAATCATTTACGCTCGCTGAAAGGTTACTTGTTTCGTTTAATCAAGAATTCGGCGAACGCTTTTAATTTTTCCTTAGCTTGGGGTGTTGGCAGAAGTTTTTCTGCTTCATTCCAGCTATCCATAACCATCCTCTCCGCAGTTTGTTTGACATGTTCCATAGCATTGTATTTCTGCATGAGTGCTATGGCTTCGTCGCGGAGTTTTTGGTCGGATGTGTGCAAGTTGAGAATTTCGATTAGACGTTTTTTGTCTGAGGGTTTGGCTACTTTGAGAGTGTAAATTACTAAGAGCGAACGCTTGCCCTCGGTAATGTCTCCTCCAACGCAACCTTTGCTCTTTGCAAACTCTTGTCCTGTTAAATCAAGGATGTCGTCTTGCATCTGGAAAGCGACGCCGATGGATTCTGCAAACCGACCGAGCTTTTCTACAAGTTTGGGTTCTGCTTCTCCAAGAACTGCTGCCATCTTTGCAGCCATGCGGGCTAATGTTCCGGTTTTGTAAGCGCACATTTGAAGGTAATCTTCTTCGCTTAGTGAGTCGGCGTTTGCAATGCCTCTGTGCCAAGCGATATCCATGGCTTGCCCCATGCTCAAATTAATCATTTCCTGCACGTAAACCTCGTAAACGTCCCGCTGCATGTCGGATGAAATTTTTGTTCTCTGCTCCATCAACGGCAGAAGCGGCAGGTAGTACATGGCGTTTCCTGCGTTGACCGCGATGTCCACTTGGAAAATCTTGTAGGTGCAGGGTTTGCCTCGACGTATTTCGGAGGAGTCTTCAATGTCGTCGATGACTAATGTTCCGTTATGAATGACTTCAGGAATAATCGAGAAATCTACAAAGTGACTCGATTTTTTGCCAAGAGCCTCACATATGAGAAGGAAAAGTGCTGGGCGCCACCTTTTTCCTCCACGGTCAAGCATGTCCCATATTGGATCAGCAATTGCCTTGTTGAGGGGCTCAAGGGTGTAGCTGTACATTGGCGGGTTAACTTTGAAGAGAACTGCGTCTTTGGTGAATTTTCTTGGGATATATTTTTCGATGGCTTTGTCGATTAGGGGTGCGGTTTCTTCAAGAAACTTTTCAATATCCACTTTAGTGTACTCCTCTTTTGGCGTATTTTTGTAAGTTAAAACCTCTTGCTTGCAGCCACTCCCCAGTTTTACCTGTAATAACAACTGGCGTCTTGGCTAAATCAATTATTTTTTCTGCACCCACAAGAAACAGCGCATTGCGTAATTCCTCGATTAAACTTGAAAGTTTATCTTCAGTTTCCTTTCTGCCTTTCACTGCGGTTTGAAGAATAGGTTGGGAAATGCTCGCTAAGGAAGCATTAAGCGCTAAGGCTTTAGCTACATCGGTGCCGTTTCGCAAACCCCCGGAAGCAATCACAGGTAACTTTACGGTTTGCACTGTTTCTATCAGGCTGACTGCGGTTGGGATGCCCCAGTCCCAGAAAGCTTCCCCCGACAAATTCTGTTTTGTTGATGAACGATAGTATTCGACTGCTGCAAAACTTGTCCCTCCGACGCCGCCCACATCAATAGCTTTCACACCCGCGTCTTCAAGTGCTTTAGCATCTTCAGCTGAAATCCCTGCCCCTGTCTCCTTAACAATCACTGGAGTATCGAGTGCGCCTGCGATTTCCGCGATTTTGGCTAAAACGCCCTTAAAGTTAGTTTGACCTTCAGGCTGAACTGCTTCCTGCAACGCATTCAAATGCACTGCTACAGCGTCAGCATCTATCATTTCCACGACTTTTCGGACTTCTTTTAAGCCATAGCCATGAACCAGTTGGACTCCGCCGATGTTAGCAATTAAGAAAGCGTTTGGCGCCATTTTCCGTGTTATCGAGTAGGTTTCTTCGAGTTTTTGGTCTTCGATGGCTGCTCTTTGGCTACCAACGCCCATGCCTAACCCAAGTTTTTCTACGGCTTGGGCGATAGAAGAATTAATGTGAGTAGCTTGTGCGGTTCCGCCTGTCATCGCACCAACTATTATGGGTGCAGAGAATTTTTTTCCAAGAAAAGATGTTGAAAGGTTGATTTTGGCTTTGTCTACTTCTGGCAAAGCTCGGTGAACGAATTGAATGTCTTCGAAGCCAGATGTGGCGTTTTTGGCTTGAGATTGGTTTCCTAAGCAGATCCTTATGTGGTCTTCTTTGCGTTTGCCTGTTGTTTCTGCCATTTTAGGTCTTCTCTATTTCAGTGCCTAACACACTTTGGTCTGTTAAGGCTCTGTAAATAGATAACCCTTTTGTGGCTCCTGTTACTGTTACATGGATTCCGTGTTCAACTGCTGGGATAAGTGCAGCTATTTTGCCTGCCATGCCGCCTGTAACGTCTTTGCTTTGAGCTTTGCCGAGTTTTGGCTGAATCGACTTTGAGTTCTGCTAGTGTGAGTTTTTTGTAGGGTTTTGCGTCTGGGTTGGTTTTTGGGTCTGCGTCGAATATGCCGTCTGTGTCGGTGCCGACAACGATTTTTGATGCGTTATATTTTATGGCTAAGTATGCTACGAGTTGGTCGCCTGAGAGGATTGTGAAGCCTAGTTTTTCATCTAAAACTGCGTCGCCGTACATGACTGGTGTGAAATTCATTTTTTGCATTGCTTTGAGGACGGTTTCGTCGAAGAACTTGATTTTTCCGTTCTCAGTTAAGAAGCAGGATGATGGTGCGATGCTTACGGCTGCGGTTTCGTGCCAAATCATAGCATCCATAACTAAACCGTTTAGAACTGTCATTACGTGGTGGGTTTCGGCGAAGCCCAGTTTTTGGGTTGGGTCTTCATTGTAGCCGTCTTTTAAGCCGTATTTTAGTGCGGTTGGGTGTCCGAAGCTGCCGCCTCCATGTACAACGATAAGGTTGTCGAGGTCTGCCCGTTTAATTTCTTCTGCTAAGCGGTTTATGATTTCGGTTTTTGCCGCTAACTCTCCAGTTTTGTCGGTGATGGCTGAGCCGCCGATTTTGAGGATTATGGGTCTTGAATCGTTCATTGTAATCGTAACCGTATATTTCTAATTGGGAACTTCTAATTTAACATTACAGTATTGTAGCGTTTCCATCTCTGTTTTGATGCCATTGCCTGTTTTAATCTTGAATGCGAAATTTTTTGGATGCACAAAAAAATGTTGAGAAAAATTGAAAACGAAAAGAATCTCTTGCGCTATTGCAATAAACGAACGGTTTCGTTTTCTATAGCTACTTTGTTGCCTGTTTTGATTTTGCCAATATCGATTTTGTCTATGGTGGGGATTTCGCTGATGATGGCGCCGACGGCTATGATGGTTTCGCATTCTTTGTTTATCATGCCTGCTGGGGCGACGCCGTTTTTCTTGAGGCGGTAGAGTGTGTAGCTGCCGACTGTGGAGCCTTTGCCCTGGGGAAAAACGAGAATTTTGCCTTTGACGCTTATGCCTTGAGTTCATGCCCTTTTTCGGTGACGACGCCTGTGTTGGGGTCTACGCCGCCATAGAACGAAATTGGTTGCGAGGTAACAAGTGCTTCGCCCTCGGCTTTGCCCTTGTAGATTATTCTGCCTTTTAGCTGTTCCATTTTCCAGTCACCGCTGCTTGTACGCATTCTTTCATGCTGCCCATCTTGGTTTTCATAAGGTTCTGCCTTGAATAGAAGCATCCCTTCGCTGAAGTTGTGGCTAATGATTTGAATCGTCCTTTTAGTGGCGCTACTGCCATGCAGGTGTCGCATGCAAATTTGCCGCCCGCAGATTCTATGACTTCCGTGTAGCCTCGTTTGTCTGCCAGTTGTTTGGCGCTTCGGGATGTGGCAACCCATAACTCCGTGCCCTCCGCAACCTTTTTGCCCTTGACTAACTCGGCGATTTCGGAGATTTCCTTAATCGAACAGTGTGGGCAACCCACGCAGACAAGTTCAATTTCGGATACGTCATCGTTGATGTTGTCGTAAGCGTTTTTGATATCGCTCAGCTCGATTGAGATTGTCTCTTTGGGTTGCTTCTGCGATTCTGCTCCAGGTGTGACACCCTTCATGTAGAAGAGCGGTTTCGCGCCATAAGTCACAACCGATGCGCAGAAAGATTTGAGTTCGTCGAGTTCTGCTGCTTTAATGCCTGTGATGTATGGGATTTTGTTTTCTGCCTTCTTGCCAATTGCGTAGCCCAAGGCACCCCAGTCGGAGAGTTTTGTTAATTCTGCGTTAACTTGAACGTGGACATCGGGCACTCGGTTCTCATCCAAATGCAAACCATAATTGGGCGTTTTACCCACAAATGCTGCTGCGAGTGCGGATGGTCCGCCTTCTCGGTTCGTTCTTGCGCCTAAAACTGAGTTGGCGAATGTGACGGCGCTGCTTTCTGACCATGCAAGGTGTTCGCCGTAGAGCGGCAAGTTGCCGATGAGGTAGGGGGTGCAGGTGCAGCTGATTAGGATGCCCATGCGTCTGAAGGCGTCGATTACGAGGTTTTGTTTTTCGGCGAATTCGGGGCTTATGCCGAGTTGTTGCCAGTTTTCCAAGTCCATGCCCGCGGGGTTTAGGGTTGTTAGGACTTTGACTCTGCCGTCGACTGCGAGTTCATTTAGGAATTCCAATCCAGCATCGCCAAGGTTATGGTAAGATACGCCTGCGACTTGGACGCTGCCGACTTTGATTAGGTCTTTTGCTCCGAAAATCTCGCCGAGTGCGACGAGGATTTCCATGCTTTTGCGTACGGCGTAGCCTTCTTTGCCGTCGAGCATTGCTTGTTCTTGTTTAGTCAGTTCCATGCTAATCACATGTATTTGTTTAGGTCAACTTTGATGTAGTCTACTTTCTTAAAGCCCTTGCCCGTGGATACGAGGGGTGCGGTTGCGTCTAAGCCTGCTTTGGCGGTTGTGGCTTTTTTGCCCTCTGAGAGGTCGCCTGAGGGGTCAAGTGATGAGCCCGGCTGGTTAGAGAGGATAACAACGTTCTTGTCTGCTTGTAGTCTTGTTGCGATTGCCCATTCAACGTCTTGAGGGTCATAGATGTTTATGTCATCGTCCACAATGACGCAGTGTTTGAGGGATCCATGTCCTTTGAACGCGGCGGCTATGGCTTTTTTGCCGTCGTCAGCATTTTGCTTTTTGATTTGTACAATTGCGTGGAGCCAGCTGCATCCGCCGGGTGTAATGTAGACGTCTTTAACTTGGCAAACTTTGCCGACTTCGCTGTAGATGGTGGGTTCTTTGGGCATGCCCATGAGGAACTTGTGTTCGTTTTTGCCGGCGAGGATGGTTTGGTAAATTGGGTTTTGTCTGTGGGTGATGCATTTGATTTCTACGACGGGTTGTTGGCGTTCGCGGTCAACGATGCCTGTTAAGTCAAGGAAGGGTCCTTCAGTGGCTTTTTCTTTGGTGATTCGTCCTTCTAAGATGAATTCGCTGTCAGCGGGAACTTCGAGGTCAACGGTTTTGCATTTGACTAAATCGGTTTTTTCTAATGCGTTCGCCATTCCCAATTCGTCCACCCCCATTGGCAAGGTTGTAGCAGCCGAAAGAAGCACCGCAGTGGAGTTGCCAATACAGAACGCTATGTCGAGTTCTCCGCCAGCTTTCTTGAGTGCGGTGTCTGTTCCTCGGTTCTCGACGATTCGAGCGACAAAGTGGTTTTTGTCTTTGAGCATTAATCGGTGGAAACACATGTTTCTGCCCAGCTGGGGGTCCTTGACGATGGAGACTGCTGAGGCGATGTATTTTCCGCCGTCTTTGTCGGTGTAATGCATGATTGGAAGCTTGGTTAAATCAACGTTTTTCTCGACAACTTCCTGACATGGCGCCTTCTCAACCATTTGTGGTGCGATAGGCTTTTCGATGGCTGAGAGGAGTTTGGGGAGAAGTTGCTCTTTGGTTATGCCCATTGAGCGGCAAATCAACTCTTTCGAGGACACCAGCCCAGCCACCACGGGTATGCTGGATTCTTTAACGTTCTCAAAATAAACTGGTTTTTCTCCTAAAGCTGCAATTATGCCTGCCATCTCGTATTCGGTTGAGACAGGCTTTGTAATCTTTGTTAATTCACCTTTCTTTTGGAGTTCTTCAATGAAGTTTCTTAAGCCCACATTGATTCGCCTTAAATCCAATCTACCTGTCTGCCTTCTTAAAAAACAATCGCAAAATAATTTTAGTTCTCTTTGTGTGGGTGTGGGGCTGTATAAGTGCACACTACATTTGGGGTTTGGTTTTTTGGTTTAGGCTGTTTTTTGTTTGTGTTGGGATTGTGGCGGGTGGTTTTTTGGGTTTTTGTGTGTGACAAAAAGTTGTGGTTTGATGTGTGAAGTTTTATGTTTTGTTTGGTAAAATATGGCGGAATGTTCCAATTTAGCATGAATATGCATGTTGCAAATGGGGTTTTGGTGTGGGGGATATGGCTGGTTTGGGGTGTTTTTTGGTAACGCGGTTGTTTTTGGGGTTTTTTCGGTTCCATATTTTGTCGTTTTTTGGCGTGTTTTGCCTTGTTTTGGGGGTGTTTTGTCGTGTCTGGGAGGGTTTTTGATTTAAAATGGCGTGCAGTAACTTTAATCGTGGGGCTGAGTGTCGGCGTATAGGTATGTATGTTAAGAGTTTGGTTGAAAAAAGGTGCAGGGAGAAATTTCTGGATTTGTATTAGTAAAAATGAAATAAAAATTGGGGAATATTTGAAATTAGGTGAATTGTTTTATGTATCTACTAGGTGTGCTGTTCCGTCTGGGCAGAATACTTTTTCGCCGACGTTTACTTTTCCAAAGCGTTGTTTGCATTCAAACGTCATTCTGGAGCAGCCATCACAATCTCGTGACAACATTTTATTGATACACCTCTATGTTATATTGAATCTTACTATATGCCATAGGCAGGGAAATAAGGCTTTCCCAAAAAAGCTAACACACAGGCAAAGAAAAAGCAACCCGTCCTTGCATTTGAGCAAAATTGAAGGTCCAAATTGCCATAAAACACGCTGTATTTTTCGAGATAGCCTCTTAATTTTGCTGTAATAACTCCTCTTTAACCAACAATTCAAAACAAGTGGCCTGTTTAGCTTGCTGCTAAACTGTAAAAAAAGAGTTATTAGGTTTTTACGTTCATTGGGGTTTGAGAGGGGACATATGGATAGGAAAGAGGCAATAACTCTATTGAGCGAATTAGGCGCAAACCAACTTGTCTGCCCAAGTTTCGTTATTCTTGAACAAAGAAAAACAGAAAATTATCAACTAAAAATAAAGGGAACGTACAACTTTCATGAAATTGGAAACTTTCTCAAAAACAGATTTTCGATAGAAGAAATTAAAAATTTCTTGATTATTTACACCCCATAGAAAACAGAAGAATAAGAAACCTAATAATTTACAAAGTTTTCAGAGGCGAAGTTTATGCTTGATTTATCTAGACCTTGTGACTCTTGCGGAAAAATGATTGGCGGCGGATTCTATTGCTGCACAAAATGCAAAATCTACTTCTGCTTCTACTGCACAACTCAACTTTCAACATTACAAAATAAACACAAGCAAGAATGCCCTATGTGTGGGGGAAAATTCGAGTAGTTGCCTTAATGGCGCCAAAATTAATGATTCGCAAGCAGCTCCTAGTTGGGCATCAGCCATTTTTAAGATAGAAATTGTGCGTTCAATCCAAGGTCATATATGGATTATTTAATCATATAACCTGACTTGTTTTAAGAATTAACCTTTGTGCCGGTAAACGAACTTCAAAAGTTGTTCCTTTGCCTAAAGTACTTTGGACAAAGATTTTTCCGTCATGTGCCTCTACAATTCGTTTGCAAATAGATAGACCAAAACCCATACCTTGCGCTTTAGTCGTAAATAATGGCGAGAAAAGTCTTTGACTTATTTTCTTCGCTAATGCCTATGCCTTGATCTGCAAAAGAAATTTCAATATAGTCGTTTTGTATTTTTTCTGATATTTCTAAAATGCCGCCGTTTGGCATTGCATCGATAGCATTTTTAATGAGATTAATGAAAACTCTTTTTATTTTATCAAGATCAACCTGAAATCTTAATCCTTCACTCAAATTATTGTGTATCTCAATTCTCACAGGAATCTGAACCATCTGCAAAGCTTCATCTAATAGTTTTTTTGCCGAGAGATCTTGAAGTTCCAGACGTAAATTTCTTGCATAATCCAGCAGGTCGTTGATAATTTTGTCAGAGTGATTAACTGCATCGTCAATTATTTTCAGCATTTCTTTGTTTTTCTCCTTGGAGCACGAAGCATCGTTCTTATTCAAGAAGTATGCGGCATTTTTGATCCCCGACAATGGATTACGCAAGTCGTGGCCAATCATCCCCGCCAACTCACCAATTGCAGCAAGCCTTTCTGATTTAATGATGATTGCTTGAGCTTCCGACAACTGTTGAGTTTTTTCCTTGACCTTATTCTCCAAGTTCTGTGAGTAATCAATCAATTTTTCTTGCATACGTTTCTTTTCCGTAATATCCACTGTCAACTCCAATGCTGCAATTATCTCTCCGTTATCGTCTTTAACAGGGGTAGCGATAATTTCAAACCAGCAAGGGAGCCCTTTTTTAGATAAGTCTTGATTAAGATATTCCCGAGTATCAGATGATGCACCATTAAAGACTTTATTAACTCCGCAATCCGGACAAATTTTATTTAGAGTGTTAAATGTGGAATAACAAATTTTGTTTTCCAAAGATCCATTCAATTTTTTCAAATAATTATTGGCCCACAAGATATGATAGTCTTTGCTAATTAGTGTTAATCCAGCACCGATGTTCTCTGTTACTTTTTCAAGTGTTTCACGTTCTTGTCTTAGTCTTTCTTCAATCTTTTTGCGAGCAGTAACGTCTGATACGAGAACTAATGTTCCAACAAAGTTTCCAGCATCGTCCTTTATAGATGAAGTAGAAAATAGAACATTTATAACAAGTCCACCTTTGCAAATGAGTTCAAGTTCAAATTCTCCACTGATGCCTTGCTTGCAATATTCTAAGTAATGAATCAAATGTCCAAATCCTCGTTCAGGGATGAAACAGAATACGCTTTTTCCACTAATTTCACTCTCCTCGTATCCTAATATTTCAGCCATTCGGGGATTAACAAAAACTATTGAGTAACGTGGATCGAGAGCAAATATGCCTTCGTGTGCAAAGTCTACTAACAAACGGTATTTCTCCTCACTCTCTCTCAAAAGGTTCTCAGCTTTTTTTCGTTCAGAAATATCAAGGACAAACCCTCTAAGACCCATAACCTTGTTGTTGCAAAAATGAGGATTTGCCATAATTAACGCTGGAAAAGTCGTACCGTTTTTTCGCACAAAAGTGTACTCGTCAGGAGCGTATATGCCGCCTTCGATTAATCTTTGAATGTTTTTCCGTGCTCTTTCCTTCTCTTCTGGCAGAATGAACTGGATGATGTTTAGGCCCTTTTTTAGTTCCTCAGACGAATATCCGGCGATCGCAAAAGCTCTATCGTTAACATATAATATCATTCCTTTTGCGTCAGTTTCAAAAACGATGTCGGGCAAAGAATTTGCTAATTCGCGAAATCTTTCTTCACTGTCACGTAACTTATTTTCTGTTTTTTTCCGTTCAGTTACATTAAAACCGTATACATTAACATAATTTGCTTCAGTTATCGGTGCCATTGAGAACAAGAATTGTCTGTTCCCATTTTGAAGCTCGAAGGATTTTTCTACGCCCGAACCAAGAACCTCTAAGGCTTTTTTTAGCAATATGTCTGGTGCGCGTTCGCCTTTCTTAATTTTAAAATCTCTCAGATGAGCCTGGGTGGAAGCATTAGCATACAAAACAGTTCCATCCTTAGAGATTCGCAAAACGGGGTTAGGATTCTCAGAAGGAAACCTTGCTAAGTTACGAACTTCCTCTTCAGTTTGTTTAACTTCAGTAATATCTAAGAACATTCCTTGAACTGCTAACTGACCGTCAAATTCAATTCTATTCGCGATGGCTCTTAGCCAGATTATCGAATTGTCTTTTTTAATAGCGCGAAACTCATAACAAGACTCAGCAGGGTTGCCCAGCAAGCGATTTTGCATACGCTTGAAAAAAGACTTCTCTATCTTCAGGGTAAATCAAGCGCATAATTTCTTGAGGCGAAAGCAACATTAAATCTCGAATAGAATAGCCAAGGATTTTGCTCATAGCTTCATTTGCAAAAACCAACTTCAAAGGAGAGCCAACAGTCACTAATATTCCTTGAAGTGAATTGTCAACTAGCGAACGATACTTCATTTCTGATTCCGAAAGCAACTTCTTTGAGGTCTTTCTTTCAACAGTCTTGTTTATCGCGTCTGCCAATTCACAGTAAACTAGTTCTGGAGCGCCATTCTTATTGATGTAACTATCAGCGCCTAGATTCAACGCCTTAACAACAACTTCTTCGCGACCTTTTCCCGTAAACAAAACAAAGGGAATTTCGCATTTGCTTTCTCTTAGTGCTTCTAGAAAGTCTAATCCATTTTTTTGGGGCATTTCATAATCAGAAACAACTATATCATAAGTTTGTTTTTCCAATTTCTTGAAAGCTTCATCAACAGACGTAACATTATCGATTTCAAAGTTGTTTTCCATCGAAAGTACCTGTTTTGAAACTTCCAGCAGGCCAAGGTCATCATCGACATGTAAAACTCGAATGCAGCCTTTTTTGTTTGAAGATGTCGATTTAGTGGCATCAACAAATGCTTCATTAGCGTAGTTGAGTGTGCTTATTGAAATCCCAATCAAAAGAACTAAAAATTAGTAATAAATCCTTTATGAATTAGAAATATTGAGCATCACATATTGTGAAAAAAATATACAAATTAGCATCCTTGGAAAAATAAGCATTAGAAGCAATATTTCAAAAAAATTTTATTTGAAAGATGCCGCTATAAAACACATTCTAGGAAATGTTAGCTATCATCTTTAGAACAAAAGACAACTATCTTTGTTTAACGAGAATATCCGTAAATGTTGTTTCATGCTGTTACAACTTAATTTTATAAACTGAAACCCTGAACGATAAATAAGGGTAAAACAAATGGAACAATCCCAAGCATACAAACTGGATTTGACTAAAATCGAAGGAAACGGAGACTTCTCATGCCCAAGATGCAGAAGTAATATTTCACCAAATGAAACCACAGAAAAAACTTACTGCATTATAGAACCAAAAGTCAATAGTCACGGTTTGGAAGAACTGGTGATTAGCTGCAACATATGTAAAAGTCACATTCACTTGACTGGGTTTTCTCTCTTGGATGAATTGTCTATCAAGTAAACAGGGAACTTGAGCGTTGTTGGAAATGGATTACTGTTCCATGCAGTATATTTTAACCTAAATTATTTTTGATTGCACGAAGCTTATATCGGCAGATTACAAAGGTAATATGATTGTAAATGTGTCCATTTCAAATAGAAAAGTGCCAAGTAGTTTGGTCTAAAGATTCTCCTTCAGAAAAATATAGACAATTAATTATTAAAGAATTAAAAGAAATGTCTTTTGAAATCCAAGAAGCGGTTAATTTCACTAAAGAACTAAGCGAAGTCAAAATGAATGAAGTAAAGTTCTGGCTAAGTACAGAAGGTGAAATTGGCTATACTTTATCGATTTACTATGATGTTCATACTAAAGCGTGGGGTATGATGCTTGAGGAAAATGAAACAAAAAATAATTCCCCTAAAGTCGTGGGCGAAATTGCCTGCACGGATCCCATGACCTTAAGTTTTATTGAACCTGAAAATATTCTTAAAACGGAACCCCTTTCTGGCAATTGAAGTAGCTCTCAGATAATTTGAGGGCATAAAGAATTGGAAAATATCTCGTTTTGACCACGCCAGCAAGGGCAGTGGAAACACAAGAATGAATCGCGATCTCAGAATAGCATTAACGAAAATAGTTGCAGTCATTCTTCTCTCTTCCCTAAACTAATAGAAGTCCAAAAGCCCAAGCTGAATGGAGCGCTCCTCAGAAAGTCGAGAATGCGAGCTTTAAATTAAGTTAACAAAAAAAGAAGGGTTGATTGTTTTTTCTATAAGAATGGAACCCCTAGACCGATTACGGCGATGCCTATCAATGCCAATATGAAGATTATCACTATAAAGACAATCACGGCAACTACGGCTATTGCAAACGCCATCAGCCAGCCACAGTCAAAGAAGTGCTTGATCAATGCAAGCCAGACAATGAACATTATTATCGATGCGATTAATCCGCCTATGAGGGCTCCAACAACAGCTCCAATGACGACACCAAGAACGACAATCCAGATTGCGTCGGTGAACTTTGCTTTTTGTTTGCCTACGAGTGCTCTTCCGACAAGCCAGAGAATGGGTGCGACAAAGATTATGCTTACTATTATGCTGATTATAAGTCCTACAAAGTCCATAGAAATCACTTGATATATTTATGGGACCGAGCGCTAATAAAACTTGTCGATTAGGGCGGTCATTAAATTGCTTCAAAAAGGTTTTTTTCAAGTTATGCGTTTACATTAACTAAGGTATTCAAGTTTACAATTTCTTGAGCTTCATGATTTTTTACAAATCTATGTTGCATATTTTCTGATATATGTCAGTTTTCGGAACCTGGTTTATTAATATGGCGTCGTAAGATATGATTAAGAAAAAAGGTGAAGATTCATGAACTTGTTCAAAAAAATAGAGCGCGGCCTTACTGTCCTTGCGCTAAGCCCATTCATTGGGCTTGAGAAACATCAACGAGATAGAAAGCTCGAAGAAAGACTCAAGAATCTTGAGAGAAAACATAAAGTCGCTTGCACAAATTAGTTGAAGCCAATAAGCTATCAGCGACTAAAAAATGTAACAAAAATCTTTGCCTATTTCCTCTTTACTTGCTTCAATCGTCAAAGGAAGCATGTTTGAAGCGAAATGGGAATTCTCAAAATGTCAGCTGTTTTGTGTTGGGTTCCTTTTTGTCATTGTCTTCGTGCCAGTGATTGACCCAGTCCGGTTCTAATGCATCGTCATTTGTATCTCGATTGTTTTCTTCTGTGTTCATGATTTGCAGCCTTTAGCAAGCAACTTACTGGGAGTAATTATTAGCTCTTATGAATTTCAAATACTATTTTCAGTCAACATTGATTGCTTTCTGACAGCTACAAATTATTTTCCCGAATTATTTTTATAATGTTAATAGTCTTAATTAAGTATCCACAGTGAGGTGTTTTAATGGTTTTATCACGAGATTGTGACGGATGTGAAAGATCCTCCAAGTGCAAAATTCGTTATAAACAAGTTATTATTGGCGAGAAAGTTTATTGTCCGGATGGTACATCGCACCTAGTTGACTGCTAAATTCTTTGGAAATTACAATTGCCGAAGACAGCCACATTTCCTTTTATTGTTGATGCTAACATGAATAGTCAGAGAGCTGCTTTTCAAGTCTTCATAACTCATGCAAGAAACCCCAATTAATGGCTTTAGGAAATAGATTTCCCATAATACAAGCTCAGCGTAAAAATACGATACAAGATAGAACTGTTTAACAAGAAAAATAGAATAGAAATTGGGGAATATCTAAAACAGGTAAATTGATTTTATGTATCTACTAAGTGAGCTGTTCCATCAGGGCAGAATACTTTTTCGCCGACGGTTACTTTTCCAAAGCGTTGTTTGCATTCAAACATCATTCTGGAGCAGCCATCACAATCTCGTGACAACATTTTATTGATACACCTCTATGTTATATTGAATCTTACTATAAGTCGTAGGGAAGGAAATAAGGGTTTCTATAGCTAAGACTCGTTCAAAAGAGTCCAACGCAACATAAGCCCAGCGGCAATAGCATCTAAAGACAAAAGATTCCCTGGTATAGAAGAGTAACCAAACAAGAGTATTGCTACACCGTTCCAAACAAAAGACAAGCAACCTAACTTAATCAAGTTCGACGGTAAAGAATCATCCAACTTTGAACCCAACTTTCTAACGATGTAGATGTAAACAACCAACGATAATAGAAGAAGGCTTACAGAATACCAGTCGAACCCTGAGTAACTAAGCCCCCAATAAACAACTGCTCTTATAATCAGATTCCCCAAACTATGATTTGCAACTACGAGCACCACAGGAAATGCTAACGCCGCACAAGCCGCCCAAAAGTAAGGACTAAACAATGTTGTAAAGTTTATTCGAATTTTGAACTTTTGAACAATAACAACCAAAGCTGATAGCAGCGCTATAGCCATAATTAGAAGTGGACCAAACATCCCAATCGAGACCAAATGGTATGGAAGTGCAAAGTTGAAGTAAGTTTGAGTCCAAAAATAGAGTCCTTCCAGTGGCTTAGTTAAGAATGCAAAACCAATAATTAAAAAAGCAATCGAAAGATTTCTTTTTTGACGCTGGAACATTAAGAAAGCTATCCAAAATGAAGAAATTGCTGGACCCAGCCAAAAAAGAACAAACTCCGCTAATTCAACAAATTGACCTTGTAGAGGAAACGCAAAAGAACTAAAATAAATGGTTAGAAATACCAATATAATTAGTAGTTGAAAAACTAGAAGACTACGAATTGCTCTATGAGACGAGTCTTTTACCTTTGAGATTATAAGTTTTGATATGAATAATATCAGAAAAACAGTTTGAAGCATGAAGAATATGGGTTTCAACAATGTTGAAAGTGGATAAGGTATTTCTGACATATAATAAAAGAATAATCTGGAAGTTGTGTCAAGAAAGTTTATTATTCCGAATAATAGAGAAAGAAAAATAAGGGTTGGGAGGGTTATTCGCATGTTCTTTCAGTTGTATGCTATTTTTTATCCGCTTATGAAAATTGTTCGCGCTGTAGGTGTTGTCCCTTTGGTGTGATCAACTGTTCCGCCTGAACTTCCTCCGCCATTGCTGTCCCACGCTATGACCATATTGTAAGTGTTGCCAATCGTCCACGCTATGTCTTTTCCAGCTGTATCGCCACTGCTTAAAGGTTTCATAAGCTCGATTGTGATTACGTTGCCTGTATTGACTGTCATAGCGCCTTTGCCGTTTTGAATGACATCGGCTTTAACTGAAGAGAACGATGCAAAATATGCATCGCTGTAATTGTTTGGTGACAGATTGTCATCGCCAAAAACGGCGAAGTCTGCGCCAGAGTTATGTATACCTGATGACCCTAATTCTAAAGAGAGCCATGGGTTGCTTGAGTCGGCTGTGAATTGGATTGCGAAGTATAGGTTTGTTCCGTCGTTTTTAATCCATATTTCGGCCGTTCCCTGGGGGTCAATGGGTATGTTTTGGTAATGTTTAGCGTCGTTCCATTCTGGTCCGATTGTGCCGTCAATTTGAGCGTCGGGAATTGAAGTTGCTTTGATTGCTGCGAAATCTACTCCGGCAGGAATGGGCATCTGAGTAGCTGTTGGTGCAGTTGTTTGAGTTGAAGCTGGCGTGGCTATTGGATTGGGAGTTGAGGTTTGAGAAGGTGATGGAAGTTGAGTTGGAGCTGATGCATTCGTTGAAGTAGGAGTTGTGGTTGGGTTTGTCGTACTTGTTGGAGTTTGAGTGGATGGCGGAGTGGTTGTTGGAGTTGGATCTGAAACATAGACTGTTGCAGTAATTGATAGGGTCGATGTTACTGGGAGATTCGGTTTGAGGTCTATTGTGATTTGGGTTGCCACGTTGGGTGCAATTAAGGGTAAGTCTATGTCGTACGCTTGCCCTGAAATCGATGTTTCCAGTGATCCATTGTATGCATTTGCGGGGTCTTTGTTCTGGACCGTTAAGTTGAATTTGTCTAGGTTTCCAATCGAATCGTAGGTTATTCCACTAATATCTGTAACTGAGAGTTTGGTGTTGTCGTATTGTAGGTTGTAGTTTGTGGCTGAGAATGTTTTGGTTTCTTTTACTAGAACGTTTGCGCTGACTGCAACGATTGTGCTTGCGATCATGAGCAATGCGATGACGTAGAGAGCTGCGCGTTTTTGCTTTAGGATTTTTAACATTTTGTCTTTTTTCTCCTTGCCGCTTTCAATATAACGACGTGATATGAACGTTCTTGAAAACTTCAATTTGCCGATTAGCAAAGACCGTTGTGATTTTTGAAAAGTTCGCTTAACTCGATTAGCGAACTCCATGTTGCAAACGGTAAGTTGAAAGAATTCCAATCTATTAAGCCAGATTTTATGCTTAGAATGAACAAAAAACCTGATTTGTTAATTGTCTGCGTGATTTGAGACAATAAAGTTGCTAAAAAACTTAAACTTACTTAAATTTCCTGTTTTATGATAGCTTGATAGCTACCTAAAATATCGAACATTTTTTTTACTCAACCATTATGGCTAACTGTCCCAAGCGCAATGCAGACGTCTTAAATCCTGACAAATCATTTAAAAACCAAATTTTTCGCACAGAAGCCTATACCTTCAAGAAATGTCGGGAAAACTTCAAAGTAGTTCATTAACAAAAATAGGTGCAGGCATTCTTCTCTATGATAGTTAACCCAGTGATTTATTGACAAAATTGGTTAACTCCGCTTACTACAGTAAGGTAATCTCATTTTAGGTTGGTCTGTATCAAAAACTCGCAAGCCAACTGTGTCATTGGAATTGGCTTAACATCACCAGTGGTTGCAATCAGGGGGGTCTTCCCATGGATGCAATAGAACACGAACTAGTTTGGAGCTTCTTTATTGGAAACATTTTCCAAAATAAAACACCGCTTTTTCAATACTTTATTCTTAATTTAGAGTTTGTTGTTGTTTATTGATACACACATGAAATTTCTGTTGGATCCATTAAGTCTCATTTATGATTTCTACGATGAATTTCAAGATTTGCTGCGTGAGATCATCTACAGATATTCTCTGTCCACTTAATTTTCTATGCACAACTATGTGATTTTTTATTGCTTTATCCATTTCAGTTACATCTGGAACGATTAAAATTTTATCTCCACATGAACAACTAAAAACTGGCATTTTTGTATTAATTTCTAAACTATTAAATTCTAAATTAGTATTGTTTTTTTGTGGATTTTTATTTATTATTTATCACCTAAGCTGTACACTTAGGATTCGCATATCTCAAGATAATCCTTTTTACAATCTTGGCTTCGCTTGTTTTGTGTGGACAGCTTCGCAAGCTTGCAAAGTCAAATTGACAAAATTAGTTATTTTTGCTTCTTAACAATTTTTTTTGTTAACTTGGCTTACTAAGAAACGGGTTATTGGTTGTGAGAGGTCTTGCATATCTCGTTCAGGAAACACTCGTATCCTTCAATCCAACCTCCAACACTGAATACCTTGATTTTTCTTTATTCTAATGTCTACCTTCTTTATTGAAAAAATTATGTCCAGTGTAATGAATCCTAAAAACGAAATTTAACGCTTCAGTTTAATGGTCGGTGTTGAATGTTTAACTTTAAAGAATGTCAAGACTCCAATTCCTCGCTCAGTTATTGCATAAGTCCGATTTGCATCTGTTGTTTCTCGGGTTATGATTTTGTTTTCAAATAGGAAATTGAGAACGCGCTCTAAATCAGCTGATTTTAGATTTTTAAAAAAAGAACTTATTTGACTTATTGTCTGAGGGCCATATTCCATTAGAAATTTGGTGATTTCTATGTATTGCATTAGCGGGCTCGTTGGCATATGAACGGACTCTTGTCAAATGAATTTACTGTAAGAAAAATATAAATCTTACCAAAGATTTTTGACGCAGAAAAGTTAACCCCTCTTATTTGCCATATCTGCAATTTTTGTGATAACTTTTCGAGTTAATTGATCTTCTATTCTGCAATGTTCAGCTTCTGCTTTCTCAGGATCTGCTTCTTTTTTCTCATGAAATATTGCGTGTGTCTCAATACACCTTGCCATTTCATCTAGATCAGGAATAACAAGTATCTCTTCGCCACACTCACACAAAACTGTCGGTAAACCCTTTCCCAAACTGTGATCTTGATCCATTAGTTTACAATTAACGTCTCTAAACAAAATATTTAATAAATATTTTCTATCTGAATAACTAGAAATCAACCTTTTTTAGCCAATATCAAAGTACGGTAAAGAGCTGGAAAGTAAGTCAAAAAATTATGTTTGCCCATAATAAGTTCATTTCTGCTGTTTTCTATTCAGCCGTTTTTCGATCTAACAAAAGACCGGACACCTAAATCTAAAGAAAAAAATGATTTATAATTTATTAACAAATCAGATTTTCTGTTTGCTAAGTGTCGTCCTAAAGGTTTTGCCACAGCACTCGCACAAGCCAATTGTAAGTTCCGTTCTTTTTCCTGCTTTATCAGGCCTGCCAGCCATCTTCCAAGATTTTTTAGGAGCTACTTCCTTACCACATTTGGGACATTTTGCCATATATTCGCCTCCGTTAAGGTTATTATAGAATTGTTGGACCATGCTTGTGGATAAAACTTTGCTAATTAACAGGTTATGAAAACGTGTTTTTTATAAGCTTTCTGTGTTTGCCCGGGGTTTTTTGCCATTTTCTCAGTATAAGTCAAACTTAATCTGCCTTAAAAGAAAAAAATGCCTGAAAAAGAAGTGGACTTTTTTAATCCTGACACAAAACCATGCTTAGATGGGAAGGCTACCCCTTGTGAGGTGAGGATTAAATTAAAGTCCACTAAGATATGGTGGTTGTTTCCAAAAGATAAAGGGTTGTGAAAGGCTAACGACAACAACAAATGTTAATTTAGTATTGTTTAAGCTCTTGAGAACTAAACTTCTTAAGTTCCGCTTACTTTCCAGTTTTCTTTAAATTTTGTGCGTTTAAGAGTGTTTGTAGTTCGACAAGGCGCGTCTGCACGATTTTGAGCAAAGCTTCCTTTAAATTCTCATCAGATAGTTCTGGTTTTATTTTGTCTATTCCGTCTGCTAACTCTTTGTCACCCAGTGTATCTCTTATCCAGTTTTGGAAGTCATGACGCTGAAAATGAAACCTCACAGATGAAAGCTCTATTGTTCTAAGTTCTTCAAAGAAGCTGAAAAGACTGATGGCAGTTTCACCAAGAGACTTGCCTACGTCCGTAAAAAAGTGAAATCCATTTTCATAAGACACTTGAGCTAGAATCTTCTGAATTGTGGCTTTGTCAGTCGTTGTAGGCTTTTTTAATGAAGGTTCAGACATAATGTTCAATCCTATAGAAGATTCACTTGCAAGGTCTAAATGTGTTTCTAGTAAGGCAAAACCTTGAATGGGTGAAATTGAAGCGAGGACTAGACGTGATTATTAAAGGTCTAATACATATCAATTATTGCAATACTCCTTAAGAACACAAATGACAATAATCAACAACTGAAGAAAGTTTCAGGAAATGCGACTTGAAATCAGTTGTAAAAATGGGACAAATTGTTTTTGGCGGTTGCCCTAAACGTAAAGTCTGCAGCTTTCATAAGGTAAATAGTCATACCTGCGTTCACGGTCCCTACAAGTATTGCGGAAAATATCGTTCAATAACTGAACATGATAGAATAACAAAAGTTGCTTAATAAAATCCAATATTTTACCATTCTTCCTCTTCCCATTCCTCATCTTCAGTTTCTGCCCAATCTTCTTCATCCTCAAATATCATGTCTTTTTTCACCTCACAAATACGTCGTATATGCTACCCTATCCTCGGCGAGGTTTAAGCTTTTAGATTCGTCAAATGACGTTAAAAATCGACAATGGAACTACGATTAATCATGCCTTAGGCAATTAATTTTCTACTTAAACTTTTACGGGAACGTTTCTTTTGTTATGTGTTTTTCAATTGCCATTCTAACAAGTTTAAGATATTACCATTAATCTCTTTTAGCAACAGATTCCTGCTTTGGGCCTTGTCCTATTTCTTTGTTAATATTTTTGGCAGTTGATGAAACAACTTTTAAATCTGCCCCTGAAACGCTCTTAATTGTTGGAACCTTTGCTATTAATGATTCCTTGGTTTGCGGAACATATTCAACAACAATCTCTTTTTCGTTGAAGCATAGCTTTTCACTTGAATCCCAAAGTTCATACATCTGTACTCTAATGGGGTAACTTCCTGCCACAATTCCCTTCATCATTAATACTGTAGAAAACTCCAAATTGTCATTAAGTAGAGCGCTTTGGGGAACGCAGAGGGTTGTTGAATTAATCAGTTGATCGTCAAAGTACAGGTCAAGATTAATTTTTGAAAATGCCGTATTTGATGGTAATAAGGCAAATTCAACTTTGAGTGTTAACTCGTCTTTTTCAATTTTGTGGGAGATTTGATTAATTATTATTGTTTTTGTTGGCCTTGTAACCTGTGTTGATCTTTCAATGTTAAATTGAAAAGAGAGATCATCCAGCGTTGACTGCTTCGATTGACTAACATCTGTCTTCATTAGTTCTCTTTTTTGCTGATTCTTTGTTAAATTAACCATCGATTACTCAATCACTTAATTTATAATTTTTCAGGCTAACTAACAAGGGTTTTGGCCCACTTTCGAACATTAGCTAAATCTTGAACATCTGGTGCCCCGTCTTGCTAGGGATCGTTAAAAGAAATCTTAATTTTTGCAAGTAGCTAAAACCGGAATTACTGCTTTTAAATCCACAAAATATTCCCTCTGCAGTAATTTCCCTTTTTGTGTAATTCGGTATTGTTTACGGGCTTTTCCGAAAACGAACTCCCAGCTTGAAGCTACGAGCCCCCGTTTCTCTAAACGCTTAAGTTCAGGGTAAATCTGGGAAGGACCCAAACATATGCCAAATTTCTTGTTTACTGCCTTCAGGATAGCATATCCGTGTAGACCATAATCAGAAGTTTCGATTATGAGGTTAAGTAGAATGCTTTCGAGAATGGCTCCATGGATGATTTTTTTGTTAAAAATTTTTCCAACTCCGTAAGATGTTTCAAAATTAAAACTTGCTAATATAGTAAGAGAGAAGATGTAAGATATAAGATCGTGCTGTAGCCAAGCAACTACAACAACCTACAAGGGCCAACTACAGCTGATGAAATAATGAAAGCGATAATTTTGGAGCTAAGACAAGACATTTACGTTCAAATGATAAGAAAAAGGAAGGAGTTAGAGCGACTGCTTTGCTAAAGCATGAGAGTTAAAAGCAAATATCGTAAACCTCATGAGTGCTTGAGGTGAGCTTGACAATGCCGACATTCTAAAAATTTGGCATGAATAAATATTATTTGAAGCTTTAAATTCTAAAAGTTCAATTACTTCGCGGTTATTATGTTATGATAGATATCAATTGACCAGTATTTTCTGGAATAAGAAACGAATTAATTCTTGTTTGTAATTCTAAAGTATTGTCCTAAGTTGTTATGACTTAGCTTCAACTTTTATCGATTCAAATAAACTAAGTAAATAAGAAACATTAAGTGAAAAAAGAAAATGAAGAAATTACAAATTCTGATGCTTGCATTACTAATTTTTTTAATCTGTGCACAAGTAAGCATGCAAGTAACTGCTAAGAAACCCCTTCCAACTCCTGATCCCACCACGACACCAACGCCAGCTCCTACTTCCAAACCAACACCAACTGCTACGCCAAAACCAACATCAACACCAACCCCAACACAAATACCAACTACTACGCCAACATCCACACCAACTTTTTCACCTACTCCAACTTCAGAGCCCACTCCGAAACTAACCCCAACCCCTTCTCCAACATCATTGCCATCGCCCTCACCAACACAGACCTCAAACTCACCTTCAACACCAACTCCATCTCCAACACCAACCCAAACCCCCACTTCAACACAAACACCAACAGAAACCCCAACTCAAACTTACACCCCAACACAAATTTCGACACCAACACCAACAAATATGCCAAAAGCGTCTCCAACTCCAACAACAACCCCATCACCTATTTCAACTCCCTTAGGAACGACAATGCTAGTTAAAACAGATCTTAACGAGACAGTTTACCTTGCTATTAGCGGAAATGTAACAAGCCTCCAGATGTCCAACCTCACGATCGCAAAAAACGAGTCTGGCAACTCAACAATAATGTCTTTCATCGTGACAGGCGAAAAAGACACCATAGGCTTTAGCAACATAACCATTCCAAAAACTGCCATCCCATATGGAACAAACCCAGTTATTTTGATAGATGGCCAGAAAGCTACACACCAAGGTTACACACAAAACTCCGACAACTTTTTCGTATGGTACACAACGCATTTTAGCACACATCAAGTGAAAGTGTATTTTGCAGTGCCTTCAACATCGCAAGTAATGTCATTTGGATCTATTCTTGCTGTCTGCTTAACCGTCCCTGAAATCATTTTAATCTACACTGTAATAGCCGTGAGACACTTAAAACAAAAACCTGAAAACGCATAGCTATTTTGACGCAATATTTTCCAGAAAACCCTTTCCTGGGTGCTTAAGACTGTTTCTTAAACTGTTTCACATCTGTTTCAGCCAACTACCATAAGCTTCCATGCCCATATGGTAATATGGTGATAAACAAATGAGTAAAACAAAAATCGTAATTGGATTAGTCGCAGTAGTGGCTTTAGCTTTGGTGATAGTTGGTTTAGCTTCTGCCCAAATTGCAGTTAACCAAACGCCAGTTGGCGTTACCCCCAACACAGCAGCACCAAATGGCGGTTTCTTTGGCTGGATAGGACGATGCTTTGGGTACGGAACAAACCAAGGTTACGGCAACCAGTATGTAGCGCCTCAAGTGCCCACAGACGGCTCAACTCCTGCCCCTTATCAAGGCGCCTATGGCTACGGATACGGCTATGGACCACACATGGGATTACGGTAGATAGCCAATAACCTCTTTTTCTTTGAATCTATCTCAGAATTGAAAACTCTCAATAATTTACAAAAAGCTCCAATCAATTAAATTGTCGAATTAGTTTTCTTCAACAATTCAGATATCACGTATAATGTTCCAAAGTTAAAGTTCTTTTTTGGCTTTCATTAATTGCCTAAGTCTTTTTCTATATACAAATTAAGAGCAGTCTTAACAGAAAACGCATAACCGTCTCATTAAAGTATATTCAAGGTTACGCATTAAAATTTAATCTAACCAAAGGTTTAGAATCACTAAAATATAGATAATAAATTTAAACCCCTTATGTACGTCTCTATTTATGTACTGTTTATGTCATGCATTGGTCTAAGCGGAATCTTTTAGAAAGATTTTATTATATTATTATTGTTTAATTAAGTAAATATGATGTCTCCCGATTATCCTTGGCATAATGTTCCAGACTACTCGTTTCCGTTTACTGTTGGTTTTGCTCTAATACTCTCAGTCGTAATAATATTAGCAACCAAGTACAAATCATTCAGGCCATATATCGCAATCCTGATTCCTATAGGCTCTGTAGAACTGTACTTGATCTATTATGGTGCTGCAATGCTTCCATGGAGTAATTCAGATTTAATGTATTCAGTAGGCGGTTACTATGGTTATGGAACAATTGATTACGGACTAATTGCCTTTATCATTGGTTTAGCCTCAATTATTGGTGGAGTAACAATCTGTTTGTTGAGCCGAATAATTTCAGTTTTGAGTGAAAGAAAAACTAGTTTACCCATAATTTTGGTTGGGTACGTTTCATTATTAATTGGGGGGTCAAGTTATTTACGTGCATGATTTTTTGCTTTATTCACAATTTACTTGGTTAATAATCTGGTTAGTATGTTTATTCATATTTGGGATTTATCTTTCGATAATTGGAACTGCAAATTATTTCATCCATAAACAACACAAAATGTAATATTATCCGTTTAAAAATTTTAAGAGCTAAAAAAATGTATTTTCCCCAAGTTTCGTGAGGAACCCGAAATACTGACAATTCTTATGATTTTTGCAACCTGTACACTCGATTCCGACTATACTCTAACTGATTTATTTTTCTATAAGTATATGCCGAATCGTGTCTACGCTGAATAGAGCCTTTTTCCGTTTCTCTGCTTACGTTGAGGTAGTTGATTGGATTAAAATTTAATTTAGAAGTATAAAATATTGTTTTACTTCTTTGAGTTATCGGCTTGTTTCTGTTTTGAACGATTATCGTTGGCTTGTTTCTGTCTCGCACTATTGGCTGCATTTGCTTTTCTTGCCATACTGCCCTTGCTTTGAGCCGAGCTTGTTGATCCTTCTGGTCTGTTTTGTTGTTTACCCATAAATATTTACCTAAATTATATAGCACTTTGTTCTTAATTTGTCTTACATTAAATATCCGAAACGTACAATTTTGAGTGTAATATCTGCCAATATTTAATTAAAAATAGCCCGCCCCTGCTTAATTAGATGATTTTCGAGCCATTTCCTAGGTGAAAGATGATTCGTTTATCATTCAAAGGAGAAATGACAACTTCCTGGTTGAGATTTAAAAGTTTCAAGTTCGGTTTTTAGACAGTTTTCTGTTGAAACAGCTTTTATTTCAATAGGTAGCAAATGCGATTGTCTGGTGATGTATGTGATTTGGCAGAACAACGTAATAATCAATCAGAGTTTAGTTTTGAATTGGAAGAATTAAGCATAAAGTTTGCGTGGATCGAAGATCCTGAAAAGAAAGTTAACCCTGGTTCATGAACGAATTTGAACGACCAAATTGGAAATAACAAGTCATCCAATTTAATTTTGTTTCTATAATCTTGCAAAACATCAATCCTCGTCCTTAACCATTTTCCTGACTTTTTCTTTGTCAGAGTTCGAAACTCTTGTATGCAAAAATAGATTAATTACACCTTTAGAAATCTTAATTCTGAAGTTGAGCATACAGGCAGTCTTACAAGGGTATCCAGCGATTGGAGCAACACACAAACTGTAACTATAAGCCAAACGTCGCCTTCTCCAACTCCTACGGCCTAGAGTTATCTTGGTTAGCAATTTGTCCTTTGTTTATTTCGTTCCTCTCTGTTGCAGTCCTACTCAAGCTTAGGTATAGAAAGACTGATGACGTACCCTGTATAGTAGAAAAATACTAATCCAAAAGTAGGTGAAAAAAATTGGGCAAAGACGACAAGTTTAGGAAAGATTTTACAGCAAAGCAATATGAGGCTAATTTAAAAAGAAAAGCTAAAAATTCTGAAGCAATAATTGACGAAGATGATGAATCGCGAAACATAAAATCCAAATCTAAAAGAGAGATTTCATAATTTGTTTTTCCAAAATTTCTTTATTAAAAAGTTCGCCTCTGTATGACTATCGGGGTCACCTGATGCCTTTTTATACTTTCTCATTTTGTTTTTCTTTTTCAGAACGTTCTTTCTTTGTCAAGTTTTATTAAATCAAATAAATAAAATTGGAACAGTAATTAGAAAGACTCGATTTTGGATGAGACCCGATTTTTCTGCCGATTTTCATACTTGTGGTTAGTTTTTTTGTATTCTATATATTTCTGGCAATTAAGAAAATAGAATGTTTTAAAGTCTTTTCAGAGACACTCTTCTATATGTGGTGGCATAAACTAGTTATTCGTTGGACTAAACGAGATTATGTTGAATTCACTGTCTTTACTTGGGTTCTAATCTTTTGCATTTTAGCCATAAATAGCATTGTTCAGGGCAGAACTAGCGAGCTACCTTTAATGGCTGTTTTGTCGTTGATAATGATTCCAATCGAACTTCTAGTGATATTCATATTTCAAAAGTACAGCTCTCATATTGACCAAATACTTGATTTGCCCTCCCTTCTACAAGGGGACTTCAATGATGAACAGCTTTTAAGAAGCGGAAAAATTTTGGTTTTTTTCTATGCCGAGTGGTGTCCTTTCTGCCGCGGTGCTTTTCATTACATAGATTCTCTTAGCTCGATTTCGTATAAGATCTTCAGAGTAGACCTCTCAGATGAAAAGAATCCTATATGGAATTCTTTGAAAGTCAGAAGAATTCCAACACTAATCGGATTTGATAATGGAAAAGAGTTCTGGAGAAAGGAGGCGACCTATATGATAGGCCTAAGAAAAGCCGATTTCAACGAAGCAGAATCGACAATGAACGCTAAAGTATCAGAATGATTTTTGGTTGGATTAAGTTTTAATGTATAATGCGAAAAAAGAGCGTTAACATTATTTCTGTCACTCAAGATTAACGGCTGCTTTGCAAAGTTAATTGAGCAGTATCTTGAAGATATCGGCGCCATGGAGATGGCCCCCACCAGCTTCTATTTTTTTGTTTTTTTACAAAGATTTAAGGGTAGATGAAAATGTCGAACAAATACCATTTTCCATGTGTTGAAGACCAATACCCAGGAAGGTAATTTTCTAACACAACTTACTCTTATAATTACTTAAGATATCCTTCCAAAATTTCTCTTTGTTCGTTTTTTTATGTTCAGCCAATAATATCAAGTCAGCAAAGAACAATAATACTAATAATATTATTACTACACCTAAGATTTCCAAGCGTCCGACGCCCGTTGATACACGAATGCCCAATTCTATGCCATAAACTCCAATAACGGCTGTTACAATTAAAGCTGCTATCAACAATATTTTTACGTTCAAAAGCGACCTTCTCATATTGCTTACTGTTTTTGTTCTTATTTATTTTTCTGAAAAGAAACACTACATTGTTACTAAACACTTCCTTAATTCCTGCATTACTTGCCATTGGAATTTTTGTTTTTATGATGCTGGCAAAAAATCGGCATTCAGAACCTTGTCCATTGCTTAACATTTTAAAATAATTCTATTGCAAAAATCGGGGAAACGCCTGAAAAATGCTTTTTTAAACGGGTTAGATTAATATCTTATCACCTACGTTTTTGAATAAGAGATTACTTTGCTGAAAATTAGAGTCTTAGGCGCTGCTAGAGAAGTTGGGGGCTCCTGTATTGAAGTCGCTACAGACCGCTCCAAGGTTGCATTAGATTACGGTATAAAACTTGAAGGCGCAACTGACGAATACCCCAAAAATTTCGACGCAATAATAGTCAGCCACGCTCACCTAGATCATTCGGGAAGCCTTCTCCGTCTATCGAAATCTAGGAATAAGCAAGTTATTGTGGGCTCAAAAATTACTCGCGATGTAACGGTTGAGTTGCTCAAAGATATGATTAAAGTTAACGAATACGACGGGACGCCCTTGGGATACGACAACCAAACAGTAGACAAAATGAAAGGGGCATGGGTACCCACGGATACTTTGGCTTTAGCAGATATGAACATTGAACTTTATCCTGCGGGGCATGTTGCCGGTGCCGCCATGACGGGCATTCGTGCCGAAGGAAAATCTCTTCTTTACACAGGCGATTTTTGCCTGCATGACACTGAAATCCTTGTTGGCTGCAACCCCCAATTGCTTCCCCAGCAGCCGGATGTCCTTATTTCAGAGTCAACTTATGGAGGAAGAATAAGGCCACAACGAAGCGAACTCATAAGCCAACTGTTCTCGGAGATTAACTATACAATAAAACACAGGGGTAACGTTTTGATTCCGACCTTCGCGTTCCACCGAAGCCAAGAGATGGCTAAACGAATAGACCAAGCCATTGAAAATGGAGTTCTCCCCAAATGCAACGTTTACATGATTTCAAAGCTCGCAAATAGTATAACGAAAATCTTCAATGGCTACCCGCCACTATTCAAGCAACAGACACAGATGCGAGCAAAGCCGTTTGAGTACAAGCATGTGAAAGAAGTTGAGCGGACAACCCAGATCAAAGAGCCAGCCATAGTTATTTGCACACCAGGGTTTGGTCAGGCAGGAGCAAGTCTGAATTTACTTAATGCTTGGGCTGAAATTGAGGAAAACACGATTATTGTGACTTCAGGTTATCTGCCGCCCGATAGTCCCTTAAGATTGGCAAAGGATAAGCATTACATAAAGATTGATGGGGAAAGATTTCCGGTGCAAGCTAAAATTGTTCAAATAGAGCTCTCAGGGCATGCTGACCAACGGGAACTTATGCAGTTGATTCAGATTCTGAAGCCTAAGTGGACAGTTCTTGTCCATGGCGATTTGAAAGAGGCGGAAGCACTTTCCAATCAGGTTTCCAAATTAACCCAAGTTAGTATTCCAGAAAAAAATGAAACCATAATTATTTAGACAAAAACATTAGGGCTAAAGCCCTATTGCTAAGTCGGTTCCAACGCCTATTTGGGATAAAAAAACCTTTGCCAAATAAAAGGGTTAACAAAAGATTCGACCTTTTCTATATCAAACTTTTAAATTGCTATTCGATAAAAGTTCAATTTCATTCGATAATTGTTTAAAAATTGGTTGTTTCTTCTCGAATTAATTGGCTCGTGCCTCAATAAAGATACCATTGTCCTTCACTATGATTTTGTAAACGAGCAAGTTCTCTGAGGCAGGTCCTCTAAGCACTTGACCATCTGTCACTCTGAATTGTGCTTCATGCCAAGGACAAGTTAGTACTTTTCCTTTCAAAGTACCTTTAGCTAAAGGTGCGCCTCCAGCATGGAGGAATCTTGCACTTGTGCAAAAAAATTCGCCTTGTATGTTTACAACTAGAACTTAGAATACCTACCTTGAACTGCTTTAGGTTTCCAAGCGAAGGTGCAATTTCAAGATCACATATTTTTAGAAAATCCATGATCTGTTCCTGTTTTCCAGTTCTAATTACATTTTTCTAAAGAACATATCGCTGAGAAAAGGGGCTGGTGGTGGGCGCTGACAAGCTTTGCGGTTAATATTTGGAGCGATACAGACAAGGAAGTTGAGGAAGAAAATCAGTCTCCTGAATCTTTTTAAAAATAGAAGGTACATTTTAATTAGGAATTTCTATGGAAATTAAGATTGAAGAAATAATTCAGAATGTAGTTGAAGCATCAAACAGGCACGACGATTTGGCATTATCTCAAATGGTTGCTGAAGACGTCTTTTTTACCGAGCCTTTTGCAGAAGAACCCATCAAAGGCAGAAAAGCGTATAAAGAAGATATTGCGGGGCTTTTTTCGTATATTCCAGACGTTAAATTCGAGCTCCTGAGTCTAATTGGCAAGGATAAACAAGCGGCTTTTGAATTGAAATAATAGGGAGTCCAAAGGGGACCAAGGCTTGGAGAAGACAGCGGTAAACCTCCAACAAATAAAAAGATAGAAATGATATGCGCAGTCTTTGTTTGTGTGAACTCTGAAGGACTAATTGAGGAACAAAGAGAATACTACGATACAGCGACCTTCCTAAAGCAGCTGCAATAATTGACAAAATTTTCGAAGAATTATTTTTTCGCCATCATAACTTCCATATTTCGATTAATTACTTCCATGGTTTTCTGTAGCTTGTCATTGGGGCTGAATTCCCAGACTTCTGTACCTGCTTCCGCCATTCCCGTGTGCCCTGGCGGGAAATAGTACGCATCTCCTGCATTGGCAATTTCTTCTTTGTCGTCATATATTATCTTCATTCGGCCTTTCACAACTATGCCCCAGTGTGGGCAGGGGTCTCGGTCGTTTGGCAGTCCCTTTAGGTAAGGAGTGATATCCATTGCTGTTTTGAACACATCATATTCAATGTGCATTTCGCCCCAAACTCCTTCATACATGGCCATCTCGTCGGTATCCATAATCTTGGTTAGTTCATTTATTGAAGCTCGCATTTTAAAAATGCCTCATTTTCTTAACTATTGGTTTAATGCGACAGCAAGTTAAGGCTTTGTGGTTGGCATTATGCCACCACACTTTCAAATTGCTTAGAGAATATGATTTTTTCAGGAATTTCATTCACGGAGTATTGCTGAGTGCACTTTGAACATTTCGGAAGAAAGCCTATTCAGAAGCTTCTTCTTTAAAGTTCTATTCAATTTAGTATCTGGGAATTATTTCGGGCGAAATTATTCGTCTGGTTGTTGGCAAATTTTTAAATTTGTTAATAACAGATTTGCGGTTGATTGAGGAGTTTCAGATTTGGACCCTGCGGTTCTAGCTTTCCTTGTTGCAGGACTTGTTATTGTACTGGGCTTCTTGGGTGAGGAGTTCTTTAAACGTACGAGCATTCCTGATCCAATTTTACTACTTTTATTTGGAGTTCTATTGGGTCCTGTGCTCAATGTTTTTTCTCATTAACAACTTATTTCAATTACTCCGTATTTCGCGGCTTTGGCATTAATAGTAATTCTTTTTGATGGCGGGCTTAACATGGATATCCGTTTAGCATTCAAGAATAGTCCCAGAGCTTTGCTGCTTGGAGTCTCAGGTTTTCTGTTGAACGTTCTGGTAACAGCTTTGCTCTGTAAGTTCTTACTTAGTTGGCGTCTAATGAACGGGTTATTGTTAGGCAGTATTCTCGGAGGAAGTAGTTCAATTATAGTTGTGGCTCTAAGCAGAAAATTAGGAATAGGCGGAAAAACCGAGACTATACTAAGCCTTGAATCCATTCTAACAGACGTTCTATGCACAGTTGGAGCTTTTGTTGCTATAGACATTATTCTTTCAGGACAAGTGAGTTTTCAGGCAGCTTTAGGTTCAGTTGCTTTGGCTTTCGGCGTTGGCTTAATTGTTGGTTCACTTGTAGGAATTGCTTGGTTGACTGTCTTAGAAAAATTTAAAGGAAAAACTAACACCTATATGCTAACGTTGGCGGTTTTGCTTCTTACTTTTGTAGTAGCGCGGAGCTTAGGTGGTACTGGTGCGCTTTCAGCGCTGTTTCTCGGATTAATTATTGGGAATGGACCAGCAATTGCAAAACTGCTAAAACTCAAATATACTGTATCTGTAGATGAAAGCGTTCGAGGTTTTCATGGTCAAATAAGTTTCCTAATTCGCTCCTTCTTTTTTGTTTTCACAGGTTTACTTTTCAGCTACTCATCCTATGTCCCTATTCTTTTTGGGCTGTTTTTGGCCTTTGTTTATCTCGGTCTTCGATTTGCAGCTGTCAAGTTGTCTTTTTTGAAATCGACAAAGGATTCGGAGAGCATTATGACTGTCATGCTTCCTCGAGGTTTGGCAGCGGCAGTTTTGGCTTCTTTGCCTTTAACATCTGGTATTCCGAACTCTCAAGATTTTCCGCAAATAGCCTTCATGGTAATTATTGTTACCATAGTTATCTGGTACAGTGGGGATTGCATTTCTTAAAAAACGCAGTTTACAAAAGCCTAATTGAAGCTTTGATTATTCATTATAGAAACTTCGCTAACACATTTTTGCATTCGGTTGCTGGCAATTAAGTAATTATTGAAGCAATCAACCAAACTTTAACTCCTTATATTACTTTCCAGAACGAATAAGCAAGCAAAGAGAGTGCTTGTATGCAATGATGTTAAAGGGGGTAAGTTGGTATGTAGTCTGGAGCCGTAGTATCTACATCACTTGCTACTTCTTCTTCAGGTTCGTTTTCAAATGACCGTCGTAACAATAAAGGCGCAACAAAAGTAGTTACCATAATCATTCCTAAAATTGCCGCATAAGTACTTTGCGTAATCGCACCTGCAGAAATAGCTACCCCCGCAACTATAAGACCAACCTCACCACGAGAAATCATGCCATAGCCAACACGTTTTCCTTTGATGCCACTTTTCAGGAAGTAAACGGCAGGTAATCCACACCCAATTATTTTGCTTATAACAGCTATTGCAATCAAAGAAATGAAAAAAGCATAGAAGAACCAGTCCGTAGTGAAAAACGCCCTTATATCGAAAGCCGCACCTGCTAAGCCAAAGAAAACAGGCGAGAAAACTATGCATATTTTTTTAGCGTAATCTCGAATTTTCTCAATAGTCTCAGAACTCGCAATTGCCATACCAGCGGCAAAAGCACCGACAATGGGTGACAATCCAAGGAATGCCGCTAGAGCAGAAGCGCCAAAGCATGAAGCCGTAGCCGCAGCCTCAAGCGTTGCTTCAGAACCCTTTGAAGTGAAGTTGATTATCTTCGGGAGAATTATCGCTGCAAAGATCGTCATAACAAGCCATACCCCTAGAGACGTTAAGATTACCGTTATTATGTTCAATGGGTTCATGGCGGTTGAGGTTGTTATGAAAGAAACTATGACTCCCAAAATTGATAGCCCCAAAACGTCATCAACTACTGCAGCGCTAACCATCATTCTTGACTCTATTTTTCTTGATTGATTAAGCTCCTGAAGGACAAGTGCTGTAATCGAAATACTGGTTGCCACGAGCGCTGCCCCAATAACCAAGCATGCTATAATATTTAATCCAAAAGCGAGCGCAATTCCATAACCCATAATGAACGGAACAACAACCCCAACGCTGCCAACTACAAAACTGCCGACTCCAATTCTTCTGAAGTCTCTAAAAGTCATTTCTAAACCTGCGACGAATAAAATGAGTATGCCACCTATCTCTCCAAAAGCTCTTACAATTTCGTTAATTTGAATTACAGGCGAACCATTAACTAAAATTAAAGAACCCAAAGCGTAAGGACCTAAAATGATCCCAGCCAGCAACTCACCAAGAACAGCTGGAATTTTTCTCCATGAGAAAATTTCGCCTAGCACCTTTGCTGAAAAAACCAGGATACAGATGGTTACTATAGCTCTCAGCACAGGGTCTAATGCCATTGACTACGCCTTTCTGATTGGAAGGCACAAGGACGCTTGCATATATAAATTCACTAGCGTAACATTTTTCTTTAAATGTTAAAGAACGATCAAAAAAGAGGAGTGATAATTAGGCGCAACAAGCTAGTGGGTTTTCGATAGTAAGTTAATTATTGTTCCGTCGTTTTAGTTTTTGCTTCAGCGTTTTCGTCCTTGATTTTACGTTTGGGAATTCTTGGGAAAGAAGCATATAATGCTGAAGCTCTTGGAAACCTCGTTATTTTTGTTTCATACACTCTCTTTATTATTGGCAACGCTATGAAGGTCGTTAAGATAACAGCCATTACTGCTACAGAATAAGTTCCCGTCGAAATTAGTCCACTTGTTAATCCAAGACTTGCAATAATAAGACCCATTTCACCTCTAGGAGTCATACTGATGCCAATTTTGAGGGATTCTCTCGTCGAGAATCTAGTCATGCGTGCAGCTACAAAACTACCTATTATCTTGCCTATGAAAGCCATAGCTGTGATAACTAATCCTAAGAATGCGGATTCGCCAAATACGTTAAGATTTATTAGAGTACCTATGGAAATGAAGAATATTGGTACAAAGAACATGTACAGGCTTCTTGTTTTTTCAAGAACCATCCTGACTTTTACCTGTCTTGTTGATAAGGGTAAACCAGCAGCAAACGCTCCAACGATTGCGGACAATCCAATTGTTGCAGAAATATAGGCGGCCAAGAAACCGTATGCCAGCAACAAGAGAATCAAGTATTCGTCATCAAGCCTGACTTTGTCGATTGTCCGAACCAGAACTTTTGAGCCAATCAGAACTATTATAGCCCAAAAAATAATTGCTTTTACGACAACAAGCCCTATATCGACGGCATTAAAGCCGCCAGATAAAATGCTCAGAACTACGGAGAGAAGAATAACTGCTACTATGTCATCAACAATTCCCGCCCCCAAAATCGTTAAGCCAGCTGGATTGTTTAGTTTGCCCATGTCCTTTAACAATCGAATGGTAATACCAATGCTTGTGGCAGTAAAGACAACGCCAAGGAAGAGCGCTTCATTGCTTGAAATTCCAAAGGATAGCGCTGTATAATAGCAAAGGACTAATGGCACTATTGCGCCTAGCACTCCGACTGAAAGTGATGGTAAAAGTTGCTTTCTAAGGTCGACCATTTCTGTTTCGAGACCAATGTAGAAAAGCAAAATGATGGCGCCTAACTCGGCAAAGACGCTTACTGTTGCTTGGTCTGAAATTAAATTAAAAATCGAAGGTCCAAGGATGATTCCGACTAAGAGTTCACCTAAAGCGACGGGATAACCGAACCTCTTTATCAGTAAGCCACCGGCGATTGCGGCTACCAATAGTATAGATAATTGAAGCACGAAAGAGGTTGGATCGGCCAAGATGATTCCTCATTAATTCCTTCTTAGCCTAATATTATAGAGAAAACGAACGCCGTAGATACCAGCCAATAGAACAGTAATACCCATTGCAAATAGTATTATGGCATAAATATCATGCAAGTTTAGCTCCCTGTCCAGAAAAAATGATAAACCTAATAGAATTGTCAATACTCCAATGACTACAAAAAGCGCTGATTTCTTTACATCTCTCTTAATATCGTTTTGTGGGCATTTATTAGTGGAGGCTGCAAATGAGAAGACTTGGTGAGCGCCCTTGTGTCCTAAAAGAATGATGCTATGTTGAGGGTAGGAGGTTGGACGCGTCATAGGCTTTCAAGTAAACATTTTCCCTTACTTATTTAAATCTAAACCCCTCTTTTTATTAGAAAGTTTATGGCAAAAATAAAAATTTAATATTGTCCATCTGTCCGACAGTTTCCAGTTGAGATTGTTTTATACCAAGTTTTATAAATGAAGTCCAACCAAGAAGTTGGTGGGAATGCCCTTGGAGTCTTGGGTCTTCGTCGCTATCTTGGTATTGGCTGGCTTCTTGGTAATAACCTGCGGCTTGAAGGAAGCAGAAATTAGTCTTGCATTTACAGCAGTTGGAATAACTACTGCAAGTCTTAGCTCGTTAGTATTCATTCGAAGATTTAGGAAATTCTTATCTCGCATTTAAAATTTTATAAATTATTAGTGCTTTGCAGAGATAAAGAAGACATCTTCAAAGAACAATTCAACATATTCACTTCTTGATCTTTTCTGCCCTTAGAGCTCTTGATCTATTTGTCTTAGAATGTCTTTAGAAAGCGCTATATTTACTCGGTGTTTACGCGTTAGAGCCTAAGATTGTATTGGTTTAAAACCCTAATCGTACAAGTCTCTATGGACGTAGCTCCAAACAAGCATGAGGCCGTCTAACTTGTAGCAGCTTAAGCCCTTCTCCCAAATCACAAACTCGATATGCACCCGCTGGGTCTTAGACCCAAAAGGGTTAGGACTCTTCAACAAAACTTGTAGTCGAGCTGGACTGCTCTTTCCTATGAAGGGGGTGAGCCTCTATACACAAATTTGCTGAATAAGGCTATTTTCGTTAACTTTGGGAAGAAGATTTGAAGTATTTGGTCTTATTTTGGAGGATATGTAAGAAGCGATTTTCGTCCTATTTCACAGCTTAGGAAAATCCATACTTTTCACAAATCGCTTTTCTGCAATTAGTTGGTCCTGATTAACTTCTGTCAATTTTGCCCTGTCTGGATGTTGAAGAAATTTTGGGATTGTTCATTCTGATATGGAACCAAATGAAAAACCTGTTCAAAACCCCAAAGAAAAGTTCAGCCAAAGAAAAACCTGTAGTTAAACAAAGAGGGGCATTGGGGACTTACCAACTTTGCTTTAATACTTTGGACCAAAACAAAAAAGTTGTTTTGTCAAATTTTTAATCTATTAACCTCATCCAACAATAAAATTGGCCAGTTTTGAGGCGTTCTCCAATAATTATATAAACAGTCAACAAGCCATTGGTAGTAAACTAAGCCTTCTGAGGTTCAATTGAATGACGACCCCAAAAAAACGAAGCCTCATTATAATAGCCGTCATCATCTTGGTTATAGTCGTTGTTTTAAGTTCATTTGTTTATCTAAATTCGCAGAATACGTACTCAGGCAAAACAGAAAACCTTTCTTTTGGAACATTTTTGGCAGGCAGCAATGAACCTTACGCAGAACTTGTTTACATTGCTCAAGATGAAGGGTTCTTTTTTCAAAATGGCATCGACTTGACAGTAACCGATTACTCGTCTGCGACAAATGCGCTTAACGCAGCTATAAACAATAAAGTTGACTTAGTTATCTCTTCAGAATACGCCTTTGTAAACACCAATGTCTTAAAACAGGGACCTCTAAACATCATCACAACAATCGATAAGACACAATCGGTTTCAATCGTCTGTCGAAAGGATAAGGGTATTGAAACGATCCCTGACTTAGTCGGTAAAAAAATTGGACTAACATTCCAAATTGCACCCCAATTCTATCTCTCAAGATTCTTAGAACTTAACAACATAGCCTCTCAAAGTGTAACCCAAGTTAACATTCCAACAACTCAATATGTAACAGCATTAGTAAACGGAACAGTGGATGCTGTGATAGTCTCAGGATCAACCGTTAATCAAATTCAAGATCAGCTACCAAATGATACAGTAGTTTGGTCAGTGCAGAGTGATCAACTGTTAGACATAGTTGTTTCTGCAAGGAATTCGTGGATTACACAAAATTCCGATTTGGTCAGTAAATTCTTAAGTTCACTTAGCAAAGCGGAAGATTATTCAGTTAATCATGTGGCAACAGCCCAAGCAATTGCCCAAAAAAGACTAAACATCACAAGTTCTGTCATGGCGGAAAAATGGTCCAGTCACCAGTTTTCTCTTTCACTTGATCAATCGCTTATTTTGGCTATGCAAGACGAATCACGGTGGATGATCCAAACCAATTTAACCAACGCAACAGATATTCCAAATTTCCTAAATTACATATACGTAAATGGGCTTGAGTCAGTAAAGCCCGGATCCGTAAACATCATAAGTTAAGGAAAGAAAAATGAGATTAAAAAGCCAGTATATCGTCAGCATCGTTATCTTCGGAATCCTACTGACAACTATTTCTGCGTCGGTACTTTTCACAAATCAACAGGTAGAACAAATAAATAATAAGGAACAAATGGCTGGCAACATTCTAACTGGAGCAAGCAATCTTGCATATATTTCAAATGATTATTTCCTTTATCAGCAAAATGCCCAGCTGTCTCAATGGCAAAACCAATTTTCTTCCCTTTCAGGTGATCTTTCTAACCTATCTCCCAACGGTCCGCAACAGCAATCGCAAATAAACACTGTTAAAACTGATTTGCAGAATTTGGGCTCAGTATTTAACAGTTCGGTGTCATTTATTGAGAGTAGACCTCGTAATGAGAGTCTACGGGTCCTCCCAGCATTTCAGACCAATTGGGATCGATTGGCACTGCAAAATCAAGCGCTTACTTTTGACGCTTCGATTTTGTCTAAGTCTTTTAGCGATCAAGCTGATCAGCTAAAACAAACGAACAATATTCTTACGCTTGGGTTGATAGGTGCCTTCGGTGCGTATTTTGTTGCTGTTTATTTCATTATCTATAGACGTACATTAAGATCGATAGTAAAACTCCAAGATGGAACAAAAATAATTGGTTCAGGCAATCTTGACTACTCGGTAGCCTCCAAAAGTAATGATGAAGTTGGTGATTTATCCCGTGCTTTCAACCAAATGGCAGCTAATCTGAAAAATGTGACTGCCTCCAAAACTGATTTAGAACAAGCGCAGGCTTCTCTGCGGGAGAGTGAGCAACGATGGTCCACTACCTTGGCAAGCATCGGAGACGGAGTCATTGCAACCGACATATCGGGTAAAACCGTGTTCATGAACAACGTAGCTGAAGAACTAACCGGTTGGACACTAAACGAAGCATCACTTAAGCCTGTGAAAGAAGTTTTCAACATTGTTAATGAACAGACTCGATTTGAAGTTGAAGACCCCGTAAGCAAAGTCTTAGCAGAAGGCATGGTTGTTGGTTTAGCAAACCACACATTATTGATTCGGAAGAATAGAACTGAAGTTGCAATCGACGACAGTGGAGCACCCATAAAAGACAAGGAAGGTAAAACCACTGGTGTAGTGCTGATATTCCGGGATATTACTGAACGCAAGAAAGCAGAAGAAGAACTTAAAGAAAGCGAGCAACTCTATCATACTGTATTTGATAATAGCCAAGACGGCTTTCAATTAATCGAGTTAATATACGATGAGAATGGCAGACCAATTGACCACAAGTTTCTAAAAGTTAACCAAGCATATGAAAAAATAATTGGTGTTAAAGCAGAAGATATTCTTGATAAAACGGCAAGATATATTTCTCCAAACGTTGAACCAAATTGGTTAGAAGTTCCTGATAGAGTTATTAAGACAGGAAAATCAGAGCACGTTGAGCTTTATAATAAAGACATAAACAAGACTTTAGATTGCTATTATTTCCTATATGCTAAAAACATAGTTGGTACACTTTTCAGAGATGTAACAGATCGAAAAAACATTGAAAAGCAGTTGCAAGAAAAAGAGCGTTTGGCAGCTATTGGAGCAACAGCTGGCATGGTGGGGCATGACATCCGCAATCCGCTGCAAGCTATAACTGGTGATGTTTTCTTGGCTAAAACAGATTTAATTGCAATCCCAGAAAGTGAAGAAAAAACCAGCATACAAGAAAGCCTCTCTGAAATTGAAAAGAACGTTGATTACATTAACAAGATTGTTGCGGACCTGCAAGACTTTGCCAGACCCCTTAAGCCTAATGTTGAAGAAACCGACCTAAAGCTCATAATTGATGACTTATTGAAAAAGAATGGTTTGCCAGAAAACGTCAAAGTAACCGTAAAAATGGAAACTGATGCAAAGAAAGTTGTTGCCGACTCGACTTTCGTAAACCGGATCATGTACAATTTGGTAACTAATGCTGTTCAAGCTATGCCAAAAGGCGGAAAACTGACAATACACGCCTTCAAAGAAGCAAACGACACGGTCTTAATGGTTAAGGATTCAGGCGTTGGCATTCCTGAAGCTGCCAAAGGTAAATTGTTTACTCCAATGTTCACAACTAAAGCGAAAGGTCAAGGGTTCGGCTTAGCAGTAATTAAGCGTATGACTGAAGCGTTAGGCGGCACAGTAACATTCGAAAGTGAAGAGGGAAAAGGAACAACTTTCTTTGTTCGTTTGCCCTCAAGAAAAACAAAATTTGAATTCTAAAGCTACTCGGGCTGGTAAGATGAACCGGCCGACGCCGTTTCTATTACAAGAGTTCACTCCTTCAATTGCTTTGTTCCAGGCGCCCTTGACTCCTCTGAACTTGTCATGAACTTTGGGCGTGCTGGAGTCTATACTGATAGCTACTTTTCGTATTCCGGTGTCAAACAACTTTTTTGCTATAGCATTGTCAATTAGGGTGCCGTTGGTGCCCATCGTCATTATGAGATTTTTCTTAACGCCGTAGCTTGCGAGTTCAAATATGTCTTTTCTGAGGAGAGGTTCGCCGCCGCTGAGAACCAGAATCGACCTGCCAAGCTCTGCGATTTGGTCTATGAGCATCTTGCCTTCAATGGTGTTTAATTCTTTCTTGTCTTCGGTGTGGTTGGCGTTGATGTAGCAGTGATCGCATTTCAAGTTGCAGCTAAGCGTGGTGTTCCAGGAAATAATGCGAGGCCCACGATTTGCAGATGAAAAGATACCCTTATGGTTGCTTTTGGAACTGTCAGTCAGATTTTGTGACATACCCAAGTGAGCGCTTTTTGCTCTACCGGTTTCGAGTAGGTCGCAGAAGTAGAAAGATTTTACGCCCAATTCTATACCTTTATCGACGATGTATGGAATGTTATCGTAAGTGTAGCTACTTACCACGGTTTTGAAGCATATGTTAATTTCTTCCTTGATGCATTCTTCGACATTTTTCATGAGTTTGTTGTAGCTGCCTTCAATACCTACGATTTCATCGTGTTTAGCGGGAGGACCGTAAACTGAGACAGCGAGAAAGTGAACGTTGTTCTTTTTGAGTTGACGCGCTTTCTCGGTGTCTATTAGCAGTCCGTTGCTGCTAAGGACTGTTGTGATTCCGTAGTCTTTGCAAGACGTCAATAAGTTGAATGTGTCTTTGCGCATAAGGGGTTCCCCGCCGGTCATGAAAAGAAGTGGAATTCCCATGTCGCCGATGTTGGAGATTAGTGATTGAGCTTGAACTGAGTTGAGTTCGTTTTCTGTTTTCTTGGTTTCGCCCACGTAGCAGTGTTTGCATTTTAGGCCGCATTCGTAGGTGACGTTCCAAAGTATTGAGCTTAACCCATAGGTATCAAAGGCTTTTCGACAATTGCTTTCTACTTGGTTCATTTGGGCTTTTTGGAAGAGTGATCGTAGATGCACCATTTGTTTTCACCAGAATAAGATAGGTTTTATTCGTTTGAAGAGGAATTTGGTTGTTAGAAATGAAACTATCAGCGTTGATACTACAGCTACAATTATAGCTGCTTCAGTTAATGCTAAAACTATAGGTGTGTCTGGAACCACTTTGAGGAGTTTTATAAGCCAAAAGTACTGTGCAAGTCCTGTGAGGAGGCTGCCTATCGTCATCGCTGCCGTGACTTTGTAGGCTGAAGGAATACCGTCTTGTTTGAAGGTGCTTGTGACTTTGAGAATGGAGGCAGTGGTAAGGCCTCTAACAACCCATGGCAATAACATGATGAAACCAAAATGGGGAGACACGAAAGAATATGTCACTCCTCCTATCAGGCTAATGAGCAGGGCTGAGCTGCTTGAGCCTAAAGCCAAAATTCCTAAAGTAAAAATGGCTGCGAATATGGCTTGGTTTGCTTGGTTTAGGAATGACGAAAAATAGGAAACTACAACAAGTAGAGATGCGATGACTACCGCTAAAGAAATCCTTGCTGCCTTTCCTAAAGTGGGTCGCTTAACTTGGTTATTTTTTATCGTTATTACAACCTTCTTAGGGATTTTCTGTTTAGGGTGGTCTGAGTTAGTAAATGCAAAAGTACAATGATATATAAAAATTGCTGTTTTAGTTAAAAATCGTTTAAATATTAACGAAATCCGCAAACATGCGTTGTTCCAAAATATTAAAGGTCAAAGGAGGTTTTGATTTTAATAATTCGTGTAGCTGCCGAAACAGTAACCTCTCGGACACCTGGAATCAACTGCACTTTTTTTCGGAGTTCACCTAAATGTGCCAGATCCCGGGTGTGCACAACAGAAACGATGTCGAAGTCTCCAGTATTCTGGAAGAAAATTTATTAAGAAATAGAGACATTTAGGGCTTAACCAAAACACCGACAACTTTCATTCTTTCCATTACATCGTCGGCGTGAGGGGCAATGTCCATAGGCTCCGTTAAATCTTCGCCCGCTGCATGACCTAAGTGATCCCTTCCTGTCCACTGGGAGGAATCGGTTACATCGTAGACTTTACCCTTGTAAGCAACATACGCGGGCTTGCCTTCTTTTCCATTGAACATACTTAGCTCTTGAATTGTGAATTCTCGTCCTTTTTTTTTCCGTACAGTTTCAGCCCCTGTGTTTGTAGATTTGGGTTTCATTTTTATTGTGCAAATTAGGCATTAACTTTGAGCCCTTCACTTTTTTTCTCTCAAAGTGCCTTTCATTGAAACGAAATTATCGCTTGGCGTGGTCATATTAGCGTAGACAACACCTTTTTCATAATCTTCCAAGTCGGTGACGGTTAGCTTGTTGGCTTCTTGCCAGTTGACCATGAAAAGATAGGTCTTAACTCAACAATAGTAACAGACAAGTTTTGAACTCTACCAACGTTAGGGCCCTTCACTTCGGTTAAGATTAGCTTATTGCCGCTTTCATAAAACAAAGTGTAAGCTTTCTCTCCAAAATCAGCCTCAAATAGTCGACCGATTATTGTTTTTCCTACTTCTTCCAAGGCCTCTTAACACCTGCGTTATCCCAGTATCCACAGCACATGCGAACTGTTACAAACATTTTTATCTGGTCATTGTAACAGAATTTTTTATTTGTTGAGTCTGTTTTCGGACCACCTGGCAAGGTTATAAGGTCAGCTTTCTGGGCTCTTTGCATTTCTTCTTGTGTTTTTGGATCAATTCCGCCTTGAACATTTAGTTCGCTTTGGTCGACATTTTCTTCTTTTTTAGAAATGAAGAGACAATTGTAACAGTTTGTTCCATTAACTTTTTGTTGTTCCATAAAAAAAGCTCCATATTCAATTAACTCAGCGTTCAATTTAAGGGATGCGTCAAATTAGTTTTACATTATTTTTTGTGATAGTATCGTGCCTATCACTACTTCTTATATGAGATGTAGTGGTATGGAATAATGTTGTCCGGTGCAACCAGGTGAGTTGGAATGACAAAAAACAGTATTAGCGCAATTAACTTCTATTCAGATCAACATCGAGAGAGAAAAGTTATTGTTCAGAAAAACCGTATGCCTATTGTAAGATGCGTATGCGGCTGCGAAATTTTGGTAGTTCCCGATTTGAAGGCTATGAAATTTGCCATAAGTAACCACATGTCTGAACACAGGCAAGCAGGTTATACTCCAGAAAATATTTCGGAGTTATTGACCGAGAAAATTTTGATTGCAGCAAGCAAATCAAACATAAATTAACTAATGTCTTCCCAAAATTAGGGTTACAAAGATGAAGCAGTCCGTTTCAAACGAAGTCCATTAACTTCTCTAAAATGAAAGGTAAAAAAAAGTTTTTCAGAAATAATCAAAAAAAACTTCTGCCCAAGGAAGAGAAAGTGGATTTAAAGAAGTTCAACGAATAGCTGGAGATAATCTTTTAAATCGTTCACAATCAAGAAATTATTTTTGACATGCTCTTTGCCTTTTATTCCCATTACGTTTGCTTCTTCTTTATGATTTAGTAGATAAAGTGTTTTTTCGGCAGCTTCGTTAACTGTGTTCACAAGATAACCATTCGAACCGTTTATTATCTGAAGTGGGATGCCACCTACACTTCGTCCTACCACAGGGACTCCCTTCCATAACGATTCAGCCACACTCAAACCGAACCCTTCACGAGTTGACATCTGAAGCATCACTTGAGAAGCTCTCTGGAAAGCGTTTACTTCTATATCTTTGACACCTTTGAGGTCTGTTAGAAGGAAAATATCGGTGTCGTCGCCAGAATGCCTTGCTGTTTTCTCAAAATAAGTCCAGCCTTCGGGGTCATCTGTAGCCATGCCCGCTATTAGAAGCAATTGAACTTGGGGGATTTCCTTCTTCACAAGTCTGTAAACGTCGATAACTCCGAGAGGATCTTTCCACGGGTCAAATCGTCCCACTTGAGTTATAATGGGCTTCTCTGGATTCACCCCAAATTTTTCTAATACACTGGCAATTGTTTCTGGTGGGATGTCCTTATTTTTGTCGCTTAAGGGGTCAATTGAGGGAGGTCTTATGTGGATTTTTTCAATCTTTAAACTTGGAATAACATATTTTTCTGAAGTGAATATTCCTGCGTCGTATCGGTTAATGAAGGGCTCAAGAAAACTCCAAACAGACATGTTTGGAGTCGAAAGATCAATGTGGCATCGCCAAATCCATTTATCATTTTTTGCTGGTAGGAATTGAATCATAGCTGCTGGTTGGTTATCGTGAACTACTACAAAATCAGTGTTTAGAATTGTCGATTCACTATTTTGCCTATTAAACTCCAAATATGTTCTAGTTTCTTCTGCTGTTAGTTCGGTATTCATTCCTTGAAGGGCATTATGAATCTTTTTAGTCACATTGAAAAATTCCAGCGATCCTTTGATGACTTCCCAATGTACATCCAACCCGACATCTTTCATTAACGGCACCAAATTCTGTAACATTTCGGCCACCCCGCCACCAAAAGACGTAGAATTGACGTGCGTGACAGATTTTCCCTTAAGTTTCTCCGCTAGGGCTTTAACCGAATTAACTTCTTCTTCTCCAACAATGCCCACGTAATCGTCTAGAGAAATTTTTCTCAATTGCTCTACATGTAACATAATAACACCAGCAAAATTAGTGTCAACAGATTATTGACAAACTAATATTAACCTGCGTAAATAATAATCTTTAGCAATCTTTTAGCCGAACTGAATAAAATCTTAGTTCAATTGATTGACTGCCACTATCAATCGGTCAACGGATTCTTGAAAGGTTTAGATTAAAATGAAAATTGGAGCATATTATGCTAAAAATAAAACCGAATTCACAGTATGGGCTCCGAACGAAAATCAAGTCTCAATAGTTCTTCCCAAAGAAAATCAAGTCCTGAAAATGGACAAAACAGAAAACGGATACTGGCAATTAGCTGTCTCTGATATAAAACCGGAAACAAGGTATCTTTTTCGACTCGACAATAACAAAGACAGGCCTGATCCTGCATCGCATTTTCAACCTGACGGCGTTTTTGGCTCATCGGCCGTTGTAAATCATTCTTCTTTTGTTTGGAAAGACAATGATTGGCAAGGAATAAAATTTGAAGAAATGATAATATACGAATTACACACTGGAACTTTTAGTCCGCAGGGCACTTTTGCTGGGGCGAAGAGCAGAGCTTCAGGGTTATCAAGCATGGGGATAAATGCAGTTGAGCTTATGCCTGTTTCACAATTTTCTGGGACAAGAAATTGGGGTTATGATGGGGTTTTTCCTTTTGCGGTGCAGAATACTTATGGTGGACCAGAAGAATTAAAGAAGTTGGTGGCTAAATTTCATGCCAACGGGATTGCAGTATTTCTCGACGTGGTCTACAACCACATCGGTCCAGAAGGCAATTTTCTAGGAGATTTTGGACCCTACTTCCTGTTCAACCGGGATTCTCCTTGGGGACCCTCAATCAATTTTGACGGACCATCAAATCAACCTGTTAGAAACTTTTTTCTAGAAAATGCCGTTCACTGGTTCCAAAATTACCATATCGATGGCTTAAGGCTTGACGCCATCTACGCGATAAAAGACAATAGTCCAAAACATTTCCTAACAGAGCTAAGTGAAACCACCAGAAAAAATAAACACAAGTAAAAAGAAACTGCTGCTTATTGCGGAAAACGACCGAGTTGACCCAAAAATCGTTGACCCAGTGACTACAGGTGGTTACGGTTTAGATGCCGTTTGGCACGATAATCTGCATCACTCGTTGCATGCTCTTCTGACAGGTGAAAGAAACTGGTATTACTCTTCCTTTGTAAGTCTTAAAGAACTCAAAGATGCTCTACATACAGAATACAAAAGCCGCCATCAAACTGCTCCTTTAAAAAAAATAGAAATCTATACAAAGCCGACGATCAAGTCTAGAAAGCTTGTCGTTTTTTCCCAAAACCATGATCAAATTGGAAACAGGGCGCTGGGCGAACGCTTGATTAAGATAGCAGGATTTGAAGCGGCAAAACTTGCTGCTGGAATCGTAATTTTGTCCCAATATACGCCTCTATTGTTTATGGGCGAAGAGTATGGCGAAACTGCACCTTTCCTATTCTTCACCGACTTTTCAAATGAAACTTTACGAAAACAAGTTTTCCTTGGAAGGAAAAAAGAGTTGAAGAATAATGGTTGGAAAAATGAGCCTCTCGATTCACAAGATCCGGTTGCTTTCGCCTGCTCAAAGATAGATTGGCAGAAAAGGACTACGGGAAGTGGCAAAATAATGCTGGACTATTATCAAGCCCTTCTTTCTCTTAGGAAATCCTATCTTAACAGTGATGCTAATAAGCTGCTTCGAGTTAAGTTCTATTCGTCTGAGGACGAGCTACTTTTGGTTGTCAAAAAAGAGATGCCAGAGTCTATTATGGCAATTGTTGCCAATTTTGATAAGCAATCTAGCAGTTACCATTTTCCATGTGAGGGTGGATTATACTTTAAGGTTTTAGATTCTGCGGATATTAATTGGATGGGTCCTGGCTCAGGTCTGCCTAAAAATGCAAATTTGGGCGATGAACATAAAATTTGTCCGTTAAGTCTATCAGTTTTTATTAACAAGAAGGAGAAAAAATAATGGTTGAAAAATTCATTTGCATTCATGGGCATTTTTATCAGCCGCCTCGAGAAAATCCATGGCTTGAAGAAGTCGAATTTGAAGAATCGGCGCAACCTTATCATGACTGGAACGCTCGGATTACGGCTGAATGCTACGCACCTAATTCTGTTTCTCGAATAATGGATTCCCAAGGGCGAATTATAGGCACTGTCAATAACTACACAAAAATCAGCTTCAACTTTGGTCCAACATTGCTCTATTGGATGTCAAGTCATGAACCGAAACTCTATGAATCAATACTGGAAGCGGACAAAGAAAGCGCAAAAAATTTTTCGGGACACGGCTCAGCCATGGCTCAAGTCTATAACCACATGATCATGCCATTAGCGAACAGACGAGACAAGCAAACTCAAGTCATTTGGGGCATAAGAGACTTCGAAACAAGATTCAAAAGATATCCTGAAGGAATGTGGCTTCCTGAAACAGCCGCGGACATTGAAACACTTGAAACTCTAGCGGAAAACAACATTAAATTTACTTTGCTTGCTCCTCATCAAGCTCTCAAAGTCAGAAAGGTTGGCGAAAAAGAATGGACAGATGTGGCAGGAGGAAAAATTGATCCGCGAAGAGCATACATCTGCAAACTTCCTTCTGGAAATACGATCAGCCTATTTTTCTTTGATAAGTTCATAGCTTCTTCAGCAGCTTTCGGAGACATTCTTTCAAGTGGAGAAGTCTTCGCGAATAAACTGATGGAAGGTTTTAACGACTCTGACAATGTACCAAACTCGATAGTGAACTTGGCAACTGATGGGGAATTATACGGTCACCATCATCCTCACGGGGACATGACTTTAGCTTATTGCTTATATCTTATCGAATCTCAGAAATTAGCAAAAGTAACAAATTATGCAGAATTCTTAGAGAAGCATCCTCCAGAATTCGAAGTTGAAATTCAAGAAAACACTTCTTGGAGTTGTTCTCACGGCATCGAAAGGTGGAGAAACGATTGCGGAGACAATACAGGAAGACCTGGCTGGAACCAAGCTTGGAGAAAACCTCTCCGCGAAGCCATGAACTGGTTACGAAACGAGCTTGCTTCAATATTCGAGCTTGAAGCTCCAAAATACCTCAAGGATCCATGGTCTGCAAGGAACAGCTACATAAACTTGGTACTTGATAGATCGAAGGAAAATTTTGAAAGATTCATATCTGAACAAAAAAATAAAGAATTAACTGAAGACGAAAAGAAACAGGTCTTGAAACTGCTAGAGATGCAAAGACAAGCAATGTTAATGTTCACAAGCTGCGGCTGGTTTTTTGATGAAATATCCGGGTTGGAAACTGTGCAGGTCATGAAATATGCTGCTAGAGCAATGCAAATTGCTGAGCAGGTTTTAGGGGTGCAGCTTGAAAATCAATTCATTAAGTATCTTGAGGGTGCGCCCAGCAATATTGCTGAGTTTGTAAATGGGGCAAAAATTTACAATCTTCTTGTTAAAAAGTCAGTTGTGGATTTGGAAAAAATAGCGGCGCAAGGTACTATTCTTGAGTTATTTTCAAACCGGCAAACTGCAGAGCAGCTAACTCCGCAGCGGTACGGTTGTTGTTTTACCTTAACAACTAAGGAAACGGAAAGGCGCGACGCTGGGAAATTCAGACTTGTCATAAGCTACTCAGTCGTCCATTCACAAATAACCCTGGATGAAGGGGCCTTCGCTTCTGCCGCAATATGGCTTGGTGACCAAAACGTTTCTTGTGGAGTAAAATTCGATGTGAACGAGGAACTTTTTAAAGAAATTAAGAACGAGATTTTAGAGAGCTTCGGCAAAGGCCAAATTAACGAGACAATTCTTTTACTTCCGAAGTACTTTGGAAAGAACACGTACTCTTTGAAGGATGTTTTCAGAGATGACCAAATTCGAATTCTAACATCCATCGTTGAGGAAGCTGTTAAGAAGGCAACTGACCTCAACGAAATCGTGTATCGCGACAACTCTGCGTTGTTGCATTTTATGAATGAAATCGGGGTTCCTCCGCCAAGACCGTTTCGAACTGCTGGAGAAATCGTAATAAATGCTGAAATAAAGAAACTATTGGCAAGTCAAGATAACAATGTGGAGTTGCTTAGTAAATTAATTTCCGACTCCAAAACGTATTCTATCGAGCCGGAATTGGGATCAATATCACTGGCGGCAAGCAAGAAAATAGTCAACGAACTACAAAAACTGATGGACACTCCACCAGACGCTAAAAAACTCGAGGAAATTGAGAAACTAATAACAACGCTTAATGAGCTACACCTCAACTTAGAACTTTGGCAAGCCCAAAACATCGCCTTTGATATTGCCCAAAAAATCTATAACCCCATGAAGGAGAAAAAAGACGAAGCATCTCAAGTTTGGATCTTAGCGTTTCAAAAATTGTGCAAATCAATCGGGATAAGGCTGGACTAAGCCTTGATGCCCACGGCAACCTATAGAATACAACTTAACAGCGAATTTGACCTAAACAAACTCAAAGACCTTCTTCCATACTTATCTAAACTGGGCATATCTCATGTTTATGCTTCACCAATTTTCAAGGCCAGACCCGGGAGTCGTCATGGTTACGACATTTTAGATTCCAATCAAATCAACGACGAACTAGGTGGACTAAACGCCTTCAACGGTGTGGTTAAGAGGGCAGCTGAACTTGGACTGGAATGGATACAGGATATAGTGCCTAATCATTTAGCTTACTCGCCAGAAAGTACCATGGTTAGGGAAATAATGAAGTTTGGCTCAAATTCTCCTTACCACGATTTTTTGGATGTTGATTGGAACTATCCATCCCCGAAACTCAAAGGGAAAATTCTTGCACCATTCCTAAAAGACAGCTACCAAAAATGTTTGCGTCAAGGTCAAATAAAATTATGCTATCATAATGGCTTCCAAATAAAGTATGGCGACCTTGAATTTCCAGTAAAAATCAGTTCTTACCCAAAAATTCTAGCCAACTCAAGCAAACAATTTCCATATCTCGATGAAAAAGATCTGACAGCAAAACTGGAAAGCGACTACATCTCTGATGAAAACCTGAGAAACAAGATCAAACATATTGTAGATCATTACAACCGAGAAATCAGTTTACTTGACAATTTACTTTCGGAGCAAGTGTATGTGCTTACGCAATGGAAGAGTGCCTTCAAAGAAATCAACTACAGACGATTCTTTGACATAATTGATTTAATTTGTCTTCGTATGGAAGAAAAAAACGCTTTTGAAACCACACACAAATTGATCATGCATCTTATAACAAACCATGAAATATCGGGGTTGCGGGTAGATCATATTGATGGCTTGTTTGATCCAGAGGTTTACCTCACTAAGCTCAGGAAAGAGGCGCCAAATACATTCATAGTAGTTGAGAAAATCCTGATGGGAAACGAAAAGCTCCCTGAATTGTGGCCTGTTCAAGGAACTTCTGGGTATGATTTTCTAAACAAATTGAATGGATTATTCATTGAAAAACAGAATAAAACAGAAATGACTCACTTCTACAACGAATTTAGGAAAAGCAAACAATCCTTCAATAAAATTTTGATTGGTTGTAAAAAATCTGTAATTCGTAACTACTTTGCTGGCGACATTGAGAACTTAACACGGTTGCTGTTCCAACATTTGAAGAACAAACCCTACGGCCAGAAATGTTCAATACTTAGAACGCAAAAAGCTTTGATTGAACTTTTTTCATCCTTCCCAGTTTACCGAACATACATCAACAACGATTCCTCAAACAAAGAATATTTCAAATACGCCTTACAAACCGCAAAGAAAGGAAACAAGAGCATAGACGCCGAGTTAAATGCAATAGAGCTAATTTTAGAAGAAAGCTCCTCGTCTAAAGATGCTTTGCAATTAATTATGAGGCTTCAGCAATTCTCTGGACCGATAATGGCTAAGGGATTTGAAGACACTTCATTCTATGTTTATAACCGGTTGTTATCCCTTAATGAAGTTGGAGGCGAACCATCAAAATTCGGTCTTTCAAAAGAGGATTTTCACGCCTTCTTGGATTCCCGACAAAAAACTATGCCATTATCTCTAAACGCCACAAGTACCCATGATACGAAAAGAGGGGAAGATGCAAGAGCCCGAATCAATGTCCTAAGTGAGATTCCTTCTCTATCATTCGAGCATTTCAAGAAATGGTCAACGCTAAATCTTGAAAAAAAGAAAACAATAAACAACAAATTTGTTCCAGACGCAAATGAGGAATATTATTTTTATCAAACATTGATTGGCTCTTTCCCATTTGAATTTTCTGAGGTGCCGGAGTTTACAGAAAGATTGGCTCTTCATATGACTAAGGCAATCAGAGAAGCTAAGAAGAACAGTAGCTGGGTCTCTCCAAACTTGGAATATGAAAAATACCTAACTTTATTCGTAACTGAACTTCTCGAGTTAAACACACAAAATGATTTTTTGAAAGAATTTATTCCGTTCCAGAAAAAAATAGCCTTTTGTGGCTTCCACAACTCTCTCGCTCAGACCTTAATCAAGATAACCGCTCCAGGAGTTCCCGATTTCTACCAAGGGGCAGAACTCTGGGACCTGAACCTCGTTGATCCAGACAATCGGCGGTCTGTTGACTTCGCAAAAAAACAGAGATACCTTGAAGGGATGCAAAACTTGAAACCCACCGACTTTCACGAGCTTCTTAAAAATTTTGAAGATGGAAGAATAAAACTTTTCGAAATTAATAGAGCGCTGGAAATTCGAAATAAAAAGAAAAATCTCTTCCAAAACGGCACCTATATTCCGTTGAAAGTCAAAGGCGCACAAAATCAAAACATAATTGCGTTTTGCAGAAAACAAAAAACAGATTATGCCTTAACTGTTTGTCCAAGATTTCTAGCAAACTTAACAAACATGCAACAATTTGGGATAGGCGAAGTTTGGAAGGATACTTTCGTTTATCTTCCAAGCAATGCACCAAAAAAGTGGAGCGAAATCTTCACAGGAGAGGCATTGATTTCACAAAAAACGGGCAACGATGAAGGATTTTACGTTAGAGAATTGCTACGGTCTTTTCCGGTGGCGTTGCTTTTGTCAGGTGAATCCACTCTATGATTTTGGCTCACAGAGCTAGTGGTGTTCTTCTACATATCACAGCTCTACCGTCCAATTTCGGCATCGGCGATATGGGACCAGAAAGCTACCGATTCATCGACCTGCTTGCTCAAGCAAACCAACATTACTGGAGCATTCTCCCACTTACACCAACAAGCACTCAATGCGACAACTCACCATATCAACCCACATCAGCGTTTGCGGGAAATACCTTGCTCATAAGCCCCGAGGTTCTCATCGAAGACAATTTGCTGTCCGAAGAAAACGTCAAAGAACTCAATGTTCCATTCGGGCGAGTTGCTTTCAAAGAAGTAACAAAGAAAAAAAAGACAATGCTAAACAAGGCATATCAAAACTTTATCAAAAAAAGCAAGACAACAAATGAAGATAAGGATGATTTTGAAAAATTTTGCGCAGAAAACAACAGCTGGCTAGACGAATATGCATTGTTTAAAGCACTTAGAGAATCGTTGGGTCAACCATGGTTCGAGTGGCCAAATGATCTTCGCGATAGAAAGCCCGAAATTCTTACGCAGAAGAGATACGAATTACGTAAACAAATTGATCAAGAAAAGTTCGCACAGTTTATTTTCTTCACACAATGGAATAAATTAAAAAGTTATTGTCGCACAAAGGAGGTGCGGATTTTTGGTGATTTGCCTTTTTACATGGGCTATGATAGCTCTGACGTGTGGGCTAATTCTAAATTGTTCAAGCTGGGTGCTTCAAAAAAACCGTTGTTTGTAGGAGGCGTTCCGCCCGACTATTTTAGCAGCACAGGACAGCGTTGGGGTAATCCGGTTTATGATTGGCGGGAAATAAAGAAAACGAAATTTCTGTGGTGGATTGAGAGATTCTCCAGAAACTTGCAAATGTTCGATTTGTTGCGGCTTGATCATTTCAGGGGATACGTTGCATACTGGCAAATTCCAGCCTTTTCAAAAACAGCTAAAGAAGGAAAATGGATTAGGGCGCCCTCTAAAACTTTTTTCAAGACACTGCAAAATAATTTTCCCACATTGCCCCTAATTGCGGAAGACCTCGGCTTAATTACAGACAACGTGAAAAAATATTTGCAAGAGTTAAAACTTGCAGGCATGAGGGTTTTGATCTTTGCTTTTGATGGCTCACCAGATAACTCCAATCTTCCAAAGAATATTATAAAAAATTCCGTTGTCTACACTGGAACCCATGATACCAACACAGTGCAAGGATGGTTTGTCGAGGAAGCAAACAAAGAACAAATTAAACAAGTTTCTAAATACTTTGGTAAAGTATCAAAAGATTCGATTGGTTTAGAATTTATCAAGTTAGCATTAACATCCAGAGCTTATGTTAGTATAATTCCTGTGCAAGATGTCCTTGGCCTTGGGTCTGAAACAAGAATGAACCATCCCGCAACTCAAACCCAGAATTGGGACTGGCGAATAAAAAGGGAACAACTCTCGAGCACAAACTTTCAGGGGTTTGCGAAATTAACAAAAAGAACAGAAAGATGCTGACTTTAAAACTGCTTTTAGTCAATGATTTGGTTAGGCTTTGGAATAATATGGTTTTTGGTCTTTTTCTCCAAATCTTAAATTGCCAACTGCATACTGCGATTCTATAACCGAGTGGACATAAGCGACATCTAAAATGTTCTTAACGGTGTTGCCCAGTATCTCGGGAAGATTGTTTCCGTGTGGTTCGGTTAGTGGTTTATTCATAATTAATTCTGCTAATTCCTCGATTGAATAGTACTTTCCATTTTCCATTTTACTCAAAAATTTCTTAGATTTTAATTCCGAAATTTCATCCATCTCTTTTTCATCAAGTGGCAATCTAAACACCTATTTTTGAAAGTTATGGGAAGAATGGTGAGGGATAAGACACTCCGAATAGGGCTCCAACAATGATGCTTAGGACTATGAAGATAACCCATGCCAAGATTGCAATCAATATGGCTCGAATCCAACCTGTTTGGAAACTAGCTTTGAAAACCCAAATCCAGGCTATGAGTGCGAGTATATATCCAAAAACAAATGCGCTTGTTCCAATTACTGCACTTAAGAAGAAGTCTACTATAAAAGTTACTATAAAATACACTATTGGCCCGGCTAGAGTGGCCAGTAGAGCGTCTCCAAAAGTTGCTTTTCCACCTGTTATTGCTTTACCTGCCAACCAAACAGGAATGGAAACCACGATCCAAAGAATTATCAAACTTATTATTGTAAAAAGTATATTTGACACTGTTAACTCAAAAACCATAGCAAAAGCCTCTAGTGTTCTTATCGAGCACCAATATTTAAGGGTGACTTAATTAGAAAACATTGGTTTAGCTGCCGACTTCAATTTATGTTTCTTTTCGCCAAGTGGAGTAGCAAATGGCTGAAATTTGTGCGTTTGAGCGTTTTTCGCCCTCAGGTTTGCCATTGTTCTCTTCGTGCATGAACTTTTCGCATCTAGAAATATAATCTCTTTCAGATTCATTTGATTTAGGTTTAGGAACTGGCATTAAAACACCAAACTAAAGAGATGAGTTCTCAATTCATTAGAATATGTGATTGGTGTGCTACAGTAACAATAGGTTATATCAGGGCTAACTAATTGTCAAATGGAGACTTTTGAGTGGGAAAATCAAAATCAATACTAGCTATAGTTTCAATCGTCATAATAATAGTTGCAGCCTTCGGCATCTATGCGGGAGTAACTTACCCCAGAACCACTGCAAATACCCAAGTTTCATTAACTGTAGGTGCCGACAAAAAAACAATAGCCTTTGATCAACCATTTCTAGATGACAAAGCCCAGATTCAAGTAACTATACATACCGGTGCTGCTCTGTGGCGAGCTCAAATCTTAAATGGCGATCAAGTGATCTGGGAACACTCTGCAGCTCAAGGCGAACAACAAAGCTACAACAGCGGCTGGATATCGCTTCCAAGCGGAAACTACAATTTCACTTTCGGAACCATAGGCGGGTCATTGGAAGCTGTTGCTACAGTTTCATCTAAAGGTGGCTTTTGGTAAAAAAATGCGATCCGCTTAACTTCGCTTCCTGCGACTTATTTTTTTTATTTACCCTTCTTCCACGTTCGCGCCATGAATTTGCCTTCGTTTCCAGACAGAACTAAAAGTGCCCTCGTGACATTTCGTTCCTGCGCTTCATTTGACTTTAGCCAGGAGAAGTAGCGAAGAATTTCTTTTTTGCGGCTTGGAGAAAGATTGTTCCAAGCTGTTTGTGCTTTCTCGTTTTTGGAAAGCGGAACACTGAACCATGGCGGCATTGGATAAGGGGGTCCGCTTTGATATGATTCATCAAAACTCAAATGTACCGAAACTTCATCGCCGACTTTTGTGCATGAATATTTCCGCATTTTTCCATTAAGGTAGAGGAAAAAGTCGCCGTCTCCCTTCGGCATCATATTAATTCTCCACGTTTTCTGTACACCATTAATTTGAACAATTACAGGCATGGGTTTCTTCCAGCCATTTTTCAAATCTTCAACGTTTTGCTTACTTACTAGGACACATGGATTCTGAAGTTTTATCTGAATTGTTGCTCTAAATTCGATGTCTGTCATAAAATCTGTAAAATATATTGGTGGCTCAAAAGTAAATAATATTTTGTTTTAGAAATGCTACTAACCAATACCATAACAATCCTTGAACTGTACCATGGTTTGTGGTCGTTGGGTAACAGAAACAAAAGGTTCAAACCGTAATTATCGTTCAATGGTGCCTCGCTTTAATACCCTTAGCTCTCTTCAATTCTTGTCTCGAGGGTAGCGCAGGTGAGCCATCGACTTTCATGAAGCAGACAAAATTAGCGAGGGGTGTTTGAAGAACTCGTTTTTTAGTTTTTGAAAAACTCCATTAACACGGGGGCAATGGCTTCAGATGCTACTGCATGCGTTTGACCTTCGATTGTGCGGAACTTTGCGTTTGGGATAGCTTTGCTAAGGGTTAGTGCTGTTTGTTTCATGAAAGGAATACCTGCGCCGCCATGCATGACAAGTGTTGGAGCGGTTATATGTGATACTCGTTCAATGGGTACTTTGCGGTTTGCACCCGTCGCAGCAGCATCATACAATAGAGTAGGCGCTACAGCCTCAAACATTGGCCACATTGGAGCTTTGCGCATGCCCTCTATCTGATCGGCAGGTATACCAACAAAGCTCATAAAGAGCGCCACCGCATCTCCCCTACGATTCTCCGCCAAGAACTCCGTAAGCCGTCGCTTGTATTCTATCCATTCTTCGAGGGTGTTCTCTCCGGACTTGTATGGGGGTTCATAAAGGGCTAACTTCTTGACTTTGCCGCTGAGTTTGATTGCTGCTTCAATTGCCAGACAAGCGCCCGATGAAATACCATACAAATAGGTCGACCCTCCAACATTTTCTATTAATGCCTCGATATCCTCGATTTCACGTTCAACCGTAAAAGGTTTAGTGTCACTGCTTTCGCCTCGACCTCGTCGATCGTAGTCAACTACGGTGAAATTTGTCGAGAGTAATTTAGCTAATTCGGGCATAGATCCGAATGATCGAAAACTTAGGGCGCCATCGACTAGTATGATCGCTGGGCCTTGACCTTGTTTGTCATATGCGATTTCTGTTCTATCTTTTGAGATAACTTTGTTCATGTAGTTTTCACCCTATTTTCTATGTATTGTGGTTCGATAAACTCCTTAGGAGAATTCCACCATTGGCCCGCTAAAAGGACCCCGTTTTTATTTCTCCGTTCCGCACATATGTGGCTACTACTACGCCGGAGGTTGAAATTTGACTTTCCTGGGTTCTAAATGAGGCTGGTATTGTGCCTTCTCCAAAAAGACGTTTACCTGCTCCAATAGTGATTGGAAATATCTTCAAGCGCAACTCATCAACAAGATCGTTCTTTAGGAGCGTTTGGATAAGGTTGGAGCTGCCATGAACCTGTATCACAGGTCCATCTTGACTTTTGAGTTTCTTAATTTCATCAACAGCGTCACCTGCGATTAAAATAGAATTATTCCAAGAGAGTTCGTCAAGGGTCGTAGAGACAACATATTTTTTAGCTGCATTGAATTTGTCGGCGTAAAAGAGGTTCTGGGTTGCATTTGGCCAGTAAGCTGCGAATATCTCATAGGTTTTGCGGCCAAGAAGCAGATCAAATGGGTTTGCCATTTGCGTTTCCATGACTTTGCCTAAGAAATCATCCCAGTAACCAACCGACCATCCACCGTACTTGAAATCTCCGCTTGTATCCTCTTTTGGCCCTCCTGGAGCTTGCATGATTCCGTCAAGTGTTACAAAAGTTAACACAGTTAATTTTCTCATTCTAATCATCCTTTTATTCGCTACCTAAACCGCAATTGATTGTTACCAATTGCTCGATATTTCAAGGTATGTGACTACATAATACAGTTACAAATCCTAATTCGTTTAAAATCTAATCTCACATTCCATTAAGTTTGAAACTAAAAATACCAATCCCAAGTGCCCCAAATATAGATTACATAATCTTTAAGTAAAAGTTCACGAAGGTAAAATAAGAGGTATTTTTTTTGAGTTTTTTTGGACGTAAAAAAGAAATCCAAGTTCCTTTTGATTCAGAATCTATGTTCAACTGCAAATGCGTATCCTGTCCGGTTCAAGCAGATAGCCCCTGCGCAAAACCCAAAATAGCTACAAGAAACGAGCTGATTCAGAATCCCCAAAAGTTTATGCAGCAAATGATGAATCCAGGAATGATGAAGAATGCAGAAATGGTCAAGGGAATGAATGCTCAGCAAGTAATGAGTATGTCAAGAGAACAAATGAAAGCTATGAGCGAGGAAATGAACAAAAACGTTTCAAAAGAAAGTTACCAATCTATGGCTCCCAAACCTGAGGAATTTCCTGGTCCATACTGTTCTATCGGCGTTGCAACCTGCAAAGATTTCGATTTCACAAAAGTTTGCATGTGCAGCAGCTGTCAAATATTCAATAAATACAACTTGGCGAAAGCAAAGCCCAGTCTTTACTTCTGTAGAGAAGGCAAACCCAAATAAAGTCAAGGCTTTAAAGCAAACTAAACTCTTCTATGCGATTCAGAATTGACCTCTATCTATGTCAAACTGGTTTCAGTTTGTTTTCTTTATTTCTTTTTTCGAAAAGGACGTAGATAAGAAGGCGATTTGCTTGAAATGACGCAGACTATCTTCATTGAAGAGGTCAACACAATCATTAAGAATCTATTCTCGCGAATGGAATATTTCTCTAAGAAAAAAACAGGCTAAGTTAGCCCTTTATTGATCAGTGTGTTTGGACCCCTATTTTGGTGCTTAAGACTTCAAAGCCCAAACTCTTAATGGCCGTTGCAACTTTAGTTTGCAACTCTTTACCTGGGGTCAATGCAACCATGCATCCGCCACCTCCACCTCCAGTAAGCTTTGCACCGATTGCACCTTGCTTTAGGGCTACATCCACGAGTAAATCAAGTTCTTTGCTTGAAACTTCGATTTCTTGGAGTAAGCGGTGGTTTTCGTTCATGAGTTCGCCAACTTTTTTGAGGTTATAGAACTCCAATGCTGCCCTGCCTTCATAAGCGAGTTCTTCGGCGCGTTTGAAGAGCGCATTGTATTTTTGGGGATTTTTGTTTTTGCGTTCTGCGACGCCTTCCACCATGCCTTTGGTGTTGGCAACTTTGCCTGTGCTGCCTATGACAATTTCAACTGGCGACTCTATTGCTAAACGTTCAACTAAGTCTTGTCCGCCACCCATGTTTTTCCTAAACCACATAAGCCCTCCGTAAGTGGCTGCCGTGTTGTCGATGCCTGAAGGGTTGCCAGCGTAAGCTTTCTCAGCTTCATAAGCAGCCTGATTAATTTTTTCTTCCGAAATTTTCATGCTCAATTCTTGAGCGATGGCACGTGCGATGGCAACGCTGCTTGCAGCTGAAGCGCCAAGCCCGCTGAAGCCTGGAAGGGTTCCACCTATCCAAATGTCCAAAGCGATTTTGGGATCCACTCCCATGGCTCTTAACATTCTATCGATGGACTCAAGTTGCTGGAGCCGTTTTTCTTCACTGTAACCTTTAGCAGTTTTGCGTTCGTCTTTAACGTTGATTCCGTTAGATGCCTTTTTGACTTCTGCATCAGTTGTGGAGTCAATTGCTGAAACAATGCCTGGAACACCGTGAACTACGAAATGTTCTCCGAACAAAATTACTTTTCCATACCCTGAACCTTTACCCATTAACTTTACACCTTGAAAGGTAGCTATTGGGCTATTCAGATAAAAATGTTCTTTTGAGGCAGCTTTCTTAACTGGTTATTATAGTTATTTTTTAGAATTTAATGACTTTGAAATCGCCGTTACCGACTTACTCCTTAACTTTTTTCAGTATGAAAGTTTAAAAAATAAAAAAGTATCTGAATTCCATTTTAACGAGTTACAAAAGACAAAAAGCCGCAACAACAGGCAATCTTAAAGACCTCTTCTATCGTCGAAGCATACGATTCCGCTTTCCGAAACCTAAAATAAGTGCGTAACAAAAGTATAGCAACTTGAGGTTTAACTACCCCGTGTCATCCATTATTGAGGACCTCATTGCTAGAAAAATTTTCAACAATCGTGGAGAAGAAACCATAGAGGTCGATGTAATCACATCTTCCGGATTCGGAAGATCTGCTGCTCCAGCAGGCAAAAGCAAAGGAAAAGCTGAAGTAGTTTATTATCCGCAGGGCGGCGTCGAAGCAGCCATAAAAAAAGTTGATGATTTGATTGCTCCTGAACTTGCGGGGCTCAACGCGGATTTCCAAGAAGAAATCGACAATACCCTTCATGAAATCGATGGCACCACTGATTTTAAGAACATCGGCGGAAACACCGCTTTTGCTATCAGCCTTGCCAATGCAGAAGCCGCAGCAAATTCTCATAGTCTCTTATTATTCCAGTTTCTTGGAGGAAATGCCGCAAATACTATGCCTTATCCATTGGGTAATTGCATAAGCGGCGGCGCACATGCTCGTGGCAAAGCACCCGATATCCAAGAATATTTAGCGTTGCCCCATGGTGCAGATAGTTTTTTGGAAGCACAAACTGCCAATACCCAAATCCACAAAAAAATCGGTGACGCATTAAAAAAGAAAAGCACCACTTTCAATGGCGGAAAAAGTGACGAAGGTGCATGGATAGCTAATATCGACACTGTTGACGCATTTGAGGTTATTGCCAAAGCTTGTGAAGAAGTCGGCAACGAAATGGATTTTGAATGCGGCTTTGGCCTTGATGTGGCTTCTTCCTCATTCTGGAAGCCGAAAGAAGAAAAATACGTTTACGAGAATCTGGGCAAGAAACTGGACACTGCTGAGCAGCTTGAGTTTATGTTAGAGTTAATCGAGAAATACCATCTTACCTATGTTGAAGACCCCTTCCATGAGGATGACTTCGACAGCTTCGCCGAATTAACTCGTAAAGCCAAGAATTGCTTGATCTGCGGAGACGATTTGTTCACAACTAGTACTGAAAGGTTAAATAATGGAATTAAGATTAACGCTGGAAACGCCATAATCATAAAAGTCAACCAGATAGGCACCTTGACTGATGCAACTGAAACAATCGAAATGGCACAACGGCACGGATACGATGCGGTTGTATCTCACCGTTCAGGTGATACCTGCGATTGGCACATAGCTCATTTGGCTGTAGCATACAAATGCCCCCTAATCAAAACTGGCGTAGTTGAGGGCGCACGCATAGCCAAACTAAACGAACTCATCCGCATTGAACATTTCCTTGGTAACAGAGCCAAAATGGCTGACCTAAAAATACGCTAAAAGAGAAGATGAAACATAATGTCTGAAGATGTAGGAAAAGAAAATCTACCAGTTGACGACCAACAACCAGAGGAACCTGAAAAAGTAGAGGCTCCTATGGAAGAAGAAGCAACTGAAGAAGTTAGCACAGACTCCGCAGAAGAAGCAGAAGCCGAAGAAGAAACTTCCGAAGCTCAAGCTCCAGAAGAAACCCTTCTATTACCCCGAGACACTCTACTATCTGCAGGTATCCACATCGGCACCCGAATGAAAACCCTCGACATGGAACCATTCATCTACCGAGTACGCCCAGACGGCTTATTCGTTTTAGACGTTAAAAAAACAGATGACCGCATCAGAGCTACAGGAAAATTCCTCTCACGCTACGAACCAGCACGCGTAGCCGTAGCAGCCACAAGACTTTATGCTCATGAACCAGTCAAAATGTTCTGCAAACTAACAGGTGCAACTCCACTCATCGGCAGATTCATCCCCGGACAACTCTCAAATCCACAATACTCAAGCCGCATCGACCCCGAAATCATCCTAGTATGTGACCCAAGAGCAGACGCACAAGCAGTCAAAGAAGCATCCAAAGTAGGCATACCAATTGTAGCCTTATGCAGCACCGACAACGAATTTGCAGGCGTAGACCTAGTTATCCCAACCAACAACAAAGGCAGACGAGCATTAGCAGTTGTCTTTTGGCTACTTGCACGGCAAGTACTCAGAGAACGCGGCGAACTTGGTCCAGACAAAGACCCACCAGTAACCATCGAAGACTTCGAAGCCAAAGTGACACGCGAAGAGGACGAGGAGCCCTAAATTTTTGCCCACGATTCGGCGTCCAACAGTTGCTTCTCAATTTTATGAGGGCGACGCCGAAGCGCTTAGAGCACAAATTGCCTCTTGTTTTCTCCATCAGCTTGGTCCAAAAAAACTTCCCAAAGTTAATTTTCAAAGTCACCCACGAAACATTGTGGGTTTAATTTGTCCCCACGCCGGCTATGTTTATTCTGGTCCCATAGCGGCACATTCTTTTTACGAGTTAGCTATCGATGGCAAACCTGATACAGTTGTGCTTTTAGGTCCCAACCATACTGGTTACGGTAGCGCTTTAGCTTTAATGCGTGAAGGTATCTGGCGTACACCACTTGGCGATGTGGAAGTTGATTCTGGGTTGGCTGATTCGATTTTGCGTGAAACCAAAATCGTAGATGTTGATGAGACTGCACATCGTTACGAGCATTCAATCGAGGTGCAACTGCCATTTCTACAATTCCTCTACGGTAACACATTCAAAATTGTACCTATTTGCTATCTGATGCAGGATTACGAGTCAGCCCTCGAAGTTGGACGTGCGCTCGTAGAAGCATTAAACGAGACAAACACCGTAGTAATTGCTTCTTCTGACATGACCCATTATGAACCTGCCAAAATGGCAGCTGCAAAAGACCAAGCCGCCCTCAAAGCAGTGACCGACATGGATGCTAAACGCTTCTATCAAACCATTGAGACCCAAAATATAACGGCATGCGGTTATGCACCGATTACCTCTTTAATCACTTATGCTCAAGGCGTGATGGCTAAAGCTCAGCTTTTGAGCTACCACAACAGTGGCGATATTACAGGCGACCCCTCAAGCGTGGTAGGATATGCGGCGGTAAGTTTCAAAAAATAGTTTAGGTTGGAAATTGTAAGGTGAATTTTGTGCCATTTCCCTGTTCGCTATCGATGGTTGCTGAATCGGAAAAAATTTATTTAAATTTCTTCAAAATCTTTTCAAAGAGGGCTTTGGATTTTGCAATTTCTTCTTTAGGTGTTTTGTGTTCAAGTTCCAATGTTATCGGTCCCTTGTAATCGTATGAATTCAGCTTAGTTAGGAACTCTATTAACTCTGGGGCTTCTTCTGTGAAAGGTTTGTGGGCTTTGTTGGCCATATGAACGTTGCAGACGCGTCTGCCATAAGCCTCAAGCAAATTATCTACTTCTTTTGTTTCAAGGGCATGGCACAAATCAAAAGTTATCCCCATCTCACCTTCTGGGTCGATGACACCGAGGATTTCGTCAAGCTGTTCCACGTTTTTGCCAAACCCTGTGGAGGTATACGACAGGTTCTCTAAAGACAATTTTATGCCCAACTGTTTGGCGAAGGGTTTGATTTCTCCAAAAACTTCCCTCAGACACTTCTCCCTGACGTCTCTGGGCAGCTTTTTTGAAACATTCGAATGAACAGTAACAAGCGAGGTATGCAAAGCACGAGCACATTCAAGAGAGATTTTTCCATAATAAACCGCCTGATGAACCTCAATAGGGTCTTTTACATGAAGAACCGCCGAGTGAAGCGTTAAACAATTCAACCCTGACTCAGCTAATGCTTTTTGTTCACGATAAACATCGGTGTCATGTTCCTTTTTAATCGATTTCATATTAAACTCAATGTCTCGAAAACCAAGCTCTTTAACGGCATCAAAGTTTCCATCTAAGCGCAACTTGCAAAAAATCCCATTAGACAAACTCAACTTCAAAGTAAAACCTCAACCTGTTTATTGTCGTCTTAGTTGTTAAATTATTCTCTTCTAAATTATCCAAAAGGACGTAAGGGTTAATTTCCACACTTTTGCTATACTACCTCGGTGCGAAACTGTGAAAGTTGTTGTTCGCTTTTTTACTACTCTAAGAGAAATTGTTGGTAACCGAGAAGAAACCCTAACATTTAATGAAGAAGAAAGGGTTTCGGTTGATTTGGTTCTTAAAACGCTTTCCAGCAAATACGGTAAACCCTTCACTGAATACGTGTATGATGCCAAAACTGGTCAGCCCAAGAGTTTTCTTCAGTTTCTCATTAATGGGACAAGTACGGCAACGCTAAAAGGGCTAGAGACGGAGCTTACAGATGGGGCTGTTTTAGCGATTCTTCCACCTGTCGGTGGCGGCTAATACAAACCTATTTGGATCCTATTAGAAACTCTAAATTAATCTATCTATTCATGATTAGTATTGCGCGGTTTCACAGGTTTGTGCACTCTATCGGGCGGTTATTATTAGTTATGTGACTGTGCTTAGCCACCAACTACATCTTATAAGCTATAAACAACAAACAAAAATGCTTGAACTAGAAGCCTTAGGCTTTTCGTTCAATATAATTTTTAGGAAAAAGAAAAAATGAAAGGAACTTAAAAACAAAATAGCAGCTATGACGATTGCTACCTTATTCATTCTATCGATAGCAGCTTCAACCTCAATAGTACCAACAACTAAAGCACATTCACCACCATGGACTATCCAAGATCACTGTTACATCGCAATCGCGCCCAACCCAATAGGAGTAGGCCAAACATTGAACATTCTAATATGGACCGCTCAGCCACTACCTAACTCAGCAATCACTAACAACATCAGAAAAGAAAACTACGTACTGACCATCACGGCGCCCGACGGTTCAAACACTACCCAAAACTTTGCCGTTGTTGATAACACTGGAGGAGAACAATTCACCACATACACACCTACAGGAAGGCAATTACACTGCAACATTTGTCTTCAAAGGAATGACATACCCAACCCTAGCCCAGGTAACTTCTACTGTTCCACTTACAGCCGCAACTAACATTTCAATCAACGCGCTTGCAGGAGACGTTTACTTGCATGATCAAGCAGTTGAAACATTCTCAGTACAACAGCAACCATTGCAAACCATCAGCTATCCACTTCCAACTGAATACTGGACTCGTCCTATAGAAGGCCAGAACACAAACTGGTACAGTATCGCATCAAATTGGCTTGGTCCGTCATCTGTACCAATTTGGGGCATTGTCCAACCAGAACCGGCTATAACATTTTCCAACCCGATGGCACAGCACCTAACAGCGCACACATATTATGGACAAAACCGATGGAGTTTGGAGGCGTAGTCGGAGGAAGCAACACAGCAGTTCCTGGAGCAACATACTATTCCGGAAGCTCATACCAGCCCAGATTCTACAACTCAATAATCATGGACGGATATCCTCTACTACAAAATGCCATTAAGCGATTCGGCGGATCTGGCACAGGACACCCACCAATACACCACAGTGAACGGTGTCGCTCTATGGAGGAGCTTATGTCGCGTAGATCTGCGCACTGGACAAACCATCTGGACAAAAACAAATCCCGCATATTCCCCAACGTGGGGACAACTATACAACGAAGTCGATCCTAATCAATCCGGCATTATCCCAAGCGGATACCTCTGGCAAGCCTGGACCCTACCACAGCAGTCACAGTCTGCAATCCACTGGCGTTACGATGTCAAATGTTACATGGATAGCTTATGATGGCTTCACTGGAAACTGGGTATTCAACATAACAAATGTTCCCCAAACCTGGAACCAGTACGGTCCAGGCGGCGGACTGCTACAAGAACAGACTGTAATGCCCGCTTATGGCCCAAGCGGCGAATTGCTAAGATATGTCCTTAACTACAACACAGCCACCAAAACCGGATGGCTAGCACTCTGGAACTCATCTGCAGTAATCTTTAACTATGCAGCACCATCAGGACCATACAGACCCGAAGGCAGATCAATCGACGGAAGCGTTGCTACTCCATCTACTTCAGCATTTTACTACAATCCATACAGCTGGAACGTGACCATAAACGGCAACTTAAATGGGCTTGTTATCAATTCAACCGCCGCAACAGGAGTTTCCCTGGGTGGACCAACAATTCTAGGCAGTTTTCCCCGGAGACATCATGATGGGAACAAGCAGCGGATTAACCGTTTCCGTTGGACCTCAGTACACTCCAAACCCGTTCACAATGTGGGCAATTAACCTCAACGCAAGCAGCGGCACAGTTGGACAGATACTATGGGCCAATAACTACACTGCGCCAAACTTGATGAGTGGCAACCCCGATCTTGGAAGCTTCACACAGAGAATCGGACCAATAGATCCAACAACCCGCGTTTTCACAATGCAGATTGGAGAAACTTTCCAATGGCTCGGCTACAGTTTGGACACCGGCACTTTGCTGTGGGGACCAACAACAAATTCGATAACAAACGGATACCAATACTTCGGCAGTGGACTTGGCATCGGACAATGCGCTGTTGGCGCTTACGGAAACATCTACGTTCAAGGTTACGGCGGAGAAATCTGGGCTTACAGCACGAGCTACAGGAAACCTGTTATGGCAATTCGGTAATGGCGGCGTAGGCAACAGCACAGACGACGGAATTAACTCTCCTTGGGGTCTTCTACCCACAATGATTTCTGCAATTGCAGATGGAAAAGTCTACGCTTACAGCCAACAACACGGCAACGGCGCGCAATCACCGTACTACAAGGGCGAACGGATATGGGTTCTTAACGCGACAACAGGCGAACAAATCTGGACCACACTATTCCAAGGGCCAAAATAATGGAGGCGCAGGATACCCAGAAGGTTCCGTTGCAGACGGCGAATATGTTAACTAAAACATGTATGACAACCAAATCTATGCTTTCGGCCAAGGACCCAGCGCCACCACTGTATCGGCACCACAAACCGCCATTAACGTAGGACAAAAAGTAGTATTGCAAGGCACAGTTTTGGACATTTCCGCAGGCACAAAGCAAAATCAGCAAGCCGCTAACTTCCCATACGGTGTTCCAGTAGCATCAGACGCAAGCCAAAGTGCATGGATGGAATACGTCTACATGCAAAAACCATGCCCAACCACTTTCACAGGAGTAACAGTATCACTTACAGCAATTGACCCGAACGGCAACTTGATCCAAATCGGAACAGCCACAACTGACGCACAAGGCCTCTACCACTACACTTGGACACCACCAAACGTTCCAGGCGACTACATAATTACAGCATCATTCGCAAGCACCAACAGCTACTATGGATCAGCATCAGAAACAGCAATGACTGTGACAACAGCCCCAACAGCAGCACCTACATGCTGCATCGCAAGGAAACCTAGCAACCACAACGGACCTAATGACCTACATAGTCATCGCAGCAGTCGCAATAATTATCGCGATAGCCATCGCAACGTTGTTGATGCTTAGAAAGCACTAAATAAAAAAGCACAACCAAAAATCCCTTTCCCTTTTTTTGTTATAAAAAGCAATGAAAAAACAGGGCTGACGGCTCTGGTTAAAATCACGTTATCAGCAATATTAGTTGTGAGAGAGGAGTTTAGTTTTTCATTTATTTGTTCTTTTAAGAGCGACAAAGCAAAGCATAAAGAATGCAGCTCCAAAAATTGTCAGAATAAACAACGAAACCCAGGGAAAAGGTTGTCCAAGTGCGGACGCTCGCAAGCATAGACATGCATGGGTTAGAGGCGATAGGGAGAGAATTATGCTTAAGACCTGGGGAACTTGGTTTAGTGAAAAGAAAGTGCCGCTCAGAAAAGACATGGGCAAAATAACTAAACTCATAAACAGCGTCATATCTTGATGAGTTTTAGCTAGCAAAGCAACAGTTACGCCTAAAAATGAGAACACAAAACAAGTCACGACAAGACTCACTGGAAATAGTAGACTAACCGAAGGCAAGGGTGAAAATGCAAGACATGCCAAAAGCAAAGCAGCTGAACTCAGCAACCCACGTAGCACCCCAATTAGGGTTTTGCCTATAATTATTGAGAACGCACTAACAGGTGACATCAAAGTCTCATCGAAGCACTTGTAGAATAAGCGATCAACATGCAACTTTAAACCAGAAGTGTTAAAAGCTGTAGTCATAGCCGTTAACGCTAAGATTCCGGGAATAACAAATTCAAGATAACTAAAGCCTTCAATGCTGGCTCCTCTTCCTAAACCATAGCCGAAAGCCAAAAGATACAAAATTGGTGCAACTAGAGTTAGAGCCATTGTTTTGCCTAAGTTCCGACTTAGAAAGCGCAAATCAACCCACACAACGGCATAGATGTCTTGAAGAGTTTGCAACATTTAGTTTTCACCTACTTTCTTTCCTGTTAGTGCAACAAATACATCTTCAAGACTTGAATCGCGAATTATGACAGTTTTGGCATCAGAAGAAACACGCTCAACATATTTTGTTGCAGCTGCACGGTCTGGAAAATGTTCATACCGGGTAGAGGACCCTTCAACTAGAACTTCAACTGTTACCATACCAACTGTTTGTCGAAGCTCAGAGGGTTTCCCCAACGCAATCAAATGACCTTGGTGGACAATGCCAACCCTGTGACATAATGCTTCAGCCTCCTCAATGTAATGAGTAGTCAAAAAAATTGTGGTTCCACTTTGGCTTAAACTGCGAATCAAATCCCACATTCTACGTCGAACCTGAACATCCAAACCCACAGTCGGTTCATCAAGAAAAAGCACCTTTGGTTTATGTATTAAAGCTCGAGCAATCATCGCTGCTTTTTTCATGCCACCCGACAATTCTTCAACCATATTTTCACTTTGTTTGGTTAATCCAACAAATTCAAGCAATTCAGCAATACGTTGTTTGCCTTCTCTTAAGGGAATATGATGCAATCGTGCATGTAACTCTAAATTTTCTCTTAAGTTCAAATCTAAATCAAAAGTTAGGTGCTGCTGTACCACTCCAATTAATTCTTTGACTTTGGCAGGTTCTTTTTCTACATCAAAGTCGGAAACCCAAATAGACCCAGAAGAAGGTTTGGTCAATGTTGTAAGAGTGCGTATGGTTGTAGTCTTGCCTGCGCCGTTGGGACCGAGAAAACCAAAGATTTCACCACAGTTTACACTAAGATTCAAATTTTCTATTGCACAAACGTTTTTGTATTTCTTTGTCAAGTTTCGGGTTACAATAACCTCTTCCATCGTTAACAGCCGTCCTGTTGTGAAATCAATTCACCCAATTATCCCTATAAATTCTAATAAAAGTGCTTTCATAGTCAATTCAATTTGCCGTTGGATGATTCTGCGCGGGAAACGGACCTTTTTTCCAAAAATAATAATTATCGGGGGATTTTCGATACTACTTTGCATTTTTTTCGATAATCACGTTAAAGGAGATGGTCAAGTAGTATTCGCAGTCCAATTACGATCAGAATAATTCCGCCAATAAATTTCATTCTGTTGCCAAAGACTCGACCCAAACCACAGCCAAAGAAGAAGCCAGTTACTGACAGCAGAAAAGTTACCAACCCTATAACAAGTATTGGTTCAATAATTGAGGTATTTAGAAAGGCAAAACTTAGTCCAACCATTAAGGCGTCAATACTGGTGGCAACGGCTAAAGTAAGAACTGAATGAAGCTTCAGGTTTTCTTCTTTTCCATCGCCATCTTTCTTGGTTGAGTCGTATATCATTTTTAAGCCGATAAACGATAGAAGCCCAAAAGCAATCCAGTGGTCAACGCCAGCTATTATTTCTTCAAATGTAGCACCTACAAACCATCCTATTGCCGGCATAAGCATCTGGAACCCACCAAAAAATACTCCCAAAGTCAACGCTGCTTTACGTCGATTACGACTAATTGCCATGCCTTTGGCGATAGAGACTGCTAAAGCATCCATCGCCAAACCTACCGCAATCAAGAGCACAGTGATTATATCCATTAGAGCCACTGGAGTTTGCTCATTAAGTATCGCAGAGATTTAAATTTGCTCTTTCATAAGCATCAAAAGAAAGTCAGCAAGCGTTATGGTTAAAAGGTGAATAGTTCTGTTTGTAAAAAGGTTATTGAATGAAACATGAACATCGACCCCAACTCGACAAACTGTCGGATATACATGAGTATAAAGGGGCAACAAAAAACCGCCTTATTTTGTCGATGCTCATAACCGCATCTGTAATGGTCATCGAAGTCATTGGAAGCATGTTAACAGGTAGCTTGGCGTTGGCAAGTGATGCTAGTCACATGTTTACACATTTGTTTGCTTTGGCGATTAGTTTTACGGCAATCATAATTGCTTGCAAAGAACCCTGCCATCACCGCACATATGGATATTACAGAGCAGAAATCCTAGCTGCACTGTTTAACAGCATAGTCCTATTTGCAGTCACAGCCTATATTTTCTACGAAGGGATAGTTCGTTTACTAAATCCACAACCAGTTTTAGGCTTTGAAATGTTTTTGGTTGCCTTAGCAGGCTTAGCTGCAAACGGACTCAGCATATTAATTCTCAGAAACAGTCTGAGGAATGACCTTAATGTTAGAGGAGCGTTCCTTCACATGTTTGCCGACACCGCATCTTCTGTTGTAATCATAATCGGTGCAATCATTGTTACTTACACTGGTTGGTATTTTATTGACCCATTATTAGGTATTGGAATTTCAATTCTAATCTTTGTTTGGGCGTATGGATTGTTGAGAGACTCAATTAATGTTCTAATGGAGACAGCCCCAAAAGGTATCAATATCGAGGTAGTGTCAGCAGCAATCAAGGAAAGTGTACCTGAAATAGTCTCAATAAATGACATGCATATTTGGGAAATAACTTCGGGAATGTATTCGTTAACGGCTCATATGAAGGCAGATTTATCAAATGAGAATCTTAGGGAAATTATCGATAGAATAAACAAGTTACTGGATGATAAATTCTCAATAGAGCATACAACTTTACAAATTGAACCCAACATTCAATAATGCTGACTTAGAACTAACCAGTTGTGTCACCACTTCTTTCTCAACTTGGGTAATAATAATCCCAAAATTTTCTAGCCTAATTAAAAATTATGTTAAGATTTTTCTTGAATAATGGCTAAGTTTACAAAGGAGACTTCTTGTTTAGTTAATCGGGATAGCATCTGCTAACAATTACTTTGCTCAAGCAACATGAAGAAGGACGATGGCAATCAGAAAACTTGGAAGCTCTGCCTGAAGAAATAAGCAAAGAACATGTTCTATGGGTCGATGCCCAAGATCCAACCAATGACGAAATGAATGAGCTAAAAAATTATTTTAACTTAGACGAACATGACCTTCAAGAACTGCGTGAAGAAGGGGAACGTTCAAGAATAGATGAACATGAAGATCGAATGTTTTGTCTTCTTAATTTTCCTCATAGAGACGGCTTTATTTCTGATGCCAAAATGGAGCGAATTGCGATGCTTGTTTGTTCAAAATGGCTAATCACCGTTCATAAGGGCTACTCCGAGTTGACATGTTCCGTCTACAAAAAAATTGGCACTCACGGTTATTTTTCTCTGTCCCTTGTCCCTTCAACTGATATTATGTTGTATATTTTTATGAATTTGGTAACCAGTGAATATTACCCAGTTTCAGATTCGATTTTTGAACGGATAGAAGGGTTGAGCCAAGAAGCCTTAGGCTTTTTTAGGCTTGGAACAAGACGGATAGATAGCAGCTTCACGATGCAGATTCTACAGTTAAGAGAGAAGCTAGTAACTCTTAGACAGAGTCTAAGTCCTCTTCGCGAAATTATGGGAAGAATTACGAGGGGAGAATTTGCCTTAGTGGCTGGAGTGAACCTTAATCGTTTCGCCGATCTCTATGACCGAACAATCCAGTTAATAGATGTCGTTGATTCTCACCGAGAAGAAATGAGCAACATTCGTGATATCCTTGTTAACGTTCAAACCATGAACACAAACAACATAATCAGAGTCTTAACAATAATTTCAGCCATTTTTCTTCCTTTAACTTTGATTGCTGGAATATATGGAACAAACTTCAGACCAGGGCAGATCCCTGAAGTCACAAATCCCTATGGCTTCTACATAATGATTGCAATAATGATCACCGTTGCTTCGAGCCTAGCATTGATTTTCAAGAAGAGAGGCTGGATATAGACAATTGTGGTTCGGACGACTTCTTTTGGGTTATCCGAAATAACTAAGGAAACTAAATGCTAATGAAGTTCGTTTGAACCAAAACGACCTCACTTTTCTATTTTTAAATTTCTAAAATATTCATTTCACTTAATTTTGTTTAATTGATAAAAAAAAGGATGTTATGGGAAGAATCCTCTCATGCATCCGCCATAGCCGTAATATCCTTGATAATTTGTTGTTTGACCTGTGTTTGGGTCTGTGACGGTTATATTTGCTGCCAGAGGCGCTTGGACCGCTGGTGCTCCAGTACCATAGTATTGTGAGTTTCTAAATCCAAAGCATCTGCCTACCCATCCAAAGAAGCCATCAGCTGGTGTTGCGTTGGGGGCTGCTCCGTTTGGGCTTGCTGTTGGTGTCGCGAGTTGCGCTGAAACCAATCCTACTACTGCAACTGCTAAGACTCCGACTATTACCAATGCAACGATTAATTTGGTGTTCATGGTCTTTTTCACCTCACAAACTATACTATAGGCTCCGAATGGTAAGATAGTTGCGTGAAACAAACCTGAAACAGATTTTGAAACTGTTCTTCTATTCAAAAAATGGTTGCTTTGGGTTATCTAAAGATTTTCTTTTCCAAGAGCGCAAGCAAGCGCGGCTTCTGGGTGAATAATTATTAGGGATTTTTGGAGCTAATCAAGAAAAGACAGCCAAGTATTGGAGAGGAATCTGATTTTCCAGTCAAGAAACTTGATTTAGCTTAGTCAAGAAACCTATACAAAAAAGCTTTTATGGAAAACACATTTACTTTTGAATTAGGTCAAAATGAAAAGAAGCTTAGGGTTGCTACTTATTCTGTTGTTTCTGAGTCCATTAGTTTTGCCCCAATGCTTAACGGTCAAAGCTCAAACTAAAACAATTATTGTTCCAGATGATTATTCAACGATTACCTCAGCCATAGGAAATTCAACTAGCGGTGACACGATTTATTTTAGAAATGGCAACTACAGTGGACCCATTAACCAGACAATAATAATTGATAAAACGTTAACTATTATCGGCGAAAGTACACAAGGCGTCATAATTACTCTATTTCCAGCCTACAATGTAACTTGGATTTTCACAACTGGACTATATGACTATTCAGACGGCATAACTATCTTAGCTGACGGATGCAAACTCCAAAACCTAACAATAATTATGCATGTCCCAGGCGGAGATCTTTCTGTTAGGGGGGACCGGTTGCAGGTTGTTGGTTGCAATATAATTTCTGGCTACTCAACTGGGCTTCAAGTTAACGGTTCGTATACCCAAGTAGTTGACAGTTCAGTGCGTGGACTGGTTGAACTCAATGGAAACTTTAACCAAGCCAGTGGTAACGCGTTAGAAAGCATCTATTTGTACGGATCATTTAACCTCGTGGAAAACAATAATGTCCAACAGACTATTGGCTTAGCTAATACAACAGACACTTTAATTCTAGCTAACAGCATTTTGAGCAGCTCACTTGGCTACAGTGGCATAGACATGACCTGGAGCAATAACAACTATTTTTACAAAAACCGAATTTCAGGCTACCAAATGGGATTTAGGTTCTGGTATTCATCAGATAATATAGTTCAAGCAAACACCATTAATGACTCACTACATAGCATTAGTTTAGGCATGGCATCAAACAACGAGTTCTTGCTCAACAACTTCATTGGAAACCCCTCTTGGAGACATGACTACATTTACGACCAGTACAGCGACCCTAACTTCAGGCAATATTTCCCAAATGGACCTGAAACTAATTATTGGGATAACGGGACGCGCGGCAATTTCTGGGAAGAATATAGAGATATTGATTTGAACGGGGATGGCATATGGGATACTCCCTATTTGCTCAACGGGACAGTATACGAGCGCGGGACTATCAACTCTACGAGCATTATCTTCGGACAAGATAATTTTCCTTTAACAAGTCAAGTCAACATCGACGCCGTTCCCTTTTCCTTACCACAATGGACTCAAAATCTTCCTCCTCAGCCTCAAATAATCGTAATTCAATTAGAACTTCCATCCCAAACGCCAACCTTATCGCCAACTCCAACCGTTACGGAGTTATCATGGTTTGTAGTTGTGCCTTTGCTTCTTTCACTGCTCTTTGTTGCATTGGTTTTTAAGCGTAGAAAAACCAAAGTACATGTTTGCTCAGAATAATTATCGCAGGTTTTTGTAATCTAATTAAGAATTATGTTGGAAATTGCCGCAGTATTACTTAGTTATTTATTCAACAAACGTATTTACTATTGGATGAGTGCAGTAAATTGAATAGGCGTGGTCGCTTAAACTGAAAATAATTAGTTCTATAGCTTGTCCCTATTGCGGTTGTTTGTGCGACGATATCGAAATAACCGTTGAAAACGGAAAAATAATAAAAAACAAAAATGGATGCGTTCTCAGCAACGCTAAATTTCTAAATTATAACAATGAACACAGGATTCAAAAGCCCCTAATAAGGAAAAATGGCGTGTTAGTTGAGGTTCAGTTTGAAGAGGCCGTTCATAAGTCTGCAGAAATTCTTGCTAACGCGAACTATCCTATACTGTACGGCTGGAGTAGTACAAGTTGTGAAGCTCAGCGCATTGGCATAGAATTGGCGGAGCTAGTTGGTGGCGTTTTTGATAATACTTCAACTGTTTGTCATGGGCCATCAGTTTTAGGAATGCAAGAAGAAGGTATTCCATCTTGTACTTTAGGCGACGTTAGACACCGAGCTGATCTTATTCTCTATTGGGGGTGCGATCCGTTGAGTTCCCACCCAAGACACATGCAAAGATACACTATCTTTTCTGAAGGAAGATTTGAAGAGAGCCAACACAAAGGACATTCTGATCAAAACAGTATAGAAGTTAATCAAAATAGAGATTTAACGAAGTCTCCAACTCAATTTCAAACGGATAACTCCGATCCTAATTCTTTGCCTCAAACTTTGAGTAAAGAAGCTCGCAAGCTTATAGTTGTTGATGTTCGCAAAACCTCGACTGCTGCAATGGCAAATTTCTTTCTTCAAATAGAACCTAACAAAGACTTTGAGCTTATTCAGGCCTTGCGAATGCTGGTTAATGATCAAGAAATTGATGTTGATAACGTGGCTGGGGTTCCTATAAAATATCTCAGTGAAGTTGCTGAGGTTTTGGTAAACTGCAACTTTGGGGTGCTTTTCTTTGGTATGGGTTTGGCTCAGAGTGAAGGCAAATCTCGAAATATAGAGGCCGCTATTGAATTGGTTCGGGATCTTAATGCCCGCACAAAATTTGCAATGATGCCAATGCGAGGACATTTTAATGTCACTGGCGCAAATATGGTCTTAACTTGGCAAACTGGTTTTCCATTCGGTGTTGATTTTTCTCTTGGTTACCCAAGATATAATCCGGGCGAAACCTCTGTAGTTGAGATCCTTACGCGTCATGAGTCTGATGCTTTTTTAGCTGTTGCTTCAGATCCTGTAGCTGGTTTTCCAAAGGTCGCTGTGGAGCATCTTGTTAAAAATCCACTTATCGTTATTGATCCTCACCTGAATGCCTCGTCATTGATGGCTGACGTGGTTTTTCCAGCTGCGGTTGCGGGTATTGAAATGGACGGAACTGCTTATCGTATGGATCGTGTACCTCTTCCGCTTAAGATAGTTGTCAAAGCTCCAAGTGGAGTTTTAGGAGATGAAGAAATTTTGAACAGAATCCTTGCTGAGGTTAAGAAAATAAAATCTTAGAAATTAATTGAAGAGTAACTCAGAATTTCCTTGTCAGAGGATCCGTTATTTATCCAGCAAAATTTAAAATTATGGTGAAAAAATAGCGGATAGTCATTGGTTTTTTTCCTTATGGCATAATTAAGAATCATGTTGGCAATTACTTGGATAATTGTTCTTGCAAAATGTAGAGTATTTCCCTCTATACGCCTTATCATTTGGTTACAGTAGCCTACTGAGATATTTGACTGTCTTAGTAGCTTCTTATTTTTTTGTTTCTACGGTAAATTATCAAAAGAGTCATCGTGATAGCTATGTTAACTATTATGATTATCAAGAGAATGCTGTTTTTAGCTTCGTCTAAGAAAGTTGTATCTTGATTTCCCGGTTGATAACCTGTTGCAGGGGTTCTTATAGCATAGAGTTGTCCATCGCTAAAACCCAGGTATACATAACCGTTTGTAACGGTTGGCTGCGAGCTTGGCCACAGATCAGCATTTGTGTAGTTCCAGACAAGAGCGCCGTTTTGAGCGTTAAAGCCGAGTATTCTTTGATTATCTTCTGTATAAACAACCCCTTGGGAAGCTTCCATTGGATTGGCTAGTTGGAAGCTGTTAGCTGTGAAATTCCACATTTTATTATGGTTGTCGACATTTAACGCGTAAACATAGGTTTTGTCATAAGAGAAAGAAACACCACGTATGCCCACACCTGCCTGCTTAAGTGATTGTTCTGACCGACCCGTAAAATACAACGCACCCGCATAGTAGGTTGGGGTAGAGCAGCTTGACTGATTTACCCATGAGAATTCTGGAGGAGAGGTATTTTGGCTCCAAAGCTTATTGCCTGTTGCAGCATTGTACGCGTTCATTTTGCCGTCGCCTGAATCCGCATAAACCACGCCGTTAACAATGGTGTTGCCTGAAAACCCATTATCTGATTTGATACTCCAAATTCTACTGCCATCAAGAGTATTCAGAGCGTAGAGGGTATTATCATATGATGAAACGCACAAAACGCCGTTAGCAACCGTTGGAGCAGAAACAATAACGCCGTTGGTAGTATAATTCCACAAGATTTTGCCTGTGGTACCGTCCAAAGCAAGCACGGAATGGTTACTGTTGATAAAGACCTTGCCGTTCTCGGTAACTGGTTTTGAGTAAAAAATTGGGCAAGGTGTACTCCACAAAAGCTTTCCGCTCGCTGCATCCAACGCGTTAATGCCCTCACTTGTGTTAACATCGCCCTGTGTATAATAAAAGTCGGCTTGCGCGCCAAAATAGATTCTGCCATCGGCGAGGGCAAGCTCGGTTGTTGAACTAAAGATTGCTTGGGAATCCCATATTTGCTCCCCATTTTGGGTGTTAAAAGCGTAGATGTTAATCCAACTTATGTGTGGAGTACCATATTGGTTTAATCCAACACTGGAAGTGGCTGCTGCATACAAAACACCATTTACTATCAAGGGTTTTGTCCAATCTCTGGATTTTCCCTCGATGTTAGATTCCCATACATTTTGTGCAGGGGTACCTGTTAGTTTCCACGGAATATTTGTTCTCCATTGGATGCCTGAATCATAGCTAAATGTTGGGCTGGGAGTTTGAGATGGGTAGCTTGCAACGGTAAAATTCAAAGTTTGCGAAGTATCAGCTGTGTATATCCAGTAAGTGCTAAAGTTCGTGGCATAACAACCTGCAAGGGCTGTCACTGTAATCTGCTGATTTCCAAGCGGAGCATCACTTAGGCTAATTGTACCTTGAAAGCTCGTCTTTGAATTCGGGTCATCATCTGTTAGGTTGGCGGGGTCATGGTAACTCCAATCATAAACTGCCACTCGTGTGCTAAGCCAGCTTGCCTTATAGGAAACCGAATAAATGAAAGTGCCAAGTTTCATGTAATCAAAAGTGTATCTTCCCAAACCCACTGAAAAATTGACCCAGTTCTTGTCAGCTAAGTAAACAACAGAATTATTAGGTTCAGAAAACGCAATATCCAGTTGGTCACCGTTGCTTTTGGTTCCTGCATAGGTCGGGTTTATTTGCGCAGCCCCCGCCGCATGTGATAAAGACGCGATACTTGATAATGCTAAAACGGCAATAAGCAGTATAGGCAGATTTTTTCGCCAGCGGTTCATAGTACACTTGGAAGTTTGAGTTGTTAAAAGACTTGTGGTAAAATATTTTTGACTAAGTTTAGTCAAAGTTTCTTGACGAAACACTTTTAATATAAACAATCCCCATGATGATTTAGCTGTGAGCGGGATGAAATCCGAACCCATAATATGCATTGTTCTTCTTTCCCTCTTTGTTACTGTCCCGTTTGCAAACGCGGACTGGCCGATGTTTCACGCTGATCCCTCGCACAGCGGCGTTGGAACAGGAAGTCCGGTCCTTACACCCACATTGCTTTGGAAATTCACAACCGCTGACAGCGTGAATTACTCTCCAGTTGTTGCTAACGGTATCGTTTACATAAGTTCGTATGATGGAAATCTTTATGCCTTAAACGCGAAAACGGGAGAAAAAATTTGGAACTACAATGCCACTGAACTAGGCATTGGTTCATCCCCAACAGTCGCTGACGGAATGGTTTACGTTGGTGCAGGCGATCAAAACCGTTACCTTTATGCTTTTGATGCCTATAGCGGAGGTCTTCTCTGGACAGACTACGTTGGAGGGTCTGTTACCTATGATCCAACCGTTGTCAACGGCGTCATATACCTAGCTGCTGACAGTGAATACGACAGTTCCAACTGCGTGTTAGCTATAAACGCCAAAACCGGAGTAGAAATATGGAATTACTCATCCCCAAATCGGCTGGGTTGCACGCCCGCAGTCGTAAACGGCGTTGTCTACACAGCATCAGGCGGCGGTTATCTCCACGCTATAAACGCAGCCAACGGAGAGGAAATCTGGAATAGTACAAACGGGGCTCGATTCATAACTTCGCCGACTGTTGTTGACGGTATCTTTTATGTAGGCGTAACCGGCGCGGGTGTGGGAACAAATGGCCTTTATGCTCTAAACGCAACCAGAGGAGAGGAACTCTGGAAATATACGGTCTCAGACTCAAATAACTATTTTCTATCGACCGCAGCGGTTTGTGATGGAACAGTCTACGTCGGTTCAAGAAACGGCGATGTTTACGCCTTCAACGCAGCCAAAGGCACGCTTCTATGGCGTATTATGGCCGGGCACTTCCTCTTCTCATCGCCCGCAGTAATCCAAGGCATAGTCTACATTGGTTCAGGCGATGGAAACTTTTATGCGATAAAAGGAACAGATGGCACGATACTTTGGAAATACTCAATAAACGCCTTGCCAGGCAACTTTGTGTACTCTTCGCCCGCGTATGATTATGGGACACTCTATATCGGCTCATGTGACAACAACCTCTATGCTTTCGGAGATTACACAGGACCCACTCCAGCCATAAACTATCCAACTAACACGGCTAAACCAACTTCCCAATCCTCCTCTACATTAACTCTTGAACCAAAATCTACGCTGAATGAAGCAACACCAATACTTCAACTAGATAACCTGATTCTTCTGATAGCGATAATCACCACCGTAATAATGCTACTAACCGTGATAGTTACAGTCTTAAGGAAACGCCAATAAAAATGCAAATCGCATAAGAAGTAATTCTAAATGCTGTCCCTAACTTTTCTATGATAATTAAGAATTATGTTAAGAATTCCCAAGATAATCCGTGTAGAAGTTCTTAATTATGAAAATGTACAGGTTTCTTGTGTTTTGTGAGCGCTTAGTTGAAAGGAACTGACCAAAATCCGTTTTTGACGCATCTTCAAAGCGTTCTATGCCTTTATTTGACAAGTAGTCGACGAAAAACCCAATCATAGCGCCATAATGCTGTTTTGTGTCCGAATTATTGGCTTGCAAGGACATTAAATAGTCTTTTACCTGTTCATTTAACCTAGATTTAACGGATACACTGTTTTCAATTACCATTACCAAAAACACCCTCTAATTGCCCTTATTTTAATAAATCTATTATATTGTAGGTCATAGATATACTTTTTAATTTGACCCTTAAATTATCCTTTATTTCTTCACCAAAATTTAAAATAACTCCTCTTGTTTATATGAAAGAAACACATAAGAAATTACGCAAGGAAGAAAAAATGTCATGAGCGAAGAAGGCGACACATTCTGGGTATCCTTAATCGAAAGACTCTTCGGATTACTCCTAATAGCAATTGGTGCAATAATGCTCTACTTTACGGCCACAAGCGCCGGTTTGGGTCCATTTGGCTTGCTTTTCGGCACATTAAGTGTCATTTTAATGCTTTTGGGCATTTTCCTGCTTCTGGTAAAACCACCAGAATAAGCAACCTTATTCTCTTCTTTCAACCACAATTTTGCAGTTTGTAACTAAAGCAGCAACGACCCCTAAAGCCGCCAACCAAGGCGCAACAACGACTCCAACTACACCCACCGTTGCTGGAATCTCTAACAAAGTTTTTCCTGCTTCATCCTTAACGATTACACGTGTCACATTTCCTTCATGCAACAACTCTCCAACACGGTCAACAAGATTTTTTCCAGAAACAGTGTATTCTTGACGTGTAAACTTGGGAACTGCAGTGCCGCAAACGGCGCAAAACTTGTCGCCTTCCTTTAATGGAGCTCCACACTTGATGCAATAAGGCAAACAATCACCAAACTAAAAAACTGCTGCGAAAATAAAAACGTTGCTTGAAGCAAAACAGCGCAAACAGAGCGCAAGACGAACAAAATGCGTATTTCATAGGTGTCATTTCAGTAGCTATGTAACTATTTGAATAACCTCTTTGAACGTTTGCAAATGATTAATTATATAGTTTTAACACAATATCTTAAGAATAGTAGTAATAGAATAGTGGATTTGATTTTTTTATGTCTTGGTTAAAAGCTATGAGAGAAAAAGAGCCAGCTGAACCAGCCAATCCAATTGGAACAATTGTTATAGGTACTCTTCATCCCGACATGATAGATACTGCTAAAGAGATGGTAAGAAAATCACTAAAAACGGCTCAGTTTAAGACAGTAGATGTCGGAAAAGGTGTTTCTGTTGCAGATTTTGTTTCAAAGATCAAAGAGACAAACGCTGACATAATTGTTGTTACTGTTAGCATTTCTGGTGCTAAAGAAAATCTGCTAAAACTGATTTCTGCCTTAGAAGCTGAAGGGCTAAAGAACAAAGTTGCAGTCATGATAGGCGGTGCTGCTGTAGACAAAGAGGATGCCGAAAAAATCGGTGCATTATATGGCAAAACAAGAGAAGATGCCGTGGCTTTAGCGAAAGAAGTAATAGACAAAAAACGAAACAAAATCTAAATCTCATAAATTCGACCGCTACTCTGTCTTGTTTTATTGAAATTTCTGCCCATTCAAAGGTATAGTGCCTGAAAGGCAAAGGTTTTTAGTCAAATTTCACCTAACAGAAACTATGACTTCTACAAAGAAAATTTTTCTTGATTGGGAACGCAATTATCGTTTGATTGCAAAAAACGAAAAAGGGCTTTCTGTTAGGTTTGATGCATCACAAGAATTTGGCGGTGAAGAAACTGCCTTAACACCCATGGAAAATGTGCTTGCAAGCTTAGCGGCCTGCAGCAGTTATGACGTTTTAATAGTTCTTAAAAAGAAACGACAAAAAGTAACAGGTTACTCAGTTGAAGCCACAGCGGAAAGAAGAGACGATCCCCCACCAAATATCTTTACAAAAATTCATTTGAAATACATTATTAGAGGAGAAAATGTGAGTTCAGAGGCAGTTAAAAGAGCCATTGACTTATCCATGGAGACGTATTGTTCGGTTGGCGGAATGTTGAAAGGAACTGTGCCTATAACTACCTCGTTTGAAATCCAACCATCTCTAGCAAATCCGGAATAAATATTGAATAAAAAAGGAAATGCTTGTTGTGTCTTAATAGAACTAGTTTATTGGAGAGCACTCTTTTTCTTCCCATGCTTTGAATTTCTCACATTTTTCGCAAAGTATAGGGTCTTTTGGTCCATCTTCTCCTGCATTGTCACATCTTGAACATGGAGAAGCAACATTATCACACAGCCTGGGCGTAACTGGCAATTGAGGACCATCCATATCAAATAACTTCCAATTGAGATTAAGGTGAAAAGCCCGTTATAAGTTTTTTAATATTCAGTTATGATGCAAATGAAGGCCTTTGGTAAATGAGTATTTTCCAAATGCCTGTTAGTCCAGAATTCTTGACTTAGAAAAACGGGTTTAGTTCAGGTTCCTTGACAAGAAGTCTTTTAAGGCTAAGCAATTCAAAAGTAAAGTCAGGTATGTATGAGTAGAAAAGCTGTAGTGATAACATTCTTTTCAGTGCTCCTGTTATTGATTATAGCGCAGTTATCAATTTTGAACGGTGCCTTTGCTCAAATGGGACCCGTTATGAATTCGGGCCCAGACTTCACTCCACTCTCAATCACAGTTATAAATCCACTAAAAAACCACGTTTACGGTCCCGACTTTGAGCTAAAGTTAACAGTAACCAAACCAGCGTCATGGTTTACTTCAGGAGCAATTCTCTACAACTATGATTGCCAAGGTAAAGTAAACTATATTCGATACAGCATAGATGGACAACCACCTGTTACAATTCCTGCAAACGACAACTATACAGGATTATCCGAACATCCAATTCCAGCAACTTTAAACTACATATTACCGCTGAATGGGCTTTCTCAAGGACTACATACAATGTCCGTTAGCGCGGAAGGACAGTACAATTATTGGACTGGCAGTCCTGACTACGATTACACACACAATACGGTTATAGGTAATTCGTCAAGGATACTATTTTACGTAAACGATGACCAATATGCTTGGGGCGGTTCTGTACCTGCACCAGAAGGCGCTATACCACCTAAAATTATAATATACTCTCCAAACAGCACGGTCTTTACCACCAACAATGTTTCTTTCTCTTTCAAAGCCACCACATCAAAAGATGCATCAGTCCTCAATGACGTCTGGTACCAAGTCGCTTGGCAAAAAAACAATACCTCCGAATACCACTTAAACAATACCTCTTCAACTAATTTCTTCAATGATTCTTTAACTGGACTGTCTGATGGAAATCACACGATAACCGTTTTTGCTTCTGGAGCAGGAAATTTTGTATCTGAAAACACCTTTTATGTTTATGACATTGGCAGTTCTTCATCAGTTAATTTTACGATAGATAGTCTCCTTCCAACGATTTCTTTTACAACGATCCAAAACAAGACCTATGATACCGCTAAGGTTGTTCTGGATTTTTCTGTGAATAAGCCTGTTTCTCAAATTCTTTACTCTTTAGATAATCAGGCCAATGTAACTAACAATTCAAATGTATCACTTGCTTTGGATAACTTGCCCAATGGTGAGCATAATGTTACTATTTATGCAAAGGATCAATATGGAGTTATTAGTGCTCCAAACACAATGTACTTTAGCGTAAAAGTTTTTCCAACTGTAACTTTATTGGTTGTTTCCGTTGCAATGGTTGCCTTGGTGGTTGTTGGTGTGTTGGTCTATAGCAAAAAACACAAACGCAACTTAATCAAGAAACTTTAACGATAATGATTGCTTAAGGCTGTTCTTTTAGCGGAACACCTTGTTCTTTGAGGAGAGCTAATAGACAGTATTGACAACTCTTTTTGAGGACAGGTGAAAACAATAATTCGAGATGCTGTTTTGCTAGCAATTGTCGTCTTGGCGTTGCTTGTTTTAACAGTTTCAACCCCTCAATTTGTAGAATCTGCCAACGCCATTAGAAAGCCAGATTCCATTGGTATTGAAATTCAGTCGCCTTTAGACAATGTTACTTTTAACTCTTCAGTTCTTGTTGCTTTAAAAGTTGAACTTGTATATGGAACTCAAACGAACCAATATTACACAGATCTTTCAAAACAAGACATTACCTGCAAGTACAGCTTAGATAATGGAGAATGGATTGATGTGCCATTTGCAGGTCTAACCTTAAACAGAACTCAATGGGACCTAAACTTTCCCTTCATAAACTTACTTGACTTTACTTATAGTACAACGCTGCAAGAGTTGTCTGCAGGAACGCACTCCATAAATTTCACTACCTCTCCCTTTCCACAAGACTTTGTTTTTAGCTATGATGCAAGCGGACATTTTAAGAAAATGCCCTCGCAAATTTACTTCAACGTTTCCGCCTCACAAACTGTTAAAGCAGATTCAACAGCATCCATTGACCTTATTTATGGTTCATATAAGCCGTACGTGAATGAACGGGTTGAATTAACTGCAACGATTAATGGCTGGGGAACACCACCCTACACATATCAATGGTATACCATCTTTATCCCACAAGATGTGCTTGACCGTGGTTTTATTTTGCCAGGGTTAGTCAAAGTTGCAGTACCGGGCGCTACATCTTCAACGTTCGAGTTCATAGAATCCACTCCGGGAACGTACAACATTAATCTTCAGATTGTTGATTCCGCGGGAAATGGTAGACTAATCAGCAGTCATAGTTTCATAACAGTTCAAGCATTACCATCTCCTACTCAACAAAATTCGCCCTCAATACTTCCTTCTCCTTCCCAGACTTTAACTCCTACAAATTCGGTGTTACCTTCAATCTCACTTATTCAAGCACCTGAACTGGAACTCCAACCATCGCCCTTCGACTTGGCTTTGATGACTTTTTTTGCGTTAGCAATAGTGGTGGCTGTTGGTTTTTTGGTGTATCACAAAAAACACAAACACAACTCAGTCAAGTAACTTTAGGAACATTGATTGTTTACTGCTGTTCTTTTGGTGGAACAGGCTGTTCTTTGGGGAGAGCTAAATGCATCTATGATCTCATTTACATCTGGAAACTATGAAAGGACTAACCTTCGCTTTAGCATTCGTGGTGGCGCTTTTCTTGTTAGCTTCAGCCTTGACTCCCCCCATCAAAGCGGACATATTTGATGACAGTGGAACCCGCCTTGCAACAGGACCTTACATACTGTTTCCAGTCAACACAATGTACAACTCAAGAATAATCAGCCTTAACATCAGTTTTTCAACCAAGCTCTTCTCACCAATTAATTTATCAGCTACCTACAGTCTGGACGGAACACCCAACATCAATGTGCCACTTGTGGTCTCTCCTTCGATGATATGGAGCAAGAACCGAGTGATTGGATCTGTGATGCTCCCAGAGCTCTCCGACGGACCACACACATTATCTGTCTATGTGGAAGCCCACTGGGTAACCGGACCCAGTTGCTGGGATAGTGAAACAGTCCACTTCACAGTGGAAACAACCACGCCCAAAATCAAGGCGCTATCACCTATAAATCAGACATACACAGAAACAAACGTACCCTTGATGTTCACAGTCGATAAAGCTAATTGGACAGGCTACAGCCTCGACGGCCAAGAAAACAACACCATCAGCGGCAATTTCACCTTCAATGGTTTACCAAATGGGTTGCACAACGTTACTGTCTATGCTAATGATACCTATGGGAATATGGGCGCGTCTGAAACAATCGGCTTCATCGTAGCTGTTGCTAAACCAGAGTCTTTTCCTGTTGTGCCTGCTGCCACTATTTTCGTAGTGGTTGTTGCCTTGGTGGCTGCTGGTTTGTTTATCTACCGCAAATGGAAAGCCAAAACCGTTTAGTCAAGAAAGTTTGACTACGCAATAATCTGAGTTAGTCAAGAAATCTTGACGAAAACACTTTAAAGGATTTGCTTGGTGAGGTTTACTTGAGGACGAAGCAGTGAAGAAGTTACCACTGGCAATCTTTGCGTTGGCATTGTTTACTTCACCGATTTGGTTTCAAGGCAGCCTATCCCAAACTAATGCTTATCCAACGTTTGCAAACACACTTCAGAATTACAAAATCTACTCTGACGGAGAATGCAACGTTCCAAACATCACCCGAGACGGAACCACCTACACGCTCAAGGGAAACATAGAAGGAGACATTACCATCGAGCGTAATGGCATTGTGCTTGACGGAGCAGGCTTCACATTAAAAGGAAAAGGAAATTCCACAGGTATTGCTCTTTACGACAAAAACAACGTTACCATAAAAAACATTAATGTAGAAAATTTTGAAATTGGGATTCTAGTTGGTCATTATAGGGATCCAGATGCTTTTTTGTGGTATGACCCAAACCCAAACCGGTCGACCAACTGCACTGTCGATAATTGCCAGGTTTCAAACAACACCAAAGGAATATCAATTGACGGAGGCATAGAATGCAGAATCACAGGAAACCAAGTAACGAATAACGAGAAAGGCATAACCTTTTTCGGTTCAGAAAATATTTTTAGAAATAATCAAATGAAAAATAACACAGTTAACTTTGAAGATATGACCTACGAAAAAAGCGACATAGATTCGTCAAACACAATCAATGGGAAACCAATCTACTACATAGTTAACCAACAAAATATAACGGTGCCAGCTGACGCAAGCATGATTCATCTTGAAGGTTGCAGCAACATTGTAGTTCCTAATTTGGATATTAAGTACACGTATAAGGCAATTTCACTTTTTAACTCGAGCAACTGCAAGATCTATGGAAACACCTTAGTAGAAAACGAAATCGGCATATCTCTTCGCAATTCAACCAACAACTTGATAATCGGGAACAAATTACTCAACAACACAAACGATGCAATCGAACAATTCGACTCAGAAAACACCACTATCGCAAACAACTTAATCAAGGGCAACGGAGGCGGAATAGACAGCAGTGGTTACAATGTTGTGGGTTCACGAAACGCGATTATTTCAAGTAATCAAATAATTGCCAATAGTGGTTGTGGAATCCAAGCAGGAACAGACTGCAACATTACTGGGAATTACATTGAGGGTAATGGACAATATGGGGTTTACTTCTGGGACATGTCAAACTCAATTGTTAGCAAAAATAATATGACACAAAACAGAGACTGCGGATTATGCTTCCGAAATGGCATTAACGTTACGATAACTGGAAACGACATATCAAAAAATAAGATAGGTATAGCGATGGGGATGGGTGACCTTTCTTGGTGCACCACAACAGAGAACAACTTCGCTCAAAACACCAATTTTGCCATAATAATATACAGTGACATAAAAGACAGCAGCTTCTATCTCAACAATTTCATAGACAACAACAACGGCAGCATCCAAGTTTCAATTAAAGGAAGATTTGTTTGGAAGGGCGATGAAGGCTACAACGAAAGCTCCACTGTGTTTCCGCAGTATGCCGCCAGCTATAATGCTTGGGACAATGGCTCGATTGGCAATTTCTGGAGCGACAACAACTCAACCGCGCAAGGAGCAGCATACAAAATAGCTGACCGTAACATAGACCACTATCCAATATTTTCTCCAAATGAGTTCAGTGCTATTGAGTTTCCTTCAACTGAGGTTCCTCAGGGACTTTCAGGGACTACACAGAGGCAGGAAACGGAGTCAGAAAGTTTTCCAACCATTCTTGTTACAGCTGTAGCTCTCTCAGTAGCGGTGGTTGCTGGTTTGTTGATCTACCAGAAAAAACACAAGAAGCTGAAAAGTTCTTGATACTTATAAGGCGCTGTTCTTTTAGCGGAACAGGCTGTTCTTTGGGGAGAGCTAAATCAAGGCTCAACTATGCTTTATTGAGCAAAATGAGAAAACAAACAGTATTAGTAATTACCACTTTGGCATTATTAGTTTGTTTCATGGTAATGCTTTCGCCTGTTAATGCTAATAAGATGGTTTTTGATGTTTTTCCACTATCAGGTTCTGGAAGCCATGGTAATGGTGTCTGGTCTATTACAATTTATCTAAACCAAGCGGTGGACATTTATGCACAAGTTAGCTATGTTCAAAGTGGAACTGTTCCACCTTCGACTTTTGTATGGTATGTCAACGAAATCGCTGTTAAATCTGATGTCATAGGAAGTTCAACTTTCACATTCGCCCCAACCGCATTAGGAGTATACAATATCACAGTTACAGTTAATGGAGAAACAAATTCAAAACTGGTTACTGTTAATGTAATCTCTAAATCGACACCTTTCAATTTCGTTACCCCGTGGGTTTGGGATAGCCCCCCAAAACTTATCGTAGAATCGCCAATTAACGGAACAAATATTGAAAGAGCCTTACTGAATTTTACTGTTGAAGCACCGAATAATTGGTTCAATAACCAAAGTGAAAATTGGAATGACTTTAATCTTTATAATACCGCAATAGAACAAAAACTAAAATCGATTTCTTATTTCTTAGATGGCAACCTAACGACAATTTCAGTTGATAGCAATCTATGTTTACCCTACAAAGGCTCAGTTGAATTAACTAATCTCACAGAAGGAACACATCAATTGATTGTATATACTAATGCTACAGGCGTTTACAGAAGCTTTCGGGGATTTTTTGCGCAAACGCAAATTAACGATTCAAATAAAACCGCAATCGTGTTCACCTTTACTCCAAAACTTTTACCAACGCCATTGTCCAATCAAGCATCTTTTCCACTTGTGCCTGTTACCTCTATAGCTGTTGCAGTAGTTGCTTTGGCGATTGTTGGTTTGTTGGTTTATCTCAAAAAACACAAAATGAAAACAGTTTAACCATTCGATTGTTATTCTAAAAATCTTTAAGCAAAGTCAAAACAAATATTGCATTAGTGCAAAAATGGAAGTCAATTTAAGAAAACACCTGTTATAAGCTGTTTTGTGTTTTTGTTCGTAAAGTTTTATAGGTTGTCTGTATACATTATTTAGTTGGTGTATACGTTGACTGAGGTTCTATCTGTAAGGGTCAAAAAAAGCCTCAAAGATGAAGCTGAAAAGCTAGGAGTCGACCTAAAAGTAGAGATAGAGCAGCTTCTCGAAGACTTGGTGGCTAATAAGAAAGCTAAAGCAAAGAAAATAGCTAAAGAACTCGATAGCCTAATGGACGTTAAAGCTGAGGAGTGGGTATCTGACGTCAAAGCGACAAGACATGAAATGTAAATACCTCATAGACACCTCCGCACTCTATCCCCTCTTAATCTCTGGCAACCCATACAACCCTGAAGAATGCGCAGTAAGCACACTAACAGAATACGAGATAGGAAACGTCCTATGGAAGGAGAACCAGAAAAAGAAACTCAAAAACCCAACAAGGATAGCTGCCATTTTTTCAGAAGCCCTTGCGCCTTTAAAGAAACTGGAGATTGACTCGTTGGCCAATGTTTTGGATATAGCAGTAAATCGACATCTAACTTTCTATGATGCCTCGTACGCTTATTTAGCGGAAAAAGGAAACCTCAAGTTAGTCACAGCAGACACGGATCTTCTGAAAAAATATGCAGTTGCAATTTCCCTAAAGGAAATGGAGTAAAACAACAGTTAAGGTGTATAGTTTTTGCATCTCTTAGTCTTGTCAACCTGAAGAACTTTCTCAAAAGACTAAAGAAGCAAAAGACAAACGCAACAACAGTTAGTTCAGAAATCTTGACTTAGAAAAACAGGTTTAGTCCAGATTCCTTGACAAGAAGTCTTTTATTACAAACCCATTCAACAATGAAGTGGTGGCAATGAGTAAAACTTTAGCTTTGGCACTTGTTCTGGTCTTCCTAACAATATCATCCACAATTTTAGCTTTGCCTGTTTCTGGAGTCACTTCATCTGAGAATACTTGGGTGGAGAAGGCACCAATGCATCAAGCAAGAGAGTTTCTTGGTGCTGCATCAGTGAACGGCAAAATCTACGCTATAGGAGGTACCGACCTCACCGTTCAATCTGCAACAGGTGGAAAAGATATTGGTGGTGTTATAGGTACAAATGAAGAATATGACCCCAACACTAACTCATGGACCACTAAAACACCAATGCCAAATCCACGAATGAATTTTGCTATTGCCGTTTATCGGGACAAAATTTACTGCATAGGTGGAATAGCAAATGGTCACATCGGCTATGATTCCAACGTCACAAACTTAAATGAAGTCTATAATACTTTAACAGATACTTGGGAAACCAAAACACCCCTGCCAGCAGCTTCTGGTTCTCCTACTGCTAATGTGGTAAACGGCAAAATCTACGTTTTCAGCGGGATTTCCAATTGGGTTTATGACCCAATATCTGATGTTTGGTCGCCTAAGTCACCTATGCCCTCCGAGCTGTCTTTTTCGGGTGTTTCATATCCTGTGTTTCCCTTTTACGCTGCAGTTGCAGTAGATAATAAAATATATGTTATGAGTTCTGCAGGTGGCTATTCAGGCACTACAGGTCGTATCACTGTTATGTTGGTATATAACACTGAAAATGACACGTGGAGTCCAGGCAAACAACTGTACGTTTCCTTAGGAAATTACCCAGTTGGGGCAGCCACTACAGGAGTTTTGGCTCCTAAAAGGATTTATTTTGTCGGTTCTCAGGGTGCAGTGTATGACCCTAAGCTGGACACTTGGAGTAATATAGCAGTTTTAAATGCGAGTGCAGTCGGCGCTGTTGCAGTGTTAGATGATAGGTTGTATTCTATTGGTGGAACAATTTCAGAACATTCTACTTGGTTTGGCACGACCTATGTTAGGTCTGTTGAAGTTGAAATGTACACTCCCTTTGGGTATGGCACACCTGACCCCTCTTATGTACCGCCCACAGAAATGACTCCGCCAAAAATCAACGTCACATCACCTATAAACCAAAACTACAACGAATCAAGTGTACCTTTAGTTTTCAATAGTGATAAAGCAGTTAACTGGACAAGCTATAGTCTTGATGGACAACAAAACGTAACCTTTTCTGGGAACACAAGCCTAACTGACATTTCAAACGGTTTACATAACATAACAGTTTACGCCCAAGACACATTCGGAAACATAGGTTCATCGCAAACTACCAGTTTCACTATAGCTAAACCAGAACCAGAGTCTTTTCCTGTTGTTGCTATTGCTGCTGTTTCTATAACTGTTATTGTCTTAGTAATTGCTGGGTTACTTTTTTACCGTAAAAAACACAAATGAAGAGGATTAAGCCCCATTAAGAAAGGTGAACTGGTTTTATTCTCATTTAGTACATTGGTCTTTTAAAGGATTTATTTTTCAATTAAAGGCCCATCTAAACGGCTTTAATTAAACCAAACCTTAAACAAACACCTTGTTAAATGATTATTTATCAATCAACAGTTATAATAATTCACCAATCATCAAAATTATTGAAGGAGAAAAAACAAGATGCCCACACGCCAACCAATAGTCTGTGTTCTAGGACACGTTGATGCAGGCAAAACCTCATTACTTGACGAACTGCGAAAAACCAATGTTCAGTTACGTGAAGCTGGGGGCATGACTCAGCACATAGGCGCCAGCTTTTTCCCTGTGGAAACCCTAAAACAACTCATTGGACCCTACATGGGCACCTTTAAAACAGGCATCGAAATCCCCGGGTTGCTAATCGTGGATACTCCAGGACATGAAGCGTTTACGAATCTTCGACGCAGAGGCGGAAGCGTTGCCGACATTGCAATTTTGGTTGTTGATGCGTTGCGGGGTTTTGAAGCACAAACCTTTGAGTGCATTGAGATTCTTAAAGCACGTAAAACCCCATTCATTGTTGCAGTTAACAAAATTGACCGCATTCCCGGCTGGAAACCACAGGAAGGCGCACCTTTCCTGAAATCATACGCTGAACAATCAAGCTTTGTCCGCGAAGCACTAGACAACCGCCTATATGGGGTTATGGGCGATTTCAGTCGCTTAAGCTTCAAAACCGACCGATTTGACCACATCCGCGATTTCACCATCAACATTGCCCTAGTTCCCACCAGTGCCAAAACCGGCGAAGGCTTATCCGAATTAGTTATGGTTCTGGTTGGGTTAACTCAGCAGTTCCTAAAGAAGCAACTCCAGACCACAGATGGCGCTGCAAAAGGTTCCATTCTAGAAGTTAAGGAGGAACCAGGTTTAGGTTTAACGCTAAACGCGATTGTTTATGATGGTACTCTCCATAAGGATGATTTGATCGTTGTAGGCGGAAAAAACGGGCCAATTTCGGCTCGAGTACGAACGATTTTGGTTCCTAAGCCGCTTGATGAGATGCGTGACCCACGCGACAAATTCACGAGCGTCGACTGTGTTTACGCAAGTGCAGGTGTAAAAATTGTTGCGCCTGATTTGGATGGGGCATTAGCTGGTGCGCCATTGTTTGCTGTTCCTGAGGGAGAAGACGTTAACAAGTACTGTAACCTAATTACTGAAGAAATTGGTCGCATCAGGATAACAAAGGAAATCGACGGCGTCATCGTGAAAGCTGACACTTTAGGCTCTCTTGAAGCTATGGCTGAAATTTTAAAAACCAATAATGTCCAAGTCCGCATCGCTGACATTGGTGACATCAGCAAACGCGACGTCATTGAAGCTTCGGTGGTGAAAACGCGTCAACCCTTAGTAGGCGCAATCCTAGCGTTTGGCGTTAAAGTCTTGCCCGACGCTGAAATTGAAGCTGAAGCAAACGGCGTTAAAATCTTCAAAGACCCAATCATCTATAACCTAATCGACAACTACCTGGAATGGGCTAAAAATAAGCGGGAATCCAAAAGCGAAGCAGATTTTGAAGCACTTGTTAAACCTGGAAAACTCACTGTGCTTCCAAACTGCATCTTCCGCCGTGCCAAACCTGTGGTTCTTGGCGTAGAAGTTTTAGGTGGCAGGATAAAACCCAAAGTTTCGCTTATGCGCGCAGAGGACAGCTCAGATTTAGGTGAAGTGGATCAGATTCAAGACCAAGGCAAACCTATCGGCGAAGCTAAGGTCGGTATGCAGGTGGCGATTTCGATGGATAAGCCTATTGCAGGACGTCATGTGTTTGAGAAAGATGTTTTGTATGTGAAGGTGCCTGAAGCGGACGCGAAAAAACTGTTAACAACGCACCTAGATGACTTGACTAGTGCAGAGCAGGAACTTCTCAAGGAATTCGTAACTTTTATGCGTAAGAAAACACTGTTCTGGGCAGGAGTTTAAACTTAACCACTATTTCGCGGATCCAAATATGCCGCTCTGAATTAATTTCCAAGAAAAATCCCTGCAAACTTACGAGCCATTAACCTAAATCTTAAGGACGGGTGGCTAAGGTTTTTATGGTTCAGCTGAAATTATGTTCTCTGCACCACAGTGGGGCTCTCGGCTAGCTTGGTCTAGGCTTGTAGACTTGGGCTCTATAGACTCCGGTTCAAATCCGGGGAGCCCCACCACTAAATCTAATTTTGAGCTTGAAATTGTGGATATAAAGAGAATTAAGAACTAATTTTGCCGGGTAATGCTTAGACTTTTAAGTGCTTACATCACATTATCAAAATGAAGTTGAATTGTTAGGTATCTTGAGGAAATTAACTTTGAAGAGAATATCTGTGATCATTATAATTGCATTACTGTTAATAGTAGTCTTTCAAGTTGACTTGCAAACACAGACTTCTGCATCTTCAATATCCTCTCAATCTCTTTATACTTCTTGTCCAGAAAATGTAACTGTTTATTTTCTTGATATTGGACAAGGTGATTCCATACTAGTGAAAACTTTAACAAAGAACATTCTGATAGATGGCGGACCAACAAGTGCAGGCACCACTATGCTAAGTTATTTGAGCACCTATAATGTCAAAAAAATAGATCTGTTAATTGCAACTCATCCTCATGCAGACCATATAGGCGGTTTAGTCTCAGTATTGCAATCAAACATACCTATTCAGGATATAGTCTACAATGGTTATAATTACACTTCAGCTGCAACTTTTAACACATGGAAAAATTTGGCTTTAGCACATAATTTGACGCAAGGTTATAGAAATCAAATTTATTCTATCTCATCAACAATTAATTTTACAGTTATTAGTCCAACTAACCCAACACAATTTGGCAGTACTGATAACGAGATCAATGATAACAGCATTGTTATGAAGCTTCAAGTTGGTAATACCAGTGTAATGTTGACGGGAGATGCACAATTCGATAGTGAACAAAGCATGCTATCTTCTGGTTTTAACCTGCACAGTCAAGTGCTAAAGGTGGGCCATCATGGAAGTAGCACAAGCACCTCTCAAGCATTCCTTAATGCTGTAATTCCGGCCTATGCTGTCATTAGTGCTGGCATTAACAATCAATATGGGCATCCTACTCAACAAACGCTTGACACACTATCAACCAACAACATAGTCACTTACGGCACTTACAATAATGGCACAATAATCTTTTCTTTAAATTCTGCAAGTCAAACCACCATTCCTATATCGTCTCCAAGTCCATCTCCAACTCCAACCGCAATTCCACCACCATCAACACATCCTACTCCTTCCACAGTTCCAACTTCAGCACCAACATCTAACCCAACAACATCACCAACAAATGCTCCAACACAAGATCCTCCAATACAACCGACAACTCAACCAACAAATAATCCAGCACAAACCCCAACAGCCTCGCCAACTATTAGCTCAACCACAAACCCTTCACCAACAATACCAGAGTTTCCATCTACGCTAATTTTGCTGGCTCTTATTGGGTTAATTTCGTTAAGTATAGTTACAATAAGAAAGAGAATTTTCAGGATACCCTGATGGCTAAGATAGGTCTTACGTCTCAATACCGTTCAATATACTTTTTTGCATTAACCTCAAGTCCTGGAACCAGTTATTCACTGGGTTTCTGGAAGATCAAAAGTTGACTTATTTAGGTCTCAAATCTGGGAAGCAGATAACCGAGTTTTTTATTACCGCAAATCTTAAAACCAAATCAGGTTAACTGTTGTTTGAGGATTCTAATGGTTTATTGTAGCAAATGTGGTACCCAAAACCCAGATACCAACAACAACTGCACAAACTGCGGTGCACCCCTCTACACTGTCGGTCAACGTTACCCTGGAAGCGACCGAGAGCACTACCGCAGAATGGAAAACGAATGCTTTGGCCTGCCAAACGGCGGCATGATTGTAGGCGTCATTATAGGTATCATCATAGTTCTTGCAGGATTAGCCTTGTTCTTACAAGCCACTTATGGCATATGGATAGATTTGTGGCCAATCATAATAATTATCTTCGGCGTGCTCATCGTGTTAGGTGCGCTTTTCGGAAGACGCAGACGATATGGCGCCCCTCCTAACCCCCCATCCTAAACACAACGCCCACAAGCCACACAAGTTCGTTTATTATTCCATTCTGAGAGCAAAATCCTAAACCACAACATAAAAACAATTAATCCAAGCGAATAGCCATCAACCAAAAAACTTTGCCCAGCCAAATCCGCCTCAACCAAAGTCAAAAACGAACCAACCACAAACAAAGCATTAACCGCCAGCTTGAAAAACCCACTAATTTTTATTTGAGCCAATCCAGCAATCATCAAAACTTCCCCAGCAACAAGAACCCGTAGGCTTCCAGTTCCCAAGTCAAAAAAGCCTAAAGAAAACAAAGCTATCCCCACTATGGCAGCAATTCCTCCTATCAATAAGCCACTGCAAGCGGCGCAAAAAACCGACCCTCTTATTGTGAAGCGATTAGCTGAGAAGTTTTCACACTCTGGATGGTGCCCTTTAATCTGAACAGTTGAAGCAGACTTTTCATTAGGATTGGCAGAGACCGTCGGTTTTTGGAACATCAAGCGGCATTTGCCAGGAAAAAACACTGCAACTACACCTCCAACGCAGATAACTGTGTATAGAACGCTTATGAGAGGGCGCCGTAGGGCTGACTGTTCGCTTTGCAGGTTTGGCTGAATCAAAAGAACCGGGACCAGCGCCAACCCGAAAACTGCAACAGCCACCAAGAACAGCAGAAAAAACTTGGAGATTTCATGGTTCGACATTGTTTTCGCCTAGAACATCGATTTAATTTTGCCAAGCACTCCCCATGTTACCATATGCCTGAAGGTGCGTCGCTTCATGGGATTGCTTGAGAAAAGTCCATGGAATCGTCTATTCCAGGATCCATAGAAGTCGCGGTAGCAGCCATAAAGTTCCTCTTGTATTTGATGGGTAGATAGCGTTTCAGTTGGCATGATGGCATGAATCATGTCGTAGTGGTTCCAGTTACGATCTTCTATCCACCCGTTGCGTTCTGCTTCGGAGTAGACTTCTGTTCCTGGAAACGGTGTTAATATGCCGAACATAAGGAAATCGGGGTCTAAATCGTTGGCGAACTCTCGGAGCTGAAGGATGGATTGGTGAGTTTCTTTTCTATTGCCAATGATGACCATGGCGTGAGCCATTATGCCATTGTCTTGCAGTAGCCGCACCGCCGTCTTTGCTTCATTGGGCGTTATGCCTTTCTTAAAATAGTCCAATGTAGCAAGACTCGAATTCTCGACACCAAGCAGCACCCAGCTTAACCCTGACTTAGCCAATCTGGGCAGAACATCTTTATTGCGAATAATGTCATCGCACCTTGCCTGAACAAACCACGACACATCATCAGGTAGCTGTTTAGATATGATTTCCTCAGCAATTTCCCTTGGGCGCTGCCCAGACCCAAAGTTATCGTCGGTTAGCCAAATCATCTCGCTTCCAAACTCCCGACTACAATATGCCATTTCTTCTGCAATGCGCTTCGCTGGTTTGAGTCGCCAGCAGGCTTGCCAATGACGCCATTGTGTACAAAACGTGCATTGGTGATTGCAGCCACGTGCGCCCTCAATAAGTGCGTACGGTGCCCTTTTGCCCGACATGACAGAGAAATGGTATTTTGGCATGTTGTCTTTAACAAGATGGTAGCCTGGAAAAGGCAAATCCTCTAAGTTACTTATCAAAGGTCTAGATGGGTTATGTATGACCTTTTCGCCACTCCTAAATGAGATACCATCAATGTTTTGGAAACCCTCTCCCTGTTGGCGGGCTTTTACCAATTCACTTAAAGTTTGTTCTCCCTCGTTGCGAATGATGAAATCGATTTCTGGATAAATTTGTAGGCTATCTTGGGCTGTGGCGGTGAAGTGCTGCCCTCCTGTAACTGTGACGGCTTTTGGAGCCATGCGTTTAGCTATTTGAAGAGTTTTTGCGACGGCATAGGTGTTGCATGTAGCAAGAGAAGCACAAGCCACCACATCAGGGTTTGAAGCAACAATGCGTTCCTCCATCTGTTTCCAATCGACTTTCTCCGCGTTGCAATCAAGAATTTCTAGTTGAACGTTTTTGTTTTCTTTTTCCAAATAGGCGGCGAGTTGAATTATGCCGTAAGGAGGCGGCAAATATTCGCCCATAACAAACCATATGTCTTTAGGCGGCTCAATGAACAGGACTTTCAAATGTCGATCTCCTTAGCCAACTGATTGGTTGGATTGTGCTTATTAGACTGCTGTTAATTTCTGAAACCAATTTTCAGAGTGCATTGTGCTTGCACTACCATTTTGCCGTAAAAAAAGAAACTAAGGTAACGAAAAGTTACAGGTGCAAATAAAAGATTTTTCCAAAATCCAAAATTTGTTATTTGAGATAACGTAAGTTAAACTTAGCCAGTTCAAACAAGTTTAAGCCATTTGAATTCTAAATCCAAAAAGAAAAAAAATTTTTAGTTGGATTAATCAAGAAAATGTATAATTGTAGATTAAGCGATCTGACTTATTGAACCGCTTCAACTTTCTGAATCTCTGGAACGCGTTCCTTGATGACTGCTTCGACACCATTTTTAAGTGTCATAGCTGACATTGGGCAACCTGCGCAGTGTCCAACTAAGCGGACTTTTACGGTTGATCCTTCAACTGCAACTAGTTCGACGTCTCCGCCGTCAAGTTGGATTTGTGGTCTTATTTGGTCAAGAGCTTCTTGTACTCTTTTTTTGATTGATTCAGTCATGTAAATTCACTGTATCTTTGAAAAGAATGATTATTAAAAAAGATTTCCTGTTTGTTTGTGCGCTTAATCTATTCTTTTACTTTAGGAAGAAGTTTTGTTGCCCATTCAGTTTTTGTATTGTAGATAGATCGCAGCTTTGGGGTAGAAGTTGAAGACAATTTAACTTTTGCAAGCATTCGTTTTTTGGCTTTGCTGATGACTTCGGTGCGTTTTGGCTTGTTTCTTATCGATTTATAATTTTCTGGGTTCATATCGATCTGTGCTATTCAAACTTCCACCTGACATATAGGAGTTGCCCCTTTTTTCGCTGTTTAAGCTATTATTTTGCGGAAGAAATACCAGAACAACGCAATAGAAACCATATAGAATATACCTGACAAAAAGAAAGGCGCTGCCAAAAAACCCAAAGCCATCAAATAAGCGCCAACGAAACTGCTCAAAGCATTCGGTAAACTCCAAACCGCTGAATTCACACCTGACGCAGCGCCTCGTTCATCCTCAATAACTATGCCCATAATCACCGACTGCTCAAGCGGAGTTGCCATGTTTATCAAAAAGCTTCGAGTTGCATACGCAAAACCAGCTGAAACGTAGCCCGTCGACAAAGGAACCAAAAACATGAAAAACGTTGAGAAACTCTGTGTGACAGTGATGGCTTTAACTAAACCAAGTCTCTTGGCAAGCGAAGGCCCAGCCAACGTGGCTACACCTGTCACTATACTTGATAAACCCAATATGGGTCCACTCACTGCGTCGCTGATGCCGAATTTCAACCCAAACCAGGCCGCCATCAACGGGACCACCAACCCTGCACCAAAAGCAATCAACCCACTCGAAATAACGTACCTTACCAATGGGTCTTTCGATTTGTGAGGAAGCATCTTTTTCCAATTAACGCCATGCCTCTTCTCCCTTTGCGGTTCACTTATCCGAAGCATAAACAGCGTTGAGGATAAACTAAGAACCGCCAAAACAACATAAAGCAAAACGTGCCCTTCCTTGTTATTGAATCCGACAGACTCGAAAATCATCACCAAAGGAATCAATAAGCTACCCACCCCAAACGCAGCGCTTTGTGCAAACCCAAACAACGAATATGCATCGGTCCTTCGATCTTCTTTCGCTTTCTCCGCAAGCAGCGCATTCGCCGAAGCCGCAAACGCCGCCTCACCTATCCCCTCTACAACGGCGGCAATCAACAAAAAAGCGATGTTGGTGGTTAGCGCAAAAACGGCAATTATGGCGCTCGCAATTATGTTGCCTGCTATATGGAGCCTTTTGCGGCCATATTTGTCCGCAACTATCCCCAATGGAATGCTCGCGCCAAAAGTTGCCACACCCATAACGGTTACTATCAACCCCATTATAGGGATGGATAAACCTTGGACTGAAGTGAGGAAGAAGGAGAGGTCGGTGTAGAACATGCCGTATGCAATGAAGGGCAGGATGGCTGAGTAAATTAGGTATTTGGCCTCTTTGGGTAATCTGCGGTAGGTATCGAACACCACTGAATTTTCACCACCAAAGTTTTTTGATCCATATAGTTTAGGGTTTAAAAATTTTTGCTCTCAAGAAACCGCTCACTACCACAAATAATTATTTTCTTGGGTATATTCTTTTTGAAAAACAAACTCAAACCATAGTAAATCTTTGTGGAAAACCATAAGAATTAACGGAAGACTTAAGCCCTATATCTCCATTTAAATATGAAATAACGCGAGGTTTTGCATTGGTCCATAGAAGAGTAAAAGGCGGAAAATTCAAAATCAAACATGTTGAAAAGCAATGCCCCGTCGAGTTAGGAGACGAATTAGACGTAAACATTAACGGATTGTGTCCAAATGGGGACGGCGTGTCTAATATTCGAGGCTATCTTATTCAAGTTCCAAAAGCTAAGCCCCGGGACCGCGTTAAAGTTAAAATTGTTCAAGTGGGCGAAAAGTTAGCAATCGGCGAAATAATCAAATAACTTTTAACTGCACTTGTATTTTTGTTTGAAATTGATGTGTTTATGAATTATATCTTTGTCTTTCTGTGACCTCTATGTGCTCGATGACAACTACCGCTCCAATGACTACGCGATGGTCCACCGTTCCCGTTATAGAGATTCCTATTTGGTCGCGCAGTGAAACCCATTTCTTGTGAATAGAAGCAACTGGAGAGCCGTTAACTTCCATCTGGCAATCATGTTCAGTGAAGTCGCCATAAATGCGCATGAATTCAACCCCGTTCTTTTCTACCCAATATTCTTCTCCAACCAACTTGACAATCTTCTTTTGTATGGTTCCAAGCTCAACGCCCTGGTTGTCGTAAATAGTGAATTGACTTCTGAATGAGAGCATTTTTCCTTCAAGATGCATCAACTCTTGACCATGATTGTCGACAACGACAAATTTGGGTGGAACCTGAATGATAGCGCCGTCAGCCTCGCCTAATTTTGCGCTGTTTACTTCCTCAAAGTCATAGTGCTCTCGAACAGAGAGGATTTTCTTTTTCATAACCAAATCGTTGACTTCAAACAGAAAATTTGGGCTGCTCATTTTAATCAAAATAGACCAATGAAGTGCCTTAACTAATACTTTTTCAAGACAGCAATGAACAAATTAGGGTATAGACGGAATTTCCAGCAATAAATTGTTAACTTGAATCAAGAAATAGGTAATACTGATGCTTTTAACACCTTTTCTAAAATTCAATTTATTATTTAGGGGGAGGTGGGAGTGGCAGTTCCGTGTTTGCAGTTTCCACTTTTCTGTGGTAAACCCTGGCGACAATGCATAATCCAGCCACAAAAACAGCAAAATAGAACGGCCAACCGAAAGCTGCTGAAACGTAAACGCTAACATTTGTTCCATCAGGAACTAAATTTCCCGGAAGCGACATTACACTTGAACCCGTTAATGGAAAAGCAAACCCCGAAAAACCTTGAACTATGAAGCTCATAGCTATTAATGAAATGGCAAATAGTATCACTGCGTATAGGGGCTTTTTGTATGCGAACCCAAGTAGCTTTGTTGAGTATGATTTGTTGGGTTTCAGAGAGTAGATCATCATAATTATGCCTCCAGACGCTAGGGTTAATGCACTAGCTAAATTCAAGGCAAAAACTAGCGGAATCGTAATCGAGTTGCCTAATAGTGCAAGGTTCCAGTTAACCGGGGACACGTTAACTGCGGCAATGGAGGGCTTTCCTACACTGAATTGCCACCACGGAACAAATATTGAGATGGCGATTAATAGAAGAGTGGATATTCCAGCAACCAAACCGATGATGTTAATTTTATTTTGCATAACATCAACCTACAATGCTGAAGGGGATGTTGCCAACGTCAATTGTTCTGCTGGATTGGATTGTTATGCCGTTTACATTTACTTCGGCATTGAGTATGTAGACTTCGAGAGATGAGGTGCTTGAATAATTGTTTGTGATATAATCTTGACCAGCTTGGGTCCAAGAGCCTGAAAGAGTCAATTGTGAAGTTTCACCGGCAGCTACTATAACTGGATTGCTAAGGATTATAGAACCAGCCTGAATGTGGTCCTGAGTTATTTCTACGTCGGTACTGAAACTATTCAGTGTCAAATCATAATTGAGGGTATTAGTTACGTTAAAGATAGCGGTGAGGGTGTGAGTTTCTATGTTGATTTGTGAGCTGACAAGAACGGGGCTCATTAATCCGTTCACACCTGAGTTGCCGTTGTCGTTTGAGTTGTGGTTAATTGGAATGATGCTGCTGTCGCCGTTCGTTAGATCTCTGATTTGGGGAGTAATGACAAGTTGAGTTAAATCATTACGGTAAATAACTACAACGGCGCCGACGGGTCCGAGAATAGTTCCTACGCTAATTAATATCAGGAGTATTCCGATAGCCTGCATTCCATATTACCCTATGGAAGAAAGCCAACCTCTCGCAATTTAAGTGTTATGTATCTCCGCTCAAGGGTTTGCGTGGACTACAGCAAATCATTCTATATCAAAGGGCATTTGGTTTTTTAATCCACACTTTAACATTGCTTTGCACTCTAACCCTCGATTCCGTTTGCATAAGCTTAATTTGCATACGAACAAATCTATCGTCGGTTGAGTTGAATTCTCTTTTGACAGCGTCTTCCAACTTTGGGATGTTAATGTGTTCGACTGAACCTACTATATTCCAAAAATACACGTGAATTTTTTCACGTTTCTTTTGAGCATCTAAATCTGAACACTTAGGCATATTAGCTACCTTGCACAATAGGGCATCTCATTTTTTTCTTTATGATGGTTTACGCATTCTTGGCAGTTGCCATGGCGAGGGCAAGTTTTCTTTGAGCAAGGACAATGCGGAGCTTTATAACTCATAACAAAGTCTAAACTAACATTCAATATAATAGTTCCTGCTTGAGGAAAACCTTAGAAACACGCTTACATAATATGGAGGCTGAGGAAGGAAATCCGTTTTGGCAGGCATCTTGGATTCTATAAGAAAACTTGCAGCTTTCCTAATTTTCATTGTAGTCTTAGCAGCAATCACTATCTTATTGTTTGAACTTTTTGTAGCCGGACCCACTAATCTGCCTAATTTCTTTCACAGATTAGTTGACATATCCTTAGTTTTCATCTTCACAATCGCAGCCATATTCTTTTTACGTCGAATAAAAACACTCTTAACACCGCGTATAGGGCTCCAAGTAGCGACCATACTACAGTTTCTCTCTATGGGAGTAGCTATCCTCATAATGACCTTCATAATCCTGAGCTACTTTAATGTCTCACTCTCGACCCTTCTAACTAGCGCAGGCATTATCTCTGTCACAGTAGGCTTAGTGATCTCAACCTTCGTTGGTGGGTTACTTTCTGGCGCGTTAGTTTTTACCACCTACCAATTCAAAATTGGTGAGGACGTCATGGTTAACAATGTGCCTGGAAAAGTCATCGACATGACCGCACTAGTCATGCGGATAAGAACTGATGTGGGGCAAATTACTATCCCGAACAGTGCTGTCGCTTCAGGGGGAGTTATTATAACGGCAGTGAGAAACCCTGAATCTACATTTGAAAGCAGGCTACATTACACTGTAGGCGACCGAGTAATCACATCTTACCTCAACGAGCAAGGCACTGTCAAGGAGTTAACGGGTCTTCACACAACGGTACTTTTGGATTCTGGAAAGGAGATAACGTTCCTAAACAATAGTGTCCTCTCGGGCGCGGTGGCGATAGCTAAAATAAATCAAACTCCAACACAAAGCCAACAAAATACGTCGTCAACTTAATTAGCAACCGCAAACTCCCCATAGCGGCACAAGGCTAAAACCATGACAACCGCTCCCATTGAAAGCACAATAGTTGCTGTAGGCTTAATTCCCGTGGCATTCCTCTTCGTCCACGCTTACCTCAGCGGAAGAGGCAAAAAAAGCATCCATCCCGTCACAGGCGCAATAGCAATCGTATGGGACTTATCATTGTCTATAGGCTACATGCTTCTCCGCACAGTAACAATAACTTTGACTCCAATTTTGACAGTTTATTTTGGAATCCATGGTGCGATCGCAGTTATCGTAATGGCTTTGGAAATTGCAGTTCTCGCTCTCGGAATTTTACAAGTTCGGCGGAAAACATCAAACAAATGGCACGGCAAACTTGCAAGAGTTCTCTTTCCCATATGGTGGTTTGCTTTTCTCTCAGGAGAAATAGTCTACATCTTAATGTACTTAATCTAAAAAAAGATATTATTAGACAAATAGTGTCAGCAGCCTAAATGCTAATCCACCAATCAACAATGCTGCAGCAATGTTTGCAAGCGTTATTGTTGCTGTCGCCTTCCACCCGAACTCTTTTCCAAGAACAGCAATCGTCGAAACGCATGGGATATAGAGCATCGCCACCAAAGCCATAACCACTAGCTGCACCGACGAGAAGTACAAAGCCAAGTTTGTTGTGCCAAAAATTGCAACGGCACCGAGAAGTATGAACTCTTTTCGTACAACGCCAAGGATTAGCAGAACACCTGCTGTAACGGGTAACCCCAACCATGTAACTGTCAAAGGCGACAAAGCATTGCTGACGGGGGTTAACACATGATAAACGTACAATGCTTGAACCAGAGCGCTGCCGACGATGTAGATTGGGAAGACCAAATAGATGATGGATTTAGTTCTTGTCCAGGTTTGTTTTAAAACCACTTTAAGAGATGGTACCTTGAAACTACTCATCTCCATGATTAAACCCGTGGATTTGCCCGGAACTGCTTTCATGGCGATTCTGCCTAACCCAAAAATTATTGCAATATCAACCACATATAGCAAAAGCGCCCATTGGATGCCGACAAATAAGCCAACCATGCCGAAGAGCACGATGGTTCTTGCTGAACAAGGTGCGAAGGTTATTGCGAAAGCTGCCAGTAATCGCTCACGTCTGGTTTCCATAATTTTGCATGCTTGAATCGCTGGCACACTACATCCGTAACCCAAAATAATAGGAATCAATGCTTTGCCATGTAAGCCCATTTTGTGCATAGCGCTATCCATCATGAATGCGACGCGAGTGAGGATGCCCGAACTTTCAACCACCGCCAACAGCAAATAGAATGGGATGACGAAAGGAATGATTAGGGTTAAACCTGCATTGAAGCCGCCCCAGACACCGTTCAAAATTATAGCTAAGATCGGCTGAGATGCAGACAAGGCAGGGTCTACAGGCTTGATGAAGCTTAAACCGCTGGAAATCAGGTTTGAAAGGCCATTTCCTATGAAAAACGTCCAAAGCAGTAAACCAGCTATAACACCTATTGAGGTAAAGTAGCCAAAAACCCTGTGGGTGGTTACCCATTCCAACTTGTCTGAGAAGGTGGTCCAGATTTCGCTCTGTTGCAATGATGAAGCAGCGATTGAACTTGCGAGAGCATACCGCTCGGAAGCTATGATTGAGAAACATTGTTCTTGGCAGTTCGCTTGGAGTTCTTTTGCGATAATTTTTGCAGAATCGGCGGTGACTTTGGATTTTTCTGCGACGATTTTGGTGATTTCAGCGTCGCCTTCGAGCAACTTGATTGCAAGCCATCTAGCTGGGTACTGGAGGCCAAGGTTTTCTTTTTCAATTACATGTTTTAATTGTTCGATTTTTTCTTCGAGTTCTTTTCTGTACTTTAGTTGTTTGGGTTTTGGTTTGTGGGTGACGACTTTGACAGCTTCTCGGACTAACTCGTAGATGCCTTCGCCTCTTGTGGCGGTTGCAAAGACGACTGGTATTCCAAGTGCCTGTTCTAGCTTTTCTTTATCGATAATCATGCCTTTGCTTTTTGCTACGTCTACTTGGTTTAGACACAAGACTAGCGGCGCTTGCATTTCAATCAATTGCAATGTAAAGAATAGGTTACGCTCCAAAACCGACGCATCAATCACATTTATTACTGCATCAGGCTTTTCCAGCGCAATGTAATCCCGTGAAACAAGCTCTTCCATCGAAAATGTCGAGAAAGAGTAGATTCCAGGCAAGTCGATGATTGTGATTTCTTTACCCTCAAAACTTAAGGTACCTTCTGCGCGGTCCACAGTTTTGCCGGGCCAGTTGCCGATTATTTGGTTGGAGCCGGTGAGTTGATTGAAGATTACGCTTTTGCCAACATTAGCGTTTCCTGCTAACGCAAAAGTCAGGTGATTGCCGTTTTTGTTTTTGGATACTCTGCTCTTTGAATTTGAACTAGAATGACAGGACATGATTAGATTCCTCTAGCTTGATTGTTCTAACTCAACAAAGACGTTGCAGGCGATGTCTTGCCCCAACGCCAACTTGGAACCCCGCACCGAAACCTCAACTGGACCATTGAGCGGTGCAACTTTAACTACCTTAATTCGTGTTCCCGGTGTAAGCCCCATATCTAAAAGTCGCTGAAGGACTTTGTGCTCGCCTCGGATGAAACCGATTTTTCCGAACTTGCCGTCTTTGAGTTCGCGTATTGCGATCAGGTTTTTATTTCGTTTGCCAACTTCTTCGAGCCCTTGATTGTGCAGTTTTATGCATTCTTCGCAGTTTGAGAAGGGCAGGTCGCAGGCTGGTATGGTTTTGCCGTCGTCGGAACATGTATCTGGGTGCTTTAGTAAGCGGCACAGCGACTCTTCTGCTTCATCTGATAATGTGTGCTCCATTTGGCATGCTTGCGTGTGAACCTTGTCTTTGCCGATGTGTAAGACATCTGAGAGGAATGTTTCGAGTAGGCGGTGTTTTCTTGCGACTTTTTGGGCTTCTCTTAGTCCTTTTACTGTTAGGAGGCTGCCTTTGTAGGGTTCGTATTTTATGTAGTCGTCGTCTGAGAGTTTTTTGAGCATTTCTGTCACGCTGGCGGGTGCGACATCGAGTTTTTGGCTGATTTCGGTGGTGCTGACTAACTCGCCGTTTTTGGCTATGTTGTAGATGGCTTTGAGGTAGTCTTGGGTTGATTTTTGCTCCATTTTTATCCCCTATTTTTTAGGTATACCTAAATCCTGCCACCAAACCATATAAATGTTTAGGCACACCTAAAAAATAACATCCATCAAACATCACACCAAACAACCTTTCAATAACCATCCCCTCCCAGTAACGGCTAAATACTGCTAAGCCTAATTCCGTTGATTACCCAGCGAGGAAACCAAATGACGAACCTGCCCAACATAGTCGGTGACATTGTAGAAGCCACACGCAAACATGAACAGTACCGCGACAAAGAATGCGTAAACATGATTGCCAGCGAAGGAATCAAATCCCCTGCAGTCTGTCAAATGCTCGACCAAAGCCACGACCTTGCTACTCGGTATGCCGAGGGTGAAAACGACGCGGTTGGCCATGTCAAAAAGCGGTATTACCAAGGGCAAAAGTACATGTCCCAAATTGAAGACCTGACAACCGATGCTATCAAAAGCCTCTTTGGCGCCACTTGGGCAGATGTCCGCTTAATCTCAGGTACCCATGCCAACACAGCCACCTTCAAAGGCTTATCCCTCGCATCAAAAAATAACAAAATGGTTGTTACACCGCTAAGCTGCGGCGCCCACATAAGCCATGATTACACCGGCTTAGCAGGAAGCATCCTTGGAATAGATAACATAAACCACGTTTACGACTTAAACGAGTTCAACATTGACCCAGATAAATCAGCCTACGTAATCCGTGCAGCAAAACCAGGCATCGTAACCTTCGGCGGCAGCCTCTTTCTTTTCCCTCATCCAGTAAAAGAACTCAAAGCTGTCTGCGACGAAGTTGGCGCATACATAGCCTATGACGCAGCACATGTACTAGGTTTAATCGCAGGCGGTCAATTCCAAGACCCCCTCCGAGAAGGCGCAGATTTCATAACATCATCTACCCACAAGACCTTTCCAGGTCCCCAGGGCGGCGTAATCATGGGCAACCCAGATACGGCGGCAAAAGAGAAAGCTGTCCGAAAAATCCAACATGCCATATTTCCACTCACAGCCTCAAGCACACATCTAGGTCGGCTTCCGGCACTTGGCATAGCATGCTTAGAAATGAAAGTGTTCGGCAAAGAGTTAGCTGTCCAAATTGTTAAAAACGCTCAAACCGCTGGGCAATACCTATGCGAAAACGGCATCAAAGTCCTCGCTGAAAACAAAGGCTTTACCCAAAGCCACCAACTCGCCGTGGACATCCGCAGCTTCGGAGGCGGCAACAAAATCGCACAGGACCTCGAAGACGCAAACATCATATTAAACAAGAACCTGCTTCCATACGATGACCAAAGCACCAAATCCGACCCCTCAGGCTTGCGGATAGGCTTCCAAGACATAACCCGACGAGGCTTTGGGGAAGGCGACATCAAACACCTCTGCGACCTAATGCTTGACGTAATCAAGAGCAAACGCACCCCAGCTCAAGTTAAAGTTGATGTTTTGGCGCTCAAGAAAGAGTTCTGTGGCGTAAAATATGGGTTCCAAAACGTGGAAGAAGCCTTAAGTTACATCAAAAAGGCTTAACCCCAATTTCCCTTCTTTGCCCTAAACATTAATTAAGTGACTTTTCGCTTTTAGCACTGAAAACCAATGACATTCGATCCCCTATCGATTCTGTTCTTAATTGTCGCTATAGGTTTTGTAGTGCTTTTTGTGTTGCTTCCCAGGTACGGTCCCCATTATACTTCCCGGTTAACGTGCCCAAACTGCCGGAAAAGCTTCAATTTCCATTGGGTCCCAGGTGCCACAATTACTTCCCTTCTTTACAGGGGCAGACGACCACTCAAATGTCCTTACTGCCATGTAAAATCTACCTATGACATAATGGCTACAAGAGTCAGCAAACCAAAGAACTCTCCAAAAGTCAAACAAAAAGCATAAGCGACAAAGCGTTTATTCAGAGAACTTTATTATCCACAACAACAATCAACTTTTCAGTTAATATTTACTGGAGACGCTAAGCATGAAGGTACTGTTGAACGATGGTTTAGAGAAGGAAGGCTTAAAGCTCTTCCAAGAAGCAGGCATAGAAACAGACACAAAAAAGCGCGATTTAGCCGCTCTTGTTTGCGAGATTGGCCAGTTTGACGCGTTAGTTGTCCGTAGCGCCACTAAAGTTACACGCGAGGTTTTGGAAGCAGGCGCCAAAGGCAAACTCAAAATTGTCGGCAGAGCAGGAGTTGGATACGATAACATTGATGCGGCTGCGGCTTCAGAATTCGGTATCGTCATAAAGATTGCGCCGTACGGAAGCACCAACGCTGTTGCAGAATTAACCATCGGTTTAATGCTGAGTATTTCAAGAAAAACCCCCCAAGCCCACGCCTCACTCAAGAATGGGGTTTGGAAAAAAGACAGCCTCAAAGGCACCGAACTTGCTTACAAAACGTTGGGGCTTTTGGGCTGTGGCAGAATAGGGCAGAAAGTTGCTCAAATCGCCAGACGCGCCTTCGATATGGAAGTCATTGGCTACGACATCAAACCATGCTTAGAGTCAGGAATAAAATTCATGAGTAAAGAAGAAGTTCTCGCAAAAGCTGATTATATCAGCCTTCACACGGGAGGCAAAGAGGCTGTAATAGGCGAAAAAGAATTCGCACTCATGAAACCTACCGCTTATGTAATCAATACTTCACGAGGCAGTAACATTGACCAACAAGCACTCTACAAAGCGCTAAAAGAAGTCAAAATCGCAGGAGCCGCAACCGATGTCTACAAAGAAGAACCCAAAAGTGAAGGTGCCGAATTCAAAGACCAACTAAAAGCACTCGATAACATCGTGTTGAGCAGCCATCTTGGTGCATCAACCGGAGAAGCACAACGTGAAACATCAACCGAGATTGCTCGAGTCATATCAGGATACCTTTTAGGCGGAGACTTCACCAATGCCGTTAACGCGGGCGAAACTATTGAAGTCGAAGAAAAAGCCGTCCATACACTCTTTATCCATCACCGAGATGTTCCAGGAGTTTTTGCTAGCATCGACAAAGTACTAGCGGATAGCGACATTAACATCCGAGCGAACTATTCGCGGCAAATCGGAAAAAGCGGCTACGCCATCTCAGTATACGTCCTGCACAAGAAAGTTGACCATGCAACCATTGAGGTTCTAAAGAAAATCGACAACATCTGCAACGTTAAGATCTAAACAGATCTACCTCTTTCTTTTCTTTTTAGGTATCCCTATCTGCAAAGTTAAAACGCCAAAATTATTGCAGTTGAGCAATTTTTCTGGGGATTAATTATTTGCTGAGTTTAACGCATTGTAAATGGTTTTGGCTATTACCTTGGCGCCATCAGAGCTCGGATGCACTCCATCTAAAAACAACTCTGGATGATCAACCAATGCCGAATGTACATCTATCAACCCAGTTCCCATCTGGTTAGCAATCTCTCTGATGTTTGGCATCACGTTTTGCTCAAGAAGTTGATCACTCACCGATACGGTATTGTTAAAGATTGGGGGCGGCAGTACAGCCCACACGGAGGGTTTGCTGGGTAACGATTGAAACTCGCGAACGATTAGTTCATAGTCTCTGATGAATATTGCATTGGTTTCATTGAGGGAGGCTTTTGCATCGTTGGTTCCCAACATAATGATTACAATGTTTGGTTGGAACTGTTTCGCCACTTTAAAAGCAAATGAGGTATTGTAGCCTGTTCCTAAATTCAGGGTTACTGTGGCTCCGCCTATGCCCAAGTTAGCTACATTATAATTTGGTCCGAGCAAATTCCACAAATCAATTGAGTATTCAGTTCCTGCAGTTATGCTGTCGCCAATGCAGGCAACACGGATCGAGCGGGCAGCGTTTAATTCAAAGGACTGAAAAATGACTGTGCCTGCCAACGCAAGTATTAGTACAACTGCGGTTGCCACGAAGATTCTTTGTTTGTTAAATTTCATCTTGATTAGGTTTCATCGACTAAACCTTATTTAATTTATGCCCAAACTCGCCCTGGCGAGGCTCTGCTCTAACCAATTAATTTTTTGAGGATCGGAACTTTCTTCATTGCTATAATTAAGCCCAAGCAAATAAACAGGGTAGAGATGACCGATATGGGCACAGCAACTATGGGAATGTAGATTGGGGGCGCAGTGAAAAACGTAACTTGGAAACCTATTGTGGCTCTATTGATTATTGCCACGATCATAGGATGCAAGAAAAAGATGGGTAAAGTATTCGCACTGATCGCTTGCACCAAGCGAGTGAACCAAGGCTTATTATTTCCAGGCCAATCGCTTCGAACCTTGCTGAGTAACAGAAAAGCGGTAACAGAAGCTAGAATAACATTCATCGACATGTACCCATCGAAGAAATAGTAATTACCCAAGTTATGAAAAGGAAAATTCATCAAATACAAACCAACAAACGTCAATATTATGCATGCCACCAGGATCATACTCAAAACTTTAGTTTTGACCTTAACTTCGATGAGGTAGGCACCTAAAACAAAATATCCAATATATCCTCCTAACAAAAGAAGAGTGTTGTCCATAGCAAGGCCAGTGATTAAATGAAGAAGCGGCGGCACTGAAGCAGCTACAAACCACAGAATAATGAGGTAGGGCATGAGTTTCTTGTCAGGGTACTTTGCCACAGAACGCAAGATTGGCGTTATCAAGTAAAGACCCACGAGTAGGTAAATATACCAAAACTGGTAGTAGGGGCCGCCCACCAAAAGCGACTGCGTTATAGAGTAAGTAGTAAGAGCTGCGTGGTCCACAAAATAACTCCAAAGTAAGAATATGACGCTCCAAAAAATGAAGGCTATACCTATGCGGGCAAGACGTTTTTTGAAAAACACCCTAATTGGTTCGTCCAACTTTAATGGTTGCAACAAAAGGGCACCAGTCAACATAAGAAACAGCGGAACGCCCAACGGAGCTATAGAATAATAAAAGCTTGTGTTTGACCAGATCACCAAATATTGAGTAGCATTCAGTTGACCGACAATCCAATTTTGGTTAACAACATGGTAGGTTACAACTAGTATTATGGCAATTGTCCTGATGAGGTCCACTGGGAGCGGAAAGCCGCTGGTTTTCAAGTCAAAGCTGTTCTTAATTGTGATTACCTCAATCAACAGTTAAGACTAAAACCGGAAATGTCGAGAGTTATTTTCATAATTCGGTTTAATCCGGGATTAGGGATTTAACACTTTTGTCTTTCCGAGTATTTTGGTCAAGTCATCGAAATCTGAGCCGAAATACCATTTTCTTTTAAAACAAATGCTATATAAATTCGCATTTTATAAAAACATTTTTTGTAAAGTTTTTTTATTTTTTGATTTGGAAATATTTTTTCTATAAAACTCTAATTTTCCCATAATGAACCTGACCAGTTAAGCTGAAAATTCTCGTTGCAGTGTATATAAGGGGTTTCTGCGTTAGGGTAAGTTATGCGATTGGGTGTTCTGTTTTCAGGTGGCAAGGATTCAACTTTTGCGTTGCAATTGGCAGCGGAAAACGAGGAGGTAGTTTGCCTAATCACTGTGGTTTCTAAGAACAAGGAAAGCTACATGTTCCATACGCCCAACATTGAAGTAACTGTATTGCAGGCGGAAGCGTTGGAGTTGCCTCTGGTTTCAGTGGTTACAGAGGGAAAAAAAGAAGAGGAACTCGCCGATTTGGAGAAAGCCATCTGCGAAGCTAAAAACAGATTCCAAATTGATGGCGTGGTCACGGGAGCGGTAGAGTCGGTTTATCAAGCATCACGGGTTCAACGGATCTGCAACAGCCTTGATATCTGGTGTTTCAACCCGTTATGGAAGCTCGACCAGAAAGCACTATTGGAAACGTTGCTTGAGAAAAACTTCAAGGTGATGATTTCAGGAATTTTTGCATACCCGCTAGACGAGACGTGGCTTGGAAAACAAATAGACCCAGCTGTGATTGCACGGTTGGTGGAGCTTCAAGGGCAATACGGTATCAGCCCCTCTGGAGAAGGCGGAGAGATTGAAACAACCGTATTAGATGCCCCGATGTTTAGGCAGAAAATAGAAATCGTTGACTCCGCTGTTGAGGCGAAGGGTAACTCTGGGGTTTATCAAATTAGGCAGGCTCGGCTGGTTCCCAAATGATTCTAATTGTCGACATGAACTGGAAACGGGATTCTTTGGCGTTCTACGAGTTTGTTTCCCCCATTGTTTCGGTTGTTCAGCCGCTTGAGAAATGCGAAGTAAAACATTTTTCTGACATTAACACTGCAAACCTTAATGTCTATAGCAAGATTATCCTCTCAGGAACAACCCTAAAAGACCACGCAACCCTCAAGCAAATAGAAAAATTCAACTGGATAAAAACATGCAACAAACCTATCTTGGGAATCTGTGCTGGAATGCAAACCATCGCCTTAGTTTTCGACGTCCCTCTGACCACTTGCCTGCAGATTGGAATGGCGGAAATCTCAACGCTAAAAGAAAACACGCTCTTCCAAGGCGACTTCAAAGCTTATACACTCCACAACTACTCAGTTGAATCTTCCAAAAACTTTGAAACATTAGCGCAGTCCACAAAATGTATCCAAGCCATAAAACACAAACAAAAAACCATCTACGGTGTCCTATTCCACCCCGAAGTACGCAACCAAGAAATCCTGAAACGCTTCACAAAACTAAACCAATAACATGGATATACCATGAGAATGCAGATAAGCGGCGAAGTACCATTTTGTCTCAAATGCAACCTTCAAGGATCCAAATCCAGCCTGGCACCCGCGTAAAAATCGTTCTAAAGCAAGATCAACACAGCGGTAAATTAACCGAAGGCATTGTAAAAGACATCTTAACCAGCAGTCCAACGCATCCTCACGGCATCAAAGTTCGGCTTACAGATGGCAAAGTAGGTAGAGTACAGTCAAAGATTTAGCAAGAACTATACACAATGAAAAGAGGGTAGCAAGGAATACGGGAAGCATAATTTTTTCCACAGAGTTAGATTAAAGAAATACTGCGTAGATTCGGGATGCAGTTTAGATTTTTGTTCTGCGCGATAAAATGAAAATATGGATGTTCATTATAGCAAAACCAATCATCCACAGGATATCCGCGTAGAACATACGACCAAAATAGGCTGGAACGCAACCTACGCTAAGAAACATAAGAGCGAAAGAACCTAAAATTTTTTCGTTTAAGCCCATTTTGTCTCGACACTATTTACTCATCTAACCAAAATAAGGTTTGTTAACAGAGAATATGAATACTAAATAGAGATTTTTCGAGGCTGACTTAATTTGTTGGATTCATACTTGCATAAAAGTAAAATGTGTGACTGTATTTAGTCGCTATAGCATGTTGTCGCTTGGTAGAAAGGGTTAAAAGTTTAAGGTGTGTTTTTTAACGTAGACTTATTTGGAGGATTTCGTTTTGGTTAATCAATTACCAGTAGAGAAACTTAGGAATGTTTGTGACGCTAATTTTATGAATTGTGAATCAACCAAGGACCTTGTTCCGCTTAATGAAATCATTGGTCAAGAAAGAGCTGTCCGAGCTTTAAAATTTGGATTAGGCATAAAAAACCACGGCTTCAACGTGTATGTGGCTGGTTATCCTGGAACAGGAAGAAAAACTGCAGTAAAAAACTTTGTGGAAGCTCAAGCCAAAATCCAACCTGTTCCACCAGATTGGTGCTACGTAAACAATTTTGGCAACCAGTATGAACCCAAAGCCATAAAGTTGCCGGCGGGAAAGGGCAAAGATTTCCGCGAAGATATGAAAAACTTTATCGAGAACGTTAAAACGGCGCTTCCGAAGGCGTTTGAAAGCGACGATTACATAGCCCGACGAGAAGGCACAATTAAAGAATTAGAAAGCCAACGAAAAAAGTTAATTGACGAGTTAAGCGTAAAAGCCCAAAGTGAAGGATTCGTAATTCAGACAACTCCCATCGGTATACTGCTCATTCCAGTGTTGGATGGTAAACCACTCAGCGAAGAAGAAATGCTCGCTCTGCCTCCAAAAACAAAAGATAAAATTAATGAAAAAAGGGAGACATTGGAGTCAGAATTCCGAAACACCATGCGTCAGTTAATTGATATGGAACGTAAAATACATGAAGCCCTAAAGAAGCTAAACAAGGAAGTTGCCCTCTACGCCTTGGGAAACCAGGTGGAGAGCCTTATGGAAAAGTATAGAGATACTTCTGAAGTTGCGGCTTATCTCAAGGAAGTAGAAAACGACATCTTGGATAATCTGCAGCAGTTCATAAGGCGCGGTGAACCTGAACCTCAATTTCCTTTTGCGATGCCCTGGATGAAAGAAGAACCCTATAAAAAATATGAAGTAAACTTAATCATTGACAACTCAAGCACTACGGGAGCGCCAGTAGTCGTGGAAACTAATCCAACTTACCACAACTTGCTGGGTAGAACTGAGAAAGAAGCACAGTTCGGCGCCCTTACAACCGATTTTACAATGATTCGCGCGGGATCGATCCATAAAGCCAACGGCGGCTACCTAATCGTCCCCGTCGAAGATTTGCTTCGAAACCCACTCTCCTATGATGGCTTAAAACGCGACATAAAGGACGAAAAAATGTCAATTGAAGAACCCGAAGAACGCTATGGCTTTTTAAGCGTCAAAACAATCAAGCCTCAACCCATCCCATTTGCTACCAAAATAATTCTAATCGGCACACCTTACCTCTACCAACTAATGTTCAGCTTAGACCCGGATTTCCAAGAACTCTTCAAGATAAAAGCCGAATTCGACTCAACCATGCCGAGAACAAACGAAAAAGTACTGCAATATGGAGCTTTCGTATGCGGTCTATGCGATAAAGAAGGCTTAAAACACCTTGATGGCAGCGCACTAGCAAAGCTGGTTGAATATAGTTCCAGGATTATAGAAGATCAGTTAAAACTATCGACACAGTTTAACGCCATCGCCGACATAATTCGCGAATCCAACTATTACGCGATGCAAGAAAACACAGAGTACATAACAGGAGTTCACGTAAGGAAAGCCATCGAAGAAAAGATTTACCGATCAAAACTCATACAAGAAAAAATCCAAGAGATGATCACGAGAGGTTTCTTCTTGATTGATACGGTTGATCAGAAGGTTGGGCAAGTTAATGGGTTATCTGTTATGGGTTTGGGTGATTTTGCTTTTGGAATGCCTTCACGCGTGACCGTGAGCATCGGTTTGGGAAGAGAAGGTGTTATGGACATTGAACGTGAAGCCAAAATGGGGGGACCCATCCACACCAAAGGCGTCCTGATTCTCAGCGGCTACTTAAACGACAAATACGCCAAAGACAAGCCTTTAAGCCTCTCTGCAAGACTCGTGTTTGAGCAGAACTATGAAGGTGTCGAAGGTGACAGCGCTTCAAGCACGGAACTCTACTCGATTCTCTCCTCACTCAGTGGATTGCCCATAAAACAAAACTTAGCCGTCACCGGCTCCGTTAACCAAAAAGGAGAAGTCCAAGCTATTGGCGGAGTAAATGAGAAAATTGAGGGGTTCTTCGAAGTTTGCAAAGCCAAAGGATTAACAGGCGAACAGGGAGTTATGATTCCTGACAGCAATGTACAAAACCTGATGCTCAAAGAAGAAGTCGTTGACGCGGTTAAAGAGGGCAAATTCAATGTTTACTCAGTTAAAACAATCGACCAAGGCATAGAAGTGCTCACAGGAACAAAAGCAGGCGAGAGGAAAACAGACGGAACTTACGATGAAGGAACAGTAAACTATCTTGTGGATAAGCAGCTGCGGGAAATGGCAGAAAAACTCAGAGAATATCCAGGCGCACAGGCGCCACACAAAAAGGTCGAAGAATAAAAGAAAACTTTTCAAAACAATATTTTTCATTTTTAGTTATTTTTGACTTTATTTTTGATCATTATTCTTTGCTAATCAAAGCTTATTTGCTAAATCAGCAGAATGATGAATAGATGCAAAGTTGTTGGCTAGAAAAGTCAAGCGTAAACGCAGCAAAGGTTTTGTTATGATGCTTCTTCTTGCCTCCATTTTCATAGGTATCTTAGGCTGGCGCATAATCGTGTTTGATAGCAGAAAACCAATTCAGCCAAAACCAGCAAAACGCACCCAGTTACAAAAGATCACGTGAATCTAGTGCCCATCGTTTTTGAAGAACAAAGAAATAGGCGTACAGAATGCACACAGCAACAGCTAATTCGCATTACTTTGCGAATTAGAAGTCAATGAGACAGCAGTGCTCGCACGCTTGTTGTTACTATAATACAGTCACAACACCATTTATAGCTGGTAAATAATTGTTCTCTTGCGAGAAATAGCCATCCAAGAGGTACACCCACGCTTGACGGGTCAGCCGTTAATCATGACGCGCAATTAATACGCCCCTAAAGAAGGATTAGGGGATTACTTTTGATTGGCGTCTTGGATTGACATGGGCGATCCGTCAAGCCTACTTTTAGTTACGGCGTGCCACCATATTTTAATCGGTTTCTAGTATATAATTTATTAAGGCTCATATGCAATGCTACCCTTCGTGAGCTAATTGAGTTATAAAGAACGCATGCACCCAAAAGTAAGTCGCGCAGAAATCGAGGTTTTCAAAGCATTAAGCGCATCTGGATTAACAAGTGGCATGGTTACGCAACAACCGATAATCCTAAAATCAACGATTCCTGATTTTTGCTGGATGGAAAAACGCAAAATCGTCTACATAGACGGCATACCCGTGCACAAAAAAGACAAAGCAATAGAACGTGACGAAGAAATTGATGACCTTTTAACGGCTCAAGGCTGGGATGTTCTTAGGATTCCATATAATCCGCCTCTGACAGATAAGGGACTGCAGGAAATTATGGCCACAATAAAGCGCTTTCTGAATGTGGATGACGAAGAATAAGCATATATGAATATTCATGTTTGCCGGCTTTCTTTCTTTGTTCTGGTTTAAAATTTTTTCCTAGTATTGTGTTTACTTGATTACCTAATTATTTCGTAACTTAGGATGTCTATGGGCTCAAGAGCTATACCTTTCATAATTACTTCAATGAACTTTGTTTATTTCCTTTCATTCTCGAAATTGCTTGTTTCATAAAAAAAGCGCCATTTCAAATTAACTTTACTCTATTTTTAAGGCATGATCTTGTTAAGAAATAATATTATGAAAAATCCAAGTAGAAATAGACTGATAGTGATTATTGGGCGATTCATTCTATATGCATCAGGTAGGAGAGTTCCCCCACCTATGTAAAGGAAGGTACCGACCAAAAAGGACAAAGAAAAAATCAAAAAAGATTCTTGAATAGACACAAAAAGTGTAGCGGCAGCTCCTATAATTGGAGCAGAAGCATCCACAATTAACAGCCTAAAAGAAGATTTCAAAGAATTACCTGAATTTAGCATAAGCGCTAAAGTACTTACTCCATCGCAAAAATCGTGCGAGACCACTGCCATCGCTACAACTATTCCTAAGCCAAACTGAAGCTGGAAGCTCAAACCTATGGCAAGGCCTTCAAGAAAGCCATGTGAACAAAATTCTAATGTTGCGAGTAATCCAATTCTTGGCTGAAGGGTCATTTTTGTCATAGTGTGTTTTTTGAGGTGGAAAAAAGAAAAAACACGTTCGAGAGCAAAGAGAAAAACAAATCCTAAGGTCCCAGTTAGCAGAAGCATTTCAAAAGAGATTTGAGCCTGGGGTGCAAGCGTTAGTATTTCGGGCAAAATGTCGAATAGTGCAAGTGCAATAAAGAAACCCGCTGATAAAGCGCAAACTATTCCGATATTGGTCTTAAATTTTTTTATTAATAAACCTGCAGAAGCTGTTGCAGCAAACGCTACAATGACTGATAGGATAATTGGCAGGGTATTCATTTGGTTGATTATCCCTAATTTGAATCAAAATTTAGAAATATTCTATGCTGCAGGCAAACGGTCGTGTTTCTGGAGTTCTAACCTCTTTTCCCTCAAGTAAATCATCTAAAGTGTTCCGTAAGTCGCTAGTTGTTACTTTAGACGGGTCACGAGAATCATCCACTCTTCCTCTATACCGCAATTTCCTCTGATTATCAAGAACAAACGCATGCAAAGTGACAAGCGCCCCAAAGCTTTTTGCTACAGACTGGTCCTCATCTTTCAGATAGGGAAAATTATAGTTTCTTTCGTCAGATACGCCCAACATCTTCGATAAAGCTTCAGTTGAATAAAAATATTGATTATCCGAATTTATTCCGATAAGCTGGACACCTCTTGGTCCGTAGTCGTTTTGAATTGTCTTCAGCCTGTCAGTGTATACTCTTGCGGTTGGGCATCGATTAGCCATAAACAGCAAAATGATTATTTGTTTATCATCGAAGCTAGAAAGCGAATACTGTTTGCCATCGACACCTGGCAAGTTTTTGAATGAGGGTGCTTTCTGCCCAATTTCGAACGGATAAGTTATAGAAAAAAGGGCCAAGGCCATAATCTCGCGGATTCTCTAGAATTTATTAGGGAATTGTTTGATTACGCCCTCGGAAAGAGTGTCTGCGATTAGCATGCCTTCTGTAAAGTATTCGTCGAGTTTCTTAATATCTTCGGGATAGTTTTTGCTTAATCTAGCGACTACGAATTCTTTGATTAATTGCAGATGTAGGTGGAGAAGGTCGGCGGCGTCTTTCTTTGGCCAATTTGGATTAGCTGAACTCAAAAATCCCGCTATGTCATCGGCGTTTGCAACCCATTTATTGTAGCTTTCACCAAGTTTGTTTTGGTCACCTGATTTTGCTGCAGCCACTACTTCAGTAGCTATAAGGATGTGCTGTTTTAGCAGATCTGTAAGTTTGTTGCCGGCGTCTTTTCCATAATATGGAACAATAGCGTTTCCGATGTCTTCTTGGTTTCTAAGCAGTCTTCCAGCAACTGTTTGTGCATCAGGTAGGTCTGCAAATGCTGAAACAATGTATAATCGTGTGTATACGGTATGGTCCATCCATAATCTTCGCATGGCTTGTTTGAGAGATGTACTTGCTGACATAAAATCACACTTTGACTAAGCAAGGAATAGATATTTAAGAGGTTGTGACTGTACAGAAGCTATATCAAATAAGGCTTTTTTGCTCATTTGTTCAGTAAAGCTTGGGCATCTGACAAATATTTTTCGGGGTTCTCGTCGAACTCTAATTTGCACATTGGTCCACAAAAATAGTAAGTTTTGCCTTTGTACTCTGATTTCGATTTTGCTGTTTTCTCGTCTACGTCCATTCCGCAAACTAAGTCTAAAACCACTAGCAATTCCTCATTAACTGTAAGGTAGCTAACAATTATTTATTTTGTGGGTTGAAGAAAGAGTAGCCAATTTGAAAGCACCTCAATTATAAGAATTAACGATTCTTTAAAATATCTGTTTCATAACAATAAATTTAGGTAGTTTTCTTGAGTCTCTATTCTTTTGAAAGTACGTTGAAACCAGTTGCTCCATTTGATTTCTCCAAATCTCTCGAATTTCTATCTGATTTTGGTCCTATGCAAAATGAACAAGAAGTAAGAAGCGGCACTTTTACAAAAGCCGTTCAAGCAAAAGGAATAACAGTCGCATTTGAAGTAACCGACACTGGAACCATTGAAAACCCAAAGTTAAAATTCACAGCATACTCGGAAGCAAAATTCACTGACGAAATCAAGACTTTAGTTGCTGACCGGATAAGCTTCTTCCTAAGCCTCCAAGACAACTTGGAAGAGTTTTACGAAATAACCAAAAAAGACGAATGCATACAACCCGCAATCAAGAAGTTTTATGGCCACAAACAAGTAAAATTCTTGACGCCCTTTGAAATTGTATGCTGGGCAATCATAGCCCAACGAATACCACTGTCTGTAGCTCGCAAAATGAAAGAAAACATTGTCAAGAAATTAGGAGGTCAAATTAAAGTAAAAGGTATTGAATACTTTTCATTTCCAGAACCCTCTAATTTAGTGGCGGCATCCACGATCTTACCTCAATTGGTGCCAAATAGGAGAAAGGCAGAGTACCTATCGGGTGCAGCAGACGCGTTTGGTAAGGTTGATGAGCAATGGCTCAGAATTGCGCCTTATGATGAGGTTCATGATTGGTTGACTAATATCAAAGGTATTGGAGTTTGGTCTGCCAACTTTATAATGATACGCGGATTGGGAAGAATGGAGGAACTGTCAAACATTGAACCACAGCTTGCTCTAGATGTTGCCCGAATTTATTCAGGAAAAGAAGAATCCATAAGCAATGAAGAGGTCTGCCAGATAGCTGAGAAGTATGGTAAATGGAAAGGATATTGGGCCTATTATCTCAGAATATACTCCGAATTTGCGTATGTTTTTGAAAAAGGTAACGCGCTTTTAATGAAGTGAATTGGAAAATGATAGCATAAATCGAATCTTCTATCTTACACAATTGAACCCAGATATTAAATCTATTATTTACTGAATCGTTGTATCTTTTCGTACCGTACGCATAACCTTTTATGCCTTCAATTTGTACAGCAATACAGCCTTTGTACATCTGGGAGTTACCTCGATGACACCTTTCAATACTGTGGGGGGGGGGAAACGAAATTTCCGAAAAACAAAAAAAAGTAGCAAAACTGTCTTATAATAAATCCTTTTCTGACAAAGTTATTCAAGGAGTTCCTATAGTTGGAATTGGCGCCTCCGCAGGCGGCTTAGAAGCCTTCAAGGTTTTACTAGAATGTTTGCCCGTCGATACGGGTTTGTCTTTTGTCGTTATCCAGCATCTGGCATCTGGTCAGGAAAGCATGCTGACCGACATTCTTTCAAGATTTACCAAAATTCCTGTCCAAGTAGTCAAAGATGGACTGATAGTTGAACCAGACCATGTTTATGTTATTCCGCCCGGAGCAACAATGACCATTGAAAAGCAGGTTCTCAAAATCACCTCGAAGGGTAAGTCTCTGAAACCTATTGATACCTTCTTTGTTTCCCTAGCTGAAGACTTGAAAAGTCAAAGTATAGGAATCATACTTTCAGGCACAGGCTCTGATGGAACTGAAGGCCTAAAAGCAATCAAAGCTCAGGGAGGAATAACCTTTGCACAAACTCCCGATTCAGCCCAATATGGTGACATGCCCCAAAGCGCAATTTCAGCAGAAGCTACAGATTTTGTTCTTTCTCCGGATAAGATTGCGTTAGAGCTGCAAAAAATCGCTAAGAACCCTCACCTAGCACGAAAGGAAATCGCAACAAGAGATGAAGCCGGACTAAAAAAAGAAAAACCAACGAAGGAAACAGGCTTAAACGCAATATTCACCATGCTAAAATCCAACTGCAATGTTGATTTTTCACATTACAAAGAAACGGTCGTAAACCGACGTGTCACACGCCGAATGGTAATTAATCACATAGAGAAAATGGACAATTACATAAAGTTCCTGCAGACACATTCAAACGAATTGGAAGCGTTATACAATGACATGCTAATAGGAGTAACGAGCTTCTTTAGAGAACCTGAAACCTTTGTCGCACTCAAAGAAACAGTGTTTCCCAGTTTAGTAAAAAATCGCCCGCCAAAAGAGCCTATCCGGGTTTGGATTCCAGCCTGCTCAACTGGAGAAGAAACATATTCATTCGCCATAGCAATCCAGGAATACCTCGAAGAAAACTCCATAACTGATCTTCAAGTTCAAATTTTCGGAACAGATGTAAACGAAAAAAACATTGAGAAAGCAAGACAAGGAATCTACTCAACGACGATAGAAACCGAAGTAAACGAAAAACGACTAAAACATTTCTTCAAAACCTCTAATGGCAACTATCAAATCTCCAAACCCATTCGAGATAAATGCGTGTTTGCGAAGCAGGACATAACGGCTGACCCGCCATTTTCAAATATGGATCTTATCAGTTGCCGCAACATGCTAATCTACTTTGATGAATACCTCCACGAAAGAGTGGTTCCAACCCTGCATTATGCATTGAAAATAGGTGGTTTTCTTGTCCTTGGGCAATCTGAGAGCATTGGAAAATTCACTCAGTTATTTGAACCTGTAATTAAGAATAGAGCCATTTACATGAAAAATAGAGCCCAACCCACCGTTAATTTTGGTTTGCAAACATCAGTGCTTTATTCAAAACGTAAAGAAGCAAAAGAAGGCCAGAAGAAAGACGTCCTTTCAGTGTTGAAAGATGAGGTTGACCATTTACTAGTCACCGAGTATGTCCCTGCAGCTTTGCTGGTTAATTCTGATTTGGACGTTCTTATTTTTCGAGGAAATATTGCACCATATGTTTTACCTGAATCAGGATTGGCGAGTTTGAATCTGGCAAAGATTATTCGCAAAGAGTTACGGTCTGAAGTGCAGACGATAATCTACAGAGCAAGAAAAGAGGACAAACCCGTAAATGAAAACTCCTTGCGGTTTGAATATGCTGGTGAGCAGAAAACAATCAACGTCCAGGTTTTGCCAATGTATGTTGAACAGTATGAGGAACCATTTTTCCTTTTATTGTTCGAGGATGTCAGTTCAGCGGCAACGTTGCTACGCCAGACAATGGAACTAAATATCACTCCTGAAGGCCGGGAAAACGTTAAAGACCGCCAAAATAGAGCGCTCAGGGAAGAACTGGATTCAACCAAACAAACTTTACAAAGAATTATTGAAACTCAAGACGCAACAAATGAAGAATTGAGAACCACAATGGAGGAGGCACAGTCAAGCAATGAAGAGTTGCAGAGCACAAACGAAGAACTGGAAACGGCTAAGGAAGAACTTCAATCTAGCAATGAAGAATTAAAAACGTTAAACGATGAAGTAAAGAACCGAAATCAAACCCTTGCCCAATTAAATGATGACTTAACCAATTTGAATAGAAACGTTGAACCAGCCATTGTTATAATCGATAAAGGCTTAAAGATTAGGCTGTTTTCGCCTTCAGCACAAAAAATTCTAAACCTTTCGCCATCAACTGTTGGACTGCCAATAACGACCTTCAAATTGAACGTAATAGTTGAAGACTTGAGCGAAATAATCTCAGAAGTGTCATCAAAACTAAGCGGTATTACCCGAGAAGTGAAGGATGCACAAGGCCATTATTTTGATATGAAAATTCGTCCTTACATAACACAGGAAGACAGGATAGATGGGGCTGTCTTGTCCTTTGTCGATATTGATGATCGAAAAAAGCTTGAAAAAGCTCTACGTTTGGCCGCAATAGGCGAGACCGCAGGTATGGTGGGTCATGACATTCGAAATCCACTTCAGGCTATTACAGGCGATGTCTATTTAGCTAAAACAGAATTAGCTTCAACAAGTGAGAGTACTGAGAAAAAGAATGCATTAGAAAGTCTCCAAGAGATTGAGAAGAACATTGATTACATTAACAAGATTGTGGCTGACCTTCAAGACTACGCGAAGACTATGAATCCTGTTGCTCAAGAAACAAACTTAGACGCCTTATGTAAAGAATTACTCAAGAATAAACCCGAAAACATAAAAACTTCTTGCAGTGTCGATAAAACCGCTAGAACAATCGTAATTGATTGTAATATTCTAAAGCGTATTCTTGGTAATTTGGTTTCTAACGCTTTTCAAGCTATGCCTAATGGCGGAGAACTAACTCTTAAAGCATATCAAGAATCTGGATGTACTATCATTACTATTAAGGATACAGGTATTGGAATCTCTGATAAAGTCAAGCCGAAGTTATTTACTCCATTTTTCACCACTAAATCTAAAGGTCAAGGTCTAGGGTTAGCCGTTGTTAAGCGTATGACCGAAGCTTTAGGGGGTACGGTAACTTTTGAAAGCCAGGAAGGAAATGGTACAACTTTTATCGTGCGTTTACCGCCAAAAAGAAAAGAGATCGACAACAAATAAGCCTCAACTAATGTTTTTTTACTCTTTTTTTAAAAAAAATCCAATAATTCCGGCATTATTGCCCTAAGATAATCCAAATAGATTCTGGCGCCGGGAGGGGGATTTGAACCCCCGCGGCCCCGAGAGGCCACAAGCTGACAGGTACACCCTGAAGAGGTGAATCTCCAGGCTTGCTCCCTGCCGGGCTAGGATACCCCGGCAAACAAAAACCAACTTGAACAGGTTGGTTTGCACCTTTTCTCTGAGTTTAGAACAATTTAAAGTTTTATCGAAAATGTCCTCTTTATGGAGAGCAATTGTTTATTTTGTTTAAACCCATAAACAAGTTTCCTTGATGTTGTCCACCCCAACTGTAACGGCACAAAAACAATCGCCTACGCTATATATCAAGCGTTAATTTTAGGAAACAACACATAAAACAGCTCTTAAAGAATAGATCAGGATTTTGTTTTTTAGAGGTTAAATTTTATTAGCTTAAAGTGATGCTTTTAGGTGTAGGTTGGCTTAAAAGGGGAAAACGTTGAGTAGCGAGAGAAGTTTTTCTATACCTGTCGATTTGATTCGAACGGTTGCTATAGTCGGCGTTATTTTGTTGCATGCCGCCAACGACTTAACAGTCCAACAGATGAACTCGTTTGAAATTTTCCGTTGGACCACCGTTGACTTCTACCAAAGCCTAGGACGAATGGGAGTACCTCTGTTTCTTTTATTGACAGGTGCCCTTCTTCTTCAGCCAAGTAAACTTAACGAGCCCATAAAAGTATTTTTTAAGAAACGTTTCGCTCGGATAGGTTTAGCGTTCGTTTTTTGGGGCGCCGTTTACTTCGCCTGGGACTTTTTTGTTGTTCATAACATTAACAATCAACCAATCAACACAAGCTCTATAATCCAAGGTGTATTGACAGGTCCATCCTACCAGTTTTGGTATCTGTACTTACTGCTCGGTCTTTACCTCTTAACGCCAATCATGCGCGTAGTGATAACTTACGCCAACCGCAATTTACTAAAATATTTACTGGCACTATGGTTTTTAGGGGCAGCTGTCTTACCCGTTTTCGGCTTATTCACCACCCTTCGTTTAGATAGTAACGTTTTTGAGTTTACTGGTTACGCTGGCTATTTCATTTTAGGCGCTTTCCTTTTAGCTGTTCAAATGCGCCGTTCAACTATTGCGATTCTGCTATCTGTCGGCGTTGTATTGACTGCAATTGGTACATACGTTTTAGCTTGGACCATTGGGGGTGGAACCATGTTCTTTTTCCAAGGTTACCTCAGTCCAACACTGATTTTAGCAGCAGTTGCGCTGTTTCTACTATTGAATACATTCCACGGGTTTTCCTTCTGTAAATCTGCTGATCAAGAAGAACCTGCGATCTCAGTGTCATCAGCAGTGCAACAGAATTACTCGGCCGTCAGCATTGCAAGTCCGGCAATTAAGAATTCGCCTGAGAACCAATCTAAAGTTAAAAAACTGATGCATTTAATCAGCATAAACACTTTGCCACTTTACCTATTTCATGTAATGGTGCTTGAAACTTTTCAATATGGCTATCTGGGTTTCACGATTAACGGCAACACAATCAACTCGATTATTGGAGTCCCTATAATGACAGTGTTCGTCTTGTTTGTTAGCCTAGCCATTATACTGGTTATGAAGAAGGTCCCCGTTTTAAACAAGTTGATAGGCTAATATCTTTCGCTTGAATATTTTGCAATATGTTCTTCCAAGCCTTTTACTGGATATTAATGCTGCGAATTAATATTCCAAGATCCAAGAAAGCGCTTTAAAGCAACCTGCGCATAGCTTATGCAGTGACTGATTTGCAAAGAGAATTCATCCTTTTCTCGCGTATAGGACAAACCGACTCAAACTTCCGTAACCTCCATGACGCGGGAAGACTTGATATCGTTCACGAATGCATCGTTAGCAGCCTTTTTCTTTCGCATGGGTTGCGCAGGGACGTAACCTTCCACGCAATTCTTAACGGTCCGCCAAACCCTCCCATCCACATCCAAATCGACGGCAGCACCCTCTACGACGTACGCACTGACATGGACACTTGGCAGGCGGTACTCAAAAAAACTTTATCTGGCAAGCCTCACCCAGGCATAACCAAAGACAAAACAAGCTTTGAGGCGCTCCTCAGAGGTAAAGCCCAAACACATCAGATCTTTGTTCTTGAGGAAGATGGCAAAAACATAAGCGAAGTTACGCTCGGCGAAAACAGTCTCTTCATACTCGGAGATCATGTGGGATTACCAAAAAAAGTCGAACTCTTTGCCCAGCGCTTTGGAGAAAAAATAAGTCTTGGAAAACAGCCTTATCTGGCGGCTTCGTGCATCACGATAATTAATTATACTTTGGATAAGCAGGTTAAAGTTGGCTTTTGAAGTGCTCCCAACCACGCGCTTCAATAGGAACCAGCTTATCGTCTTTTCTAAGTAAAATCTGTTTTTCCTCAGTTGCTTTTCCGATACGCAAAAGTTGTCCACCAACCGCTTCAACCGCAGATACCGCAGTGGTCCACCCTTCAGGTTTAACGGTCACTACCAACTCGTATTCTTCTCCTCCATACAGAGCCAATTCCGCAGCGTCAAGACTGTTCAGGTCTGCAAACTGTTTAACTTCTGGAGCCACTGGAACTTTGTCGAGTTCAAACCCTACGTTACTCAAACGTGCAAGTTCATGCAACGTCCAAGCTAAACCATCACTAGAATCCATGGAGGCGGAAACGACACCGCACCGGCCAAGCGTCAAACCCTCCACTAACCTTGCTTTGGGCATGAGAACCGCATCTACAAGGGTTTTTGCATTCTTGGAAGCTAAAAAACTGCCTAGTAGCAATCGTAAACCAGCCGCTGATTTGCCGAAAAATCCTGTAACCGCCAAAATGTCGCCCGCTTTTGCGCCACTGCGGAGCATCAAAATCGACTTCTCTGCCGTTCCATAAAGTGAGACCGAAATAATTAGGTCTGAAGCTTCACTTGTGTCGCCGCCAATTATGTAAGAGCCATATTCTAGGGCTCCGGCATTCAAGCCATCCGCGATTTGTGCGATGTTTTTTTGTGTAAAGTTAGCAGGTAACCCCAATGCAACAAGTGCTGCTGTTGGCTGGACACCCTTTGACGCAAAATCACTGATGTTCATAACTAAAGCTTTTCTTGCCGCCTGAAAAAGCGTCATTTCTTCGGGTACATCTGTTCTGCCTACCAGCATATCCGTTTTTAGTACGGCAACTTTTTTTGAGTCTATGTTGACTGCAGAAATGTCGTCTCCAAATGGCACGGGCAAATCAGGCATAGGTTCAAGGTGTTTTTTGATGATTTCGATTATTTTGTGTTCGCCAAGAGTGATGCTCGTTTCTCTCGTGCTCTTTCCGGCTTTTTCTTTTTTCATGCAATCACCATTTACCTAACGTTGAGTTATTGATTAGGTTTGCAATCCTTTTTAAAACTGATGTCATCATGAAGGATAAAATTGTGAGAAATAACTTCCAGTAGCCCCCAAGCGAAAACTCAGTAGTCCATTGGATATCGGAGTGACTTTAGTTTTAGTTACCGATACATTTCAGTTAGTGCCCTGTTAACGTCTTGCGCCGTCAAAATACTTCGGTTATCCTGCGCTGCAACATAAAACGCCGCTTTAAACCATTTTTCAGCGATTTGAGGGGTCTCTATTTTTGATGTACTACAGGCTTCAATCACATCACCTGAATATGCAATCTTTAGGTTTTTCAAAATTGAAGCAAATTCGATTTGTGTTAAAACCATACAATTGTCACCAAATATTAGTTGTTTGAATCAGCTAATAGTTTTTTCTATAATCCACCCTGTACGCTCTTCACTTTACCATATAACTATAAAAAAAACCGAATATTTACAAATAATAAGCTACAGCCAAACCAACATTTAAGAACACCAAAAAACACACAAATAATCACGTACTGCGCCTCGATAGCTCAGCCCAGTAGAGCGGCTGCCTCGTAAGCAGCAGGCCGCGGGAGCAAGGCCCGCTCGAGGCTTTTAGATTTATACGTTCGGGAAATACTCTATTTCTTTTGGTGGAAACTATTTTTTTGGCAATAATATTTTTTCCATTTTTCTCACCTTGATTTAATATTTATTAGTTTTAATGTGATAAAAGCTTCGTTGAGATTTGTTCATGATTATTATGAAAATCTTGAAGATTGCTAATCTCATAGTTGCAAATATGTGCGAACGTGTAAGTAAATATTTATAATTCGCAACATTTGAACAAACTATGTAATTTTTGTTTATGTCGTTGTGTTGTACGGCTATGACTTTTGGGAACGTTCTGGCAAGGTTTATTAAATGTTACGACACCAACTTTTTTAAGGATGAGCAGTATGCGTCTTTTCCACTCCCAAGGTTCCAACGACAAGCTACAGTGCCCCTACAAAGGCTGCGAAAAGCACTTTGAAAGGCCCACTATGATTACAGATGACTCTGTGCTTCCACGCCAAACGCATTATGCTTGCCCTTTCTGCATGTCTCGATTGGAACTAGAAACTGTTAAAGAAAAGATTGTGGGTGTTAGGGCAACTGAATACCCTATGGTTTTCGATTCCCCCGCTAAATGTGCCCACTTCAGTGGGCTCCTTAATACTCCATCAGGAAGCACTGATGAATGCCTGATATGCCCCAAAGTGCTACAATGCAACAACCGAAAAAAATGAGCTCTCAAAGAAAATTGTTAACTTACCTGTAACTCAACACTTTTTCATCATGTGGTTAGCTTCTAAAATCGCCCTTTCAGCCTATCCCCATTAGGTTATCGCATCGTATTTTCTAATAAGACCTAAGTTTGGCAGAGGAAATTTTGATAACTATTTGGGTCAGTGTTGATTGACGTTTTCTCACAGCTTTGGCTCGAAGCCGTCGCCTTACATCATTCCCAGATAAATGGCGATTGTGCGGATTTATCTATTTTGATAACAAGAAAAAAGAAACGAATGAGGGAATTGACTTTACATAACCAGTTGGTTTACGAAGTCTTGGGCCCGAGTGTTTAGGTCTTCACTGCTACCTATTTTGACAACTACTGCTTCCGATAGAGTGTTTTCTGAACCAGTTGGCATTGACTGTTTGATTTGATCTATGTCAGTTTGTGAGGTTGCGCCCTGTCCGCTTCCATAAATGCCGATTTTAGTTCCTTGGCCATGTGACCGGTCGAGGCTACTTAAGGTCGCTTTTACTGAACTAGTCAATCCGCCGGCGTATACTGGTCCTCCAACGACGATGATTTTGTAGCCTGTGGTGTCAGCGGCGGCTGAGCTTTTTATGCCTGCCAACGTAACTGTGTAGCCTTTTGCTTGTAGGTCGCTGGCGACTTTATCTGCAACAGCCTTGGCGGTTCCTGACAGTCCAGGGTCGTAAATTACAATTGCTTTTCTAGCAGAGGTTCCGTCAGGCGACAGAGTTTTTGACCCTGTAGCAGTGTAAGCGGCGACATCTAAGAGTATTATCGCTCCAAAAGCTACTACAGCGATTATAATTATTGCGAATACTGTTAGGATTATTTTGAATATTTTTCTCATTTCAATTCCTTCTTGAACGATATTTGTTAAAGTTTGTATAAAAGATTACTCTGCAAAAAACAGTATAGTTTTGTAGAAAAATAAGTGCAGACGAATGCATTAACCCAAGGATTTGGTTTGAGATTAACGACAGTTGACGAATCTAAACGCTTAAACCTCACCGAGGATACGGTAGCATATACGATGTATTTGCGAGGTGAAAAAAAGACATGATATTCATAGAAGAAGAAGATGAATGGGAAGAAGGCGAAGATGAAGAATGGGAAGAAGAAGAATGGTAAACTAAACGCCAAACCGCACTTTTGTAGATTTTTCTTTTAAGTTTGAATTTTTACCCAGAATTTGAGGTTACTTTTTTAAACCGATGAAAAAGCCCATTTAGTCTTTTTGAGTTTCTTTTTTCCTTGAGGTTTACATTTATAACTATCTTGTTGGCATCATTAAACGACGCTACCTATGACCAGAATCGCCGTATTAAATGAAGACAAGTGCAAAGTCAAAAAATGTAATTCACTTTGCGTTAGCTTCTGTCCCATGGTACGAAGTAGAGTGGAAGCCATACGGGTTGAGGGGTCTAAAGCCATCATAGCTGAAACGCTTTGCAGCGGTTGCGGGATATGCGTCAAAAAATGTCCCTTCAAAGCTATCAACATCGTTAACCTGCCTGATGAGCTGGAGAAGGACTGCAGCCACCGCTTCGGCGAAAACAGCTTCAAACTCTTCCGTTTACCTATGCCTTCACCGGGAACAGTTTTGGGGTTGCTGGGTCAAAACGGTATAGGTAAAAGCACCACACTTAAGATTTTTTCAGGCGAAATCAAACCCAACCTAGGCCGGTTCGATGACCAGCCCGAATGGCCAGAAATCATCCAATACTATCGGGGTTCAAGCCTTCAAGATTACTTCCAAAAACTAAGCGAAAAGAAACTCAAAGTCAGCAGTAAACCCCAATACGTCGACAAAATTCCCAAGGCGGTTTCAGGCAAAGCTGGCGAGCTCCTGGAAAAAGTTGATGAACGCAAACAGCTTGACGCAATCGCTGAGGAGTTAGAGCTTAAGAAAATTTGGGATAGACCCCTTGACGTGCTCAGTGGTGGAGAATTGCAGCGAGTTGCTGTTGCGGCGGCGCTTAGTCGCGAAGCTGACGTGTACCTTTTTGATGAGCCATCCAGCTACTTAGATGTTAAACAGCGGCTTGTAGTGGCAAGAGCCATTCGCAGCCTCAAAGAACAACAAAAAACAATAGTGGTCGCTGAACATGACTTAGCCATCATCGACTACTTATCTGACCAGATTTGCGTCTTTTATGGTGAACCAAGCGTCTACGGTGTTGTCTCACATACTCATGGCGTCCGTACGGGAATTAACATTTACTTGCAAGGCTTCATCCCAGACGAGAACATTATGTTCCGAAAAGAAGCTATTGTATTCCACGAGAAACCGCCCAATGCAGGAGAAATGGTAGGCGAACCTCTGCTCAAGTGGGACAAGATGGAGAAAACCTTCAAAGGCTTCAAACTTGCCATCGAACCCGGCGAAATACGGACTGGCGAAATCATAGGCATTCTTGGACCTAACGGGATTGGAAAAACCACTTTTGTCAAGATTTTAGCTGGTTTAGATGAAACAGATGATAAACGTCAACTAAGCAAGTTGACGGTAAGCTACAAACCTCAATACATCGCTCCAGACTTTGCAGGCACCGTTCAAGAACTTTTGATGAATGTTGCAAAAGAAAACTTTACTTCAAGCTGGTACAAAACCGAAATTGCCCAGCCTCTCCGTCTTCAAGTTCTAATGGATAAAAACGTCATGGAGCTCAGCGGTGGAGAACTCCAAAAAGTCGCCATCGCGGCATGTCTTAGCCGCAAAACAGACCTGTTTTTGCTTGATGAGCCAAGCGCATATCTTGATGTTGAAGAGCGTTTAAACGTGGCGAAAACGTTGCGGCGAGTTGTGGAAGCCCACGGTATCCCAGCCTTCGTCGTTGAACATGATGTAGTTACTCAAGACTTTATCGCCGACCGTTTGATGGTTTTTAATGGTGAACCAGGCGTTTCTGGTTTGGCACATCCGCCAACTAGCCTAAGGCAAGGCATGAATACTTTCCTCAAAGAAATGGACATTACTTTCCGACGGGACTCAGTCACTTACCGCCCCCGAGTAAACAAGGAAGACTCGCAGATGGATAAATTTCAAAAAGACATCGGCGAATACTACTACACCAAAACAACGAAACCCGAAAAAATGGACGCAAAGCCCGAAAAGAAAGAACCCGCTAAAACTCCCAAAAAATAATTTTTTTTGGTTTGTTCTATTTCTACAAGAGGAGCCAGAGAAGTTGTCGTTGCTGCTGCAACTGAATTCTGCACACCGGTTGCAACAACAACCAGAAATAAACCTAAAGCAGCAATGTACTCGAGCCTTGGATGCATAACTTCTTTAAAACGCTCCTAGCATAGTTATTTGTGAGGAATCGAGTTATGTCCATTCAGAAGACACCCGAAAAAAACAGCATACTTTTTGTGTGGCTCAACAACTACGCTGGAATAATGCTGAAAACGCCGTCTAAAACGCTTGTCATCGACCCTGTTGACGTCAAAGCCAAAAAACTCCAAAACGTAGATGCCATCCTAATCACTCACGAACACTACGACCACCTCGACCCACCCCTAATTATCGAAATCCAAAAAGCAACCAATTGCATAGTAATGGCGGATTCCGCCTCAACCAAAAAACTCCAACTTGCCCTCCCAGCCGATAAACTTCAAGAAATCAAACCTGGAATGGAAATCAAAATCGGCGAAGTCTCAGTCAAAGCAGAAAAAAGCAACCACCCAGCCCAAGCTCCTGTTACATACATCATAACCAGCGAAGACAACATGAAAGTCTATCATACTGCAGATAGTCTACCTTTTCCAGAAATGGCAAAACTTGCCCAAAAGGAAAATTTTGACTTGGTTTTCTGCACAGTAGGTATCGCTCCAAGCGCTTCACCACAGACAGGTTTTGAGATTGCATGGTTAACTAAACCACAAATTGCAGTCCCCTACCACACAGCAACGGCTGCAAGCCAAAAAGATTTTGCTGAACTCTTAAAAAAGGAACTACCAAGAACCGCATGCTTGATTCCTGAACAGAACAAAATCTATCAGGTTTCAAAGAAGGAAATAAAAACATGAAAACTAACACCCCAAATTTAACCCCTAAAGAGCGAATGGCAAACATACTCTTCAAACTCGACGCCATAAAATTCGGAGTCTTCAAACTCACAAACAGAAAAGCAAGCCCCTACTACGTTGACCTAAGAGTAATTCCCAGCTTCCCCGATGCTTTCCGAGAAATCTGCGAATCCTACGCCCAATACATCAACAGCCAAATTGGTCTAAAAAACTTCGACCGCGTCGCAGCCATACCCCTTGCAGGAATCCCCTTCGCGTCCCAAATCGCTTACAACCTCAAAAAGCCTTTCCTTTACGTGCGCAAAGGCATCCGACTGCACGGCAGAGAACGCAGAGTAGAAGGCGTCTTGTCTTCAGGCGACAAAGTTTTGCTAATTGATGATTTACTTACCACAGGATTAACCCTCAAAAAAGCTGCAGACGCCGTGAGAGCTGAAGGTGGAGTTGTAACGGAAGCTGTTGTTTTTTTGGATCGTGAAGAAGGCGGAAAAGAACTGCTGGAGAAAAACGGAATAAAACTGCATGCACTGCTAAAAATAAATGAAATAGCCAATACACTCTACGAAATGGGTGCAATAGATGAAGAAAGCCTGAAAACGATATTGAAACAGGTAAAGAAACGTTAATTGGGATTATTCGTAGAAAATTAGGCTGGTTTCTTCAAGTAGCGAATGCAATTTTTCCACAGAATCGTAAACATCCTGTTCTTTTTTGCCACCTGTGCAAACAAGTTTGCCGCTTGCAAAAAGAAGAATCACAACTTTAGGCTCCACCATGCGATAGATTAAGCCTGGAAACTGTTCCGGCTCATACATAGCATGATCCAATGTATAAGCCGCTTTTTCTAGATCAATCATTCCGCCTAAAACGCCTGAAGCCACTATGTTTTGGATTTTGAGTTCAGGTTTACTGATTATTATTATGCCGCCCTTCTTGAGCTCCTTCACAACTTTCGTTACCGCTCGACGCGCTTCCTTCTCCGACTTCGCACCCGTGCATACCATTTTTCCGGAACTAAAAATCAAAGTTGCAGTTTTGGGACGTTTTAAGCGAAAAACTAAACCTGGAAACTGTTCAGGACGATATTCTACGCCAGGGTAACCTTTAACGACAGCATTTAAATCGACTTTTTGGTTAAGCGTTGCAGAAGCGACCACGTTTTCAATGCTTAATGTAGCTTTAACTTTTGGCAAACAGTTTTTCCCTCGGCTCTATCGCCTTTCTTGAATGTTCATTTATCAAAGCTTTCTTTAATAAAGACATCTATAATTTGCTTTTTATCTAGCTGTTGCGCAGGTTTTGTCTTTTAGCTTTAACCATAGGACGAACAAACGCAAACACTAAAATCAAAGCAAACGAAGCCATAGCTACGGGCAAAACCCAAGAATTGCCCCTCACAAATAGCGAAATCCACCCAAACCATGGAATCCGCAAAATAACTTTCCCTTCTACGAGGTTTTGTGGAACGCCTTTTGCATCTGGGATGTTATCGTAATCGTTGGTATCTGCCGGCCAACTTACTGGTCCGTTGCCGTCACCCTTTGTTTTGAAGTAAATGGTACCATTGATGTTTTCTTCTGAAACTATTCGGTGAACGATTGGTGTGGCTTCGTTGGGATTTTTGTAGACTATGATGTCGCTGTTGGGGTAGTTGGCGTTTAAATCGGCAGGATTTACTTGCTGAATAATAATGATGTCCCCTAAGTGTAACGCCTGATCAAAAGGGTAGTTCCAGCCGTCGCAGTTGCCGTCGTTGATTACACACATGCTGCCACTTTCCACTACCCTAATTGGAACACCAGACCCGAGAACCAGTTGCATCCCAAAAAAGAACCCTCCAATAATGGCTACTATCAAGACAATGGCGATTGCAGTTTTGAAATAATTGTTGTTCCCAAGTTTCTTTAATTCAATCGCTTTTTTTGCCATCTGACGAACCTATATATCAGTTGATAGCAAGCGCTTGGTTTTTAAAACTACCGCTGTTCTAAAAAAAGAAAAAATAGAGTGCAACTATTTTTGGTTAGGTTGCGTTGTTTAGATTTTTTGTTTGCTTAGTACTTCGCGGAATACGTTGCCACATTTTGGGCATTCGTAGAGTCCGATTTCTAGTTGCATGCGTTTACCAGCTTTATCTGGTCGGCCTGCCATTTTCCAGGTTTTCTTTGGCTTTGCTACTTCGGTTCCGCATTTTGGACATTTAGCCATGTAGTTTATCCTCCAATGTTATGTTGCATGGTTTAGGCTGATAAGATAAAAAAGTTTCCGTAGTTTTTCCATAGATATTTTTCTTTGTTACCATCAAAATTAAACATTTTCTTGTCAATGGCATGAAGGTATTATGAGGGATATGTCAAAAAACATCGCTTGAGTGCTTAGATATTTATCTAAAAAAATACCATTAAATTTCAATTAATCAAAATAATGCCAAAATTCCAGGTTAATGTTCAATTTCTGCCCCAACCTTTTTTAAAGCACAATCCCCGCTATTCTTAAAGTTGAGGTTCACTTTATTTGCAGACTGCTTCTGAAAACGCTTTTGAAATGCTTGTAAAGCCTGTGCGAAAGCTCGTTGAACAGAAGGGATTCCAAAAGCCAACTGAACCTCAAGAAAAAACTATCCCCAAAATTCTTGAAGGCAAAAACGTACTATTGATTTCACCCACAGCCACAGGCAAAACTGAAGCTGCTTTTCTGCCCATACTGAGCATGCTCATGCAACTGCCTAAAACTCCAGGCATAAAAGTCCTCTACATCACGCCGCTTCGTGCTCTGAACCGTGATATGCTCGAGCGAATGCAGTGGTGGTGCAACAACCTAGACATTAAATTGGCAGTTAGACATGGCGACACCGAAACAAAAGAGCGAACGCGCCAATCCCAATGCCCACCAGATATTCTAATTACCACGCCCGAGACCCTTCAAGCTATACTTACTGGGTGGCTATTACGTCAGAGCCTACAAAGTCTCCGCTGGATTGTCATCGATGAAGTGCACGAATTAGCCGATAGTAAACGCGGAAGCCAACTGTCCCTTGCACTTGAACGTATCCGCGATCTAATAGGCAAAGACTTCCAAATGGTCGGCTTATCTGCAACCGTTGGCAGCCCCGACAAAGTCGCGCATTTCCTCGTTGGCGATAACCGACCAGTCGAAATCATTCGCGTTCCCGTTGCAAAGATGGTGAAGCTACAGGTAATTTATCCCAAGCCAACCGAAGAAGACGCCCAATTCGCATCCAAAATATATACTCACCCCGAAGTTGCTGCAAGGTTACGGATTATTCGCGACTACATGACTAAACGCAAATCTGTGCTCCTCTTCACCAACACCCGTTCGGTATCTGAGGTTTTGGCTTCTCGCTTCAAAGTCTGGGATGCCGATTTCCCGATATCAATTCACCATGGCTCATTGACTAAACCTTCACGTATAGCGGCGGAAACGGGACTCAAGAAGGGCGCCCTCAAAGGTTTAATCGCTACCAGCAGCCTCGAACTTGGCATAGACGTTGGTCACATAGACCTTGTAATCCAATATATGAGTCCGCGACAGGTTTCACGTTTGATTCAGCGGGTAGGCAGGGCAGGTCATACTTATGGGAAATTGTCTGAGGGAATTATTATCGGAATGGATTCCGACGACACACTTGAAGCGCTGGTCATTGCAAGGCGGGCTTTGGGGGAAGAGTTGGAGCCACTTTTGATTCCCGATAAGCCTTATGATGTTTTAACGCATCAAATCGCTGGGCTGCTGCTAAAAAACAGACGCTTAGCATTCAACGAGATTTTAGGGATATGCAAAAACGCTGCGCCATTTGAAAACCTGACTATGGCGGATGTAGAGAAAATCCTCAAGTACATGCATAATCGTTTTCCCCGCTTAGCTTGGGCATCGTTTGAAGACCATGTTGTCCTAAGACCCCAACGTACCAAAGCATTGTTTGAGTATTATTTTGATAATTTGTCCATGATTCCCGAGGAAAAACAATTCTTGGTTATCGACGAGTCAACTGATTCATCCATCGGTGTCTTAGATGAAGCCTTCATGGCAGAATACGGCAAGCCCGGTACAAAATTCATCATACGCGGTAGCCCATGGCAAATAATTCACGCTACCGAAGAAAAAGTCTACGTTCGCCCAGTTGACGACCCCACAGGCTCGATACCCAGCTGGATAGGTGAAGAAATTCCCGTTCCATATGAAATAGCGCAGGAGCTGGCGGAAATCCGCGGGTTTGTCGAAGAGAAGGCTCAAAGCGGATTTTCAGGAGAGCAAATCAGCGCCTTGCTTTCGGAACGTTATCCAGCCGATCAAGAAACGATTCGGCACGCGTTAGATGAAACCTTGGAGCAGGTGCACAGTGGCTTTCCTGTTCCAACTCCGAAGCGAATTGTAGTTGAGGATTGGGGCGAATTCGTTATCCTTCACACAAACTTTGGTTCACTAACCAATCGTGCTCTGGCTCAACTTTTAGGTCAAGTCTTATCCGATAAACTAGGTCGCGGAATCATCGTCCAGCATGACCCCTACCGCATTTTTGTGCAAACCATGGGCGCAATGACTGCCGAGCGTCTAGTTGAAGTCATGAAAGAGATTCAATGCATGAATGAGCAAGCCACCAGAAACACATTAACACTCTCAACAGTGAAGACAGGGTTATTCAAACGACGCGTCATTCAGGTGGCTCGACGTTTTGGAGCTCTCAAAAAGTGGGCTGACTTTAGCAGCGTAAGTATACAAAAATTAATAACAAGTTTCGAAGGCACCCCCATTTATGAAGAAGGGCTCAAGGAGATTTTCTCTAAAGACCTTGATGGAGATGGATTGGTTATGGTGCTGGGGAGATTACGTGATGGCTTGGTTCGGTTGCAGGTTGTTGAGACTGGTGGCAACGCTACTCCTGTGGCTCGTGTAGGCATCGAACGGGTCAGCATGAAAACTGACCTTATTCCACCCGAACAGATGCGAGCAGTTCTAGTTGAGTCTGCCAAAGCACGGTTGCTAAACGAGACGGGCAACTTTGTCTGCACTGCTTGTTGGGATTATATGGAAATGATACGCATAAAAGACCTGCCCGATAAACCCAAGTGTCCGCGTTGTGGATCTTTTGCAATTGGCATGCTGAAGATCGAGGAAGAGAAAGCTTTGCCGCTAATTGAAAAGCGAGGCGAAAAGCTGGGCAAGAACGAGGAAAAAATGCAGGTGCATGCTAAACAGACTGCAGAGTTGATTGAGAAGTATGGTAAGGCAGCTGCGGTGGCATTGAGTGCTCGACGCGTTTCAGCAGCAGATGTTTTGGGAGTTTTGGATAAGGAACCCAAACTTTCAGACAAGTTCTACGAGTTAGTTCTGGAAGCAGAACGCAAAGTGCTCAGTAAACGGTTTAGATAACGGTAAGTTTTCAACAATTATTGTTTTTTCCAATTGACTTTTCTAATGAAGATGTCGTCTTAGGGTAAGTCCTTAGTTTTAAGAGTTTGGTTTCTATTAGAAAACTAAAATTCGTTCTCTTGTCAATTATGGTTATTATTTCGAGAATAGTTATTGTGGCTACGGCAATCATGGGAACCAAATCGTAAGGATAAATCTGTGAAGCTATGTCGCCATTAACTTCAGTTTGTAAAAAGTTTAATCCTATGTTGTGATAGAAGAAAAAGGGTAAGTTAAAAGCTCCAAGGAATGCAACTGCGCCAACCCCAAACTTTAGAAGTTTTTGTCTATTGTACCATAGAAGCAGTGGAAATGCAAGAAGAGCAATGCGTGGGTCAAACGTAGCTACCGAAAACAACAATGCGGAAAGCCATGGTTTTTTAGAAAACCCAAAATATAAGGCGCCGACGATGAGAGAGGTTTGAATTATGTGGGCGTTTGCTTGAGCATAACCCCAATAGTAACCGTTTTGGAAGGCAATTAAGACTATGACGGCTGCAATGGCACCCCATAAAAATTTTTTGTCTTTAACAATTTTGTAAACAAAGAACGCTAACGCAAAGATAGAGACAAATTGCAGTATATCAAAAACGTTAAGCGCGTTCTGATAACTTAAATTTATAAAAGGTGCAAAAAAAATCAGAAAAGAGGGTGTATACTTGAAGGTCTGGACATTTGGAGAAATATGATAATCACCCGGCTGATTGCCACCTATGTAAATTGCGGATGGATTATGGAATAGTCGCCATTCCCCGATATAGTAAGCAGAAAAATCTCTTGCGTAAATCGGTGACATCGGCTTGAATGTTTCTGGGTAGGCAGTCAGAAATGTGACAGCGTTTAGCGCGACAGCTAAAGCGATTACTATTATGAGGATTTTTTTGGTTTTAGATTCCAACTTTTACCCCATCTCAATGCATTCAGTCGCGGTTACAGTTTTGCATAGGGACAATTTATTAGCTTTTCGTGAACTCAGTAAGCCTTCAGGGCATGTAACAGCAACTTTTTAAGTCTAAAGCCGCTTAGTTTGCTCATCTGCTTGTTATGTCATAGGAGTAAAGAGTTTGGAGATAAGCCGAAAGAATCTACGCAATGAAGTTCTCGAACGCATAAAATATGTTAAAACCTGCGTTATGGCGCGTGAACTCTGTTTACTTGTACGCACCAACAGAGCCGTTCTCGAACCCAAAGACGTACAGGAAGTTTGCCAATACATCTCAAACCTATGCAAAGAAGAAGGCTGCAAAGAACCCAGCGAAATGTGCATTAAAGCAGCAAAAGCTGTTGGTTCAGCAGATGAAGCAAAATACCTTGACTTATGTGCGCAAAGCTGCGTTAAGTGCGGCGAAGCAAAAAGGCCTCAATCGAAAAAAGACGCGTATGTAGCATAACAGCAGGAGTTTCGGGAGGAAAACTGAAAATGTTTATTGCTCCTTTTGTTCCAAGCCCCACGCTTGTTGTGGAATACATGCTTAAAATGGCCGATTTGAAGGCCGGTGAAGTCCTTTTCGATATGGGTTCAGGGGATGGCAGAACGGTGATTATGGCGGCAAAGACTTTTGGCGCTCGCGGAGTCGGCATCGAGCTTCGAGAGGATTTAGCAAAGAAAGCCATGGGCAACATTCACGAAAGCGGATTAGACGATCGAGTAACAATCATGAACGCTGACATGTTCAACGTAAACTTAACTTCTGCAGACGTTGTTTACTTGTATTTAACGACCAGCGCCAACGAGAAAATTAAACCCAAACTCGAAAGTGATCTTAAGAAAGGTGCACGTGTGGTCTCTCACGATTATGAGATTATTGGTTGGCAACCTGAGAAAGTTCAGAATTTCTGCGAAAACCCCCAGCTTGGGTATCCGTCACATACGATTTATCTCTATAAAAAACCCTAATTTTCCTCTTCGTTGACTGGAAAAGGATTTAATTCTCAGTACTTTCTTTTTCGCAAGAGTGTTACTTAAAAATGCAATTTGTTCCATGGCAGAACGTTGCAGATTGGCGTTGCAAAGCTTGTGGTTACTGCTGTAAACTATACAATGTCGTGTTAGGTTTTCCAGAATGGATTAACATATCCAGATCATTCGGTGTCGAAACTACCATCGCCGGTTTAGACCGTTTCTACATCAAGCGTACCAGCGACGGCTCCTGCGGTTTCCTCTGTAACAAAGCAAACACCTACTTCTGCGGCTTACAATGCATGAAGCCGGAGGCATGCAAAATCTGGCCCTTCAAAATCCTTGCGGAACCAAAATATGGTGAACCCAACCAAGCAGCATTCAACTACATGGGAAACCAACTTTATGTTTATGCAGACACCATGTGCAGCGGCTTACGGTACGGCTCTCCAACATGGGACTTCCAATATGCAACCATTAGAGAATTCACCGAACTCGCGCTGGGCATAAGACAGGTTCAGTACAAAACAACCCGATCTGAAAATGCACAGAATCAATGGGGAAGGCAACTATTCCGTTAGACGCTAATTTTGTTGTGAATAGTTGTTTTTGGTATAATTTGAATTTAAATTTCATTTTCATTGGTTCATATTCTTTTAAGGATTAAGTTATTTAGGTAGGGTTGGCTTTTAACCAGAAACATTCCAATTTACAAGAGGAAACTGTATGTCTAAAGCGAAAGTAGGCGTGTCGATGTTATATTGCCTTGGTGAGCCATTCAATCGCATGGTGAAACGTTTGGGCGCTATGGGTACTAAGTACATTGAGATTTTGGATGACGGTACCTACGACCTTGACAAAAAACGTATCGCGCTACTCAAAGAAGCCGCAAAATCCTACGATCTCACCTATAGCTTGCATGCACCCTTTGCCGACATCAACATTGCCTCTCCAGTTAAGCCCTTACTAAACGCTTCACTAAAACGCTTAACCCAGTCACTTGCTAATGCCAATGCAATCGACGCCAAAATGTGGGTTTTTCACCCGGGGCAACGCACAGGTATTGGACAGTTTTATCCGGGTGCTGACTTTAAGCAGATGTGCCAAAGTATCCAGATCCTCTACAAACAAGCCGAAGAATATGGCCTAAACATTGCAATGGAAAACCTGCCTGCAAAGTACTGGTTTTTGATGAACACACCTGAAGAATTCATGCGAATGTATAAGGAAACTAATCTACCCATAGGCATCACTATGGATCTTGGACATGCCAACTTGGAAGGACAAATCCAACCTTTCTTCACCAAACTTGCAGACAAAATAGTCCACATTCATGCTAGCAACAACGATGGCTCAGAAGACCAACACTACGGCGTTGAAGACGGTAACATCGACTATAACTGGTTTGCAGAAACACTCAACAAAATCGGCTACGACAAAATCGTTATAGTTGAATCAATGCATAAAGTCCCCGAAAGCATCAAGAAACTAAAACATTTACTTGCTTAAGGGCAGTTCTAACTCCATAAAGTCTTCAGCTAGCAAGGTGTTTGGGAAGACTTTTTTGGCTTGTTCCAAAAGCAGCCCCGCATTTGGATACCGTGCGCTGATATGTGATAGAACCAGCTGTTTTGCTCCCGCTGCGTTTGCTTGCCCTGCCGCTTGAGTTGGAGTTGAATGCCCATCCACACCTGCTTTTTCTACAAGCGAGTCGTCGAAGGTGCAATCATGAATAACTAAATCCGCACCCTCAGCAAACTTTGCAAACGCTTCGAAAGGTTTGGTGTCACCTGTATACACGATTTTTCGTCCTGCCCGCATTGGACCCATAACATCGCGTGGCTTAACCACCTTGCCATCCGCCAATATGATTTCCTCTCCTCTTTGCAACCTTGACCACAACTCGCCAGCTGCAACTCCAATCGCCAAAGCTTTTTTGGGGTAAAACTTACCTGGACGCGGCTTCTCCAAAAACGCAAAAGCATAACCATCCACTGCATGATTGGATTTAATTGCTGTAACTTGGTATTCTGCTTCATCACAGATGACGCCTTCGCTGAGGATTTGGTTGATTTCAACTGGGTAGTTTAAGCCGAAGTTGAGTGTTTCCTTGGTGCAAACCAAAAAATCTTTGAGTCCCGCAGGTCCGTAAATTTGGACGGGTTCTTTGCGGTCCATCAAAGCCATAGTTTGCAGTAGCCCAGGCAGCCCGAGTACATGGTCACCATGAAGATGAGTTATGAAAACTTTCATTTTACGGTGAAAACTGACTCTTGCAGCCATCATTTGGCGTTGAACGTTTTCTCCGCAGTCAAACATCCACTGATCACGTGGACACTGCACTACAACCGACGGCAAACTACGTTTTAATGTTGGTACGCTACCGCTTGTTCCTAAAAAAACCACACGAAGACTCATTCAGTTTTGCACCTTTTCGAACACTGCAATTTCCCGCGTCAAAGACTGATGGATATAGGCAAAGTGAGATTCCACATGCCGATAGCCCAACTCAGTTCCTATATGTGATATGTTTAATGTTTTGGGGGACGCTATACAAATTCGTTGTCCCGCACCTAGTAGCTCAAGTGATGAGGCTAAAACATCTTTAACTAGCTGTTCTGTGGTTGATTTCATTGTGCTCGACGAGCGTCCGTAAGGTGGGTCAGTAATTACGCAGTCAAACTTGAAAAATGGGGGCTTTCGTGAATCTGCCAAAACTAAACCCTCAGCCGAGATGTTGAAGAACCGCAAGTTTTTCCTAGTTCCCAAAACCATTCGACGCTGCGCATCTACCCCGACTGCTCGGCAGCCAATGTAGGTGGCTTCTATGAGTGAAGTGCCTGTGCCGCAAAACGGGTCAAGTAGTACCGAATCTGCTTTTGCATGTGACAAATTAACCATGCAACGTGCCATCTTCGACGGCATCGCTGAAGGGTGAAAGAACGGTTTCTTGCGAGGACGACGTTCAGAAAAGGTTTTACTGGAGATATCGGTCAATTTTAAGCCAAAAATGAGTTTATCGTCAGTTATTATGCCTATGAAGGTTTTATCAGGGTTTTTTAAACTGACTTTGGTGCCTTCTGTGAGATTTAGGATTTGTTTGCCCAGTTTGCCTTCAAGCGTCATCGTGTTCAGGTCTTTGTCGGCGTAGTTTCTAATTCGGTTTATGCGCACCACAAAGCTTTCGCCGGGTTTGAGGACAGCTTTGAAATCTGTTCGTATAGCTGCCTTGGCAATATCATCAAAATTAGCGTTTGCCACAAAAAGTTCCAAGGCCGAAAACCGAGTGTAAGCCGATCTCACTTGAACTGCTTGGACACTGCCTGCATCGGCTTCCAATCGGAGAATCTGGTCAAACTCTGAAGCATTAGAATAAATGAAGCCTTCTGCTTCCAAAATTGCTTTAACTTCTGCGGCAGGCATAGTTTCATTCTCGCCTGAGAGCAAAAAGAAAAGTTTGGGCACTACTGTTGCGCCTTAAGTTCTTGACTGATAAGTGGTGCCAAAGACACCTTGCTTACACTTCCGGGAACGCTGTCTGTGCCCACGATTTCTTCCACGCCCGCATCCAAAATGCGTTTCTCAGCATCGCCAATAAGCAAGCCGTGAACGCAACCGCAGAAAACATGTTTAGCGCCCTGTTCTCGGAGGATTTTTGCTGCACCAACGATGGTGCCGCCTGTACTGATGATGTCATCGAGGATAATGACGGTTCGATCCTTCACATTTAGGCCCTCTGCAGTTTGGACGGTTTGACCAGTGTAGCGGTCGCGAGTTTTGCTAAGGTGTCCCACGTCACCGCCCAAAACTGCCTGTGCCTGTTTTGCAATGTACATGGCACCTTTGTCGGGGGAAAGTGCATATGCACCTTTGTACCCCTTTTTCACAAAATAGTCTGCTATAAGTGGGATAGCGCTTAGGGTTTTTGCTGGAAACGGAAACTGCGCCAGCGTGGGTTCGGAGTGAATGTTTACGGTTAGAAACTGGTCTATTCCTGCGGCTTTAAGCATTCGCGCGATGGTTTCAACGCTTATGCCCTCGCCTGAAAGAAAAGTTTTGTCTTGCCGAGCATATGCCAAATACGGAACGACTGCGGTGACTTTTTTTGCCCCGGAACGCTTGGCTGAATCAGCCAAAAAAGCTAATTGAAAAAGCCTTCCATCCTGCATGGGAGGGCAAGTGGTCTGTATAACAGCAACATCTTCCCCTTCTACGTCGCCGTCTAAACGCACGTAGGATTCGCCGTCAGGAAAAATCTTCGATACAACAGGAACATTTTGGAAACCAGTTGACGCTGAAACCGCTTCAGCGAGTTCTTTTGAAGCTGGACCGGAGACAATCTTCATGTTATTTCCTTCTTCTTAGAGATGCATTTGCTTTGTTTTTAAGCATTTATCTATTCCTCAGGCGAGTCGTTACTTTTTCTTTAGAAAGGCATAGTTTTGCATAACAGTTTTAAGTTTAACAAAGTTTTCATTGGGAAGGAATTGAGTTGAATGGATACTTGGCGTTTACTTTCCTTAGAAACTAGCGACGCGTTTATGAACATGGCAATCGACGAGGCAATTTTGACAGCGCGAATCGCTGGGGATGTCCCGAATACTTTGCGGTTTTATCGCTGGCAACCATCCGCAGTTAGCATTGGCAAGAATCAGAACCCCGAAAACGAACTTTATCTGGATGCTTGCAAGAAGTTGGGAGTCGACGTGGTTAGACGTATCAGTGGAGGCGGAACGGTTTACCATGATTTTGAAGGCGAAGTTACATACAGTGTAACCGCTAAAACCGAAGATTTCGGCACAGGCGACATAACGAGCGCTTACATCCAGATTTATCGGGCAATAACTGATGCGCTCCGCATTTTAGGAATTACAGCAGACTTTAGCGAAGGAAACGCTAAAAATTGCCCAAACCTGACTGTAAATGGCAAAAAAGTCTCAGGCAGCAGCCAAACCATAACCCATGGCGTGGTCCTCCAGCATGGAACACTTTTGAGAAGCGTAGATTTACCCAAAATGTTCCAACTCCTAAAACTTAAAGACGCCAGTTGCACCCAAGCCGCTGACATCGCCAAACACAAAATAACTAGTATCCAAAAAGAATTAGGTCACAAAATCTCTCCCGACACAATTGCTAACGCGTTGGCACAGGGTTTTAGGGCAATGCTCAAAATCCAACTCGAACCTAGCACGCTAACCCAATTTGAAAAAGAAACCGCAAATAAGCTCTATAAAGAAAAATATTCGACAAAAGAATGGAATTTGGGTACCAAGCTCTAAGGTTTCTCTTTGTGCCAACGGATGCCTTGTGCTGTGTCTTCAAGCACAATGCCCATGGCCTTTAGCTGGGCTCTTAAGGCATCGGCTTCTTTCCAATTTTTAGCTTTGCGGGCTGCCTCACGCTTCTGAACGAGTGCATCAATGTCAGCAGGTAATGCTTCTTCTACTTCCACTTTTCCAACTACACCTAAGACTGCGTCGAACTTCATCATTAAACCGCCAACATCTGCTGCCTCACTCTTGCTTACTAAATTAGCATCGAGAAGGTTGTTGATTTCACGCACAAAATCAAAAAGCGAAGCCAAAGCTATTCCAATGTTTAAGTCATCGTCCATCGAACCGCCAAAACATGCTTCAGCTTTCATGATAAAAGTCGAAACTTTTCCCCCACTTTCTTTGCCATCGGTATCATGTAAGCGGCGAACAAAATTTCTTAGCCTATCTACTGCGCCCTTAGCGGATTCTAAGCCTTCAAAAGTAAAATTGAATTGTTGACGATAATGAGTGGACATTAGCAAGTATCGAATTGCAATCGGGTCGTATCCTTTGGCTAATAGGTCGCGAAGAGTGTAAAAGTTGCCAAGGCGTTTGGACATTTTTTTGCCCTCCACCTGCAAATGTTCGTTATGCATCCAGTAATTTACAAATTTTTTGCCTGTTGCAGCCTCGGATTGGGCAGTCTCGTTTTCATGGTGTGGAAACATGTTGTCGACTCCGCCACAATGGATATCGAAGGTTTCGCCAAGATATTTCATCGACATGGAGCTGCATTCAATGTGCCAGCCCGGCCTGCCCTTGCCCAATTCAGTTTCCCAAAACACGTCGCCGTCTTCTATTGTCCAAGTTTTCCAAAGTGCAAAATCTTGAGCTTCTTCTTTAGCATACTCGTCTTGGCTTACTCTTGCCCCCGCCTTTAATTCATCAACTTTGATTTTGGACATTTTTCCGTAGTCTGGAAATTTGCATACTGAGAAATAGATGGAGCCATCTTCGCTACAGTAGGCGTAGCCTTTAGTCATTAAAATCTTGATTAATGCGACCATTTCTGGGATGTGGTCTGTGGCTTTGGGATAAACGTCTGCGGACTCAATGTTTAAGACTTTGATGTCTTCAAAGAAGGCTTTTACATAGAAATCTGTGAATTGTCTAAGGGGGATGCCTTGTTTTTGGCTTCCCTTAATAGTTTTATCATCAATATCGGTCAAGTTCATTACATGGGTAACTTTGAAGCCCCGTTGCACTAACCAGCGCTTAAGTAAATCTTCAAAGAGAAAAGCCCGAAAGTTCCCTATATGGGCAAAATCATAAACTGTGGGACCGCAAGTATACATTTTCACTTTACCAGCTTCCAGCGGCTTAAAAAGTTCTTTTTTTCGCGTTAAAGTGTTAAAAAAGCAAACGTTCGATTGCGTTGTAGTCATTTTCCTGCCCGAACAAACTACATTAGCCGAAATTATTTAAGCATTCAGATGTGCAAAACTGGAAACAATTCCAACTTGCAGGCGGCAGAGACCCCTCAACAGTCGAAGAACATCTCTCTTTTTTGAGGAAAACAGGGTTTTCAGTCTTTAAATTACTTTGGTATTCTTATATGCAAGCAGGCTTCTACTGCATCAAATAAGTCAAGTATAGTTTTCCAATAATGAGCCTTTTAGGTAGGTTCCAGAAGCTTCCACAACTTTGACCTGCAACGTTTTACCCAACAAGTTATCGTTGCTTTTGATGACTATTGGTTTGTAAGCAAAGTTGCGTCCAACCCACGAACCCTCAACTTTGCCTTTCTCATCAACCAACATCTCCCCACTCCAACCAACCCAACGTAGGTTCTGCTCAGCCGAAAGCCGCTTTGCCAACTCGGAAGCAACTGTACTTCTGCGCTTAGTTTCTTCCTTATCCACTAAACCCTCCTTTATCTTGGCTGCTACAGTTTTGGGGCGAGCAAAAAACTTCGAAACATTAGTAACATCAGGTTTAACTTCCTCCAAAAGCCTAAGCGTATTGTCAAAAGCTTCTGTAGTTTCTCCTGGAAACCCAACTATAACGTCCGTTGCTAAAGTTAATTTGGGAAATTCGTTTCTGAAAGTATTCACAATCCCCATGAACTCAGATGATGTGTAGAATCTGCGCATGTGCTGGAGCACTGTGTCATCTCCGCTTTGAATGGGTAAATGTAAAAATTTGAAGATTTTTGGGTTTTCAAAAGCATTTATGAGTCGACTTTGCATATCTGTAACCAAGTTAGGCGTCATCATGCCAACCCTAACCCGAAAGTTCCCAGTTAAACCACCTATCGAAGTTAACAATTCGGCAAGGTCAGTGCCCAAATCTCTTCCATAAGAAGCTGTATCTTGGGAGGTAATCCAAAACTCTTTTGCGCCAGCTGAATAGTCACTCTGCAACCGTTCAGTAACTTCTTTTATGCTATAACTTCGGAGGTGTCCTCGTGCTAATATAACACAACAGTAGGCACAACTGCCTAAGCAACCAAAATTTACAGGTATAATACTCACTACTGGGTTAGATGTGTGCCTTGGCAGACTCAACAACGGCTTCTCTTTAACTGGCGCTAAATCAATCACTATCTCACCGGCCAAAACGCGTCTCACAATATTGACAATTTCTTTGCCAAGCGCTGGGCCAACTGCACCATCAAAATTGGCTTCCCGGCATAGGCGCTCAAAACTAATCTTGGGCAAACAACCTGCCACGACAATTTTTTTGTCTTTTGGGGCATTTTTTAGGGCATCGATTATTCGGTTTTCCGTGGGTCCTTTGACTGCGCAAGTATTGTAGATTATTAGGTCAGCTTCTGATTCCGATTTGGCTAATTGGAATTCTGCTTGTGCTAAACAACCGGCTAATACTTCTCCATCCGCTACGTTTGAGGTACAACCGAAGTTTTTTATGAAAACCTGCCAGACCATGGTTATCGCGCATGTTAGTTGCTTCAACAAGGCATAAAAACGTAATCCTTGCTCTGCCCGAATTGACAGATACCTGCATTATCTATGTTTCGACTTTAATAAGCAGTGGTACGAACATGTTATAAGCATATTTACAGCATGATATATAGAAGTATAACCAAGAATACATGCTTTAGTTATCTACCCACCAGTTACGGGAGAAAATCCTAATGAAACTAATAACTCTGTATTTGCCTGAAACGTATATAAAAGCTTTGGACCAGTTGGTTGACGAACGGTTCTATCCTAACCGTGCCGAAGCTATTCGAGTCGCTATTCGCGATTTAATCAGTGCTGAAGTTTGGAGGCGAAAAGGCGTTGACTAAACACTTACATGAAGACGCTTTGAAAATGCATTTGTCTATTGACGATGCTAAAATTGAAGTTGTACCAAAAATCATCGATAACACAATGGTTCTTGCTACACCAAACGGACTTCATCAGTCCAAAGGAAAAATGAAGGATAGGATGGTTAAAGCAAAAATGACCCCCAAAAAAAGTCGCTTAGAAAAAGCCACCCGCAACCTCTACGACCTTGAAGACAGTTGTGGACCGGAAAAAACTTTGAACGTTGATTTCGGTCTCTACCAAATGGAAGACTACTAAACCCTATCTTTTCCCTTTTTCAACATTTGTTTTTTGGAAAGGCTATTATTTTCCAAGCGTTAATTCTTTTTGTATGAACAGTATTATAATGCAAATTCGAGTTGATCTCAAATCTGCAACGGACGAGAAGACTCAGAAGAGTTTCCAGCGGTTTTTCAAGGAGCAAGTAAAATATTACGGCGTTAAGACTGAGGCTGTAGGCAAAATTGCAAAGAAATATTGGTCGCGCGTAAAAACTTTAGATAAGCAGGCGATTTTTGCTATGTGTGAGGAACTTTATCGCTCCGATTATACTGAGGAAGCTTTCATTGTTGCCTTCTGGCTCCCAAACTACATCGACGACCTGGAACCGGGCGACTTGGCAACATTCAAAGTATGGATTGAACGCTACATCAACAATTGGGCAAAATGCGACGGCTTTTGCAACCATACCGTCGGTGACCTCATTGAGAAATACCCACAAATTATTGGCGAAGTTAAGAGTTGGGCTAGGAGCGAGAATCGTTGGCTTAAGCGTGCTTCTGCGGTTTCGTTTATTGTTCCCGCAAAGAGAGGCTTGTTTCTACAGGATGCGTTTGAAATCTGCGATGTTCTCTTAGTAGATACTGATGATATGGTACAGAAAGGTTATGGATGGTTGCTTAAAGAGGAAAGCAGAAAACACCAAACAAAAGTCTTCGACTATGTGTTTAAAAATCGCGTGGCTATGCCAAGAACGGCTTTACGGTATGCTATTGAGTTGATGCCAAAAGAACTCAAGGCAGTAGCTATGAAGAAAGACTAACCTTGCGGTCTATTTTTTTGGTTTTTTCTTTGCGTTGCCTACTCTAAGTTTATCAACGTCAGTCTTTGCAGGCAATGAAACAGTGATAGATTTATCGAGGGTTTCTCTTCCAAACTTGACTGTAACTTCTTCAGATTTAGCATCTGAATAAGAAGCGGTCAATTTAGCGGCTGTTTCGATTGATAGCTTTGTTTTGGGGCCCTGCAGAAGAGTTGTTGGTCCAACCACATCAGAGAGTTCAAAATAGAAGTCGCTCCGCATTTTGTTGGCAAGTAAAAATTTGTTTTCAGTTTCGTTTCTGCCAACAATTATCTTATTCTTGCCAAGCCTAAAGTGTCTGCCTATCCGCAGCAGTGCTATATCCGCCATGGACAAGTGTTTCTTGTTCTCGAAGAGGTCTTGAAGCTTCTTAGAGTATTCTTCACACGTTAAGAGACATCCGCCTGCAGGTGACGGGTAAACCGTAATCCCGTATTCTGCGGCAAGTGCAAACTGGGGTTTGCGTGACCTGCCCTGAATACTCAGTAGCCTGTTTCGGTCAACTAACCCCTTCTTTTCCGCAACGGTTTTAGCCAATAGCTTCGCAGATAGGGGACGCAAAAGTTTGCCATTCAAGCCTGATTCATCTGCAATAACCTTCAATGCAGGACCATGTTGTGACATGGGTCTTTCACCTAACACTTCGCCCGTGAAAATGAAGTCTGCGCCGATTTCTTTGGCATACTTTTTTGCTTTTTTGAGGATGAAGATTTTGCAGTCTATGCAAGGGTTTAGGTTTTTGCCGTAGCCGTGTTTTGGGTTGCGCAGCATCCGCAGATAGTCCTGTTCGACTGTGACTACTTTTAGGGGGACTTTCAGCTGTTCTGCGGCTTGGGCTGCTTCGCTGGCTCCATCTTTTTTTGGGATACCGAAGGGGGTTTTTATGTTGAAGGTTATCACTTCGATGCCTTGGCGCCGGATGAGTTCTGTTGCGAGGATGCTGTCTAATCCGCCTGAAAGCAGACTGATGGCTTTAACACGGGTCATAACGCTGCTATATGCCGGTTCGCAAAATAATAATGTACCGACTCAAAATCCCATGGAATCACGGTAATTGACAACTTTTGCGAAGTCCCGTGTGCAAAAACTGAATCTTCAGTTAAGGCAGTTTCGCTTTTTAGTGAAGCAGTGCTGTCAAAAACGATTAAAAACAATCGTCCCCAAAGGAAGATTAGTAAACAAAGTTCTTGAAGGAAGGTAATTAACTTATGATTGTTGAAAAAACTCAACCCCTGATCAGATATAGAGCTTATTTATCGAAAAGCCTTCAAAACTTCGTTAACTTAAATGAGTGGACAGATTACCAATGGCAACTGAACAACTCTATAAAAACCATCGTTGACTTCGAAAACTTCACAGGCATAAAATTCTCTAGAAAAGAACGCGCCGAACTGGCGAAAACAACCAAAAAATTTCCACTCAGCATCACCCCATACTACGCTTCCTTAATAGATACAGAAAACTTCCGAAACGATCCCATCTTCAAACAAGCGTTCCCCAACCCTGCGGAACTAAAGATTTCCAAATTCGACATGAAAGATCCCTTACACGAGGACAAAGACAGCCCAACCAAGGGAATAACACACCGATACCCCGACCGTGTCCTCTTCTTAATCAGCAATCGCTGCGCCATGTACTGTAGACATTGCACCAGAAAAAGAAAAGTCGGCGACCCAGACCAGATCCCATCGAAACAACAGATAATTGCGGGTCTCCATTATATCAAAAACCACAGGGAAATCCGCGACGTCCTCCTCTCAGGTGGGGACCCGCTCATGTTACCTGATGAATATTTGGATTGGATTCTAACTGAGCTAAACAACATTCCACACGTTGAAGTAGTGCGCATCGGCTCAAGAATACCAGTTGTATTGCCCTACAGAATAACTGATGAACTCGTGCAAATGCTCAAAAATCACCATCCACTCTGGCTAAACACCCACTTTAACCATCCAAACGAACTTACACCATCAGCTAGAGAAGCCCTAAGAAAATTAGCAGACGCCGGCATACCGCTGGGAAATCAATCTGTTCTTCTTGCAGGAGTAAATGATTGCCCTCAAATAATGAAGAAACTAAACCAAAAACTCGTACAGAACCGTGTACGCCCATACTACCTGTTCCAATGTGACCTCTCAGAGGGACTAAGCCATTTCAGGACATCGATTGGAAAAGGCATCGAAATCATCGAAAGCCTCCGAGGACACACAAGCGGGTTTGCAGTGCCCACCTATGTAATTGACGCTCCAGGCGGCGGAGGAAAAATTCCCATCCAACCAAATTATGTCCTCTCTTGGTCCACAAACAAGACAGTACTGAGAAACTATGAAGGCGTAATTACCACATACACGGAGCCTGACGATTACAAGTCCATTACATGCGATAAAAACTGTGAAAAATGCGTTTTACAATTAAAATTGGAAGAAAGCGAAAAAGTCAGTGTAGGTATCGAAAAACTGTTAACTGATGCAGAAGACACGATTTCTTTGGAGCCCAAAGGCAATCTTAGGATTGAGCGAAGAAAAAAAGCAGTTCAAATGAAGGCGGCTTAGACGATTAAAGCAGAATCTGACTTCAACATTAAAATCCGAAACGTAACCTTACAGGACATAAAAGAAGTCTACAAGTTACTCCAAGCAAACAGGCCGTACGTTGGCTTAAACTCTCGATACACTTATTTTCTTCTAGCTAAAGACTTCTCTGACACCTGCCTCGTCGCTGAACACGGCCAACAAATTATTGCTTTTTCTTCAGGATACATATCACCCGCTAGACCTGACACTTTTTTCAGTTGGGAAGTCGTGGTTCATCAAGATTACCGAGGAAAAGGCCTACAATTACGCATGCTTCTTTGTCAAATAAGAATGGCAAACGCAAAATATTTTGAGACCACAGTTAATCCTTCGAATGAAAGGTCTAAAAACAATGTGTTCAAGTTGGCGCGGGTTTTGAACGCAAAATGTTTAGAAAAGGTTTTGTTTAGTGAAGAAGATTTTGATAATGACGGGCACGAAGCTGAGTTTCTTTATGTTATTGGTCCAATTGAGAGCCTTCAAAAAATTAGGCCTGAAATAGTTACTAGCTTTAATCTTGGAGTATCTTCTTAGAATTTAATTTAACCAGGTAGTTTGGGTTGCAGAATTAACTGTTCTTTCAGCGGTTAACCTTAAGACTCTATTTTCTGACCATATTCAGTAGCCGTTTGCACCTCTAACTTTAGAATAATTTAAAAACCCTCATGAGAATAAACATTTAAATTTGTAATCAATACCGAGGATTAGCTGTGGACATCAGCATCTTCATCCCCGTTTACCAAGAAACCAATCAGCTAGCAGGCATGCTAAACGAACTTTCTTCCCAAAATGTTTCGAAGGAAATCTTTGTCACCGTAGACCAGCCCACCGACAATTTCCTGGAAGAAATAAAGCAGCTTGAAAACGAAAACGTCCAATTCATTATTAACAAGGAACGTACTGGAAAAGCGAATGCTCTAAACAGCGCTGTCAAGTTATCTTCAGGTAAAGTTCTGCTTTTCCTTGACTCTGACATTGGGCTTCCAAACGATCCTGACTATCTCAGAAAAATTATTATGGAAATGCAACAGACAGACATATTGGATATAAAAAAGAGAGTTACCAAAAACAAATCTTTCCTCTCAAAAATGGCTTATTACGAATACTTAACTTTCAATATAAGCTCTTGGCTAGCGTCAAGATACATGCATAAATGCCCGGCTGTAAATGGGGCTGCCTTCGCGATTAAAAGAGAAATGTTTGAAAAAGTCAATGGTTTTCGAAAAGTTGTTCCCGAAGACATAGATCTTGCCACTCGCGCCTTCTTGGAGGATAGTAGTTTCGCCTACACAACTGATGTTGAAGTAAAAAATGAAGTTCATGTGGATTGGAAAAAATGGCTTATCCAGCGCAGGCGATGGTCAATTGGCCAGGCGTTGTGGCTTAAAGATTGGTACAAACAGTTGGGCAAACATTTCGTCAAAAAACCCCAGATTTTCCTCCCCAGCCTATTTTTCCTTTATCCATCTGTTGTTGTCTTAGTTTTAAGCGCTTTTGTTCCTAGTCTTTGGATGTACAATTCGCTTTTAGTTTTCTCACTGTTTTTGTCAGTGAAATTCAATATTGCCTTGCCGCTTTTTCTAATGTCGTTGGGAACCGCAGATGCGATAAAGATTTTGATTATTTCCCTGTCAGGTTTCGCCTTTTCCGCCGCAGTTTTTTACGGGTTTTCAAGAAAACTCGGATTCAATCAAATAAAACTGCATGAACTATTCGTTTATTATTTCTTCTATTCTACCATTTGGATGATCCTGCTCATTGTAGGGCATATCCAAGTGTTTATTTTGGGCAAAAAAGCTGGACCCGGATGGAAAACATAATCGTTTGTTTCTTTGTTTGGTGTGGGTTTGGGTTAATTGTTGCAACCTATTGGTGGGAAACGAGTTGCAGTAGCAACAGAAACAACTTCTCTTTGTGTTGACTTGGATTGATTTTTTTGGTGGTGCTTTAGTTTTTCTCCATATATGCTGTGGGTTTCTTTTGGTTGAAGTGTGAGGATGTTTAAACGGGCTGATTATTGAACCACAGTTTTGATGGTATGTCTAGTGTATGGGTTTTGTTGGAAAGCAATAGGTAAAATTATATCTGGAAGTACATCATTTAGAGTGCCCTATGTGGGTCCGTGACGCAGTACGGATAGCGTGTCAGCCTTCTAAGCTGAAAGTCAAGGGTTCAAATCCCTTCGGACCCGCCACAAACAAATATTAAAATGTTGATATGTATTGTCTTGGAGTTGGCCATTTATCAGGGATTTTTCTAGCGCTGGTTTCTATTTTTGTAAGGCCGCATATTTTTGCAATTTGGTCTTGGATCGCAAACAACTCAGTGATGTTTCTTATCATTGCGGTTACTTGCAAATCATAATCTCCACTTGTTTTGGTGATAATGATTAAGTTGGGTATTTTGTTAAGAGCTTCTATTACAGTATCTGATAAGCCGCTCTCAGTCATAAAAGACATGTTGAAATCCAATATTGAAGCGTACCCCATTTCGTTCGGGTTTATTTGAATGGAGACCTTTACTGCCCCGCTTTGTCTAAGTTTCTTGTATCTTTTTACGACAGTTTCCGTAGATACCTTGATTTTTTTAGAAATTTGAGTAAACGAATTACGCCCATCTAGGGCAAGTTCGGTTACTATTTGTTCATCTATCTCATCGATTATTACCTTTCCTTTTGATGTGCCTGGCCCTTTAGGTGAATCTATTCGGATTCTGCTATTAGTTTTCATCGGGTTGTTGGTAAAAGTTAGATTTTCGGGCATGTTCCTAACACCCGTCCATATGTAAGTTTTTAAACTTAAAGTGGGCAATTTTTGTTTGATGACTTGTTTAACATGATCCAGTTCATTCAAGTTCCTCAAAGTTACTGTTGCTCTAATGTTAAAAACACTGTTATATTGGCGGTAGGCACGTACCTCAGTCACCTTTTCAATTAACTTCATGGATTCCTCTATTTGCTGTGCATTAACGCTGATGAGCAGAGTGGCAAGAGCATCAAATCCAAAATCGCAGAAATTCATCTGAATTGTCGCGCCTTTGATTATGTCTTTTTTTTCCATCATCCGGCAACGTTTCCAAACGGCATTTTTGGAGACATCGCACTCATTCGCTAATTCATCATAACTGGTTCGTCCATCTTGTAAAAGAAGTCTTATTATTTTTGCGTCAAGTTGATTGAGGTTAATCAACGCTTTCCCTTTGTTTTATGTTATTAGGCTTTAGGAATTTAAGATTTCTTATATATGTTATTTAGTCGGAAAGAAGCTGCCTTTTTTGGGTTATTTTTTGCAAATTGCGCGGAAGTTGATTTGTCTAAAAAGTCGATATGTATTGCTTGGGTGTCGGCCATTTTTCCAATTTTTCTCCGAACTGTATTAACTGTAAATCAATTTTGGTTAATCCTGGAATTTTTTCGACTTTTTCTTTTATTGCAAACAGTTGATTTAAGTCTTGTATCATTGCCCATATTTGTAAATCGTAATCTCCCGTTGTCTTCATTATGCTTATGATGTCAGGGATGTTTTTGATTTTCTCGATAATTGAGTATGGATCTTCATGGGATGTAACTGTGAAAAACACGCATGTCCCACGGTATCCAATTTTTTGGGGGTTAACTTGAATTGTGACTTTTAAAAAGCCATTTTTCTTTAATTTTTCGTACCTTTTTTCTGCCAATCTACTTGGAATTCCTAATTGTTCTCCAAGAGACTCCATGGTGATACGTCCGTTTTCAGCGAGTCTATCAGCGATTTTTTCGTCTATTTCATCCACATTAATTATTTTAGAGATAGTTTTTTTCTGTGAACTCTTTATAGTCGTCTTAGCGGTAGGTCTTTTTCTATTTTCTGGAGTTATGGATACGTTTTCATTCATTTCTTTAACATCGGTCCAGATTGCGGTTTTCATTTCAAAGACCAAAAAATTCCTTTTAATGAGATCTTTTACTTCGTTTAATTGTTCCAGCGTTTTAAGAATGATGACAACACTGATGTCTCCTTTGGGTCCCCGGCTAGCAGCCGCGTAGACTTCTGGCATTTTTCGTAAGTACTCAATGAGTTGTTCAGATTGGTTGAAGTCAACGCTGATTAAGATGTTGGCTACTGCTTTGTATCCAAAAAGGTAGTAATTGATGTGGGTTGTTGCTCCAGTAATTATTCCGGTTTCTTCCAAGTTTTTGTAATTTGTCTTAACGGTTGCTTTTGATAGCCCTGTATTTTTCGCTATTTCTTTGATGCTTTTGCGCCCGTCTGATAGTAATTCTTTGAGAATTTTTACTTGTGTTTCTGTGACTTGTGGAGTTAAGATCAGTTCCCTCGAGAAGATTCCATGCGTTTATCATTCTATTTAAATTAATCGCAAAAATGGTTTTTTTATAAAAATCTTAAAAAGAAATTTATGACCTTGTTTTTCTTCTGTTATTGCCATAATTGAATTGTTAAAGGCTATTTTGTCCATTTTTTTTATCACTTTTAAAAACTTTTAAATAAGTCACAAGCGCTTTTAAATAGCACCAAAAAGGAGAAAATGAAAAATGAATTTTGGTAAAAAAGCAGCAATAGCAATAATTTTGTTGTTAGCACTTTCAACAGCAACTACTATGACAATGTTAAAACCCGCAACTGCGCACGTACCAGCACAAAACCTTCCTACAGTAGCATATATTGAGGCATTACCTAATCCCATCGGTGTCGGCCAAACAACCTTAATCTATATGTGGCTTAACCGTGTCTACTGTTACTATCCTGTCGGTGAACCAGTAGGCGCAACCAACTATGCAGCAGTCAACAACAACTACCGTTTCCACAACTACAAACTTACAATAACAGACCCCAACGGTGAAAACACAACAAAAACATTCGACACAATTATGGACACAACTTCATCACAAAGCTACCAGTTCACACCAACCATCGTAGGAACCTATACCTTAACCTTCGACTTCCCAGGACAAGCTGTCAACGACTACCCACATAGTCCAACCTCAACAATGGTTAACGACACATATCTGCCAAGTCAATCTGTTTCCACTCTGACAGTTCAACAAAACGGAATCGCCACTTACCCAGTCAGTTACCCACTTCCACAAGAATTTTGGGCACGTCCAATCTATGGCGAAAACCCATACTGGTGGACAATCAGCTCTAACTGGCTCGGAACCGGTCAACCAGGCTTCGGCGGCTTCGTAGCAAGCTATAACTTAGGCGGTAACGGCGCGCAATTCACTCCAGGCTTCGCAGTTGGACCACTTACATCACACATTATGTGGACTAAAGTTATGGGCAATCAAGTCGGCGGTGTCGTCGGCGGCAATGACTTCACAATCCCTGGCAATGCATGGTTCGAGGGCTCAGCATACAACCAAAGATACCAAAACCCAATCATCGTCAACGGTAAAATCTACTACAACGACCCAATATCATTCACAGGCTCAAACTCAGGCCCACTAAATTGTGTTGACTTAAGAACAGGACAACTCATCTGGTCACGTTCAGACCTGCCAACACTATCCTTCGCTCTAGTTTGGGATCACGAAGACCCTAACCAACACGGTGTATTCCCAGCAATCCTATCGACAGCGAACTTCGGACGCCTCTTTGATGCAGCAACCGGCAACGCCTTATTCAACGTCACAGGTGTACCATCAGCATCATACTATCAAATGACTCTTGGTCCAAACGGTGAACAACTAAGAACCATCATGCAAAACCTTGGTACTACAGCAAATCCAAACTATGTTCTAGCAGAATGGAACTCAACCAAACTTTGGACATTCGGAACTAACCCATTCACGGGCGGCAGCTTACTTTCACCATCAATTATCAATGCGTCAGCAATCATAAACTCAGCCGCAGTTGTAAGCGTTCCACCATCACCTTCAAGCACAGCCTTCTATACCAACACATACGTTGTGAACGGAGGAGTTCTCAACAACACAGACCCACAGAACCGCTTTGACTGGAACGTCTCAATTAATTGGCGTAACCAAATGGCATTGAACGGCCAAAGTCCAACAGTCATAGGCATAATCCCCAATGACATGATGCTATTACAAAACGGTACACTTCCATCACAAGGAGCAACCTTCATGGGTTCACTAAGCTTTGTTCCATACACATACTTCGCAGTCAGCTTAAAACCAGAAACACTAGGCCAAATCCTATGGATGAAGAACTATGACCCACCAGCAAACAACATCACAGTCCTCGAAGAAGGCATTGACTCCGTTAACCGTGTCTTCGTAGAAGATCTCAGAGAAACCCAAACTTTAATCGGCTACAGCCTAGATACAGGCGCAAAACTCTGGACGACACAACCACAAGACAACTTTGACTACTACGGTAGTCAAGCCTCAGGCAGTTTAGGCGGTACATTTGCTTATGGCAAATATTACAGCAGCGCATACGCAGGCATCGTCTACTGCTATGACACAGCCACAGGCGACCTTCTCTGGACTTACGGTAACGGTGGTATGGGCAACAGTACAGACAGCGGCTTTGAAGTCCCAGGTCACTACCCAACATTCGTCAACGCAATCGCCAACGGCGTCGTATATACAGTGTCTTCAGAGCATACTGTCGAAATGCCAATCTACAAAGGTGGATTAGCACGTGCACTCAATGCAACAACAGGTGAAGAACTCTGGACGCTCTCATCATACACGACTGAATTCACAACCCAAAGCTATGCAATCGCAGACGGATATGCAACATGGTTCAACAGCTACGACGATCAAATATACACAATCGGTAGAGGCATAAGCACAACATCAGTGTCAGCACCACAAGCATCAATTGAACTAGGCAAATCATTAGTCATCACCGGCTCAGTCTACGACATTTCAGCAGGTTCAAAACAAACTGAACAAGCAGCAAGATTCCCCAATGGTATTCCACTCGCAAATGACATGATCATGGGCGAATGGATGGGTTACGTCTTCCAGCAGAAACCATTCCCAACCAACTTCCTAGGCGTCCCAGTGACAGTCGATGTCATAGACGCTAACGGAAACTACCGCAACATCGGAACAGCAACCACAGACTCAACAGGACAATACAACCTACAATGGACTCCAGACATCGCAGGCAAATACACTGTCGTAGCAACCTTCCACGGAACCAACGGCTACTGGCCATCAACCACAACAACCGCATTCGCAGTTGATCCAGCAGCAACACACCCAACCGCAGAACCAACACAAGCACCATCACCAGCTGACCAATACTTCGTCCCAGCAATCGCAGGCCTATTCGTTGCGTTGATAATCGTAATCATACTAGTAGCACTAGTACTGATGCGAAAACGCGCATAAATAAAACAACAAACAACTTCCCTATTCCCTTTTTTTGGGATTAAAGAATTGCGTAAAATGAGGGCTGAGAAGGCTCAGGTTAAAATTCACGATGATAGCTGTAGTTTTCGTGAGAGAGCATTTGCATTTGCTCTTCTTCTCCTATAAGTTTACGGAGCCTCAGCAAACCTCTAAACTAAAATTCCTGGAATTCAAATTCCAGTTGGACCCATTTGTTTTCTTGCAGTCACCTATGTTATTGGTCCCGTGGGGTAGCGTCCTAAGGCTTCCAGTATATCCTCAGCGGTTGTCTTTTTGCCGACGTTTCGTACAAAATCTGAGGAAACTACTATTCCAACAAGATTATTGTTCTTGAGAACTGGCAGGCGTCTTATTTTGTTAGTTGACATCATTCTTGCTGCATCTTTAAGCGAAGAATCAAGGTCAACTGTTATGAGTGTCTTAGTCATAATCTCTGACACGTTAACATCAGGCGAGCTCCGTTTAGCCACGATTCTCCGAACTATGTCGCGTTCGGTTATTATTCCAACAGGCAATAATTTGTTAACGACTATTAAGCATCCTAAACTTTTCAGGTCCATGAGTTGTGCTGCTTCAAAAACGCTTTTGTCCACATCGATTGTTACGACCTCTTTAGTCATGATGTCCTTAACTGTTGGCATATAACATCGGTTAAGCAGAACTTTTTGGAGATAAAAGGATTGTTATAAGCTATAGGCAGGTACAAGTCATTCTAAGTTATATAGTGCTGTAGTTGTATTAAATGATGATTAGAATTTTTCTTGTTTTCCCTTTGTTTTTTAGAGGACATGTGAATTCAAGCAAACTATAAATTGCCGTTTCTTGTTCTAAAAGAAATTAATACACAAAAAAATGTGTATAACCTTTTAGGAGAAAAAAAAATGCAACTTGTTAAAAATAAAAATATTGCAATTTTGATTGCTTTGTTTCTAATAATTTCGATGAGTGCAACAGATGTACTTTTACCTACTACTACTGCACATTCACCTCCATGGACCATTCAAACCTATGCTTATGTTAGTGCTGTACCCGACCGTGTTGGCGTTGGTCAAAACGTGTTTATCGTAATGTGGGCTTACCTAAAAATGCCCCAATCCACCATCACTAACACCATTAGGATGCAAGATTACAGACTTAACATTACAAAACCCGACGGTACAGTTGAAACCCGCGGTCCCTTCACTCCTGACCCGACTGAAACAATCTACACTACCTACACCGCTGATCAAGTTGGAAACTACTCCGTTGTCTTGTATTACCCAAACACCAAATACATTTGGAATGACACAGCTGCAATTCAAACCTGGACAAACGACACCTTCCTAGGCGCCACAAGTCAACCAGCAACCTTCATCGTACAAAATGAAGCCGTACCTTCAGCTATAGAAAGCTATCCACTTCCAACCGACTACTGGACCTACCCCATAGAAGCTCAAAACACATTTTGGTACTCTATATCATCTAACTGGCTTGGCACAGGGTCACCTCAGATTGGAGGCACAAACATTCAGAACGACGGCTCAGCACCCACTAGTGCACACGTAATGTGGACAAAATCGATCCAAGACGGAGGAATTGCTGGCGGACAAAACGTTGGAACACCCGGGCAACAATTCTACACTGGACAATCCTATAACCAAAGATTCCCCAACCCTATAATCATGACTGGACGACTCTTCTATCGTGAACCATCAGGTGAAACTGCACAATCAGGAGACGTGGTATGTGTAAACCTGAGAACAGGGCAAGAGATCTGGCGAAGAAGCGACATGCCGACACTATCCTTTGGTTACACTTATGACCTTGAAACCCCCAATCAAGAAGGCGTCTGGGGCAGCGGTATACTATTCTCAGCTAACTTTGCACAAGCATTCGACCCACGCAACGGAAACTCACTTTTCAATGTATCAGCTGTTCCTTCAGGCACCCAAGCATATGGATCACAAGGTGAAATTCTAAGATACGTCTTTACCAACATGGGCACTACTGCAAATCAGAACTATACCTTGGCACAATGGAACTCATCAAGACTTTGGGATAACAGCGGAACAACACCAACTATAGCAACCAACGTAAGTGCAAGCACAGGAGCACGCTATGACTGGAACGTTACCGTACCATGGCGCAACGGAATGACAGGAACCGTAGTCGTTCTAAATGCGTTTCTAGGCGATGTAATGCTTGGCATAAACGGTACTACTGGCATTGGAGACCCCGGATACACTCTATGGGGCGGATGGAACAATGGGACAGCTAACCCCTACACAATTTGGGCAATAAGCCTAAAACCAGAAACTCTAGGCCAACTCTTATGGATGAACACCTACACAACTCCCGTAGGCTCAGATACCTCAGTTTTGGTCTGGCCAGAAACAGTTAATCCAACCCAGCGCGTCTTCAACATGTACATCAAAGAAACCATGGACTTATACGGATATAATCTCGATAATGGACAGCAAATATGGGGGCCAGTTCCTGACCAGTTTGCTTTCGACACATTCACAGGCTCAGTTAACACCGAGAACACTGGTGCACATCGCGTAGCTTACGGGAACCTCTATTTCTCAGGATACGGCGGAGTATTGCGAGCAATTAACGAGACTACAGGACAAGTTGAGTGGACTTATGGTAATGGCGGAGCAGGTAACAGCACAGCTGTCCCAATTGGCACACCTTGGGCTTACTTACCGGTATTCATAGGCGGAATTGCTGACGGCAAAATCTATCTCTTCAACGATGAGCACTCACCAACTACACCTCTCTACAAGGGAGCGTTGATACGCTGCGTTAATGCAACTACTGGACAAGAAATCTGGACTCTAACCGGGTGGGGTGACGGAGGAGGATTCGTTGCTCAAAACGGAGCCATTGCGTCAGGTGAATACGTTTACCTCAACATGTATGACATGCAAATATACGCTATTGGCCAAGGACCAAGTCAAACAACAGTTCAGGCTCCATTAGCTGACATAACATTAGGACAAGGTTTAGTGATAAGAGGTACGGTGATAGATACTTCTGCCGGCACGCAGCAGGAAGCACAGAAAGCTAACTTCCCCAATGGTGTCCCAGCAGTATCTGACGCAAGCCAAAGCAGTTGGATGCCATATGTTTACATGCAGAAACCAAAGCCAACCAACGTAATTGGGATTCCAGTATCAATAGCGGTCATTGATTCAAACGGCAACACTCGAAATATTGGCACAGCCGTCAGTGACGCGAGTGGTTCATACAGCTTAAACTGGGTACCTGACATATCAGGCAAATACACTGTCATCGCCACATTCTTAGGATCTAACTCGTATTATCCATCGTCCGCAGAAACAAGCTTTGCAGTTGACCCAGCAGCACCAACGCCAACCCCTGCTACACCAGCACCACAATCTGCCGCTGACATGTACTTTGTTCCCGCAATCGCTGGACTATTCGTTGTCATCATTGTTATCGGAGTCGTACTAGCAGTCCTGATGGTTCGCAAACATCCATAAAACATCAAAAAACAACAACTTCTTTTTTTCTTTTTTTCATTTGAAAACGTAAAAGACTCATTATACGCCGTAAGGATATTGTACTTTTTAGATGCATCTTTTAAGAAATATTGTCATCATTCCAAATTAATTCATGAAAACAGCTGTTTTTATGCATCTTTTTCTTGTTACAAGACGGTACTTTCCATAAGTTTTATTAATTCAGATCGTTACCAATTCAAGCTATTGGGCGATAAAAGACTCGCCCAAAAAAATAATGGAGAAAAAAGAAAAATGCAAATAAAAAATAAAACTATGGCTATTGTAATTACACTGATTCTCGTAACTTCAATGGCTATCTCTATCTCTAGTGGATTTCAACAAATACCAACCGCAAAAGCAGACGTAATAAACGGAATTAACTATAATGATGCGACTGCTGCAGCGATCAATGCAGGCATGTATTGGAATGGTATGAACTCCAATGCTTCAGCTAGCAAGGATCTTGCTTTGGACTCGATTCCATGACCAAATCCCAACATGGACATTCGGCATTGCATCACCAAACCCAGTCGGCATCGGCCAAACATTCAACGTCATCATGATGAACCCACAAGTCCCACCAAGCTCACTACTAACTAACTCAATTCGATATACATTCGACATCGTAGTCACAAAACCAGACGGTACAACTCAGAACTTGCCAGCTGCCGGTCAATCATCATCATTTGAACGTTGCAGGGTGGTCAAGGAGGAATCGCAAACGGTCAATTCGTCTCTGACTCAACAGGTTCGACTTACACGGCATACACACCTGACCAAGTAGGGAACTATAGCTTCCTAGTTAAATTCCACCAACTACAATACCTATGGAACAGCACAAACCGGGGCGGCAGCGCAGACTACTACGGCACAACTTTCCTAGCAAGCAGCTACAACCTCAAAGTCACAGTACAACAAGACCCAGTAAACATCAATGGCTTACCAATAATCCAATCTATGCCCACTGAATACTGGACACGACCAATCGAAGGACAAAACGACCAATGGTACCAAGTTTCCTCAAACTGGCTCAGTGGCTCACATGACCGTGACAATGGCGGCGGCGAAAACAGATATCAAGCAGACGGAACTACAGCAAACAGCCCACACATCCTCTGGACAAGACCAACTGAAGACAACGGCATAGTCGGTGGAGCAAACCTTTCACGAACAAATGTTGGTAACGCTTTCAACGCTGGTTCACAATACCAGCCAAGATGGACAAACCAAGTCATCATGTTCGGAAGACTCTACTACTCACCCAACGTCTTAAGCGGTGGCTCAAGTTCATATATGGACTGTGTCGATCTGAAAACTGGTGAACTCATCTACGAAGTTAACACTGGCGCAGACCAAACAAACACAGGCGGCTTAGGTGTATCCACAACAGCAAACATGTTCTCATTCGGTTACTACTACAGCCAAGACGATCCTAACGAACACGGTGTACAAAACCCAGGATGGCTATTCAGCAACAACTACGCAATCGGTTACCAACCAGAACGTGGATTCCCATGGCTAAACATAACTGGCGTTCCAAGTGGCTTTGAATTGAACGCACCTAACGGCGAAAACCTACGCTACGTATTAACAAACATTGGCACTACTGCAAATCCATCATATGCCCTATCACAATGGAACTCATCAAAAACTATCCCAATGATCTCGTCGGGCAGCAACCCATCATCAACACAGATCAACGCAAGCACAACTAACCGATATGACTTCTACAGAATCCCAATGACAGGCGCTACATGGACTAACGGTCCAACTATAAGAGCTGGTGTCGTAGGTGACTACATATGGGGCACTAACGGTTCATGGCCAACAGGCACAAGCGGTCCAAGCTACGCATACCCGGACACAGTAACAATCTGGAAGATCAGCGTTGCACCAGCAACATTCGGCAACATAACCTACTCAAAGAGCATGCAAATTGACGACGCAACCACTAACCAGAACGAAATGTTCGAAAGAGCATCCGGATCTGAACACCGCTTTGTCACAATCGAAGTTCCAAGCTGCACCTTCCGTATCTATAACATAGATGATGGAAGCCTAGTTGGAACAACCGATGCACAAGCTGACTTCCAAGCATACGGATACTTCACATGGCCAAGTCTGATCTCACAAACACAAACAAAGATGGCATACGGCATGCTATTCACTGGAGGATACACTGGAGCAGTTTCTGCTTACAGCTTAGCTGATGGCAGTTTACTCTGGAGAAACATCTATCCATCTGGCGGAGAGAAAATACCTAACTTCGTCCAAATGATCGGCATGATTGCTGACGGTAAAATCTACGTTGGAACTCATGAACACTCAGCAGATACCCCACTCTACAAAGGCGAACGCATACACGCACTGAATGCAACCACTGGCGCTGAAGTCTGGAGTATGGCTGGATGGGCATACCCAATGACTTGGGCAACAGCAGACGGAGTCGTAGTATTCTGGAACAACTATGACGGACAAGTATATGCACTTGGCAAAGGACCAACCTCAATGACTGTAACAGCACCAGACTTAGCTGCAACATTAGGCGCATCAGTGACAATCAAAGGCACAATCACAGACATCTCAGCAGGCACAAAACAAAACGAACAAGCAATGAGATTCCCACAAGGAGTCCCAGCAGTATCTGACGCAAGCCAAAATCAATGGATGGAATACGTATACATGCAAAAAGGCAGACCAACCAACACAACCGGTGTCCCAATTACTCTGAGCGTTGTTGATGCAAACGGCAACTTTAGAGACATCGGAACAACCACAAGCACCGACGGATTCTTCAGCCTCAACTGGAAACCAGACATCGCAGGCGCATACACAGTTTACGCATCATTCGCTGGCTCTGAATCGTACTATCCAACACACGCAGTAACAGCATTCAACGTTGACGCAGTAGCGGAACATGCAACCGTTGCACCTACACCAGCACCATCAACAGCTGACCTATACTTCGTCCCAGCAATAGCAGGCATAATAGTAGCCATAGTAGTCGTTGGTCTATTGATCATATTGGTCCTTAGAAAACGACCATAAAAGCTACACAAAACCAAAATCAACCCTTTTCTTTTTTTTGTTTTAAATTTTAAGCAACTATTTCTCAAGTGATAAGTTTATTTTACATTCAATTTTGCCCTTTTGGATAAGAACCAAATAAATAAATAACCGCGTTTATGTTTTGGCTATAAGTTTCTATTAGGATTCTAAAATGATAGTTTAAAAAAGTGGGAGATTTGGGATAAACTTTAAATTTCCTCTACGCTTTCATTGCTAAAAGGAGCATCAAGTTTTTGCAGCAACCAAGCACTCAACCACCAATTTCTAAATCTCATAGAGCAACCATAGGCTTTGCTTTTTCCATAGTAGGAGCAATTCTGATCTTACTGCGTGGATTAGTCAGAATTATAACTGGTGATGTTATTACATTCTTGGGTTCGGATGAGGTTCGGCATAGATTCCTAGCTGGGATAGCGTTAAATTTAATCGGCGGAGTCGCTGTAGTATTCGCTGTTCTAATCATAGTTGGAGCCTATTTAATTCTTAAGGGAATGGAAGTTACTGGCGGAATTTTGGTTTTAATCTTTTCAGCGCTCAGCATTTTTGTTGGCAGCGGCTGGCTAATAGGTTTAATCTTTGGGATAATTGGCGGCATTCTTGCATTAGTAAAAAAATAGTTTGCCCTTAAGATTTTCTATCCCAAAAGTTTTGAAACCCTTCTTTTTCCTTAGAATTATCACTTTCAAAATCGAAACCTATTTCCATAATCCTTTCAATAACCTACGTTAGGCGCATTTGAATGGACCGCAAAGATTACCTCAAAGAACCCGTAAACCACATTAAAATAGACGGCACCTTGACAGTTGATCAACTAATGCAGCAGTTCAAAAATTCGGGTTCGCTTGGTGCAGGGCGGTTATCAGCTGCATGCGACATTTACGAGAAAATGCTCAGGGAAAAAGACTGCACCGTGTTTTTGGCGTTGTCGGGCGCTGTGGTTCCTGCGGGCATGCGCACTTTAGTAACTGATTTAATCCGAAATCATCTTGTAGATGTAATTGTAAGCACTGGCGCTTGTATGGTTCACGATGCTATAGAAGCTGTCGGCGGTCACCATTACAAAGGCGGCTGGGCAGTAAACGACGCTGAACTTTACAAGTATCACCTCTTCAGAATTTACGATATTTTTGTTCCCGAAGAAGACTATGTCCGATTGGATTTCAAACTGTCCGAAATGTATGCTGACATAGCCAAGGAACGTAAAGGTGAGAGTTTAGCTTCAGATGAGTTTACCTATGAATTAGGTAAACGGTTAACCGACGAAAACTCCATCTTACGGGCTGCCTATGAAGAGAATGTGCCCATTTTTCTTCCAGCTGTCCGCGACTCAGAATTCGGTTTCATCCATTGGCTCCACGCCTCACAAAAAGACCAAAAAAACGTGCTTCATGTCGACGCTTTCAAAGATGTACCAACAGTCTGTGGCATCTGTGCCAGATCCCCCAAAAACGGGATGATAGTAATTGGCGGAGGCGTCCCACGCAACACCATCCAATCGTCCGCGCTTGCATCCAAAAAAGGCTTAGACTACGCCGTCGTTATCACTTTGGATCGTCCTGAAACAGGCGGTTTGTCAGGTTCAACGCTGGAGGAGACAGTGAGTTGGGGAAAAATGAAAGGTTCAGCCGACCACGTAATGGTTATCGGTGAAGCATTGATGGTTTTTCCGTTTCTTGTCGCTTCAGCAACTGAGCGGCTTGGCAAAGGTTTTAAGCGTGACTCATTTTTGCAACGAGAAAAACGTGCAGGAAAGGGAAACTAAAATGGAAAACAACAATGAAGAAGAATACTGCGGTAACTGTGACAGCCACAACTGCTACGAATACCCCTCCAAAGTTTTTTGCTCCACTCGATACTGGCAAAACAAAAGCCCAATTGTGGATACGCTCTGGCACTGTGACGACTATAACAAGGTTAGCCAAGAGTGCTACTGTGTACGTGAGGCAAAGAAAAAAGCGGCTGAGTCAGCGGAAAGTTAAAGTTAATAATTGGAACCCAGTTTAATTTGGAAGTCTAAAGCCCGGTGGTGTAGTGGTCAAGCATAGGGGCCTCTGGAGTCCTTGACGAGAGTTCGAATCTCTCCCGGGCTACTACTTGCTTCTTGTTTGAGTTTGAACTTTTTTTTGAGTGGGTAAATCATTTATTAAAGAACAACAACTGGTGTAGTGCCTTGTTGTTGTTCTTCCAATCAAGTCAAAAGCAATCAGTTAACTGAAAGAAGAAGGAAAAGAGAAAGTTTTTTCAACTTCCTTCTTCTTTTAATCAGTGAGAAGAACAACAACACTCTAATTTTCGCAACTGTTGTTGTTCTACCCATAGATATGCTATAATAGCTTAAGTTGAATTGGTTGGTACTCACTTATCTGATCTAAGTCTTCTTCTGCGTTCCAAAAAGGGGCCGGGGTGGTCATTTGCTTTCTCTGAATTAGCAGCAAGTATCAAAGGCTTTTCTTGTTTTGCCAAGAAACACACACATTTTAACATCCAGAAAAGTGGCTTTTGGGATTCAGTTTATATAACAATTTACTATAGATACACAAAACGGGGATTTGGATGGCGGACTTGAAAGGTTGTCCTTTTGGGCAAGACATAAAAGACGATTGCAAAAACTGTGATTATTCCAAAAGCAACCACTATGACCCTGCCTCGGCTAAATGCGTTAAAAGATAAACCAATTTTGGGCTATGAATGAACGTCTAATTAGAAATCGTGCTTTTTGCAGCTATTTCTTTTGAGAATTGCCGTTTGAGCTCTTGGGTTTGCTCGCCAAAATTTGGTAGCCAACTATGGCTGAATAGAAAGCGTAGGAAAGCAGTAGTACCGGGCGGTGAACAGCATATTTTAGGTCGCTGACCATGAATTCAACGTGTTTCTGCACTGTCCATACTTCTTCAGGTCGAAAATGGATGCAGTAGGGTTCGTAGACCGCCAGTACTTTGTAGCCTTTTTTCTCTATGCAATCTTTAATGTATCCATCTTCGTAGGTGTGCAGCGAAAAGGGTATTTTGATGTCTTCAACGGTTGTCCGCCGAATAAGAGTATCGTGTGTGCCCCCCCGTTTTTCAAATATTTTTAAGGTAACTCTCTCAAAAAGACTTAGAACTTTCCATCCTCTCAAAACTGACCAAATTTCGATCCCCCAAACTGCGCCCACATCGTCTTTAATCAGTTTTTTTGCCTCAGCAAACCAGTTCTTAGACAAAATCACATCGCTATCCACGAACACGAACCAGTCACTTTTTACCATTTGAATAGCCGTTTGTCTGGCGCTGCCTCTGGTTCCTTTTTCTTGAACAAAATTAACGTTTCCAAATTTTTCTTGGAACTCCTTTATTATGTCTACTGTAGCGTCGGTAGAAAAGCCATCGACAACAATCAGGTTCTTTACAGGAATGTTTTGGTAAACAGAATTAATGCATTCTCTGAGCATTCTCGCACTGTTCATTGTGAGGATAGCGACATCAACAGATTCGGGTGTTGATGAGTTAACCTGTTTTGTTTTCTTTTCGTCGTCTTTTTGCTGAATCGACTGCTGCTTGATCAAATGTGTTCTACTCCTTTCAGAGAAAAGCCAATTTTAGTACCCCATTAAACCGCAACATCGAGAGCATATTGGAAAAACTCCGTTGTCACAGCTTTTCAGGGCACGTCTGAATTGGCGGTGTTTTTCGCCATTGTAGATTTCAAGGATACTTGTTTCTTTGATGTTTCCTGTAACAAAGTCTGGAAAATCTCTGCAAGTAACTGTGTCTCCGTTTGGCATCACATCTAATTGGAACCAAGGTGAAATACATTTTTTGTACCCAAAAAAGTTTTCAGGCTCAGCATAATATGTTTTGATCTCTTCTGGTTTGAGGTCAGGGACAAATAGGATTGGGGTTTTAAATTTTCCAGATTTTATTCTCTTTACTTGATCAGCAATATTATCGACGTTCAGCACTGAAGTATCTCGCACATAACCTTTCCAGGCAAATGGTGTTACACCTAACTTTTCTTCAGCTAATTTGGTGTGTTTTTGCCCTATGGCTTCTTTAGTGAACCACGAATAATAAATTATCATTCCGTCAGGTTTTATTTTTTCTGCTTCTTGCACGGTTTCAAATAACGTTGATTCGTTGTTCTGTGAGATTGTTGTTAAAACGTAAATACCTGGTTTGTTTGTTTTTTTCTCTTTCTTGATTTTTTGGATTGCTCTTATTCCGCGAGTCGCGGTTTCAAGAGCTCCTGGGGTACCTCTACACTTGTCATGAACTTCTTTTGGTCCATCAAAGGAAACGCAAATCATATCCCAGCCATTATCGACTATTGTTTGCGCATTTTTTTCCAAGCCAACCCCGTTTGTCACTATCTGAACTGTTAATTTTTTTTCTTTCATGTAATTAACAAGGGGAACTAGTGGTTCATAGAGAAAGGGTTCTCCTCCTGTTATGTAAACGTGAACTTTCTTTGGGGCAATTTCATCTATCACTTTCATGTAGGTTTCAACTGGGACTTCGCCTGTGACTTTTGGTGTATCTTCCCTTGCATTGTAACCGTTTTTTCCCCATTGTGCACAGATTGCGCATCTATGGTTGCATCGATGGGTGATTCTTAGACTAAGCAGCCAAAGAGACGAGCTCCTTCCATCATCGTTTCGATAATCCATTTTGGTTTTTACAAATTGTCTGTATCCACCTCGTGCAAAGCTCATTAAGAGCTGGGGGTTTTTACAAACTGGACCGAAGAGCTGCGTGGGAATCCTTCTCATAGATACTACCGTTTGTTATGTGCCTTATGAAGGAGTAGAATTTAAATTTGACCCAAGTAATCCAGTTTGTTTGGGTTAAAATCGGCGTTAACTGTGGTGTTTTAATCGAAAAAGTAAATTGGTTATTTGTTTACTTTTACTTTTTCAACGTCAATTGGAGTAACAATTAGTACTCACGTTAAACCGCGCCATATTTGGAAAAAGCTTTTTCTGCTACAGTTTTGCCAAGATTTCTGGACTTTTCAAGGTCTTCTTTCGTCGGATTTCCGAAGAATGAAAGCGGGTTTCCTACCAACTCGAAACCCAAAGCAGTTAACTCAACTGATAGTTTTCGAGTGGCTTCCCCGCTCCAGCCGAAACTTCCAAAAACGCCGAAACATCTGTTTGAAAACTTCTTGGTTTTAAGGAGATTCATAAAATCAACTACCTTTGGAAATATCTCGTGCTCATATGTGGGTGAACCGACGATTAATGCTGGAGCTTCTACCAAGGCAGTTAATGCATCAACAGCAGTGTCTTCTGAAAGATTGAAACTTAAAACCTTCCCTCCTGCTTCTTTAACTCCTTCGGCAATTTCATTTAAGCACTTTGCAGTCATTCCATACATGGTATCGTAGGCTACTACCACAGTTTTTGTGTACTTGCCTTTGCTCCATGAATTCCAGTTACTTATTGTTTGGTTGGGACTGTTATTGTAAACTGGACCATGGCTAGGAGCCAAAACGTCAATTCTGAGATTCATAGTGCCAAATTTTTCTATGGCTTTTAGTATCCATTCACGCTGCCCATTGAAGACCGAGGCAAAGTACTTTTGTGAGCATTGGCAAACATTCTGCTTAATCAGGTCTATGTCGGATTCTAATATAGCGCCCGGGGGCAGCTTTTTAAAAGAGCCAAAAGCATCGCAGCAAAACAAGATATTGTCTTCCACAAGATATGTGCTCATGGTTTCTGGCCAGTGAAGCCAGGGCGTTTGAATAAACCTCAACGTTTTGTTTCCTAAGGCAATTTCCGTAGCATCGTCTTTTACAATAATTGCAACGGGGTCAAAATCGTAGAATTTTTTAAATATCATCTGGGCAATGGGTGTGAAAACCACTTTCGCGTTGGGTGCTTTCTTAAGAAGTGCAGGTATGGAACCTGTGTGGTCAGGTTCCATATGGTTAATGACTACATAGTCGATTTTTGAGAGGTCTGTTAGTTTGCTAATTTTGTTAAAGTGCTCAAGGGTACTCTTTTCGTGGACGGAATCAATCAGGGCAGTTTTTTCTGAACCTACGATTAAGTAAGAGTTGTAGGAGACACCCTCTGGGATGCGCCAGAGTCCTTCAAAAAGTGGTGTTTCTGTGTCGTTGACTCCGACCCAGTTGACATTAGAGGACAACGGAAGAGGTGGGTCATATGTGACGTCGGTTAATTTAAGCCACTCCTAAACTAATTGTAACTGTGAATCTATTTTTAATAAATTCTTGAATAGATATTGGCAAAAAAGCACCGGTAGTATCTTAACTTGAAAATGGCTATTAAGGCTATGTTGTAGCATAGCAAATGTAACAGTCGACTAAGGGCTAAAACACTCCTTACTTAGCAATATAAAACTAAAAATTGAGCTTTTAAGTTGTTGGAGCAGTTTGATCGTTGTTTTCGAAATTTTGGGGTTTTTCAACTATAACAACAAGTCCGTTTAAGGTTTTAACGGTAACTTGTTCGCCTTGTAGAATACTGCCTGAAGAAGATTCAGCTCGCCAGATTTCTCCTAACACTCGAACTTCTCCTTTTGGATTGAGGTCCGTGACCGCCAAACCTATTTTACCTATCATCGTTTCTGAGCCCGTTAGTTTGCGGCGGCGCCTTAGAGGTCCAATGATCCATCGTATGTACAAACCTATGATAACGCCAAAAACGACAAGGACGCTTAGCTCTATTTCTACAAGCCCCGTTATGGGTGAAGGCGAGTATTGCAGACCAAACGATAAGTAATATATGCCAATTGCGCCCAGCACTACGCCTGCAATTAAGGCGAAACCATGACCTAGCTTCAATTCAACAATAATTAAAGCAGCTGCAAGCACCAAAATGACGAGCCCTAGCACTGATGCGTCAATCACTTCAGCGCCGATTAACCCAGCAACGATAGCTATTACACCTACAACTGTTAACACAATGGTCGGATGATAAATATCAAGTACAATGGCGATAACGCCCAACAAAATAAGGATACCATCAAGAATACTGTTGCTTAGGGCGCTAATTATCTGCTCATAAATGCTCTCGCTCAGTTTTTCCTGAGGATTATTTGACAAACCAAACTGGGTCAGAGCTGCGGAAAATGAATCTGCTGTTCCATCTGCCACGTGAACTGCAATCGCGTCATTCGCTGAGAACGCCTGGTCATATTGAACCATGTCATAGACCGCTGTGGTGTTTCTTCCCCATTTTTCCGCGAGGCTCGTAATGTAGTTAAGCATCGCAGCTTGGGTGTGATTTTGTTCAAGTGCTGACCCTCCAACTACGATAGGGGTACTTGGACCAATCTCGCTGCCAGGCCCCATCAAGATTTGGTTAGTTGCCATTGCAATATAGCTGCCAGCAGACGCGCCTAAACCATTAGGTACGATGAAAGTGTATACTGGGATGCCCGATTGATTGGCTGTTGTAATTGAACCTACAATCGAAATCATATCGGTTAACAATCCGCCGGGCGTATTCATTTCTATGACGATAGCTGATGCATGTTGGCTTTGCGCCGTGCTCACAACGCGGGACATAAATGCTGAAGATCCTGGATCTACAGGAACGCTGAAATCCGCAACCACAATAAGTTTCCCTGTCGAACCAGACTGAGCCATAGCCGTGACGTTAGAAGTCCCAGAACTAGAAAGAAAACCTGATGCAACAATCAAGAATAGTGAAAAACAAATTATGATAATTAGACTACGAGAACGTAAGAAGTTAACCTTTAAACGAGACAAGTTCCGTCATTATCTGGCTAGTCACAGGTGCCCTATAAGGGTTAGCATAAACTGTTTTTGAAAAACGTGACTAATTTTTTTAGTCAAAGCAAGATGCCCATTCACTAAATCGCAGCGCTTTACCCAATGCAAACAATCAAGAAAGCCCTAAAGAAGTTTAGTCCTAAAACTCTGGAACATCATCAAAGTTGTCGCTGGCGGTGTTTTTTGAGTCAGTGCGAAGAAACTCTTCACCGTTTACATTTATGAGATTTATTTGTTGTCCTTTGCGCCATTTGCCCATGGCAGTTCTAAAAACAGTTGCGTAGGTGCAGCCCTTCTTCATGTTTGCAATAAGATCAATTCTTGAAAGGATAATGTTCTCACAAACTACGCAGCCAAAATCTGAATGGCATTCTATGAAATCGATGTGTTTCTGGTCGGGGTTAGTTTTTACCCCAGAGATTAGGTAATCAGCCCATTTATCCATCGTGACGCCTTCCGCTGTTTAATTTAGAACTATTATTTAACGCTTCTCAAATGGAGCTTATTTTGCAAAGAAAACTCAGGGTTGGGTTAAAATAAATCAAAAAAGTAAAAAACTGGTTTTAACCAGCTTATCCTCGATTTGAAAGTGGCTATTTTCTAAAGTTGTAACCAGAGAAGAATACCCATAATCAAGCCATAAATTGCTAATGCTTCAGCCAACGCAACAATCAGGAAACTTCTAAAGAAAGTCTCGGGTTTCTCAGCTAATGCACTGATAGCTGCGCTACCTGCTGCAGAAATTGCTAATCCTGCACCTAAGCCAGGTAACCCAATTGCTAACGCTGCAGCAAAAGCTATGCCGACTCTGTCGAATTGCCCATTTGTTGTCGTTGCAGTCGTAGTCTGACTTTGAATTGTATCGATTGTAAGCGCAGCTGCAACGCCCATTAGAGGCAAAAGCACAAGCGGAATTACTATGAGTAATAATAGTTTAGTTTTCAAGCTACGTCACTCCATTAACATTGCACACAACAAGCTTAGCTATTAACTTTTTTCTTAATTAGCTTCCTTTCTCTTCATTGGAAAAAGGGCTTAAGAGCTCTTCGCTTGGGCTATTGGCTTTTTCTTTGAGTGCGTCGATTTCTTCGCGAATTCTATTCAATTCTTTTTCTTTTGCCAGCTCAATATCCCGGTTAAATCTTTTGAAGTCTTCATCTAACTTGTCTTTATTTGTCAATGAGTCAGTACTCCAAACCTATTTGACAACTAGAACAGGGCAATACGCGTATTCAATTACGCGTTCAGCTACGCTGCCAATAAGAATTCTTTCTGCGCCTCTTCGTCCATAAGTTCCCAGTACGATTAAATCCATTTCTAAACCGTTAGAAAGATGCACAATCTGCTCAAACGGTCGTCCCTTAGCGATTAAAGAAGTTGCTTTAACACCTTCTTTCTCAGCTAAACCTATAATATAATTGATGTATTTTTGACCGTCGGTTTTGAGTTCTTTTTCGATATCTTCGCGTTCGGTCATTTTTGAAAATCGGTCAATTACAACTTCATCTAATACATACACGACCATTATTTGTGCATCATGCGTCTTCGCTATGCTTATGGCGTATTCTGCTGCACGAATGCTATATTCTGATCCATCGGTTGGAACCAAAATTTTTTTTATGGTTTGAGAACTAAATTTCATACTATTTGCGCTCCTTAATTATCCGTTTAATCATTTTAGTCCTAACAAATTCTTCTCGGTCTTTTTCTTCAAGCACCAATTCAATCCTTTTTGCGGTATCGCGATACCTCGGAATAAGAACATAGTTTAAGGCGTTAACTCGCCGCTGGGTCCTGCGTACATCGTTGGCGATCTGAAATGTTGCTCCTTCAGCTTTGGCTAAATCAGCGATTAAATTTAATACGTTTAGAAAATGTTTGAAGGCTTTGTCTAGTTCTACGCTTGTGTTCGCGAAACCGTAGTCTGGTTTTGCTTCAGCTTCGCCTTTAAATTCTACAGAAGGAACAGCGACGCCCATGATGCTTTTGTAATCGATTAGGTAGTTAGCTTTTGTACTTGACCCTAAAACAACACTGGCCACGGTATCTGAACCTTTAGCCATATTTGCGTCCCTCAGACTTTGATAAGCCTTAGTAAGAGCATCCAGCAGTTCCTCGCGGGCTCTCTCAGCTTCGTAGATGCTGCTTCTTAATTCACGCAGTAGTATGTCACGTTTGCGTTCAAGAACTTCGCGACCAGATTCTGCCAAGTTTAAAGTCTTTTTTGTTTGAATCAAGTTTATCCTTGTAGGGCTAATGTTTTCAGCAGACAATTTTGTTACTTGACCTCGCTAGCAAATTTCGGATAATACTTCGTTATATATTCAGGCTTTATGCTGGTTAATTCTTCGTCTGGTAACAATGATAGGGCATCCCAAGCAATTGAAAGTGTCTGTTCAATTGTGCGGTTCTCTTCCCTGCCTTGGTTGACAAGTGTTTTCTCGAAGGCTTCGCCAAAGCGTAAGTATTCTCGGTCTTTTTGACCTAAACCTTCCTCGCCGATGATAGTTACTAGTGATTTTACTGAGTTATATTGGGCGTATGCAGAATAGAGCTGGCTTGCAACGTTGGCGTGGTCTTCTCGTGTGCTGTCTTTACCAATTCCGTCTTTCATAAGCCGAGATAAACTTGTGGAGACATAAATTGGGGGGTAGATGCCTTGTTTCTCGAGTGAGCGAGATAAAACTATTTGCCCCTCAGTGATGTACCCAGTAAGGTCCGGAATTGGGTGGGTTATATCATCGTTTGGCATAGTTAAAATGGGCATCTGCGTAATAGAGCCTTTTTTGCCGTGAATTCTGCCTGCCCGCTCGTAAATACTTGCTAAGTCACTGTACATATAACCCGGGTAACCTTTCCTGCTTGGCACTTCTTCCATTGAAGCACTAACTTCTCGCAGAGCCTCACAGTAATTTGTCATATCAGTTAAGAGAACCAGCACATGAGTATCTTGTTCATACGCCAAATACTCCGCTAAAGTCAAACCAGCCCTCGGAGTAATAATACGTTCCACCGGTGGGTCTTCAGCTAAATTGAGGAACATAGCTACATTTTTTATGGCTCCTGTCTCCTCGAAGCTCTTGCGGAAAAAGGCAGCATCGTCATGTTCCAAGCCCATAGCTATGAAAACTATAGAGAAATCTTCCCCTCCACTGCGAATTTGGGCTTGCCTCACGATTTGGGCTGCAAGTTCGTTATGAGCTAGACCTGGACCACTGAAAACTGGAAGTTTCTGTCCACGGACAAGACTGGCTAATCCGTCTATGGCGGATATGCCTGTTTGGATGAATTCTTTTGGATATTCTCGGGCTACTGGGTTTAGAGGGAAGCCATTGACGTCACGTTTTTCTTCTGTAAAGAAACGTGGGTGGCCGTCAATGGGTTCGCCGAAGCTGTTCATAACACGTCCAAGCATTTCTGTGGATACTGGTACTTCTAAAGAATGCCCGAGAAAACGTGTGCGCGTTTCTGAAGGCGATAAGCCGGTCGTACCCTCGAAGACCTGTACTGTGACGGCTTTCTGGGTGATTTGAATAACTTTGCCTAGGCGTATTTCGCCTTGTTTAGTTCTAACTGCGACCAATTCATCGTAGCCTACGTTCTGCACGTTTTCTACGACTATGATTGGGCCTGATATTGAAGCGACACCTTTGTATTCCAATCCCGAACCTGTTTTTGTTGCCATATTATTTACCTCAATGTTGCCTCTAATTTTCCGAAACTCTCATACATTCGCTTCTCTAAATTATCTAATAGCTCGCTTTTATCGTTGGGTATCGAGGTTTTCATACGCATAATTTCCTCAGTTATCGGTAATTCTGAAACCTTGAAGATTGGTGCACCTTTGCTCACCACATTATCTGCTAATCGATGGTAGTCAACAATTATCTTTATCATTTTGAATTGTTTCTGTGGCGAACTGTAAGTGTCGATGGCATCCAACGCGTTCTGCTGCAGGAATGCAATACGGATGATTCTGGCGGTTTCTAATATTAATCGTTGTTTGACGGGTAAAGCTTCTGGACCGACGAGTTTTACGATGTTTTTTAAGTCATCTTCAGCTTGCAGTATACGCATAGCTTCTTCCCGGTAGCTGTTCCAGTTTTTATCGACTTCTTTATGCCACCACTCAGCGAGATCTTTGATGTAACCGCTATAGCTTGACATCCAGTTGATTGAAGGATAATGTCTTGCGGCTGCAAGTTCAGCGTCAAGTGCCCAGAAGACTCGTGTAAAACGTTTTGTGTGTTGTGTGACTGGCTCTGAAAAATCGCCGCCTGGAGGGGAAACAGCTCCAATAGCACAGATGGAACCAATGCGTTTGTCTGATCCTAAGGTTTCAACGACGCCTGTGCGTTCATAGAATTCTGCGAGACGCGAGGGCAAATAACTTGGAAATCCCTCTTCCGCAGGCATTTCTTCAAGACGCCCGGAAACTTCTCGGAGTGCTTCCGCCCATCTGCTTGTGGAATCCGCCATCAGCGCGACAGCGTAACCCATGTCACGGAAATATTCGGCGAGGGTAATACCCGTGTAAATGCTGGCTTCGCGGGCAGAGACAGGCATGTTGCTTGTGTTAGCCACAAGGACTGTTCTCTCCATGAGTGGATGTCCAGATGTTGGGTCAATTAACTTAGGGAAACTATCAAGTACATCGACCATTTCGTTGCCTCGTTCCCCACAGCCCACGTAAATAACAACATTCGCATCTGACCACTTTGCAAGCTGCTGCTGGGTTACGGTTTTTCCTGAGCCGAATGGACCTGGGATAGAGGCGCTTCCGCCTTTAGCAACCGGGAAAAAAGTGTCGATTACGCGTTGCCCGGTAATTAAAGGAGAACTCGCTGTTAGCCTTCTTGTGTGGGGGCGTGGTTCTCTGACAGGCCACCTCTGAAGCATAGGCAAGTCAACTTTGGTTCCGTCTGATTCAAGGGTGGCGATTGTCTCAGTAATTGTGTAGTCGCCTTTTGGAGCAATCTTTGAAAGTTTGCCTTGAATATTAACAGGAACCAATATTCGGTGTTCAAAGAGCGCGGTTTCTTGTACTACCCCGAGTATGTCGCCGCCTACGAGCTTAGCTCCAACTTTCGCAGTCGGTATAAAAGTCCATTTCTTAGATCGGGAAAGACTTGTCACATCCGCTACTTGTTTAATGAAGGCTCCTGTAAGAGTTCTTAGTTCTTCAAGGGGTCTTTGAATGCCGTCAAAAACGTTGCCTACGATCCCTGGAGCAAGCTCCACTGATAGGGGGCTTCCTGTGCCCAAAACAGGTTCATCGAGTTTGAGTCCAGATGTATTCTGGTATACTTGAATTGTTGCCTGGTCGCCTTCTAAACGGATAATTTCTCCGATTAAACGGTCGTTACCTACTTCGACCATTTCATGCATGACTGCTTGCGCCATGCCTTTAGCTTCTACTACTGGTCCAGCAACTCTGATTACGCTTCCTTTAACTGGCATTTTTAAACAGACTCTCCAAACAATGTTTTTGCTATTTCAACGCGTAAAACTGGTTTAAGTTCTTGCAAACGATTATCCAAGGTGACGTCACAGATTATTTTTCCATCTTCAGTTTGGATTATGCATCCCCCAAGAAAATCTCCGGTTTTTTCGGACAGTTCCAATTCACAATGCAACTTCTTAGATAAACGTTTCAGGCTATCTTGGGTTAACCAATCTTTATCTTTAGCATTTACCTGTATTACGAGATTTTTCTGACCTATTCTTTCAGAGGCACTTTGTATGTTCTTAAACAAATAGTCGTGGTATTCCTCAGATGCCACGAAAGCCTTTATTTTAGCCTTGGCTTTTTCGAAAGCAGTATCGACTAAATCTTCTTTTGTTTGAAGCAAACGATTCCTTATTTCAACTTCAGTTACAGAAGCAATTTTCCGCTTTTCAGCTTCTGCGTTCACCTCAGCTTGGGTCATTATTGCTTTGAAATTTTGATCTGCTTGCATTTTCGCTTTCTTCAAGGATGCTTTCGCTTCTTGTTCCGCAGCCAAAATCAAAGCTTCCGCTTCTTTCTGTACATCACCCACGACATCTTTTGCAATCGCTGAAATGCCATCTTTAACGCTCATGTTAATTCACCACTATATTTTGATTCCTAAAATTTTACTGACAATGTCAGATAGTTGCGTTTTGTTAGCGGAACCCTTGCTTCCAGGAATCTGCACGATTAGAGGCGTTATTCGTTCCTGACGAATTTTATCAACTTCTTCCCGCATCAAGGGACCGTTTGAGAATGATTCACTAATAATTATTACACCGATGTCACTTCGTGCAAGCCCTTTTTGTAGGGCTTGTACCGACTCTTCATCCGTGGAGACTTCGGTGCCTTCAACACCAACCAGTCTAAAACCAGTAATCATATCAGTGTCCCCAATTACATAGCCAATCATTTCATCGCCAAATATAACTTTAAATGTTCGTTGGTAAATCAAACATTCTGTTAAAAATGTTGCGACCAGAAAGAATGACCTCTACATCGATAATCTGCGTTAAGAAAGACGTAGAGCAAGTTTTGGAAGCACTCAATACCTTCGGAGAATTCCATATTGAACAGACGCCTCAAGACAACGCAGATTTAAATGACTACAATCAAAGTATTCAAAGAGTCGAAGGGTCGCTTGCTGACCTTAACATTTTAACTAATCAGCTCATAAAAGAAAAATCAAGCCTTTTCAGCATTTTTAAACTACAACAGGTGACTAAAACTCAGGTTACAGCTGAGAATTGGCAAACCCTTTTGGAAGACACAAACCAAAAAATTTTAACTCTGAAAAATGAAACGGACGGCCTCAACGAAGATCTTTCTAGCCTGCAAGAAAAGACCGAACAATTAAATCACATCAAGAACATGTTGGAAAGACTCAAAATCATGGATGCCGACCTTGCTGCAATTGAAGATTTAAAACTAATTTACGTTGCAGTCGCAAGTGTACCAACAAAAAATTTTTCTGTATTAGAAACTGCCCTTGCAGGATACCCAGTTTTCATTAATCGTTGTTCTATAACTAAAGAAATTATATTCATGTGTTTAGCCCTCCCAGCTAAATATCAAATAGAAACCGAGAAAATCCTAAGGACCTATCACGCCGAAATCTTTCACATCCCCAAAGAATTACCGCACGATGTAACCTTGGCGCTCAAAGAAATTAACAAACAAATAAAAGAAAATACAGACCAAGAAAAAGCTGTTTCCAATTCATTGAAAAAACTAGGCGAAGAAAACAAAAACAATATTGTCTCCCTAAAAGAAACTTCAGAAAACATCCTTACTCTTATGCAAGCTGAAAGAAAAATACTCCAATCAGGTCACCTAGCAACCCTCCACGGATTTGTTTCACAGAAGAGATTCCAAGAACTCAACGAAAAAGTTACAGGAATGTTAGATGGAAAAGTCTTAGTTTTGAAAAATGAAGTCACCGAGTCGGCTAATCCTCCAACAATGATAAACCACAACAGGTTTGTTAGACCCTTCGAAGAACTCACAAAACTATACGGTTTACCCCATTACAACGAAGTAGATCCCACACCTATAATGGCGATAACTTTCCCGATTATTTTCGGGTTAATGTTCGGCGACCTTGGCCACGGATTAGTTTTGCTGTTTGGCGGATTAACAGTTGGGTTACTAATCAAAGGTAACAAAGCGATGAAAAACGTCTGTTATATTATGGCAGCCTGCGGTCTGGGCGCAAGCGTTGCAGGTTTAGTGTTCGGCGAAGCTTTCGGGCAGCCACTACCCTGGGGGCCACTGTGGATTAACCCAACCGAAAACCCCACCGTAAACGTGTTTACCTTCATAATTTTTACTTTGGTCGTTGGTGTAATACAGATAATCAGTGGCATAGTTTTAGAAATGACTAACTTTGCCTTAAAACACCAATATGCTGACGCCCTCCTAACATCAGTTCCGAAAATTGCTTTCTATGTAAGTGGCGTCTATCTAATTGCAGCCTATCAATTAAATTTCGGCGCATGGCTTAGCGGACCCATTCTTTGGCCTTTACTATCGTTTGTAGTTCTAGTAGTGGGAAAACCGATTTATTTGAAAGCTGCAAAATCCGCGGTGCCACATGGTGGCGAACATTCCGAACAGGACACCTTATCCGGTAGACTCTTTGAAGGAGGAGACTTAGTAACTCGCCTACTCAGCAACACCATATCCTACAGTCGTATTCTAGCCTTGCTCATGGCTCACTGGGCACTGCTACTGGTAACCTACACCGTCGCAGATCTGGTTAATCCTGCTGGAGCCACTTCATTGTTAACATTTGTTTTAGCTGGAGTTGTCATAGTGTTCGGAAACATTTTCGTGTTGGCACTTGAGGGATTAATCGTTTTTATCCACACTCTAAGATTGCACTTCTACGAGTGGTTCAGCAAATTCTATGCTGGCACCGGCGTAGAATTCAATCCATTCAAACAAAACTTCCTATACACAAAACTTAAACTAAAGAAAACAAAAATAGAGGCTTAAAAGAAAAATAAACTGCGTATTTCGTCTGGTTTCATACCAAAATCTACGCCAACGCTTATGTTCGCAAGGTTGTGGACTTCCGCTTCTTTTTGAGTCAAAAGTGCGAGCGGCGCCCCAATGTTGAAAATTTCGCTGATTGCACTTGATTTAGCATGTTGAAACACAGCCTTCTTAAAGGTTTTTTCAGCGGTTGCAATTGTCTCCTCTGAAGTTTGCCCTTTAACAAAGAACTTTGCATAAGGACCTTCAAGAACTATTTTGAGAGCTGAATCAAAATCTATCGCGGATACCAAAGCCTCTGCGGTTGATTCGTTAAGGTTAATGAAATTCTGGGGGATCAACAACCGCAAATAATTGGGTTCATAATTTAATGCTTTACCCCGCAACAACGTTAACAACGCGAAGATGTCGTTTTCTGTGCTTGCATAAAAATTTGCGTAAACCTTCTCTTTTTTTGTAAGGATCATATAGCCTTCGTAAAGTTTCTCATAAAAAGACCTATCCATAAACACATCAAAAGAGGAGGTTGAGGCGTTTTCTTCGTAGTTTTTCAGCCCCAAACTCATAGGTAAAAAGTATTCAGTGCCTTTCAAAGCATGAATCATTTGGGCTGGAGTAGAAGCTTTAATGGCTTCTTCAATTATAACACGTCTTTTAAAGTAATCTTCCACAGAAAAGTAAACTTTTGCGCCTTTTTGCTCAGAAGTCAACTTGGCGGTTGTCGCTTTCATAAGCGCCTTTAAGTTCTCAATTTCAAAACGTAATAGATACAGCTTAAGATATTCTCTTGTTCTTTTAGGGGAATAATTGATAATTTTTATGTAGGTTTCAATTAGGTTTTCGTTGAATGCTCTTTCAAGTTTGGGGCTTGTAAGTGGCAAAGGTAATTTGGAGAGTTGCTCTTGGTAACTTGTATCTCGAAGTTGAGCGGCAAATTCACCGAGACTTTTACTTTCTGCAAGCGCTTTAAGTTTGACTTCATCGATAAGTTTACTTCTTTCAGCGCCGATTTTAGCTAGAACCGAAGCATACTGTGTGGTCTGAGTCAAGGTGCAGAATCCTCAAGAATAGCATTCACAACCAATAGTACCGCTTTATCCATACGTTTTTCAGCTTTTGACTTCAGGTTCGCCACGGTTTCTTCATTAGCTTTTAATTGTTCATTACGGTTATGATTAGCTTCCTCTACAGTCATCGAGTGAAGCCTCTGTGACTCAGCCTCACCATAGGTTTTACTGTTTTCTATCAGTTTTTCGGCGTCCTGATTTGATAGAAGAGCCATCTGTTTTGCTCTATCTTGAGCATCGTTTTTGATTTGCTCCGCTTGTGCTTCGATTTTTTTTAATTCATCCCATACCTTTTCCATTTTTCCACAGGCGTTATAGGTTTTTAAAGGTCTTTAAAGTTTTTTACGGTATCTAAAGTTTCTTATTTAATATAACTGCGTAGTCTATTAGGCAATCTCTTGTCGTGTTGAGCTTCAGTTTTAATTGGAAATTGGGAAAAGGCATTTAAAAAGGGTAATAGAAGGATACAGGAAGCTGAGAGATCAAACAATGGTGAAGAAAGAAGATGAAGTCAAAAAGCTCAATCTTGAAAAATTGAAGCTGGACTTGAACTTTGATTATCATTCTTCACGGTTCTTTTCTCTTCTCTTTTTAGGAATTTACGTTATAGCAATAACAATTTTCTGTGTGGAATACAATGTTATTCCTGGACCGGAATTCCTTGTTTTAGGAATTCTATTCTATGCTTCTTACAATAAACGAACTTGGAGCGCCTTAAAAGATTGGCTCCCATTTGTTACAGTGTTTCTCTCCTACGAAATCATGTACAGTTTCGTAGGCACAATTTCTCTTTACAATCTTCATTCTGCCCCAAGCAACATGGATATTCAATTATTTGGGAAGCTTCCAAGTCTAATGCTGCAACAGAATTTTAGGTTTCCTGTTCTAGATTACATGGGCGCCGTTTTCTATGGAATATATTTCTTCGTACCGACCATATTCGCATTTATTATTTGGAAAAAAAGCCCTAAAAACTACTGGAAATACATCGTTGCCTTCGGCATACTAACCTATTCGGCATTGATCACCTTCCTCTTTTACCCTGTAGCCCCACCATGGTACCAGTTTAACTCACTATTCACTTCTTCTTACTCTGGGCCCGTAATCCAACGAGTCCTGACTAGTTCAGTAGATGTAAACCTAGGACTCCCAGTTTACAAAACATTGTTTGACTTTTTAGGTGGAAACTTGTTCGCTGCTTTCCCTAGCATGCATTCAGCTATGCCTTGGCTAGTTTTCCTCTTCGCTTTTAAAATTTGGAAGTGGAAAGCGCTTCCAGTAATTGTAATTCCAGTAGGAACCTGGTTCAGCGCAGTTTACCTAGGCGAGCACTATTTCGTAGATGTTTTAGGCGGAATAGCATACGCGACAATAGCTTTTATTGCGGTAGAGAAACTTTTGCCGATTCTTTCCACGAAAATCAGTTTCTTAAGAAAACATGTGCCTATCTAAAAAAGAAAGATTCTAAATCAACCAGTTAATACGGCCCAAAATCTGCGCCGAACTCATGAGCTGACGTTGTGGCATCAGAACAAATACTCAAAGACATATACGCAACACTAAAAACCAACAACATAGCGCTCAGTTAAAGTTAATATTAGCCAGCCTAGAAATAAATTAGTTGAATTGAGGACTTTTACGTTGAAGAACTTCAAAGGCATCTTGGTGCTTGGGGAAAGAAACATTTTCGGTGAATTGTCCCAAATTCTCTTCATCGCTGCCCAAGCCAACACCATCCTGAAAGATATGTTCAACAACAGCGGAAACAAACAAACATTAATTGAAAAGATGCACGCTGTCCGCGATTTAGAGAAGAAGTCAGATGAAGTTGCCTTCAAGCTAAGCGAAGACATCACCGCTGGAGCCATCAGCCCAAACTTAATTGATAACCTGATCGAAAGTGCGCATGTAGCCGACAACATAGTTGACACAATATTCTATTTGAGCCGGGAACTTTCTCGCATGGCCAAAGCTAACAACTCTGACGCTTCAATGAATACAGAAGCAGAATGGGCGCACGTTTACTTGCAAATGCTTCTCCTCGGAGATCAAACATTATCTAAACTGCAACAAATGTTATCCACCAGCAACGTGCCCCAGATTTTGCAGTTACGTAAAGAAATCCAAACTCTCGAAGAGCAAGGCGACGACATCAAGGATGCCGGGTTTGACAAGCTCTACTCAGATGGCTTCTGGTCTGCATTTTTTGCAGTTCTTTCACTATAGTGAAATGCTGCATAAATCCGACGACATCCTGGATGGTTGCGAAGACCTCTCCGACATAATCGTGTCAATAGTAACATCTATTCTCAAGTGATCACTAAATGCTGTGGTTGTCTGTTGTCCTTGTGGTTTTAGTGTTTGTAGCGGTTATGCTGGTTGCTGGCAACAATTTGTCCGCCTGTGTAGGTCCCGCAGTAGGATCAAGAATAGTTACCAAACGGTTCGGAGTACTTGTAGGCGCAGCTGGTTTTTCCGCTGGTCTTTTGGTTCAGGGTTCAGGCATGATATATTCAGTTGGCACTTTGTTGCCTAACGCTTCGTCTACTCTTAGGGCTGAAGCGTTGCTGGTATCCATTCTTATCTTCGTAATAGCCTTCAAAATTCGGGTGCCCATGTCTTTGAGCATGGCGTTAGTGGGACTTTTGGCAGGTCTGTCAGTTGCTGGAAAGTCACTTTCTGACGGTTTGTATGTGGGTGAAGTGGCATTGACCTGGGTTCTTGTGCCGTTAATTGCGTTTGGGTTTGCTTTTGGGTTAATCCGCTTGTTAAACAGGACTTGGCCAGCAAACCTTTGGCATCGTCTACAAGCCTACAAACTCGCACTAATCGTTACGTCCTTTACCACAGCATATGTGACGGGAGCAAACACGCTGGGAATGATAGTTGCAACAGGCGGATTTAATTTAGCATCGGAATTAGCGGCAGTAGCTGCGATTTTCATCGGATCATTTTTCCTCAGTGAGGGCGCAATAAAAAGGGTTTCGGAAGAATTCTTTTTAATGCGTTACGCAAACGCGGCTGTAACACTAATAACTTCAACCGTGTTGGTGGAAGTGGCCACAATCTTCAACATTCCCCTATCCATTACCCAAACGACTTCCACAGCAGTTTTCGGAACGGGACTATCTTACAAAACTAAACTTGTGTCGACAAAACCTTTTCTAAAAGTTGCGGCTGGATGGATAATTGCGCCATTGCTGAGCTTTGTCATTGGTTTGCTCATTGGTTAGTCGTCGAGGGTTTCGTTCATGGGTTTGCTGCAGCACCAAGGTGCTTTCTCCACATTCCGTTTAATATCGCCAGTGCAGGAAACCTCAAACTCCTCTCGCTTTTTGCGACCACATACTGAACATTCGAACATTGGCATTTGTAAGGCCTCGACCCACAAAAGGAAACAAATTATAAAAATTTTTGTCTATTACAAGTTTAGGGTGTAGTGATCAGCACTTATACGCATAAATGTTTAGGTACGTAGACTTATATACTTATAAGTGTCAATACACATAGTATATAATGTTAAAAATAAATTACACGCAAAAAGTGACTAAACTTGGGCCGCATCAACGTTGACATATCAGATGAACTTGAAAAACAACTCAGAATAAAAACCGTAGAGCGATTCGGAGGCAAAAAAGGCGACTTATCCCGAGCAGTTCAAGACGCAGTAAAAATCTGGATCGACAAACAAGAATAAACCAGAAGCCGCCCCTCCAAAACCGAAATAACTAAATTATTAAGAATGCCTCGGAATAGGCACAGGACTCAGTTAGCCTAGAATACTTTCGATGGATTGATTATGGGCAATCTAACCGCAGGTCCCTTTTCAGAAAGGTCTTTCATCAGTTTTGGGTAACAAGGTGGAAATTATGGTAAATAGAAAAGTTGGAAAATTGGAAATTGTCTTCATCGATAAAGAAGGCAAATGGTACCCCATCGATGAGGTCGATGAGAAAGATTTAGCCGAAGGTTTAGAAAAAGTTTCCAAAGAAGTCGCTAAACGACTGCAATTGCTAAAAGAACAAAGATAAGTGGTTTCAGGTTTTCAAAGTTCTTGAAGCTTAAAATATACCTTGACACTATAAAATAGTGGAGACTATTTTTTATGGGAAGTTTATCTATTTCTTTACCTGGAAAGTGGGAAGAGTTTTTGAAGGGTTTAGCTGACGACCACGACATTGAAGTCAGCAACGTTATTGTTGGGTTGTTCGACTGGGCTTTTTCCAGCCCTGATTATAAAGTGCAGTTTGAGGTTTGGTTGGATAAGGCTTATCCGCCGAAAGGTCAAGCCGAAGACAAAGCAAACGTTGAAGGCGAAGAAGCAAGCGAGGCTGAAGAAGAAAACGAAGATGAAGCCGAAGAAGAAGCCCATGAGGACAGAGACTACAGTGAAGATAAAGATCTAAAACCCTGAGTTAACATTATCAAGCAACTTTTTTTCCTAAAAACCTGCAGAGGTGAAAATAGAATGAGTGAAAAAGAGAACATGAAATCTAACGAACAAAAAAATACGGCGGAAACATCTCACCTAAAAAAACAACAAGGACGATATACAACTGAGAAGAAAAAAGAATCTGAGAAGCTTAACAAAACCGAAACAGGAATCAGACAATCTCGTGGAAAAAAACAACGACGACAATTCAAACTCGACCCAAACAGAGGTTAAGACTACAATCTAAGGTAATCAACAGCTTAGCCTACCCCGAAGGGAAATAATTGGGCCCTGTTGTGTGCGCGAAATTAAATGTGAAAATCTGGAATATCATCGAATTCTTAAATCCTTTTTTCTTTCAATCAAGTCAGTGATTTCATCGAATTCGCTAGTATAGTCTTTATGTTCTTTAACCAATCTTTTGAGTCTGTTTTGGTTAAAGTAGCCTTCGTAAAATCCAAAGAACATGATTGCAAAGAACCCGTATACCAAGTAGTTGCCAAACGCTGCCGCTCCATCTGCAAATATTAAGAGCAAAATCGGAAAAAGCACACCAAGCGAACCAATGTAAGCTGACATCGCTCCGATTAACGCGCCCATAACATCGATTTTATTGTCATTAATGCTCTTGGCAAGACCTGCTTTTCGTTCCCAAAGAGTCGACGTATCGCTGGAGTCCACTGCGCTGAAAAGGCTGTCGAAAGCTCCGATGGAAATGTTGTTTGTTCGGCTTTTGAATGCACTGTTCATTTTTTGGTGGTAAAACTCGCGGTGCTCCTGATATTCCCGTTTTATTATGGTGGCATCAATGTAGGGTGTCCTTCTGACCATGCGGAAAGCGTACCTGACGTTTTCAACAAACTTTTTACCTACTAGTTCCTGCTCAGCTTTTTTTGCAGCCCGTGCCTCATTGAGTATATCTTGTCTTTCTTCGTTTTTTAGTATTCGTTTTTCTTTAGCGGTCATTATTTTGTGAGAAAATCTATGGTCATTAGAACATTTGTAGATGATAGTAGAGAATGGAGCAGGGACGTAGAATTCCACTATTTTTTGCGCACAGTATGGACATATGTATCCTGAATCACGCCAATCTAGATCTTCATCTATCTTCTTGTTATTATCTTTCTCCCACTGTTTTATCCACTGTCTTGTGTGCCCCCAGCCCCCGCTTAAACTGAGATAGAGTACTTTTGAATCTTTTATTGACTGAATGATGTCTTCTTGTGTTTTCACTTGATTTTCTTCATCTTTTAATGCGAGTTCTTCTGGCTTTTCTTCATCCTTTATTTTGGGGGTCTCTTCTTTTCTTGTAAATTGTTCTATATCCACCATTTCTTTTCCTCTTTAGTTCTAACAAGATTTGTTAGAGATTGGTTTGTTTTTGTCAAAACTCAAACTTTTCTGAGATTTACCGCGGGTGCTTTAACATATTACTTGCATTATTCCCAAAAAATAAACTAACCTGATATCTATTCCTATCTTAAATGTCCAATTTCCCTTTTAAATGTGTGTGACTGAGGACCTCCAGGAACAGGTAACTGTGGTTTTTGCCATATTTACTTAAAAATGGTAGCTGAATTGGAAAAAAATGTTTGGCTTCTAAAAATAAGCCAATTGATTTAGAAGGGTCGTATTCAAATCGCGTTATGCTCTTTTGGTTATTACTACAATTAGTCCAAGTAGTCCTCCGAGTACAACTAGTAGTCCGCCTAGTCCGCCGCCGATGATTCCAACTATTATGAGTACGATTGCCCAGACGAGAGTACTTGCGCTTCTCGCACCAATGATTGCGATAACACCACAAATTAGAGAAACAATCCCAGCATAGGCAAAAGCATAGAAACTAAAATGGACTATTGCCAATCCGGTAACACCAATTAGATCCAATAATCCAAAGATTACTAGCAATATTCCTCCAATAAGAGCTAAGATGTATGCAATTTGAGAAATTGACGTGTCTGCCATATATGAATTCACCTCCCCCATCCAATAAATAAGGGATTTAGAATTGTTTGAAAGCAACATAATGCCTGTAGCGTAGTTTTCAGTTATTTACACAAGAACTGAATTCTGTTTTCTTCAGGCTTAGTTAATGCTGCAAACAGAAATTCTATAATTACACTTTGGTTTACCACTAATAAAAAGGTTAGCCCTAAGTTAAATTTATAAAAAGTTTTGTTGTGTACATCTTATCCGTTAATGACTTAAACTGATGTTCAAACTTTTTTTGAGAGTCCGAAAATATTATTTTAGTTGAAAATTATATTATTTAGATAATAGTACTCTTTAGAAGGTGAAGTTATTGAATGCCCTCTCTACAGTTTTGGTTGGTTTAGGTCTTTGGCTAATCATAGATGGCGTTTTAAGCATAATTAAATATTCAAAGCAGAGTTTTCCTGAACAGCTAATTAGAACTATAAGGACAATAGTTGGGATTGTACTAATCGTTATTGGAATAATTCAAAATTAATTAAATCGGACAGCCAATTCTACTGTAATAATTACAGGATTTTGGGTATAATTGGCCGGGAAAAGTGAGTTTCTGAAATTAATTACCTTTATATTCATAAAATTACCCAGTATTAATTGGTCAATCAGGAATCGGCGGTTGTTCTCATGAATCTTTCTACTCACATAGTCTTTGGCATTATTGTTGGAGCCTTATTGTTTGGAAAACCAGAAATAGCGCTAATGGTTGGAATTGGCTCTGCAATTAATGATCTTGACCGAGAGTACGGTTTTTTTAGCAAAGAGTCCTTTCGACGTAGACAAATACATCGTGCATTATTTCATAATTTCTTGTTTATCGGTATAGTGTATTTGATAAACCCGTTTTTTGGTATCGGAGCCTTTCTACATTCATTTCTAGATTCGTTCACAACAACAAGGGACCGAGGCGTCGAATGGCTATACCCCTTTTCAAGAATGGTAACCAAAGCAGTTTATGATTCAAACGGCAACAAATTACCTCTTGATCCAAAACATAAAATCTATTTTCTTTCAAATGACCTGCCCGGTCTAACACGAAGAACTACAAAAGATATTAAACCAGGAGAAACGCCTGTGCCCAATAGACGAACTTACGGTCCGGCTCTCTCAGGAAAGTTTCTGGACAGAACCATATTTTTCGGGTCCATCGCTCTTTTTTTCCTACTGCTTTCTTTTTCCGTCTTTGGCTTGCGGCAGTTCATCGATTTAAACTTACAAAACATAACACTTTCACTTATGCTTCCATTGCTGATAGCGTCAATAGGTATCTTCTTGAATTTTCTTGTAGGCGAACTTGACAGAAAGAAACTAGTTAAGACCAAAACTGATAGACCCTACAAATTTTCGTTTATCTTGTCTATTGGAATTATTTTTTCAGCGATTGTTCTTGGGGGAATTATGAATCCGGAAGCTGTATCCACAACATTAGGCATATTGCCTTTCATTGCTGTTGGAGTAGTCGTTATTGTTTTAGTCTCTTTGGGGGTTCTGAGATTTTCTACGCGAGGTTTTTCTGTAGATAGCAAGAACGAGCCACTCATCGTGTAAGAAACATTTAACAACAAACAGCCATCTGCGATTGCTCTTGATTGAATTTCATGTGACCGCTTGTTGTTGGCACTACACCTGCACAGGTCTAATAGCCCTTCTTTCCACATAGGGCTTAGTTGTGGAGTTGTGGATTTTGGGTGCGATAGATCAAGTATTCCATTTTATTACTTCTGGAAGCATATATAGGCGGTTTGCCGCTGATAGAAAATTCAAAACTTTCCCAAAAGACAAATATCGAGTGTTTGGGGTTGCAATAAAGCATTAAGTTTAAAGGAATCGCAAGGGTAACATCACTAAAAAAACTATCTTGCGTTACTAATTTCAAAACTTTATCGGGTTATTAATGATGAAACAAGTTTCCCAAAATTCCGTTTTAGAGAAAAAATCGTCGCATCTATCCGAAAACTTTCGTCTTGGGTTTAGAGTTTATAGTGGTTTGATCTCAAACTTGCTGGGTGCAAAAGTTCCTTTCTTCTGCGGCCACAAATTAACCTACAACTGCAACCTCCGTTGCAAAATGTGCCCCTTCTGGAAACGACCCAGCCCAGACCCAAGCCTAAAGCAGGAAAAAGCGGTTCTAAAACAGATTTACAATTCTGGAGCCGTCGGAGTCGCGTTTGAGGGTGGGGAACCTCTGCTTAGGAAGGATTTGGTTGAGATACTTGCTTTTTCGCGGTCTCTACCGTTGCATACCAGCCTAATCACTAACGGTACTCTGCTTGAATCCCGAATTGAGGAAATTGCCCCGTTCATTAACGGGGTTGTTTACGTTTCGTTGGATGGCTTGGAGAAAACTCATGATTCGATAAGGGGAGTTGACGGTAGCTTTAAGAAAGCGGTGCGCGGCATTTGTGCGGCTAAAGAAAAAGTTGCGGTAACCATCAACACAACGGTGATGGCTGAGAACATAGAGGAAATAGAAAACCTAGTGGAGTTGGCAAGAGAGTTGGGGACACGAATATCTGTGGCTGTAGCCCATGAGTATTGCAACGCAAATGCATCCTCTCCCGCTGCAGCCAAAGTACCCAAAATAGCTAACCGGTTAATGAAAATGAAGCGAGAAGGCTACCCCATTGTCAACTCAATGGGCTACTTTAAAGTGATGGCTAAAGAGAAAAAATGGCGATGCAAACCCTGGACAATGATAAACATCGATCCTCATGGAAACGTAGTTTTGCCTTGTTACGTCCATAATGATTATGCTAGCAGTGTTTCAGTTTTTGAGGGGGGCATTAAAGGTGCTGTTTCTGAGTTTGACTGGAAAAAAATAGAAAACTGCCAAAAGTGTAGCCTCCATTGCTACGTGGAGCCATCTTTAGTGCTTTCACGAGACATTAGCGCTTATATGCATTGGGCATTTAAAGTTAACATCTAAATTTTTTGGAAAGGACTTGAGAATTAGAGAAATATAGTTGATTATAGCTAAAACGGTGGCTAATCAAGCTATAAAACGATAGTAACTACGTTTTTATTTGATGGTTCCAACAAATTTATGTCGGGATTGAGAAGAGAGAGAAGGGCTAGCTTAAACGCAAGTGAATTCAGGAAGAGAGAGGGGGAAACAATTCACCTGCATTTAAGCTAACCTTTTCCTGGTCACTATAGGGTATTTGACCAATAAATAATGTTGTGACTGTACATATACAGTTACATTATGTTCCCCTGATTTCCATAAGTTTTAATCTATTCGATCATATGCCAAAATATATGCTTCCAGTGGAGAAAAGAGAGTAAACGCTTATTTAAAATAATTTTAGGGGGCAAAAAGTGTTTGTTAAGCGGATTTAGCCATGAGCTAACAATTGCAAGGCGTAAAAATTGTGGCGCTCGCCTTCTCCTTGTTAACTGCCAGACCCGCTTAACTTGGCTCTCAGTTAATTGTTCCTTACAATCCTTTACTCATCTAAATGATATAAGGTGCTGTTGTCACAAGCTGAAACAACAACCGCTAAGTGCTGTAGACCAGTACTGAGTTTTTCAGTAGTCATTAAGATGTCAAAACAAAATAGTAAGACTTTATTCTTTCTTAAACTCGGAATTCAGCGAAATCAGCATTTTCCGGTTAATTTTTGAGAGCAGGTTATCATTGTAAGTTTGTACAATAAACATAGTTTTAGATTTGTTATGATCTTCTGTCTTTTGTTTGGATACGAATGATTTAATCTCGGAATATTCTTTTTGAAATGGAGCAGAAGATGATCTCGGATGGCAATTTTCTGTGTGAAGCTGAAAATAGAGCTTTCAAAAACGCGCGAAGAGCATGTTATGCATTGTTCAAAGGCAAATTCTGCTAGTAGAAACCATGGTGAGTGACCAAAAGAGCATAAAAACCAGTTTCGTACCCTATTTTTAAAACTTCAAACAACATCCACAAAAACGATAAACTGCAACCAAAAGACCCCTAAAAGTAACAAAAAATCTTTAAAAAATGATAATTTGTGTTTTTAATACCTCACAACACCCAAATCATTCATACAATATTCTTTGGGGGAATGGAAAAGAAACGTTTATATCAGTTGACTAGACTTCTGTTAGAATTCAGCTATAATTGCTAGCCCCGCAATTTTCACATGGCGGCGGCTCAACCCCTACCGAAACGGCGATTACGCCTTGCAGGAATGACGGAGTTGGCCTCCAATTGCGGGGACAAAAAATAATAGGAAATGTGGACCTGACTAATTGCTCAGTTAGGTCTGAATTGGGCTTTGACGTATAATTTGTGGAGAATGTTTCTCCCTCCAAATCCAGTTAGGCATAGATATGCGAAAAGTGCAGAACGTACCACACAAAAAACAAGATAGTAAAGATCCGCAGAAATTAATACGGAGTGTCACAACTCCGGTTGATCCTGCCGGACCCCACTGCTATCGGGATAGGACTAAGACATGCCTAGTTGAGCGTTTCCAGCCAACACGGAGACGCAGCGCACAGCTCAGTAACACGTGGCTAATCTGCCCTTGGGACCGGAACACCCCCGGGAAACTGGGGCTAATTCTCGATAGGTGAAGAACTCTGGAATGAGTCTTCGCCCAAAAGATGCTAGAGTTATGCTCTTTGGCATCGCCCAAGGATGAGGCCGCGACCGATCAGGTTGTTGGTGAGGTAATGGCTCACCAAGCCTTTTACCGGTGCGGGCCGTGAGAGCGGGAGCCCGGAGATGGGCACTGAGACAAGGGCCCAGGCCCTACGGGGCGCAGCAGTCGCGAAAACTTTGCAATACACGAAAGTGTGACAGGGCTATCCCGAGTGCCATCCGCTGAGGAAGGCTTTTACCCAGTCTAGAACGCTGGGGGAATAAGGAGAGGGCAAGTCTGGTGTCAGCCGCCGCGGTAATACCAGCTCTCCGAGTGGTGTGGATGTTTATTGGGCCTAAAGCATCCGTAGCTGGCTAAGTTAGTCCCTTGTTAAATCCACCGAATTAATCGTTGGATTGCGGGGGATACTGCTTGGCTAGGGGACGAGAGAGGCAGACGGTATTTCCGGGGTAGGGGTGAAATCCTATAATCCCGGGAAGACCACCAGTGGCGAAGGCTGTCTGCTAGAACGCGCCCGACGGTGAGGGATGAAAGCTGGGGGAGCGAACCGGATTAGATACCCGGGTAGTCCCAGCTGTAAACGATGCAGGCTAGGTGTTTGGACGGCCACGTGCCGTTCTAGTGCCGCAGGGAAGCTGTTAAGCCTGCCGCCTGGGGAGTACGATCGCAAGATTGAAACTTAAAGGAATTGGCGGGGGAGCACCACAAGGGGTGAAGCTTGCGGTTTAATTGGAGTCAACGCCGGAAATCTCACCAGGAGCGACAGCAGTATGAAGGCCAGATTAAAGGTCTTGCTAGACGAGCTGAGAGGAGGTGCATGGCCGTCGCCAGTTCGTGCCGTGAGGTGTCCTGTTAAGTCAGGCAACGATCGAGACCCGCGTCCTCTGTTGCAACTAGCTTTGAGCTGGGCACACTGAGGAGACCGCCACTGATAAAGTGGAGGAAGGAGCGGGCCACGGCAGGTCAGTATGCCCCGAATCTCCTGGGCCACACGCGAGCTGCAATGGCAGGTACAATGGGTTCCGACCTCGAAAGGGGAAGGCAATCTCGAAAGCCTGCCGTAGTTGGGATCGAGGGCTGAAACCCGCCCTCGTGAACATGGAATCCCTAGTAATCGCGTGTCATTAGCGCGCGGTGAATACGTCCCTGCTCCTTGCACACACCGCCCGTCGTTCCACCCGAGCGACTCTTGGGTGAGGCGCCGTCCTTTGTGGCGGCGTCGAATCTAAGTTTCGTGAGGGGGGAAAAGTCGTAACAAGGTGGCCGTAGGGGAACCTGCGGCCGGATCACCTCCTAAGTAAAAAGCGCATAGAAGTGCTTGATTGGAGGAGCAAGGAGAACATTAGAGCAGGTCCCAAACTATACGTCAAAGCCCAGTAACATTAGCAATATAGCTCCAAAACAACGGGTTTCAAAAAACATCTTTTCTCTTCTGATTCGTTAGAGTTATCTCTGTTTTTAGGAAATAGAATTTAGTTCGGATATAGCACTGAAGCTTGAATTTTTAGAAAATCCCTTAATTGTTAGGGTTAAGTTTTATCTAATTCGACTACTATATGATGATTTGTAAGGACTGTCTATTTAATGGTTAGAGTTTTTGTTTTTTACGATTCTAAGTATGGAAACACGAAGTTAGTGGCCGAAAAGATTGCTGAAGGCATGCGTAATGGTGGTGTGGAGGTTGATTTGGGTTATGTCAAAGAAGTCACCGCAGAGCACGCTTTAGATTATGATTCGTTGGTTTTGGGTGCACCAAACCACATGGGAAGGCCTAGCCAAACCATGAAGAAATTCATTAACCATCTCTCATCGTTTGGTTTGAAGAACAAAAAAGTGGCGGTCTTCGGAACGTACTCGGGTAAATTGAGAGTGCTTGATAGGTCGGTTAGAAAAATGGAGCGAATGGTGCAGGAGAAACTGCCCAACCTAACATTGATTTCGCCTTCACTTTCGGTTAGAGTGAAGAGTGTGTCAGGTCCAATAGTGGATGGGGAGCTGCCTAAGTGCGTGGATTTCGGCAAAGCCCTCGTTGCGCAGCTTTGACTCGGCTTTCCTTTCGATACATATCTTTGTTTCTGAATAAAACAGATTAGAATTATCATCTGAACTGTTTTATAAAAAACTCCATAGGCCATCAAGGTGAATTCGATTTGTGTAAGCAGAAATTGACACAGTAGAAATAGTTAGTGACATGTTTGAAACATGTTGAAGGGTTTCTTATTGCAAAATGATCGCCTGTTTAGATTTACAATGAAATTTCCAACAGCAATTGTCGATTGGGCGGGAAATTCAAACAGTTTACCATAAATTTTGGATTTTCTTTATTTGCGTTGTATGCAAATGTTTTTATTAAAATATTGATTTTTTATACTAATTCAATTGATTGAATTTCGAAGGCTTCATTTATTGAAAAAAAGTGAGCGTCTGTGAAAGTTGCATTATGTTTGATAAGGTTCATGCGGAATTCGGTGAACTTTATTCTTTGAGGTTGGCTCGATGAAGATTAAAACTCAGTTCATAATATGCATCGCGGTCTTTAGTGTTATATTGATTATTATTGCTGCTTCAGTTGCAACAAGCACTCAGCGAGAATCTCATCTTAAAGTCCAAGAAAGCATCGCTAACAATATTGGACGCGGTGCAGGTAACCTGAGTAGTATTGCCATAGATTACTTCCTCTACCAACAAGACACTTCACTTGTTCAATGGCAAGCCAACTTTTCCGTCCTCTCCAGTGATTTGTCAAGTATACAACTTGACAATGATCAGCAACAGCAGCTTGCTTCCAATATAAGCCGAGACCTTCAAGGGCTTAACACGACTTTTACAGAAGTAGTTGCATACCTGCAAAACGCTCCTCGAAATGTAAGCATCAGGGAGTTGAAGCCCTTTCAAGATATATGGGGTAATATGACAAACCAGAATCAGGCACTTAGCCTTGACGCTTCTCAGATATCTTTTTCGTTTGATGCTGAGGCTCATCAAGCAAACGATACTGACACTTATCTTATTGTTTCGCTTGTGGGCACATTCGGTGCTCTTTTAGCGACAATTTACTTACTAGTTTTCCGAAGAACCTTAAAATCGGTAACCAAACTCCAAAACGGAATCAACACTGTTAGCTCAGGAAACCTTGATTACGTTATTGAAACTAAGCGCCAGGACGAGGTAAGTGAGCTTTCCTATGCATTTAACCAGATGACCGCAAACCGTAAAGTTGCTGAGGAAAAACTTCTTGCTTTATCATCGTACGCAAGGAGTTTGCTGGAAGCCAGCTTAGATCCTCTAGTTACGATCAGTAAGGAAGGAAAAATCACAGATGTTAACAGAGCCACTGAAGATGTTACTGGGTACTCCCGAGAAGAACTCATCGGCAGCGATTTTTCTGACTATTTCACCGTTCCAGAGCAAGCAAGGGTCGGTTACCAGAAAGTTTTCACCGACGGCTTAGTCAAGGATTACCCTCTCGCAATTAGGAATAAATCTGGTAAAATAACAGACGTTTTGTACAATGCAAGCGTCTATCTAGATTCTCAAGGAAAAATAAAGGGAGTATTTGCTGCAGCAAGAGATATTACAGAACGTAAAAAAGCTGAAGAAGCTTTGCGCCAAAGCGAGGTAAAGCTGCGGACGGTTGCTGACTTCGCATACGACTTGGAATACTGGATTGCACCTGACGGCACGATGCTTTACATGTCTCCTTCTTGTGTAAAGTTTACTGGTTACACTCCGGAAGAGTTTATCAATAATTCTAAGCTGTTTTCTAATATTATTCACCCCGACGACAAAGCGCTTGTTGGCTCTCATTTTGAATCGATAACTGAAGAGGAGCGGCATGAGGTTGATTTTCGAATAATTACCCGTGACGGTGAGACACGTTGGATTTCCCATGCCTGCCAACCCGTTTTTGATGGTGCTGGCAAATGGTTAGGTCGACGCTCCAGTAATCGAGATATTACGGAACGCAAATCAATGGAATACGAAATTGTGCAAGCATCAGAAAAACTAAAGCAATCTAACTCAGAGCTTGAACAGTTTGCTTATGTTGCATCGCATGATTTGCAGGAGCCTTTGCGTATGGTGGCAAGTTATGTGCAGCTAATAGAGCGGAGATATAAAGGAAAACTAGATGCAGATGCTGATGAGTTCATAGGTTATGCTGTGGACGGTGCCAACCGAATGAGAGGTTTAATTGATGACCTTCTCACTTACTCACGCGTGGGCAGACTTGGCAAGCCTTTTGAGCCAACAAACCTTGAATCCACCCTCGACATTGTACTTTTGAACCTGAAAGCATCCATTTCTGACAATGAAGCTGTTGTGACGCATGATAAGCTTCCAACGATCGTTGCTGATGGAGGTCAACTTGTTCAACTCTTCCAAAACTTGATAGGGAATGCGATAAAGTTTCACGGAGAAGAGGCGCCGCGGGTTCATGTTTCAGTTCAAATAAAGGAGACAGAGTATTTGTTTTCAGTGCGCGATAATGGTATCGGTATAGCTCCTGAATACAATGACCGTTTATTCAAAATATTCCAGCGCCTACACACCCGAGAGGAGTATCCTGGCTCCGGAATAGGCCTTGCAGTATGCAAAAAAATCGTGGAGCGCCATGGTGGACGTATCTGGATCGAGTCCCAATTGGGAAAAGGTTCAACTATTTACTTTACATTAAGTAAAAGGAAAAAGAGTGATTAAAGAAAATGAAGCGATACGTAGCCCAAAAAATAGAAACCCGCCCTGTAGACATTCTGTTGGTAGAAGACAATCCAGGAGACGTTCGCTTAACCAAAGAAGCCCTAAAAGACGCTAAAGTGCTGAATGAAATTTACGTTGCTAGAGATGGTGTTGAAGCAATGCAATTTGTTCATAAAGAAGGTTCTTTTGCAAACGCGCCAGTACCGGATCTAATTCTGCTTGACCTTAATCTGCCAAAAAAGGATGGGCGCGAAGTATTAGCTGAAATCAAAAAAGACCCCAAACTACGTCACATCCCCGTTGTTGTCTTGACAACCTCCAAAGCTGATGAAGATATAATCAAAACATACGATCTTCATGCAAATGCATACATCACAAAACCCGTGGATCTTAGCAGATTCGTCGAAATAATGCATGCGCTAGAACAGTTTTGGTTTACCATAGTGAAACTGCCGCCAAAGGAGTAGTAAAAGTTAAAAATTCTCTTAATTGAAGACAACGCAGGCGACGCCCGACTTATCCAGGAGATGCTCAAAGAAGAGACTCTGGCAGGCCATATCGAGCGTGTTGACAGACTTTCAAAAGGAATAGATCGTTTGGCAACAGGAGATGTAGATGCAGTTTTACTTGATCTTGGATTACCCGACAGCCAAGGGTTAAACACTTTTGAAAAAATTCAGATTGTGGCAAAGAATGTTCCTATCTTGATATTGACTGCTTACACAAACGATGCTTTGGCTCTCGAAGCGGTGCGCAAAGGTGCCCAAGATTACCTTATTAAAGGAAAAATTGACGGTCCACTGCTAGTTCGAGCCATAAACTATGCGGTCGAACGAAAAAAACTACAGGAAATAGTAGAAAATCGCACATTCTCGCTAAAGATTAGCGAAGAGAAATATCGAACTTTATTTGATTCAATTGATGAGGGTTTTTCTATTATCGAAATGGTTTTTGACAAGAATTGTAAGCCTTTGGATTACAGTTTTTTGGAAGTCAATGCTTCATTTGAGCGGCAAACGGGGTTACGCGATGCAAAGGGAAAACTGATGCGTAGTCTTGTCCCAAACCATGAGCCTTATTGGTTTGAGATTTATGGTAATGTTGCCCTTACTGGTGAACCTATCCGTTTTACGAACGAGGCAAAGGCGTTGAATCGTTACTATGATGTTTTTGCGTTTCCAGTTGGCGAGGAAAAAATCCGAAAAGTCGCAATATTATTTAATGATGTGACCGAGCGCAAAAACTTAGAGCAACAACTGCGGGACTCTGAACGTTTAGCCGCGATAGGTGCTACAGCGGGAATGGTTGGCCATGACATCCGTAATCCGTTACAGGCTATCATTGGAGATTTGTTCCTCTCCAAGAAAGAAATTGATGAGTTGCCTGACAGCCCTATTAAGTTGTGCCTAAGAGATTGTCTGCAGGCTATCGAGGATAATACCTTTTACATTAACAAGATTGTTACAGACCTCCAAGACTTCGCTAAACCTTTGAAGCCTTGTCTTGAAGAAACTGACTTAACAAAGCTAGTTGAGGATATTTTTTCCGCCCTTAAAATTCCTGAAAATACAAAAACAGATTATTCTATTGAACCTTTTTTTAATAAGCTGATTACTGACCCTTCAGCCATGAAGAGAATACTAACCAACCTGTGTTCAAACGCAATTCAGGCAATGCCTGAAGGGGGAAGCTTGACATTAGCTGCGGTCCATAAGGATAATGTGGTAGTTATCAGTGTTGCGGACACAGGTTTAGGAATACCTGCCGAAATTAAAGATAAACTCTTCAAGCCCCTTTTTACGACTAAAGCTAAAGGTCAAGGATTTGGCTTGGCAGTTGTGAAGAAGTTGACTGAAGCTTTAAATGGCAACGTAAAGGTTGAAAGCGCGATAGGAAAAGGCACACGTTTCACGCTTGAATTTCCGCTCGCAAAACTTGATCCTGCAAATCACACTTGAAACCGAAAAATTAACAATTAGACATTAATAAGCATAGGTTATTCGGCTAGAGTTTTTATGTAGTCCCAGATTTTGTCACTTACATAATGTAGCGTTTTAACGACAGGTCCTTTCTTAGTCTGTTTGGCGGTTTCGTAATCAAGAAGACTTTCGCCAATCGCTAAGGATTTGCCATGCTTCATGTCCACGATGAGAACAAGGTCGTTTTTGCCGAATGCGCCTTCGATGCGCACGATGCCCGGAGCCATAACTGTTGCGCCTTTGCACACGTAGGGGATGGCGCCCATATCAACCACAATTTTTGGGGCTTTAGCCGTGAACTCCGTGAAAAGTAATGTTGGCAAGATTTTGTCGCCTGACTTGTAGAGGATTGGTTTTCCTTCGATAAGGTAAATTTCGCCGACGTCGGATTCCACGACTTCAACGTTAGCTTTAACTTCTAATTCAAGCTTTAGTTTTTTTGAGGCTTCCTCAACTATTTGTTTCGCTTCTTTGGCTTTAAGGGGGTATCTGCGTTGCGTGGGCATGTTTAACCTTCAGTACTTGGTTCTTGCTGGCTATTTAGTTTTTCTCGGTTTGCTTCTTTTGATCCTGTCTATTTTTGAGGTATTTCTCTGCAATCTTGCCAACATCGACTTTGAGCAGGATAACTGTTATGACGACGGTTAATACGATGGAGATTATAACCATTGCAATTGGGCTTAGGTAAGCTGAAAATACGTCACCTGCCAAATTCCCCAGAAGCGCGCCTGGAATGGTAATTGCGAGTTTTCCTAAAAAGTAAGCGGAAAAAAACTTGGCGGGGCTGTACTTCATGAGTCCAAGCGGAATAACCACAGGTTCATCAGGGATAGGTGTTGCCGCTGCAATGAAGAGTAGGGGGAATGCCCAGCGCTTAACTTTTGCTCCGTCAGCATCGAGCCGTGCTTGCCTTTTCTCGCTTAAGTGGCCGCTGACAAAGAATGTGATCATGTAGTGGATGCCTTTAGCTAACGCCGATGCAGTAGCGATTATCAAGCCTATGAAAAACAGTTCTCCAAGCCCAGGATTTACTAATGCGACGGCAGCTGAAGATGCGATAAGAAGATTTGAGGGTCCTGCGAACGGAATGAGGTTTAATCCGAAGGCAACCGCAAACAAAAGTACATAGGCGTTTTGGGAATTTAGAAAAATCAGTACAGCGGCAACTAGGGCAATAGCGATTATTGCAACGATTAGTATGGCGGCTCGGTTTTTTTTTAGCTTGTTCTGCACTGGTCCTTCCTCAATGAAGTGTTAAGGTTCCCGTTTACTTATCCAAAAATGAGTACCTCTCAACCTTATAAGTGCAAGCATCAATCCACCCCAAACCCCCTGAAGCTTGGACCAACTAGGTGACACACTTAATCAATATAGCACCTTAGATAGGTTTAAATGGGGAGAGTTCAAGTATAGAAGACATAAAGATACATGAGGATTCCAAAATGAGCGAAATGACAACCGAAATCCTTGAACAAAATCTCAGCAAAATCGTACTTGTACGCTTAAAAGGCGGCAAAAGCCTCAGAGGAAGACTGAAGGGTTTCGATCAGCACTTAAACTTAGTTTTAGAAGAAACAGAAGACACTACTGTAGTTGAAGATCAAAAGAAACTGGGACTCATTATTGTCCGCGGAGACAACGTAGTCCTTATTTCACCGCCACCAAGGTGAGTTGAATGGGAAAAGGAACTCCATCAATGGGCAAGCGCCAGGGCAAAACTGTCCACATTATGTGTAGACGTTGCGGCAGGCGTGCGTATCACGTACGACATAAACGTTGTGCGGCTTGCGGTTTTGGCGAACAAGCGACCATCAGACGATACAAGTGGCGAACTAAGACTCTTCAAAGACAAAGAATCTGCTAAACTCGCCCGTTATCTTTGTTTTTAAAATTTTTAACCTAAAATATATTCTCTATTTATTTAGTAACAAAGTTAGATTTTGCTGAAAAACATTTACTGAAAGCATTGCTGGTTAAGCAGAGTGCTACCTTTTAAGTGCTCAATTACGAATAAAATTGTGCAAGGTTTACTCAAATAAAAATTTACAAAAATAAGAAAGAAAAATTTAATGGTTTATTCGTTTAGTGCGTTATAGTAGCCTTTGTCGACTTTAACGAAGATTAATGGACCCTTGCTCTGCGCCATTTCTCGAGCTTTACGCAACGAATTGTTTAGTGTGGTGAAGAGTCTGTCTTTGTCGTTGACGTTTTGAAGGTTCTTTTCTCCAAGTTCCATTTTTAAGAGGTTTTCCGCTAAGATTTCGGTGCCGCAAACTTCGCCGTTCTTTATAAGTGTAGCAATTACAACTTCTTGGAGTTCTTGTTTATGCTCGATTTTTCGCCATAGTGGTTCGGCGTCTGTTAGCGTTTTTGACATTTTGTTCCATTTGTTAGCGTTCTGGTTGCCGATGAGCAGTTTAACGCGTTCTTTCCATTTCTTAAACCAAATGCCTGTCCAAACAGTTAGAAATGCCTCTAGTTCTGCTGTGTCTTCTTTGAAGAGCTTCTCCAGCCTCTCTACTAGTTCGCATTGGTTTGCTTCTTTTCCGATTAGGTTCCAATGGAACTTTAGGTAGTTGGTGAAGTCTTGACAAGCTACTTGCAAAACTTTACGGTCCGAGCCCATTATATCTAGAGCTGGATCTGCATCCTTCAATTTCTCCCCTAGCATAATCTCTACAAAGTTCATTATCATTCCCGCTGAAGCCTTCTCCATATTCACTTAGGATTGAGGTTTTAATTAAACCTTATTTTTTCTAAGGCATATAACTGACTAGGCGGATTATAGCAATATTATGAGTTCTGATATACCAAAAGAGGTTTATTCAATGAACTCTGGCAGTAAACTAACATTGGGCAATATCAAATCTGGGCATTCTTTCGCAAGTTCGTCACGTAGATAGAGCCCTGAAAGCAATGCAACAGTTCTTGCACCCGCCGATTTCCCCGCCCGCACGTCATTAACTGAGTCTCCGGCAATGATGCAGTCGCACATTTCAAGGTCTAATTTTTCGACGCATTGGATTAATGCTTCAGGTGATGGCTTAGGTTTAGCGGTGTCCATGGCGGTTACGATGTGGGTGAAGTATTTTGCAATTCCAAAATAATCCAATTCTTTGACGATAACTTGGTTTGGACAATGACGCATTGTTATCAAAGCCAGTTTAGCCTTTCCCGAAAGGGATTTTAGCGTTGCTGAAACGTTGGGCATAAGCGTAGTTTTTGCTTCAGTAACAGAATAGTATGCTTTCAAGTATACTTTCATGAACTCTTTTGTATCCCCATTGGTTAGGTCGTCGATTGGTATGTGTTGCTCTAGTCTTTTTGGAATTTCAAGGAGAATTTTGGTTTCAGGCATTTTTTTCCTTGTGACTTGGAAGGCAATTCTGGCAGCTTCGATGTAAGCTCCTGAGGAGTCTACTAAGGTGCCGTCTAAATCCAAAAAAATGCCTTTTGCTTTCCATCTTTTCTGGTTCATTGCTATCTTAGGTTGAGTGTTTTCTTTGTTTCTTAAATGTTCTCGTACTTTTTAGTAGTTTTTATTGGTTGGTTCTATTTGTTATATATAGATTATAGTGGTCATCTCTATAGGTGACTTTGGGTATGTTAAGTCTTGAATAAAGTAGAGGTGAAAAGAAGAATGTTATCAAGAGATTGTGATGGCTGCTCCAAACTTAAAGAATGCAGCAAACGGTATCAAAAAGCCCATAAAGGTGACAAAGTCTACTGTCCTGATGGTACAGCACACCTAATTGACAGTGCGAGTATAAATCAAAGTCCTGAAGTTGTTTGCTTCATACAAGCGTTTCAATGATTTGGCACGTTTGCCTGTATGTTCCCTTAAAACTGAGAGTTTTTTTGTTTTCTATATTTATCATAAATTTGTAATTTAATTTTATTTTGATTCATTAATTTCACTTTTATATTTATTCTATATTGAACTATTGTGAACTATATTGCTTTTGTAATCTATGTTGGGCGACTATATTACCCAGTTTTCTATAAACCCAAATGGGAAAAAATATGAAAGCAACATATTCAATCGCAATAGCAATAGTTGTAATCGCCATAATAATCGGCTCAGTAGCAGCATACGCTTACATGGGCTCAAATTCAACCGCGCCCACACCAACCCCAACGCCTACCGCTTCACCAATCGCTAGCCCAACTGCAGTACCAACAACATCGACTACTGCAAGCCCAACCGCTCACCCGACAACTTCACCGTCCCCGACAGCTTCACCGACCCCAACATCGTCACCCAGCCCAACGCCAACACCTGTACCCGCATCATTGACAGGTGCAGGAGCAACATTCCCCTACCCACTGCTTAATGCAATGATTATCAACTACACCCATACCAACCCCAACATACAAGTAAACTACCAATCAATCGGCAGCGGCGGCGGAATCACCGCATTAACTCAAAAAACGGTTGACTTCGGAGCCTCAGATGCACCCTTAAGCGCTTCAGATGCAGCTAACATACCTAATGCTCTACACATTCCAGAAACCATAGGTGCAGTAACCGTCGCTTACAATCTCCCAGGAGTCTCTTCTGGTCTACACTTAACTGGCAAAATAATCGCGGACATCTACCAAGGAACTATAACAATGTGGAACGATCCCGCAATAACAGCCTTAAACCCAACTGTAACCCTTCCAGCAAAATCAATAATAACAGTACACCGCTCAGACAGCTCTGGAACAACCTTCGTCTTCACAGGGTACCTTACTGCCTCAAGCACCGCATGGAGCACAGCAATCGGACAAAGCAAATCAGTATCGTGGCCAGTAGGATATGCCTCTAACGGCAACACCGGCGTTGCAACGTTGGTTCAAGGTCAACCATACACCATCGGCTACGTCGAATTAGCTTACACAGTACAAAACAGCATGACAGTCGCAGCAGTTCAGAACCCAGCCGGAAACTGGATTATTCCATCACTCGCCACCACGACAGTAGCAGCCCAATCAGTCGCTTCAGCAGGGTTACCAGCAGGCAGCGCAAGCTGGACAAGCGTAAACATCCTCAACGCACCCGAAGCAAACGCGTACCCTATCGTAAGCTTCAGCTACATAATTGTCTACAAAGAACTAAACGTGATACCCGGCTTAAGTCAAAACGATGCAACCGCACTCGTTCAATGGCTCTGGTATGTGGTACACAATGGTCAAGATCAAGCACCCGCATTATCCTACGCCTCACTACCAGCAAACGTCATCAGCATCGATGAAACAACCATCAAGTCGATAACCTTCAACGGCGCTGTAGTCTACACGAGCTAAAATAATCTACCCCAACTTTTTATTTTTTTAGAATTATTAGCTTAAGTTCTTAACCATCCCAAGTTGTTTTGTCTGTTTGATCATTTGGATCCTGATAGCTGATCCATGCAGAAACTATAGAGGGGTAGGTGGGAAATGGCTTTTTCAACCCTTAAAATGTTGAAATAATAAATCAATCAAATCGTAGCTAAGAAGAAGAAAAAAGAAATTATTAACTCAGAACCGATTCAACATTTAGGTTAAGCACAACTTCAGAAATGTCCGTAGCATACTCCGCCGTTCGCCTAACACTCTCAATTATCAATCTCAAATTAACGATTTCTTCAATCTTGGCGTTGTGAGAGTACAGAACGGTTTCCTTCTCAAGTTTATGCACTTGACTTAGTTTTTCGATGACGGTCTCGGCCAGGTTAAAATCATGTTTAAACAACGCTTCCATGGAAGTTTCAAACATCGAAATAGCCAAATCACTAAGCTGACTTATTCTATCTAAAATCTCATCGTTTACAGGGTCTTTAAGCAGCAAAGTGTTTTCTGCAATTTTAGTCGCGTGGTCGGCTGTTCTCTCAACGGCTCTGGCGATAAGTCTATAGCCTAAGCATTCTTTTTGGCTGGTTAAGCCGATGTCTTTAACTATGCGCTGATTCGAAACAGCCAACTTCAACAACCTCACGATGTAGAGACTGAAGCGGTTTACTTCACGGTCAGTTTCTATCACGGCTTTGGAGCTGGCATAATCAAGTTTTTTTAATGCTGTAATGGCCTCCCGGTGCATAGAAGATCCAATAATTGACATGCGGCTTAATGCGTTTTGAACTGTGAGTTCTGGATAGTTGAGTAAAACCTGCAAGGTGAGTTCAATTGGGGTGTCGATGACGATTTCTGTTCCGACGAGGTAATGCCTGGCGAAGGTTTTGAGGTGGTTTCGTAGTTTTGAGGAAAGCACTTTTTGCCCTTGAGCTCTAATGTGTAGTACGTTGTAGCCGCTAAGATATGCGGAGATTGCGGTTCGCATGACGGCGTCGGGGTTGTCGTTTAATGAGGCTTTGATGTAGGCTTCGTCTTGTTTTTCTTTTTTCGGAAAATTAGCAGGTGCGATTGAGAGGGATCCATCTTCTTCTTCGCGGACCACCATGGAACTTCCACGTTTGAGCTCGTTCTTGGTAGCCCAGTCTTTGGGCAGAGAAAGTATGAAAGTTGATCCGCCAGTAACTTGGAGTTTGCGTTGTTCTCCACTTGGATTTTCTGTTTCTTTTGTGACGCTTGACATCAATTACTCTCTCTATGGGAAGTCATTATATTAGGTATGTCTATATAGACTATAAATATTATGTAGATTTACTATATAACAACACGCGCTTTTGTAATTATACAAACACGAGGAATGAAAATATGAACACTAAATATCTCGTTGTAACCGCAATAGTCGCAATCGCAATACTTCTCGGCTCAGTAGCAGCATATGTTTACCTCTCACAACCTGGAGCCGTCCAAACAATCAATCTGCAGGGCGCCGGCGCAACATTCCCCTATCCACTGCTTAATTCTATAATAAGCAATTACTCAACAAACGTTAAACCCAGCGTCCAAGTAAACTATCAACCCATCGGCAGCGGAGGAGGAATATCTGCTTACAAGCAATCGCAAGCAACCGTGGATTTTGCAGCCTCAGACGCACCTCTCACTGCATCTGACGCCGCCAACATACCCAACGCTCTGCACATTCCAGAAACCATAGGTGCAGTAACCGTCGCTTACAATCTACCCGGCGTTTCTTCTGGTCTACACTTAACTGGCAAAATAATCGCGGACATTTTCCAAGGAACCATAACCAAATGGAATGACCCATCCATCCAAAACCTCAACCAAAACGTCACCCTCCCAGCACAAACAATCAATACCGTTCACCGCTCTGACGGGTCAGGAACAACCTTCATCTTCACCAGTTATCTCAGCGTTTCAAGCCCCGCATGGAACAGCTCAATCGGATCCAGCAAATCAGTGGCGTGGCCAGTTGGCTCAGGCTCAAGTGGCAATACAGGCGTTGCGTCAACAGTACAAGGAAACCCCTACTCTATCGGTTACGTCGAATTAGCATATGTGCTTGAGAATAGCATGACAATAGCTGCCGTACAAAACCCCTCAGGAAACTGGATTTTGCCAAGTCTTGATTCAACTACTGTTGCAGTTCAATCGGGCGCTTCGAGTGGTTTGCCAGCAGGCAGCGAAAGTTGGACTAATGTCAGTCTTCTCAACACCCCCGACGCAAAGGCTTACCCAATCGTCAGCTTCACGTACCTCATCGTCTACAAAGAACTCAACGTGCTCTCAGATATGAACCAAAATAAAGCGGAAGCACTCGTTCAGTTCCTTTGGTATGTTGTGCATGATGGACAACAATTTGCCCCTGGACTATCATACGCAAAATTGCCCTCCAATGTTGTGCAAATTGATGAAACAACAATAAAATCCATTACTTTCAACGGACAGACCCTAGCAACAACTTAAGGTGGATAACGCTCTGAAACAGCCCCACCTCCAAATGTTTTTTACAAAAATAAAATCAAAGTTAACAGGCGACTTCATATTCAAGAATTTAGCCGCTATCGTGGCAGCTTCAGCTGTAGTTATTCTATTCATAACAACTTACGTTCTAGCAACAGGCTCTGGACCTGTAATACAAAAGTTTGGTGCAAACTTTTTCTTCGGCAGCGCATGGAACCCCGTTGAGGGCAGAGAAGTCTACGCTGCACTCCCATATGTGATGGGCACACTTGTCACTTCAGGCATTGCGCTTTTAATCGGGGTGCCTTTGAGTTTGGGCATCGCGGTTTTCCTTGTAGAGATGTCGCCGCGAACGCTTCGGGTGCCCATTGGTTACTTGGTTGAGTTGTTGGCGGCTGTACCAAGCGTAATCTACGGCCTATGGGGTTTGTTCGTCTTTCACTATTGGATCGCAGATTACATAGAAAAACCCCTGTCAACATACCTTGGCTGGATTCCTATTTTCAAAGGAACTCCAATCGGCTTGGATATTTTCACTGCAGGAATCATACTCGCTATCATGATTATTCCCACTGTGGCTTCGATTTCTAAAGAAGTTATAGGCGCAGTGCCCAACAGCATCCGAGAGGGCGCCTACAGCATCGGAGCAACCAAATGGGAAGTCATCCGCCATTGGGTAATCAATTACGGGCGGTCAGGAATCTTCGGAGCAGTAATACTGGGTTTGGGCAGGGCAGTAGGCGAAACCATGGCCGTTGCAATGCTCATCGGCAACCAGACGGGTCCAGCAGCCATGCCGGTATCGCTTTTTCAACCTGGCCAAACGATGGCTTCGCTCATCGCCAACGGTTTTCTAGAGGCGACAGGTTCTTTGCAGGTTTCAGCTTACATTGGTGTCGGTTTAATCCTGCTTATAGTTAGCTTGCTCATCAACATTGGTGCAGGAGTTCTGGTACATCGTGTGTTGAAGGTAAAGGGGGGCGCAATCGAATAATCTCCAATTATGCCTTTAGAAAATTTAAGAACCGCTTGTTCTTCGTTTTGTGCGCTGTCTGCGTTGTTTTGGCGGTTACTCCGCTCCTAAGTATTCTATGGGAGGTTATCGTAAGGGGTGCGCCTCAGCTTAGTATTGGATTTTTGGTCAACAGCAATTCTGAACGCGGTATTGGACCAGCCATTCAGGGTACGCTCATATTGATTGGTTTAACAAGTCTCTTCGGCATCCCGGTTGGAATACTATCGGGCATTTACTTGGCTGAGTTTGGTAACAACAAGTACGCTTCCGTAATGCGTTCAATCAACGACGTTTTAACAGAGTTTCCATCTATCGTGGTGGGAATAACTGCTTACGGCGTAATAGTCATTGCCCTCATCGGGCACTACTCGGCTATTGCCGGAGCTATAGCTCTCTCATTCATCCTAATCCCAATCGTAGCCCGAACAACCGAAGAATCGCTGAAACTCGTACCCAACAGCGTCCGCGAAGCATCTCTTGCTCTTGGAGCGCACAAGTGGCGAACCACCCTTAGCGTTGTTTTGCCCACAGCCAAAGCAGGATTATTAACAGGCACGCTCCTCGCTGTTGCGCGAATCGCAGGAGAAACCGCACCCTTAATCATGACCATATTGGGAAACCGATATTTCTTCCAAGGCTTAAACCAACCGATGGCAGCTTTGCCCCTTGAAATCTGGCGCGACTCCCTCCAACCACAAGCCAGTTTGGTGGCCCAGGGTTGGGGAGCAGCATTAGTCCTGATTTTGATGGTGCTGAGCCTAAACATCATAGTTAGATTAGCAACCAGAGGTAGAAACAAAAGATGACAACAACAAATAGTACTCAAACAAAAGCTGCTGACGCAGAAATGAAAATGCAGAGTATAGACTTGAACGCCTGGTTTGGCGCAAAACAAGCATTAAAAAACGTTAACATCAACATCAAAGCCAACGCTGTAACAGCCATAATTGGACCCTCCGGATGCGGCAAATCCACATTCATCCGCTGCCTAAACCGAATGCACGAACTTACACCAACCGCTAAAATGACAGGGCAAATACTGCTGGATGGCCAAAACATCTACGACAAACAAGTTGACCCCGTGCAGGTGCGCCGAAGAGTCGGCATGGTTTTCCAAAAACCCAACCCCTTCCCAACGATGTCCATCTACGACAACGTCGCCGCTGGCTTAAAGCTGACTGGTACTAAGAAAGGCAAGAACCTTGACGAAGTAGTCAGGAGAAGTTTGGAGCGGGCGACGCTTTGGGATGAAGTCAAAGATGACTTGAAGAAGCCTGGCACAAGCATTTCTGGTGGTCAACAGCAGCGGTTATGTATTGCGAGGGCTATCGCGTTGGAGCCTGAAGTTATATTGATGGATGAGCCATGCTCGGCTTTGGATCCGATTGCGACTGCTAAGATTGAGCGGTTAGTGGTTGAGCTTAAACGTGATTACACAGTTGCTATTGTAACTCATAACATGCAGCAAGCGTCCCGAGTGTCAGATTACACGGCTTTCATGTATCTTGGATCGTTAATCGAGTTTGCGCCAACCCGTGATATTTTTGAATCTCCCAAAAATCCATTAACGGAAAAATACATAACAGGAGAATTCGGATAGGAGAATACATTATGAGCAGAATAATTGACCGCGGATTAGAAGAACAATCAGTCCTAATCGTTAGGATGGGCGAGTTAACCTACGATACCCTTGCCCTTTCAATTCATGGTTACCTCGAAGGCAAAGGTGTTCAAGAACAAGTCAGAGAAATGTCTGACATTCTGGTTTCGATGGCTGACAAAGTTGAAGATGAAACCTTCCAGTTAATTGCTCGTTTCCAACCCGTCGCCACTGACCTTAGAACAATAAAGTCCTACATGAAAATAGGCAATGACTTTGCACGATACGGCAGATATGCCTTCGATATTTCATTCATCAACGACCAGCTAGTAGGTTTAAACCAATGCGAATCCTGGACAAAAGACTATGTCAACGAAATGAGTGAAAAAGTTCTCTCAATGGTCAGAACAAGTGTCAACTCACTCAAAAAACAAGATATAATCCTTGCCAAAACCATTTCTCAAACCGAACGCGAAGTTGACAAAATGTATTTCGACTATCTCCACAAACTAATCAATACAGAGCAAGCAAACAGTAAATGCTTAATTTCGAGCGCTTTGATGACTAGGTATTTAGAGCGTATTGCTGACCACGCAGTCTACATTTGTGAATCAATTATGTACATAGTGACAGGTGAAAAAGTAAACTTAGGCTAATCATCAAGACTTTCCACACTATAGAGTTGAGCCCTTTTTCCTAGCCACAGCTAATATTAATCGCCATAACTTAATCTCTTTGAGAAGGTTTTGAATGTCGATTAATGCGGAAAACTTCAAGGTTCCAGCCGGAAAAACGGTCAGTTTGAAATCTTATGATTCAAGCTGGGTTCCAAAATGGGCTAAGAAACAAGAAGAAAAAGAAGGAAAAAAAGGCGTCAAAGAACAAGCTCAGGCTACCCTTGAAACCAACAGAAAACAATTGGTTCAAATGCAGGAACTTTTTTGGGCAAGCAACACTTACTCAATGTTAATCATTCTTCAAGGGATGGATGCAGCAGGCAAAGACAGCACAATCAGCCATGTAATGTCAGGCATTAACCCGCAAGGCTGCCAAGTTATAGGCTTCAAAACACCGACTGAAGAGGAATTAAACCACGATTTCTTGTGGCGTCACGAAAAAGCTCTTCCAGAAAGGGGACACATAGGAATTTTTAATCGTTCCTATTACGAAGACGTGTTGATAGTTAAAGTTAGACCAGAAGTCCTTGAAAAACAGAAGTTGCCTCCTGGTGAGGAAGGGAAGCTTTTCTGGAATCAACGGTATGAGGATATAAACCTGTTTGAACGTCATCTGGTTCGGAATGGTACAGTAGTTCTGAAATTTTTCCTTAATGTCTCTAAAGAGGCACAAAAGCAGCGTTTGCTTAAGCGCCTCGAAAATTCAGATAAAGAATGGAAGTTTTCGCTTACTGACCTTTCGGAGCGGTCAAAATGGGCTGACTATATGGAAGCCTACGAAGAGATGCTTAACAAAACAAGCACTGAATGGGCACCATGGTATGTTATACCTGCAGACAAAAAATGGGTTACCCACGCATCAATTTCGGAAATCATACTCTCGCAAATTAAAAAGTTGGATCTGAAATATCCTGTGTTAAGTAAAGAGCAATCTGTGGCATTCAAAAAGGCGAAGGCTGAACTGCAAAAAGAATGACCTCTTTCGGATGCTATTGATTAAGTGCAGGCGTAACTATGCATTGGGCATCTAACTCTTTTCCGAAGGCTTCATAGAATGCTTGTCGGTTTTGAATGACGCTCCATTCTTCTAAGCTACAGTCTGAGTCTGAGTAAAATGAGAGTAACACTTGGTCTTTGTTGACTTTGCTGAACTCCGCTTTTTTCACAAGGCAAGAGTGGCTCCGGTCAAGTTTTTCAGCGAATCGAAGAAATGTAGAAAGAACTGCAATCGAATGATTGGTCCTTTCGTCCAACCCCAAGGGTTTCAAAGCTTTTTTAGTTGGCAACTTTTTTCTATGAAAACGCGCAATACTGGCCATTATTTGAATTTCCTTCTTATCAAAGCCAAGAAGTTCAGCGTTACTGATGATGTAAGAAGAATGGAGTTGATGGTCATTAAATGAGAGAAAATCGCCAACATCATGCAAAGTGGAAGCGTACTTTAGGAGTTCTTTTTCTGATTCGCCCAAGTTATGTAGCCCAACCAGCTTTGCGCTATCAAAAAGCTGCAATGCCAAAGAAGCCACTGTTTCCGAATGTTTCTCATCAAAGTTGCAAGACCTCCCTAAATGCAAAATGCTCCTGTTTCTCATAGGCGTCTTTTGCAGTTCCCGAAAGCCTTCAAAATTCGACAGGTACTCAACAAGCAGTCCATCCCTTAGTTCTCTGTGACTGACATTGATTTCCTCCAAGCCTAGCTCTTCCATGATTGCTTCAATCGTTGCTGCTCCGGCAATTATAATGTCGGCTCGATCAGGGTTGGCTGCGGGTAGCTTTTTTCTTTCTTCAAGTGATAGAGAGCAAAGAATCGGTGCCAACTTTTTCAAGTTCTTCCTTGAAAGGGTGAGACCGGCTCCATTAGCGTTTTTCTTGAAAAGTTTGTTTGAGATTTCTGCCAAGTTAATAATTGTGCCAGATGACCCCCATGCTCGTCTAGCGCCGGACTCTCGGATTTTCGCTTTTAATGGATGAACTTTGCTGCACGCGTACTGTTTTATCTGCTTGTAAACATTGTTTTCAACTGGTCCAATCCAGCCTTCGCCAATGAATTGAGCTGTTAATCTAATTGCTCCTAGTCTTAAACTGTCCACCGAGAAGCATTCATGCTGATTGCCGACGGCAATTTCGGTGCTTCCTCCACCAAAATCTATGAAAATAGCTTTTTCTTCGCCAATATCTATTCCACTTGACACGCCCACGCAAATCAAGCGCGCTTCTTCTTGACCTGTAATGACATTAACATTGAGCCCCGTTTTGTCATGGAGGTTTTGAAGGAACTCGCATTGGTTTTGGGCTTCTCGAATTGCCGAGGTTCCGACTGCTATTATTTCAGAAGCACCATAGGTTTTGGCTAGGTTAGCAAATTTTCCACACACAAAAATGGCTCTCTCCATTGCTTGAGGTTTAAGTACGTTATCCTTGAATTCATCTTCGCCGAGCCTAACAACCTCTTTTTCTTGGCTGATGATGGTGTAGGAGAAATTGGGGTTTATCCTTACCACTAATAGACGTATTGCGTTTGTTCCTATGTCTACAAACCCAACTACATGTCCAGCGGTTTTGACGGTTGCTTCCATATCAGCACCATTTTCTTAGCGAAGACCTTTTCAAACAAATCCTTCTTCTTATTAAAAGCCTGCTCTTCCAACGTGGGGTCCATTTTGGAAACACATTCAACAACAATTCTTTTAGTGTCTACCTTAACTTTTAATGATTCTACGATTTTCTGGTGAGTATAATCTAAACTATCTGCTACTCGGAGAAGGCTTGCCAGAAATTTTAGTTTATTGATTGTTTCTAGGTTTAGGGTTGCGAGGTTATGGTCGTTTTGTTCGGGTAAAGCTTTACGGTGGTAACGTGCTATGTTTGCAATTACACGCCTTTCGTTCGAAGTTAAAGGAAGTTGAATATCGTTTAAGATTAGCTTGGCTGATTTTTTATGGTGAGCACCTCGAGATTTTGACAAGCCAATATCATGAAGGATTGATGCACATTCAAGCCAGCACCGTTCACGCATACCCAAATGGTGCCATTTGATTAACCCGTCGAAGAGTTCTAATGCCAATTTGCGCACTTGCATAAAATGGGCTGTATCAGGCCAATATTTAGTTGAAATCTCTTTACACGCCTTCACCGTTTCCTTGCAGTTCTGAACCATCATTTCTTCTTTAGTTTGATCTTCTTTGAGAATTGTGTCAAGAGACACGCCACGAAGCAACATTTGAGCAAAACTTTCAGGCAAACCCTTTTTCCTAACTGCTTCTGTAGCGCCTTTAACATCATAATCCAAGCGAACTAACTCAACTTTGACGGGGTTAAAACTTAAAATCGCGTACGCCGCCTTGGGGGTTCCATCGCTTGGTCTTCCCACACTTCCAGGGTTGATAAAGCAAGATTTGTTTACCTCTCGCCTTAATTGTTCATGAGAGTGTCCAACAATTATCACGTCTGCCTTAGCGATGCAAGCAAGGGTTTTCAGCCGCTCAACTGGTGTGTCATTGTAAATATGTTCCTCAATAGATTCGGGACTGCCATGGGTCACAAGTACTTTTTTGCCCGCTACTTTAAGACGGAGTTCACGCGGTAAAGAATAAAGGTAGCTTTCACAAGATTTAGTCAACTCTTTTCTTGCAAAGTTCAAAGCAAGGTTTTTTTCGCCTTTAGCTTTGGCTTTTCCTTCGATAACCTCAAGGTCATAGTTTCCCAAAATGCTTAACACGCTTTTCTCACTTAACAACTCCACAACTTCATTTGGGCAAGCGCCAAAACCAACTGAGTCGCCTGCATTGAGAAAAACGTCTACTTCCCGTTCTTCTGCATCTTGAATAACTTCTTCTAAAGCTTGCAGATTAGCGTGAACATCCGACAAAACAGCAATTTTTACATTGGGATTTGCAAGCACACGTTTTATTAGTTCTTCATTTTTTGCTTCAAATTCTGCATTGACTGATTTTCTGAGTTTAACAAAAAAACCTTTGTTCTTGTTTTCGTTCCAAAACCGGACAAATTGATTATAATCTTCTTTTCTTTTCTCTTTAACAAAAGTGAGAAAGTTCAAAAGGGAATGTTCCACCGTAGTGTCTGCTTTTCTTTTCACTTTTGGATTAATTGTGGGCTTGGTTTCTTGTATAAATTTTGGGATATATTCCGACCAGACATCGCAGTCATGCATTTCGCCAAGGATATCTTGAAAAGTTTTGATTGTCTCTATTTCTTGAGAGAGTTTGTTTTGGTATAGTGAGGCAAAGGATTCCATTGTATAGCGCAGTTTCTTTGCACATATTCTCATTTGGTGGTGCTTTAAAACTTCGTTTTCTAAGTGAACATAGTTCTCTAACGCTAATAAATCGTCAATTCTAAAAGAAATATGCCAACAGGCTTTTTCCAGTACCTTTTGGGGATCAAACAACTCATTTGATTGTTCCTCATTTGATTGTTCACAAAATTGTTGCATATTTCCTAAAATATCGCTTTCCTTCAGCTGCTCCAAGCCACTAACAATGGATGGTTGGATACTTCTCCTTTGATCTTTATGACTCTTAACCAGACTCTCAATGCCAGTCCTTTCAGCCTCTGACTCCAATTTCTGTATATACTGCTCAACAAAGACTATCTGCACGTCTAGGTCTCTGGCATCGCCAAGCAGACGCGTGACTTTCTTAATTTCACATAGCCATTCTTTGAAATCTTTTCTGCGGAAACAGTCTTTAAAAAGGGGCATGGTAGCTCTGAGTCTTCGAGAAGTGACGCGAGTTTTATGGACATATTCGATGTCGTCGTTTTTTATTACTCCACTAATTTGGTCTTCAAAAACATTGAGAAGTTTTATGAGTGCTTCTGACCCAAATTTGCAATAACTCAAGTTGCTTTGGCATCTTTGAGCTTTAATGTGGGCGTTCATTCCAGATGCCTCTGTTCTCAATTAGCCAAGCTTGAGAATTGATGACTTCTTCGCCTTCTTTTACTTTGACTCTTTCATAGGTTCCATCCAGAAGTAGTCGTCTTGCTTTAACGTTGTCTCGAAGATGAATTTTAAGCATGTCTTCGAGGATAGTTTGTCGCAGGTAGGGGTCGGGTACGGATAAGAGGACTTCGATTCTTTCGTTGAGGTTTCTAAACATCATATCTGAACTGCCGATGAGCACTTCGTCTTCAGTATCATAACGGAAGTAGTAGATTCGGGCATGCTCAAGGAATCGTCCCACTATGGAAATAACTGAAATGTTGTCGCTTACTCCTTCAATTCCAGGTCTTAAACAACATAAGCCTCGAACATTGAGGTCAATTTTGATTCCTGCCATCGATGCCTTGTAAAGGGCTTGAATGATTCCTTTCTCTTCCAAGTTGTTTAGTTTAAACGCTAAATAGCCTCGTCCTGTTTTTTGGTGAAAGCTTATTTCTTTATCTATTCGCCTAAGAATTTCACTCTTCAACGTTTTTGGAGCTACTAGTAGATGTTTAGTCTCTTTTTCTTGAAGCCCATTTATTATTGCTTTGAATAAGTCTTCAAGTTCCAACCCTACTTCAGGGTTTGCTGTAAGGTAGCCTATGTCGCCGTAGATTTTCGCTGTAACTGCATTATAGTTTCCCGAGCCAATGTGAGAGTATCTGACTACCTCATTTTTTTCTTTTCTAGTTATTAGGCACAGTTTTGCGTGTACCTTGAAATTTGGGAAGTTGTAAACTGTGTTTACGCCGCCGCTTTGAAGTTTCGTGACCAGAAGGATGTTGTTTTCTTCGTCAAATTTAGCTTTCAATTCAACTATGGCGGTGACTTTTTTGCCATTCCTGGCAGCTTCAATCAATGCATCAACAATAGGTGATTTATGATCCATTCGATACATTGTTATGCAGATTTCCGAAACATCATCGTCAATAGCTCCTTCTCTTAATAGGTCAATTATTACATCAAAGCCATCATAGGGATGGTAGAGAACAAAGTCCTGTTTAGCGATGGTCTCAAAAATGTTGTTTTTTGAGATCATTAACGGCGAAATACAAGGGAAGAAGCTTTTGTCTTTAATGTCTGGACGATTTATTTTAAGCAATTGCCAAAGGTCAACAAGCCCAAGGGGTCCATCAAACTCATAAGTTAAATATTCAGGCAAACCCAATTTTTTGGAAATTAAATCCCTTAATTGAATAGGCATTTTCTTATCAAATTCAAGTCTTGTCGGAAATCCGGCTTTTCGAGTCGAAAGACTTTTCTGTACAGTATTAAGGAAGTCCGCAGATTCATCCATCAGGATATCTATTTCTCCATTACGCGTTAACCTGAATGGATATGCGGTCAGGTTTTTTTCTGTTGGAAAAATCACATTTAGATTATTTATAATCAAATCTTCCAATAGTACAAAATGGTGCTCTTTACTTTCTTTGGTTTCCATGATTTGGCTTTTTGGAATACTTATTAGTCTTCCAAATTTTTCGGCGGGAACATCTAGCAAGATGCAGAAGTTTGAAAACTGATTATGAAAACCGGAAATGTAGAGAGTTATATGCAGGTTCTCAATTGAAACACTATCAAAGCCCACTTTAGGAACCCTAATTGATGGAGCAATAGCTGTCTCGAAGAACTCTCTCAAGTTTTCCTTATCTTTTTCTGATAAATGTTCAAAGCTGCTGACATAAATCTCTTCTTTGGACAAAGCAGGAATAATTTCGTCTTTCCAGCACTTTGAATGATTTTCAATAAGTGGAATTATTTCTTTACGTGTGGCTTGGATTTGTTCAATGTAACTCATCCCATCCATCGATTTGTCGTCTGATTCTGATTTGACTTTTTTAACAAGTCGAGCTACACGTGTCATAAAGAACTCGTCAAGGTTGCTGCCGCAGATAGCAATAAACTTAACCCTCTCCAATAGAGGATGCCACAGGTCACGTGCTTCCTCAAGGACGCGGGCGTTAAATCTTATCCAGCTAAGTTCCCTATTGATATAATAGCTTGGATTATCTAGTATTTTCTTCTGGGTTAAGGCAGCATTTGTATCTGAATCAAGGTTTTTTGGCGCTAACAAAACACTTTACCCACTGGTTATCGTCTCCATTGTAATTTTCTATCTTAATGAAGGAATAATGACTATTGCATTTTATAAAGGAAACATAATAAAAAAAATATTCACCGATGAAGTCGTGTGCGAAATCAGCGTTCGTGCTTCCTTAACGAATCGTGGGTTTCCGCGCATTTTGGTCGGCGAACTATAAATGTTTCATACTTGAAAAGTGGAGTTTTTTTGTTCATTCCAAGCACACCTGCCTTCAATAGGTAGGCGTTATGATTAAGGGCTCTGAAAATAGAATATATAGCTATAAATAGTTTATATAGGAAAGGTTAAATCTCGCTCGCTCTTTACTAAAGAATATGAATTCTTTGTCTCTTAAAGAAAGCGGCTTCGCCGATTTTGTTCCACTTAAAGGAATTTCCTTTTCAACCCTGCCCAGCGAAAGTAGCGTTTTGATTTTAGCTGACTCAGCACTAACTGGCAAACCAAATTCTGGTATCCTCTACATTGGCAAATCAAAGAAGCCATCTAAAAGAGTATTTGGCGGATACCTAGCAGGATATGGAGGCAAAACAACCCGAAAAATAAATTCAATGCTCCTAAATGAAGGATATCTAGAAAAAGTGGTTATAAGCTGGATGCCCAGTGATAATCCGAAGGTATCCCAACAAGAACTTCTAGAAAGTTTCAAAAAAGAGCATGGCGAATACCCCGCTTGGAACATCTCAAAGAAAGCATCACCAAGCCCTCAACCAAAGCCAAAAATAGCGACAAAAGTTGCCAAGCCTCGCCCAGCCCGCAAATAACTTGCCAAACCCCTAATTCTTCTTGACAACGAAACTTGCTACTGGACAACTTTTTTGTAAGCATAATGCTTGATCAAATCAGTTGTTGACCAAGCTAAGCAATCCATAGCCCTAAAACCCAAAAGCTCTGCATATTTGTATATCAATTCGGTGCTTTTAGCCTCTATTTCCAAAAACTCAGGAATATATCCAAAGTCTCCCAAATAACAATCAAAGTCAAATCGTGCACCCTCAAGAGTGTAGCTGACTCGTTGCTTTTGCGTATTGTCAATAATTGATAAACCCAATTTTTCCAAGATTTCCCTCATCGTTTCCAGGCTTGAAACTTCTACGGAATATTCTTGTGCAGTTTTTGCTGTTGGGGTCACTTGAACTTTTTTGTAAGTTAATTCGATTTTGTCTTGTTCTTTCCTTAAACGTAATACGTTTTTTTGTTTAATTATTGTCCCATCTTTGAAGTCAAAGAAGAAAGTTTGAATGTTTCCCTCGAAAACTTTTTTGGCGCCTAGTTCGGCGAGTTTTCTCTCAAGAGTTGTTCTGTTTACTTCAAGAATCTTGACTTCTATTTCTTCCATAATGCAAGATTAACCTCTTTGTAGTTAAGACTTTTTCTGAAATGCGAACTTATTACATAACCGTATTTTGTTGCAGCCCACTTCATCTACAACTACCAGAATACAATCTGCTTAAACCTAAACGTTACCCCGCCAGACATCCAACATGTCCCCACACTACACCCAAACAGCCCAACATACAATCCAACATACTTGTGTGAACCAACCCAACTCCCCACACACAAAAAACACGATTAGAGCGAAAACAATGTTGAAAGGAAACTGGTTAACCCGTTAAAATTGCCAAATCACCTACAACTAACATAACATCGTTTTAGCATCATCGATGAGTAACCTTCAAAAGCAACATTTCAACACTCCATTGATCAATGAATCCTGTTCTGAATGTTAATTGGCAAAGCCCCGACGCCGACTACAGTCTTAGCGGACGCGACGCTGACGTGTTGGCGCTAATAGAAACCGAGGAATTAGCCACATTCACCTTCGATGGGCTCAAAAGAAGAACAGGATTGCACTCAGAAACCCTCTCACGCATCCTAAGTCGACTGGAACAAGAAGGCATCGTGAAAAAGGTACATGAAGGTTACCAAGTAACCCCAAAAATAACCGAACTAAAACTCCACCAACCACACAAAGAAACTCCCACCACACCCCTCATTCAGACATTCCTACCCTCAGACCTAATGACGCAACAGCTGATTTTATCGCTTAAAGGCAAATGGTTCGGTATGCTCCGTTGGCTAGGTATATCTGAAAACAACCAAGGCATAACCCTAAAATGGATCACAGAGGATGGCGCAATCCAAATAGCTGCTAACATCCAAGGAACCGCCCTAAACATCGAAGCCAAATTCTTAACCAACAACAACGTAAACATGGCGCTGAAAGCTTCCTACCAGCTAATGTCGCTTATCGGTAAACTCTGCATAGCCTCACAATCCAGAAGACAAGTTATGGCAAGAAACGTTGGTTACTTTGGCGATTCTATGATGCCCTCCTAATTTTTGTGACTGACTTTGCCTATTCCTTAGTCAACAAATACTATTTTGATCATTAGTACTTCTGTGAAAAAATATGACTCAATTAGTTAACCCATTAGAAGTCTTAAAATCGCTCTCAGAAGCAACAAGCACACTCATCAAAAAAACTTCCGAGTCAGTCGTTAGCGTCAAAGCGCAGATGTCCAGGGGCACAGGTGTTATCTTAACCAAAGATGGCTACATAGTCACTTGCAACCATGTCCTTCAAGGATGCAATGCAATCAAAATTGGGCAAGGAGAAAAAACTTTCAACGCAACAATCGTGGGCACCGACCCATACAACGACATCGCTGTTCTCAAAGCAGAGAAAGGCGAATTTACACCAATAGAACTTGCCGATTCAGAAAAACTCAATGTAGGCCAATATGTTCTGGCTCTCGCTAACCCTTTCAACCGCAATCAACCAACAGCAACTAGTGGCATGGTAACCAGCGTAAACAGTAGCATCCGAGGCTGGCGAGGATCAACTGCAATGGAAAACGTCATCGCCACCGATGCCCAACTAAACCCCGGCTTTAGCGGGGGACCTCTCATCGACGTCCAAGGTAGACTAATCGGAATAAACACCGCTTACGTGTGGCAAAGAGGCATCGCCATTCCAGTAAACAAAATAAAAGCCATCACTGACCGCCTAATGACAGGCAAAGTCGCACAAAGAGGATACCTCGGCATAGTCGCAAACACAGTTGCAATTCCAGAAGAAATCGCTGAACAAGCAGGACTAGAGCAAGAAACAGGCGTTATGATTTTCAGCGTTGAAGCAGGCTCACCCGCACGTAAAGCAGGCTTAGCTATGGGCGACGTACTTGTCAAATTCAACGGCAAACCCGTTACAGAATTCTACGACCTACCCCGACTACTAAGCGAAGACGTCATCAACAAAGAAACCACCTTAACAATCATACGCAGAGAAAGCCTAATCGAAACAACTATCGTCCCAACCGTTCATGGAGGCGAAGAAGACTGATAAGCAAAATGCCATTAGAAATTGATCCACCATCCCCAATGCCAGCACCGCCACTACGCAGACGACCATCCCCAATGCCCCAACTTAGCATCGTCCCAAGAAAAGACCCATCGCTCAGATTATTCATAAACGAACGCTGGAACTAAAAAACAAACATTTTCTTCTTTTTTTAGTATACTTTCAATCAAAATTTGTGTTCTTTATCTTTTCCAACCACAAATTGATTTTTTAAAACTTGGATAGTTGCCATCCGAAATACCTTATAAGCATATTCAACCTATCACAGTTTAAGGGATTAACATGCATGCTGGATTAGCTTTCATCATAGGCATCTTAGCAACCATAGCGGCGTTTCTATTTTATGCTGGAATTTCTGGCACAACCTATTATGGCTTAGCTGTTTCAGTTGAAGTGACTCTTGGAATAACTCTAATAATTGTTGCTTTAATTGTTGCGGTCATTTTCTACGTTGGAGTTAAAGCTCAGTTTAGGCGTGTAAAAACAGGAAAAGAAGCATTAATCGGCGCTAAAGGCGTAGCAACAACAGATCTTAAACCTAAAGGTGAAATCCGCGTGTTGGGCGAGTTCTGGGAAGCCACAACCAAAGAGGGCGAGATAGCCAGTGGTCAAGACGTCGAAGTTGTAGGCATGGACGGGATGTTCCTGTTGGTAAAACCGACCGAGCATAAAGCTTAATTCCCCAATCATAACATACCAATAGTTGAGGAATAAAGATTGGTTGATGTTTTAACTCCTATTATTGGTTTTATAGCTATAGTTGTTGCACTTTTCCTATTAAGCGGCATTCGAGTGCTTAAAGAATGGGAACGAATGCCCGTTTTAAGGCTTGGACGCTATGTAGGCTTGAAGGGTCCAGGAATAATCTATCTAGTTCCCTTAATTGATAGAGCGCCCCTAAAAATCTCCACAAGATTAGACACCATACAATTCCGAACTGAATCCACCTTAACCAAAGACAACGTTCCTGTAAACGTTGACTCCGTATTATACATGAAACCTGTAGATTTGGAAAAGGCAGTATTGGCAGTAGAAAATTATTACCAAGCCACCCAATTGGCATCCCAAACAACCCTCAGGGAAGTAATCGGCAAAGTTAGCCTAAACGAGTTGCTTGCAGAACGCGAGAAAGTCGGAGCTCGTCTACGCGAAATTATCGACGAAAAAACAGAGTCATGGGGAATAAAAGTCACCTCCGTCGAAGTCCGCGACGTAATTATCCCAGCCAACCTGCAAGACGCTATGAGTCGCCAAGCACAGGCTGAACGGGAACGCATAGCAAGAGTAACATTAGCCACTGCCGAGTTTGAAGCATCAACAAAAATGATTGAAGCAGCAAAAGCTTACGAATCAAGCCCAGAAGGTCTAAGACTGAGATGGATGAACATACTCTACGAGCTTGGCCAGCAATCACAAACAAATACCATAATGCTTATTCCAGCATCTATGCCTGAAGCAGGTTGGCCTCCAATTGGAACCTACGGCTTCAAAGACCTAACTCAAGCGCAACAGGCTCTAGCAAAGAAAAAACCGATGCCTCGACAAGAACCCATGCCGCCATCACCATCCGAAGAAACTCCCGAATAGAAGATTTTTCTTCTTTCTTTTTTATTTTTAGTAAAAACAATTAAAATTGAGGATTTGATTTTACTGCTTTCACGACGCGCTCCAGCAGCAATGCGGCTGATTCTTGATTGGGCCAACCGCCAAGACCACAGTCAGGACCTGTAAAAGTCATCCTATCACCATACTTCTCTTTGGCAATACTGTATCTTTTTGTTATCGCTTCTATCGTTTCAACTAAATGTTCGTTTGATGGTTTGGTTATGCCTTTCTCATAAAGTTCCGCCCAAATAGAGTCGATGTCTGTTCTTGCAATGCCCACCCGGATTTGCTTGTCAGCTTTTTCAAGTATACTTTTTGGGATTGCGTCGATATTTTTTGGAGACGCCGCGTACTCAAACGATAATACATTAAGACCTTTTACGGCGAGTAAATCATGTATTCCTGAGGCGAAGTGTAGGTGAATTTGCTTTATTGGTCCTTGAAAGTCGTAGGCTTTCTCGAGAGTTTCACCAATTAAATCTGGTGTAGCTGAGAGGTTGGTATGACCTAGGCTTGGTTCATCGATGGAAATTACCTTGGTTTCAATGTATTTGTTGTTTAAAATAGAGTTTTTGGCAAACCGATTTATCGTTTGAGCAAACCCATCTAATACGTCTTGGAAAGCTGTTGTTCCAACTTCAGCCAAATATTGTTCGATGGGGCCAAAAATTGAAACCCTCAACTGAATTTTCTTGCCGAATTCTTCGCTCAGACGCTTGGCTTCTTGGTTGAGCACGTAGATTTCGGGGAGGAATGCTTTTTCTTTATCGACAACAAAGGAACCTTTCGCCATTGCCTCATGAACAGCGTCACCAACTTGTTTAATTCCACTGTAGTGCTGAGGAAAATTTATAACATCTAAGCCCGTAGACAATTTTTTCCTAAAGGAGTCAATCACAACTTTGCAGAAATTTTCTTGCAAAAAATCCTCTTTGGTTATGTCCTTGCCTTCGAGGATTGCTTCTCTTGCAAGTTCATAGGCCTTGCTAAAAGTTTCTCTTTTAATCCCTGTGGGTAACGGAAAACTGCCAATATCGTCAACTAAAGTTTCCATAAAGTATTATTGACTGACGAATTTCTATTAAAGCTATATCCTACCAACAAACAGCTGAAAGGTATGACTGCGATGTCTGAATGCATATTCTGTCAGATAATCCGTAAAGAAGCGCCTGCAAACATAATCTATGAGGATGCGGACGTAGTTGCTTTTTTAACTAACCGCCCGGTGAACGAAGGGCACACTTTGGTGGTTCCCAAAAAACATTACGAAAACATCTATGAAATTTCCGAGGAAGAAACGGCTTATCTCTTTAAAGTTGCTAAAAGAGTTGCCAATGCGGTTAGGGATGCCATGGAGGCAGAAGGCATCCGGATTGTACAGAATAATGGTTGGGCAGCTGGACAAGTGATTTTTCATTTACATGTGCATGTTATCCCAATGAAGCCCCACGAAGGTTTCAGTCATGGCAAGGCTTATCGAGACCTCACAAATCCGCGTGATTCAGAAGCGTTAGAACAAGATGCCCAAAAAATTAGAAATCAAATTGGGATATAGAATCAAAAACAAATCAATCAAGCTTAACCGGTGTTCAACATTCGCATGTTTCTATATATGGAAGAGGGCAGTTCTCTGAGAGGGCTATAGTAAGCAAGGGTTCTTTTGCCAGAAAATTAGGCACACCTATAAAAGGATGAAAAACAATCATTGCTCTAATCAAAAGCTGGATAATACATGACTCAACAACCCAATGAGCAAAACAACAATAATGAATCATCCCCTCAAACAGAGAAACTTTTAATTGATGACCTCATGAACTTTCAGTTCCATGCCGCATACCTTGTTTATGAAGAAGCATTCGACAAGACAAGTGATGCCGAATCTAAAGAGGAATTAAACCAGAATCTTCAAGATTTGAAAGATAACAAAATATCAGCTGAAACCTTTTACGGAAACGTCTCTCGCTTCAGAAAGTTAGATGTTCCCCGCCAAGAAAGATTCTCAATGCAGACTCAACGCAAGAAAGACTGGCGCAAAAAAACTCAACGGCAAGAAAGAATCAAAAGGCACAAGAAGTAGCCAAATCCATTATTCTTATTTTCTTAATTTATGAATTGCTTAGAAGTTTTTCTGAATCACGGTTTTAGCCATGGTCAAAGTTTAATCATGTTTAAACATTATAAACGGAATCCTTAATTGGCTCCCCTTATCTGAAAGTTAAGCTTAAAGTTTAAAGGGATAAGTATTGAATACCCGATTTAAGACACAAGATATCGTTGTTATTGGCATTTGTGCAGCGCTTTATGCTGCATTTGGAATCTTAACTGCCAATTTCTCTTTCTTAGGTATAGGATTTTTGCCTGCGGTTGTTATACCTGCAATTTTCGCCGTATTGTATGGTCCATGGGTTGGCGGAATTAGCGGAGCACTTGGAATCTTCATTAGAGACATGTTTGTCCATGGCATCCCTCTTTTAAGTCTCTCAGCAGGAGTTCCTCCAAACTTTATACTATTCTTTTTAATCGGATACATAGCTCATAGAAACATAAGCCTAAAACAAGCCATGGTTGGGATAATAGTATCAGCCGTTGCTCTCTTAGTACCAGCTATACTATTACTTCCAGACTTATCCTTACTTACAGGTTTGTCAGCCGAATGGTTCCTCCTCGCTTTTGTATTAACAGTTATACTTAGTCTATCGATTATAGCAGTGGCAGCCGTTCGTTGGAAAGAATGGCGAAGTTACGCGATAGCCGCAGTGATTGGTCAAGCTGCAGGAGCGGGTTTACTATCAGTTACAGTGTGGGCAGTTAGTCCTTACTTTCTATCGTTTTTTGTCAGTGGTCCAGTTTCCGCAACCTTCGTTCTACCAATCTTTGTATGGACATTCGCAACAGAACTCCCATTCATTTTGCTTGTTGGACCACCTGTCATCAAAGCATGCTATAGGGCATTCCCAAGCTTGAGACGCAAGGAAAAACAAGTGACAAACGTTGAAAAAAGCTAAAGCTTTCGCGCCCGCAGCAATTTCGAGTTTTTTTGAAATCCACGACAACGAAGACGGCAAACCGATTACAGATTTGGAGAAAGTTGGTGCCATAGGGGGAGGTTTTGGGCTAGAAAAAGGCGTCACAACAACAGTGACCGCTGAAGAAGCACAGACAAACAGCATTAACGTTTTCATTAATTCTAAACCCGCTAACAGAAGCAAAAACCACAAGGCAAGTAATAGCGACCCTTCTGGCCAAAACAAACGCAAACTATGCTATCACAGTCGAACATCAAATTGAAGTTCCCATTGGCACCGGGTTTGGCACCAGTGCAGGAGGAGCGTTAACCGCAGGATTAGCGCTTAGAGACGCTTTAGGGTTGCCCTTGACGTATAATCAGATTGGCAAAATCGCACATGTTGCCGAGATTCAATGCCTAACAGGTTTGGGCACGGTAAGCTCTTTGACTTTTAGTGGCGGTTGCGTTCTGGTTGTGGAACCTGGCGCTCCAGGCATTTGCCAAATCGACCGAATCCCCATAACGCCTGATTACATGGTTGTTGCGGGCTTTTTTAGAATCCGACATCCCAAAAAAATCAGTCCTTTCCTCGCCAAAGAAAAAGCAGGAAATAAACCGCTACGGCAAAAAAACCCTAGACGCTATCCTTGCCGAGCCCAGCTTGGAGAATTTTCTTGATTGCTGCTGGGATTTCTCGCAAAAAGCAGGTTTCGCAACCCAAAACATAAGGGAGCTGGTGGCCGTGGCGAAGAAGGCTGGTGCGGTCGGTGCAGCCCAAAACATGATTGGAGAAGCAGTTCACGCCGTCGTACATGAAAATAACGCTGACTTGGTAGCAGAAGCTTTTAAGCAAACCTTGCCCTCAAAACAAGTGATAGTTAGCAAGATTGATTTTCAGGGCGTTAGGCTGGTAAAATGAAAAAATACAAGAAAGTTGCAGTCGGAGGAACTTTTGATGAACTCCATAGAGGCCACAAAGCATTACTCAGCAGAGCTTTTGAAGTCGGAGATAAAGTTGTCATAGGCTTATCTTCTGATGAGTTTGTCAAGAAAATGGGCAAACCCCACATAACTGCCTCTTACGCTGAACGCCGAGATGAATTAGCCACTTATTTGACAGAAATGGGTTTAGCCGATAGAGCTGAAATTGTACCGTTAACCGACTCGTATGGCTTGACAATTAAGGGCAGAGGTTTAGAGGCATTAGTCGTGAGCAAAGAAACTGCCCGAACAGCAGGCGCTATTAATGTCAACACGCGGAAAAGCTGGGTTGCCACCGCTCGAAATTGTCGCAGTGGACATGGTTGAGGCAGAAAATAACACTCCTATCTCGACTACGCGAATTCGCAGTGGAGAAATCGACCGTAACGGGCACATGCTAAAGAGCATTCAAAAATAAATTTTTGTTTAGAGTATTTCTCCAACAACATTAATTGGTTTAGGAATTAACGAAGTTAAATCTTCGAGCTTCTCTTTGTCAATTGTTGCAAGAACAACTGTTGCTGGACCCGCTGACTTACTCAAATCCAACCCCTTGCACCTCGTAGAGTTTTAGTTGCCTCCCAACGCCATAAGCCATCATTCTTGCTTCACTTGCAATCCCAAACCCCCCAACTGGTGCAATATCATGTACATATTTTCTCTGGGATAGTTGTGTGACGTTTTTGAGGTCCGCAATTTCTCCGCGTGTTTCTGCGGCTAATACTTCGTCTCCAACTTTGGGTTTGCCAATTGCTACTATTAAGTCGCCCGGCATTGTTTTTCCAAGCCTAAGATCTTCATCATTTGCAAAGCCAACCACGGTTAATCCAACGCCAGTTTGTACCGTTTCAAAATTGTCTTCGGTGTTCTCCATAAGAGCTTGATTTGGGTCAAGACCTATGCTTCTGGCTTCACGTCGAATTCCCTCAATTATTGCGTTGCCAGTGGGTTCTTTTTCTACGCCTAATGTAACGGACAAAAGAAATGGAAACGCGCCCGTTGCAGTCACATCCATTAAGGCAACTCTTGCCAAGAATTTTCCCAGCACGTGCCCTTCCACTTGAACCTTGTCCATTTTTTTGGGGCCAACAGCGCCGCTTGAGGTTGAGCCTGCCACGATGGCGTGTCCTGTGGGAACTTTTAGGATTGAGACGTCGCCTCTGCGAGTGTAGGTTATTTGGGCAGGTTTCACTTGAAAAACTATTGGTCTTAGCATGGTGCCGACGTTTTCTGTCAGGTGCAGATAGATGGTTAATGCTTGGCGCATGACTTCTGATCGGGTGAGATCGTGTTTCTTTGCCAGTTTGTCTATATCTGCAGTTAATTTGTCGGGTAAACGGACATTTACGACTTCCATTAGTTGCCACTGTACCGCGTTTGTATTACGCTTGAATTCTCTTATCTTTTGTCCTTTCAAGCATGCAAAGTTAGACAGAATTATTTAATTTAGAATTTTGGAAACTGCTCTTCTTTACATGTGTCCTAAAACTTTTTTTGAAAGAAAACACCCTATCTCGTGCTTTTTGAATGCTCTGTGAAACCCTTTTGCAAGGAAAAGTTGTTGGTATCCACTTTTTATATTTCCTTTCACTATTTATTTTATCAGATATTGAGGAATTTTAAATGGCTTTTTTTACGAACCGCGTTGACGCTGGCAAGCGTTTAGCTTCATCTTTGAAGGATTTTTCCGGAAAAAAAGGTATTGTTTTGGCGATTCCGAGAGGCGGCGTAGTTGTAGGCTACGAGATTGCTAAAGTGCTCAATCTTCCGCTCGATGTAATTATTCCCCGAAAGATTGGCGCCCCTGATAACCCAGAGTTGGCTATAGGTGCTGTTGCCGAAGACGGAACCGCTATTCTTGATAATCGCTTAATCGCTTACTTGGGTGTCGGCAAAGAATACATCAAAGAAGAGACTGCTCGACAAATAAAGGAAATTGAGCGCAGGCTAAAATTGTATAGACATGATACATCTTACCCTAACCTGAAAGGGCTTGACGTTATTGTTGTGGATGATGGGATAGCAACTGGGTCAACCATGAAAGCTGCTTTGGCTTCAGTGAAAAATAGGGGCGCCGTTAGTGTGACCGTTGCGGTTCCTGTTGGTCCACCGTCAACCATTGAAGAGTTAAATGAAATAGCTGACCGCGTGGTGTGTCTGTATGAGCCTGAATATTTCCAAGCTATAGGCGAATTCTACTCTAATTTTTCCCAAACCGAAGATGAAGAAGTAATAAAACTGCTACGCGAAAGTAAGCAAACAGCGCGCAAGTCAACAAGGACGGTTGTGGTATGATTCATAACCAAACAGAAATGAAAATTCCAGTCGGCAACGTAATAGTGGAAGGCACATTAACTTTGCCATCTGGTGCTAAAGGAGTTGTTTTATTTGCCCATGGCAGCGGTAGCAGTAGGTTTAGCCCAAGAAATCAATATGTTGCAAAAGAATTTAACAAAGCCAAAATCGGAACCTTACTCTTTGATCTTCTTACTCCCGAAGAGGAAGAAGAAGATATGGTAACTGCTGAATACAGGTTCAACATTACCTTACTTGCTAAACGCCTTATCGGAGCAACAGAGTGGCTGAGAAATGATCTTCTAACAAAAAGGTTCTCTTTCGGCTACTTTGGGGCAAGCACAGGGGCGGCTGCGGCTTTGATAGCGGCTGCAAAACTTCCAGATGAGATTGTAGCAGTAGTTTCGCGTGGAGGACGCCCTGACCTCGCAGGAGAATACCTTCCAAAAGTTGTGGCGCCAACTCTGCTGTTAGTGGGAGGTTTAGACACTGAAGTTATTGAATTAAACCGCCTTGCCATGGATCAAATGACTAATGAAAAGAAAATAGTCATTGTTCCTGGTGCCACGCATCTTTTTGAGGAGTCTGGCACGCTTGAAGAAGTAGCAAAGTATTCAGCCGATTGGTTTCTGCGTTACCTTCGTTAACGAAGATCCTTTATTCGGCTTTAGGCTGCTTAATCATCTTGAATAATGCATAGTTCTCTGCGATGTCTGCAGTGTAGAGAACACTGAACGCTAAAACCGCTTCCAAAGGCACGTTCATGTAAACTCTTTCCTTCGAAACACTTAGAGCCTTAGGGTCCGAGGTTAAAATCACATTTAAAATGTCTCCAACCTCAAGTTCATCCCCAATTTTATGTCCATCTTCAGATTCTTTGTCAAGAGCAATAGCTGTTTTCCATGCATCAGCACCGCCGAAATCAACGGTCAGGTATGGGTGTCCAATTTGAATTATAGACGAAACAGAGATTGAGGGCATACATTTCTCGCATTTACCCACAAGCTCATTCATTTCTGTTTGGCTCAAAGGTACGACGAGAACCTTATGCTTTAACGCTTGATTGGTCCGTTAAAGTGAAAAACTGCATAAAATCACTAATTAGTTATCTTTTGTGTGACCTTTAAACTTTTTCTGTTATTCAAAACTTAAGTTAAGTAGAAAATTAGTCAACTAGAAATTCTTATATTTTCAGAAAACAATCCATTATATAGCTGCTTTTTAGAAGGTGATTTTTTGGCAAAAAAGAAAGGTGAACAGTACAAGTGTGATGAATGCGGCCTTGTCGTTTTGATCGAGAATCCATGCGAATGTGACGAAACTTGCGAACTAATTTGTTGCGAAGAACCCATGAAGCCAGTTAAAGCTTCAGCAAAAAGTGCTGCTTCTAAAGCTCCAGTGAAGCCTAAGAAGTAACCAATCATTCATCGCTTTTCATACTATTTTTCCTTTTTCTTTATCCAAACTAATTATTGTTTAAGCTCTTTTACTAACTTCTCTACCTGCTTAATGATGTACTCGTTTATTTTTTGTCCCTTCTCTTGAGATGCTGCTGTTGGGTCTCCGTTGACTCCGCTTGGAAAATAAAGTTCAGGATGCGACACAACCTCAAAACGGGGCATACGCCAAATGTCTGCTTTGCCTTTAGCTTTAACTAGTTCAGGCTTAATCGCCATAACACGTGATGTTTCAAGCGTGCCTGCGTGCCCGTCGTTTACGCTGGCGTATTTAGGAGTTAATTCTTCCGCAAAATCAAAATCAGACAACACCATAATCCGCACTTTACCCACACCCTGTGGCTCATCATTTTTTACGATGATGTCTTGGGCTGCAAGCCTCAACGCAACCATATGCGAGTTTCCGGCGTGACCGCTTAACACAATGATTCGGCAAAAGCCGTTGCGGACAAGCTCCGACAAAACATCATGCGCTACTCTGTAGAGCGTGTCGAACTCTATGGTTAGGGTTCCAGGAAAATTGCGGGTGGCGTTGCATATGCCGTATCTGAAGGGGGGCGCGACTAGGCAGCCGGTTTTTTTGGCAACTTCTAATGCGATGTATTCGGGCTGTATGCTGTCGGTGCAAAGGGGCAAATGGTCGCCGTGTTCTTCGACACTTCCTACAGGAAAAATCACGACTGAGCCGTCTTTTGCGGCTTTTTCTGCTTCAACGGTGCTTAATTCATCGAGCCACAGGCAACGGGGCTTTGGGGTTTCATGGACTTGATTAGGTTTTGGCATAATTGTATTTCGGTGGATGCCTTTTTCTATCTTACGGATTATTAACAAAGTAATGTGTGCCTTAATTTTTGTGAATCTTGAATTCATAAGTCTTTTAGCATTACCTCGAGACATTCAAACTATAATAATCGAGGTTAGCGAATGTACAAAAACCAGTCATATTCAGGTCATCTTGGTAATCCAGATGAAACTGTTACATTCACATCTCAAGAATTTAGAGCTATACTGGGTTTGCAGTTGCCTAAAACAGCGATTAATTACCGGGTGTTTTGGGAAAATCCTAAGAATAAAAAACGTGTTCAAAGTCTTCTTGGGCTTTCCTCAAGTTACACTTGTAAGGTTAATTATAAAGAACGAGTAGTTATTTTCAAAAAGGAAAAATAATTTTCTATCCAGCTGTGTCGTTAGGGAAATTGTTGTTATCCCTTGATCGTGTTATAATAACTTTTGAAAGCAAAGCGGCAGAGGGACTACTTTCATTATTCAATAGCGTATTTTATCTAATATAGTTAAGACTTAACCTTTAAATTGCTCCCTAAGAAAACCTACAGTAAGGAGTTGTTTTGTTTTGAATGATAAAAATAAGTTTACAACTACACGCACGGGCATGTCAAACTTAGACTGGTGGCCGAACCAGTTGAACCTGAAAATTCTTCGCCAGAACTCCCCATTGTCCAATCCGATGGGCAAGAACTTTAACTATGCTGAGGAATTCAAGAAGCTCAACTTGGAAGCCGTGAAGAAGGACCTCTATGCACTTATGACTGACTCGAAGGATTGGTGGCCGGCTGATTACGGTCACTACGGAGGGCTCTTCATCCGGATGGCATGGCATAGCGCAGGCACCTATCGCAAAGGCGACGGTCGCGGAGGTGTATCCGGTGGGGCGCAGCGTTTCCCGCCTCTTAATAGTTGGCCAGACAACGTGAACCTCGACAAAGCGCGCCGCTTGCTTTGGCCTATCAAGCAGAAATACGGCAAAAAAATCTCCTGGGCCGACCTTATGATCCTCGCCGGAAACTGCGCTCTTGAATCGATGGGATTTAAGACCTTTGGTTTCGGCGGAGGACGCCAGGATATCTGGGAGCCACAAGAGGACGTTTACTGGGGTTCCGAAACCACCTGGCTAGGTGACAAACGCTATTCGGGGGAGAGGGACCTTGAAAATCCGCTTGCTGCCGTGCAGATGGGATTAATCTACGTCAATCCGGAAGGCCCGAACGGAAATCCGGATCCGCTTGCTGCTGCCAAAGATATCCGAGAAGTCTTCGCGCGAATGTCGATGAACGACGAGGAGACGGTGGCTCTTATCGCGGGCGGACATGCCTTTGGCAAAACTCACGGCGCTGGTGCCGCATCACTTTTTGTGGGTCCTGAGCCTGAAGCTGCCCCCATTGAGGAACAGGGTCTAGGTTGGAAGAGCAAATTTGGCACAGGCAAAGGCGATGACACAATTACCAGCGGTCTGGAAGTCATCTGGACCAACACGCCAACTAAGTGGAGCAACAACTTCTTACGAATCCTGTTCAGCTACGAATGGGAACTGACCAAGAGCCCGGCAGGTGCGTACCAGTGGAAGCCGAAGGGTGACTCAGGCGCCGGTACCATTCCTGATGCGCACGACCCGTCAAAGCGTCACGCACCATCCATGCTGACCACTGACCTAGCCCTACGATTCGACCCGGTTTACGAGAAAATTGCAAAACGCTTCTACGAGAATCCAAATCAGCTAGCAGATGCCTTTGCACGAGCATGGTTCAAGCTTACCCACCGCGATATGGGCCCCCGCTCGCGATATCTCGGTCCGGAAGTCCCAGCAGAGGAACTGATCTGGCAAGACCCAACACCCGCAGTCGATCATAAGCTAATTGATGAAGGGGATATCGCAGAACTCAAGAGCAAAATCCTTGCTTCGGGACTGTCAATCTCGGAACTGGTCTCCACTGCCTGGGCGTCGGCATCCACGTTCCGTGGCTCCGACAAGCGCGGAGGTGCAAACGGGGCTCGCATCCGTCTTGCGCCGCAAAAGGATTGGGAAGTCAACCAGCCGATTCAACTGAAGAAGGTGCTGCAGACCCTCGAGGGGATCCAAAAGGAGTTCAACAATGCCCAGTTAGAGCGGGAAGATGGTTTCGCTCGCCGACTTGATTGTCTTGGGTGGATGCGCGGGTGTTGAGCAAGCTGCAAAGAAAGCGGGTCACGATGTAACTGTACCTTTCAATCCGGGACGCACAGATGCATCACAGGAGCAAACTGATGTGGAGTCATTCGCTGTACTCGAACCGGTTGCAGACGGGTTCCGAAACTACCTCAAAACCAAATACGCCGTATCTGCAGAGGAACTGCTGGTTGATCGCGCCCAACTTTTGACGCTGACGGTTCCTGAGATGACGGTTCTCGTTGGCGGCATGCGTGTCTTGAATGCCAACTTTGGGCATTCCTCGCATGGTGTCTTCACCAAGCAGCCAGAGACTCTCACCAATGACTTCTTCATAAATCTGCTCGACATGAGCACTAAGTGGAAGGCAACCTCAGAAGATAAAGACATGTTCGAGGGTCGTGATCGCGCAACTGATAAACTCAAGTGGACTGGCACCCGTGTCGACCTCATCTTCGGGTCTAACTCCCAACTTCGGGCCTTAACGGAAGTCTACGCTTGTGAGGACTCCCAAGAGAAGTTCCTTAACGACTTCGTAGCGGCATGGAATAAGGTAATGAACCTTGACCGCTTCGACCTCGCTTGGTCGTAGCAAGAACCAGCTAGCAATAACAGAATTGTAAGCCACTCGTTGCGCAGTCATGAGACCTAAAAATGCGAATTTCAAAATCTTAAGGGCTGCCCTAAAAGTTGTTTTTAAGTGCGTGAGCCATATCTGCTGGGCACCATATTGGGCGCGAGCGCTAACAAAAACACGAGTAACGAAATTTTAGCGGGTCCGACGGGAGTTGAACCCGCGACCCTCGGATTAAAAGTCCGATGCTCTAGCCTGACTGAGCTACGGACCCGCAAAGATTCGTTGCGGCTGATAGGAAAACACGAAGGGGTTTTTTAGTATTTCTATTGCTTAAGTGGTAAAAAGAAACAATTAATGGGTTATTTGGGCTGAGAGGATTGTTGACATGAAGCCCTTGATTTTTTCCTGTGAGTTGAGAATGGTTGCGATAGTTTTGGCTCCTTTTTCGGTGAGTTTGTAGACTCTTTTACGCTCGATCCATATTCCTTCGACTAAGCCATTGCGTTCAAGTGAATAGAGTAGGGAATAGACTGTACCGGAGCTGGCGAGGAAACCGAATTTGTTGTGTATGAACGAGATCACGTCGTATCCGCTTATGGGTCCATTTTGTAATTCCGACATTATTATTGTGTCCATGAAGCTTTTGATTACGCGTTCATGCATTTTTTTGATTATTCTTGCTTCGGATTTTTCTCCGTTTACTGTGATTGTTAATGCTACCATGTTTTTTTCTCTCCTATTATTGTTTATTCTTGTTTAGACATATAAGATTTATTCTGATTTAGAATAAAATGTTATAACAGACATAGAAAAGTATGTACAAATTAAACTGCTCCACGAACCTCGAACCCGTCAAACCTAAAGAAAAACACTCATGAATATCCTCAAACTGATTTTCATGTATAGCTACATAACATTGCTCTGCATACGTGATAGTTAACATAGAAGTGTTATCTTATTGGGGTTAATTTCAAGAAAAATTTCACTATTTATTTACATAAACCCATACAAACCCAACCCGTTTTAACGTTAAAATTTCCATTTTTCTGCTAACCCACCCGAAATTAATAGTTAGCGATATATGTGCATGTTAACAAACGTTAATTCTCAACTATCCTATGGATGCTACGGTGCCCTAAACGTGATTTCATGGAAATATACATTTAAACGATTAAATGAAGAATACGAAATAGCAAATAAAAAGAAGCAAGCCTTAGACAACCTTTTTACTTCAGGCAAAATCTCACAAGCCACACGCGACTCATTCACAGGCGACATAAGCTCAGCAATAATTGAAATTGAAAAACAACGAAAAGACCTCGCAGAAAAAATGCAAGCAAAAACCCTGGAACTTGAAGGTCAACTAAAAACCTTAGAAACCCTCCTCGCTAACTACGAAATCCAACATGTCGTAGGAGAAATAGATGAGGAAAGCTATGGTCGAGAAATAAATCTTCTCTCAAACACGCTCGAAACAACCAGAACAGAATTAGGCGTAATAAAACAAGCAATTGACCAAATTTTTCCCTGCGCCCAACAAATTCAAGCTCCCGAACCAGCTCCAATAATGGAAGCTCCAGCAGTTCAACCAACGGCGGTAGAAGCGGTCCCTTTAGAGGTCCCCGTGGAAGCTACACCTGTTGAAACAGCGCCAATTATAGAAACTTGCCCAGTTGAAGCAGCGCCAATTGAAACTGCCCCTGCAGAAGCTCCAGTAGCCGAAGCAGCTCCAGTTGAGTGTGCTCCAGCAGAGACTGCGTCAATCGTTGAAGCGGCTCCAGTGGAGACAGCGGTCCCTTTAGAGGCCCCAGTGGAAGCTCAAGTTGAGCAAGCCACGATCGAAGCCCCAGTTGAAACCGCTCCAGTAATCGAAAGCACACCAGTTGTTGAAGCAGCTCCCCTAATTGAAACACCAATTGAAGCTCCAGTGGCAATTGTTGAAGAAGCTCCCGCAATAATCATAGAAGAAGCCGCTCCAGTTGAAGCAACTCCAGTCGAAACCGCATCCGCAGAAGCTCCAGCTATAGTTGAAGTAGCACCAGCAGTCGAAATGGTCGCAGAATCAGCCCCAATTATTGATGAAGCTGCATTAGTTGAAGCTCCAATTGTCGAGGAAACCGCCCCAATAGAGACAGCTCTAATCGAAGTTACCCCAATTGAGGAAGCCCCAATCGTTGAGGCTCCAGCAGTTGAAACCATTGCAGATGCTCCAGTAATTGAAGCTCCAATCGTTGAAGAAACTCCAATTGTAGAAGCTGCCCCAATAGAAGATGCTCAAGTAGTTGCAGCTGAGCCAGAAGCAGCAGTTGAAATAGTAACCGAATCAGTAATCGCAGAGCCAACAGTCAAAGAACAAGTAATCGAAGCTGCTCCAATCATCGAAGCACCAGTTGAAGTGCCAGCCGCAATCGTTGAGGAAGCTCAAGTAGCAGTTGTTGAAGCAGCTCCAGTTGAGTGTGCTCCAGTAGAAACTGTTTCAGTTGAAGCTCCAGTTGCAGAAGCATCTCCAGTGGAGACAGCGGTCCCTTTAGAGGCCCCAGTGGAAGCTCAAGTTGAGCAAGCCACGATCGAAGCCCCAGTTGAAAGCGCTCCAGTAGTTGAAAGCACTCCAGTTGTTGAAGTAGCCCCAGTTATTGAGGCTCCAGCAGTTGAAATCGTTGTAGAAGCAGTCCCAATTGTTGAGGAAGCTGTACCAGTTGAAGCAGCTCCAGTTGAAACTGCCACAATTGAGGAAGCTCCAATCGTTGAGGCTCCAGCAGTCGAAACTCCAATAATCGCAGAAGCTCCAGTTGTCGAAGCAGCTCCAGTGGAAGCAGCCCCAATAATTGAAACACCAGTCGAAGTCCCAGTAGCAATCGCAGAAGAAGCTCCAGTCGCTCTGGTTGAAGAAGCCTCTCCAATCGAGCAAGTTCCAGTTGAAGCAGCGCCAATTGAAACTGCCCCTGCAGAAGCTCCAGTAGCCGAAGCGGCCCCAATTGAGTGTGCTCCAGTAGAAACTGTTTCAGTTGAAGCTCCAGTTGCAGAAGCATCTCCAGTGGAGACAGCGGTCCCTTTAGAGGCCCCAGTGGAAGCTCAAGTTGAGCAAGCCACGATCGAAGCCCCAGTTGAAACCGCTCCAGTAGTTGAAAGCACTCCAGTTGTTGAAGTAGCCCCAGTTATTGAGGCTCCAGCAGTTGAAATCGTTGTAGAAGCAGTCCCAATTGTTGAGGAAGCTGTACCAGTTGAAGCAGCTCCAGTTGTCGAAGAAGCCGCCCCAATAGAGACAGCTCCAATTGAAGGTATCCCAGTTGAGGAAGCCCCAATTGTTGAGGCTCCAGCAGTTGAAACCATTGCAGATGCTCCAGTAATTGAAGCTCCAATCGTTGAAGAAACTCCAATTGTAGAAGCTGCCCCAATAGAAGATGCTCAAGTAGTTGCAGCTGAGCCAGAAGCAGCAGTTGAAATAGTAACCGAATCAGTAATCGCAGAGCCAACAGTCAAAGAACAAGTAATCGAAGCTGCTCCAATCATCGAAGCACCAGTTGAAGTGCCAGCCGCAATCGTTGAGGAAGCTCAAGTAGCAGTTGTTGAAGCAGCTCCAATCGAGCAACCAACAATCGCAGTGGAAGAAGTTCCAGTTATTGAGGTTCCAGCAGTTGAAATTGCAGTAGAAGCTCCAGCGATAGAAACTCCAGTTGTTGAACCAGCTCCAATAATCGAAACACCAGTCGAAGCTCAAGCGGAGGCAATCATCGCAAACGAGGCAATTGCAGAAGCAGCCCACGAAGAACAACGCGTAATTGAAGCTCCACTCCAAGCCTTCGAAGTAACAGAGCAAGCTCCAATCGAAACTACCCTTGAAAAAGTTCTTGAAGAACCAGCAATAGAAACTATTTCATTGGTGGAGGGAGGCACACATTCCGTCCCACCCTTCAGAAGCATCCCAGGCGGCGCATTCGGAACTGATAACGGAAGCGGACAACAACGACCAAACCCCCCAAGCAGACGCAGACGACGAAAACACAACTGAGTAAAATAAAACCGTATTCTTCTTTCTTTTCTTTTTTGTTAAAAATTTTATTTTTGTTTTAACTGTCAGTTTCTTTCTTTATGTTTGTGCCTATCTCATTGGAAATGGATACCATTTTAGTGGGGTATTGCTTTGTTCAATCGCTTTCCCAAATGTTCTGAGCTTTTGGTGTTGTTATTTTTCTAGTTGCGATTTTAGCAGGTTGATGGCTGACCATGCTGCGAGTGCGCTGGTGTGGGGGTTGTCTGGGTGGGGGTCGTTAGCGAATTGCATGGTCATTTCGCCGTAGCGCCATTTGACGTGGATTTGGTGGGTATTGCGTGTGACGCTTGGGTCGGATACTACTTGCACTTTGACTTTGGTGGGTTTAACGGTTAACGCTAATGTTGCTGCAACGTTCATTTCTCTTGGGAACTGTCTTGCGGCTTCCTCTGCGTAGCCCTCGTAGACGGTTTCTTCTTGGCTGTTGGTTTTTCCCAGTGCTTTTGGGGGTTTGCGGGATGTCAACGTGACCTCGTTGATTCCAGCTAAAGCGGCAGGAGAGAGCGCGTCTAAGCCTCCAATGGCTCCTGAAGGAAAATGCAGTCGAGGCGTATTTGTGTTTAAATCTAAAAGTGCGCCCGTGCTCATAATGATGAAATCAGCTTTTGACGCCAAAAGTTTATCATAGTATTCGCGGACGGCTTGTTGACCAGCCGCTTCCACAATTACCATGGGTTTGGCTGCGAGGAGCTCATCAACGCTTTCTGCTATCTTAATGGGAAAATCGAGCGCATCCTTAAGCTTCTTTGCTTTGGCGGAATCGACATCGAAAACTACGAGTTCATCGCAGACCACGATTTTTCGCTCAATCGCTTCTGCGAGGACAGTGCCGATTGCGCCGCAGCCAATTAGCCCGACACGTTTCATTTTTTATTTGCCACTCCAAAAACAGCGACGGGAATTACTCCTGGAAACTGCGGCACTTCTTGTCCCGTGCCAGCTTGTGGAATTATTTTGAAGTCTCCTACAACTTTGAGTGTTCCGGCTATGTCGTTTTTGCTTTGGTTGATTAGGTCGGCGTTTGATTGGTTTGTTGTGTAGACTTCCAGCGACAGAATGGGAATGTTCAGCGGCAGCTTTTGGGCTGCTTTCTTTCTTCGCAAGTCCTCAATTAGTGCCATCACTTTGTCGCCTTCCTCTTCCGCCGTATTATCAACGAGTGCACTGTCCATTTTTGGCCAGGGCGTGATTTGTAAACTTACAAAGCCCTTAGCTTGAGCGTACATGTTTTGGTATATTTCCTCAGTCAAATGGGGTGTAATGGGTGCTAGCAACTGCAGAATCTTGTAGAAGACGTCGTGGAGAGTCTGCTGCGCAGCTCGTCTTGCAGGCAGGTTTTCTGTTTCTTGGCGGTAGAGTCGGTCTTTGACTGATTCGATGTAGTAGTCGCAGAAGACGTGCCAGGTGAAGTTGCGGATTTCTTCGATGGCTATGTTGAATTGGCATTTTTCATAAGCTTCGGTGACTTTTTTAATGAGATTTTCAGTTTTGCTTAAAATCCATTTATCAAGCGGTTGCAGGTCAACTTGGGCGTAGGCTTTAGGGTCGTAGTCTGCCAAAAGGTTACTTGCAAACCCAGCGACGTTCCAGAGCTTGGTCAGGAAGCGTCTGCCATATTCGACGTCTTGGACGCGGAAGGGAATGTCTGAGCCTGTTGCTCCTCCGCCAGCCGCCCACTGTCGAGTTGCGTCGGCGCCGCTTTTGTTTAGAACCTCAGGTGCTGCAGCGTAGTTTTTGAGGGATTTGCTCATTTTTCTGCCGTCAGCGCCGAGAACCATGCCGTTTATGAGGACGCTGTTGAAAGGTCGCTGGTCGAATAAGGCTAAATGGCGTACCATGAGGTAGTATGCCCAGGTTCGGATTATGTCTGTGCCGCTGACGGGTGCATGCTTGCGGGGAACAGGTGTTTCCAGTCTGGGCGGTCGGGCCAGCCAGCGTGTACAGCGCAGGTGATTGAGCTATCCATCCACGTGTCAAGCACGTCGGTTTCACCCGTGAATTCCGTTCCGCCGCATCTGGGGCACTTGTCAATTCTTGGTTTTTCCATTCGGGGATCAATCGGCACCCAGCTTTCCTCTGCCACGATGACTTCGCCGCAGCTTTTGCAGTACCACACTGGAATCGGCGTCGCGAACAGGCGTTGGCGGCTGACAACCCAATCCCAATCCAAGGCGCGGGTCCAGTCGATTAAGCGGTTTTTCATGTAGTCGGGGTACCAAGGGATTTCGAGGGCGTTATTCACTACGGCGTCGGATAATGGTAGAACTTTCATGAACCACTGTTTAACCTCGAGGATTTCTACTTGGGCTTTGCAGCGATCGCAGACGCCGACTTCCTGCTGAATCTTCTCGGTTTTCTCGAGCAGTCCTGCAGCGGTTAAATCGGCAACTATGGCTGCGCGTGCTTGGTTAACGTATAAACCCGCGTATTTGCAGCCTGCTTCGCTGATTTGCCCGTTTGTGGTTAGGAGCCTGATGACTGGGAGTTTGTGTTTTATGACGGTTTTAACGTCTTCTTTGTCGCCGTACGTGCAGATTTGGACGACGCCCGTGCCAAAACAGGGGTCCACTGACTCCTCGGGGATGATGGTTACTTCGCGGTTCATGAGGGGTACAGAGATTTTTCTGCCGATGTATTTGTTGTAGCGTTCGTCTTTGGGGTTAACTTCCACTGCAACGCATGCTGGGATAAACTCGGGGCGTGAAGTGGCGATTAGAAGGTATTCGTTGCTTCCTTCAAGGTGGAACCGGATATAGTGAAGTGTGCCTTCCTTTTTTATGTGGTCAACTTCTGCGTCGGCGATGGCGGTTTCGTCTCTGGGACACCAATTGACTGGGTGAGTTCCCCGATACATGTAATCTTTTTTATGAAGCAAAATGAAGCTAAGTTGAGTGCGGCGCCAATAGTCTGGGTCCATCGTTTTGTATTCGGTGGTCCAATCTATGCTTGCACCCATCTTGAGGATGCCTTCCTTCATCATTGCAATGTACTTCTCGACTAGTTCAATGCACCAGGCTCGGAATTGGTCTGGTGGGACATCGCGTTTGCGAATGTTTCTGGCTTTTTCAACTTGGATTTCTATGCCCAGTCCGTGGCAATCCCACCCCTGTGGAAACAAAACGTTGAAGCCTTGCATGCGCTTGTACCGTGCTACCATGTCAAAGTATGTCCAGTTAAGGACGTTGCCCATATGCAATTCGCCTGAAGGGTAAGGCGGCGGTGTATCTATGCTGAAAGGAACCCGCACTTTATCGTTCCAGTCATAATGGTAAATGCCCATTTCTTCCCATTTCTGCTGCCACTTACGCTCAATCTCAGCAAAATTGTATTCCTTAGGCAAAGGCTGCATGCTAATCAATCCTGTAGTTACTGTTTGACTATCAGCAAACTATGCTAAAACCTAAAAACGTTACCCTAACAAGAAAAGAAAGAAAAATAGGATTTAAGCGAAAAAGAGAAGCAGCTTATCGATTTCTTTTGCACTGCAAGAACAGAATTGTTTCAATCTTCCCAAAACAAAAACTGAAAGTTAGAAGTAGTAGTCTAGGAGGTTTACTAGACTACTACTACCAGCTATAGAAATGTGAGAACTGCGTTTGTTGGTTTACCACAGAGCTGTATGCTTCGTGACCTGTTCGTTGTTATTTAACCGGGTTTTTTGACAACAACTAGAAAAATCAGCTTTAGCAAACCTAATATGTTACAGAAACCCATATTTTCCGTAGTTCTTGGGGAGCTGGGAAAATGACTCGGCTGAGAGGACGCCTGTTTGGTGTCGACCCTTAGGAACCTGAACCAGGTAATACTGGCGGAGGGAAAAACAATGAGTCAAAATACTGAACAACCTAAAGAAAATATCTTCCAAACTGAACGTCAAACTATCTTTCCAACAAAAATTCTTGCAGAAATAATAATCTTTGTCGCTATGGCTGGCGCATTAGCTCTTGTAAGCCACTCCTTCTTTGGTCTTCCTCAAGGAGGCTCAATAAACCTTGGAATGGTGCCTATCTTCTGGCTTGCACTGCGAAGAGGACCCAAAATCGGTATATTTGCAGGCGCCGTATTCGGTGTAGTGGACCTTGCAATTGAGCCTTTTGTGGTTAATCCAGCACAATTTATTCTTGATTATCCGTTAGCCTTTGCTTGTCTTGGACTCGCAGGCTTTTTCCGAAAACCCCAAGTTATCGGTCCAGTTGTCGGCGTCGTGGTTGGCGGCACAGGTCGTTTCCTGTCTCACTTCATTTCAGGCGTAATCTACTTTCCCAACTATGCACCAGCAGGAATGAGCCCAATTGTTTACTCAGCGATATACAATGCGACGTACATGGTGCCAAGCATTATTATCTGCGCATTCGTTATTGTCTTATTGCAGAGAAGTAAAACTCTAAACATTTACCTTTAAGGAAAGAAAAATGGGAAAACTCTCGACGGAAGACCTTAAAAAACTATTAAGCTGCATCAAGAAGGATTTCCGAGTCATAGTCCCGCCTATGGTTGGGTACGATGCAGGAGTTCACCTTTTACATGGCAAGTACGTGGCTGTTGCAACTGATCCCTGTACTGGGGTTCCTGAAGATTGGTTCGGTTGGCTCTTGATTCATTATCCTGCTTCAGATGTGGCCCTGTTTGGAGCAAAACCAGAATTCTGTACCATAAATCTCCTTGGACCAATAGGAACAAAACCTGAAGTATTCCAAAAAATCATGAATCAAACCTGCAGCGCAGCCGAAGAATTAGGCATCGCCATCGTTCGTGGACACACAGGAATGTACGGCAGTATCAATGATATGCTTGGAGTCTGCACTGTTTACGGAACAGTAGAACCCACGAAGTTGATAACGCCGGGAAACGCCAAGTCGGGAGACCTGATTTTGTGCACAAAGCCCTTGGGGTTAGAAACAATCACCAACTTCTCACTAACCTATTCGGAGAAGGCGCAGGAGCTCTTTGGCGTTGACAAACAAGAAGAACTCGCCAAACTGGTTTGCATGCAGAGCTGCGTTAAAGAAGCTATTCGCCTTGCCAATGTTGAGGGTGTTCATGCGATGCATGATGCGACTGAAGGTGGGTTTGTGGCGGCGCTCAACGAGTTGGCTGAGGCTTCAAAGGTTGGGTTTAGTGTAGATTGGGAAAAAATTCCTGTGCCAAAGGAAGCAGGCGTGCTAAAAGAACATTTTAAACTAACAGATGACCAGTTACTCGCGATGTCTTCGACAGGAACGATTTTGGGTGGAGTAGCTCCTGAAGCGCAAAAGAAAGTAAAAACCGCATTAAATGAGCTCGGGCTCTCGGTCTACTTTTTGGGGGAATTTACCGAAAACAAAGAACGTATTCTAATTAGAAAAGGAAAAGAAACGCCTTTTCCGCAAGTTGCCGAAGACCCATATACCCGAATTCTGTCAGGAAGATAATTATTTTTTTAGTTCTTTTAGAACAAAGTTGACTATTTCTTCGGCTATGTTAACTTTCGCAACCACCTGAAGTCCTTTCCAGCCCGGTTGGCTATTCACGTCCACGATGCGCGGTCCATCTGGTCCTTCCAGGATGTCTACACCCGCTATTTTGCAGCCAACTGCCTTTGCAGATTTCACAGCTATTTCTTCGAATTCTTTGCTGATTGTTGCTGGTGCTGGTTTGGCTCCTTGGCTGTAGTTGGTTTTCCATCCTGTAGCTACTCTGCGCATGCATGAAACCACTTGGTCTCCGATAACAAAGGCACGTATGTCTGAGGTTCCGTGGGGGACAAATTCTTGCATGTAGATTACGCCGTGGTGAAAGGTTATGGCTTTGAAGACAGTGTCAGCGATGTCTATGTCGTTAACACGCGTGGCGCCTTGCCCGCGTGAGCCAAAGATTGGTTTGACGACGATGTCGCCGCCGAGTTCGTTAAACGCCTTAAGCGCTTCGTTGACGCTTTCAGTAGCTAATGTGCGTGGTACAGGAACGCCTACATCTTCAAGAATGGCAAGAATGTCGTATTTGTCGACGCAATGCTCAATGGCTGTGGGTGGATTCACCATATAGAAGCCTTTGCGTTCCAATTTGTAGAGCATGTCCATTCGGAAAACTAGTTCCTCAAGCGAACCCCGCCCGATTGGTCGAATAATAAGTGCATCTAAATCGTCAAGGATGCTGGTGCCGTTAACTTTAAAGTAAGGTCTGTATGCTAACCGTGCAACAAGTCTTGGAAAAGTAAAGCATTCGTATGGGATGCCCCTCTTTGTTAGTGCTTCCCGAACTTGCGTGGAGCTCCATGCTTCCATGTTCCGCGTCATTATTCCAAATTTCAATGCTGGTCGATCCTCGCGTTAGTCTTTAGAACATGCTGACGGATTATGCTCTTAAAGTTTCTGGGGGGCGTGGAAAAAACTGGCTTTGTCGTTTTTTATTGACAAGGTAACTAATTATTTTCGGGGTTTTTCCAAAGACAAAGCTTTGGCAGCTCTGTTTTTGCCTATCAAATCACCGACTAATGCTCCTAAAATCAAGCATATTATCAGGGTTGTTACGGCAAAGAAGCTGTCGCCAATTGAACTTACAACTCTAGTTATCAGCCCAGTTGCATTTAAGGCAAGCACCATTGCAACCCAAATGCTAAAGCCAATTATGGACGCCCCAGCAAAAATGAAAGTTGCCCGTTTATCGTAACTTGCAGTAGCTATGAGCGAGATATAGAACGCAAAACCTATCACCGACAAATCACAGCCCAAAAGCAGCGCTTCTCTTTCTGCAGAAACTTGGTTTAAATATCCAAAGGCAACTGTGAAAACTAGAATAGTTAAAGTCAAAATTATCCAGTAGTATTTGTTTTTGAAAAGGCTTGGCGGTTGTTGATTCTTTGGTGGAGTCTTTTTCTGTTTCTTTGGATACTGTTTAGGTTGAGTCTTAGGCATGAAGGTTAAGTCGAGGTTTTGCGCTTATTAATATTTCATGTACTGTCAAACATAATGCTCAACCAAGGTACGTCGAAACGGATGTTGAGCTAAAATAACTAATTGCCAAATTTTATTTTATTCTTTCAAGGCGCAGCGTATTCAGCAGTAGCAACATGGTTACTCCGTCGTCGCCTGAAGCCACCGTGAACCACAGTGGCGTCAACCCCATCAAGCCCAAAGCACCCAAAATCAACTTAACAACCAGCGACGCTGCAATGTTCTGTTTTGCAATTACCATTGTTTTGTCACTTAACTTTAGCAAGTAAGGAATTTGTGCAAGCTCATCTTTCACAAGCACCACATCTGCTGATTCCAAGGCAACGTCAACTCCGTGTGCGCCCATGGCAATTCCAACATCTGAAGCAGCAAGTGCAGGAGCATCGTTTACGCCGTCGCCAACCATTGCTACAAGCGAGCCTTTGCCCTTCATGTCCTCGATACATTGCAACTTGTCTTCGGGGAACAGTCCAGAGTGGACATCGTCAATACCTAGCGCATGCGCCGTATCATTGGCAATCTCAGCTCTATCGCCTGTTAACATGGCAGTCTTTATGTTCGACTGCTTCAACAAACGGATAGCTTTCAAGGCGTCTTCTCTAACTTCGTCAACCACGCAAACAGCAGCCAAACCCGTCTTCCCAACAGAAACACAAACCGCAGTATGGGCATCACCTGCAATAACTTCAAAGGCTTCAGTGCAATCGCAGCCCAACTCACGCATTAACTCCAAGTTACCGATTGCAACGTGTTTACCGTTCACTAAACCCACGATGCCTTTGCCTGGAACCTCCAAAACATCAGTCACTTTGACTTTGCTAAGGTCAATACCTCGCTCTAACGCTTTGCGTACGATAGCCTGCGCGATTGGATGGTTAGAAAACTGGTCCAAAGCGGCAGCGTAAGTTAATGCTTCAATTTCACTTGTAGAGGTATCTGGGCGCTTAATTTCATGGACAGCTTGACGCCCAAGCGTCAACGTACCCGTCTTATCAAAAACCACTGTCTTGACGCGTGCAAGTTTTTCGATGAAAATTCCCCCCTTAATTATTACGCCTCTTTTGGCTGCGATTGTTATGGCTATGAAAACGGTGGCTGGAACAGAAATTATGAATGCGCTGGGGCATGAGACCACAAGCAGGATTAGCGAGCGGTAAAACCAGGTTCGAAAAGTCCCGCCAAAAAGGTATGGCAAGGCTCCAGCGGTAAAAATAGCAAGCACAACTACTATGGGTACATAGACCTTCGCAAATCTGTCAACCAACCGCTCTATTGATGCTTTTCGCTTTTGAGATTCAACCACAAGTTGAACAATCCGCGAAACCAAAGTTTCAGTAGCTTTCTTGGTAACGATAATCTTAAGGACGCCAGTGGTGTTTAGGGTGCCTGCGAATACGCAGTCATTAATGTTTTTGGGAACGGGCACCGATTCACCCGTGACTAACGCTTGGTCAACATGCGAGAATCCATCGGTCACATTACCATCTAAGGGGATTCTTTCTCCTGGCTTAACAAGTAGAACTGCTCCTATTTCCACTTCGTTGACCTTAACACTTTTTTCCGTGCCTTCACTTATTACGCGGGCATTTTCAGGAATAACTTTCGATATTTTCTCAACTGTTCGTTTTGCTCTGTCTTGTATGTAGCCTTCAAAATACTCTGCTATACAGTAGAGAAATAGTACGGTAGCTGCTTCAAAGCGGTAGTCGAGAAAAAGGGCACCTAAACCTGCGACTGCCATCAAGAATTCGACGCTGAAACGCCGCTCCAAAATCAATTCTTTTAACCCGATTACGCCGATGTAAATTACTGCAGTGAGGATTGCCACATAATAAAGAATCATCGATACTGTGGCAGGAGCGTTTAGAACTGGCATGGTGAAACCAAGCAGCAGCCCTTTAGCAAACAAGTCCAATAAGCCGCTAACTATGATAGTTATGCCAAGCCAAGAAGCAAACCCAACCAACACTACCCTATTGTGTTCCTCTTCACCGAGTACGGCTTTTCCCGTCTCTGGTTTTTCTTCACACGTGCCCATTTTCTCATCCAAAATCTGCTGAAAAATTCCTTAATTACTAATAGTAAATTAAGCATTTAATAAAAAGAAATCTGTACCGCTCAGCCTTAACTATTAGAATTTTTTCGGTCGATTGGGTCAATAGAAGCATGGGATGTATTCCCTAACCTTCAAAGCCACTCCTAAACTGCTCGCAACAGCCTGTACCTTCTCCAAATCGACCTCAGGTACTCTCACAGCCGTAACCTCAACTTCGAGAACCAACTTGGCTTTGCCGATAAAATCCAACATTGCTTCGTATGCGTCTGGGAAGGTGGGCTTGCAAATCTCCATGTAAATTTCTTTATCTCCAGCGTTTAGGCTGACACTTACCTTGTCAATTCCAGCTGCTTTCAATTCAAAAGACACATCCCTTTCAGAATTCAAAACGTAACCGTGTCCATTTGTATCTATGCGGATTTGCAATGGTCTCCCATAATGTTGTCTCACCCACCTTGTAACTGCCAATAAAATATCCAGCCGCTCCGTTGGTTCGCCGAAACCGCAGAAGACTAATCCATCCCAATTTCGCATGTGCAAAACCTCCGATAGTTCAGTCGTGATTTCCGATATGCTGGGTTCTTGGGTTAGTTTGAGGTTGAAGCCGCCAACGCCGCGTTTATAACGTTTGAGGCAGAAATAGCAGCTGTTTGAGCATTGGTTAGTTATATTTAGATAAAGTGTATTGTCCAGCCAGTAAACAGTTTTGGGCTTCTCGTTTGGACTCATTATTCTTCCTTTTAACATGAAAAGTTAATTCTTTACCTATTAGCTTATTGGGATTCCGAGAGTTATAGGAATTTTAATAAGGTTGGCACCAAACGATTTGTTGATGATATCTTTGCCCCAAAAAGTTTTAGTTACATCCGCTTGGCCCTACATCAATGTCACCCCACATCTGGGTAACCTTGTCGGCTCAGTCCTTTCCGCCGACGTTACAGCCCGTTACTACAGGCTAAAAGGGAGCGACGTTTTGATGGTGAGCGGTTCAGACACCCATGGCACCCCCATAGAAGTGGAAGCCATAAAACAAGGCATCAAACCCAAAGAGTTAACCGACCGCAACCACGCGAAAGTCTCCGAACTCTTCCGCCGATGGGACGCCTCATTTGACAATTACACCAGCACCGAGAGCCCAATACACAAGGAATTCGTCCAAAAAACCCTGCTAGAGATCCAAAAGAACGGCTTCATATTCGCGCAAGATACACAGATGCTCTACTGTGAGCACGACCAACGCTTCTTGCCCGACCGTTTTGTAGAAGGCAAATGTCCATACTGCGGGTGTGAGAAAGCTCGCGGCGACCAATGCGATATCTGCGGCAAACTTCTGGAACCCACAGCCTTGATTGATCCTTACTGCGTTATCTGCAAGAGCAAACCAGCAGTGAAGACCACGCGGCACTGGTACATTGACCTCTCAAAACTAGCCGAACCATTAACCGAATACCTAAAAGAAAACCAACAACTGCCAGCGAATGTGAAAAACTTTAGTTTAAACTGGATAAAAGAAGGCTTAAAACCCAGAGCCGTCACCCGCGACGTTGAATGGGGTATTCGCGCGCCGTTTGAGGGGGCAGAAGGCAAAACTATCTACGTTTGGGTGGACGCTGTTTTAGGTTACGTTTCAGCTACCATTGAGCAGTGCCAGCGTCTGGGGCAGCCTGAAAAATGGCGCGAATTCTGGTTTGATAAACAAGCCCGAACTCTCTATTTTGTTGGCAAAGACAACATTCCCTTTCACACAATCATCTTACCCGCGCTGCTTTTGGCGTCGGGTCAAGGCTACAACTTGCCCTGGAACGTTTCCGCAACCGAGTTCCTTCAGTTCAAAGGTCAAAAAGCCTCTAAAAGCCAACGAGTCGGCATCTGGATTGATGAAGCTCTCGAAATGTTCCCTGTCGACTACTGGCGTTTCTTCCTCATAGCCACCCGACCTGAAAGCAAAGACACCAACTTCACATGGACTGCGTTCATGGAGAAAATCAACGCTGACCTCAATGATACTTTTGGCAACTTCATCCACCGAACACTCTCATTCATCTATAGCAAATTCGATGGACAAATCCCAGCGCCAACCAAACTCGAAAAAGACGACGAAGTACTTTTGCAAGCAATAAAAGAGAAGGTAGAGCAGGCTGCGAAGGAAATTGAGGATTCATGGCTGCAATCCGCCGCAAACACGCTCATCGGCATAAGCCGCATAGGTAACCAGTACCTGAACACCAAGGAACCATGGAACCTCATGAAGACTGATAAGGAGAAAGCGGGAACAATCTTTTACGTGGCAGCGCAAGTCGTTAAGGCAGTCGCCGTAGTTTCTGAACCTTTCATGCCCCAGACTGCGCAGCAACTTTGGCAAACCCTAAATCTTGAGGGAAGCGTAGAGAAAAGCAATTGGAGCGACGCATTAGTACCCATAGAGGCAGGGCACAAAATCGCCAAACCAACACCGCTATTCCACAAAATCGACTCCGACGAAACAAAACTCGAAGAGATGCTGACGCAGATAAGAGCAAAGACACCTCCAAAATAGAGGCTATGTAATGCAGATAAAAGCGGACCTCCACGTTCACACAACCTATTCAAAAGATTCACTGATAAGTCCAAAAGACCTCATTTATTTTGCCAAAAAACGTGGGTTGAACGCGGTTGCCGTCACTGACCACAATCAGTTGGAAGGTGCCTACAAAATTGCCAAAGAGACAGATTTCCTTGTCATACCCGGTATGGAAGTTTCCAGTCTTGACGGTCACATTGTTGCTTTAAATGTTAAGGAAATTATTCCCAGAGGCTACAGCGCCCCTGAGACTGTCAATCGGATCCATAAAGCAGGCGGAGTCGCAATTGCATGCCACCCCTACGTTTACTTTAAAGGCTCCCTCAACGAAAATGTCTGCGAAACCTTTGATGCAATAGAAATCATAAATGCCCGAGCGTTCCCTTTCAAGCGAAGCGTCAAAAAAGCCACCGAAACGGCAGAACGCCTCAACCTCTCAATGGTGGGGGGAACCGACGCTCATTATGGTCCTCAAATTGGCTATGGTTTCACCGTTATTGAAGTAGCTGAGCCCAGCGTTGAAGCCATTGTAAAAGCCATAGTTGATGGACATTGCCAAGCTTTCGGTCAACCAGTGCCTGTCATTTTGAACCTTCAAATGGAGCTTGAAAGGATAAAGCGGATGATTAAAAAAACAGATAATATTTAGAATCCTTCTTTTATAATTGAGGTTCTTTTCATCAGCAGAACACAAAATAGATATATGAAAGAAAACCTGATTTAGCGTTGGGAAGGCAGTTATGAAGGGTAAAATTATCATTGCGGCAGTTGTAATTGTTGCTGTTATTTTAGTTGCAAGTTTTGCAGGTTTGTATTTTAGCACTTACAACAACATTGTCGGATTAAACGCTTCAGTGGATAATGCATGGGCAAATGTCGATGTCCAGCTTCAAAGAAGATATGATTTAATTCCTAACGTTGTGGATGCCGCCAAAGCTTACATAACCTATGAAGGTTCAATTTTACAAAACATAACAGCGTTGCGTAGTCAATGGATGACTGCTGAAAAAAGCGGAAATTTGGACTCAATTAACAGCGCTACCAGTGCAATGGAGTCAGGAATTTCTTCACTTGTTGTTACTTTCGAAGCATACCCTAATTTGCAGGCCTCAGATGTCGTGCAATCCTTGATGATTACTTTGGAAGGTACAGAAAACAGGATATCCACCGAACGCATAAGATTCAACGATGCAGTAAGAAGCTACAACACAGCTATCCATGTTTTCCCAGCAAACCTATGGACTACAGGGTGGGGCTATAACAGTAAATCATACTTCCAAGCCCAAGTTGGCTCAGCTGCGGTGCCACCTGTGAACCTTTAAGTGGTTATTGAGGAAGAGATTTGTTTAGTAAACGCGGTTACACACTCATCATTATTGTTTTGATGTTGTCGCCGACGCTTTTTGTTTTTCCAGTCAAAGCAGATATCGTGGATTCTACTTGGGTGGATAGTATAGAAGGCTATGCTTCCGGGGTTGACTCTAACACATCCGCCGAAATTGTAGTCTGCGTTTTCCAGTCTCTCTATGGACATGGCATTAAGGATAATTCGGGACAAGAAATCAATGACATCGTTCAGCTTGGAGTTTATGTTTTCAACAACATGCCGCTGGATGTATATGATGGAACACAAACAGGAATTGGAAAGAGCGGAAAAGACAATGGCATTTTGGTTTTGGTTGCTTTAGATGAGCGACAATGGCGAATCGAGGTGGGTTATGGCTTGGAAGGAGACATAACAGACATCGAAACAAACCTGATTGCTCAAAAGTATCTTATTCCCGCCTTTCAGGACGGCAACTACGGCGAAGGTCTATATGACACAGTTGTAGCGTTAGGCGAACAAATCCCATCTAGTAATCAACCAAACAATCTGCCGGTAAGAGGATACTATTACTATGAAGCCACCTCTGAACCAGCAGCTACCTCAACGCCGTTTTGGGATTACAATTTCTACGGTATGCCTCTTTGGCTAGTTGTTGTGCTTGCTTTGGTGGGGGTTTTCGGTGGGGTCTTTGGGGGTAAAACAAGGGGAGGCCGTTCAGGCGGCGGCGGTTCAACGGGCAAATGGTAAAAAAACTTTTTGGATGCTATTTGCGGTTGAGGCGGAAAGCCAGCATATCGCGACCAATCTTTCTTGAGTCTCTGACTGGGCTAACTTTAGAGCCACCTTTGTTTTTTTCAGCCCATCTCACCGGGACTTCTACAACGGGGTAACCAAGTTGTTTGCAGCGCACAATCATTTCTGTGTCAAAGAAGTAGCCATCATATTTGGAGTTGCTTAAAACTACTTCTGCAACTTCACGGCTCATGGTTTTGAATCCACATTGGTGGTCGTGGATGCCATCGAGGAAAAGGAACCTGACGAAGAGGTTGTAGGTTAAGCTGAACACTGATCTAGAGGCACGCCGCTGAACAACTGAACCTTTAATATGTCTTGATCCAATTGCCATCCCACCGTTTGCTTTAACTGCCTTTAAGAGTGCTGGCAAAGAATCAAGGTCAACGGCTAAATCTACATCCATGAAGGTTATGATTTTGCCTTTAGAGGCAGTGAGGGCGTTTTTGATGGCTTTTCCTTTCCCTAAACGAGAGCTTGAGTGGAGCAGGACAAGGTTTGGATTGGACTTAGCCATTTTTGAAACAATGACTTCTGTTCCGTCTGTGCTGCCGTCTTCAGACACAATTATTTCGTAGGATTTAGAAAAGGACCTAACGGCGGCTTCAACTTCCTGCACGCATTTTTCAATCTGTGCCGCTTCGTTGTATGCTGGCAGCAGGATTGAAATTTCTTTGTTAGGTACCCAACGTTTCAATTCATTTTCGACCTTTCTAAACTGGAAAAACAAATGTTTCTAAACATAAATGAATTGTGTATTTCCCCAAAAAATCTGGTAGCACAATTCTTTGGGCTATTGCAAACTCTTTTTAGATGCCACTACTAATTCTCACTCTAAAAAGGGGTCGCTAAACATCACCCAAACCGCCAAAACCAGCGAACAGCTACCACCGAATGGTAAGCTAATGTTCGCAAAAAAACATCAGTACATATTGGCGTTGTTGGTTTTCTTAATTATCTTCACCATTTCCGCCCTTTACAATCTAGGCTACATGTCGGTTCAATGGGATGAAATGCCCCACCTTAACGGCGCCTTAATGCTTATCCATGGACAAACATGGAATTACATGACCACTTACGGCTATTACCCGCCGGTCTTTGATTTCTTTACAGTTTTGTATATACAGATTTTTGGAGCAACCCAGGTTGCTGGACGATTGGTTGCAGTAACGTTTTCGGTTTTGGCAATTTGGATTCTCTACGAGCTCACCAAAAAAACCTACGGAACAAAAAACGCGTTAATCGCAAGCATCCTTTTGGGCACAATGCCTGGGTTCTTTTGGCTTTCCAGAGTAACCATGATAGAAACTATGCTCATATTTTTCTTCACGCTTGTTATGTTTGGGTTTTATTCGTGGATAATCAAAGATAGTTACAAGACACTTATTTTCACAGGTGTTGCTTTAGGTATTGGTGTCTTAGCGAAGTATCAGCTCATAGTCGCCGCCATAGCTATGCTGCTCAGTATCCTGTTTTTGTGCCGAAAACGACTAAAGATCAATTTGGCAAAGTATCTGTTGATTATCGTTATAGTGGCTTTGGTTGTGGCACCATGGGTTTTAATGGTCTACCAATATGACGGCATAACAAAATTTCAAACCCTCCAATACGTAATGACTGAAGGCGGACAAGATCGCCCAGCTTACAGCAACCGATTCCAACCTATACCCGTCTTTTACTTGGTAGAGATGACTTGGCCCTTCAATGACATTCCCGTGAACCCGATTTCGCTTCCAATTATGATTTTGGGTTTGTGTGGCTTGGGGTTATTTGCTTTCCGGAGAAAAAAACAAGACATCTTCTTCTTAACCTGGTTTTTGGTTATTTATGTTTTCTTCACCTTTATTCCCAATAGGCAATGGCGTTATGTGACTCCGCTTTTCCCGATTTTGGCAATCTCCGCTGCATGTTTCATAATGTTTCTCTATGGTAGAGTTCGGGCGTGGAAGGTCCCGCGTGTGGGCATTAAAGCTGATCGCTTAAAAAAGCTGGCTGCTGTCGGTTTCATTGCTATAATCGGAGGTGCAGTTGCTTATGCAAGCTATAATTCTTATCAGATGACTGTCCGGGACCAAATTCACATTCCAATCCAAGAAGCCACCTCATACTTGGCGACCCATCTTGATCAAAACCAATCCGCTGTTTTAGTTTGCAGTTTCAACCTTCTCAGTCAAGATATGTTCCGCTTTTATACGCCTGCAAACATGTCAAGTGACCAAATTTGGCAATACCCCGCTTTGCCTGTTGACTCTTTTACACCTAACTTTAACATTACCCAATTCGTAAATCTCTGCCAAGAACGAAACGTCAAATACATTATACTCTTTGACTACGGAATCCACACCCAATTCTTCAACACAACACTTGACTACACCCAAGTTGAAAACATGATTTACCAGACGGGTCGTTTCGGTGATCCACAGGACCAGCCATTCTGGGGCGACTTCTATGGTAACATGGGATACAGGATCTTCCTTGTTCGCTTTTTAGGGTAAGGACTATTTTGTTTCGAGTAATTCAAAACCAGTTGCTTTATCTCTTAATCGTTTAGCGGAATTTCCAGCTAATTCGAGAATAACCACTTCGCCTATTAACCAAATATTAACGCCTACTCGAACGCAACCTGTAACTGTGTTGTCGTTTCTTCCAAAACTCGCATGCATATGCAACTTTGGCACTCCTGTTTCATCGGTGAAGATTGTGCCTACACCGTAGCCCTCATGCACACCCTTCAAAAGAGTAACCATTGGTTCAATGGTTGCTGCGTCACCGTCTTTTGGGCCAACGACGACTTTGCTTTTGTCTTGAGCGCCTCCGAGAAAGAAGCAGAGGGCGCTTTGGATTTGTTTTTCAGCTGCGAATTTTTCTAATTCCACGTGAAGGGTTTCGGTTGGTTGGAGTCTTAGTATGAAGATTCTTCCTAGGTTTGCTTCGGTGTAATTCAAGGGTTTAGCCTCTGGGTTAAAACGGAGAGAGTCAAATATAAAAGAATTAAACTTGGCAAAAGTGTTCTTTTAGGAAACTTTTGAGAATTTATATTCTGTTGAAGTATAAAATTTGTTTAGCGTCTTCTTTTTGTTTCTGTGAAGGCACGTTCGAACTGCTGATGTTAGCTAAGGCAACCGTAGTTTCAACGGTTACTTGGCTTTTTGATCGTTGCCTTACTTCACTTTTCTGTGGCATATTTTTCAACCTCTTAAAGAGCCAACTGAGTTGTTAGATTATGCTTATAAATGTTACCGTGCTTTTAAAACTGTTCAATAGAGACTATATACTTATTATATCAAATAAAACGATCCAGCGGATGACTAAATCAAAACAGATCTCTCAAGTTAACGCCTGTAACGATCATTTTTCCAAACGTCCGCGCTGTCGCTGTACCCTCGTCGCTCCCAAAATCCAAGCTCCTTGGTCCGAGTAAACCGCAAACCAACAACCCACAAAGCACTCTTATACGCATATTTTTTCGGCACGATAAGGCGCACAGGAAAACCCAGCCCTTCGTCCAAAGCCTCACAATTAAGTTTGTAAGCTAATAGTACGTCATCACCAGCAAGCTCCTCTCTAAAAAGTGAAGTCGTGTAGTTGTCTGCACACTCAAAAGTAACTGCACGTGCTACCTCTTTGGGTTTGACGAGTTTTTCGATTTCTTTGATTTTCACCCCCTCCCACTTGCAATCCAACACGCTCCAGCCCTCGACACAATGAAAATCGCTAACCGAAACCGTTTTAGGTAGCTCCATAAAATCAGTCCAGCTGAGTTTTGTGGGGTTTTCGACTTCGCCGGTAACGGTTAATGTGTAAGTTTCAAGCTTAACTTGCGGGTTGATTGAAGTTATTCCAGGGTGGTCAGTACCCCAACGCAAAATTCTGTCTGTAACCTGCTGGTCAGGCGGCAACCTTTGTTTGTTCGAAGACAAAATCATCACTAATTACCTAAAGTGTTGGGGAAAGAAAAAGTTTGCTTTACCTCTAAGATTGGAAAAAACTTGTCAGCTGCTTTTGTCTTGGTTCTTCTTTGCTAAAGCCAGCGACTCTAACGCCAACTCTGCGCACTTCAAGGTGCGACTCAGCCAAGAACTTCTCGAAGAGGTTGCGGACATTTCGCTTAATTGTTTCTTTGTCTTTGGCGGGTTGCTCAAGGGTTATGGAACGGCTTTTACTGCTTAAATCCACATTAACTACATAAATCGACACCAGTTTGAAGCTCAAGCCTTTCTCATTAGCCTCTTTTGCAACGTATTCGGTTAGTTCGTCAGTTTTTTGCAAGATGAATTCTAAGTCGCGTGTGTCTTGTTTTAGAGTGCCGATGCGGCTGATTGATTCTGCTTCACCCTGTTCTTGAACGGGTTCATTGTCAACTGCGTTAGCGGAGTTGTGGAAATAGATACCTAAGACTTTGCCGAAAATTTCGATGAGCCTTTGACAATCATATTTGGCTAAGTCGCCGATAGTTTTTATGCCCAACTCTGTCATCCTGATGTAGGTTTTCTTGCCGACCCCTAAAAGGCGGTCAACATCCAACGGTTCAAGGAAAGCCTGCGCTTCTTCGGGTTTGACGGCGGTTAAGCCGTCGGGTTTTTGGTTGTCACACGCAATTTTTGCAATGAGCTTGTTTGGTCCAACGCCTATGGTGAAGGAAATTCCGACTTGGTTTTTGACGTCACATTTAATTTTCTGGGCATAATCCTTTGCCTTCTCAAAGCTTCCTTCAACTTGCTCGGTAACATCCAAATAAGCCTCATCAACGCTGACCTGCTCAAGACTACTGGCGTAGCCACGGAAAATCTGCATAATGAGGTCACTGATTTGATCATAGTATTCATGGTCAACTTTAAAGAAAACAGCCTCGGTGCCTTCCAGTTTGCGCTTTGCAAGAAAAAGTGGCATCCCAGATTTGACGCCGTATTTGCGAGCAATGTAGTTGCTTGTGCTGACTGCACCGCTCTCTTCAGTGCGTCCCGAATAAACGCCGACAACGACAGGTTTTTCTTTTATGGTTGGGTTTCGGAGCTCCTCGCATTGGGCAAAGAAGTAGTCAAAGTCTGCCAGCATTATTACGCGGGTCTGCATCAGCCTAAACCTCCTTTCGGCTTGGGCATAAGCCATGAGCCGTCGCATGTTGCAGTGTTTAGTTGGGTTAAGCCTTCGCGACAAACCCCAAACTTCATTCCATTAGTTTCAGCAAAATCTCGGATTGCTTTGAGGATTTTGTATCTTAGCTCTTTGGGCAAAAGTGCACTGCCACCTATTCTTTCGCCCTGTACAAAGTAGAGCGGTTTAAGCTGTTCAACTACTTTGGGTAGCGCTTGCGAGAGCCGCATCCAATTGTCCGCTTTAGCCTTGTAGGTTGAGCAGGTTACGTGTTTGACGCCAATGCTGGCGAGGGTTGAGATGAGTTTTTGCGGCTGGTCATTTACTGAGGGAATTATTGGGTCTATTCTCACTAAAACTGGGATTCCTGCTTTGATTAAGTCCTGAGCCGCTCTTAGACGCTGGGAAGGCGAAGGGGCGAATGGCTCAATAACTTTTGCCAAATTATCGTCATCAGTGGTTATCGTTAATGCAACCGTTGCTGGAACCTTACTTAGGAGATCGTCGTCTCGGGTTACAAGGTTGCTTTTGGTAATGATTTGAATTTTGCAGTTGCTTTCAGCCAAGATTTCAAGGCACCGCCGCGTCAAGCCTTCAGTAGCTTCGGTACGGGGGTAAGGGTCGGATGAGTTGGCGATGGAGATAGTTTCGCCTTTGAGTTTGGATGCTTCGCGTTTGAGCATGGGGAGAACATCTTTTTTTGGGTGGCATTCTTTGAAGTTTGGGATGTAGCTCGACGCGTAGCAGTAAGTGCATTTATGGTCGCATCCCGTGTAAGGGTTAAACGTTAGCTTAGGCGGGCATGTGCAGAGGCCTGAACGCCAAGGGTCAAAGCTCGAAATCAACGGCACCAAACGGTCACTTACTATTAGATGAGCGATGGGCAAACAAAAAGTATTCGCATTAACCCGAATATTTGGATCTTAACCGATGTTCTGAGCATGAATTATTTGAGGAGTAGGTCGCCATTGCAAAGTTATCAATAAAATCAGCCATGATTTTGGTAAGCCTTAAATTTCCAAGGCATGATACCCTGTAATTGAGGACTCACAGTGCCCTATTGTAGAAGATGCGGAACCAAACTTGACGAAGACGCACATTTCTGCCATAAATGCGGAACCCCAGTCGCAGTTTTTATTCCCGTTCCTGCAGCGCCAATAAAACCTGTTCGGCCAATAAGAAAAGAGCCGTTCGTGATAGCTGCCATCGTGTTAATTGTCCTGTTGATATCAGCGGTTATTGTGAGTGCTATACTTTTTGCTCCTGCCTCAACGTTGAATTTTGATCAAACCAATCAGGATAGCCATCCTAACGTTGACACGTTAAACTTAAATTTGCAAGCTGATTCGGCCCAAGTCAACATCATAACCCAAAAAATAAATGATCAAAACATCTTGATCTCTACTTCAGCAACAGGGTCCAGAAGCATCTTCGGCTCAACCAACTTCGTCACTGTAACTTTTTCTAACGATACAGAAAACAATGTGTTGACTGTCAACACAAAAGTAACCGACACAACCGGCTCCTTCATTAGCAATCGCCATGTAATCTGCACTGTCTATGTTAACCCCGCTTTAAACCTAAACCTTAACGTCACTACTCAAACAGGAAAAATCACCTTAACCTCCCAGACACCTGCAACTTTTCAATCACTGAACCTTCATACGAATGCGGGAGCTGTTGAAGCAACCCTGCAAAACGCCACAATCTCAGGAAACTTTACCCTCCAAACTCAAGCTGGAACAGTATACTTTGGGTCCAACCAAGCGAATGTTTTAGGCAACCAGACAGTTGAATTGCACTCAAACGCTGGCTCCATAAACATGGACATAACTCAAACCAAGACGCTTCAGGGAAATCTTCAGATAAACTCTGTCACAGATTTGGGCTCCGTCACTGTTGGTTTACAACTCGATGGCGCTGTTGGAGCCAAAATCGTTTCACAAACTAACTTGGGAAGCATACATCCGAATGTACAGCATTTTTCAGGCAACCAATCACCTATACAATCTGACAATTACCCAGCAGCTAGCAACATCGAAATAAACTGCCGAACAAATCTTGGTAGCATCAACATAAACGCAATCTATTCGTCATCAACTAGCCCTAGCATAAGAAATTAGGTTTTAGCTAATCCCTAAACCTTTAAAACTATCCTTAAACTTTTAGACCTTAAAGAAAAGGTGAATTTTTTGTCACAACCAAAAAAAGTAACACGTCAAGAACTACAAGAAAATAACGGAAAAAATGGTAAGCCAGCCTACATTGTACATCAAGGCAAAGTCTACGACGTCACAGATAGCAGTTTCTGGATGGAAGGCGACCACATGGGTATGCATGATGCCGGCAAAGATTTAACTGAAGAACTTGAAATGGCGCCGCATCGCGAGGAAACGTTCGCTAGAGTTAAGCTAATAGGCGAACTCGTCTAAAAAATACATTGTAGCACGCTATCAACTTTGCATAAGCCCTTCAACATATTTTTTATGTCCATTGAACTCAAGGATTGGCGCATTTCGTAAAGTTGACTGGTTGTTCTGTATAGGCTGTCGAAGGCAGATTTTACGTCCAAATCGTTGTTCATGTGATTTTCAAAATCAGAAACGATGGCGCTGGTTAAGGTGTTTTGCAATTCAGTTTGTCCATTTGATTTTGTATTTTGTAACACTGCAATCATGTCTTTCAAAGAATCAAGCTTATGAATCTTTTCAGCTAACCGTTCTAATGTGAAATTCAGCTTTTTCCTATACGGTCCATAGATAAGAAAGAACCTCAACTGCCCACCACTAAATCCTCTTGCTAACAAGTCACTTGGATAATACACGTTGCCCTTGCTTTTGGACATTTTTTTTCCATCAACAAACAGGTGCCCGCCATGCAACCAATAGCGTGAGAACTGTTTACCTGAAACCGCCTCTGCAACCGCAAGCGTATAATCGTGGTGCCTAACCAAATTGTCGATTCCGCCGCACCCAACATCGACTGAGAATCCCAGATGTTTAGTAACAATAGCTGCATCTTGAATGTTCCACGCAGGCCGCCCTTTTCCTATCGACGTTTGGAAACACCCGTCGTCTTGGTTACATCCATGCCAAAGCACAAAATCACCACGGTTCCATGGTGTGCCTGGGTAAGTGTCCTTGTGGAAGCGACGTTTCTTCTTTGGCCACTTGCTCATATCTAAACGGGCAAGTTTACCGAATCCCCCGAATTTTAAAGGGTCAAAATAAACGTTTCTTGCACAGTTGTAAGCATAAAAGTATGCGGTTCCTTTTTCCACAAGTTTTGAAATCAAGTTTACCGCTTGATCCACAGCAGATGAAGCCCTAACAGCATAATCGGGCTTCTTGATTTTCAAAAGCTCAAAATCCCCAAAAAAAACTGTCTCGTTCTTGTGTGTTAACTCTTCAATTGTAAGTTTTTCTTTTTTGGCCTGCGCTAATGCTTTGTCCTCTACGTCAGTTAGCGTCATCAGTCGGGTAACCTTGAATCCTGAATATTCGAGGTAGCGTTGAAAAATATCTTCAAAGAGAAAGGTTCGGTAGTTGCCGATGTGCGCTGGTTGGTAAGTTGATGGGCCGCAAGTATACATCTTAACCTCTTTGTCCTCTGCAGGTTTGAACGGCTCAGTTTTCTGAGTTAGCGTATTGTAGATATTGAGCAAGGTTGATTCTCCTTCTAAGCGGTAGCTTTCTCTTCCTGTTCTAGTTGTTTTAGAGTATTTTTTGCTTCTTCCACATGTCGCTGGGCTTGGGTTTGGGAATTAAAAACGTGGCGAACTACGCCTTTCTTATCGATGATAAATGTGACTCGTCCAGGAATTAATCCCATAGTTGAAGGCACATCGTATAATTCTCTGACTTTGTGGTCTTGGTCACTGAGAAGAATAAACGGCAACCCATAATGGGTGGCGAAGGATTTGTGGGATTCCACACTCTGCCCACTTACCCCAAGCACCTCAGCGCCCAGATTTGTTAGTTCCTCATAGCTGTCCCTGAAAGTGCATGCTTCTTTTGTGCAGCCTGGCGATTCATCTTTAGGATAAAAGTATAACACTACATTCTTTTTGCCAAAAAACTCTGAAAGCGTTACGTTGTCGCCCACTTGGGAGGGAAGTGTGAAATCTGGTGCTTTATCTCCGACTTTGACTGTCAAAAAATCACTGTACTCAATTGGTTTTTTAAGTTTATTATGCTTTTCGCAAACCGAATTAAATGTTATAAGAGGCCGTGTGCATAGCAAATCATGGAGCGATTGGCTTGGAGAAAACATTAAATGTTGCAGGCTACAAGTGCCCCGCTTTGTATTACACATCTTCTGGAACTCCAATAGTTTTTCTTCACGGATTATCATACACCTCCGACATTTGGCAACGAATAGGCGTAACAGATTTGTTAATGAAAAAACGCATACCTTTTCTGGCCTTAGACATGCCTTACGGTTTAAAGAGCCAATGCCAACCCAAAACCCGTGACCCAGAAAAAAACATTACATATGCGAATGATGCAGTTAAAACTCTTTTTGGTTCAGTAGCCCCCGTACTCGTTGGCGCCAGTATAGGCGGTAATATCGCGTTGAGGTATGCAGCGTGTTTTCCAGTTAAGGGCTTACTTTTGGTTTCGCCTGCAAGAGCCCTTGAACCTGACCTTGTGCAGAAATACAGCCAATTCAAGTTTTCAACAACAATAATTTGGGGCTCCCAAGACAACATAGTAGCAAACGAAGACATGCGAACACTAGCCGATAAATTGCCCAAGGCAAAACTCATAGTCTATGATGGGGCAAACCACTCCGCTTACAAAGATCTGCCTGACCGCTTTAAGCATGATTTGCTTGAGCTTTATGCAAACGAAGAATAAACAATCGCGGTTAAGGCGATGCAGTTAGAGCGTAATGATAAGGTCCAACTTCCTTTGTATTTGTCACCCTGAATCCTGCCAAAGTTATCAACCCAGAGGCTTTTTCTTCGCTGAACCTTATAGAGACAGGTGGGCCAAAGGGCATAGTGATTTTTTTCCAGTCCAAATCAATTAGAGTTCCCTGGGGTTTTATCATTTGTTTTGCGTTTTGGAGAACTTTTAGGGGGTCATTAAAGTCATGCAGATCCATGCTGTAAAATATGATGTCGGCGCATTGTTTGCAAAAAACGGTGTCTTCTGCTCTGCCTGCTTTGGCGGTAATGTTTGTCAAGTTTTCAGAAGTCGCTTTGTTTTTTAGTTTCTCAATTGCTTGGGCATCTATGTCTACGGCGAAGACTTTGCCTTTTTCACCTACTTTTTTTGCAGCTAAAATACTAAAAAAGCCATCGCCGCAGCCGATATCAATAAACACCATGCCAGAATGCAGTTTTTTACCTATAATGGCTTCGGGATTGTACCATGATCGTCGTGTGGCTTCGTCGAGGCTGAATCCGCCGTGGCAACCCATAATTAAAAACCTGCGGGTTCGGGCTTTAGAAGTTCGAGTATTTGTTTTTCGTGTGTTTGCCGTGTGGTTAAGGGGTAGATTTCGCGTTCAGAATCGAAGAACATTGGGTCTTGTCCGATGATTTTGGAGAGTTTCTCGTCTGAGTCCACGTTGACAACAAGCATACTGCCCTGTTGCCCAATAAGGTGATAGTAAACTTCAAGTGCTTTTTCTTTTTCCAACTTTTCAAAATAAATGAATTGCAAAGGAAGCAGTTTTGCCCATTTTTCTATAGGAACATCCCGCTTGATTTTTTGTATTATTAAAAACTTCATAATTATCCTTGATATTAGTGAAACTGTTTTAAGGTATAAAGTCTTTCTCTAATCAAAAACATCTGTTCTGCTATTGGGCTGTTTTTTTTTAAAAAAATAAAGAAAAATATTAGAAATATGGCGAATATTTTATTGTTTGTTTTCTCCGCCTCGCCTCATCATCTCTGGAATCTTTGTGGAAGCCTTAGACATTGCGTCTTTAACTACACTCATCAATTCCTCGTTAACTTCGAGTTCAACGGTTACTTTCAACTTTCCTTTCTTTTCTGGCATTTCAGTCATGGAACCACCTCCTGAATCTGCTTAATTGTTTAGGAAACAAGTTACTCAAAAGATGAACTGCCTGCATCCCAGTCAAATCTAAATCAATTACGATTCGGTAGTGATATTTACCTAAGCGTTTGGTATGGGCTTTGTATTCTCCGATTACGCCTGCCTGCTTATACTTGTGCAATTGCTGATTCATCAGAGCTGTGATGGCTGTTGGCGCTAAGGGCTCAAAGACAAAAGCGACTCTCATTAGAACTCGAACCGCACTGCTGATTAAGGATTCAGACACTGTTTCTTCGTTTGTCATTTCTTTTCCTCGCAAAATTAAGCCTTAAAACTACCAAATCTGTTCCTGTTTTGTCAAGCAAGAACTTGGTTTACTAGTAGTTAGGAGTTATTTTTTAAGGTTGCGTGACTGTTAATAGCCAACCACAAAGATGATACATATGTCTATGGACGAATTGAACCTGCAAATCTACGGTTGCCAAAAATGCATGCTTTGGCAAGACGCAAAACATGCAGTTCCAGGCGAAGGACCACTGAGCGCTAACGTAATGTTTGTGGGGCAGAATCCAGGCGCAGACGAGGACGAATTAGGCAGGCCATTTGTTGGACGCGCAGGAAAATACCTGACAAAAACTTTAAGCGAATTTGGCATAAAACGTGAAGACGTCTACATAACTAATATTGTTAAGCATGTTTCTCCAAAAAACCGCAAACCATTTGACGACGAAGTTAAAGCATGTTTACCTTACTTAATTACACAAATTAAATTTATTAAACCAGAAATAATCGTGCTTTTGGGTGCATCAGCAAAAGAAACCCCGCGAATAGATGGAATAGAATACATCCAGATCATTCATCCTTCGGCCGCTATGCGCTTCACGAAAATGCGCGAAAAATTCAGGCAACAAATCGCTGAATTAGCGAAGCAAATTACAGCAATTGATACTTAAGTTTTTTTCATAGGTTGCCTTATGATGGTTTTTAATTTTTCTGGGGCTGTCGTGGCTGGGTTGTTTAAGTAAATTTCGTGATGTTTGCCGCTTAATGCGTGTCCGCTGTTTTCGATGAAGGTGTGCATTTTTGTTATGGTTGGTCCTTCGGCCGAAAAGGGTCCAATGTACATTATTTGTGCGGCAGGTCCCTCCGTGAGATTTTCAAACCGAATTTTGGAGAGGGCAACAGGGTTCTTTTTCTTTTTAACTTGTTCAACCGCCAAATTAACATCGTTCGTTGAAACGTATTTGGGCTGCATAATCATCGCTGTCCATTTCCACTCGTCTTTTCGGTCCGCGTTAAACTTGGTCATGTCATCTACCCACCATAAGCCTTCCAGAGGCATAACCGTGTAATCGATACCTTTGCCTTTTTTAACCATAAATTTGAGTGTATACGAGACACTAAATAATGCCTCAATAGCCTCGCTAAATTGCGGCGCAGTGGGCGCACCTTCACCATCAATTAACAGAAAATTCATCGCTGGAACGTCAATGGTCGTAACTTCTTTTGCCGACGGATTGTAGAGGATCTTTAGCTCTTTTTTTAAGTCAACCTTATCCAATAAACCACCCATTTTCATATTTAGTGCACTGAAAATAAAAAACTAGTGCACTACAACATAGCAATCGTTTAACTGCTTAATCCCATAAATGTCAACGTTAAAACTTTAAATTAAAGGAGCAACAATTGTTTTTAGGTGAATTTGTGGTTTTAGCTCGAATGTCTTTTTGGTATTTCAAAGCAGGAAAACGTGAAGAAGGCTTTTCAGAGCTTGATAAGATTCTTAATACTTTAGCACAGGATTCACAGGGTTTTCGCGGCTACATGTCGATGCTTTCTCATGAAAACCCAAACGCAGTAACGATTCTTACGCTTTGGCAAGACGAAGACGCTCTTAAGAAGTCTGAGCTCGATGTATTTGCACGCGCAACCCAGAAAGTCCAAGACCAACTTGAAAGACCACCTCGAATCGAAAACTACCGTGTATTCTCAACAGAACTGTTCCAGCGTACACAATAATCAACTTTTCAAACCTTAAAATGACCATACCCCGAAATTTTAGGGGACATTCATTCAAGTTGCTTTTAGGTTTATCGTTCCTTTTGTATACGGCACAAACTCGCGAACTTGCTCGATAGATGTTTTTCCAGCTTTTTCCCGTTGTTCCTTGGGCAACTTTAACATCAGGGACTTGAGAATTTGCTTAAGTAGTTCTTTGCCGGCTAAATCTCCAGGCAACATGACAAGGTAAGTTTTGGTTTTCGCCTTCACAGCTTCGACTGGACCACCAACAAAAGTCGTTTCTTCACCAACAATTATTCCGATTGCAACTTTTAATGGTGTATTCCTGTACCAATTGCGTTTCCCCACAACAAAAAACGCTCCATGCGGAACTGATTCTCCAGATGGACCACTTTTGGTTAGCTGGTCAACTTTTACCCAGTAAACGTCTGCTGTTCCAAGGTTTTCCCGCCAAGCTCTCGAAAAAGAAGCGGCAAACTCGCCCGCTTCCTTCAACGCTTGTTCACTGATTGGTCTTCCTTCCGATTTGATAACTACAAACGGTGAACCTGTGATTTCAGCGTGAAAAACCACATCCTCTTGTATAGTGTACTTTTTTATAAGCACTTCATTGCTGACAGTGTCTTTACCTGCAACCACTAAGAAGCCATCTGAGGAAATATACCAGCGGAATTTTTCGTACCACTCCTTGTTTTCCATTTCTACCTTTCGTTTGGAGAGTGCTTCTATCATTTCAGCTGGTTTTAAGCTCTTGAGCGCTTCGGCTTCAGCCAGTTCCCGCTCGATCTTAGCGAGTTTCCTCTTAGAATCCTGAAGAGCTGAGAGAGCACCTTGAGCTTTTTCTTTAGCGTGTTTACCATGTTCATAGTACCTGTTGGCATTATCGAAGAGCGAATCTCGCAAGTTGAAACTGAAATGGAAATTATCTACGCCGAGATTAAGTGCGAGGTTTTTGCCGTCAAACCCTTCAACATAAGCCGCTGGCACTTTGCCTGTTTTCTTTGTAGCCATGACCGTTGTGATGATTATGTCCCAGTCGTGTCCTTGTTGGTTTGCTTTTATCAGTTGCTCTTGGAATGTTTGAAGCTCGTTAAAATGAGCGTAGATGGTGTCGCCGATGAGTTTGTCGCGTTCAGATTTGGCTTCATCTTCATGAATGGATTTTTCTTGTTCCGCAACCATTCGTCTTAGTCGTTCGGCTTCTTTTTTTAACTTGTCAACTTCAACGCTTGCAAACGCTTTCTCTGCAGTGATTACTCTCAGGTAAAATTCGTCTAAAGCCTGATTAAATGAGTTGTAAACCTGAAGTTTGCAGCTTTCATAACGTTTCAGTTTGATAGGTACAACATCCAGAAAGTCTCCGTCATCACCCAGAACTATGCAAGCCTCCAAGTTGCCCCCTGAAACCGCGGTCAGTAAAGTTTGTAGGGCTGCAAAAATCCCATTAACTTCATCGTTTGTTATGGTATTGCAATGCTTAGTTTTATCCACATTAGCTCGAAGCAGTATTTCTTCTGCATAGACTCCACCTACCCCCAAAAAACGGGCTATAGACCTTACCACTTCAGTTTCCCCTGCGTTTTTGAGGGCTTCTTCAAGTTCACTTTGGGTTACTTTGAAGGGGTTTTTGCCGCTTGAAGGGGGAAGTTGAAGGACGATGTTGTGCAGGATGTCGCGGTCACGCATTTTTTTAAAAGCTAAAGCGTGAATAATCACGTTCTGCTCGTTTGTTAGGATAAGATTGCCTTCGCCGAAAAGCTCCACAACCAACTTTAACACGCCTGTTTTTGTGCGAAAGCTTACAGTTACGATTCTTTCAAACTCGTACTGGTCGATTCCAGCTACCCACGCGTTGCGCAAGTATTTTCTAAGTGCCATGCAGAATGCTGGTGGTTCAGAGGGGTTTTCTTCTGCGTAACTAGTGACGTGTAATCTCCTGCCGGCCTCCATCACTAATCGAATTGGTGGCATGTCTGTTTTGTGGAGTTTGAAGATTACGGTTTTCTCGTCAAGTTGATAGATGTTGTTCACTCTGGAGTCGGCTAACGTGGTTTTTAGTTCTTTGATTGCTGCGGCAATGTCAAAGCTTGAGAAGTCTTTTTTGCGCAAGGCAGGCACCGCTATTGTAATGGAATCTATAGTCATTGACTATAAAATAACCATTTTCACCAAAACTCGTTAAATTGCGGGAATCGAGCTTTTTTGGGTATCAGAAATGATTAATACTTAGGCATCTTTTTTAAGTAAGAACAATATACAAAATCAAGGATTCGATTTACATGACACCTGTTGTTCAGCTTTACTGGTTAAGAGTTGCATTAGGTATTGTTGCAGGAGCAATAACTGCAGTTATTGCAGGTTTATTTGGCGCCGAAAATGAAATAACAACACTCGTAAACAGCATCACAGTAGCCTTACTAATCTACTTCATAACATACTACATCATGAGAGGATACTTCAAAAACAAAATCGAGAAACAATCCAAAATCCTCAGTACAGCAATAGGTATGTACTTCTTTTCTTGGCTATCTTTCTTTGTGCTGTTTTACACAGCAGTTAAATCTTTTTAATTCAAAAAAGAATTAAAATTCTTATTCTTCTTTATCTTCAGTTATCTTCAGAAAATTCGCTATAGTTGCCTGACTTTTATCGCTTCTTAAAGTTTCGATTTTTTCTCCTTCGCCTGAAGGTTTGCTATTACCATTCTGATTTGGAACATCCATGCGTGCAATTATACGCATACAATCTGCCCATGCAGAAAAATATCCACGGTCAAAGTCTCCATGCAAACCGTTGCCCATATGCTCAAGGAATTCTTTTCGGTAAGCATGCAAATTTACTTTGTCAGTTAAATCTACCTTTGAAAAAAAAGCGTAGTCGTCTGTGGCGCTGTTTTTGCGTGAAAGATACATGCCGTAGAGTGCTCGGAAGTATCCCCTGTTCCACTCGGTTTTCTGCATTTTTTGTTTAACTCGTTCCAACTCACGTTCAGCTTCTGTGAATTGCCTGCTAACTATGAGTTGAAAGTACCTGGTAACTAAGGCTTGTGAAATCGGCATATTTAGCGTCCACGAGATGGTTTAGTTGCTTTCTCTTCTTCAGAGACATCTTCTATTCCGTTCTCGGTTACTTTAAGGATTTCCTCACCTTCAGGCAAATATGGGCTTGAAACTAATCTTGCGATCCGGATTGGTCCATGCGAAGCGCGTCTTAGATAGATTCGTGTGGCGCTTGTGTGTCCGACGATGTTTCCTCCTATCGGGTGGATTGCATCGCCGAAGAATTGGTCTGGTTTAGCCATGACTTGGTTGGTTACAACTGCCACCGCGTTAAATGCTCGAGCTAAGGCGATGAGTTTGTGCATGTGTTTATTGAGTTTTTGTTGTCTTGACGCGAGCATTTCTCTTCCAATGTATTCGCTTCGGAAGTGGGCAGTTAATGAGTCAACTATTATGAGTTTGATGTTGTTTGCTTTGATAATTTCATCAGCGTTCTCAAGTAGGAACATCTGGTGGTCTGAAGTGTAGGCTTCGGCATAAATAATTTTTTTAACGGCTTCAGCTGGATCTAATCCTGCGCCCTTTGCCATCTGAACGATGCGCTCCAACCTGAAAGTGTTCTCGGTGTCAATGTACAAAGCTGCACCATTAAGTCCGCCTTTTTCTGGGGGCAACTGTACGTTGATGCATAGTTGGTGGCACATTTGGCTTTTGCCGCTGCCGTATTCACCATAAAATTCTGTAATGGTTTGGGTTTCTAGGCCGCCATCCACGATTTTATCTAACGCTTTGCTTCCTGTGGTTACCCTCAGAACAGTTTGGCGCATTTTGAAGAGTTCGTCTGCTCGAATAAATGAGATGCCGATGGATGAGCGTGCGGCTTCGATGATTTGGAAGGCTTTTTTCTCGCTTACTCCGACTGGGTCGAGTTCACGGTAAGTTGCCATGGCTAAGGATTCTACGGTGTGGTAGCCGAGTTCTTTGAGTTTTGCTGCTGTTGCTGGGCCAACTCCTGGCAGGTCTTCTATGAACTCATATTTTTTCTTGTTTCTTTCAAGTATAGATTCTTCTTGTTCTTCTTGAGGTTGAGCGTCGGAGTCTTCTGACATTAAACTTCACACATTTAGTGTTGATGTATGGTTAGAGATATTTAAAACACACGAGTAACAGAGTATTTTTCATAGTGGAGGGTTAAGTGAAAGTGAAAACCACTCTGTTCTAATTAACTGATGCCTATTTGAAAATTAGGAGTGTTTACGGTGGAATAGCACCCATTCTGGAGAGCTCTTCTTTGAGACCTTCCTTGACCTCATACAGGCCATCAACGTCTCTCTTTAGAGTTCAGCATTTCATCGCTTGGTAGGCTAGAAACAATTAAATCATAAGTGCCTTCTCTACTAGTTCATGAAAAGTTTTCTTGGCTATTTAAAAGCGGAAAACATGAGCTTATTTACCGATTATTACGAATTGACCATGTGCGCAAGTTACTTTGACAACAAAAACTTTGAGCCTGCAACATTCGACCTTTTCATCCGACGGCTACCCGAAAACCGTAGCTATTTTCTTTTCGCAGGCTTAGAAGAGGCGTTGCAGTACTTGCAGCGAATAAAGTTTACTGGGGAACATTTGGAGTATCTAAAAAAGCAGGGTTTTCGTCAGGATTTCCTTAGTTATCTTTCCAAGTTTAAGTTCACTGGTGAGGTTTGGGCTGTTCCCGAGGGAACTGTAGCGTTTCCCAACGAACCCTTAATTCGAGTAACCGCGCCCATAATCGAGGCACAACTCGTCGAAACTTTTCTATTAAATACCATTAACCTACAAACAATGATTGCCACCAAATCTTCACGTGTGGTTCATTCGGCTAAAGGCAAATCAGTTATTGAGTTCGGTTTGCGTCGAGAACCCGGGGTAGACGCTGGCATGAAGGTGGCCCGTTCAAGCTATATTGCTGGATGCGAAGGAACTAGTAACGTTTTAGCAGGCATGGCTTACGACATTCCAGTCTTCGGTACCATGGCACACTCGTTCATCATGTCCTACCCTAAAGAAATTGAGGCCTTCCGAGCGTTTACCAAAACTTTCCCAACCAAATCTACCCTCCTCATAGACACCTACGATGACATGGCAGGCGCAGAAAAAGCCATCATCGTCGCCAAGGAACTCGAAGCAAAAGGCTACAGTCTTGGCGGCGTCAGATTGGACAGTGGAGACCTAGCAGAAACAAGCAAAAAGGTTAGAAAAATCTTGGATAACAATGGTTTGGGGAACGTTAAAATTTTTGTTAGCGGCGACTTGGATGAATTCAAAATTACACAACTCCTAAAAGACAATGCCAGGATTGACGCGTTTGGCGTTGGGACGAAAATGGGTACTTCTGCGGACCGCCCATACCTTGATGTCATCTACAAGCTCTGCGAAACCATGACAGTTGACGGTAATTTCTCGCCAATTATGAAGCTAAGCAAGGACAAAATCACTCTTCCTGGGCGAAAGCAAGTTTACCGTTTCAAAGATGAAGCTGGATGTTTCAAAAAAGATGTTATTGCCTTGGCTAATGAGACTGTAGCAGGTGAAGGTTTGCTTGTTAAAGTCATGGAAAAAGGCAAATTATCCTACAGTTTGCCGTCGCTTGAGCAAATCCGCGCTACAGCTTCAGAAAATCTATCAAAACTTCCAGACAAATTTAAGACATTGAGGGATGCTCCAATATACCCAGTGGAGTTGAGTCAAAACCTTCAAAATCTAGTGGAAACAACAAGGTTTCAGTTAACTAAAAATGAGATAACCAATGGAGTCCCATAAAGAGGGTTAAGTTAATTTTTTTACGGTTTGTTTTTGACTTTGTTATTCGTATTTTTCTTGTGGATATGGCAAACCCTTAATAGTCGTTTTGGAAAACCTGTTATGCTATCCAAAAAGGGGAAAATGTAATGCAAAACTGCCCAGCCATCGTTGCTGTTGGCCGCACTAAGTTTGGAGAACACTACGGCAAAGAACCGGAAAAACTAATTGAGGAATCTTGGCTTGCCGCTTCAAACGAATGTAACATCGAACGCAAAGACCTAGAAGCTTGTTACCTATCAGATTGTTTTCTTCCCATCACTAACAAGTTAGGGCTTGAAGAGGGTTTTCTGTCCGAATTAACTGAACTTCATGTTCCCATGGAAGTTACCCGCTCCTTCAGCGCTGCTCTGTTAACCGCTTGCCACGCGATTCAGGCTGGAGTCTACAATACGGTTCTGGTGGGTGGTATAGAGAAGATGACGGATCGCTGGGACAAAATCCGCGACGACCTCATGTTACTTGATGATCCGTGGAGTTATTATGCAGGTGGCACACCTGAATCAAACCATGAACTCATGCTTCGAGCTTACATAAAGAAACACCATATTGCGGGCGAAAACCTCGACAAGTTGAACATGGCTTTGGCAGAGATTACTGTTAAGAACCATGCAAACGCAACTAAAAACAAATATGCGCAATTTCAAAGAAAAATCACCATCGAACAAGTTCTAAGCGCAAGAAAAACCGCCCATAAACCCTTGGGACTCTACGATTTTGCCCCAATTTCGGATGGAGCCTCAGCTTTAATTCTAACAAGCGACTCAGTCGCCAAAAAAAAGACCAAGCAACCAGTCTCAGTTTTAGCCATCGGTTCAGCAACTGACTATCTGAACTATCCAAAACGAGAAGACTTATCACATTTTGTTGCTGCTGAGCTTGCAATGAAAAACGCTGTCCAAACCTCTAAGGTTAAACCTTCGGATTTGCAAATTCTCGAAGTTTACGATCAATCTACTGTTATGGAGATGGTTTCTCTTGAAGACTTGGGCTTCTGCCAACCTGGTACTGCATGGAAAAGTATTCATGGGTGCCAAAACTGTTATGACATAAGTGGAAAACCGCTTTATGTAAACACAGATGGCGGCTTAAAGGCAGACGGTAACCCGTTGGGTGCAACTGGGGGGGCACAGATTTATGAGATTTTCCGCCAACTTCGTGGTGAAGCAGGTGAAAGACAAGTTCACGATGGCAATAGTTTACCCCATAATGGCGGGGTATTGGAGTTTGAGGGCTTTGGAACTAAAGCATACGTATCCATTTTAGGAGTGCAGAAAAATGAGTAGTGAGCCAATAGAGCGACGTGTTTCTTACTTAGGCGACCGCCTAAAGGCATGTCGTTGTCAAAGTTGCGGCAAAGAATACTTTGAAGTGCGCGACTACTGCAGCAACTGCGGCAGAAAAAGCTTCGGTAAAATGGATAGCATCGATTTGTTCTATGATAAGGGCAAATTGGAACTCTGCACTTACGTTAATGAGCCTACAAACAAATTCATGAAACTATCTAGTTATGTTTACGGCATTGTTTCTTTCCATGACGGCAAAATCCGTGTGCCTGCACGGCTAACAGATCAATTGATTTGTGATGGTGACGACGTGGATTTTGCGAGCCTTGAGGGACGGGAAGTAATTCCTCGCTTCCGCAGACGTTACTCTGTAGGAAAAAGCGAGGTTGTTCCAACGATTTCTTTAGCTTTTACTTTAGCTGATGAGTATTATCCACATCAGGAATACAAGGTGATTCAGCCAACCAAAGACTACGAGTTGCCCGGGATTGTAGGTTATGGAGCTTACTCCTCACGTTTCCGAATAAAAGACGGCGGGTTAGAACGTGCTGTTCCTTTTATAGATGAAGATTCTGTTACAGCGGCGGTTGAAGCTGGAAAACTTTCCCTAATCCATTCAGGACTTGATAGTGCGTGGGTTGGAAAAGTTTACGTTGGCTCAGAATCTAACCCTTATGCCGTTAAACCCATAGCGTCTAAAGTAGCTCAGGTTCTACAGTTAGGGGAAGAAGATGGTGACGTTCAAAGCGTTGATGCAGTGGATACAGAGTTTGCTTGTAAAGCAGCCACAAGTATGTTCAAAGATGCATCTGCCCTTGTTAGTTACCCTCGATCAGGCATAAAGTACGCAATGGTTATTGGTGCAGATAATTCTCAAGCAGCACCCCGAGGATGCCCTGGTGGTGAATTAGATTCTTTTGTCGGATATGGCGCCGCAGCATTCATCTATGGAAAACAGGATGTAATCGCTGAAGTTGAAGGGTGGTACTCCTGCACTTCTGATACTCCTGACTTTTGGCGTCGAGACGGTGAACCATACCCCATGCATGGCGGAAGATTCACAGGCGACCCAGCATACCATAAACATGTTCGTAAAGCCGCCACTAAACTCATGGAACGCTTCAACGTTAAAGCCGCCGACTTAAACTATTTTGTTCCTCATCAGCCTAACCCCACTTTTCCAGTAAGGGTTGCAAAAGAACTTGGCTTTAAAGATGAGCAATATTTGCCTGCTCTTCAAATAACAAAGTTCGGCAATACTTACTCGGGTGCCTCGCTTGTAGGTTTAGCTGCAGTTCTCGATGTTGCTAAACCTGACGAACGCATTCTGGTTACAAGTTACGGTTCAGGCGCTGGCAGCGATTCATACCTGCTTAGAACGACAAGCCAGCTTCTTGACAAACGGAAACGACAGAAGATCACCGTAAAATTCCAAGCCGAAAATCCCTTCATAGAATATGTGGATTACACAACCTATCGACGGCTCAAATCAGGAATGTAACCGTAAGTCAAAGTATTTTTCCGTTTTATTTTCCCTTTCTTTATTATACAGCGCTGACTTGTTATCGCCGAATTAGCGATTTTATGCTTGGCTATTATGCAGCTTATCGTCCGCTTTATTGGAGATGTGAATAACCCTTAATAAATGCCGAGTAACTTCACATTGCAAAGGGAGAGAAAAGATTGATACTTAATGACCTACTAAAAGTCATTTATGCGCCGCATAAGGTTTTCAAAGATATTGTTGCAAACCCAAAATACCTTGGCGCAGTACTTGTTTTAGTTCTATTCATAGGCCTGTCCATAGGTTATGAATATTCACAGTTTTCTAAAACGTACACAGAGCAAACCAATCCATCAATCGACCAGTTGGCAACATTTACTAATGCTACGTTAACGGGAATTGATAATGTTACTACAGTGTGGAGAAGTAGCCCTAATGTTGCATTAACTAATAACTTTAACGATTTCTACAATTATAGTGTTTACGTAGCCGGTTTTGGTCTTCCCACAACGGACTCGAACGCATACTACAAGCTTTTTGGAAACAGCAGTCTCGAAATGGCTGCAAACAACACAAACTCCTTAGCCGCAGGATTAGACATCAAATCAGCCTTAAACAGCCTTAACCAAAGTTTAGTTGACAAAAAGCTTACGCCTCTTTCCAGCCTAACTGTTGACTGCAGTCCAAACGCTTTCCAGAACCTCTCAATTACATTAAAACAAGACCAACCTCAAGCAGTGCCCCAAAGTGCAACTTTAACGCTATATTCACTAACTGACGCTGACTACTACCAGTATAACTTAACTCCTTTACTATCAAACGCATCATTAATCGGTCAATGGAACAATCTGACCCTAACTCTTGGTCCCAATGCAACCGGGTGGACAAGTACTGGTAACCCAACCTGGAGCAATATAACATCACTTACACTTAGCTTCACTTACTCCTCAAACTCCAACATATCAATTCAGATTGGCGCATTATTTTTCCACGGTCAATATCTCTCACCGCTCCAATACAATAGCACCGGAGTCTTGCTTCAATTCCTACAACTGTTCTCCTTACAGTTCATCTTTGGTTGGTTCATCCTTACTGGAATAATTTACCTCATCTGCAGACTACTAAAAAGTCAAGTATTCTGGAAACCTCTCTTCACTGCATTAGGCTTCGCAATGATGATTATGGTCGTCCGAGCATTAGTTAACCTTGCTGCAAGCTTTACTCTGTCAAACGTCTATTACCCATTCGACCTATCATTAGGTGTACGCTTTGACCCATTCGCAGCGTTGTACTTCCCTCCAGACGCATTAGGAGTATTACCTGCCATGTCACAGGCTATCTTCCACAATATTGATGCTGCAACTTCAGCTTTCAGAACTATAGTTTCAGGAATGGCCATTGTGTCCTACGTTTGGCTGGGTGCAGTGGGCGCCATGGTTATTGGTGCACTTAAACCCGAGCTATCAATGGTTAAACGCATTGCCATATCTGCAGTCAGCTTAGCAATAGTGATTCTGCTCTTGATCTTCTTGGTCGGATCAGTTTAAGCAACGCCAAAAGGCGTTTACCCAACAATTTTTCATTTCTTTTTTAGTTAGCAAGATTTATATGATTGCAGGTCACCTTTGCAATTGAAAACCGACTGTTAGTGAACAGTTTAAAAGAAGGAATTAAGATGGTTGCGATTAAAGATTTACAAGATGGCATGAAGCGGGTTAGCGTTGAAGCCAAAGTTGTCGACAAAGGCGACCCACGAGAAGTTAAATCACGATTCAAAGATGAAACTTACCGAATAGTTGACGCTGTAGTTGCTGATGAATCTGGCAGCGTAAAACTAACACTTTGGAATGAACAAATTGACCAAATCAATGTTGGAGACAACATAAAAATCGAAAACGGCTACGTTACGAGTTTTAAGAGCGAAATTCAGCTTAACGTTGGCAAATTTGGAAAACTAACCGTCGAATAAAGAAAGGTTAGTAATCCGCTCCGGTTTTTCTAATTTATAGAAGCGGAAATTTTTATCGCTATACTAAATTAAATATTCAGCCCTAATAAAAACTGGCTAAGAAAACAATCTTTTTAGACAATACTTATTAATTTAAATCTTAATTGGAACATTTCTTGTCATTAGTGGGGAAGTAATGTGCTATTCGAACTTATCGCACCATTTCAAATCTCGACTGGACAGCAAACCGCTGTAGACCAGTTAGTGAAAAACTTCTCCACAAAACCCAAACAAACGCTTTTGGGAATTACGGGCAGCGGCAAAACATTTGTTATGGCAAACGTAATTAACAAACTCCAAAAACCAACCCTCATCATCGCTCACAACAAGACCTTGGCAGCCCAGCTGTATGCGGAGTTAAAGGAACTTTTTCCCCATAACCGAGTGGAATACTTCATTAGTTTTTACGATTATTACCAGCCTGAATCATATTTACCTGCTCAAGACATGTACATTGAAAAAGATTCCACGGTAAATGAGCAGATAGAGAAGATGCGCATGCACGCCGTTTCCAGCATCGTTAGCCGAAACGATACAATAATCGTCGCTAGCATAAGCTGCATCTACAGCTTAGGCAACCCTGATGATTTCAAGACCATGGCGGCTGAACTCGAGGTCGGGAAGCAAATTTCAAGGCAACAGCTTATCCGTGAACTCGTGGACATGCAGTATGAACGAAACGATATGGTTCTTGAGGCTGGAAGGTTCCGTGTCCGAGGAGACACATTGGACGTCGTTCCCTCTTATGAGAATGAAATTTTACGCGTCGAACTCGAAGGAAACACCATTAAAAAAATAAAAGAAGTTAACCTATTAAACGGCGACTTAAAAACGGCGCTCGACAAATTTACACTTTATCCAGCTCGCCAATATGTGGTGCCTGAAGAGAAGCATGCCTTAGCCCTTGAGCTCATTAAAAAAGAGTTGGAAGCACAGTTGCCTAATTTGCCTCCACTTGAAGCTCAAAGGCTAAAACAACGCACAAACTACGATTTAGAAATGATTAAGGAGGTGGGTTTCTGTGCGGGAATGGAAAACTACAGTCGCCACTTCGATGGACGCAAACCCGGCGAGCCGCCCTTCACCTTGATGGATTACTTCCCAAAAGACTACCTGTTAATCATCGATGAAAGCCACCAGACAATTCCCCAGTCTCGTGCTATGTACAACGGCGACTTTGCACGCAAAAAGAACCTAGTTGACTTTGGCTTCAGACTTCCAAGTGCACTCGACAACCGTCCGCTCAAGTTTGATGAGTTCGAGAAGAAAATGGGTAAGGTTCTTTTTGTCTCTGCAACCCCAGCCGAATACGAGTTGGAAAAGAGTGGTCCACCAGTCGAATTGATCACTCGTCCCACGGGTCTTTTGGACCCTGAGGTGGAGATGCGTCCCATTGAGGGGCAGATGCAGGATTTGATGGTGGAAGCCAAGAAAACCATCGCACGGGGCGACCGCGTACTCGTTACAACCCTGACCAAGCGCATGGCTGAAGACCTCGCGGACTATTTGTCTAAAGAAGGCTTCCGCGTCAGGTACATGCACTCGGAAATCGAAAGCCTCGATCGCATCGAACTCATACGGCAGCTACGTATAGGCGACTTCGACGTCCTCGTCGGAATCAATCTGCTCCGCGAAGGCTTAGACCTTCCCGAAGTCGCAACCATATTCATCCTGGACGCTGACAAAGAAGGGTTCCTGCGAGACGAACGAAGTCTCATCCAAACTATCGGCCGCGCGTCAAGAAACGTCAACGGCAAAGTAATCCTTTATGCCGATATAGAAACCAAATCGATTAAGCGCGCCGTGGAAACCACGTGGTATCGTCGCAGCTTCCAGAGACGCTTCAATCAGGAACACGGTATAACCCCTAAAACCATCGTTAAAAGTGTTTCCAAGAAGGAAGGTGTAATTAGAGGCACCAAACATCTGCCTAAATCTGACATGAAACGCCAGATGGTAGAGTTGGATGCGCAGATGCGGGAAGCAGCGGAGAAATTGGACTTTGAACGCGCTATCGAATTGCGGGATGCCATTGCTGAGCTCAACAAAGCGCTGTCTCGGAAACTAGAAAATGACATGGTGCAGCCAGAAAATTAAGGATTTACCGCAAAAAGGTTCTAATCCCCCCGTCAAACACTACAAAATAATTAGAAGGAATTTGGTTTAAGTTATGAGAGATAACATTTCTGTTAAAGGTGCACGGGAACACAACTTAAAAAACATCGATTTAGAGTTGCCCCGAAACAAGTTCATAGTTATAACTGGGCTTTCAGGCTCAGGAAAATCCACGTTGGCTTTCGACACGATTTACGCGGAAGGCCAAAGGCGGTATGTAGAAAGCCTAAGCGCTTATGCCCGCCAGTTTTTGGGTTTGATGGATAAGCCCGATGTGGATTCGATTGAAGGGCTTTCTCCAGCAATTTCGATTGAGCAGAAAAGCACCAGCAAGAACCCGCGGTCAACAGTCGGAACAGTAACTGAAATCTACGATTACCTCAGACTATTGTTCGCAAGAATAGGCGTTCATCACTGCCCCAAATGCGGTAGCAGTATCCACCCTCAGAGTGCAGAAAACATTACCAGCCTCGTGATGGCTGAAAAAGGTAAAACCCTCACATTCCTTGCCCCTGTCATACGCGGAATAAAAGGAAACCACGAACAAATCTTCGAAGACCTCAAAAAACAAGGATACACAAAAATCCGTGCTGACCAAAAAATCTACGAGTCCGACTCCATCAAAGAAGAAGTTAAGCTAGTTCGTTACGAGAAACACTGGATTGAAGCAGTCATCGATACCGTGGCAATAGAGGATGCAGAGCGCTCACGCATCTCAGAAGCTGTGGAGCAGGCGCTTCAAGTCGGCAAAGGAACAATGATAATTATCGACGCTCAAAAGGCTGAGGGCGAAAAGAAAAAGGAGCTTGAACGCTTCACAGACGAAACAATGTATAGCACGTTTGGCGCGTGCCCAAACCACCCTGAAATCGTCTTTGAAAGCCTCGAGCCTCGGATGTTCAGTTTTAACTCTCCGTTTGGCGCTTGCCCAACATGCCACGGCCTAGGAGAAATCACCGAGGTAACCGCAGACAAAGTGATTCCCGACACAAGCCTCTCCATTATGGATGGCGCCTTAGCAGTTTACAAGGGCACCATGGAGCTTAGTTGGCGGGCACAACAAATAGCCACAGTAGGCAAAAAATACGGCTTTGACGTCTTTACGCCAATCAAAGACTTTACTGAAGAGCAACTTCAGGTTCTTCTATACGGAGATAAAGAACCGATCAATGGCAACTGGTCAAACGGCGCCAGCATGTGGATGCGTGACGGTTGGGAAGGCGTAATCCCCCAGACCATGCGGTTGTATCGGCAAACAGAGAGTGATTGGCGCAAAGAAGACATCGAAAAATACATGACTTCTCGTCCTTGCGCTACATGTAAGGGCAAAAAACTTCAACCTGTTGTGCTTGCTGTGAAAATTCTTGACAAAAGCATAATTGATGTGACAGACCTTTCCATTGATGAATCTGTGGACTTCTTTCATGACGTGCCGCCCAAGTTGAACGAGAAGGAACTTTTTATTGCCAAGCAGGTGCTGAAAGAAGTTAACGAGCGACTGGGGTTTCTTAAGAACGTTGGTTTAGGTTATCTTTCGTTGTCTCGCGCTGCCAAGACTCTGTCAGGTGGAGAAGCTCAGCGTATTCGTTTAGCTACGCAAATCGGCAGCAACCTCATGGGCGTCTTGTACATTCTCGATGAACCCAGCATAGGCTTGCACCAGCGGGACAACGCCAAACTAATCGCTACCTTACAGCGCCTTCGAGATTTAGGCAACACCTTAATCGTGGTTGAACACGACGAAGAAACCATGCGACATGCCGACTATATCGTTGACATGGGACCTGGCGCAGGCATTCACGGCGGGCACATTGTTGCAGAAGGTTCTCCGCAAGAAGTAATGAAAAACCCACGAAGCCTCACTGGCAAATATCTATCAGGCGAACTTAAAATCGATGTTTCAGAAACAAGGCGCCAACCCGTCGGATATATGACCGTTAAGGGCGCCAAAGAAAACAACCTCAAAAACCTCAGCTTACAGTTGCCGCTGGGCGTGTTGTGTGGTGTCACGGGCGTTTCTGGTTCGGGAAAGAGTACGCTGATGAATTTGACGGTTATTCCTGAATTGCGGAAAATGTTTGGTGAGCAAGTGGATAAAATTGGGAAGCATGAATCGCTTGATGTCCCAAGCGTGGTGCGCAACGTCATAGTTATAGACCAAGACCCCATCGGGCGAACCCCAAGAAGCAACCCCGCAACCTATACTAAACTCTTCGACGAAATCAGGCGGATTTTTGCTTCAACCAAAGAAGCCAAAGCTCGCGGCTACAAGGAAGGTCGCTTCAGTTTCAATGTGAAAGGCGGCAGATGCGAAACATGCCAGGGTGACGGTGTATTGCGAATCGAAATGAACTTCCTTCCCGATGTTTACGTGCAATGCAGCGAATGCAAAGGTAAACGCTACAACAAAGAAACTTTGAGCGTGGTCTACAAGGGCAAGAACATCGCTGAAGTGTTGGATATGACGGTTGAGGAAGCAGCTAAGTTCTTTGAGAATACGCCGCGGGTTTCCCGCAAACTCGAAACGCTGTTGGATGTGGGACTTGGCTACATCAAGATGGGGCAGAGCTCAACCACATTGTCAGGCGGAGAGAGCCAACGCATCAAAATTACTCGCGAACTCAGCAAACACAAAACAGGACACACCGTTTACATGCTTGACGAACCCACCACAGGACTTCATTTCGACGATACCAAACGGCTCATAAAAGTCCTCAACAGGTTGGTAGACAACGGTAACACTGTTTACATCATCGAACACAACTTGGATGTCATTAAAAGCTGTGATTACCTCATTGATTTGGGTCCCGAAGGTGGCGCTGCAGGCGGCGAACTGCTCGCAAAGGGCACACCTGAAGAAGTCTCAAAAAACAGCAACTCTTACACTGGATTGTTTTTACAAAAAATACTTAACCCTAAGCCAGAAGAACATGTTTTAGCCGTGAAACAGTCTGCATGATCCAAATAGCTTCGCCCTCAGACTTCAAAAGTAGCGATATCCCAACTGACCCTGGCGTCTACCTCTACCGTAACGAGCAAGGCGAAATCATTTATGTGGGCAAAGCCAAAAGCCTCCGCTCAAGGGTCAAAAGCTACTTTTCCAGCAATGACCACCCAGCTAAGACGCGGCAGTTAGTGCTACATATTCGCCAAATAGACTGGGTCATCGTCAACACCGAAGTTGAAGCCCTCCTTTTAGAAAACAAACTCATCAAGCAGCACACTCCCAAATACAACGTTAACCTCAAAGACGCCAAAACCTTCGCTTACATCTCATTTACAAGGGAAGCATTTCCGAGGATTCTAACTAGCCGCAAGGTTTCACGTAAACTTGAATCGTTCGGTCCCTATACGGACGGCTTCACACGGCAAGACCTGCAACGCTTAGTCGTAAGGGTGTTTAAACTGCGCACCTGCAAAACCATGCCTAAACGTGCTTGCCTAAACTACCACATCCACCTCTGCACTGCCCCATGCATCGGCAAAGCCACACCCGAACAGTACGCCGACCAAGTACGACAGGCACGAAGCTTCCTAAACGGAAACTACCAGCAAACCATTGAACAACTTAAAACCCAAATGCAAAGCGCCTCTGAAGCACTACAATACGAGAATGCGCTTGAACTCCGCAACCAAATCCAATCAATACGACTTGTAACGGAACATCAGATTGTGGATAAAGAGCGTCGCTTTGACCAAGATGTGCTGGTGTTTCGGCAGGTAGGCGAGAAGATGCTAGCGGTTCAGATGGGCATGAGAAAAGGCGTACTTTTGGGAAAGAAAGAATTTAGCGTTGATTTGCAGCCCCTAATTGAACAGGAATTTTTAAAGGCCTATTACACAACAAACCCGATTCCTCGGGAAATCTTGCTAAACAAGCCCTGTTGGCAAGGCTCTGAAGAAAAAAAGGCTTTAGAAGAGTTTCTCTCAGCAAAGAAGGCTGCACCTGTTTCTTTGACGATTCCCAGGCGTGCCAATAAGTTGGGGCTTGTGCAGTTAGCTGAGAAAAACTTGGAATCAGGCTTAGAGGTTGACAATGCATTGATTGATTTGCAAAATAGCCTCAACCTCCCAGTGCTGCCCCATATCATCGAGTGCTTTGACATATCCAACTTGGGTACTGAACACGTTGTCTCAGGCATGGTTAGTTTCAAGGACGCAAAACCCGACAAGAAAAACTACCGCAAATTCAAAATCAAAACTTTCAAAGGACAAGACGATTTTGCTTCCGTCAATGAGGTCGTTGCCAGAAGGTACAAGCGCCAAATCGAAGAGAAAAACCAATTGCCCGACCTCGTGGTCATCGATGGTGGACCAGGACAAGTCAGTGCTGCAAAACATGCTTTGCAAACATTGGGGTTACAACTTCCTCTAATTGGCTTAGCTAAAGAGCATGAAGAAATCTACCTCCCTGATGAATCTGCACCAAGAACCTTTGACAAGAACAACCGCATGATGCTTCTGCTCCGAAAAATCCGCGATGCAGCCCACGACTTCTCATTAGGATACAACCGCAAACGCAGACAAATGAAAATCCGCGAAGAATTCAAGCCTACTAAAGCTTAAAGAAGCTTTTTAAGTGCTTCTTCAAGATGGCAAAAACTTGTCACTATTGCGTCTGAATGAAAAACTATCCATGGACTGAGGCATTTTAATTCAGACACCACGATGACATTTTTGCCTTTGCGTTTGGCGTAGAACATTTCCATGCAGGCGCCCGCTGACAAAATGGGCAAGTAAACAACCATCACGTCGCATCGGTCAGCATCATCAAGGTCCCGTTGCACAAAGTCAAAGACTGGTACCTTGTCCCACCAACACTCCTCGGTTCCGTCGTAGATGACGCGTTCTCTTTTCCATGGGTCAATTACATCAAAACCCGCATTGGTGCAGATGTCGGTTATGGTTTTGCGGTAATCCTGCTGTTTCTCCATGCCAATGATGGGACCTGAAATGAACACTTGCTTCTTCATGCAGTTAACCGTGAAATCAACAATCGCAAAGACTAATATCTTTTTTCAGTCGGTTTCAACCGTGGTAAAGTTTAACCGTTATACCTGCATTTCTATTGTATCTTAACATCTGGTTTGATTTGAAATGTCCCGAAGCAACTCTATGCTTGAAAAAGCAACCGCATACGACAAAGTCAAAGTAACTCGCACGGAAGTCGATAGGGCGCTTGCATTACTCAAAGAGTTCAGGCTAAAATATCCTTTCACCGAAAATCTCCGGTCAATAGAATACTTAGATGCCGACAAACTCTTCAAGATAAACCCTGATGAAGTCGGCGAATTCTTCCGCCTCCTAGAAAGCTCTCTCAAACCCCTTGGCCGCTCAACCCTAAACAGCTCCAACGTTTATCGCAACGCTCGCCTACAAATCGGAGAGTTCAAAAACTTGCTCCGCGCGGCAGTGGACAGCCGAAAGTCTCTCGCCCAAAAAATCGATGCCCCATGGGAAAGAATTGGTGGGTTAGGGCAAGACAAACAGCTTGCTAAAGAAATCATATTTTGCTTCAACTATGAAAGTGGCAAAGTACTGCCTATTTTTAATAATCAACATTTGCGCCATTTCGTTAATCGCGTTGTTGATGTACCAAGCGGGCAAACGAAGTATTCTTCGCTCGGACAAGAATACGAAAACTACACCGCTGAATTGCTAAACGCTAAGAACAGTTTATCCTTAACCCGCAGCTGGGACGCGTTGTACTTTGCGGTTTTCTTATACAACACTTATCCCCCGCCAGACAGCGAAAAACCCACAACCAACCCCTCAGGGGAAGGAAAAACCATCAACGTAGTGACCAATGAACAGCTGGAACTAAGAGCATTCGTAAAGCTACTTAGTGATCTGCAAACAAAGGGCAAAATCACGGGACAAGAATTCCGAGAATATCGTGAGCAATGGACCCAGCAGCAACCCAACGACCGCGACGTACTAGCCTTGCGCCTAAAACTACTCTTAGCAGCAGAAACCAAACCGAATCCTGACCAACCGAAAAGTCAGCCATTCCAGAAACCGCGTAGACTTTAGAAATCCTGCAATCGCTTCCTTCTTTTTTGTTAAAAGAAGAAGGACATCTTTTTCCTACGGAAATTGTTGTCCTTCTTCTTTCAGATAAACTCTGTTGCTTCAGTTTTTGTTTCGACGACAATTATCGATTGAAAGAAGAAAAAATTGACAATTTTTTTCAATGATTTTTTCTTCTTTCAACTTGACTGGAAGAACAACAACACTCTGAATTTTTTGTCTGTTGTTGTTCTACCCATCTGTGAAAGCAACCATTTAACGAGTAGAAGAAGAGCAAATTTTCCAATCTTCTTCTTTTAATTAGTTAGAAGAACAACAAACTAATTTCAGCACTGTTGTTCTTCTACCTCTTGATTTAGCTAAGATCAACCAAATGCATAGGTATATGTCGCTATACAATCAAAATTGGCGTTGCCATGGCTGACTATATACGCTCCCACGCGCTTATCTATTGAGACTGAAGCTGAATGGTGGCGGCTTGACATGATAGAGACTGAGAACCTAACGCGGAAGTTTGGGAAGTTGACTGCGGTTGACAACTTGACTTTCAAAGTAAATCAGGGAGAAATTTTTGGTTTTCTTGGGCCTAACGGAGCAGGGAAAACCACCACTGTTAGAATGCTTTGTTGCCTGATATCTAAGACAAGCGGCACCGCTCGAATTGGTGACTATGAAATCGGCCAGCCCGAAGACGCCTTGAAGATACGAAAGATAATCGGGCTCGTCCCGGATAATGTCGGCCTCTACGAGTCCCTCACAGCATATGAGAACCTGGACTATTACGGAACGCTGTATAAGCTGACTGACGCCAAGCGGAAAGAGAGCAATGAGTACTTCCTCAAGTTGCTTGGACTATGGGAAAAGAGAAATGTTCTAGCGGGGGCGTTCTCGAAGGGGATGAAACAGAAGCTCGCAATAGCCCGTGCCTTAATTCATAACCCCGAGATAATTTTCATGGACGAGCCGACAGCAAATCTAGATCCTGAATCCGCAAAGACAGTAAGAGAATTCGTCCTTGAATTGAAGAAAGAGAAGAAGACTATTTTTCTAAACACCCACAACCTGTATGAGGCGCAACGGGTCTGCGATAGGATCGGCATCTTGAATACCAAGCTAATGGCGGTTGGGACTCCTCAAGAACTCGAGCGGTCTGTCCGCGGAAGGAAAACAGTGATTCAGTTAAGACAAGTGAATGAAATGATTCTTGATTCGCTGGAGAAGCTACAGGTCAAGAACGTAGTCAAAGAGGGCAACCAGCTGACAGTCGATATCGAGAATCCTCAAGAGGAGAATCCTGACATTATAAACGCAATCGTCGCAGCGGGAGGACGAATCGAAACAGTTACAGTGACTAGCAGTTCGCTAGAAGACGCTTACTTGAAACTAGTGAAGGAGAATATTCAATGACCACTTGGATGCCGTGGGAGATAGCTCGCAAAGAGTTGAAGGTGATCAGCAGAAAGAGAAGCATCATTTTCTATACTGTTGGGCTCCCACTTCTCATCGCAATTGCTTTCTCAATCGTTGTCAGGGATCAAATAGCCTCTGGGATTCCCACGACAATATCCATAGGCGCCGAAACAATCATTTACATTTTCGTTGTTTTAGCAACTGTTCTTCCAAGTACGATCGCAGCGTACAGCATAGTGGGTGAAAAAGTTGAAAAGACATTGGAACCGTTGCTTGCGACCCCCACGACTGACGGCGAGATTCTCCTCGGAAAAAGTATAGCGTCGTTCATACCGCCCATTCTATCTACGTGGCTTGGAGCATCAATCTTCATGGCGGCAGCGGACTACTTTTTGTACAATGGGGGGTTAGGCTACTACTATTTTCCCAACTGGAATGCAGGCGTTATGCTATTCCTCCTTGCACCTCTTGCAGCGGTTCTTAGCATTGAAGTAGCCGTGATTGCATCATCGCGCGTAAGCGACGTTCGCGGAGCAAACCAGATAGCTGGGCTTATGTTTATTCCGTTCGTCGCTGTACTATTTGCAGGAGCAGAAGGAATTTTTCCTTTCAGCATAAGTAACCTTCTAATCTTCTCTGCCATTGTATTAATCGCTGATCTAGTTCTATTCTTTTTGAGCAAATCTACTTTCAAACGAGAAGAAATACTGACGAAGTGGAAATAAGTTATGAAACATTGGCGGGTCCGACGGGAGTTGAACCCGCGACCCTCGGATTAAGAGTCCGATGCTCTAGCCTGACTGAGCTACGGACCCGCACTTTCGCTTTTGAAAAGGGTTTCATTGTGTAATATAGAGCTTGCGGTTTTGTTGCTACAGCCTGATGCAGTGAAGACTAAATAGAAGCATCGCTATAATTTTTGTGGCGAGTTTTTATGGTTGGTTCTTTGGGCGAAGTTTTTATTCTTAAAACAACCGACAGAGCAACAGGCGTCCCTGCACTGCTTAAAAAGTTTGATTTGGCTGGTTTTTCTGGGAGACAGGTTGCGCTTAAAGCTAATTTTAACAGTGCCGACCTATTCCCAGCCTCAACCCATCTTGATGCTCTGCGAGCTTTAGTGGAAACTCTGAAAGGTGCGGGTGCAGGCGCGGTGACGTTGGCTGAACGCAGCGGCATGGGCGACACCGCCGAAGTGCTCGAAAAAATGGGTGTCTTAGCCCTAGCACGTGAGCTGGGGTTTAAAGCAGTAGTTTTAGATGAAGTCGGCGAAGACGGCTGGATAAAGTTTGAGCGCGACGACAGTCACTGGATAAGAGGCTTCTACATGGCAAAAGTTTTTCACAACGCTGACAAAATCGTGCAAACATGTTGTCTCAAAACGCATCGGTTCGGCGGTCACTTCACATTGTCGCTGAAGAATTCGGTGGGTTTAGTCGCCAAGAAGATTCCAGGAGGCATGTACGATTATATGTGGGAACTGCACGGTTCGCCGTTTCAACGGCAGATGATCGCTGAAATTAACAGCCACTACAACCTCGACTTTGTCCTGATGGACGGGATAAAAGCATTCGTTACGGGTGGTCCTGATATTGGTAAAGTGGTTGAGCCAGGTCTTTTGCTTGCAAGCCAAGATAGGGTAGCCATCGATGCTGTGGGCGTTGCTATCCTGAAAATGTACGGTGCCAAAGGCAAAGTGGGGGAAGCCGACGTTTTCGCCCAGGACCAAATCAAAAGGGCGGTTGAAGTTGGTTTTGGCGTCAAGTCACCTGATGAAATACAGTTGACTCCTTTGAACAGTGAAAGCAAAGCTGACGTTGAGCATATAGAACAAGTTCTCAAAACATCAGCGGTCATACACTAACTTGCAAAGATAACTGTGATAAAGAGAAAAAGGGCATAATTGCCACTTTAGAACCCTAATTAGGTTGTATCACCGTTTGGTTTTGGCTTTAACCTTTCTTTTTGTGGGTCGATAGGTTTTTATGTTTGGCTATTGTGCTTATGGTTTGCAACAAAACGGGATTTGACATCAAAGTATGGTCAGAAAAGCACGAATACGCCTCACAAGTACTGATTACAGTAAATTAGAAGAGGTATGTGGAGAACTAAAAAGCATCGCGTCAAAAACTGGCGTGAAAATGAATGGTCCAGTACCACTACCAACCAAACGTTTACGCGTTCCAGTTCTTAAAGGTCCATCAGGCGAAGGCACAGCCACATGGGACAGATGGGAAATGCGTATCCACAAACGTTTAATCGATATTGACTCTGAAGAACGCGTCATGCGTAGAATAATGCGTATACGAGTTCCAGAAGAAGTCCACGTCACAATCGAACTAATCTAAATTTTAATATTTTTAATTTTTTATGTTTTTATTAACCTTTAGTGCACACCTTAAATCTTATTCCTTCAAAATCCAATGGGACAATGCTTTTAGAAAATCGAGAAGGTAACAAGAGCTAAGATTGCCGCTGGAATAAAGGTAGCTACCCAAATTTTCTTGTTTAAATTGAAAATCTTGTAGCCATCTAAAATGCCGAAGGGAAGCAGGTTAAAGACTGCCATGAAAGCATTGAGGTAAGCCGCAAAAAGCAAAAGTGAACCCCACGCAAACGTTACAGGCAAAGTAAACGCTAATCCTAGAAATAGGCATGAATAAATTAGATTAGTTATTGGTCCTGCAATGGAAATTTTTACAAGGTCGTCTTTGTTTTGTAGTGAACCGCTAATCATCATGGCGCCAGGAGCAATCATTCTAATAGGCAAAAATACGGATGCAAAGGTTAACACTGCACCCCAAGTTGTTAAACGGAACTCAGCCCACAATCCTCTTCTTTGAGCAATAATCTTGTGCCCAATTTCATGGGTCAAAAATGATGCAACCATTATCAGTGCAAAGACCGCCATCATACTCAAAGTCCAAGTAAAATTGAACCCAGCGATTTCAGGAAGCAAAGTGGCATATAACCCGATTGAGAAACCGATTCCAATTACAAGCGCCGCGGCGATGCCTATGTGTTTGAGTTCTTTTGGACTAGTGAAAATATGGTTTTTGTGTTTGTAGAGGTCTTGACCATAAACGTAACTGTAATTGTAAGAGCCATAACCCTGAGTCTGCATAACTTGCTCTTGTCTTTGGGCTCGGGCAGTATCAATTTTTGGGCATGCATGGTTCTCGGGTAAACGGTGTGAATCGCAGAATTGTCCTCCGCAATGTGGGCAACGGAAAGGAAGAAAAGTCTCTTGAGAGCATGCTTGGCATTTCATTTAATTTGGCGCCTTTTACCCACTAAACTCTGAATGGTGGTTTATATTTTTCCCCTCAAAAACCAAAAACTTCCTTATAACAGAACATGCAAAAACACTTAAAAACAGACAAACTAACTATCAAAGACCAAAGGGAAACATCGGGAGTCTTGCCTGCTTGAAGCCGTTTAGCTTTGTTCACGCTGCAGACTTGCATTTAGGGTATTCGCAGTATGGCTTAGAGGTAAGAAGGCAAGACTTTGATGATGCTTTCAAAGAACTCGTTGACAGGACTATTGAGCTAAAGCCTGATTTCATGATTATTGCCGGAGACCTGTTTCATCAAGCAAGACCTTCCAACCACACTTTGGAGAATACTATTCGAAGTTTTAAGCGGCTTAAAGATGCCGAAATCCCCGTCTTAACAGTGGATGGCTCACACGACTCTGCCCCAAACACCATAACAAGCACAATCCTCTATCCTCTTGACAGCGCAGGACTAATCATTCATTTGCCAAGACATCAGGGCGCATGTTGGAGCAAACAGGATTGCTGCTACGTTTATGGCATCCCAACCTACCATAATCGCCATAAAACCCAAGAAGCGCTCCCAAAATTCATGGAGGAAAACCAGCCAACCCCCAAAACTGGTATTGCCAACATATTTGTTTTTCATGGCGCATTGGATTTACCAAGCGTTAAGGGACCTTTTGAAGCTGAAATTTTGCCTGAGGAATTGCCAGGAGGTTTTTGTTATTATGCGGCTGGGCACGTTCATGAAAGATACCTTGGCAAATTTAAAGACGGGATTTTGGTTTACAGCGGCTGCACAGAAACAGTGAGTTATGGCGAAGCCAAATACACCAAAGGCTTCTATCATGTGAAAGTAGATGAGAAGGGTCAAGTCCAACCTGAACTAATCGAATTAACTTCACCACGCAGATTCGTCATAATAGAACAAGACTTCACGGGCATGTCCTCGGCCAAAATAACCGACTTAGCTACTCAATTGGTAAAAGATGCTGAAGCTGAAGGCGCAGTAATAATTCCAGTGCTCAAAGGGACCTTACCAACAGAAGCCAGCCGAACAGAAATCAACATGGCAAAAATCCGAAGCGCAGCCCCAAAAGCCCTGCTTGTTCACCCAGTTGTTCTACTCAAGGAGACCGTAGTGTCAGATGAAATCGTGCGTTCAATCTTCGAAAGCGGCTTTAAGGATCTGAAAACCAAAGGCTTTGAGTATTTTGTGGAAATCTTTTCCGCACGGTATGGCAAAGAGGACGCGAACAGAATTGCCAAAGCCGCAATCAGCTTAATTGAGCCCTTAACTCGCAAACAAGACGACAAAGTCAAGCAAGCCATAGAGGAGCTCGCCAAATGAAAATAGAAATAGTTCAGCTCGAAAACATCCGCAGCCACACAAAATCCACTGTTCCCTTTACAAGTGGATTCAACTGTTTAGTAGGTGGTGTAGGCAGGGGCAAATCCAGCGTCATGTACGCGGTTGATTTTGTTTTGTTCGGCGATACGATTGGCAGTAGAAGCTTTGAATATCTTATGCGGGAAGATGCTGATTGGTGCAGGGTTACAGTACAGTTTACTCACAACGGCAGCACCTACAAGTTAACACGAGGCTTAAAGCGTAAAGGCAAAAGCATCAGCCAAGACTTTGAGCAACTCAAACTCTATGAGGATGAGAAGCTTGTTGCCAGCATGAAAACCGACGCCATCGCTGAACAACTAAAGGCAATTACGGGTTTAGATAAGGACCTGTACCGTGAAATCGTCTGGTTTAGGCAAGAACACCTCAAAGAACTGTTGGATGCTGCGCCTCGGGATAGGCAAAAGCGTTTGGATGAATTGTTTGGCTTATCTGATTATGAAGTTGCATGGAGCAACATTGCCCAATACCAACGAGATTATGACACTGAGAAGCGGGTTTATGAAAAAGACCCAGATGTTAACGGCTTAGAAAAACTCAGCAATGACTATAACCGGGCAAGCGAAGAATTCACACTCTTAGAGATGGATTTGGAAAATTCAACTCAGAAACTCGTAATTGCAAAGCGAGCGCTAGATGAAGCAAATACTGAACTCAAACGGCTCGAAGAGAAAAAACTCGCCGTGGAAGAACTCAAACGTAAAGAAGCCAAATTAAACGCCAACATAGCCAACATGACCAGCATTTTAGCTTCGCTTAACCAACGTATAGAAGGCAAAAAAACAATTGTTGATAACTTGAAGCAACGTCAAAACTCGCTTGACTCTCAGGTGAAAGCGTGTTTAGGAAAGCTTGAGCAAGCAGGATTACCAACCAACCAGCAAATTGAACAGTTAGGTTCATGTTTAGCAGGATTTGATGACAAAATTAGCAGTTTGAAAGCAGACCAGGAAGCCACTTCGCGAAGTATGCAAACCGACAAGAAAAGAGTAGGTGAATTGGCTGAGGAGAGTAAGTGTCCGCTTTGTGTTCAACCCTTAACTGGCGAATACAAAACGAGCTTACTGCAGAGGATTCAGCAGGAGAACGTTGAACGGGAAAAAGCAATCAACCAACTTCGAATTGAAGTTGCAAACCTCCAAAAAACCAAAGCAATTGCCTCCGAAGCGTATTCAAACTTGCAAACTTGCCTAACTCGCAACGCCGATTTGAAAGCAAGAATAACTGAGGAAGAAAACAACCTCACAAATATCTCAAACGAATTGGAAGAGAAACAGAAGTTAGATTCTGATTTACGTTCTCAAATGGAGTTGGTTCAGTTTGAAATCTGCAAATTCAACCTCTCAGACGTTGAAGAAGCAAGAATACACCGGGAACATGCGTTTAAGCAGTATTATGTCGTAGAATCAGATTTACGCACTAAGGAGAACCGCAAAAAAGACATTGCTCAACGCTTAGATGATACTAAGGAACGCATCAACCTTGCACAAGAAAAGCTTGAACGTATGGAGAAAATCCGCAAAACCGTAGAAGTCCTTGGCGCCATCCGCGATGCTTACCGCAGTATTCAACCTAAATTGAGAAGCGAATTTGTGAAGGTTCTACGCAATTTTGTTCAGCAAGTCCTTGATGGCTTAGTTGGCGGCGAAACACCGATGCTTAATGTGGTTATTGATGAGACTTACACACCATATGTGAAGAGCGAAACAGGTGTGGATCGCGAAGTCAGCAACCTTTCAGGCGGAGAACGAACATTATTGGCTTTTGCTTACCGTTTGGGATTGGGGCAATTGATAATGCAATCGAGGACAGGTCATGGCTTGAGTATGCTGATGCTTGATGAACCCACGGAAAACTTGGGAAGCGAAGACGGAAGCATTGAACGCTTAGCTGAAGCGATCAGTCGATTCAAAGCCATTGAACAAATCATCGCCGTCACCCACAGTGAAGCGTTTGCAGCAAAAGCAGACCACGTAATTATTCTTGAAAAAGAAGCTGGAATAAGCAAAATATCAATTGAACGATAAAACCTGCCGACAAATGGTCTGGACTTTTTCCTTTAATTGTTTTCAGATTCTGGTAAAGCCTTATATCGCGATTCTTTAACAAAAGGTAAAGCAAATAATCGGTGAATTAAAAAATGTCAAAATCTAAAAACTTTAAAGTTATTGCTCTGATTCTTATAACGTCAGCGCTCTTAATAGTGGCCTCAAATCCAGGCGTAAAAGCAGCAACACAAGATTCAGTATACGTCTACACTTCATTAGGCGGGTCAATCTCAGCAATGGGATCAACTCTAACCGGTGGAACCAGCTACAATTTTGAAAACGGTACAGCTGTTGACTTAAATGCAACAGCCGGCTCAGGCTTCCAATTCTTATGTTGGGAAGTTGTCAGTGCATCAGGAGCCACCACCTCGACAGCTAATCCATTGGCATATACCCCAGACGTAGCTAATAGCGCAATACAAGCAATGTTTATCCCAATCAGCAACGCTACAACAACCTCAACAATAAGTGGATCAGCAACTATCGATATCTTAGCTCTCAGTAGGCGGATCAACCAATCCAAGCGCAGGAACCTACACCAACTATACTATCGGCGCAACAAATAACTTCCAAGCTGTCGCTGGCACTGGCTTCAAATTCCTATATTGGATAGATGTTTCTGCAAACGGAGCCAACATTTACACTTCAGACACAGTTGCATTAAACGTTACAGCAAATAGTTGCGGTTTACAAGCAATGTTCGTTCCAACAAGCAGCGCAGTATCACTTCCAACACCAACACCGTCAGTACCTGAGTTTTCGTCTGCTAGTTGCAGGCATCTTTGTTGTAATGTTAGTCGCTGTCGCATTTGGAACATTTGCAGTTACAAGAAGAAATAAAAAGTAAAATCCTTCTTTTCTTTTATTTTTTTTGTTTTAACAATTTTTGTGAATATGATTTTCTGTTTCAAATAATTGGGCATCTTTAATCGTATAGATTATGTTTTCTGCGGTTTTCGTGTTGATTTGGTCTATTTCTTGTATCATGCGGTTCTTCTTACGACCAAAACGAAAACGTTAAGTTTCTTTGGCACTAAAGCAGATTATGTGATTATCCTTGAGAAATAAGCTATCGTGAGCGAAATCTCAATTTAACACTAACAATTCGCTATTAAAGCTTAAAAGTAAACTATCCACGGTAATTCACAATATGATCTAAGGTTTTCGGGTAGATAGTAACACTGAAATACGTAAAGTTCACACTATTTAAAAATGCACATTCCCGATGGAATCCTCAACCCATACGCATGTATAGCTATGTACATCGTAGCTTTCGGATTTCTAGCGTGGGCGTGGCATGGAATAAAAAAGAATCACCCACGTTACATTATCCCGCTAATTGGGGTTGTCAGTTCACTCTTACTTGTTATCCAGTTAGTTGAATTTCCAGTCGCAGGCGGAGGCAGTACGTGGCATTTCTTAGGCGGAACTGCAATCTCCATGATTCTTGGACCATTCGCCTGCATAATCAGTATGACTATAACCTTAGTTATTCAGGCTTTAGCGTTAGGTGACGGCGGAATAACGACTTTCGGAGCAAACCTCTTCAACATGGCAGTAATCGGCGCATTGTCATTCTTCATCGTAAAAGCGTTCCTTTCAAGAGGGTTTACGACAAAAAGGTTAGCGATAGGAATGTTTGTTGCGTCCTTGATCTCTAATGTATGCACGGCGTTGGCTGTAGGAATAGAAATTGGTCTTTTTCCAATGGTCGGCACTCTTGGAGGATTATTTGTAACTGTTCCATCTATGCTTTTTTGGTATGTTCCAACAGGAATAATTGAGGGTGTTATTGCGTCCTCGCTGATTGTTTCACTATCGCGGTTAGGCGGCGTAAAACTTTGGGGTTTAGAACTCTGCAAACAAAAAACTACAAAACAAATACGAAACTGATAGTCGTTGAAAAATCAGGTACAGTTTAATCTTATCAAACGTTTCGTTTTGTAACGACTAAACCACAGCATATACAATAATTACTATGCCAAAAACAATACTGGCTGATCCCGTTAAAGCTTTAATTATTTTATGCACTCTCTCGAGGTTCGATGCAGTGTAAGCCATAACGGACCCGACTAAGCAAGCAATACCAACCATACCCAAAATTACGCCAACTCCGAAGATGAAAATGAAGACTGCACCTACTTCAACTGAATTCACGGTTGATACTGTTACCAACATTAAAGCAGCGCTGCCTCCCAGTCCCTGCAGAGCGCCTGTAATCGCTGACTTATGCAGATGAGCGTGTTCATGATGGTTTTCGATGGCGTGATCGTGTGAATGTGAATGAGGATGCGAATGCAGATGGGAATGTGTGTGATCATGGAGTAATTTGGTTATTGTGGATTTTTTCGGCAATTAAGGGTCTAAGCACAAATGCTCCCAAAGTTATTAGTAAAACTCCAGCTGCGCAATCGAATAGTTTGAGTACAGATTGAGGAATTACAACGCTTAGAGTGAGGACAAGCAATCCGATTACAAAAAGTACCGCTGAATGCCCAACGCCCCAGACAGTTGCCGAAGAGATGGATTTTCGTAGGCTTTTGTTATTGCATAATAATGTGGATACTGCGACAACATGGTCAGGGTCAAGAGAATGCGCTAAGCCTAACCCTAATCCTGTCAAAAGGATAAAGATTATCGACAGATCCATGGACATGCATACTATTTATGTGAAATAGTAATACTTTTCTATTCTACGAGGCAAGACCACCAAAAACATTCAGGGGATGTTTGATTGAGCCTCTTGGAAAATAGCTTTAAAAACACTTTTTGTAAAAGGACCTAGCTGGGCTTCGTCTTCGGTTTTTTCTTTATTAAAGGAAAATTCTGGAAAATCATTCAAGGAATATTTTGAAGCAGAGTTAACAATTTCCTCAAACAAAGCCTTGTCCACTACGTTTGTAGTTTTTTTGGGGATTAAGCCTTTTGCTAAGTCTTCGTCGAGTCTAAGAGCTGCTATAACAAGCGTTGCAATTTTTGAATCCGACAGAGTCGATTCCGAGTCGTTTCTGAATTTGCAGATACTGAGGTGTCTTGTTTGTTATTTTTCCTTCAGAAATCTGTAAGACTATAGTTTCCAATGATAGACATCTATCTGCTAACCTTTCAACAATTGATCTGTCTGGCCCAATATTTTCTTGTTTGCAAATGGCGGTTTTCACTCCATCATGCACACATTTGCCAATTAATTCCCCAAGAATTGTAAATGTTCCAGCGTACCGTATTGTTTCCCCTTTTTTGGTGCAACCCACTACAACACTGTCCGTCAATGTCCCAGTGGCTAAGTCGCCTGAAAAACGACTTCTAATATCTAACTCTCTTATTGCAACCGTTTTTGCTTCGGTGGCTGTTTTGATAACTTCAACCATGCAGCCATCAGTTAGGTTTCCATCAACAAGTATTATGATATTGATTGTGCCGATTCGTTCAAACAAAGGGCTCTTTGAAGCTGCCGGTTCACCTGCCGTAACCGCCACTGTTGCCCCAGCGGTAACAAAAACTGTCAGAGTTGCTTCACTACATTTCTCATTTAGCACCTGCAAATTCTTCATATTAGCCGCAGTCATCAATCCGACAACTTTGTCGTTAGGAAATTGAAGTGATTGCACTTTCTTTTTCAAGAAAATTTCAGGACCGCTCCAGTGCATATCGTCCATGTCGCTCCCACTGCCTTCAGGAACCTGAACATTAATTATTCCATTTGCTTCAACCAAACCACCGTTCAAAAGGGCAGAGCTGAGAATTCTGAGTGGATTTTTTGACCTTATGATGAGGGTTTGGTTTTTGACTTCAGCGTCAATATTCTCGATTCCTGTATTCAATGTCATCTAATAGCCCACAATTGAATTTTGATTGAAGGTAAATTTTTGATTATATAAGCCTTAACTTAATGAGCTAATCTATTAAGAGCAAAGCGAAAGTCTCAGGATTCTTGTTAAAGGGCAAAGTAAATTTGATGCCTGTTTTTTCCGCGGTTGCTTTAACATTGACTCCCACGCCTTCTTCTGAGTAGCGTTTCATTGTAGGGTGGATGCAGACGCCTTTTTCTATGTTGCATTTCTCACACAAGTTACATGCTCCCGAGACCAACCCAACAGCAAGCAGATATCCTTCTTTAGCCGCCTCTTTTTCGAGGTTATGTACAATGTCTAAGAGTTTTTTCATCTCACTTTTCCAGTCAGACCAGAACTTTTCCACTTTCAATTTCATCTCCGCTGGAACAGAAGGGTCATCACCTTTAGAAAGATACTTTATTATTTCCGAATCTCCCTCGACTTGCGTTTTAAACTTCATGAACATGGCGTAATGGTATTCGCTGACTATTTTTCGGAACTCCTCGGGTGTAGGAGCGTATGGAGGACACGCTAAGGTTTTTCCGTATTTTTCGCAGCCGAGTTTACATTTGAAAACAACGCGATCTTCGATTACAATTTTTTTTACAGGAATTATTATTGCATCTTTAGCACCCAATTCGAGGGCTTGCTTTTTTAGGAAATCAAATGATTCGGTTTTATCAGCTTTTGCCATTTTTCGTCCTCTTCTTAATTTTTGCCGAAAGCGGCAGGTCGGTAAACGCATGCTGGGTCTTGATTTAAGCTGTCCTTGTTAAAGATGTAAGCTCGTGCACGGCAGCCACCACAAATCATTTTGAATTCGCAAACACCGCACTTGCCTTTGAGGTTGTTGCGATCTGCTAGTTTCATGAGTTCTTTGGATTTGGGCATCCGGTCCATGATTTGCTGAATAGTGTCTGTTCGTATATCACCAAACTCCAAGTTTAGTGGGGCACAAGCGTAAGCTTTTCCGTCTTCTAAAATTTCAAGCCATTCGTATTTTTTGAGGTTGTCGCACATACTGCAGGTGCTTCTAAGCTCGCGCCAAGGCTCTTTAGTTTTGAGTACACGGTTGTTGAACATTTCGTAGGGGACAATTAGGATTTTGTCTTGGACTTTTTTATTGAGTTCGTATATTTCGTTGAGTTGGTCTTCTCTCTGTTGGGGGGTTGGCTCTAGTGGCCGTAGAATCTTGAACTGGTTTTCCACGTCGATTGGCTGTGGAATCAATGATGCCAAGTGGAAGCTTCGAGCTCCCAAATCAATCGCAAGACTAACTAAATCGGGAACTTGGTTGACAACGTATTTTGTATTGATGACGCTCATAGCGAATGGGATATCGTATTCTTTGCATAGTTTGACTGCATTAACACTGTCTTCGAAGGCACCTTCTCCGCGCAGTTTAGTATCGACTTCCCGAAGCCCTGCGAAACAAATGATTGCTTTACAGTTTGCTTCAGCGAGTTCTTTCGCAACTTTAGCTGTAAAATGCCAACCTGTGACCTTTACATAAGGCGACAGCTTCAATTCGGCAACGTATTGAATGAGTTCTATGAAATCTTTGCGCATCAACGGTTCGCCCGTCCAACCAGCGCCAGAAATGAAGATATTATCAACCCCAAAAACAGACACTTTTTTCAACATGGCTTTTGCTTCAGACGTCGTCAATTCGTTGGGCAGTGGTTTTCCGTCGCCAAGTGAAAAAGCATGTTTTACTGGGTATGCTCTAGTGCAAGACCAGATGAAGTGGTCAAGTTTGTTGCCGCGTTTTTCCGCGCCAAAGGGTTGCTTATTATTTTCTTTTGATGCCAATTAAGTGATCTCCTTTTCGTCAATAGTTTGTGCGATTGGTTTGGGTTTATCTTTCATGTGACCTGGAATCTCAGGTTGACGCTTGAGCAACTCCATCTTTGCATGGGATGCATTGACAAGCGTGGGCAATTCGGAGGGGTGCTTGATGAAAATGGCGCCTACTTTCTTCAGTTCCGCCATTAGGGCTGTAGCCTTGCCAGCGGTGAAGTCTCGGCTTTCAATAGGCACTTCATCGATCACATATGTTTTGATGCCTCGTTTAACCGCATCAAGCGCTGTCTCCAAGTTAGAGAGGTTGCCATAACCAAACGGAACTGACGTCACCACAATTATAGCAGATTTTTTTATCATTTCCAAGAGTGATCTCTTTGTCTGGTCAGTTATGGGTGAAAAAGGGGCCTCGCTGACCGTCGGAATCTTGAGAAGCTCCGCAGTCTCGTAATCTGTGTCAAGCATGTTGAGAACACCCGCCGTCACTTCATACCCTTCATCTACCAAAGCTTTCATCACAACTGTTCCTGTTCCTGCTCCAGCAATAAGGTGGATGGCACAGTTGCGTGGAGTAGAAGGCTTCTGAGGGGTGAGCGGAATGATGAAAAGCGAATTTGTTAACAGACTTTTCTTTACAATTGCGTCAACGTTAAAGACAGCCTTTATGTTTTCACTTGTTAAAACATTCTCGACTGGTCCAGCTGCAAAGATTTTTGCTTCTTTAATAAGCAGGATTGAACTGCAATAACGGGCTGCCAGGTTTAAGTCGTGGATAACTTCTAAAACAATCAAATGTTCCTTGATACATAATTCTTTTACAAGGTCCATGATTTCAAGCTGGTTAATCATGTCCAGATGTGTTAGTGGTTCATCAAGCAAAAGAACTTTGGGTTCTTGTGCTAGGGCGCGGGCGATCACTACGCGTTGTTTTTCTCCGCCGCTCAGCTCGTTTATGGGGCGGTCGGCTAGATGCCAAGTGTTGGTTCGATTCATCGCTTTGCGGACGATGGTTAAGTCGCTTTCTGATTCCATTTGGAATCTTTTCATGTGTGGGTTGCGTCCCATCAAGACGATGTCTAGTGCTGTAAAGCTGAAGCCGATGTTGCTTTCTTGCGGAACTATAGCCATTTGTTTAGCTAATTCAACGCTTTTTAGGTTGTAAATGTCGGATTTATCAAGGATGATGGTTCCTTTGTAAGGTTTGAGGGTTCGGCTGATGCTTTTTAGCAGGGTAGTTTTTCCTGAACCGTTAGGTCCAACAATCCCGACGAAGTCACCTTCGTTGACAGTGAAGTTAACATCTTCTAAGATCTTCACTGAGCCGTAGCGGCATTCGACTCCATCCACGCTAAGTACTACCAAGTTCATCAGCCATCCTACAGAGAGTAACTTGTTTTTCTTTTCCTAAGCAGATAGATAAAGAATGGGGTCCCAGCCAGAGCCGTTATGACACCCACTGGCAATTCAGAAGCCCCTGTTGCTACACGAGCAACTGAGTCACAAAGTATAAGAAATATGGCACCAACGATTGCGGATGTGGGCAAAAGAATTCTGTGGTCAGGTCCGATTACTAACCGCGTCATATGAGGAATGATAAGACCTACGAACCCGATGACCCCACTGATCGATACCACGGCACCTGTAATTAGAGAGCTAATAAGCAGAAGAATCTGACGCACCCTCTCCGTGTTAACGCCTAAATGTTGGGCTGTGTCGTCACCCATGGAAAGCATGTTGAGGTCTTTAGTGAAGAAATACGCAATTGCTATTCCTATTAAGACAAATGGAAAAACAACATACACATTGGTCCAGGTGATGTTTGAGAATCCGCCAGCTATCCACGCGACAATGCCGATTAGGGCTTTGCCAGAGCGTAACTCAAAGACTGTTTGAAGCGCCAGAATAAATATGTTCACAACAATGCCTGACAGCAATAGTGTCGTTATTGGCACCTTGTTTCCAATACGTGACATGAAGTAAACCAAAAAGACCGTTAAGACGGCACCTAAGAAAGCAACAACTTGGAAAAATCCCAATCCGAAAAAGTTGAGTGCTAGTGAACCCGCATATATAACAGCTAAAGTATAGGCGAAAGAAGCCCCTGCTGAAGCGCCCAAAAGGTATGAGTCAGCCATTGGGTTCCTAAAGACGCCTTGGTACATAACGCCCGCAGCTGCTAAACCAGCACCAACTATGGCCCCCGCAAGTATACGGGGTAGACGAATTTGAATGATGATTGCTTCGTTTATGGAGGAAACCGATGAAGATCCAATGTAATGGTTTAGAAACGGAATTTGTTTACCTAAAATTGCAAGTATTTCAGAAAAACTGATTGGTGCAAAACCTATGTTTAAACAGAGAATGACGACGGCGACAAGTGCCACAATTAACAGTAAAACAATAAGCTTCCATCTTGAAGAACGATTGGAATATTTCTCTTTAACCTTGTCCGTTATCATAGATTAACACAAAAAAAAGGTTAAGTGGAGTTAAAAAAGTGATGGGTAGAATGCCTTGGCTGCTGCTTGGATTTGATCGGCGATCCTTGGTCCTGCTTCAGCAAAGAGGTCTCCGTCGACGACAATTATGCGGCTGTTCTGTACTGCGTTAATCGAACTCCAGCCTGGTCTAGCTTTAACATCGTTTACGTTTCCGTAGAAGGGTGTATCCCCTGGGTTTGCCATGTCAGTTGGAAGTAGTATGACGTCTGGGTTCTTTTGGACTATTGTTTCTGAACTCACGGTTGGGTACTGTTGGGTTTCGTTCTCGAAAATGTTGATTCCTCCAGCCTTTGAGATGACGTCATTGATGAAGGAGTTTTCGCCAGCGGACATTATTGGGGGAGTCCATACTTCATAGTACACTTTTGGTTTAGGTAAGTTAGCGGCAGCTATCTTTGCCTGTATAGCGTCGATTTGGCTTGTTAGTGAATTCACTAAGGTTGTAGCGTTTTGTGTTGCGCCTGTTGCTTTGCCAACCATGTTGATATCTGCCAATACGCCATTTACATCGTTAGGGTTGAGTACTAAGACTTTGTAGCCCAAGTTTCTTAGCGTGACAACGTCTGGGTCGTTGATGGGTGTGGCAAGAATTAGGTCTGGGTTAAGCGATGCGATGGTTTCTTTGTTAGGTGTCGAGAAGCCTCCGACGCTGGTCATGTTGCCTGCAGCTATCCAGGCGGTAAAGTTGTATGGGTAATGGTCGTAGTCAGTTACGCCGACGACTCTGTTGCCTACTCCCACGCCGAAAACGATTTGGGTGTTACTTGGAGCAAGCGATATGATTCTTTGAGGAACTGAAGTTAAGTTAGTTGTATAGCCTTCGTCGTCCATGACAGAGATTGCATTCTGATTGTTTGAACTCGAGTTCGAAAAGTTGCCATTGTAGATAAGAGCGGCTGAGATAATAGACACAATTATTATTACAGCAATAATGTAGAGCGCATATTTTTTGTTCATAATTTCCTTAAACCCCTTTTATGTGGATGGATTATCCAACCAGTTATATAAAGTTTGACAAAAATCGACCAAGTCTCCAAAAAAACGAAAAACCGCGGTAAAACAGAATTGTTGTTGTATTAACACAGCCACTTACATTTAAGAAGGCAATCGTTAACCAATAAAACAGGGACAATCTATTATTTTGGTGTTTAGGAGGTGCATTTATGGAAAAAGCAGACAAGAGTGGTAAAGTGAAGTTTACTTTTGAAATGGAATTAAACCAGCCTGTAATGGAACTAGTTAGGCAAGACATTGATATGATGATGGATCTAGCTTCTCAGGGCGCGGACATATGGCGAAAGAACATGGGTGAAAGAAGAAAAGGCCACGGCATGGGCATGATGATGCATGGTCAAGAATAAACTACAGCATTAAAGAAAATCCGAGCTAAACGGTGGTTCATCAGCCACCGAAGCAATAATTTGCTCGGCAAACTCCTCTTGTTCTTCTTCCCCTGTGACAGCAATCCAACAAGCGCCTTCTGCACCACAAACACCGCCCGCAGCAATCAGCTCTATATTAGCTGCTGTTAAAGCTCTCAACGCATCCAATTCAGTGAAAACTTCACCATTGACAGGCAACAAACGGTACCCACCTGCACCTGGCGCATTAAGCTTTTCGGCAAGTTGGTTTAAATCGCCATTTACACGTTTCTCTAAACCAATTGGAATTATGAGTCTTACTCGGCGACCTACAACAACAGGCAAAGCTAAACCTATCGTTCCAGCTTTAGGGTGTCCAATCAAAATAGCCGCTTGTCTGCGGGTTAAATCCAGAGCGTTTGCCCCCTTCAAGATAACGTCTCCTTCCTTGAAGTCGTCAATGACATCAGCAATTGTTTTTCCTTTTTGCCAGATGCCTTTTGTTATTATGACATCTCCGGGAAACTTTCTCTCATCGGTTAACCTTCCTTCAGCGGTTACTGTTTTTGTGGGTGGCATGGTTATGCCGCGGAAGAAATGTTTTCTTGAGAAGTCGTTTGCTATTTTGTGAGTTTTTAAGATTTCTTCGGCAACGTACCCGTTTGTTGTTCCAGCGACAATTACTAAAGTCCCATTTTTTAGAGCTTTAATTATGGCTGGGTGCTTTGCTATGGTTATAGCGATTAGCCGTTTACCTGCTTGAGGCGTTATAAGAAACTGTTTCATTAAAGCGTCATCTCCTGATACATTAATTAGTTAGATACAATAAAAGTTTTAACGATTAACGAATCAACCGTTGAGGAAACAGGTTATATATGAACCTTGAATAGCACAGCTTTAAAAGCAAGCGCGCCTTAGAATGGGAGGCTTAACGGTGAGTATTTTGTCTCAAAAAGTTCATGGAAGAATAACTAATTACCGAACAGGTCCCAAAGAACAAACATCAAACGAGTGCCTAATTGAATTTGAAAATGTTACTTCAGTAGGCTCTGCAAGCAAGCTAATTGGACAAAAAGTTATATGGAAGAATGGAACAACCAAGCTTGTTGGAAAAATTCGGGGTGCACACGGTAAAAACGGCATGGTTAGAGTAAGGTTCATTCGCGGAGTTCCAGGTCAAGCCATAGGTTCAATTGTTGAACTAACCAGCTAAAAATTTTATTTTGTAAAATAATTTTTATTTTTTAAAAAAAGTTTAATTTTTTGTTAAAAAATGGTTTATAATTCGCCTACATCGGGACCTTCGTAGACGTATTCAATTATTTCGATTTTTCCATCTTTAACTAATACTTGGTAGTCAGCTTCGCAAATTGGACAAGCAACAATTTCCCCGTCTTTTAGGCCATCTCGTTTGAAGGTATTTCCACAATCTGTGCATTTTAGAATAATATTTGTGCCCTCCTACTCCATTTTGAGGTAATTGTGGCTTCGGAGCCAATCGGATTGGTTTTTGCGGTAACGCCAGAAAATATCTCCTCTTGTATCAGCTTGGAAATCCCATGGTGACACCAAAACGATGTCGCCCTCTCTTATCCAAACACGCCTTTTTAGTTTGCCTCGCACTCTGCACATGCGTTCTTTGCCATCTTGGCATTTAACAGTAATTCTTTCGGCTCCAAGCATCTTGACAGCTATGCCTAATACGTCATTTGCGGAAGGTAAGACCATGCTGTCGAGGCTGCCCTCGTTTGTAATTTTTCGTTTACCCATTTTTTACACCTATTTGGCTTTCGCCTATTAATAATCAGAATAGTTTTGAGAAAAAGCCAATAAGTGGTCTAACTCTTCCTCTAAAGAATTCTAACCTTATACCATTAAGGAAAGCAGCGGGTATATTAGCTTGACCAACTTTTGAGATCTTTTTTCCATATATTTAGGAGATTTTCCATTGTTGGTTTTTTTAATGACTGATTATTCAAAAATCGGCTTGAAATTTGTTCTATTTTTAGAAAAGGCTTTCTTCATCAATTCCTTTATATGCAGGCATCTGCATTCAGCTTGAGAAGAGTTTCTTTTATCCTCTTGGATAAGCTAACTGTATAACAGATTCTTTTCAAAAAACAAAATGAAGGTAAATAGAATTGTGTATGTTAAGAGCAGGTTTAGTTAAAAATTGCCGCAGATGCAAATCCTCTGTTAGGCTAAATTGCGTTCTAAGAAAGAAGTCTGGAAAGAAAGATTTCACAGACAACAAGAAACGAACTGGATCAGAACAAAAATCCTAAACGCAATTGAACAAATACGAGTTTTTTCTCGTTTATTAATTTTTATTTTTTGATTTTTTGCTACTAAATTATAAACTTAATGATCTCCAGAAAATGGATTGCGCAATTTTTTTAGAATAAATAAAAATAAAAAGAAAATTGTTAAAGATTGTAAAGATGCTTAGCAATATGCTTAGTATCTTCGTGGTGGTCTACGTTTTGAGTAGCACTCTCGGCAATAAACTGGCCTTGTTCCGTCTGGCTTGAAAGGAACTTCACATTCTTTTCCGCAGTCAGCGCAAGTTGCCTTGTGCATCTCTTTGTTATTATACATTCGCTATTTCAACTCCTACTACTTTGGCTGTGCAAAAAGAGTCTTTTTCGCACAGTATAATTTATCTAATCATCGATGCTTATAAATTGAGTGCTTTAGCAGTTCTCATTAACCATCAAAAACAGTTGAGCACCTGTCTTAAGTAATGTTTCTGCCATTTTGGAGCATAAACTGTGACTCAAAATCGAGTTAAAACCGATAATTTGGGGAAACACTAATTTCCATCGTCAACCTAATATAGTTAACATTGTATTATTAGGTAAATATTCGGGGTAATTGAGAAAAAGTATGAAATGGCTTCCCTGTAGTTGCTTTTTCTCTTAACTTTGACGATATTTGAGAGGGGTAATTTGAGACAGAAAAAATCAACATTAGGTGAGCATCTTGCGCTTCTTTCGGTAAAATATAACATTTATCCAAACGAAGTTTTCCAAGCGTTAATTTCTGCACGAAGCAACGAAAAAGCAGTTTGCGGCAACCTTACAGTTGAATACCGTGGCAAAGTAAAGGGCGAAACAATTTTCCTAATAACAAAAGACAGCGCCGTTGTTGCTCAGTTCCGTGTTGGTGAAGAGTTCCTCTTAAGAAAAGACAATCCTTTTGAGAGTTGGATGAGCACAGATAAGATTCGCAAAAAAATTGCTAAACAAAACACCGAATCAATCTACACCTCAATCCATGATTTAAGGGCAGGAATGAAACGCGTCAACTTAAAGGCTGAAGTCATAGAAATACCCAAACCAGCTCAAGTACACACACAATTCGGCAACACAGTCATGGTCGTTAATGCTTTGGTTGGAGATGACACTGGAAAAACCAAACTCTGCCTTTGGGAAGGACAAATCGGATCAATCGCAGTTGGAAACAACATTGAGCTAAAAAATGCCCAGGTATGTGTTTTTAGGGGCGAGAGGCAACTAAGGCTTGGAAAGAACGGTGTTCTTAACGTACTTCCAAGCTCTGCTGAAAGTGTTAAACAACAGTTAGCAACAGCAGCTGTTAGATAAAATAATTTTTTAAAAAAAACTAAAAAATAATATTTTTGTTTTAGTTATTTCCAGTCGGTTCTTCGTCTGGACCATGCTTGGCTACTACTAGAATCAGCATTCGAACCTTTATGTTCGGTGCTTCCGTGAGTGGTATGTTTTGCTAAGCATTCTCTACAGTAAACAGGTTTACCTGCTGTTGGTTTGAAGGGAACAGTGGCGGATTTACCGCAGTCACTGCATTTAATTTCGGTTACATTCGTTCTTTGAGACATTAAATTACTCCATGCGATGTGAAAATTCGGGAAAAGTTTCCTTATTTTTCGAGTATTTAAAGGTCGAAGTTTGACTTAAACGTTTCCATCAACCCGCGAAAAATCTCAAAATCTACAGCTAATAAAAGCAATACTAGAAGACAGGTTATCCGAAGAAATTTGGGATAAAATCCCGCTCAAAAAACTAACATATTGTTTTTCCCCAGTTTTTGTTGCCTTTTTGGGAAGACGGTTTTTATAGATGTATGGAGTATCTGGTTGGGAAGAAAGAGAGGGAATAGAGCTAATTGACCCTTATAGTTGATGACGCTGGCAGCGGAGATTTGTTATTTGGAGTTGTAGTTGGCGCCTACCATGAACCGACGGGCGAATTCAAATACGACCTAATCGACGTTAGATTCTACCAAGACATTTTCCGCGAAAAAGAGTACCTCCAAGAATCCAGCCGTGTCGTCTCCAAACTTGTCTCAAAATTCAACCTTACCGCTGAAGAAGAAATTCACATTTGCCAAGGCTGCATCTTCGATGTCGCTGCAGAGGAACTTCAAAAAGTCTTCGGAGAAAACCGCGTTAAACGCATCCATGTAGTCGGTGAAACCCAAAGACTCGTGGAAATCGCTTACTTGGATGAAATCCGCAACCTAGGCTACGAACCATTGGCAGAGCGGGATGAAAAAAGGGGCAAAAGCTTCTTTCACATGATGCGTTGGCTCAAAGATAACCCCGAAATGTTACACTACGCCAAAACAGGTTGGCCACGCCTAAAAAACTACCAGCTGTTCAAACAGTTCCACACCCAACAAGCCTTCAACGCAGTATGTAGCGAATGCGGAACCGAATGCGAAGTGCCCTTTAAACCAAAAGCCGACAAACCTGTGTATTGCCGCAAATGCTGGTCAGCTCATAAACCTCAAAGAAAAGGAAAAATTATAAAACACTAAAATTTTGGTATAAAACATGAATGTTATTTTCAATTTCAATTCCGATTGGTATGTGCTTCTATTTGGTTTCTTAGCCGCTTGGGCGATTTTATTTGTTATGAGAGGCAAATGGGGCGCAAAACACGAAGTTAAACAACAGGTTTTCCTCGCGTTCGGCGGCATGTTTTCGCTGGCACTTATGGAGTACTTCGCAGTCTCAACTGGACTTTGGAACTATACTCCTGGTAACTGGCCTGTGATTCTGTGGCCTACCTACTTTGTCGCTATACTCTTCGGCTACCAACTGCTTCGCTCAATCGAAAGCCTATTCCCCCACAGACCTGTCATGTAGCTTAGGGTTGAAGGTTTAAATACCAATTATCCTCTGTTTCTAGTGGTTGTGTTTTAGTTGTCTTCTAACAGCAAAGTTTCCCATAGCGACGTTGTCTGGTCGGGTAAGCCCTGGATTGTCCCCTCAGCCATCATCCGAACTGTCACCGTAATTGTTGTGGCGATTGTTTTTCTGTGGCTAGAATTCTTCGCAGGAGTCGCTGGGGATGGCTTGATTGGGTTGCCTGTTTGGTCATGGACGTTTTTGCTATTTGCTGCGATTTGGTTCATCAGTATAATTGAGCTACTGGTCCTCCGCGCCTCAAACACTTACATCCTTCGTCAGGATGGCTTAGAAGTCAAGCGGGGCATCGCACGGTTGAATTCGTTTGTCGTTACTCCTTCTGGGTTTGGAGATCTGCTAGTTTACCAGTCCGTGGGAGGCAGGATTTTTGGTTATGGGGAGATAACGGTTAATTCACAAGGTGAACGGGAAACCAAACTGAGGCTTGTCCATCACCCTTCCACAGTAGCGGATAACATACGAGATATTATGGGTAAACCTATCGTCCGCGTCGAAGGTCACGTTTAGGATATTTCATTTTTTCAAGATTTAAGTTAATTCATGCTCGTTTACTATAAATGCGTTGTCTTAATTCGACGGATGCAGATTTTTTCATAAAATTTATGAACATTTCTCAAAATCCTTTAAATCTCAATATATGCCCATACCTATCAGAGCAAAACCAAAACATGGTGGATATGGCATGATGGATTTAGCAGCACAAGAAGAAAACTGTTCAGGCACGTTTCCCTTGCCTTTCATATTCACGGGTACCCCATCCCCGCGTTCAGTCCAAGCCAAGAGCACAAGACAAGGTGAAACAGCATGAACAGCACAATAATCTTGGATTGCCAAACCAAAACAGCCACCCCGTGCTCCCATGACTGCATCGCCTACAAAACTTGTATAGCCCGCACGAGAAAACATTAGCGTGCGTATATACGCCCATATTACATAGGCTTATAAGCCGATTTCACTGATGCAAGATGCCCTAATAGGAGGCGAAAAAAAAGTGTTGAGTAGAGATTGCGACGGCTGCACCCTTCTGCATATGTGTAGTGAAAGGTACAGGCGTGTTAGCAAAGATGAGAAAGTTTACTGTCCAGACGGAACAGCACACCTAGTAGACCAAAATTAAACTCCCTTTTCTTAATTTTTAAAATTTCTGGGCAAACGCTGAAAAGCAAGCGCAACGCAATTAGTTGTTGCATGGTGATTGTGTGGACAAAGCTGACTTCTTGATGTGGAGCCGTAAGTATGACAAGGCTTTTGGGTGGCAGGCGCAGCGGGAGCGGGAACTCGGGGCAAAATTCCGCAAAAATAAGTCTTTGACTTGTAAGGATTTGGCTTCGATTGTTGAATGGAAATTCAAAGATGATGCTGAGAGGCAAGCACGCAGTTTAGCGTTGGTGGCTCGCAATGATGAGTCAACTGTTAACCGATTAACAAGCCAGGCACTGAGCATACCCGGCTGCGAAGACAGTTACCGAATGAACTGCCTCACTCTTTTGGAAGGCGTCAGCCCCATCTTAGCTACAATCATCCTCGCGTTCTTCGACCCCAAAACCTACTGCGTCCTCGACGCCCACACATGGAAAGCCTTACTTGGTAACGTCCCCCCAAATATGCAAACCACCCAAAACTACCTCGTTCTGCTCGCCGTAATCAGAAAAACCGCAGCCAAACAAAACCTCGACGTAAGAGTAATAGATAAGGCACTCTACAAAAAAGGCATTGACGAATCTAAGTAATTAAAGAAAATGGAGAGTGTAGGGGACGCTTAAAGCAAACCCAGCCACAAACTTAAGATAAGCATTTCAGAGTTTGTTCAATTGATTTACGACGTAGAGACTGAGTTGTGCTATTTTTGCCTTTAACTCTTTATGGGTACTAAGTTTTTTGAAAATAACAAGCCAGTACAAAACAAAATTGGCTTTGTTCTTATTATATAGTACAAGTTTTCAGGGTAATTCAAGATTCTTAACAAGTTTTATTAGATTCTTTTCATCTTCATGTTTATTTCAAGGGAGCTAGAATCCAGTGGACGAGTTTTCCCGTAGCCCTTCTCTGCATGCAAAATTTAACCCTGATTACTTAAGTGCAGAAGAACGACTTAGAGCAAGTGAAGAACGCTATCGCTCCCTGTTCTCGAATATGATCGATGGGTTTGCTTTCTGCAAAATGATTTTTGATGCAGAAAATAGACCGATTGATTTTGTTTATCTTGAAATTAACGACGCTTTTGCTAGAATAACCGGGCTGGAAAGAGAACATGTTGTCGGAAAGAATGTAACACAAGCCATTCCAGGCATCAAAGATGCCAACCCTGAACTATTTGAAATCTACGGAAGAGTTGCCCTATCATGCAAAGAAGAAAAATTTGAAGTATTCTTCAAGCCATTAAACATATGGCTATCGATATCTGTTTACTGTCCGGAAAAAGGATATTTCGCAGCTATCATCGAAGATATTACTAAACGCAAACAGATCCAGGAGGCATTGGAGGAAAGCGAGAAGCGGCTTAACCGAAGCCAAGAGATAGCGCATCTGGGCAGCTGGGAACTCGATTTGAAAAATAACAAATTGACTTGGTCGGATGAGGTTTACCGCATTTTCGGGTTAAAGCCCCAAGAATTTGGCGCAACCTACGAAGCTTTCCTCAGCTACATTCACCCAGATGAGAGGGCTGCGGTAGATGCCGCTTATTCTGGTTCACTCAAGCAAGGGAAGGATTCGTATGAGATTGAGCATCGAGTAATCAAAAAGCATACTGGCGAAATAAGGATTGTTCTCGAAAAATGTACCCATATTCGAGATGAATTAGGGAAAATTATTCGATCTATTGGAATGGTTCACGATATAACGGATCAAAAGAAAGCTGAGCACGATCTTCGCCAGGCAAAACAGGATTGGGAACGCACTTTTGACAGTGTTCCCGATTTAGTTGCTGTTTTGGATAATAATTTTAGGATTGTGCGTGCCAATCGAGCTATGGTTCAGCAGTTGGGTGTGTCTAAAGAGCAGGCTGTCGGGTTATTCTGTTATCAATGTGTTCACGGGCTGAACAATCCGCCTGATTTTTGTCCACACGCGCAAACAGTGAATGATGGCAAAGAACATAAAGCTGAAGTTTATGAACCACGTCTGGGAGGAGACTTTTTAGTTAGCACAACTCCGCTCAGAGATGACAAAGGAAACCTCGTTGGCACAGTGCATGTAGCCAGAAACATTACTGAACGCAAAAAAGCCGAAGAAAATCTGGGTAAACTTAACCGTCACCTACGCGCAATCGGCAATAGCAATGAAGCCCTTATGCATGCAACCGATGAAAGAACTTTAACTCAAGATGTCTGTAACATAATAGTCCACGACTGTGGTTACGCACTTGTTTGGGTTGGAATGGCGGAACATGACAAAAACAAGACTGTGCGTCCAGTAGCTTATGCAGGCTTTGATAAAGAATACATTGACCAACTCAAAATAACTTGGGCGGATAAACCGCGTGGACGAGGACCAACAGGAACCGTTATTCGAACTGGAAAACCCTACATATGCAGAAATATGAACTTGGATCCAAAATTTGAACCGTGGCGAGAGCAAGCAGCAAAAAGAAAATATACTGCTTCACTTGTTTTGCCGCTTTCCTTTGAAGGCAAAACTTTTGGTGCCTTAAACATCTATAGCCAAGAAAAAGATCCCTTCACCGATGAAGAAAGCAAACTTCTAACAGAATTAGCCAACGATTTTGCCTATGGCATCGAAATGCTTAGGCTTCGAAAAGAAAAAGATGCCGCAGCAGTTCAACTGGAAAAATATGCTAACCAGATGGAGGAGCTTGCTAAGGAACGGGCACGACAGCTCAGCCAAGCGGAACGGTTGATTACTATTGGTCAAACTGCCGGTATGGTTGGACATGACATCCGTAACCCCTTGCAAGCTATCGTTGGCGAATTATACTTAGCAAAAGACGAGATAAACTCAATCAGTAATGCAGACTCCAAAAAGAGTTTGGAGGAAAGTTGTGCCTTCATTGAACAAAACCTGTTTTATATAGACAAAATTGTTGCGGACTTGCAGGATTACACTAAACCGTTGAAGCCTAATTGGGAAAAAGTTAAGGTTGAAAAAGCGATCGAGGAAGCATTACTAATTGTTGCCATCCCAAACAGCCTGAAAGTGTATATAGCAATTGAAGAGGGTTTTCCACAGTTTATAGCGGACTTCTCCATGTTAAAGCGTGCCCTCATTAACCTAATTCAGAATGCTGTTCAAGCCATGCCTAACGGTGGAAAACTAAAAATTAAAGCCAAATGCGAAAACAACCAGGCATGCATAAGCGTTCACGATACTGGTGAAGGCATTCCAGTTGAGGTTCAAGATAAACTTTTCACACCTCTATTTACAACAAAATCTAAGGGTCAAGGCTTCGGTTTAGCTGTGGTTAAGCGTTTGGTTGAGGCTCAAGATGGAAAAATAACTTTCAGCAGCCAACAAGGAAAAGGAACGACCTTCAACATCCAAATCCCTATAAAGTAATTTTCTTAGGCAAAATAAGTAGCGGTGGACCACTGCGGTTTGACGCCCAGAATCCGTCTGAAGCCTCCAAACCCTACACTCTTACCCGCACCCCCTTGAGCGCATAACGTCCAAACTTAGGTTGCTCTCTCCCGAGCCTAGCCAGGTTCGCCTGCTGAACGATGAAGTAACTTCCCTACGGAAGCAACCCATCGACCGCCAGCCCCAAAGGACGGATAGTCACTGGTTCGGAAATGGAAGTTCAAGCGGCCTTTGACGCCTCATCCGCAGATGTCAGCCCGTCATATAGAGGATTTACGGTACAATGGACCCCTAACCCACCGCTTAAGATCCACCGCCGCACATAGATGGATTAATCCAACTATAAAACTTTCCCACGTGAAGGAGACGCAGTTTCAAGTTATTTTATGATTTTTGTGGCGGTTTTGAGTGCTTCGGTAGTTGTTTGGAGATCTTTTAGCATGGCTGGGTTGCCTTTTTGGATGATGTTGATGAATGCACTGCCAACGATTGCCGCATCTGCTCCAGATGCAATAATACGTTTTACGTGTTCAGGTTTTGAGATACCAAACCCGACTGCTAAGGGAATTTTTCCGGCCGTGAATGGAAGGACACGTTTGATTAGTTGGACGGTTGAGTCTTCGACGGTTGTTTTTGTTCCTGTGACGCCATAATGTGAAACCAAATAAAGGAAGCCGGAAGAAGCCTTGACTATTTTGGTTAAACGTTCGTTTGATGTGGATGGTGCCGCAAGAAAAATCGTATCCAAACCCTGCGCTTTGGCAGCTTTTTTATAGTCTGACGCTTCTTCTACGGGCAAGTCAGGAACGATGAAACCGTCAACCATACAGTCTTTAGCTGAACCCAAGAATTTGTCGAGTCCCGATTCGGAATACAGGATTATAGTAAGTCATAACAACGATTGGAATGTCGTGTTGGCTTTTGATTTGTTTAGCGATTTTAAGCACCTGCATCGGCGTGGTTCCGGAATTCAAAGCTCGTAATCCTGCAGCTTGAATTGTTGGTCCATCAGCTATAGGGTCAGAAAAAGGCAACCCCAACTCGAGAATATCTACACCGCCTTTGATTAGTGCATCTGCGATTTTGGGTGTCTGTTCAGGGGTTGGGTCTCCAGCCATAATATATCCGATTAATGCCCCATTTCCCTGCGTTTTTGCGTTTTGGAATGCTTTGGTTAGGTTGTTCATATTTTCGCCCCAATGTAATTAGCTATGGTTTCAACGTCTTTGTCTCCGCGACCCGACAATGTAATCACAATTGATTGGGTTTTCTTCATCTTCGGTGCAAGCTTCATCGCATAAGCTACGGCATGTGAAGACTCCAACGCTGGCAAAATACCCTCTTCCTTAGACAATTCCAGGAAGGCAGCCACTGCTTCTTTGTCTGTAATGGAGGCATATTCTGCTCGTTTAGAGATTTTTAGGAATGAGTGTTCTGGTCCGACGCCTGGGTAATCTAAGCCTGCTGAAACGCTGCTGGTGTTCTGGATTTGCCCGTTGCTGTCTTGGAGAACATAGGTTAGCATGCCATGGAAGACGCCCTCTGCTCCTGCGGCAAGTGAAGCGGCGTGTTTGCCTGTTTCTATGCCTTCGCCTGCGGCCTCAACTCCATAAAGTTTCACTGAGGAATCGTCCTCAAATGGATAGAAAGTTCCCATAGCGTTGCTTCCGCCACCCACACAAGCCACCAGTGCATCGGGTAATCCGCCTACTTTTTGCTTGAATTGATCTTTGATTTCATTGCCAATTACGCTTTGGAAATCTCGGACAATCATTGGGTAAGGATGCGGACCCACCACTGAGCCAATCAGGTAGTAAGTGGTTTCAAGGTTAGTTACCCAGTCTCTGAACGCTTCGTTTATTGAGTCTTTGAGGGTTTTGGAGCCTGTTTCCACAGGATGCACCTCTGCGTTTAAGAGTTTCATGCGGAAAACGTTGAGGCGTTGGCGTTCGCAGTCTTCTGTGCCCATGTAAACCTCAGCCTTCAAACCTAAAGCAGCACAGGCAATGGCAGTTGCAACGCCATGTTGCCCTGCCCCAGTTTCAGCGATGATACGTGTTTTGCCCATCCGCTTAGCAAGCAATGCTTGTCCAATGGTGTTGTTTATTTTGTGTGCTCCACCGTGGGCCAAGTCTTCGCGTTTTAGGTAGATTTTTGCTCCACCCAGCTTTTTTGTCAGGTTTTCGGCGAGATAGAGAGGTGTTGGTCTGCCAACGAACTCAGAGAGGTAATAATCAAGTTGTTTCTGGAATTCGGGGTCTTTTCTGGTTTTATCGTAAGCTTGTTCAAGTTCGCTGATGGCTTCCATTAAAACCTCGGGAACAAAACGCCCGCCATATCGTCCGTATTTGCCGTCAACAGGGTAGTTGCTTAGTTTCATGCTTCCACAAACTCCTTAACTTTTTTCTCAATGTTATCATTTAACATTATTGCTGAACCAATCAGGAAAGCGTGTGCTCCACATTCACGTAGAAAACAAATGTCTGCAGGTGTGTTTATTCCGCTTTCACTTATGACTATTTTTCCGTTAGGATTATTTTTTGTCAGAATCTGTTTGGTTACGTTGAGGTCTACCTTTAAAGTTGCAAGGTTACGGTTGTTTATCCCAATTAAGTCAGCATCCGTTTTTATGGCATTATTAAACTCGGTTTCTGTATGAGTTTCAAGCAAAACCTCCAACCCCAAAACGTGAGCTCCAGTAATCATTTCAGTTAGATTTTTTTCGCAGTATCCACGGTCAAAAAGCGCTTGAATCAGTAGAACAGCGTTAGCTCCAAGCTTTGATGCCGCAAAGATTTGTATGGGACTCAAAATGATGTCTTTCATTAAGATTGGAAGGTCCACAGCTTTTCTAGCTTTAGATAGAGCTTCTAAGGATCCGTTGAACTTTTTTGGTTCAGTTAAAACTGATAGGGCTGTAGCTCCACCTTTTTTCATGGACTTAGCAATCAATGCCGGTTCAACATTAGTTCTGATTACCCCTGCAGATGGCGAAGCAGATTTAATTTCAGTTATTATCGGGTTTACTTTACTGTTCAAAATCGCCTTCTTCAAGCTAACTTGAACACTTTCAGCATGAAGAGCTTTCTCGTAGTATTCGCTCTCAATGGTTAACTGGGCTCCATGCGCTAAGACATCAAGGTAATCACTCATATTTTGCTTCCAACTCCTCAAGCCTCTTCAAACTGCCACCCGACGCTTTAATTAAATCTTTTAGTTTAGCATATGCTGCTCCACTCGCAATTGATTTTCTGGCAATTTCCATAGCTTCTGCAAAGTTTTCTGCTTTACCACCAACGATGATTCCTGCGGCACTGTTAACGAGCACAATGTCTACCTTTGCGTCATTAGTAGTTCTGCCGCTTAGGATTTTGAAGATGATTTCCACGTTTTCCTCAATCGTTGATGTTTGCAAATCGCTTATTCTTGATGTTTTTACTCCAAAATTGCTTGGAACAAACTCCAACTTCGCTACATTGCCTTTCTTTAAGTGGGCGACGATGGTTTTGCCTACTGTTGAAATCTCGTCTAACCCATCAAGCCCATGAACAACCATGGCTTCCTCGCAACCCAACTTCTCCAATGCATAAGCCATCGGAACCACCAGTTTAGCGTCGTAAACTCCGAGCAACTGAGCATTGGCGCATGCGGGATTCGTTAAGGGCCCAAGGATATTGAAGATTGTGCGGATGCCGATCTCTTGCCGGGTTTCAGCTGCGTATTTCATTGCCGGATGGAATGCTGGTGCAAACATGAAGCCTACTCCAACTTTTTCGATTATCCTTTGAATTGTATTGTTTTCAACGTTGAGGTTTAAGCCAAGTTTTTCCAGTACATCAGCGCTTCCGCTTTTGCTGGTGACAGCCCTGTTTCCATGCTTAGCCACCGAGACACCGGCGCCTGCGATGACAAATGCTGCTGCTGTGCTGATGTTGAAAGTTTTTATTTTGTCGCCGCCCGTTCCGCAAGTGTCTACTAAGCGCCCATGGACTTGGGGTTGAATTTGACAGCAACTCTCTCGCATAACTGAAGCAAAAGCGATTAATTCACTAACCGATTCACCTTTCATTCTTAGAGCTGTTAGGAAAGCTGCTGTTTGAGCGTTTGTTGCTTGTCCAGAAATGACTTCCCGCATTATTTCTCCAGATTCCTCAAACGTTAAGTCTTTGCCTTCGATGAGTATTTGGATTCCTTCTCGAATCACGGTTTGTCCTCCAAGAAGTTTTTAATGATTAGTTTGCCGTCTTCGCAAAGGATAGATTCTGGGTGAAATTGGACGCCGTAAATCGGGTACTGTTTGTGGCGTATGCCCATGATTTCTCCGTCCTCAACTGATTCCGCGGTAATTTCAAGGCAATCTGGAATGGATTTTCGTTCGCCAGCGAGCGAATGGTACCTTGTTGCGTTAAAAGGGTTACGCACACCTTGGAGGATGCCTTTTTGATCGTGTTTTATAGTGCAGGTTTTTCCATGCATGAGTTTCTTGGCGTGGATGACTTTTCCGCCGAATACATGGATTATTCCTTGATGACCAAGACAGACGCCCAACGTTGGGATTTTTGGGCTTAGTTTTCGAAGTATTGCTGTGCAGATGCCGAAGTATTTTTCGTCTTCAGGTGTGCCTGGACCCGGAGAAATCACGATTCGATCAGGTTTCTGCTTGATTATCTCTTCGAGGCTGGTTTGGTCGTTTCTGTAAACGACTACTTCTGCCCCAAGCTCACCTATGTACTGGACAAGGTTGTAAACAAACGAATCATAATTATCTATGACTATGACTTTCATGGTTGTTTGCATCCTGCGGCGTGCTCAAGGGCTTTAATCAGCGCCTTGGCTTTATGGTCGGTTTCAAACCACTCTTTTTCTGGTATCGAATCGGCAACGATGCCTGCACCCGCTTGAATGTAAGCTTGGTTGCCCTCAGAGAACAGGGTGCGTATGGTTATGGCAAAATCTGAGTTGCCGTTGCAGCTGAAGTAACCCACCGCCCCTGCATAAGGTCCACGGCGTGATGGCTCAAGTTCTTCGATTATTTCCATGGCGCGAACTTTGGGTGCACCTGAAACTGTGCCTGCCGGAAAAACCGCTTTTAGTGCATCAAAGCTTTCTAAGCCATCTTTTAATTCGCCGCTTACTTGGGAAACGATGTGTTGGACATGGCTAAACTGATGAACCTGCATAAACTCGGGAACCGTTACGCTTCCGTATTTGCTAATTTTGCCCACGTCATTTCTTGCTAAATCAACCAGCATTACGTGCTCGGCACATTCCTTTTGGTCTTTTAGTAGTTCATTGCCGAGGCGCACGTTTTCTTTTTGATCTGCCGTCATGGGTGTAGTGCCGGCAATTGGGAAAGTTAGGATTTTTCGGTTGTCCACGCGAACTAGCATTTCTGGGCTAGCGCCGACGATTTGTCGTTTATCGGATTTGTAATAGAACATGTAGGGTGAGGGGTTGATTTGGCGCAGGCTTTTGTAGAAGCTTAGAAGGCTGCCAGTGTATTGGAATTGGAAGCGTTTGGATAAGACAACTTGGAATATGTCTCCTGCAGTTATGTATTGTTTGGCTTTTTCTACTGCTTTTTCAAAATTTCCTTTTGAAATATTAATTGTAGGTTGGGTATATGTGAACTGTTCTTCTGTTGGCACTGACCCTTTGAGGAGCTCAGTAATTTCTGCTAGTCGATTTTCGCTTCTGAAATAATAGTAGGCTTGATTGATTGTGTGGTTGAAAACAATTCCATCTTCAAAAATCCCCATCTCTATATCCGGGAAATGGAGGTCATCTGGTTTTTGGCTGGGGAGTTTTTCGATGTATCTTATTGCGTCATAGGATATGTAGCCTAAGGCTCCGCCGATAAAACGAAAGTCCACCATGTGGTTTGCATATGGTTGGAGTTGCTCTGCGATGAGTTTGAAGGGGTCATTGGTTTGTTTCTTGAGAGTTTGGTTGGTTTGGAGGTTTGTTATGGTAACTGCGCCGTTTTTTGCGGTTATGTTGATTTTTGGGTCAAACCCTAAAAACGAGAATTGCGCGAGTTTTTGTGGTCCTTCTATGGATTCTAGTAAATAGGCAGTTTTGTATTTTTGATGGAGTTTTGAGAATATTTCTAGGGGTTGGTTTGTGTAGTTGAATTTAACATAGTTTAGCGGTTTAGTTTGTGTTGGCGCTGAGCCAAAAACGATTCCCCATTTGTTGTACTTCCTATAGTTCAGAAGCATACTGTAATGCTTTATTTAAGGCTTATCAGTACAAAAATGTACAGGTTACTTGAGGACGTCATCCATCCAAGCCAAATACTTCTCAGAACCTTCAACAATTGGAAGCGCCAAAACCTCAGGAACCTCATAACTATGCAAACCCTTCAACCGCTCCGCCAACTCCAAAAACAAATCCCGCCGAGACTTCATAACGACCAAACACTCCTCCACCCGATCAATCTTACTTGACCAAAAAAAGAAAGAAGTAACCGGGTTTATGATATTGGCGCAGGCAATTAGGCGTTCAGTAAGAAGTGCTTGAGAGATTTTTTCTGCTTCCGCTTTATTTGCTGTTGTAACAAAAACTATGATGTATTCGGTATTCATGAAGTGTCCCAGTTAATTGGTGGATTTAGAGAAATAAAAACTTGTCATTTAACAGTAAAGCGCATTAACACATTTAAATTTCCCATTTCCCTAATATCATACATATAACGAGGCGAAGCTTCTTGAAAGAAGAACAAATCAAAATTCTAAAAACCATGAACGAAGCGACCAACCGCATGGATCTAAACATGTTCGCACAAGCCGTCGACCTAACCCCAAACCAAGCCATAACGGAAGTACAGGAACTTGCCAAAGAAGGATTTTTGCGCAAGGTCGGCGCCGGATTTGGTTTAACTGAAAAAGGCAAAAATATCGTAAAAGCATATCTGCCTGTCTCCATGGAGTGGGGGTTTAACTTTTATGTTGATGTTGATAAGCCGCTGGGGTTCTCAGCAAAGTCGCTTGATGAATTTTACAGGTTAATTAAGCAGGTGATTCCTGATTCGCTTGAGTTTCATCTATATCGAGGTGATTTTGAGAAATGGCTAAAAGAAGTCTGTAAAGATGAAGACTTAGCTAAAGCGTTTGAAATCTCAAAGGAAGAGGACTTGAAGGGGGACGAACTCCGAAAAGCGCTCCTAAAAGCCCTGGATGCCAAATACGGGATTGGGGAACTACTATAGTTTAACTTGTTTTTCCTCATTGAGCTTTATCCACCATTCAGGAACCTTTGCGTTTTTCGCCATGTCCCAGAAATCATAAGTCTTTATGTCTAAGACTGGGGTTCCATCGTAGGCATCTAAACCCTTAACCGTTAAAATGTTTCCTTCCACTTTAACCAGTTCAACTAAAGTCAATCCAATGGGGTTGGGACGTAACATGGTTCTGGCCACAAAAACGCCTACTAAAGGCATGTCTTGTCTGCCTCTTGGATGAACTCTCAATGTTTTTCGCTGTTCACTATTTATTTGGTTCAAGTAGAATAACACAAACAAATGAGAATAATCGGTGATGCCACTTAAACCGTCAACTAAATTGTCACGGAGAACAATCTGTGACAATAAAGATTTGTCTTTAACTTCATCGCCTTTAGCGCTGGTTTTAACGTAGCCTATGGGGTTTAGAACAATTTTTTCTTGAAAAGACATTGTTACTCCTCTCTGTTTGAGTGGACCCTGAAAATATTTAAGCCTTCGATAATTACTGTAGCCAAGCAATTAACGGTGAATTGAATAAGCGTGAAAATAAGAATAGGGATCGAGGCTTTAACACTGGGTTAGAACTTTGTCCAATCTAAAGATGGGTTGTTGTTGCACCCATTGTGCGGAATGCAGTTGCAACAACAACAACAACAACAACAACCACAACACTTCTCTGGCTTCTGTCGGCTCAACCGAAAAACTTTCAGTGAAAAAACGGTGTATTTGTGTTTAGTTTTGAAAGATGCAACAATTGATTTGCAAAATTCTATTGTTGCAGCAGCATCAGCAGTGACTTCTCCATAAAGTTGTCGATTTGATCTTTAGAAGGATTTTTTTTAGTCAAAAAACGTTTACAAATTTGAGTTGGCTGTTAAAATAGACATATGTTACATCTCTGTTGAATCGCATATTCTCTTTTTGATTTTTTCATATTGTTCTGGCGTGAACAGTTCTTCTTCGCATCCGGGACACCGGAGCGCCTTTACATCATGCAGTATTACACCATCGATTTCCAAGTCAAACTCAACTTCAGCATATTCAATGCAGCATGTAGGGCAAAGCAAAGCACCTGCCTTAGTGCCCTTTGACTTATTGGGTGAATTTCTTTCCAAGTTCTTCTGCCCAAACCTCAACCTTGACCAAATCTGTGTTATCTACCATGGTTTTTCTAAAATATCTTATGCGCCCGCCGAAGGCTTCTGTGCTGACGGCGTTTATTTTGGGGTATTTAGTTAATGTTTTTTCTACAAATTTGGCTTTTGCGTTGCCATAGCTTCCAGGAGTACCAGCCCAAGTAGAGGAAACAAAAAAGGCGACATTTTTGCCGCTTAAATCGTTCTCAAGAAACTCTAATGTTTTACCGTAAACTCTTCCGCCTCTCACACCGCCGCCGACAATGACGTTTTGGTACAACGAAAGATCAGGGGTTTTTTGCACTTTGAGGTCAACTAAATCAACCTCTAATTGAAACTTTGAGCGAAGGGTTTCTGCTATTTTTCTCGCTGCATCCGCGGTGGCTCCAAGCTTACTTTCATACGCAATAAGCGTCTTGCGTTCGCTCATTTTTTTAGGTGCTTCCAGTAGGTGCTACTTTTGCGCCGCAGTTGTGGCAGAAGACTGTTCCAGAACCATTCTTTGTTCCGCAGCTAGTACATACAACATTTTCTTGGGTACTTGAGGTGGCGTTTTTTTGCTGCATGTTCTCGCTAACTTTCTTAAATGCTGATTGCGTTTCTCTTGCGGCTGTGGTGAAGGCTTTTTCGAGTTCAAGTCCCACTTGGTAAAACGCGTCCCGTAACTCATCAGAAGGATACATAGCTTTTGCATTTTTTCCTACTTGAGTTTTTGTTCCGCATTTATAACAGAAGTATGCTTCATCCTCTATTTTTGTGCCGCAGTTAGAACAGTAAACCATCTTTTCACCAGTAAGTATCCACACGTGCACTTGGAATTTAAGCGTTTATAAAAACTAAAAGATAAAAAAAGCAAAAGAAAAGATTAGCTAAGGGCTAATCTACGAGTTTTTTTCTTGCGTCCTCAATCAATTTTATAGTTTGGAGGCGCCATGGCTCAAACCCTTCAGGCGAGGTTGGGTAAGTATTGTAGTGTGCTCTCAGACCCTTCATCATTGTAACCGTCAAGCGCAATCTGTTGAGGAACCCAACTCGGCGGAGGCCTCTAAAGACGCGTTTTGCTGTTTCAGTGATGTTTAGGTGGAAGTCGTCGCCCATACCTGCCTTAAGTACGTCATCTTCTGTCATGAGTTTCTCATTCATGCCATAGTTGAGGTCTTCATCACTACACGATAAGAGGAACATTTTGAAGATGTCAAGAGTACCCTGTTTCTTGCCGTAGGTATCAATGTATTTCTTGTTGTAACCCCAGAGTGCTTCTTTTGTTGGTTCACCTTTGTTTAGTGCTTCAACGATTTGTTGTCCTGCAAAATAACCGCTTAGCATTGAGGGTCCTATGCCGCCGCCATGAATCGGGTTAACTAACGAGGCAGCGTCGCCGACCAACATAACTCCGTTTGAAACCATGTTGTCTAAAGGTCTGCGGACAGGATCAAACCATGAGCCACCAGTCAAAACTAAGGAGCCATCAAAGATTGGTTTTTTGAAGGCTGTGTTGTAGAGTTGTTCTTTGGGATTGGGGTAGTTTTTGCGCATGCAGATGCCTAAGCCGACGTTTACGCGTGCGCCGCCTTTTGGGAAAATCCATATGTAACCACCTGGGGATGCTTTTTGGTTGAGGTAGATTTCGCAGAAGTTTGTGTTTTCGTTTTCTTGTTTGAGTTGGCGGATTTCTCGGTAACATGCTTCAACGTCTTCGTTTGCTATTTCGCGGTCGATTCCCATTTCCGGTGGCAATTGTTTTCGTACCATTGCAAAGTAGCCGCTTGCGTCAACTACAACTTTGCTGCGCATCTCTGTGACTTTGCCCGTTTTCATATTCTTTGCTGTAAGGCCTACTACTGAGCCTTTTTCAATTATTGGGGCACGGAAGTTCATGTTATCCTGTAAAAGTGCACCTTTGTCTATGGCTTTGTTAAGGAGCCACTGTCCAAAAAGGCGTCTGTTAAGAAGGAAGCCAATAAAGTCTTTGTCTGCGATGGTGAAGACGGTGTTTTCGTCTGGAGAGTAGATTTTTATGCCGTCAATTTTGGTTTCGAGTTCGCCGCCTGTTGGTTTCTCGAGTCCTAGGAACTTTAGGTGGTGTTCGCCTAGGGCGTCGCCGCAAATTTTTTCGCCGATTTCTTCGCGTTTTTTCTTTTCAACGATGCATACTTTTAAGCCTTTTTCAGCGATGGTTTTTGCTGCAAGACAGCCTGCTGTTCCTGCGCCAACAACTATTGCGTCATATTTTTCCATGTGATTGTTTCCCTCAAGTTAACTTTACTTTGTATACCTTGTTGTATATGTAAAGCTTAATAAATTATGAAGTGAGCAAAACCACACCGAGTGTAGAGTGAATGAGTGCCCCACTAACTTTGAGCGCGGAATTCCGCAAGCTTGTGGAAGCCCGAATGAACCAAGTCCTCAAAGGCGTAGAAGTAACCTTCAACGAGATTATTGAAAAACAAAAAATTACTCCCACCGAACTTAAAGATGAGTTGGAAAGTCTCGAGGAAAGCTTCAACTTTCTGTTCCAGAAATGGAGCCTGGAAATTCTTTATACATTGCTGCTAAAAGACGCTATCGGTTTTGGAGGCATTAAGAAAATCTTAACCGTCAACTCTCGTACGCTCTCTGACAAGCTTAAGATGCTGCAGAAACATGGATACATAACCAGAAACGTCACTGATGGACCGCCTCTGAGGGTACAGTATGCTCTGACAGCTAAGGGAAAAAACACAGTTCTATTAGCATTGCCTTTGCTGTATTATTCAAGTTCAGCCTAACTATGGCTTCAGAAGTGCTTTTCTGAATGTTTGGGGCAGACTCGTTGATTCTTTTACCGTTTCAAAAACCATGCATGTCAATGTCTTGTCTAAGCCTTTAATCAACCGCAACTTATCAACAACAAACTTGCCGATAGCTTCCACGTTCTCTGCACGCAACTTTACAAGCAAATCCCAATCACCCGTGATTATGTGCACTTCTTGCACCTCAGGGAAGCGGGAAATCTCTTCTGCAACCTGCCTTTGGGATATGGGGGTTTGGTCATCGTTTTTTGCACTGTAGGACACTGCGGCTAAAATGAACGCTGCTGTCCCGAGATTTAGTTTTTCTGGGCTGAGGATGGCTCGGTACTGTTTTATAACGCCCATTTCTTCCATGCGTTTGGTTTTGGCAAAGACAGTGGTAATTGGAGTGTTGATCTTTTTGGCTATTTGGTTTGCGGTTAGTTTACTGTTTTCTTGGATGAGAGTTAGGATTGCGAGGTCTTTTTCATCTAGTTTAATGCTCATATGTAAATATTACAAGTTTCAGATATAAAAACTTGTATTTATTGTAAATTAATCATGTTTTATTGTAGAAAATTTATTACCTGCCCCTGTGCAGTATACACAAAACATAATCACAGTGACCTAAATGCCAAAACAAGAATTAATCGAAATGCCCAAACCGTTAGACCAGCTGACGGCAACGGAAATAGAAAGAAAAGCCTGTATAGGCAAAGTCATGACTTACACCCTAAAAAGTCTGTCAACAACTTTTGTTAACAAAGGATTCCAATGGCTCTTGCCCGTGGCATTAAGCCAAAGTACTGACCCTCTGTGGCCCGATCCAGGCGCATCCATCGAGAAACGAATTGAAGTCGACATATACGGTAAACCAGTCCGAACCACCGCTAGTATGATAATCCACAAACTTGTCGCCGCCTCAACCGCATACCCTAAATTATTCATACTCTCACCCAACATACGTATTGAGAAAGCTGAGCGCGCGAAAACTGGCAAGCACATTTACGAGTTTACCCAATTAGATTTTGAAGCTCAAGGTGCATCCTCCCAAGACGTTTTCTCTTTGGTTGAAGAAGCCATAGGCACCCTAGTCAAAGACTTAAAGAAAGATATGAAAGGTGAATTAACAACTCTGTGCCGCTGCGATACCCTCAAAGCACCCAAGACCCCATTCAAAATCTACGACCGCGTAGACCTTGAAGCCAAATATGGAGCAGACTGGGAAGCAGGCATATCTCAAGAAACAAAGGAACCTGTCTGGGTAACCAACATTCCAAGAGAATTCTATGACTTTGAGGACTTCAAGACAGGCAAATGGGACAACTACGATTTGTTCCTGCCGCAATTCGGTGAAGTCCTCTCAGGTGCAAAACGCGAATATGAATATACTAAAATCCTAAAGAAAATTGAACGCGACCAAGTCAAAAAAGAAAACTACGCCCTAGTGCTGAAAATGGCTAAGGAAGGCAGACTCAAACCCACTGCTGGCGGAGGCATAGGCATGGAACGTTTAGTCGGCTGGCTTGCAGGCGTTAAACATATCGCTGAATGTCAACCATTCCCACGTATACCTGGAACAGTAAACGAACTCTAAGAGATTGATAAACACAATGAATCCATACCTTGAAGCATTACAACCTAAACTAAGCGTAGCAGACTTCAAAAAACTAAGTGCTATAGACAACCCAAACGTCCACGAGTTCATAGCTAAAGAAAGCGACCTGTGTCACCCTGAAAAAATCTTTATCTGCAGCGACACAGCCGAAGACATCTCTTATGTGCGTAAACAATCAATCGCCACCGGCGAAGAACAGGCAATACTTACCATACCAGGACACACTGTCCATTTTGACGGCGAACAAGACCAAGGCCGCGACCGCCAAGCTACCAAATACCTCGTGCCCAAAGGCGTTACGTTCAGCAAAGCCCTCAATCAGATGGATCGCCAAGAAGGACTCCTAGAAGTTCTGGGGTTACTCCGTGGTTCCATGATTGGCAAAACCATGATCGTCCGATTTATTGCTCTTGGACCCGCTGACTCGGTTTTCACAATTTTGGGTTTACAATGCACTGATTCCTGGTACGTCGCACATTCTGAATCACTACTTTACCGATCTGGATACGAACAATTCGTGAAAGCAGGAACAAAAAGCGATTTCCTCCGCGTGTTACATTCCGCTGGAAAACTTAACAGCGACATGGTCAGCGTAGATTACAACAAAAAACGAATTTACATCGACCACATGGATAACACAATCTATAGCGTCAACACCCAGTACGCAGGCAACTCCGTAGGATTCAAGAAACTTGCCTTCCGTCTAGCAATCCGCAAAGCCAGCAGCGAAGGCTGGTTAGCTGAACACATGTTGCTTATGGGCGTTTTCGGTCCAGGCGGACGCAAAACCTACTTTGCAGGCGCTTTTCCCAGCGCATGCGGCAAAACATCAACAGCGATGCTTCCAGGCGAATCCATACTTGGCGACGATATCGCCTACATTCGAGACATAGAATCTGCTGCTCGTGCTGTGAACGTTGAATCAGGCATCTTCGGTATAATACAGGACGTCAAACCAAAAGATGATGCCTTGATTTGGAAAGTGCTAACGAATCCGGGAGAAATAGTATTCTCCAACATTCTAGTGAAGGATGGCAAACCATACTGGCTTGGGATGGGACAAGAACTTCCCAAAGAAGGCTGTAACTACACTGGAACATGGTATGAAGGCAAAAAAGACGAAGCTGGTAATGATGTTCCAGCCGCCAACAAAAACGCTCGATACGCAGTAGCCCTAAAAGCTATGGAAAACGTTGACCCTGAACTTGACAACCCTAACGGTGTCGAATTGGGCGGCATAATGTATGGTGGACGTGACACTAAAGCTTACGTACCTGTGCAGCAAAGCTTCAGTTGGGACCACGGAATAGTCGCATACGGCGCTTCACTGGAAACAGAAACCACATTCGCAACCATCGGCAAAGAAGGTGTACCCGAAATCAACATGATGAGCATTCAAGACTTCATTTCGATTCCAATGGGCAAAAACGTCCACAACAACTTGGATTTCGGACGCAAACTCAAAAAGCAACCCATAGTATTCGGTGTAAACTACTTCTTAAAAGAAGTCGGCAACGACAAATACCTAAACAGCCCACAAGACAAACACGTCTGGATAAAATGGATGGAACTTCGCGTCCACAACGAAGTCGGTGCTCTGAAAACACCAACGGGATACATACCAAAATATGAAGATCTACGCAAGCTCTTCAAACAAGTGCTCAACAAAAACTACGTCAAAGAAGACTACATCAAACAATTCACTATACGTGTTCCAGAAAACTTGGCAAAAATCGAGCGGGTCTCACGTTTCTACCAGGAAAACGTCACTGATACACCTCTAGAAATGTTCGGAATCCTCTACATGCAGCGCGAACGTTTGCTCCAGGCAAAAGAGAAGTACGGCGATTATATTTCACCCGAAAACTTTGAAAAAGAAGCAGATGCCTGAGAAAAAATGGCGAATAAATCAGTAATTTTTCCCTTTTTTTGCGTCAACCTTTTAAATGGATTCCACATATGGAATAGAAATTCATAACCGTTAATTATAAAAGGCGTTCAATGAAAATTTAAAGAAAACAAGAGTGAAAATACATGATGATGAAAAAGCTGGAAAACAAAAAAGCTTCGGCATTCAAAATAGACTTGGCTAGTGTTGAAGGAGACGGCTCATTCAAATGCCCAAAATGCGGATTGTCGATATCACCTGATGACGAATCGGAAGACAACTACCAAATCTTAGACACTAAAGTCGTCAACGACGAACTTGATGAATTAGTCATCAGCTGCGGTAAATGCGGAAGCACCATAAAGCTTACAGGTCTCCAGCAAATCTCGGATGTTTAATTTCTTTAGCTATTAAAGAAAATTTTTCATTTATTTCAAACACTAAAGGTTATACTGCCCAGTTTGATATGTCCAAAGCAAATCCTTTATTTTATCTATAGCTTATTTGCATCTTGATTTGTATGCTTATTGAAACCTTCGCCGTGGGCATGTTATCAACCAACTGTTACCTGGCTTTTTCTAAAGAAACAAAAGAAGCAATCCTAATTGACCCCGGACTGGAATTTGCAAGCGAAGCCAAACCAATATTCGATCAAATAACTAAAAGCAAATTAAAAGTAAAATTTATTGTCAACACTCATGGACACGACGATCACATCAAAGGAAACACAATTTTTCAACAAAAACTCAACGTTCCTATCTGCATCCACTCACTTGATGAACACTACATCGAAGCTGTAGGAACAAGCAAGTTACCAGCGAACGTTATCTTGGAGGACGGCAGCTTAGTCCAATTTGGCAGTGAAACCCTCAACGTTGTGCATACGCCAGGACACACACCAGGGAGCATATGTCTTGTAGGAGAAAAACTCGTTTTTACAGGCGACACATTGTTTGCGGGTAGCATAGGAAGAACCGACTTTCCAGGCGGCTCAATGAGCGATATGCGGGTTTCTCTAAAGAAACTTGTGCGTTTGCCCGATAGCTTGCTGGTTTATCCCGGGCATGGTGAAATCTCAATGATTCGCGAAGAAAAAAGGATGAACCCATTTTTGAATAATAGACGCGAGGGTATTATGTTTTAGTAGTTGCGTGGGTTTTCATTGATTTCCTTCAATGCACGTAATCGTTTGATTATGTTTGGATGAGTGGAGAAAACTTCGGCAAATTTGTCAACTGATGAAGGTTGTTTTGCCAGAGTTTCCCTTAGCAGGTCTTCTTTGTTTGTTATTCGGTTTGCGTTCAGGTCTGCCGCGTCTGCTGTTGCACGTTCCGGGTCTGCAATGAAGAGGGCTTTGTAGGAACTATGGCTTTTCTGTTGGTCTTTTTGTTGTTTGGTTGGATTCTTACTTTCTTGTACGATTGTTACTAAGCCTGTAGAGAGTTTTGTTGCACCGTTTTCAACGATTGCGGCGCTGTGTCTGTCCGCGTAGTATTCCCTTAAGCGGCTTAGATAAAGGGTGAAGAGGGTTAGGACCCAGGAGAAAGCCATGAATGCAATGCCAAATATTGCGTTGTTTCCGCCGCTGTTTTTTCGGTCTCCTCCGCCGCCGAAGACACCTGATAGCATCATTGAGTACCCAATATAATAGAATAATGCAGGCAAGAATGAAACCACCATCATGACCTGTACGTCTCGGTGTTTTAAGTGTCCTAGTTCATGTCCCAAGACGGCTTCAACCTCTCCTTCGTCTAGGTGTGTTAAAAGACCCTGAGTTACGGCAACTCTACTGCCAGTTAGTGGGGATCCATAAGCGAATGCGTTGGGTAATGGAATTTGTGAGAGCATGAGTTTTGGTTTGGAGATGCCGCTTTTCATGCTAAGTTCCGCGATCATATGGTGGACCTGCGGGTTTTCGTTCGCTGGCATTTCTTTAACCTTGTAAATCCAGCCAACAAGGTAGGGTGACAGGAGCCATTGCGCAACGTTGAGGATTACGACGAGTATTCCGACGCTTATTAAGTCAAAGTATCCGACGTAAAGTAATACAGCTGAGAAAACTAATGTGGTTAAACCAAAGATGGCAGCTAACGTTACAACCATTGAAAAACGAAGTTTCCAAGTGTTCATACTATGTCACTGTATTGTTCACACTTTCCTATAGGCGCTTATAACTTTTATGCGAAAATACAAAAAATCCATTCTTGAAATACAATAACATGATGTTCATTTTGTCCTAGCCAATAAGATGAGACGTGGCGAATTAGAACTGAATTTTTCCCCTTCATAACCGCCATAGGCTTCCTTAATTGCAAAACCTGATTTATTCAGCAAACTCTTCAGCCCATCCAGCTTATACAAACGCACTGAGTGTTCAAAAAAACTAACTTGCTCATCTCCTTTATCCCTAATAGTCCACGAATCACAGAGCCAATCACCATTGTTGCTTATTGTTCTTTTTTGTTTTAAGAAAAAGCTAGGGTATTCTTTCCACTTGGAAAAATTGTTTTTTCCTTGGTATTTTAGGGTTAATTCTTCTCGGTTGAAGACGTCAAGAATAAAAATTCCCGATTGAACCAGTACCCTTTGCACTTCAAATAAACTTGAAATATCATTTGCCTCAGACGGCAAGTACCCAAAACTTGTATCCATGCTAATGGCGGCTTTGAACGTTTGGGGTTTGAAAGGCAAAAACCGCATATCGCCCCTGACTACATCGACCTTTTTATGCCGATGTTTGGCTATTCGGAGCAGTTTAGTTGAAACATCAAAACCCACCAAGCCGTATCCAGCTTCGCTTAGGGGAATTGAATGTCTGCCCGTTCCGCAAGCAAGGTCCAAAACGTAGCCATCAGACTTAAGCTGGGTTTTTAGAAAATTAATCTGCTGTTCTGTTTGGTTTTTGTCCGCTATCTCTGCCCAGTAAATACCCATTTCATCAAAAACATTAATTGCTGATGGTACCGTGGCTTTTACTTTTTTTCTTCTTGCCTTCATATCTGCAAGTTCCTAATCTATTTTTTCAGTTTTTTTAAGGCCAACGCAACTGAGCAAGCGATTGCAGCCACCAAGGAAGCTAACAAAATGAGTGCTTCCATACTGAACTCTGGTACAGCTGGTGAGCCATCAGATACTACGAAGACCTCGAAGCTGTCCTCATTAGCTATGAATATTTCACCTTTGACAGAATCGTAAGCTACGCCCGAGGGGCTGCCTACCCCATCTACAGTGGAAATCACCTTATTAGTACTATCTGAAATAATGGACACTATGTTGGCGTCGTTATTGCCCACGAAAATCTCTCCTACACCGGAATCATATGCTAAGCCATAGGGAAGGTTTTGCACATTAACGGTTGCCACAACAGTATTGTTAACGTCTGATATGACTGAGACAGACTCAGAGAATAAATTAGCTACAAAAACTTCACCCTTATCCGAATCATAAACTACTCCATAAGGCAGATATCCGACATCAATTGTTGCAACTATCGCATTTGTGCTGTCTGATATTACTGAGACTGTATTGTCGTTAGAATTTGCAACAAAAATCTCTCCCATTCCAGAATCATATGCTAAGCCTACAGGAGAGCCGCCCACGGCTATGGTATCTACTACGGTGTTTGAGGTGTCTGATATTACTGAAACATTACTGGAATTATTATTTGCAACAAAGATTTCGCCCTTGCCCGCATCGTAAGCTAAGCCTACAGGATTAACTCCGACGTTTATGTTAGCAATCACCGTGTAGTTACTATCCGATATAATTGAAACCGTGCCTGAATTAGTATTCACAACAAAGATTTCGCCTTTACCTGAATCATAGACCACTCCAAAGGGCATAGCAGAATTTTCCACAGTTATGTTTGCAACTATTGCATTGCTGCTGTCTGATATTGCCAAGATAGAACTAGAATCATAACATGCAACGAAAAGTTCGCCCGTTCCCGAATCATAAGCCATACCCTCAGGAGAATTTCCAACCGTTATTGTGGCCTTTATGGGTGTCGTCGTGTTTTCTCCAACGACGTAGAGCGCATGTACCGATGAAAAAGAGAGGATTAAAGCAAATAGAATCAAAACAGAAGAGACCTTATCTAACTCTTTCATAAACACAAATTTCACTTACATAATCTTAAGCATTTGCTAAATTTTGTGACAAGGACCGCTTCTTGCTGTCATTTCTCATGCTGAATTTGTTTATATCTGAGCTTTTTTCACTATGAAAAAACAAAAAAGATTCATCTGATTCAAATTAAACCACTAGAGAAAATAAAAAATGAATTGATCTATTGGTTGGGTTTCGAGCCGCTTAAATATTCAACCTCTTATTTTCTAAACCACTGGAGATCATTGTGTTGACTGAGAAACAAGAGTGGCAGCATCTCTACATGCTCCTAAAACTCGCAGAGACTGGGTGCGTATAGGCGAATTGCCAAGATTTCGACTGAATACTTAGCGAAAAAGCTCGGCATTTCCCAGCAGACCGCCTCACGATACCTAATCGAGCTTGAACGCAAAGGCTGGATTCAGAGGAACATAACTCCAGACGGCAGCTTAATCAAAATCGAAGAACAAGGCACCAAAGAGCTTCAGAAATTGTATTCGGGTCTTAAGGTTTTGATGGAGAAATCTTATCCGCCTTCGGTCACGCTAGAAGGGACTGTTTTTACCGGTTTAGGGGAAGGAGCTTACTACATCACAAAAGAGGAGTATCGGACGGAAATTGTCGAGAAAATGGGTTTTGAACCTTATCCAGGTACACTCAATCTCAAATTAAATTCGGATTATGACATTAAGACACGCATGGAACTGGATGCGTACCCAGCGATTGAAGTTAAAGGGTTCAAGAATGAAGACCGGACCTTTGGTCTGGTAAAATGCTATCCAGTAATTATTGGAGGGACAGTTAAGGGCGCGTTAGTTACGGCTCTCCGCAGCCACTATGATGCTTCAGTTTTGGAAATAATTGCGCCCGTTTGTCTAAGAAAAGCACTATGTCTAAAAGATGGCAACAAAGTTAAAGTTGAAGTCTACACTCAAAACAGTTAAAACGGCATCGCGATCGAATTTGGATTTCTCGCTTTTTCCACATGGCCGGGTTTGCGTCTTGTAGCAATTAAATAACCCACAATTAAACCGAAACCTAACCCGCCTAAATGAGCCAAAATGTTGACGCCTGCGCCTGTATTGATGAAAAATAGAAAGAATGCGTAAACTAACGCTCCCAGAATTGATTGCCGCACTGAACGCCTACTGTAAATTACGCATGCACCGAACAGGGCAAAAATTGCTCCTGAGGCACCCACAGAAATAAAGTTGGGTCCAAAAGCTAAAGTGAGAACGTTGCCGACAAACCCCCCTGCGATGAAGATTCCGAGATATTCAGGTAACGAAAACATTTCTTCTCCACGCAAACCGAATATGAAAAGGAAGAGCATGTTGCCGACGAGGTGAACTATTGAGGCATGGATGAACATTGAAGTGAAAAGTTGATAATATGCTCCGTTAAAAACAGAATAATTTACTTGTCCCCATTGATAGATGACGTTGTTGCCTGTGATTAATGCGTCTCCGCCGACGATTGCACCGTAAATGTAGATAGCAACCATTACCCCGATAAGAATGAACGTTGGCTTATAATTCTCGCACCCCATAAGCGTACAACCGTTACTTGGAGAGTTTATCGATTATTTTCTGTTTAATCTTGGACGAACTATCTAAAGCATTCTCACCAAACTTGCTGATCTTGACAACTTCAACGGGTAATTTATGTAAAGCAATGTATGCTTTGACTTCGTTTTCCATTTCTGATTGGTCATATCCCAAGGCGATTATGTCTGGCTTAATTTTTTCAATAATCTCGCCGATCGCGAAGTTTTCGTAGCCTAAGACTGCTTCATCAACAACTTTCAATGACTCCACCAATGCGCAGCGCTGGTCTTCAGACATTATGGTATTTCTACCTTTAGTTTTCTCTACGGTGCTGTCTCTGGCGATAACAACCACAAGTTTAGCATTCTTGCCTCCTGCTTTCTTTGCATCCTCCAGAAATCGCACATGACCCAAATGCAGCAGGTCAAAAACGCCTGAGGCTAAAACAATTTTTTTTCCGGGTTTGTTGACCATTCGAAGTTCACAGCACCCAATAATCTTAAAGCGTCAAGTAGCCCTTCACAGTAAGCTACTGAGGTTAAGCTGGTTTCAAGGTTGCCCTGAGCCTTATAATACTTTGCATCCTCCAAGTAATCATTCGCGTAACTCAAAACAGAAGCTACCATCTCCTCAGTCAAGCTAACGGATGTTTGAGTTTTTTTGAGTTCGCTGAAGACTTTTTCAGCCATGGAAATGTATTTGGAAGTGAGTGTTTCTAAGCTTATTTTGCAAGCCTCCGAAACTCCGACGGCGCACCCGCAAAAGCAATTAGAGAATCAACCTCCATAAAATGCAAGTCTCCTGGAAAAATCAGGCTGTAGGGTGGCTCACCAAAATCAAAACTTGCTAAGTCTTTCAAGAAGTCGGCTTTAAGAGTTGGGCTGTTACCTCCTGCCCTTGCAATTCCGACCGCAATTGTTTCAGTCGTAATTACATTTTGTTTCTTTTTTTCTTCAACTTCCCGGAGCATCTTGATGGCTTGGTTTATGCTTAAAAAGAGGTTTTCTTTAACCTTCAAATCTAAAAGGCAAAGCGTATGCAAACCCAACTTCTTATTTTGAGCGATAACGTTGTAGGGTGTTTCCGAAAAATTCTCAGGAAATGGCACGGTGACGGTTTTTCCAAACTTGTAATTATGTAAACCTGAGAGGCTCACGATTGCTGACATAATAGATATGCCGTGAATTATGCGGGTTTTAATCCCCTGTTTTTCAGCGTCAATCCGCAAAGTAACATGGGTTGTTGCAATGAAGGGATCGCCGGGAACAAGAAACACAGCTTTTCCGACTTTGGCGGCATGGAGGATTTGGGTTCCGTTTTCTTCTTCAAGCTCACGTCTGGAAACTATTTGGATTTTTTTTCCACATAACGCTTCAAACCGTTGAATACTGAAGTCTGGCATAAGGCTTGTGTAGTTTTCCATGAAAACGGCGTCTGCCGTTTTGGTTTCTTCTAAACCCTTGATAGTGATGCCTTTCTCGTCATTTAATCCTAAACCTACGAAGACAAGTTCATTCAATGTGAGCCCTTGCAGAGTAATTGAAGGCTTAAAACTTAAAGCTATTTTTCTTTAATATCGCCATTTTCAACCAAAATATTGTAGTAGTATCTGCATGTTCCAGAGGTAAGTCCATGGCGCTCGCAAAATATTGTGAGGAGTTCCTCTATTGGTTGCTTGGGGTCTTTGTCTATTATCATTTGTCTCAGTTCTTCGATTTTGTGCTTGTCTAATTTGTCGCTCATAAAAATCGTCCATGCGTAAGTTATCCTATAGCATTGTTTTGCTTATTCAAAAACCCTTTTACTGACAAGTTGGTTTGGATGGAACATCCAACCAAACATTTATATGATTTACGTTAAAAAGAAACCATAGAATTTGGTGGCGTAGCTGAAGGAAAAAACACAATGAAGCCCATCGAGAGCCTAATTAGAGATAACGTTAAAAATCTTAAGCCATGCGTTCACGGCGCAGAGGTTTTAGGTGCCGCAGAGGAAAGTGGGCTTTTGCCCCAGGATATTTTAGATTTTAGTTCAAGCGTGAACCCACTGGGTCCATCAAAAAAAGCGCTTGACGCCGCAAAAAAAGCCTTCAGTCAAATTGCTGCTTATCCAGATTCAAACTCAAATGAGCTTCGTCAGGTCATTGCTAGTCATTTTGGAATCTCCAAAGGCAACGTTGTTGTTGGTAATGGATCCACGGAACTCATGTACCTGTTTGCGGAAGTTTTTCTCAAAAAAGGCGAAAAAGCACTCATTCCAGCGCCAACTTTTGGGGAATATCGAAAGTGCAGTTAGTAAAACGGGGGAAACCCCCAAATTCGCAAAATTAGGAAGAAACTTTGCGATTGATTCGGAGGCGTTTAAACGTGAAATGGTTGGGGCGAAACTTGTTTTCCTATGTAACCCAAACAATCCAACCAGCATACTCATACCTCAAGAAATATTAACAGACATAATCGAGGTCGCTTTGGAACATGATACATTTGTTTTCCTTGACGAAGATTTCTTAGAGTTTGTGGAAGACGAAAAAGCCCTCACAATGATTGGCAAGATCAACAAGTACCCTAATCTGTTCATTTTGAGGTCTTTTACTAAGATTTTTGGTTTGACAGGTTTGCGGGTTGGCTATGGCATAGCCAACGAAGAAATCATCGACGTGCTGTCTTGTGCCAAGATTCCTTGGAACGTTAACTGTTTAGCGCAGGCTGCTGCAGTGGCTGCCTTAAAAGATGAAGACCATCTTAAGTTGACGCGTGAACTCATCAAAACAGAAAAAGCATGGCTCCAAGCCGAGTTAGGGAAATTTGGCTCGTTTAGGTTTTCTGCGCCAGATGCAAACTTTTTCTTCATTAACATCCACAAGTCAGGCTTAACCGCTGCAGAAATAAAAAACAAAATGCTTAAGCAGGGAATGTTGATTCGCGATTGCACCTCATTCGAGGGGTTAGACGGATACTACATTCGCGTTGCGGTCAAAACTCACGCGGAGAATGTGCGGTTGATCGAAGCATTCAAGCGAATAGTAAAAGTAGTTTGAGTCGTGACCTATGCTTACGCTTGACCTCTCATTGCTTGTTGATTCTGTTCTGATTTTTGCCTTAGCATTCTTGATTGACATGGTTTTGGGGGAGTATCCTGACAGAATTCATCCGACCATTGGCATAGGCAAAATGATTTCGTACCTTAAACGCAAATCAAAAAACCCAAATCCAAAAGTTGAGAAAGCAAACGGCGTCTTAATGGCGCTAACCATTATGCTGGCTGTCGCACTTCCAGTTTTCCTATTGCTTTTCTGGCTCAGAACACTACCATACGGAGAAATACTCTACATCATCGTAGGTGCCATCCTGTTCAAAGCAACCTTCGCCATCAGAGGCATGGGACAATACACCAAACCCATTGCAAAAGCCCTTAAACAGAACAATTTAGCTGGGGCACGAAAATGGTTGCCTTACATTGTTAGGCGTGACCCAAACAGCCTCAATGAGCGTCAGATTATTTCTGCAGCGGTCGAATCCATTGCCGAAAGCACTACTGATGGGATAACCGCCCCGTTCTTCTTTTTTGCATTATTTGGGGTTCCAGGAGCGTTTGCTTACCGTGTTGTAAACACTTTGGATTCAATGGTTGGCTATAAGAACATGGAAAACCGCAATATCGGCTGGTTCTCAGCCAAATTGGATACTATAGCAAACTATATTCCAGCACGTTTAACAGCTTACTTGATGGTTGCTGCATCTTTTGTATTGCGCGAAGATTGGCGGGAATCGTGGCGTATTCTGCAGCGCGACAAGCACAAAACCGCAAGTCCAAACGCAGGCTTCACCATTTCTGCTATGGCGGGAGCATTAAACATACAACTAGAAAAACAGGGCTACTACAAGCTGGGGGATGATCATGGAATCTCAGCGGAACATATTACGAAGGCTTTGCGAGTGATGACTGTAACGGCTGTTTTGTTTGGGTTGGTTGTAGTTGTTCCAGTTTTGGCTCTGCGAATTTATGTTGTTGAACTATAGTGCTCTTTTTTTAGCCCTTATGTAACAGAAGTTCAGCCTTCACTTTCCTTGCTCCAAACGCTCAAAGAACAAAAATATGATGCCCAGTGCTCGAAGAAAAATATAAAATCGGAGAATTAAATACATTTAAAAAAAGTGGAGTTTTACGGTTTTTCCGTTTTAATTTTTCTTCCACTCAATTTATAGTAGGTCAAGTCTGAGCCTTATTGTTGTTTACGGCCCACCTAAGTGGTGTCTTAACCGCTGCAGATTCTTGCGCCGTTTGGAACCTGCTGCTTCACAGCTTAGATGCCACAACACTATGCATGTTCAGCCCAATGAGGCAAAGTCTTGAACGCGTACTAATTTTTCGCTGTTTCAATTAGCACGCTTCTGTGCCCCAATGCATTGCATCTAAAGCTTGCTCCCTGACCTACACAAACAAGATAGAATTAGCTTAATTATAAATTTAGCGACATCTATGGTACAAAAGAGAACAAAATTGTAATATTTGAAACAAAATGGAGGGGTTAGATTTTATTGAGTTAACTCGAGTGAGTTCTTTCCGGGATCATTTGTTACGCATTTTCCCTTTGAATGGAAACTTGAAAATCCAAATAGAAAAAGTAAGAGAAATCCGAGATGAAATTGAACAGAAGGTAAAACAGCTAATAGCCCAACAAACACTGTTGGGACATAGTTTTTTTCACACTAGTTTTAATCTTTGGCAATTGAGTCTAAATCCCCAATCGTGGTAATGTATTTATCATTAAAGGCAATTTGACTAACGAGAAGCCACTTTGTGCAGAGGTCGCCGAGCATGGTCAAAGGCGTAGGCTTCAGGAGCCTATCCTTCAGAGGTTCGTGGGTTCAAATCCCACCCTCTGCACCAAATTAGGTAAATACGCTGACTCGATTCTTTGCCCTACGTTTTAGCATTTCAGTATTCTTACTGCTTTTTGTCGATCATCTACAGGAAAAGATTCGTTAGAAGAAGAAAAACGGCTATTTCCTACTGGAAAGCGTTCTTCTTCTTTCAACTTGACTGGAAGAACAACAACACTGCACTGCCATCAGTTGTTGTTCTCTCGATCAGGGAAGCAACCTTTAACGAGTAGAAGAAGAAAAAGCGCAAATTTTTCAACTTTCTTCTTCTTTCAGTTTAATAGAGTTGAAAGAACAAATGATCCATTTTGCCACAGGTTTTGTTCTCCTGTTAATGCATCGAGAATTTCTGAAAGTTGAGAATTTAGAGTACTGACTTAACATTTTCAAAAATTCTGACCAAAAAACAAATAGGCAAATCACCAAATTAGATTGTGCCGTAGGAAGAAAAAGACTTGTCAGATTTAGCCAGTAGCTGCGAATATTTAACAAGTGAGAAACTATGTTTAGCTGTTTCTGAAAGTGAGAAAGCAAAGTCGGCTCGCGAAGTTCGATGCAAAAATGACGAGAAGATGACGTGCTGTTACCTTTGCATGTTTGTACTAGACTGCGCGACGCCCTGCCGATTTTTGAGTGGTACCGAAAGTGTGCCCCAACGAGTTGACACGGAAAAAATTCCGGTTAGTGACTCCCTTGTCAATGAAGAAAAACCCAAAGTGGAAGAAACAAAAAAGGCGAAAGTGACTTTGTGTTCTTTGTGCAGTATCGAGATGTCCCAGACTAGAACCAAGTTTAAGATTGACGGATGGGAAGGATCCGACAGTGATTCAGGTAAACTTGGAGAAGAAGTACTGCCTGTAATAGTCTACCTTTGTCCCACATGTGGCAAAATCGAGTTTAAGGCCGATAAAAAACAAAACAAGGACTAATTTTTTCAAATGTGCTGATTAAGGCTTTTCTTTTTTTGTATCTTTTTCCGCTGAAATGCGTGTGCCGCACTCCGTGCATTCCCAGCAAATAAGACCTTTGTTTTTGTCATAGACAGGATTCATTTCTTCTTCGCATTCAGGGCATGTTTTTTCCAGTTGATTCTTCTTTGACATTTGAAGTTCAGGTTTTTCATGCATCATTATTCAATATAAACTAACTGGATTAATTTTAAGAAATCAATAAATCATAATCAATTATAGCTATCATAGGTGCCAAATTTGGTTACTGAAAAAGCCGCACACTTCTATTCCTGTCAAATGGCAACCACTAATTCGGTTAAACAGCACAAACTCCGAAAGCGCATAGCTTGGTTATCTAATAAAGAGGGAGTAGGTAGGGAATTTATATCTCTATACATACCTTCTACGGTCTCGATTGATCAAGTAGTTGCGACCCTCAAGAAGGAATCCGATACATCGGTCAGAGAATCTGAGCGCGTTAAGGAACGTTTTGGAAACGCCCTTAAGGCTGTTATACAACATTTGAAGCAGCAGAAGGAAATTCCGCAAAATGGATTAACACTATTTGCCGGAACATTCCCAACTGAAGAAGCCGATGAAGAAGTTATAAGCGTTGAAGAGCTTATTCCACCTGAGCCAGTAACCACTTATTTCTATGCGGTTGATGACCATTTTCACTTAGAACCGCTAAGAGAAATGCTCAGAGACCAAAAAATTGTTGGGATTCTCGTTTTGGATTCTAAGCAAGCTAGTTTTGGGGTACTCAACGGTGTACAAATCGAAAAGATAGAGAATATTTCATCGGGCGTTTCGGGAAAATCAGGAAAAGGCGGGTCAAGCCAAAGACGCTATGAAAGAGAGCGGGACACAGCAGTAACAGCGTTTTTCCACCGGATTGCAGAACATGCAGCTAAAGAATTCCTTGAAAACAAAGTTAACGTACTAATAGCGGGGGGACCAGGCCAAACAAAGAACGATTTCTTAAAAGGCGATTTCCTTCATTACGAACTAACCAATATGCTTCTCAATGTGGTTGACACCCAATCCGCTTCCAAAGAAGCACTAAAAGAAGTACTTGACAAATCAACGGAACTCCTAGGGAGCATGTGTGGACCCGAAGAAAAAAGAGTTGTGCAACGTCTTATGGCCTCGTTGAGTAAGCAGGATGGTTTGGCTACTTACGGTTTAGATTCAACGCTAGACGCGCTTAAGAAGGGTGAAGTGCAAGTTGCATTGGTAACTGATTGCACTGATATAATAGAAGATATTGTGGTTTGCAAAAGATGTGGGCATTCAAGAACGAAGATAGTTAATAAGAAGACTCAGATTGTACAAGAAATGGTAGCAAGCCCATGTGAGAAATGTGGTTCATTCGCTTTTGAGGTTCGGGAGCGAGACATAGTTGATGTTTTAGAAGATATGGCTTCACAAACTGACGCGATTGTCGAGGTAATTTCTACAACGTCAGAAGAAAAAGCAAATCTATCGTCTTTAGGCGGTTTTGCCGCTCTTTTAAGGTACAAATCTGCCTGAAGTAGCTACAAGAAGTTCACCTATTTTTAGGTAATTACGCTCGCAATATTTGCACTGTTGCCGGTTTAGGAGCCATGATGGTGGTTTGTTGATGTTAAAGAAAACCTCACAAGAAAGAAGCAGGAAGTTCGTTTCAACAACAGTCACCGCTGAATTTCTCTTTGGACTTGAAGAAGAACAAACAGTTTCTACCTAAAATCATATATTCTTAGAACCCATCTTTTGGGTAAAACCTTAGCATTTAAAACTGTTGACTAAAAACCAACAGTTCACTTGTGTAGGTACTCAAACTGTGAATGGTCAAGGCTAACGCTATGAATAACGAAATCAAGCAGCTGGCATTCGGAATTGCCGTATTGATTTTCTTGGCAAGCATAGCGGCATACTTCAATGTAACATCAAACCCGACCACAAATGTTGAGCCAATCCGCGTTGCTTGCGTCGGCGACAGCATCACAGAGGGAAGCGGATACCCAAATAAATTAAATCTGTTGCTTGGCTCTAATTATACAGTTGGTAATTTTGGTGTAAGTGGAACCGAGGTGGCACTTAATTTGAATAAACCCTATATGAATGAAAGTAAATTTCAAGATGCATTGGACTTCGACCCAGATATTATTGTAATTATGTTAGGAACCAATGACGCTAAATTAGATGTCGCTCAAAACGAGCAGAGTTTTGAAGCCGATTATACACAGCTAGTTAATTCTTTCCAAGAACTTGCTGGTGATGAACAAATTTTTGTTGTGAAATCGCCGCCAATTTTCAACAACAGCGCAAACTATAGTAATACAATTCTTGCAAACACTGTGATTCCACATATCGATAATTTGGCAAGCCAAATGAATTTGCCTACTATTGACATTTACGATTCTCTTATCAATCACTCAGATTATTTCTGGGATGGCGTTCACCCCAAAAGTGAGGGTGCAACAATTATCGCTTCTACTGTGTACAACGCCATAATTTCGCAAGATAGCTATGAATCAATACCTTAACTCTCAGTTCAAGCCTTTTCGCACCTTTTTTCTAAAAACAATTCAGCCTGTTCTTTTGGCGTAAAACGCAAAGCGTTATTAACAAATGCAGCTTAAAGGAGCTATGCAGAGGTTAAAGGGACCTAAATTTGTACCCAAAAACCGGGATCAGTTCAGTTCCCGTAGACTTAATCCGCACCATTGCTATAATTCTAGTTATTTTGCTCCATGCCTCAACTGAATCCTACCCTGAGGTCGGCTTGATGTCGCCTCAGGGAGTTCAGATCTGGTGGGCATCAAACGTTTACGACTCGATTTCACGAGTCTGTGTACCTTTATTTGTTATGTTGGCCGGTGCGCTTTTGCTTCAACCATTCAAAGCTGACGAACCTCTAAAAGTATTCTTTAAAAAACGATTCAATCGAATCGGAATACCTTTCCTGTTTTGGGGAGCAACCTATTTTGCCTGGCGATTATTCGTCAACGGCGAAACCCTTACCACAAACTCAATAGTGCAAGGTGTGTTGGGCGGACCATATTATCAATTCTGGTTTCTCTACCTTCTTTTAGGCTTGTACATTGTTACACCAGTCTTGCGGGTTGTCATTAAACATGCGGATTGGAAGATTCTTCGGTATCTAATTTATGTTTGGTTTGTAGGCACCGCCATTATTCCTTTGCTGATGTTGTTTGGACCATATAGTTTGAACGCTAATGTTTTTATTTTCACTGGGTGGTTGGGTTACTTTGTTTTAGGCGCCTACTTACTAAAAGAGCATTTGAAGTCGTCAATTTTAACTGTGGTTTTGGTGTCAAGTTTGTTGTGGACGATATTTGGCACTTACTTGGTGATTGCAACTTTAGGGGAAAGATTTGGTCACTTCTTTCTGGATGCCTTCAGTTTCAACCTCATCTTGGCTTCAGCGGCATTGTTTTTGTTGTTGGCTGCGATTCCAAGCCAAAAGATTGCAGACCGTTTTCCTCACGGCAACCGCGTACTCAAACTCATTAGCCAGAATACTTTGCCGATTTTCCTGTTCCACGCGATTGTTCTGGAAGTCCTGCAGAAAGGGTACTTTTTTGGTTTCACCATAAGCATAACAACTATGAATCCCTTCGTAGAAATCCCATTACTCACCATCCTCACTTTGCTCATTTGCCTCGCCGTAATCGTTCCACTAAAGAAGATACCTTACGTGAAAAGAATAATCGGCTAAAAAACAGCAAAAAGATGTTGAGAGAATTGCTCTCGTTTTATCGGAACAAACTTTATTTCGATTTTTTGCACCACCCATCTTCCATCATTTCTGTTGCCGCTGGCAGTTTTGTGGCGGCGCTTTCCCGCGAATTACGAGCTACTCTTGCTTTGCTGTAGAAGCTAAAATTCTTGTACAAATCACGTTAACAAACCAACCGACCACAAGCCTCAAGAGTGTAGATAGAATAATGAAAAAACTCTTATGTATTGGTTGGAACATACAGGAAAGCGATGCAGCATGCAAAACGACGCAGAAATCAGGATTAAGCAAGACCTTCTTGCTGAAATTCAGAATTTAGAGCAAAATTACATGGTTATAAGGGGTTTTGCCGCAGGAAAAGACTACGAGGTCACAGTCATCGGTTCAAGTATTCAATCATTCAAAGACAGCTTAAGCCGAGCAAGTGCCTTCGTTTTAGCACTATATAATCTGAAAGGCAAACGGGTGAATATTCCATGGGATCCCCTGTTTACCAGTTTAGACTATGCATTAGCAACACTGTCAACGACTCCAAAGAAAGCAGCAGTTCAAGCAATCCTATCCATGGCTGAACCCCAAATAGAACAGGTCTTGACTTACTTTTCAGCGCTAAAAGAATCACTCAAATAAACTCGCTGCCCAAGCAAAGCTTAATTAGAAAAAGCATCTTTTCTTTTTCGATTATTATGGTCTCTTTTCTTGCACCTCAAGTAGACCTATTTCTTCAGATTTCAATTTTCATTTTCTTAATTGCTGGTTTTGCAGTTGAGCGAAAACGCAAAGTCAAGGCGCATGCAAATTTAATGTTGGCTGCAGTTGTTTTGAACCTTGTTTCTTTTGTTGCCATTATGGCTCCTGCTTGGGATAATGTCGGTGAAGGTGGCGGTGGAGGGTTATCGACCATTGGTATGTTGCATGTGACGTTTGGCGGTTTAACTATTCTTTCTAGCCTTTGGGTTCTGGGAACATGGCTTGTGCCATCGTTTCTTATGCAAAATTCGAAACTGCGATGCTATGGCAAACTGAATAAACGCATCATGTTGGTTGTCTTAACGCTTTGGCTGGTTTCATTGATAGTGGGTTTCGTGTTATACCTGATGGTGAACACCACAATGCTTGGCAGTTTTCCAATTACTCAAGGCGCAAACTAGCCCCCGTCTAAATCGGCTTAATCACGAAAGCGTTAGATGAAGAGTTAAGTATAACCCAAACAAAACATTCTTGAAGAAAAATGGCTTATCTACGTAATGAGGATGAAAACCTCGAAATAGATTATCCACTGGAAAAAATTTGGGCAGCCATTCCCGAAGTCATCACGATCTTAGAATGGAAACTCGAAGAAAAAGACGACACCGCACACAAAGCCAAAGTCAAAACAAAAGGCGGCTTCATGGCATATGGCTCATCGCTCTCCATTGAGCTTACATCCGTGGATGAGAAAACTACTCGTATGAACATAAGTGCGGAAACACCAGTAACAACAATAACCTCGATTATTGATTTTGGCAGAACAAGAGATCGAATGGGACAGTTCATTGAAATTTTAGCTAAGCAAATGGAAAAAAAGAAAACATAGACATCTTTTGAAAAAGCCAAAAATCTAATATGGTTAGCAACTGCTTGATTACTTATGATTCGCGCTGTCAACTTGGGTGACAACACAGAAAGAACAGTTCAAATTGAAGAAGTAAAAACATTAAGTTTATCAAATATTTGGTTTGAGCTAGTTGACCCCACCGAAAACGAGTTACGAGAGGTCTCTAATGTAACTCAGTTGTCAATAAATTTTTTGAGGTTGCCCCCAACCAGTGGCGTTGTTGATTTACGTTTAGAGCAAGATTTTGGAATAATCAATTTCCTTTTTATGCAGGATGCTACGTCAACCAAAAAAGCTTATCCAATTGTTATGGCTTTTGCCAAAGATTTTCTTGTAACGGTTGCCAAACAAGAATTTCAACCAGTAATTAATATGGCTAAAGAGCGAATGAGCAAAACAAAGATAGATACTCCAACGCAAGTTGTCTATTTCATAATAGATGAAATCGTTGCCAACCATTATTTGCAGATTGAAAAGCTGGAGAGCCTTACTGCGAAGATGGAAGAGGAGGTAGTTGAGAAGACTTCCCCCGATATTTTAAAGAAAATATTTAAGCTTAAATCAAACATGATTAGTTTCAACAAAATCTTGTGGTATGAGCGAGGTTTAGTTTTTAACCTTAAAAAATGCAACGGCAATTGCATGGATGTAGAATCACAAGCATTATTTGATACTACCCATGAGGAATTGACACGGCAAGTAGATATTGTTGAAACTTACCGCGAAATCCTTTCAGACGCCATAAATGTGCATTTGTCTGCTATCTCAAACAAAATCAATCTCTCGATAAAAGGCCTAACAATTGTTATATTCTATTTAACCATCGTTACTACTGTTACTTCCTTTCCAAATACCGTGGCTACATTCTTTGGTATCTCACAGTTCGGTAACACCAACATCATAATAATTAGCTGTGCCATATTGGTGTCCATCATTTTGCCCTTCATTTGGCTGTGGAAAAAGAAATGGCTTACATCAAAAAGACTTGATTACGCCTAGCTCGTTTTAATTTTTATTGACGGGGAAATTTATTTGTGTTCTATGCTTGAATTAATGTTGAGGGCAATTGGATGAGTAACAAGCACCCCCAAACAATTACATACAAGGGCAGAAATATAGGCCTCGTTGTGCTTGTAGCAGCACAAATTTTCATCGGCGTTATCCACGTTTTCTTCGGGTTCCTACTTATTGCATTCGAAAACCTGAATTTCATCCAAGCAACAATAGCCTATGACGTATACACAATTATTTTCGGCTCATTAACAGTGGTTTTCGCCATTCTGATTTGGCAGGGTAAAAAAACCGGGTGGATTGGCACAGTTGCGGTTTCGCTGTTTGTGATTGTTGCGGATTCTCTAACGCTTCTGAATTTGCCAAGCATCCCGGGGATACCAAAATTTGCAGGATTTACTGAGATAGCTTACAGCGTATTGATCATAGTTTACTTATGCAACAGCAAAATAAGAAAGAAATTCTTGGGTTAAGTTATAACCAAAATAAAAACAAAAAAAGAAAAGGGAAGAAGTTTTTTATGGTCGTTTTCTAACCATCAGCACAACTACTGCGCCGACAATTGCTACTGCGACTATTACAGCTGCTGCCGAAGCTAGAACATACATGTCTGTATTTGATGCTGGTGCTGGTGTGGGCGTTGCGGTTGCTGTTGGTTCAAGCATTACGTTAAAGCTATTTTCAGCAGTTGATGGCCAGTACCCGTTGGTGCCAGCAAAAGATGCGATTAGTGTGTAGTCGCCTGGAATATCTGGTTTCCATGTGAACTTGAATGTGCCGCTTGCATCGGTTGTTGTTGTTCCTATGCTTCTGTAGTTGCCGTTAGAATCCACGACGTTTAAGGTCACTGAGACGCCTGTAAAGTTGGTTGGCAATGGTTGCTGCTGGTAAACGTAGCCCATCCAATCAGCCATGCTGACGTCAGACGCTACTGGGACACCGTTGGGGAAGCGTGCTGCTTGTTCATTCTTGTTTTGTGCCTGCAGAAACATCTGTTACTGAGCCTTTGATTACAATAGGTGCGTTAAATGGTACAGCGACGTCGGGTGCTGAAACGGTCATTGCGCTTGGGCCTCTGCCTATACTGTAGATTTGGTTATCGTACGCATTGAATGTGGTTGCATAGCCATCCGCTATTCCAAAGCTTGATGCTGCGAATTCGTTGTTGTCGTTTGAAAGAGTAAAGATTTCTTGTCCAGTTGTAGCGTTAACAGCTCGCATTAATGCACCCTTGTAAATTGGGGTTTCTACTGTGTGTTCAGAAGTAAGCAGGTAAACTACTCCGTTTCCAACTGCATTTAGGAAAGTTGGGTAGTTGCCGGGTACTTCAAAGCCGCTGTGAGTGCTGTTGCCTTCTCCGCCGTTTCCGTAGGTGAAAATTATGTTTCCGGTTTTCATGTCATAGGCGTAGAGTACTCCACCGTATGCAGCGCTGTAGATGTTGCCGTAAGCAATTTGGTTTGCTAAAGTTCCTGGGCCTTGGCTGCCATAGTAATCCATGGGTGATTGACCTGCCGTTGGACCCCATATTTGGGCGCCTGTTGCAAGGCTGAATCCAACAAACTGGGACGTTTGCCTGTATGATTCAGCGAACACGCCGGCGTTTTGGTCAGCTCCTGCATATGTGACTGTGGTGATGTTTTTGCCCGTTGGCGGTTGTACTGTGTTCCACCATAGTACGTTGCCGATTGTTCCTTGTGATGCATTGAGGTTGATGGCGAAGTAGGTGTATGGAGTGTAGGCGCCTAATGCTGGATAAGAGCCATTTCTGCAGAGTAATAGGTTACCTGGGAAAACTGACAGAATGCTTGGAGCTGCAGTCATTGTGGTACGCCAATCATTTATTGAGTAGCTCCAGTCATAACGATTCTGAGGGCTGCTTGAATTGAAGACGCTTCCATCAACTGTTATTGCGGAGTTGAATGGGACTGTGATGCTTGTGCCGTTAGGTAAAGTGCCAGTGGTGCCTGAGAATGGAGGAGGAATAGTTCCTAAGAGGGCTCCGTTGGATGCATTGATGATTGATGGTGATAGTAGACTTGCGCCAGTGTATGGATTTACAATGTAATTCCATAGTTTACTTGAGTTCCATTCAGCTAAAACATAGTTGTGTACGGTGGAGTTGCCTAAATCTGATAGTGTATATCGTAGTACCTCGCCGTTTGGTCCAAGGACTGAAGTTCCTGATGGAACACCAGTTATGTTGAATAGTTGGTTGCCTGTGTCTGCATCAAAAGCGCGTGCAAAACCGCTTGTAAAAAGCATCGCTGGAAAAACACCATGTTGGTTAGGGTCTTCATGGTCCCAAACTAGACCAAATGACAGCGCTGGAACATCGGTGCGAGACCAAATAACTTGGCCTGTTCGCAAGTCAACGCAATCTGTTGGTCCACTGCTGACACCAGTGTAGGATACGGTTTCAGTGAAGTAGAGTTTTCCATTGAGTATTATGGGATTGACGAATCTTTGGTTATATGCTGAACCTTCAAAAATTGCATTTCCTTGGATTTGATAGTTGTTTCCTCCAGCTACTCCGCCGCTTTGGATAGGCTTAGTCCACATGATGTGGCCTGTTTGGGGTCCAACGGAATCGCCTGAGAACATCTGCTCGTTTGGACCAGGCATGGCACCATAGCCGGTTATGCCTGAGCCAAGCCAGTTAGATGAAATGGACCACCAGTTAGTGTTTTCGCCGTAGATTGGGCGTGTCCAGTATTCGGTTGGAAGTGGGGTGTTTGGAAGGTTTGAAATCGGGTCTTGTTGTACTGTCAATGTTGATGTGTAGGAACTTGCTTGGAAGGTATCGTTTGTGTATGAGGTTGTTGCTGTTGAGGGGTCATGTGGATAGTCATTAACATTTTGTCCCAAGTATGCGAAAGAGAGTGTGTATGTGCCTATTTGGTTGGGGGTGAAGCTGTAGTATTGGCTGTTGGTTGTATCTTGGATGGTTGGATAAGTTTTTGTTGTGTTAGTTCCGTCTGGTGCGGTTATGGTTAGTTCGTAGTTATGATATCTATAGTCGTTGTTTATAGCCGCTGATGGATACGGTAGGTTGCCAAGGAACATGTAAATGGTTGTTGTTTGACCGACTCCTATCGGATTAGGTAGAGCAATCACGTAAGCAAATGTTGGAATTTGCCATGGAGGTGTGTGCGCAGTCGCAATTGGTGAAAGAGTTATTGAAGTTGCAATTGAAATCATTAATAATAACGAAATTGCTATCGCTAGAATTTTGTTTTTAGTTTGCATTTTCTTTTCTCCAAGATGGCTTAAGTTGGAGTTGTTTATAAGTTTATTCTAAAACGAACTAACACTTTTACAACTGGGCTTTTTCCTGCAACGTACGCAAGTACGAAGTTAAACTCTCTATACACTGAATTTCTCGACCGACCAACCCACCCAATTCACGCCAAAACTTCACATTTACATTAATTTTTCCCCGTTCTAAGCTCTCCCGTAGCTTCTTGGTGCCTTCTTTTCCTCTTCGGTCAAAATCCAACAAAAGAATTACCTCAACGACGCTGAGATTTTCAATTTGTTGGGCAGCTAAGAGGAAAGATTTTCCGCCAGTCTTCACAGTTACGATGGATCCCGTTACGCCTAACTCTTGGAGCGCGTGGGCATCTTTTTTGCCCTCAACAACGATTAGTTTGCCTTTAGCTGATTCTTCAGCCAACTTGACAATGACTTGCTCGATTTTTTCCAGTTTCTCTTTAAGGTGTGTTGACAAGTTTTTACCTTGTAATTTTTGCCTTGCGCACGGTCTCTAAGCAGTCTTTGGCTTCTTTGTTGTTCACAAAGTAGCGGCGTACGGGCTCTAGAATTTCTCCAAGTTCAGTTGCGACTCCGTTTTTGAGGTCCATCGGATGCAGTTTGCCTTCTGAATAGGCGACTTCAAGCTCTTGGAAACTTTGGAAATCAATGTTTCCACCAAACTTTGTTGGACGCTCAATGGTGAAGACTGGTTTTTCGCGGAAAACAATGTATTTACAAATATCTATTATTGGGTTGAATTTTATGGTTCGTTCTGGACAGAAAGCTTTACTCATCTTTTGTTTGATTTCCTCGGGAGTATCATAAATGAAAATGCAAGTGTCGGGCTTGCTTTTGGACATTTTTGCTGAGGCAACTGCTTCTCTTTCCTGTCCCTCAGGAATCGGCCAAATTCCTGGTTTCGCTAAACCCTGAAGCAAATGATGATGCACACAGACGGGTTTCCAGCAACCTATTTTTTCGCCGATTTCTCTACCAACCATGTTTGCTTTCCGTTGGTCCATGCCTAATTGACAAATCTTGACTTTCATCTGGAAAATGTCTGCTACCTGCATTGGAGTATAGAGGTAATCTGAGACATAGTGGGCTTCGCCTTCTTTTCTGCCCGCAATTTCCAGAGTTCGTGTGGTTCGGGCTAACGTGAGGTTTTTGGCGATTATGACCGTTTTTGCCCAGTAATCAATATCTTTGTAGAGCTCGTCAGAGTAGATGAATTCAACTTTGTCACCAGGAACACCCAGAGCCAACCATGAATGCCTAAACAGGTCCGCCGCTTTGCGGATAAGTTCGCGGTCGCCACCAAGTTTATTGTTTAACCAAGCATGCCACGTAGCCAAAAATGCCTTAAAATGTATCCCAGCTTCAGCAAAGTCTTTCATCTTGTAAGCGCAGATAACTCCCGTTCCCAAATGCGCTAAGCCAGAGGGTTCCCAACCGTTGTAGGCAATGGGATGCTCCTCTGCCTCAAAAAGCGCTCGTAAATCTTCAGGAGTCACAACTTCTTCAGTTGGGGGTCTGCAGATTAACTCAATTTTCTTTTCTATATCCAAGTGAGCTCAGCTTCTTCGTTTTAATAGCTTTAATAGAGGTGTTGAACTTAAAAATTTAGTCTGACTTTCTCAATTTCAATGTTTACGGCTTACTCTTTTGTGAAGCGTATCATGTTTTTTTCCCGTCTATGGTTTTTGTGCGGCTATCTATGAGGCCTTGTTTTTTTTGCTTCGTCTATGGCTTGGGTGAATGAAAGAGGCTGAGGGTTAGCAGTTTTCTTTTTAATTATACAACCCAAATTTCGTGATAGTTCTCTTTGTTTTTTTCAAAAAACTGTTTGTGGTCGGACACGTTTTTGGGGTTCAAAAGTCACCGATTCCAACGTTTTTTTCTCCCCGTTTTTGCGGGCTAGATGTCTCCCACGTAACCAAACACTTAACCTCATTGCTGAGCGTTGCTTTTAGCTTGGCTAAGTTCTCTCGGCGTGGGACTTTTGCCCTTTGCCTCACCTGTTCCATAATTGGGTAGAACTCGATCGTCATAGGTGCAAGATTTGTGTTTCTTACGTTCCTCTGTTGAGTCCGTCGTTATGGGTGCTCAATTTTGGTTTGGCAAACTATGATAGGCTGGAGGTGTTGGTTAAATGTTGTTATGGTGTTGTCAGGTTTGCCTCCGGAAAATAGTCTTCTCGGAGATTCATTTAGATTATTACGGTGCAAGGCTCTGTTTAATCTAAATTTATCTTTGAAAGATAACACCCAATTGCAAATTCCAGTAGCCGTATCATCATTATCATCATCTAAGGCTCCAAGAACTAAGCCAGCTCCTACTGTTGATTCTTTCGTAGCAAAATGATGTTACCCTTGACTTGAAAGCGACCGAGCAAGGAGAGTCCTATTTAGAGAGATGCAACTGCTACTTTAGCGGAGTTATTCTCTTGGACATTGGCAAAACGCTTTACATAACAGATAGGCAAGCGTGGAGGAAATGGCTAGCAGAAAACTACGATAAAGAAAAGGAAATCTGGCTAATCTACCCCAAAAAAGCAAGCGGCAAACCACGCATACTCTACAACGATGCTGTTGAAGAAGCACTTTCCTTCGGCTGGATTGATAGCACAGCTAAGAAAATCGATGAAAATAGCTATGCCCAACGCTTCACTCCCAGAAACCCCAAAACGCCTTATTCAGAATCCAACAAGCAGCGGCTAAGAGCACTTGTCAAACAGGACAAGGTTATCCCATCCGTGAAAGAGACAATCAAAAATTTTCTTGAAGAAGAGTATGTTGCGGCGCTAGATATTTTAGAAGCCATAAAAGCCAACAAAGAAGCGTGGGACAACTTTCAAAAATTCTCGCCTGCATACAAGAGAATCCGCTTAGCCTATATTGAGGGCGCAAGGAACCGACCGGAAGAATTCAAGAAGCGGCTAAACAACTTTGTAAAAATGACAGCGAAGAATAAGCAGTTCGGTTTTGGGGGAATCGAAAAGCATTATTGATTGGTGGGGCCGGGGCCGAGATTTGAACTCGGGCGAAAGGCTCCACAGGCCTCTATGCTACCAAGCTACACCACCCCGGCCACTGCATTTGCCATGTTTTTGCTTGGCTCGTTACTGTTGTTTGGTTTGTCCTTATTTTTGTTTTCGGAACGCTTTGGTAAATAACTTTGTGTTTTGAGTTCCTCAAAGCCTTTAAACTCTTTATGCATAATTAGCGATTGATGTGGAATAGTGGACAAAACTGATCTTATCATTTGCCAACTCTTACTTGCTAATTCTAGAATCTCCTATCGTGAATTAGCAGAAAAACTCGACTTATCTGTGACGGCTGTTCATAACCGCATCCAATCCCTTATCGACATAGGAATAATACCAAAATTCACTGCGGGTCTCAGCGTTTTTGCTCAAAATGCCATCCCCGTTTTCATCTTCGGTAACACTAAAATTAATTCAATTTCAAATTTGAAATCAAAGCTGGAGAAACAGGGTTCGATTTACTGGTTGGCGGTAGGTGGAGGAAACGTTTTGTATATAGGAGCTTATTTGAGAAACATAAGTGAATTGGAGCCGCTGGTTCGATTCGTTAAAGAAACAGCTGAAATGCCTGAACCAACCGTTGGTTTAACAGGGTCACCTGTACCGGCTCTTATTAAAAATGCCAAAATTGATGTTGATAATAAATTATGTGAACTTGATTACAAAATTATTCGTTCCCTAAAAGATGACTCTCGTAAACCCACCTCGGCAGTAGCTGAAGAATTAGGCGTCTCAACCAAGACGGTTCGACGCAGACTCACACGAATGATAAACAAATACTTGATTCAGTTTTCCATAGAATGGTACCCCGATGCGTCAAACGACATAATGAGCATTTTCCACGTTAACTTAAAAGACGATGCCAACCCCAACATACCAAACATAATCCTGCAAAACCACTATCCCAATACTCTCTTCTACTGGAGCTTTGCCAACATACCTGGCTCTTATGTTTTCATGATTTGGACCCCAACTTCTAAAGAGTTAAAGGAAATTCGGGAAAGCATGGAGCAGGAACTCGCGTTAAAGTCTGTGGCTCCAAATATAATCTATACAGGATACATATTCAAAACATGGCGAGACGAAATCCCTTAATCCAAAAATAAAAACTTTGAGGCGTTAACTTGACTCATAAACATGACATAAAAAAAACCCACATTTCAATTATTGAATTTGATGATGTAAATGTCACAAAATTGGCTAAAGACACCAAATATTTTGGTGAAGGCAACTCTAAAGACCGGGTCTTAGAGTTTGATTTTGAATATTGCCTAAACTGCGACTTAAGATTGTTCAACGGAAAGCCAATTATGATTAGGGATATTTTAGAGAATGAGTTCGAAAGATTAGTGATCCAAGCAAAAAATAACAAGTATGTATATTCTGAGCAAACAACTCTGCAGCATACTGATTTTGAAACGTTTGAGCGATTAATTGGGCATGCTTTAGAATTAGGCAAGCTTAAAGCTTGCAAAGATTAAACGTTGCAGAAGAATGACATATTTGGGCTCTGTTAGAAACTCTAGAATCCTGAATGATAGGTCCCTATTGGAGTTTTTTCAATTAGTCAACATATATAAAATCAAGTTATAGCTGTTGAACTTTTAACATCATGAATATGATTGTCCTAGTTTAGTTGTAGGTTTTTATTATGGCTCGGTATCAATGTATACCTATTAAAGAGGTACTGTGGGTTTGAATGGGAAACCACTCGTCAGCATAATCAGCGCTGGCATGTCCAAATTCGGTAAACATGAAGGCCTAATGGCAAGAGAAATCTTCTCACAAGCTGCATGCGAAGCATTCACACGTTGCCCCAAACTGGAACCAAAAAAAGACATCAAAGCCATGTTTATTGGTCACATGGGTGAAGCCTACGAGCATCAAGGTCACACTGGAAGCGCTATTGCAGATTGGGCAGGCTTAACTGGTGTCCCAGCCACGCGGACTGAAGCGGCTTGTGCTTCCTCAGGCGCAGCCCTTAGGTCAGGAATTTATGCAGTATTATCAGGGTTAGCGGATGTTGTAGTTGTAGGCGGTGTCGAAAAGATGACGCATCGCACGACAGCTGAAGTCACTGAGTACCTAGCTATGGCTTCCGATTATCCATTTGAACAGTGGCACGGCATCACTTTTCCAGGATTGTTCGCTTTGATGGCAACTGCTCACATTCATGCTTACGGCACCACCGAAGAGCAGATGGCTTTGGCAGCAGTCAAAAACCACTATCACGGAAGCATGAACCCAAAAGCCCACATGCAAAAAGAAATCACCCTCGAAACTGTCATGAAATCGCGTTATGTTGCTTGGCCACTCAAACTCTACGACTGTTCGCTAATAACTGACGGCGCAAGCTGCATAATCTTAACCAAACCAGAACTCGCCAAAAAATACACCGACCAACCAGTACACATCGTTGGCAGCGGACAAGCCAGCGACACCATCGGCCTATACCAACGCAAAAGCTTAACCTCCCTAAACGCAACAAAACTGGCGGCAAAAACAGCCTATGACTTGGCACAATTAACACCTAAACAGATAGATTTGGCGGAAGTTCACGACTGCTTCACATTCGCCGAATTAATGGCTTACGAAGACCTCGGCTTCTGCAAGCCAGGCGAAAGCGGAAAACTAATTGAAAGCGGCGCAACACGACTCGGCGGAAGAATACCCGTTAACACAAGCGGCGGCTTAAAAGCAAAAGGGCACCCAGTAGGCGCAACAGGCACTGCTCAAGCATACGAAATCTACCTGCAACTTACAGGTCAAGCGGGTAAACGCCAAGTAAAAGACGCCAAAGTTGGATTAACCCACAATGTCGGCGGCTCAGGCGCCACCGCAGCGGTCCACATCTACAGGAGCGCACAACAATGAGCACTCAACCAGCATTTACTATAGAGCAATTCTACAAGTTTTTGAGCCAGCAAAAATTGATGGCTGGAAAATGCTTAAAATGCGGTAAAATTCATCTGCCTCCAAGACCAATGTGTGATAACTGTTTCTCACAGGATTTCGAATGGGTCAATGTCTCTGGAAAAGGCAAACTGGTTACTTACACGGTAATCCATGTTGCGCCTCAACAATTCCAAAACTTAACACCCTATGCTGTAGGTATCGTGGAACTGGAAAATGGGTTAAGAATTCCTGGAATGATACAGGGCACAACACAAGAGCACTTAAAGATAGGCATGGAGTTAAATTTGGACTTTGGCACATGCAGCGTGCCTCAGCAATGGCCACAATGGCCAAGGTACTGCTTTAAACCTTAACCGCAGCTAAACTCTGCACCTAAGCCTTAAGCAACATTTTCAGTGTTGAGCAGTGTCTATTTTCTCCGCCTTCTGCCAGAGACATTCAAAATAGCCCAGGCATAAATCGATTAAGCTTTCGTTATTCGACCACAATGTTGTGGCAGGAAAGGGCGGCGCATCAGTATGTTGGGTTGTTATCAAAATTTCTTTGTTGTCCCAAATGCTAAAACTTGCCTTAGGTAGCTCAGCGATGAATCGGATTTGAAAATTTTGAAATTTCTCTTTCATCTTTTGGGAATCATTATTTTTTTGGTTGCCAGCTGTTTGAGGTGTGATTATTCGGCAATCAACGTTTCGGCTTAGTGCTTCTTCTATGTTTGAAGAATATTGCGAGAGCCAAGAATTAAGCCGCTTAGTTTGCGCGAGAAGACAAATGCATTTTTGAGTGTTGCCAAGCAAGCGCTCCGATTTTGAATATACTGACCCGCGGCTGGGGATGAGGGTGAAGCCATATTTTTCGCATTTTTCTACCGGGTCATTTTTCTTTTTAAGGTTTTCAATGAGGATTTTGCTTTTTTCTTTCAGGTCAATAGTTTTTTGGATTTGCTTCTCCAGCAATTTGGAGACGCATTCCTCGGTGGATATGGCGCGAAACTCTTCTGGTTTTGTAATTATTATTTCAATTAGCCCTGCTTGTTGTAGTTGGTTGATTACTCGATAAACGTCGGGTCGAGAGATGTTGGCTTGACTGGCTATGGCTTGGGCTGTAAGCTGGCTGGATTTGGCTAAGGTTAAGAATACTTTGGCTTGGGCGTTGCTTAAGCCTAATTCGGTGAGTGTTGAAATTTGCCAGTCTGAGGTGTCAACTGCTTTAATATCCACTAGTTTCCCTATGTTGGATTGTTCTCTTCTATTCTTAAGCCTTGTTGTAAGTGGGGGTTGAACTTACAAGAGGTTAAATTCTCAACAAAACAAAAAAAGCGGAATCAAAGGAGAAAAGGAAAATGCAAAAATTCGAGAAAAAGTTAATGGCAATTTTGATTTCTATAGCATTCATAATCTCTATCGGAGCTTCGCTATCCACAACTAACGCGCACACACCCCCTTGGACCATCGTTTCTTACGCTTACCTTGTCGCTGCCCCTAACCCAATCGGAATCGGTCAAACAGTAGCAATAGACATGTGGATCGACACACCAATTGTGGGAGCAACAATCACCAACGATATCCGACGCCACGACTACACGCTCACCATAACTGCGCCAAGCGGAAAAGTCGAATCTAAACATTGGGATGTCGTTTCGGACCCAACAAGCGTTCAATATTTCCAGTACTCCCCAACTGAAATCGGCAACTATACCCTCAAATTTGACTATCCAGACCAAACCTACATCTGGACTTCCAGCACACCTGGAGCCAACACAGCTTACACCGGTGACATCATTAAAGGAGCAAGCAGAACTATCACGATGACTGTACAACAAGATCCCACTCCCTCAGCAATCGACAGCTATCCGCTTCCAACAGAATACTGGACCCGCCCAATCGAAGGACAAAACACCTATTGGTACACCCTCACCTCAAACTGGCTGGGCACACCCTACACTATCGGCGCTAACCCAGGCAACCACGGACCAGGCGGAAAACAACCAGACGGTGCAGCACCCAACAGCGCCCACATTATGTGGACTAAACCTATCCAGTTTGGCGGATTAGTCGGAGGTAACGACACAGCAGTGCCAGGTGAAATGTTTTATTCAGGGCTCTCATACAACGGACGATTCGCTAACCCACTTATCATGTATGGAATGCTCTTCTACCAAGAACCCTACGGTAACGCAGCAACTGGCGGCGACTACGTCGCAGTAAACTTGGAGACTGGGAAAGAAGTCTGGCGTATTAATGCAACCGCAACAGGCATTTCACTTGCTCCATCATTCGGATACCTCTACTCACTTGAAACGGCAAACCAACACGGAGTTCTACCTAATGGCTTACTCATTGCGACAAGCTCGCAAAGCGGACTAGGCACAGTTTGGCGTGCATATGACCCCTCCAACGGAGTACTCACCAGCATGAACATCACCAACGTTCCAAGCGGCACCAACCTCGCAGGACCTTCAGGCGAATACTTAAAACTCATCCTCACCAACCTTGGCACAACCGCAAACCCCAACTGGTATCTTGCAGAATGGAACTCTTCCAAAGTCTTTGGATATGAAATTGGAACAGCCGCAGGTAACTGGTACTCAGGAAACATTAACGCATCCCTCTCCAGTGCATATGACTGGAATGTTTCTCTGCCTTTCCTTAAGGGAGGCAGCTGGACTGTCGGCGGTGCAGACAACAATGTTATCCCATTGGTCATCATAGGCGACAAAGCCCTTCTTATTCAGGGAACCTTCGGTGACCACGCGGGCTTCGCTGGAACCATCACTACTGCTATGTCCGTTGATCCTGCAAACATGACTGCAATCAGCTTAAACCCCTCGACCCTCGGCACTCAACTATGGTCTAAAAGCTTTGATCAAGCTCCTGGAAACGTGACTCGAACAATCGCAGATTGGGATCCAGTTAAGGGTGTTTTCATCTTTGAAGACAAAGAAACCTTCTTGCACTACGGTTACAGCACAGCTACCGGAAACCTAGTTTGGGGTCCAACCACCGTTCCGGAGTCTGAAACAACAGACTGGAACTATTTCAGTCTCGACACAGACACAGTTGCATACGGCAATCTCTACTACACAGGCTACAGCGGTATCGTTTATGCCTACGACGTCACCAACGGCAACCTACTATGGACTTACGGTAATGGCGGCCCAGGCAACGATACAAACAGCGGCTTCGACACAGCCTATGGCCACTTCCCACTGACAGTTAGCGCTGTTGCAGACGGCAAAATCTATTTGCGAACCACTGAGCATTCACCGAACTCTCCGCTTTTCAAAGGCGCCCAATTGCGTTGCTTAAACGCAACTGACGGAACCGAAATATTCACTATCTCAGATTGGGGCAACGTCATGTATGGCGGTGTCACACCAGTCGCAGACGGCTTCCTAACTGCATTAAACTCCTATGACGCCCAAATCTACTGCTATGGCAAAGGACCCAGCCAACTCACAGTCAGCGCACCCCAAACATCCATTGAATTCGGTCATTCACTAGTAATCAACGGCTTCGTCACCGACATCGCTGCAGGCACCAAACAAATCGAGCAAGCCGGACGATTCCCCAACGGCGTCCCAGCTGTCTCTGATCAAAGCGAAAGCGCGTGGATGGAATACGTATATATGCAGAAGCCTAAGCCAACCGACACAGTCGGCGTACCTGTCCAAATCTCCGTAATCGACTCCAACGGCAACTTCCGCAACATCGGCACAGCCACAAGTGACTCAAGAGGCGAATTCAGCATGCAATGGAAACCAGACATCGAAGGCAAATATACTGTAATCGCCAACTTCGCAGGTTCCAACTCTTACTGGCCATCCTCATCGGAAACCAGCTTTGCAGTTGACCCAGCAGCACCCACAGCCTCACCATACCCAACAGTTGCAGTGCAAAACTACAACATGAGCATCATCGGCATGGGCGTAGCCATCATCGTAGTAATCGCCATAGTCGGCGTAGTTCTATTGATGGCCATCAAAAAACGCGCATAAACTCAAAACCACTCAACTCCCCTTCTTCTTTTTTTGTTGTTTTTTAGGAAAGCTTTTTCTTTTCAGCATCAAACCTTGATACGTTGAATCATGAAAGAAAACTCCTCTCCAGAAAAAGTCTGCATAGTAGCCTGTAGCGTGCTCAAAGATGAACTCCAAAAGCTCGTCAAAGAAGGCAAACTTAATGCTGAATTAGTGTTTGTAAGCAAATATTTTCATGTGGACTACGCTGCTGTAGAGAGTAATCTGCGTAAAGTTCTAGAGCAAACCAAAAAAAGATTCAGGGGAAAAATCGTGCTGGTCTACGGTGACCTCTGCCTCGGCCAAAACAACGAGATGAAGCAGCTAGCTAAAGAGTATCACGTATCAAAAGTTGATGCGGTGAATTGTATTGATTGCCAACTGGGTGGGAAAGGAAAATTCTTCGAGGCGGACCCTGAGCACAACTTGATGTTTATGGGTCCAGGTATGATTGGTTTTTTTAGGTATGCAAAAGAGCAGCTGCGAAAGGAAGGTGTGGATGATGCAGCTTTTGCAAATATGTTCAACGGAATTAAAGGCGCCGTAATCTTGGATACATGTGATAATGCAGAAGAGTGCAGAAAAGAATTGGAAAAGTCAGGCATGAATCTTACAATTCTTGAAACAAGAAAAATAGGTTTAGAGAATGTTAAGCAAGTAGTTTTGGATGCAATAAACCGCGAAAATAGAGTCAACTGACTCTTTTAGAGCTAAAAAGTTAACAACCCAATTGTTTGACATAGTCGAAACAACCGTAAGTATTAAACAACCATACATACACTAATGCTAACTTGTACCGCTTGGATGTGCCTTCAATGATTGAAACTACTCCCTCATCGCCCATGAAACGGGTTGAAGATTGGAAATCTCGACTAATCGACCTTTCCAGAAAGAACAATTTATTATACTTTCATAAGTCTAAACGTGGAAACCTCGCCATATCCCAGCCGGAACCACAAAAAATCTTCGACGTACTCGTCTTGAAGAAGAATCATTTAGAATTTTGGGAACCTCAAGAATCCAAAACAACCGAAATGCTTGAGAAGTCAAAATTCAAAGGTAAGGGCAAAGCCAAATCTGAAGCCAAAACCGCAAAACCTGAAGTCAAAGCCTCCATCGTCCCTGAAGAACCCAAACGTCCGACTGCAAACCAGCTTGTTTGCGGTAATTTAAGTCGAATGGAGCTTGAGCGCAACCTCAAAAGTTTGCAGGGTCGTTCCCTTCTGGATTATATGGAGCGCGGTGTCCGAATTTTGCATGCAGCTTTCGGCACACTTAATTGGGTGGATGCGGAAACAAAAGAAAACGTTCAGTCACCCCTAATTCTTGTGCCCTTAGAACTAACACGGGATACAATCCGTCAACCCTACAACATCTCAGTTCCGCCTGTAGAAGATGAAGCCGTTCTAAACCCCGCGCTCCAGGCTAAACTGAAGAACGACTTTAAAATCGAGTTGCCACCATTGCCCGAAGAGTGGGAAGAACAAAAATTAACCGACTACTTCAATTTGGTCAACGAAGCAGTTGCTGAGATGGGTTGGAAAACGGAGTCGTCTATTGATTTGGGCCTTTTTTCCTTCCAGAAACTGGTTATTTACAAAGATTTAGAATCCAATGCCGCCTTGGTTACTCAGCACCCCATCATTAAGGCGATCGCGGGCATAAAAGAGGACAACCTTATCCTAAGCGGGTTACCCGACGAGAAAGATGTTGATAGGATTGAAATGCCAGCAAAAACCTACCAGGTCCTCGACGCAGACAGCAGTCAGCGTGTATCCATTGAATATGCTCTTCGCGGCCAAAGCTTCGTCATGAAAGGACCCCCAGGCACAGGAAAGAGTCAGACAATTGCAAACATAATCGCCGAATGCATCGCAAACGGCAAAAGCGTACTATTTGTAAGTGACAAAATGGCCGCTCTCGAAGTAGTTTACAAACGGCTAAGCGAAGTTGGTTTGGCTCATTTCTGCCTTGAACTTCACAGCAGCAAAGCCAACAAACAACAAGTTGTAGCGGAACTCAAACGCAGTTTAGATGAGAACCTCATTCCACGCAAACTGCCCTCGGCGCACGAGTTCGAGAGGATGGCAGAGTACCGCGAATCACTAAATGGCTACGTTACCGTATTGCATGAGAAACGTCCATATATGCAAAGAAGCGTCTACGAAGTCCTAAGCATAATTTCAAGTTTAGAGCGAGTTCCATTTGTACCTGTCAGCTTGTCTGAACTGGGAACGTTAACTCCTCAGAAAATGCGTGAACTCGAAGACCTCGTTTCTCAACTTAGCAAAGTTTGGCAAGTAGTCGAGGAACCAGATTTTCCATGGATAGGCTATCGCGCAGACAAATATAGCCTTGAAATCCGCAGCGAGCTCCTCACTGCCCTTGAAAAAATAAACGAAACACTCCGTGGTTTGCAACTGGAAACCGAAGACTTCTCAGCTAAGCTGGGTGTGTTTCCGCCTGAAACCTTTGTACGAATACAATGGCTTCTTGACGTAAGCAAATTACTGTTTGAGAGCCCAAAACCGGAAGCATACTGGTTAACAAATCAGGGTATTGATATACTGCTGAGTGAAGCCCACGGTTATTTGGACACGAGTATCTGGATAAAGAATACCCGGGCAAGCCTGATGGAACGTTATCAGCCGTCTTTGTTCACTCTGGCTCTTAATAGGTCCGTGGAAGTGCAACAAGCAGTTTCAACGCTAAGCAAAATGTTGCCAGGAGTCGATGTGGAAGAGGGCGAATTGTTATCTAAACGGGAAAAACTTTTGGCGTACATTCGGAACACTGAGTTAATTTCACGTAAATGGCGTGAAACTTCTCAATCTCTTGCCCAACTCCTCGGTATAGATGGCGCCGATTTGACCGTTACACAATTAAAACAATTGTCCCGCATAGCGTTGCTATGTTTCTCAGAAGATAAGCCTGAGCCAGAATGGTTCGATGCCAAATATCTCGAGCAAGTCCAAGAAACCGTCGCCAACGCCAAACAGCTCTATCAAGAACACAACCTCATAAAAAGCCGAATAGGAGAAACCTACAGCGATGGAATCTACGACTTAGATTTGGACGGGATGATTGAAAGGTACAGCGGAGAATACCAGAGTGGCTTGAAAATTTTCAATGCAACTTACCGTAACGACCAAAAGGCGATTGCAAGGTTAACAAACGACGGCAAAGTCCCAAAAACAATCCAACAAGATCTAATCGACGCACGCAAAGTCAAAAAGCTCCAAGCAAAGATTGAGGCTTCCGCTGAAACTGTCCGAACATTGATGGGTCACTACTACCGCAAAACTCGAACAGACTTCCAAGGTGCCGAAAAAGCCCTCGCGTTAACAGACGAAATCAAAAAGTTGTCTTGGGGAACTCAAATTCCTGAGACTCTGCTCAAACTACTCACGAGTTCGTCGAGTCCTTCGCCCATGATTAAGAATTTGGGTTTGGAATTACAAGCTTCAGTGGCTAAATGGGAAGAGCAAGGTAAAGAAGTGGAATCAATTGTTCCATCAAGTTTGCCGAAATCAGACGCAGCCATAAGCTGGACTCCGCTGTCATTACTTGAGGAATGGACAAACGAAACAGAAAAACAACTAAACCCCCTGTGCACCCTTACCAAAGACACCTTAGCAACAAGTAAACAGGAACCCCAAAACTACAAACAACTCATCGAAGACCTTAAAAACGCCGAAGAAATACGCAAAAAAGAAGCCCAAATCGTCGGCGAAAAAGTTCAACTTCAAGAAAAATATGGTAACCGCTTCCAAGAATTAGAAACCAACTGGCAAGACATCGTCTCAGTGCTTGAATGGTGCAAAAAAGTGCAAGGAGCATTTGGCGATATTCCAGTGCCACAAGCATTCGCAGACCTCGCCGCTCAAGGACCAACCGCAGCACCTTCAAATACAGAATTAACCCAGCAAAACGAGGCTTCACTTAAGATTCTGGCAGATTTTGAAAAACGATTTGAAACCGAAATGAAATACCAAAACCAGAAGCTAAAGGATTTAGAAATTAAAGTCATTAGTGAACGAATCCAAGCGCTTCGAGATCGTGTGGATGATGTGCAGGTTTGGATTGACTTTAAAGACGCCAAAAACCGCTTCAACCTGCGAAACTTGGACCAATTCTTTAGTCGATTAGTAGAGCAGCACATTTCAGCGGCTGATTTGGGTGATGTTTTCCGAAAGGGCGTTTATCAGGAGTGGATAAACAACCTCTACAATGAAGACCAAAAGTTGGGCATGTTCCGTCGTGAGAACCATGAGCAGTTGATTGCTGACTTCCGAAAACTCGACCAAGACCTAATCCACTTAACCTCCAGCATGGTTATTGAAGCAGCAAACAGCAGAAAACCCCAAGACATTCTCATCCAAGCAGCCGACTCCGAAGCCAACGTCCTTCTCAAAGAAGCTGCAAAGAAACGTCGCCTAATGCCCATCAGAACGCTGATGCAGAAAATCCCCAACCTACTCGTTAAACTCAAACCCTGCCTATTAATGAGCCCAATCTCAGTCAGCCAGTTCCTGCCTCCAGACAACAAATTTGATCTTGTGCTCTTCGACGAAGCTTCACAACTTGTTCCTGAAGATGCCATTGGCGCTATTTACCGTGGAAAAACCGTTGTAGTTGCAGGCGATAACAAACAGTTGCCGCCGACCTCTTTCTTCCAGAAAAACCTAATCGACAATGTAGACTGGGACGAACTAAGCGACGAAGACGTCGAAGTTTTCGACAGCATCCTCGACGAGTGCCTAGGCATTGGATTGCCAGTTAAAACGCTAAGGTGGCATTACCGCAGCAAACACGAAGACCTAATTGCATTTTCAAACCACCGCTTCTACGACGATACCATGATAACGTTCCCAGCTGCCAAAAATCAAACCGACAGTTTAGGTGTAAAACTCGTCCACGTGCCAGACGGAATCTACGACCGAGGCGGCGCAAGAAACAACCTCAAAGAAGCCGAAAAAGTCGCCGACCTAGTCTTTGAGCACTTCAAAAACTACCCCCACAAAACCCTCGGAGTCGTAACCTTCAGCATAGCCCAAATGGACGCGGTTGAAGAAGCAATCGAAAACAAGCTCAAAGACCAACCAGACTTTGAACCCTTCTTCAAAGAAGACCGTTTAGAAGGCTTCTTCGTGAAAAACCTTGAGAACGTGCAGGGAGACGAACGTGACGTCATATTCTTCAGTGTAGGCTATGGCTTTGACCAGCAGGGACAAATGGCGATGAACTTTGGTCCCCTAAACAAGCCGGGAGGCGAGCGGCGCTTAAATGTTGCCGTTACCCGCGCAAGGGAAAAAGTAGTGCTGATAACTTCGATTAAAGCTTCGGACATTGACAAAGACGCCCAAGCACTCGGAGTACAAACACTGCGCACCTACCTCGACTATGCCGAGCATGGACCCGAAACTCTATCGAATAAACCGAAGAGGCACCTTTGATTCAGCCTTAGATGAAGATGTAGCAGCAGAAATCAAAAAGCTGGGCTACGAAATTGTTCCAGAAGTTGGTTGCAGCGGCTACAGAATCGACATAGGCGTAGTTGACCCAGTTAACCCCGGAAGTTTCCTGCTTGGCGTAGAATGCGACGGCGCAACATACAAATCAAGCAGCAGTGCACGAGACCGCGACCGACTCCGTGAACAAGTCCTGAGACAACTGGGCTGGCGAATCCACCGCATCTGGTCACCCGCGTGGGTTGCAAGACGCGACTCAGAAATCAGACGGCTAAAAGAAACCCTCGAACAAGCCCAGAAAATCCAACTTGACAAAGACGCTCAAAAACCAATAATCGACATCAAAGAAGGCTTTGCACCCAAAACCGACATCCAAAAAAACACGTTTGCAGGCATCGAAAAAATCGGCGTCCCCTACAAAGTCTACCCCCTAAAAGCCACGTACAATCCCTACATCAAAGTTGCCACAGCCAAAACCACCTACGACTCCAAACAAAAAAACGAGTTCCACTTCCCAGAAAACCGAGAAAACCAAACCAAACTCCTTGCCGAACTCATCCAAAACGAAGGTCCAGTCCACTTTGACTATGCGGTTGAAAGGTTAGCAGCTGCATGGGGAATAAAGCAGGTGACACCAAAAATCTGCTCATGCTGTAAAAGAAGCCCTCAACAACCTGATTACGCGAACAGAAAGTAGTTATCAAAGGCAGTTTTCTATGGCCAACTGGACTAAAAGAAACGCCGATCCGCGTTCCAATGCAGGGTGTTCCAGAATCCAAACGTAAACCTGACTACATTGCGCCTGAAGAAGTCGCTTCAGCTATGACGATTGTTGCTCAGTATGCTTTAGGTATAAGTGATGATTCGTTGATTGCTGAAACCGCTAAAGTTTTCGGGATTAACCATTCAGGCGACGAAGCCAAAGCTGTGTTCTCTGAAGTGCTTAAACGATTGGTTAGGGAAAGAAAACTTGTCCGCAAAGACGACGGCGTCGTAACCGCCGCTTAATCTTTATTTATTTTTTTTATTAGAACAGGCAAATCGTTTAGCGATGTTATAATGTAGTTTGCGCCATTACTCATCAACTGCTCTGTTGTGGACAAACCCGTTGGCAACCCGACAGCGATGGCTTTTAATTCCTTAGCACTTTGCATATCAACAACGCTGTCTCCAACTATTAGTGTGGCTTTGGGGTGAACGCCTAATGTTTTGAGTGCCAATTCAAACTGTTCAGTATGGGGCTTTAACATACTTCACTTTGTCCCGTGGAACAACAACTTTGAAGAAACCGTCAATTTTGAAGCGCTGCAGAATATAGTTTGCAGCTTTTTCGCTGCTGGTTGTGCATAAACCCATTTTCAGATTCATTTTCTGTAAGTCTTTGAGTGTTTCAACGGCTCCAGTTTTGCAGGCTTGTAGTTGTGGCAGCTTCCATCTCGTATTTCTCAGCAATTGACAAGGCTTGGTGCGAATTTCCGCGAAAGCTTCCGTTGATTTGGAGTTGTTTTTTACGAAAATCTCGGCTTTTTTTAGCATTTCAAAGATGCTCTCGTTAACGTCGAGAAGGGATGCGGGAACACCTGCGCTCATTAGGTAGGTTCTGACTTCGGAACGTAAGGTTTTGTAGTCTAAGTTGAAATGGGCAAGTGTTCCATCTAAATCGAATATTACTGCTTCTATAGCCAAAACTGTTAGCTCCGTTTTCCATAGGGTAGTTTGGGGTTAACACTTCTCTAACAGAAATATACCTTGCGGTAAGCCCCCTCAGAGATATTTACTGTGTTATCGACAACTTTCAGAGGCTTCTCAGCTGGATTATCCACTGTTTGCAGTGCTTTTTCAAACTCATCCAGCTTAAACCTGTGCGTTATAAGTCCTTTCACATCCACCAATTTTCGAGCAATTAACTCAACCGCCGCTGGATACTCAACTGGTGAAAGGTAAATTGTGAAAAACTGTGCTTCATCTGCATCTTCCAAATTCAAGTAGCCCTCAGATTCTCCGACCAACGCGACTTTGCCTGCTTTTCGCACCAAAAACGGCGTTTGCTCCACTGTCGTTGTGGTTCCTGCAGCTTCAATCACAAAGTCAGAGCCTATCTTGGTTAGTTTGCGGACGGCTTTGGGCACGTCTTCTTTTTTGGCATTTATAACTGCGTCTGCACCGTATTTTTCTGAGAGCTCCAGCCTGTAATCCTCCAAATCCACGGCTATGACTCGGCATCCTTTCATCAACGCCACCTGAGTCATGAGCAAACCGATAGGCCCCTGCCCAACCACAGTCACCCAGTCACCCAAATTAGGCTGCAAGTGATTTAGCACTCTAAGCGCCAAAGCCACAGGCTCCACTATAGCAGCTTCTTCATCAGTTACGTTGGAAGGGATGGGAATGAGGCTTCGAGGAAGCATCGCTTTGGATTCGGCAAAAAAGCCATCTCTGGTTAAGCCGTAAAATTTACCTCGGACACAGTACGTTGGCAAGCCCCGCAGACAGAAGTAGCAATGCCCACAGTTTACGATTGGAACCATAACGACACGTTCGCCATTGTCTTCTCTTACTCCGCAAGCATCGTGACCAATGATTCTGCCTTTCTTCATCCATTTCCAATCGCCTCGATAGAAATGCATGTCAGTTCCGCAGATGCTGCCTGCCTTAAACTTGACAATCACCCTGGCTCCTTTAACTACGGGTTCGGGGACATCTTCAATTTTGATGGATTGTGGTCCACGATAAACAGCAGCTTTCAAAAAAAATTCAACCTCTAATAACTGAATGGTAGTTGGCTGGGTATTAAGATTGTTATGGCGTTGTATCTGGTTACGGTAGACTAATAACTGCTACGGCATATCAATGGGTGATGCTTATGAATTTGGATGAATACCCCAAAGAGAAACTCTGGCAGTTACTAGTTGAAGCCGTTCACGCATCTGTAATGTACCCAACTCATAAGGCCTATACTCGCGATTGCATTTTGCCCCAGAAAGCAGATGTTTCGGCAGTTGAGCTTGCTGAGCGATTGGGGATGCCGCTTGGTGAAGCAATAATTATTTTGGATGAATTAACTCAAGTTAAGAAAATGAGTTAAACAGTTTTTGAGGTTTTTATTGTATTATATGTTTTTGGTTACTGCCTAGTCGATATTCTTATATATGCATAACGGCTCTTTTGGAAAACAGTGAAAAAAATGAAAATAACAACAATAGCAGCAATCACACTGATAATCATAATTGTAGCTGGAATAGGCGCATATGCAGGCTACAATTATGGTCAAAACAATAATCAGAATCAGCAACCAACCCCCACACCCGCCCCAACGCCTTCTCCATCTCCATCCGCAAGCCCTTCTCCCACTCCCCGCGCATCATCTTCCCCAACTGCATCCCCAACCCCCACTCCGAATCCCACAGCTTCTCCTACTCCATCCCCAACTCCATTGCCTAGCCCAGTAACACTTAAGGTTGCATCAACCACCAGCCTCAAAGACACAGGACTCGAAGATGTGCCTGAAATTTTCGCTAACGGAACCGTAGTTAGAGATGACCTCAAAGATGCTTTCCAAGCTAAATATCCCTGGATAACCGTTAACTTCCTCTATTACGGAACTGGACCCGCCATACAAGCTGCACAGAGAGGCGACGCAGACATGCTACTGGTTCATTCACCCTCACAGGAGCTTCCTTTCCTAACAGGAGGATACGGTGTTGACCGAAAAATAGTAGCATACAACTTCTTTGTCATTGTTGGTCCAGCAAGCGACCCTGCAGGAATAAACGGTATGAGTAACGTAAGCCTAGCACTGCAGAAAATATACAACTGCACACAACCAAGCAATCCACAATACAACCCTAACGTTCTTTGGTTCTCAAGAAACGATGCATCCGGAACAGCAACAAAGGAAATTTCACTTTGGACCAATGCAGGCTTTACCTACTCTCAATTAGCCAGCTCAGACGTCATGGTTTAAAGTTACAGGTTCAGGAATGGGACCAACCCTTCTAGCCGCGAACTATTATGGCAGCATCGGTGGATACACAATCTCAGACATGGGCACGTACTTAGCTTACTACAATAGAGGCGACATACAACTTAAGATCCAAATTCAAGCCCAACAAAGCCTTCTTAACGTTTACAGCGCAATAATCGATAACCCGCAAAACGCAGCTTTAACAAACACAAAATTTGACGCTTCACTATTATTCGTTAACTTTTTGGTCTCTGACGAAGGACAGCAATTGATCGGTAACTACGGTAAAATAGCCTACGGCCAATCACTCTTTACCCCCACCGTACCCTTAATGAGTGGCGCAATCTCCAACGACACTTTGCTCGGATGGATAAAAAGCTACGCTTACATGACCTCCGATACACCTCCAGTAATTGGAGCTACCGGAACCGAATGTCCCACACAGTACCGATACAACGCTGGCAACCTCTACTCAGCAACTTACGACACTGTAGCCAATTTCAACCTTAACATCTCAATAAGCACACCAAACTACTACATAGCTGACAAACCAAAAATTGTTCCAGCGCAGACAGCGGCAAACCCGTTCAGCACTAAAACCTTTTCTGCATAGTTTTGGGAAAGACAAAATTTAATTCCCTTCTTTTCTTTGTGATATGTATGGCTGATATAATCGTTCCAGCGCTTCAGCAAGCAATTAACTTAATCACTAGCGGAAACCCAGAAGTTTACGCTACTGTTTATCGAACAATCTATGTTGCGGGATTAGGAACTTTTCTTGCATGCCTCTGGAGCATTCCGATAGCTGTACTTTTGGGTCTATACAATTTTAGGGGAAAATGGTTCATCAAAGGCGTCTTTAACGCGTTAATAGGAATACCCACCGTGGCTTTAGGATTACTTTTGTTTCTGCTGTTGTCCAGACAGGGTGAACTGGGTTTTTTGAATCTGCTTTTCACCTTAAACGGCATCGCAATCGGGGAAGCAATACTGGTTACGCCAATCATTGTAACTTTTACTGCTAATGCCTTAAACACAGCTGACGCTCAGCTAAAAGATTTGGCGAAAACCCTTGGTGCATCAGGTTTTAGAACAAACTTGACTCTTATTCGCGAAACAATCTGGTCACTGGTGCTTTCTGTGACAGCTTCCTTCAACCGCTGTTTCGGAGAACTCGGGATAGCGTCGCTTGTAGGCGGAAGCATACTGGGGGAAACACGGGTCTTGACGACTTCGATAGCGGTTTGGACCAATTTTGGTAACTTCAGTTTGGCAATGGCTTATGGCATTGTCCTTATGGTAATCGTGGTAGCTTTAGCGGTTACTGTAAGTCTGGTTGAACGTGTCAAAGATGAACGTGGGGAACTTAGAAAATTCATTCTGTGGCGCGGATTATTCAGGGGTTAAAAAATGAGTGTATTCCTAAAATTATCCGATATTAAAAAGAGTTACCGAAACGTCAAAGCGCTTAATTCAGTGTCATTTGAAATGGAAGGCGGCAAATTGATTGTTCTGCTCGGAGTTAACGGTGCAGGCAAGAGTACCCTTCTGAGAATTTTGGCTGGTTTAGAAGAGCCCGATTGCGGAACAATACAATTCAATAGTCAAATCTCAGACTCCAAATCGATTCGTACGATTTTCAACTTTGGTTTTCCAGAAAACCGTCATGTTTACCCTGAATGTCTATGATAATTTAGCATATGGATTAAAAATCAGAAAAGTTCCACATGAAGAAATCGCTAAAATGGTGCCTGAAGCGTTGGCGGCAGTTAGGCTTTCAGGGTTTGAGAAGCGGAAGGCAAAAAAACTTTCCGGCGGTGAACAACAGCGAATTTCGTTAGCGCGGGCTTTTCTGCTTGATCCTAATGTTTTGCTTTTAGATGAACCTACAGCCAACTTGGACCCCAACAGCGCAACCATAATCGAGAAAGCAATCATGGATAAAAAAAGCAGCCAACGAATCATAATCATGGCGACTCATAACCTAAACCAGGCAAGACGCTTGGCGGATGAAATAGTACATATCCACAATGGCGAAATAGTGGAAGTAGCTAAACCCGAGGACTTCTTTGAGAACCCCAAAAGTGAAATATCTCGCAAATTCATCAACGGCGAACTCGACTTCTAAAAGCTTTGCTAAGTAGCTTTATATGGACTTTGCCACATAACCCTAAATAGTAATGCTTAGCAACAAAAAACATACCCTGTCCTGCAAAGCGTGGATTGAATACAAAGGAAAACCATTAATCGGCAAAGGCGGCGCAGAAATCCTCGAAGCCATCGGCAAGGAAAACTCAATTTCTAAAGCTGCAGAAACCCTGAGCATGTCCTACCGTTACGTTTGGAACTACATCCAAGAAATCCAAACCGTGATGGAAGAACAGATTGTGGAAACCTACAAAGGCGGAAAATCGGGTGGAGGCGGCGCAAAATTGACTGATTTAGGCAAAAGTTTGCTAAGCGAATACAAGCAGGCGGAGATTTATTTAGATAAAATTTTATCTAACCCGGGAAGTTTGGAGGTGAAAAATTTGAAGTTAAGTGCACGCAATCAGTTTAAAGGAAAAGTCTTAGCGGTTGAAAAAGGAGTCATAACCGCCAAAATTAAAGTCGAAGTCAAAATGCCCGTAACAGTTACTGCAGTTATAACAAAAGAAGCAGTTGACGAATTAGATATTAAAGTGGGCGACGAAGTAACCGCAATCGTGAAATCAACAGAAATCATGATTGCAAAATAAAAAATTTTTATTTTTTTATTCTACTACGTACCTGTATGTTATGTGTTCGCCTGCTGTTACGCTTTTTCTTGTGATTTTCAATATGTCGCCTGGTTTTGCACCTATCGCTTTAACGGCTGGGTCGCCCGATTTGACTTGCGGCATCTGGTAGGGTTTAACTTTGAACTGGGCGAGCAATTGGTTCTTTTCTTTTTCAGTTAGAATTTCGTGGAATGGCACTAACGCATGCTCGAAGATGTCGAATACTGGGAACGATTTTGGTAGTAATTCCACTTTTTTCTTCTTTGCGCCTAGTTTGACGGCGTGGGTGTATCGTCCTTCGGTGACTACGATGGCTCGGTCAAGGTCTTTTTCCTTCATAATTTTGTAGAGAGTGTTCATGGCTGCGATTCCGACGGTAGCTTCGCCTAGGATGCACCAGACGATTGCTTTCTCTTTATCCTGTGGAATATCGATGATGTAAGCATATGCGCCTTCAAACTTTTCTTTTTCAATAAGCTTGTATTTTCTTAATTTGATTAGAACTTCTGCTTTCCTTTCTTCGATCGTTTCAACTTTAGTAGTGCTCAAACCACAAACCTCAAAGGTAGAATACTCGCAACCTAAAACAAACATTTACCCTTAAACTTTATGGTTTCTTGTGCCCAGAGTTGAATTCATATTTTCATTTCCCATTCTTTTTTGGTGTAAAAATGTTTGGAGGCTATTTTTTAAGCGGTAGCGGTGACCCTGTTTTTGAGGGTGTCGAAGCTACTTTAGTTTAAAGAGGCTTTTTAGGTTCGAGTCGGCTGGCGGTAACCGGTTTGTTTCGCTAAGTAACAACGTTTTGATTAAACTTGCTTCTCCCACGGTGGAGTGGATGTCGATGAAATTCATGTTGTTGCAGGTGCGAGTTTATGTAGAGTTGAGGAGATCGCTCGGTTTGGGTTTGATTGAGCGTGAGAAGCAAATTTTGCGCTTAAAGAAAGAGGGCAATCTTTCAGATTATCAGATTGCTCGAAAGCTCAAAGTTGATGCCGGGAACGTATCTCGCTCAAGGAAAGTTGCGTTGCGCGAGATTGAGCGAGCTCAAGCAGATTTAGATATTGCCCTCCAGGTAGGCATTAAAAATAAAGTTAAGTCAGGATAATAGAATTTTGATTGTGCAATATTTTTTGAGGGAGTATTTCTAAGCACAAATTCTCAAGGTGGTGGAGGAGGGATATTCTGAGAAGTAGTTTGTTTTGTTTCTTTGCCGTAATATTTCGTAAAGAAGTAAAAGTCTTTGGTTAAAATTATTGCAAGAACCCAAAAAAATTCCCAATTTAGCCATGGAAAATTTGAAATTGAAATAGTAATAAAATATATATTCCAAGTATTTTTCAAGCCAGAATCACTGACAAAATTCCAAGTGCCTTGGTTTGTTTGAAGAAAACCAATAATAAATAATGCATCTATAAAGACCATAGTAAATATAGGAAGCGAAAGAATTTTTGATAGCTTCTTAACTTGCGATAATTTCATAGTTCTGATTTGTTTTGATCTTGTTTAAAAGGTTTTAGAGGTCTAAGAAGGGGTCTGTTTTGTTTCTATGCTTCTTTGAAGCCTGTACATGAAATATAGGTTTACTGCTATTGCAACAAAGAAGAGCCAAAAGGGAAAGTTTATCGTAAAAGTAATTGACCCAACAGGAACCCAATTGCCATTAAAAAGCGCCCCAGCGTGAACATCTTGAATCAAAAAAGGACTCCAGCTGATATAATGTAGATCGTTAGGATAACTATTCAACTCATTCCCTATTCCGAATTCAGTTAAAACAAAAAACAAAATCAATATGACGTTAACAAAAATCATCAGCTTAAATTGTCTAAGCATGTAAATCAGCATTTTCATTTTGTTTTGACCTTGCCTAAAAAATTATGCATCCTAAGAAGGGGTTTGTTTTGAGAGTTGGTTTTTCGATGCCTTCTAAAAAACGAAATAGATACCAGTCCTATAACCAAGAAAACAGTACCAACATAAAGATACAGGCTATTGTTTTCTTGAATAACTTGTGTTTGCATTACCTCCTTTGTTTGATAAGAATACGAATCAAAAAACTCATTGAAGTAGTAAACAATATTGTGGAATGGGTAGGTATAACTGACACAATTTCCGTTGGTAATTACAACATAATAGTTGTCGGTATGTGTAACGTTATAACTAACACTTTCTCTATTTTGCAGAGAAGGTTCTTCCCATGAAGCGGCTTCGTAAGTAAATCCACTTCTATTTGCCCATTCAGAAGCTGAGTACGTAACTTCATTTGAATGTTGAAGCGATGGGAAGATAGCTTGGAAATGGTCAAATTGTGCTTGTGAGAATATATAGACGCCAATAAGAAGGTCTGAATGGTAGATTAGGTTGATTTCACCAAAGCTAACGTTTATAGCAGGTAGGTATTGGTAGCTGTTATAGTCGAGCAATAAGTTTTCTTCGTGTTTTAGGTTTGTTGAATTTGAAACCACTATAACCTGTACTGAGGATGTTACGGATTTCTGAACGAAAACGTAATGAGGAGAGACAAAGTTGGCAGAGATGAGAACAGCAGAAATTAGTAGAAACGTTATGGCAATTATTGCTAACGTGCGAGTTTTATTGAAGGAATTACGTTTGTTCATGGTTAACTTTACGTCTTATAAGCGATAAAAGGCTATTCGTAAAATTTCTTTGACTAAACTTGGTCAAACTTTCTTGACTAAGTTGTGTTTGTGTTTTTTGGTGGTAGACCAACAAACCAGCAGTTGCCAGCACTATAGTTAGTAGTAGCGGAATTGCCCATGAAGGAAACTCTGGAACAGTAGGGGTTGGAGAAGTTGTCGGTTGCAAAGTTCCATAGCCAAGGGGAATATATTGCTCGTTGATATTCGTTGGCGTTGCCCGAGCGGACTGGATATATTTTCCTGTTGAATCATAAGTATAAGACACAAGCAATCCTCCTATTGCATACAAGGTGTCATTTACAACTGCCACCCCAAAAAAAGTTCGCGATGTTGGCATCGGGGTAGCTTCTGTCCAAGTATTAGTTATGGGGTCGTAAGCTTGATTTACAGGTATAGAAGGAGAAGTTGAAGATTTCACTCCCATTACATAAACACGTTGAGGAGCATTAATGCCACTGGTTGCCCCAACGTTACCTCCCTGAACGCCTATTGAAGCGTCTAATCCGTATGTTAGGTTATTTGTAATAGGGTTATAAGTCGCTATTTGCTGCACCTCTTGTGCCGGACTATAATGTGTACTGTTCGTTCTAGCACCGTGAGTTCCTGTTGCGATTATTTTGCCGTCGATGACTGTAGTGTATGGTGGAGTGTACACACTGTCTTTTTCGGTCCAAGAATCATTGATTGGATTATAAACGTAAACATAGTTTTGGGAATCAAACACGTATATCAGACCATTTACTTCTTGGGCTGACATGTGCATTCCTCCACCTTTAGGCATATGCGCCTTGATTGTCCAAGTATCCGTAAGTGTATTATATTCTTCGACAACGCTTGTATCGTTGTCAGTATACATACCGGGCATGATTGTTTCGGAAATTCCCATGCCAGTTATTCCACCGAAGCAGTAAATCTTGTTCTCGTAAGCTGCAATAGCAAAATATACCCGTGCAGTGGGCATTGAAGCTTTGTAGACCCATGTATTGGTTGTTGGGTCATATTGCTCATTAGTGCTTAAAACACTGCTAATAAAACCTGTACTAATTGTCCCACCTATGGCATATATTTTTCCATCAACTGCAATAACGCCTAATCCGGACCTTGCTTGATGCATTGGTGCCATCTCTACCCAAGTGTTCTCAGTTTCAGTTGCTCCAGAAACAGGCAAAACCACAATTATGGATGATGCTGTTAGGAAGACAAGAACAAGTACTAAGACGAAATCTCTACCCATATTGACCTAAATTTAACTTTAAATTGTTTGATAATAAAAGGGTTCTCGTCAAGGTTTCTTGACTAACTTGCTTTTGCGTTTGTAGTAAACAAACAAACCAGCAGACGCCAACATTATGCTGAGAACCAAGGGAATTGTTAATGATGTAAACTCTGGGACAGTTGGAGTTGACTGGGCAGGAATCTTTAGATGCTAATTGTTGCTTGGTCCAAAACAATATCTTCTTGCATAAGCGTGACTGTAAAGGCAGAACCTCTCAACTTGGCAGAATCCAAAAGATTGTTGTTGATATAGCCATAAACTTCCTTTGTTTCTCCTTGTTTAACATTACCTATTGAGTATGGCTCTCCCATTGTTAATCCAAACTTAACTAGTATGTAACCTTGAAGGGGGTCATAGATGTCAATTGACCTGTTTGCGTCATTGACACTTAGGATATTAAAGGTTACAGTTATGTTATCCACGTCATTAGTTCCATTGTTTAAGACTTTAATGATAAATTTATAATTCCAAGTGACCCCACCTGGATTATCATAACCATTTAACCTAAAGTCCTCTAAACTTAATGTTTGTAGTAAGTCAACTTTGTCTTGTAAACTGTTGACTTTGTTTTGTAAACTGTTATTCTTATTTTCTAAATCTTTTGCCTGATTAAGTGATAACCATAAAATACTTGACAGGGTGATAATAATTATTAGGAAAATAGCTGACAGTATCTTGAATCTTCCATCTTTCATATTAAGACCATTAGACTATTCTCAATTAGATTATCTTAAGAGCTTTTTTGTCACCATTTCTATACTAAACCTGATTTCTTCAGTCAATCTTTCTTGACTAACTTTCCTTTTTGTTTTTTGTGGTAGACCAACAAACCAGCAGCAACCAAGGCGACTACTACAACGGAAACAGCGGCAACAGGCACAACAGGAAAAGGTTCTGAGACAACGGTAAAAATAACGGTTTCTGAAGCACCAACATTTTCAAAAGAGTCATTGGCATAAACAGTTAAATTATGAAAACCAGTTGCCAAACCATTAAGAGTAATGTTTCCAGCAACAGTGACAATATCGCCGCCATCCAGACTGTAGCCTATCCACCGAGTCGACTTACTCACAAAAAAGTTCAAAGGAACACTTCTAGAGTAAGTAGCATTTTCCAAGTCGAGCACAGTGATTTCTGGGGCTCCCCAAGGATACATAAGCGGATACTGGTCAATGTTATATGAGTCTATAAAATAAGGCTTGTCGCCTATTCCCGAGTTACCTATCTCCGAGGCATTAGGATACTTCGTTAAGTAGTCGCTCCAGTAATAATAAAGCCCACCGAAACGTTATCCCAAAAATTAGCCGAATAAATATCGATAGAGAAATCCTTATTCCTATCGTCACATAATAAAATGTTCTGACTAAAAGTATTTGAACTTCACCTAGTCCATCAAAAAGATATTAGAGATATTGCACTTTAAAATAATGTTTTTTCCGAGCCATAAAGTCAATCCCTTGAGGTTGCTTTCAGTAACACTATTAAACTCTCCATTAATTCGGAGAGTATTCTCTGTTTTTACTTTTGTGATTAAGCAGTTTGAGCCAGCCAGAAAAATGCTTACATAACTATCACCCGCCACTTCAAGGTTTTTGACTGCTACATTAGTGACTCCTATTAACTCTAAGCCAGCATTATCGAAACCACTCGGGGCATGTATAATATGTCCTGCGCCGTCAAATATTATGTTGCTACACTCAAGTCTGATAGAGTACCCTTCTACATCCGCAGTTAAGGTGTAGACGTTTCCAGCTTGCTCTATTACTTTTGGAGCGGGGGTTTCCTCATGGGGCCAATTTGCTTGGCGAACTATTATGTTGCCGTCGCTTTTGATGGTTAATTCGGGCAGGTATTGGCGATCAACTATACCCACTGCAGAATCAGCAAGCAACAACCAAGATATTGAGAACAGAAGCATAAAAACGAAAGCTAACCCATACATCTTTCTCTTCAAAGTTTCTTACACCATAGTTTACGTTTCTATATTTCCTTTAAATGGTTTTCAGTCAAGCTTTCTTGACTAACTCTAAAACCTGCTCATTCAAACTTTCTTTACTAAGTTACGCTTGTGTTTTTTGTGGTAGACCAACAAACCAGCAGCTTCAACCATTGAAGTAAGCAACAATATTGATGCCCATAAGGGAAACTCTGGAACAGTGGGAGTTGAAGATGGTGATGCCAATGAAATTGTTGCCTCAGGGACTGTTTCTGCCCTGCTAAGGTTGAATACTATGTTGTGGGAGCTGTGATGATAGTTAAAGTGCAGTATCCAGTTGTCTTTGGTTTCTGAAACGGTGAATTCAACTGGGTTTTGGTCGATGTAGGCTTGAATGGCTGAAACATTGCCGACAAGACTCTTGCTGACATAGACATCAACGAACCCAGTTGTACCAGTTTGTCCAGTAACCGATAAATTCAACTCGCCACTTTCGGGATTATACACTATATCGGTAACTGTGGAATTGGATTCAACTGAAAACACCTGGTTATCTCCGTTAAATTGCGTCACTAAAACGTTTATGCCATCAAACGCAGGCCTATACAAATCACTGCCACGATAAGTAGCATTAATATTGTAATTCCCTAAGCCGGGCGGCTGCCAATTGACTGCAAAACGTCCGTTTGAGTCGGTAGTAACTATGGAAAACTCTTGCAGTGATGTATCACTTTCGCTGCTGTTTCTGTATGAAAATGTTAAATCCGCGTTTGGGACGCTAGTGTTGTTCGATGTTAGGTTGCCAACTATTTGGAACCTGCCTGTTGAAGGATCCACATTTTTGAAGCTTAGGAAAACTCGTGAGGGAGTCGGTCCATAGAATGTTGATGGCGGGGGAGGAAGTACTGAGGGCGTGCCCTGTCCAGAGGCATAAATGGCAACGAGCCCAGCAGGTTTGTCAAATGGTTCAAGAGAATCAAGCGAGGGAGGTAAGCTATCATTGCTTAAGTCGCTGGACATGACTATTCTCGATTGGTTCCACGGCGCTAAATTATTTTCATGTCCTTCCAAGTAAAGAAATAATATAGATGCCGAAGTTCTTTGTTTGGTAAATTAAAATTAGCCAGTACTTGCCTGCTTTATTATTCGGGAGAATCAAAATCTGCAGTTCTCCACTTTCCATATTCCCTTGTATATCAGAGATTGCTATGCCTTCTTTTGTCTGTGCTACAAGAGTGCCAACTTTTCCAGCATTATCTTGGTAGATTGCAAATCGATAATGCACACCCGTAGGGTTGGGGTAGGCAAAATACATTGCCATTTCACATGACATAGATTTTATATTTGAGTCTCCGTTGAGGGTAAACAAAGAGCCGTAGAGACTGTAGCCTTGAACTCCACTACCGGCCCACGAACTTGTATTGTATCGATAACCTAGTATGGGTATGTCCTGTTCAGCGGCGACTTGTGTGGCGCCCAATGAAGCTAAAATAACTATGGTTGCCATGAACGCAATAAGTGACAAATTTTTTTTCATCGGTAACTGCCCACTTAATGTTTAATGCTGGTGAGTTATACGGTTTACTATCCCTGAAAACAGCTAACCTCTGTAGAAACGCTCATCTCAGCTGCTGATTTGAGATGGAGTTTTCTGATGCCTTAATAAAGACAATTTGAGTGCTTTTCTTCTTAGTCGTCATGTTTGCCTTGGCACGACGGCTAGCTGAATGAACGGTTTTTGTTAAAATGCTTTTTTGTCATTTGTTTCTTGACCGCCATCTCTAGCGAGCTTTAGATGTGTTCGGCTTATCTGATTGCGTAACTGGGCACAAAATACTTGATTTCCCAAGATATTCCAGCGATACTGTGAGGCGGTTTTCAGCTCCGTGACTATAAGGACCTTTCATCGTCTTTTGGAAGCTAGAGTTATTGATTTTGCCGCCTCTACCTGCTCTGTTAAGCTTCCATCCCTTTAGCCCCGTGCGAATCAGCTGCGAATTGCTCGTAATAATTACAAACGGAGCATTGTCCATTTTCTTGTAATGCTCTGCAGTCCAGTTAAGCAGTCTGCGGCCAACTCCAATTCCCTGATAGTCAGGCAACACAACTAGGCGATTAACGCGGTTAAAACGTGTTCCAAACTTGATTGGCTGAACAGCAATAAACGCGACAGGATTTCCCTTGAGAAAAGATGCATAACAACGGCAGAATGGAGCAATCACCTTGTTTAGATAGTGATATTCCCTAAACAATGTCCAGAAGTTGAGAGGACGGCGCCGATTTAGCAATCTTTCCTTACTACGCTTCAAGGGTACCCCTTATTTTCTACAAATCTGTAGAATTATATGCTTTCATATATCGGGCGCTTTCTAAGCCCCTTAACAGCATCCATCTTGCGTGCTAGCAATAACTTATTGGCATTTTAGAAAACCACTTATCTTGTAAATATCCAAACGAAGGGGGGAGGGTAAACTCAACCCTGGGAAAAGTCTCAGCTTACGCCTATTTGAAAGACCACTACTTTTTTCTCTATGAGTCTGATTTTCCTAAACTCTAATGCACCACAGGGAACCTTTGGAGTTTAATTACTTGTGGCTGGATTGATTTTGGTGCTGTCGTGTTTGCGACAATAAGCCATTAGTGCAGTTTGCATGCAACTGATGGAGCATGTCTGTTGGCAGTCGGCATCCTGATTTCGAAAAGATTCATGCAGCATTTTTGCAGCACTACAGCAAAGACCCTGCGTTTGGTGAAGCTCGGTATGTTGAATGGGTGAAGTTGTCTGGTTTGGATGAAACCCAAAGTTACTATGCCAAGGCGTCGCCAGAGCTACGAAGTCTAAGCAGAGTTTTGAGGGGGGCAAAGTGTGGGAATTTTATTTGATAGTGCATGTGTACCAAATTGGATCTCATCAACATCTTAGAGCATAAGATTTTCGGTTAGGATTTTACTAGTTTGTAGCCTATCTTGTTTCCCATTCCATAATTGTAGCCTAAATTGATTATCAAATTTCCCATGGCCTCTAAATTGCGTGCTGCTTTTAGAGGTCCACAATCCACTGGGTCAAAACCGATATCTTTGGTCAATTTAGCTACGGTTTGTTTAGCTTTCAAATTGTCTCCAGCTATGAAAGCTGTTAATTGTTCATTACCAACTTTTGCTGTGCTTTGGTTTGTCGCAAATACGGTGTTGAATGCTTTGATTACGTGGGCTTTGGGAAGTTTTTTCTGGGTCTCTTCTGCGGTGGAAGTTGTGCAACTGATTCCTAAGTCCATTTTTGGTCCAATGGCGTTCATTACGTCGATTACGATTTTTTCTTCAGAATATGGCTTTATTTTTTCTATTGCGTCCTTTGCGTTCTCGTGTGGCACTGCGAGGATAATTACTTCTCCCCATTTTGCAGCGTCAGCTACTGGTTCTGATGGGTCGCGGTGACCAAACTTTGTTTCATGTCCTGCTTTGCTTAAGCCTTTGTTGAGTGCGGTGCCGACGTTGCCTTTTCCAATAATAGCTACTTTCATGTTTTTAACCTCAAAATAGTAGTGTTTTGTCGGTGTTTTTAGAAGTTGTGACTGTGCGATGCCTACAATAAGTCATTCTATAGGAAACCCAGGGGTTTATAGCCTTAAGTTCCTTTGCTCAAACCTCTCTAATGTTGCTCTCCAAAAAAGAAAAAATAAATGATACAAATAGTTACGATGAAAGATAAAAAAATTAAACAACGATAATCTAAATCTAAAATTCCGATGAAAATCTAAACGTTGTACCACACATATCACAGGTGAAACGGGCAACACAAAACGCAGAGTTCTCTAACTTTTTGTCGGGTTTACTTAGTTCTTTTCCGCATTTTGGACAGGTTACCTTGTGGAATGATATCACTAAATCAACTTACTAAATAAAGTGAGAATACTATATGAAAACTTGTTGTCACATAAAGAAACAACAACCGTCTGCATCAATTGTTGCGGTAATTCATTTCTTAAGAATTCAAAAAAAGAGCGCCTAAAACGGTTTAGGTGAAGCCTAAAAAGTCAAACATTGTTTTGTGACTGTTTGGGAACTTAGGATTGGTAGTAGTCGTCCCTAAGATTCAGAAGACGACTACTTCTAACACTTTTTGAAATAATTCCTCATTTTTTGAGAACTTAAGTTATTTTGGTTTTAAAACAACAGTTGACAAGCAATCTTCTTTGAGGTACAAATTTGCAACCTCAAGAATGTCTCCGCTTGAAACAGCCTTGATTTTAACAAGGTGATCAACCAACGCTTTTTCACTCTTGAACTGCATTTCCATATAAGCCAAAATCTCTGAGCAGTCTTGAGGATCATCCATTCCCCTAAGACTAGCACCCATAATCAGATTCTTGGTCCGTTCAAGTTCATCCACTTGAACCTTTTCTGTCCTTAGTTTAGTTAATTCTTTTAGAATCACTCGGTGAGCCTTTTCAAAATTTTTGTCCTTCACAGCACAGTTAATTCTAAAACAACCGAAATCCACACCCTTGTTGTGACTAGAGTCAACATCGTAAGTTAAAGCGTGCTTTTCCCGCATTTCCACAAATAACCGTGAACTAGTACCTCCACTAAGTAGAGCACTCATCAAATCTAACACGGGCGCATCAGGGTGACTTGAATTAACCGTTCGCGCACCCACGCTAAGATATGTTTGAACTATTCCAGGCTTCTTTTCTACAACAAGTGGCTTAGGCTTAACGGTTTCAACCGGAAACACCGTCTTTGAAGGTACTTTCTCAAAGGTTCTATCAGTGAAGTTTTTCAGAACAGCCTCCGATGTTTCTTCCGAGAAATTACCCGTCAAAATCAGTACCATATTTTGGGGAATATAGTTCATTTTATGAGCATTACACAGTTGGTCTAAAGTTAATTGTTTAACGTTTTTCGGAAGGCCTCCGACTGGGCGATTTACAGGATGGTTCTTGAATAAGCTCTTCATGAGTAACTCTTCAATTCTTTCAGTCGGATCATCAAGGGCTTCGGCTAGCTCGTTAAGAATTATTTTGCGTTCTTGCAGGAATTTTTCTTCTTCAAAATCCGAGTTGAAGAGCAATTCCGAAATAATCACAGAAGCTTCAGATAACTCGCCTGGTAAGATGTCCATCATACTCATTGTGTGCTCGTGGTCCGTATAGAAATCCATGATTCCCCCAGAATTTTCGACGCTTCGGGACAGCTGAATCCGTTTATTTGAGCCTCCTGCAAGCATATGCTCTAGAAAATGGGCGGATCCAACGATTTCTGGAGGTTCTTGATTTGATCCATATTCAACGGCAACTGATAGTTGCGTTGTATTTGCGGATTCACGGGGAAACTGTAGCACAGTTAAACCGTTTGGGAGAATTTTTCGGCGCCAAAACATGGCATTTGTCATATACAAATCAAGTAGGCGCTTCTAAAAAAGATTAACAAACCTGCTGCCACTTAGTCTGAAAGATCTACCATTTGACTTTTCATTGCTACTTTAGTGTTCTATTCTTTTTGTTTTTGCTCACTTTCTAAATGGAAATGGTGAAGGAACCTGTGGACGATTGGAGCGGCAAAAACGCCGATTGCCACCAACTCGATTGTTCCGCAATAAAGTGCATAAATTCCAGCGAATACTTTTCCCGCATCCGTATGGAGAACATTTACAGGACCCATACCGCCCATCAGCATAGCGGCATTCAGAAATGAGTCAACCCATGAGTAGCCTTCAAACATATGGTAACCAGCCATGCCAATTAATAATGAAACAATAATTAGGCTGAGGGATATGAGTGCGTACTTGGCTAAGCGCCTGAGGAAAAGGCTTCTTGGCAGAAGTTTTTCGTAGTGATGCTCAAACATTCCTGTTCATCGCTTTCTAAACCTTTAGCTCTAAAGCCTATGTTTGCCTTTATACCTTATTACCAACTTCATCAAAAACCACTTTTTTCAAAACAAACCTTTTAATCACAAATCTGCACTTTACAAAACTCGATTAACATGGCAAGAGTAAAATGCAAAAAATGCAGCAACGTCTTTGAGCAAGGACTAGGCGGAGCAGCTTTGGCACCACATATAGGTCCACTACATTACGTTAAATGCCCTGCGTGCCAAAAAAGAAGCTGGTTTAACATTTACTCTTCTGTAAAAGACCCAATAACTTGGCCTCCAGAAGACGCAAAACAGCAACAGGTCGTTCCCACAGAGTTGACTGAGGAAGAATTGGAAAAAAAACGCATCGAAGAATCCAAATACGAAAAAGCCTAACTCATAAAAACCTCGGATAGTCTTGGCATGATTGACACCAATAACCTCACCAGAAAATTCGGCAACCTAACAGCCGTAGACAACGTCACCTTGCACGTTGATGAGGGTGAAGTTTTCGGTTTCTTAGGCCCCAACGGCGCAGGCAAAACCACTACTGTGCGTATGCTTTGTTGCTTAATAGGCAAAACCAGTGGCGAAGCCAAAATAGGCGATTACACAATAAGCAACGAAAATGATTGCCTTAAAATCAGAAAAATGGTGGGTTTTCTGCCGGAAAACGTGGGGTTATACGACAGCCTAAGTGCTTATCGGAACCTGGATTTTTATGGACAACTTTACGAGGTTCCCGAAAACAAACGCAGAATAAACATAGAGCGCTTACTAACTATGCTGGGTATTTGGGAACGAAGGGAAGACGCGGTTGGAACATTCAGCAAGGGCACAAAACAGAAAATCGCAATTGCACGTGCCTTAATTCATGACCCGCAAGTCCTATTCTTGGATGAACCAACGGCGAACCTTGACCCTGAAGCCTCAAAAACCGTGCGAGATTTCATTTTAGAACTTAAAAAAGAAAAGCGAACAATTTTTATCAACACTCATAATTTGGATGAGGCAGAACGGCTCTGTGACCGAATTGCCATCTTAAAAACAAAGCTTATTGCTGTTGATTCCCCTAAAAACTTGGAACGCAGCTTGTACAATCGCAAAACTATAGTTCATCTGGTCAGCGTTAACAGTTCTATAGTAAATGCTGTACAAAAATTGAACTCGGTTAAAAACATGCGCACAAGCGACAACAAATTAATTCTTGAGATCGATAACCCTGAAAAAGACAACCCTGACGTTGTGAGAACAATCGTAGAGGCAGGCGGGAACATCCAATACGTTACTGAGTTGCGAACATCCCTTGAGGATGTTTATTTGAAACTTATCCGGGAGGCTTCTGCTCAATGAGGCTTTGGAAATCATGGATTGTAACTAGAAAAGACCTCAGTGTTTTCCGCAAAAACAAGTACGTTCTCTACTCACTAATTGCAATGCCGATAATTCTCGGCGTCGTTTTACCCATAATTTTCATCTTTGCCCTAAACTCAGAAATTGGCGCGGGAACACTGACACATGATCAAGTTTTGGCGGCCGTAAACCAAGTTGTTGGAATCGCTACAATGTACTTCGTCCTTATCCCAGCAATTCTTCCCTCCATCATTGCATCATACAGTTTTGTTGGAGAAAAAATCGAGAAAAGCCTCGAACCCTTGCTGGCAACCCCGACAACTGACGGCGAACTATTGCTTGGCAAAAGTTTAGCTGCCTTTATTCCATGCATGATTGTAACTTACGTAGGCGCAGCTATATCTGCGATAATAATTGATTTCTGGTCATTAACTTTGCCTCAACTAGGTATTTTAGTGATACCAAACTCGTACTGGCTTTTAGTAATTGGAGTAATTGCGCCCTTAGCCTGCATAATGAGTGTTGAAGCGAACATAATTGTGTCTTCAAGGGTTAACGATATACGGGCAGCTCAACAATTAGGAGGCTTAGTAGTGTTGCCCCTTGTCTTTATAGTGATTTTTGCTTCAACAAGCGCCCAGCTCTCATTAATATTAGCTATTGGAGTATCAGCGGCATTAGCAATTGCAGACATCGCCCTCTTCTACCTAAGCAAAGCAACCTTTCAACGCGAAGAAATTCTGACCAAATGGAAATAGTCTTCGGCATATTGAAAATTAAACAGAAAAGGACTATTCTGGGCATCCGTTGGTGAACTAAAGCCAGTAGCAGTCTCTTTTCTTTTTAACATACCTATTTTTGTTAGCTAACGAAAAGTGAGGCGGAAATAAAGTCAGTTCGGTTACAGAAGTCCAAAACGCCTATATGCAATGGCATCTTTTTCTATCGGAACAAATCTTGAGGCGGATTCAAATCCACGGAAGCAAAACAGAATCATGAACAAAATCCTCAATCTATGCTTACCGCAGAGGAGCTTCTGAGTCTTCCGACAAACGAACTTCTCACCCGATTAAACACCTCTGTAAACGGACTTAATTCTGAAGAAGCTGAAAAACGCCTCGAAATTTATGGTAGAAACGAGTTTGCCAAGAAAAAGAAACGGGCAGCAATCTTCAATTTTCTTTCCCGTTTCAAAAGTCCACTGGTTATCATATTAATGATTGCTGGCGGAGTTTCTGCCGCCCTTGGGTCGTATCCAAGTGTTATAGTAATTTATACAATGGTTTTTCTAAGCGTATCCCTCGCGTATTATCAAGAGAACAACGCTTCAAAAGCAGCCGAATTATTAAGAGAAAAAGTCGCTACGTTAGCAACAGTCCTTAGAGACAACACGAAACAAGAAATTAAGCTGCCGCTTATTGTTCCAGGCGACATAATTCATCTTTCAGCAGGCGACATAACGCCAGCAGATTCACGAGTTATCGAGGCAAAAGACCTTTTCGTTAACCAATCAGCATTAACTGGTGAATCATTTCCCGTTGAAAAAACAGCTGCCCCCATTAAAAACAAGGGTGCATCGATAACTGAATGGAATAACTATCTGTTCATGGGTACCTCGGTAGTAAGTGGAAGCGCGTCAGCAGTGGTTGTACGCACAGGCGGCTTTACTGAATACGGAAAAATCGCTGCTAAGCTAGTCGAAAAAGCTCCAGAGACAGAATTTGAGAGAGGAACCAAACAATTCGGTTTTCTCATAATGCAAGTTACATTTTTGCTAGTGATTTTCGTTTTCATGATAAACGCGCTGCTACATCCTGACGCTAACGGCGTATTGCAAGCCTTGCTGTTTGCCGTTGCGCTTGCCGTTGGCTTGACACCTGAACTTCTTCCCATGATAATTACCATAAACCTTTCTAAAGGCGCCCAGCGAATGTCTAAGAAAGGCGTAATCGTCAAGCGTCTATCTTCGATTGAAACCTTTGGAAGCATGAACGTTTTATGCACAGACAAAACAGGAACGCTCACCGAGAACCAAATTAAATTATTACTACATATAGACATGGATGGCAAAGAAGAAGAAAAAGTGCTTCTCTACTCTTTCCTAAATAGTCGCCTCCAAACTGGACTCAAAAGCCCACTTGATGAAGCCATACTAAAACACCAAGAAATTGATATAACCGCCTTCCAAAAAATTGACGAGGTACCCTTTGACTTTGTCCGAAGACGCGTCTCAGTTGTAGTTGAACAAGAAAAACAACGATTCTTCATAGCTAAAGGTGCCCCAGAAGAAATACTCAAAGTTTGTTCCTACTACGAAATAGACGGATTAATTTCTGATATCTCTGAAGAGATACGCAGAAAGATTGAACAGAAATATTTTGACCTAAGCGCTGAAGGCCTAAGAGTATTAGGCGTTGCAAGTAAAAAACTAAGAGAAGAAAAAGCAGTTTACTCCATAAACGACGAATGCGACATGACCTTCTTAGGCTTTGTTGCTTTCCTCGATCCGCCCAAAGAAACAGCCAAACAATCGATTGAGATGCTCAACAAAGCAAATGTCGAACTGAAAATTCTTACAGGCGATAATGAACTTGTTACCAGAAAAGTCTGCAGCGAGTTAGGCTTTGAAGTGAAAGGCGTAATTTTAGGAAATGAGATTGCGCTGATGAGTAATGAAGCGCTATCAGCCGTTGTTGAAGACGCAAATGTGTTTGCAAGAGTAACTCCTGCACAAAAAGACCGAATCATCAGCGTCTTGAAAACCAACGGGCACGTTGTCGGTTTTATGGGTGACGGCATCAACGATGCACCCTCTATAAAGACTTCAGACGTAGGCATATCTGTTAGCAACGCGGTAGACGTGGCAAGAGAATCCGCAGACATCATTTTGCTGAAAAATGATTTGACCGTTTTAGGCGAAGGAGTGCTTGAAGGCAGGAAGACCTTCGGCAACACGATGAAGTACATTATGATGGGTGTAAGTTCAAACTTTGGCAACATGTTCAGTGCAGCAGGTGGTTCAGTGTTTTTGCCGTTTTTGCCAATGTTGCCCATCCAGATCCTTCTAAACAACCTCCTTTACGATACCTCGCAAACGGTCATGACCACCGACAATGTAGATGAAGAATACATTGAAAGACCCAAGAGATGGGATATTTCATTCATAAGACGATTCATGATAATTATAGGTCCAGTCAGCTCTCTGTTTGACTATGTGACTTTCTTTACGATGCTGTTTATTTTCAATGCATGGACCAACGCAGCCTTGTTCCAAACCGCCTGGTTCATCGAGTCGCTTTGCTCTCAAACTCTTGTCGTCCTCATCATAAGGACAAGAAAGGTGCCCTTTTACAAAAGCAAACCAAGCAAATACCTCGTAATGATGCTCTTAGCAGTTATCAGCTTTGCCATAATAGTGCCATATACGCCAGTAGGGGCGTTCTTTGGTTTTGTGCCGCCTCCACCAGCATTCTACTTAGCTTTGGCAGGGATTTTAGGCGCTTATGCCCTGTTAGCTGAAACCGTCAAAAAATGGTTCTACAAACGCAATGCTAACCTTTTAGAACAAGTTCGAGTGCAAAAAGTGAAGACGGTTTTCTCAGATCGAACAGTTCGATTTATGCAAGACATAGTTGCTGTGATAAGTCTTCTCCCTGATGACGAATTCACAATAGAATCCTTAACAGACGACTTAAACAGCTCAATTAATTACCCAATAAACCCCAGCCAATTAGCTCGAAACCTTCAGTACCTGAGGCGCTCAGGATTAATCAGTGTTGACTGGAACAAGAGAACCATAAAACGTGAAAAAACACTAAACGGCTACGTGAAAAAAGATATAATCAACGGTCCAACATGGACAACCATCAGCGAAGATTGGCGCAAAATAAACGCGGTAATTCTCAGTAAACGTGGAAAAGTTAACCCAGAATACCAACAGCTACTCACACAACAATAAAAAATAGAAAAAAAGATTTATGGGTTAGCTGTAAGCTCTTTTAGCTGTTTTTTAGTTAACCCTTCACCTGGCGTGGCATCAAGTCTTTTTTCAACTGCTCCCTTCTTGAAAAGTAACACTGTTGGGTAGTAGTCTATTTCGTATTTTTCGCATAAGTCTGGTCGGTCATCTATCACGACGCGTACGCACTCCTGCGGGTTGCTTTTAGCGTAGTCTTCAAAAATCGGTAAGAATCGTTGCGAATATGGACACCATGAAGCATAGAAGAGTACGAACGCTTTCTCCTTAGATTTTAACAAATCATCAACGTCGTTTACCGGTTTGGTTTTTGGATTTTCTCTCTTACTCATTCATTTCACCTCTCGATCTTCTTCGGGGTAATGACTGCTATCACAAAAAGGTTTGTTAGTTGATTTTCCGCAACGACAAAGGGTCACCCGATTCCTAATCTCATAGAGTTTTCCCTCCGCTGAATAGATAGGGACTTCACCTCGAACCCAAATCGGACCATCAACACCGATGGCGGGATCTTCAATTAAGCCGATTGATTTCTCAAGTGATGGCTCAATTGCTTTTCCCGAATCCCTATCAATAACAACCAGCCGGCCTGACGGGCAATCACAGGTATTTTCGATCACATTTTGTTTTGCCCATGGTTCATCTGATTTAGTAACAACCTGCCAGATGTCACCTCCTCGATGACAAAAACGTGCTGAAGCGCACAATATCTCAGCATCTTTCAGTTTTAATTTGGGGCCGTCGATCTCTTTTGCCATTTTTTCATAGGGTTCATTATCGCTGGTTTCTGTTCCATCAAAGTCTACTTTCGTGTGAGTGCCATCACAGAACGGCTTATTTTTGGATTGTCCGCATCTGCAAATTGCATAAGTTGCAGGCGTTTTCAGTTTTTCATGTGTCAGCCATTTCGCCGGGATGTCTCCATGATCGCATTGAATTGTCATTTTCACTAAAGGAATGTTTCCAGAAACAATGTAAGGTCCGTTTTTTAAAACTCGTATCTTCGAATCAACATTTTCTTTTAAAGTTTCTTTGTTTTCCAAACAGGTTCATCTCGCTTCAACAAGTGAGCACTAAAATTATTCATTAATTGCTTGCTACTTCAACAGAACCGTTTTCGATTAGTTAAATTTTTTGTTATTTTCATTGTTCATATCAGAAAAATAATCTGTTACATTAAGTAGAATATGGAATGTGATGCTTGTTGCTGATTGAAAGCAACCACATATTCATATTAACCAAAAAGAGAATTAAATGTTGTGAGAATTGTAAATTTTAGAAAATATTTTTGGTTGAAACAAGGTTTGCCTAAACTTTCTTTTCAAAATACTTGGCAATTAATAAAAATCATAATGTTAATTCAAGTTTCTAATATTGTGATAAACTATTTCGTGTGGCAGGTTTATCGAGATTGGGTAGAAGGTTGGACAATTGCAGCATTATCTATTGGTTACACGGTTTTAATTTTGGTCATCAAGAAAGCTCAAGAAAACGCTTCAAAAATTCCCTCAAATAAATTAGAAGATTATTGCCCGATTAATTCACGCTCATAGTTCTTCATACGTGGCTGATGTTGTCAACATAACTCGTTAATGCAGGTATCAAAAAAGAAATCTGTTTTAGACGGAGGTGAATAGATTTGTCTGAAGAAAAAAAGAAGAAAATGTGCTATTATTATGTCGGCAAAGAGAAAAAAGCGGGTGAAATCAAAAAACACTCCGAAGAAATTACCACTTATGCCTCCAGCGATATTCAACGTGATTTTGACAGAATGATGAAAAGTTTCCAACATGAATTTGACGATTTCTGGGAAACACCTTCACGATGGGGTCAGGGAATGAGGTGGAGGCACGGTTTTCCTATGATTCCTTTCAAAGACACAATGATGCCTTCAGTAGATATTGAGGATCGTGGAAAAGATTTTCGCTTGACTGTGGATTTGCCAGGCTTTAGTAAAGAGAACGTGGAAATCGAAGTCAGCGATGATTCAGTTGTTATTCATGCCAAAAAAAACGTTGAAGAAGAAGAGAAAAAAAGAAACTATGTTCGCCGTGAAAGAGCCGCCCAAACCTTCTACAGAAAAGTTCCACTGCCTGAAATGGTGCGGTCAGATGATGCGAAAGCAAACCTAAACAACGGCATACTTGAGGTTACACTGCCAAAGAAGGAACCTAAGGAAACCAAAAAACTATCCATCGAATAAACGCGAAAGGCTTCTTGCCTTTCTTTTTCTTGTCTCATTATATGCAAAAGCCAAATCAGCCAATGACTTTAAGTTTCAGAAACACTTTATTAATATAAGTATGTTATAGAAAAGCGATAAACATGGATCCTCAATGCGAAGTAATCGGCAAATACGTTCTGCCAATCTTTAGGTCAATGCTTGCCAAAGAACTCGTGCAAAAATACCATCTTTCCCAGACGGAAGCAGCCAAAAAACTAGGAACTACCCAAGCTGCTGTAAGTCAGTACCTCAGCTCAAAACGTGCTTACAAGGGCATTGAACCTGTTGAGCAATATTTGCCTAAAATTCAGGAAATGGCATCTGAAACCGCACAGAAACTCGTGAATCAAAAGATTGCGGCTAAGGATGTTACTTTTGATTTTTGTCGACTTTGCGCTACTTTTTGTACCAAAGATTCTGTGAAAACAGGGGTCTTAAACCCAGATTACTACATTTGACTCAAAAAAGCAAAGAGCCAAGAAAAGCCCTGAATATTGGGTCTATAGCATTCGTAACAAGTCTGCCTTTGTAATGATGCCTATTACGATGCCTTTCTTAGATACTAAAACAGCTGAGTAAGTCTGCAAAAGAATAGTTATCAACGATAGGGGGGCATCTTCATTTATCTGTGGGAACGATTCTTCCATAATGTCTTCCGTTGGCAATTTAGAGATTTGCTCTAAATCTTTTCCCGAAAGGATTTGTCGCAGAATGGCCTTCTCTGAGATGCTGCCTACAGACTGTTTTCCATTAAAAACGGGCAATTGTGAATAACCGTGGTCTTTCATTATTTTTACGACTTCTGAGATTGGCTGGTCTTTTTGGATGCTGAGGACATCGTTGTGGACTATTTTTTCTGTTTGGACTTTGGTTTTGAATTCTAAGCGTTCAAGCACGTCAAAGATGGTTTTTACTTTGGTGTAGGATGAATCTATGGTTCCTGCTTCAAGTTTGGCGATTAAGGATTGGCTGACACCTGCGGCTTTGGCTAGTTCTGATTGTTTTAGGCCTAGTTGTTTGCGGCGTTTGGCAATGTCTTCTAGTGTTGGGACCATGGTTTAGTGATTGTTTTGATGGGCTAATATTCTTTTTGGAATATATTTTGCAAGAACCCATATAACGCCGTTATCCATATTTTGTTTCAACCAAAACAAGAGGCGACCAAAAATGCCCAACAAAAAAATAGACACAATCGCCCTCCACGCAGGGCAAGAAACTCCTGATCCAACCACAGGATCAAGAGCCGTCCCAATCTACCAAACAAGTTCATTCGTGTTCAAGAGCACAGAGCATGCAGCAAACTTGTTTGCTCTAAAAGAACTTGGAAACATTTACACAAGAATGATGAATCCCACAACTGACGTCTTCGAAAAAAGAGTCGCTGCGATCGAGGGCGGAACAGGCGCCTTAGCAGTAGCATCAGGACAAGCAGCAATATCCTTGGCACTGCTAACCATAACCCAAGTCGGCGACGAAATAGTCGCAGCCAACAATCTCTACGGCGGAACCTACAGCCTACTCCACTACACCTTCCCAAAATTTGCTAGAAAAGCAACCTTCGTTGATTCCCAGAAACCAAGCGAATTCAAAAAAGCCATTACACCCAAAACCCGTGCCATTTACGCTGAAACAATCGGCAACCCAAAACTCGATGTCCCCGACTTTGAAGCATTAGCAAAAATAGCTCACGAAGCAGGCGTCCCACTAGTTATAGATAACACAGTAGGTGTGGGTTTGGTGAAACCCATCGATTACGGCGCAGACATCCTAGTTACTTCCGCCACCAAATACATCGGTGGACACGGCACAAGCATCGGCGGAGTAATCGTTGACTCCGGCAAATTCAAATGGAACAACGGCAAATACCCAGAATTTACCGAGCCAGACCCAAGCTACCACGGAATCAAATATTGGGATACCTTCGGAAACTTCCCAGAATTAGGAAACGTAGCATTCATCTTCAAAGCACGAGTCCAACTTCTACGAGATTTGGGACCTACTTTGAGTCCATTCAATTCTTTCCTATTCCTTCAGGGCTTAGAAGATTTGCCCCTAAGACAACGCAGACACTCCGAAAACGCTTTACAAGTTGCACAGTTCCTCAAGAATAATCCCTTGGTTAGCTGGGTCAACTACCCAGGCTTAACAGACAACCCAAACCACAAGCTTGCCTCAAAATACCTCAAAAAATACTATGGCGGCTTAGTTGGGTTTGGCATAAAAGGCGGCTTAAACTCAGGCAAAAAATTCATCGAATCAGTAAAGCTACTCTCGCACTTAGCTAACATTGGCGACGCAAAAAGCCTGGTCATTCACCCAGCGTCTACGACTCATCAACAGTTGACGCCACAGGAGCAAGCAACAACTGGAGTCACACCCGATTTCATCAGGCTCTCAATTGGCTTAGAAGACCCTGAAGACATAATCGCCGACATAGACCAAGCCCTCAAATCATCAGCCAAACCGTAAATACCTCACCTTTTCCTTTTTTATGGAGGCAAACACGCTAATAATCAACGAAAAAACTAACCCAACGCAAACCTACACTTTCGCCAGTCCACCAGACGAATTAACGTTGGAATCCTGCGAAAAACTATGTCCAATTACGCTCGCCTACGAAACATACGGCAAGTTGAATAAACAAAAATCAAACGCAATTCTAATTCTTCATGCTCTCAGTGGCGATGCGCATGTTTCAGGATCAGGCGGTTGGTGGGAGAACCTTGTCGGTAAAGGATATGGTATTGATACAGACAAGTACTTTGTCATATGCAGCAACGTTATTGGCGGTTGCAAGGGTTCGACTGGTCCATCTTCCATCAATCCAAAGACGGGCAAGCCTTATGGTCTTAGTTTTCCATTGGTTAGCATAGGCGACATGGTTGAAGCACAAAAAAAACTCATAGATCATTTGGGTATTGAGAAACTTTTGGCTGTGGTTGGGGGCTCGATGGGTGGTATGCAGGTTTTGCAGTGGATGATCACTTACCCAAACAGAATAGGCTCGGCCATTCCTATAGCAACTACACTTAAGCATACTCCTCAGCAAATAGCTTTCAACGAGGTTGGTCGGCAAGCCGTGATGTCTGACCCTGATTGGAGAAACGGCGACTACTACTTTCACAGTCCACCAGCGAAAGGATTAGCTGTGGCTAAGAATGATTGGGCACATAACCTACATGAGTGACACTTCAATGACGGAGAAGTTTGGCCGAAAAACTTGCATTGACAAAGAACCCTTCAAATTCAGCGCTGACTACGAAGTCGAAGGATATCTACGTTACCGAGGCGACAACTTTGTCAAACGTTTTGACGCCAACAGCTACCTCTATCTCACCAAAGCCATAGACAACTTCAATATCCTAAACGGCCACAGGTTAGGCGAGATTTTTGAGGGCTTGAAGGCAAAGGTTCTGGTGTTATCTTTCAAATCGGATTGGCTCTACCCAGCATACCAAAGTCAAGAAATCGTAAAAGCCTGCAAACTCGCAGGCGTAGAGGCAAGTTATTGCGAAATAACTAGCACTTATGGACATGACTCTTTTCTGTTGGAAACTGTACAAACAGCGCAGCTTATCGGAGGCTTCTTGAAAGCTGTGGCAGTTGGAAATCGAGGAAGCGACCAAACATGACCAAGCAAACCCACGTGATAGAGCATAAAGTCATTTCAGGCTGGATAAATAACGGCGCATCCGTGTTGGATCTGGGGTGTGGCGATGGTGAATTGCTTTCTTTGCTGATTAGGACTAAGCAGGTGCGTGCGCAAGGTGTGGAGCTCAGCGATCAAGCTATCCACAATTGTGTTACGGTGGGTTTAAGTGTGTTTCAACAAGACATTGATACGGGACTAACGGAATTCGCCGACAAAAGTGTCGATTACGTAATTTTGAACCAAACGCTTCAACAAGTTAAGAAGCCTGATTTTGTCATAAAAGAAGCATTACGCGTAGGTAAAAAAGTCATAGTTGGTTTCCCAAATTTCTGCTACGTTACCGATCGCTTCCAGATTTTCTTCCGCGGAAAAGTTCCAGTTACACCCTCACTGCCCTTTGAATGGTATAATACCCCAAACTTGCACTTCCTAAGTATCTCAGACTTCAAGGAATACTGCAAAAAAAACCAGATAACCATTGAAAATGCGACATTCATTTCAAAGAATAGGAAGGTTACGTTTTTGCCTAATCTGTTTGGTGAAGTTGGGCTTTTCTTGCTTTCAAAATGAATTGCCATATTTTCTGCAATGTTAATGGTTTAGAAAAACTTCAATATGACCTCCCCTCTTAGGTTGCTGCATACAGTTTCTAATTGGATTTAACTAATACCCACCAAACATAAGGTGTACAAAAGGTATTTTCAAATGGGTAAAGGTTTAAGTGCAACATTCATTCTTATTCTGCCAAAGGTATGAAATATGCCAACTCACGGAAGTCTATCAAAAGCTGGAAAAGTCCGCTCTCAAACACCAAAAATCACAGCGCAAGAGAGAACTGCTCCAAGTCCAAAAGCACGAAACAGACGAAACTTTGAGAAACGCGTGACTCTGCAACGCAAAGCCGGCCAAAACTGGGTCTAAGCAGAACATTTTTTCAAGCAAAATTTCAATTTTAAGTTAGTGCAGTTTATCTATTTGTAATCTTAACCTATTTTGGTACTTTCCCTTGAACAACCAAGCTGCCCTCAGAGAAATAATCAAAACATTACTTTCTATGCCCTCGCCAACGCATGAGGACGTTAACCGCCTAAAAATCAAGGTCGCAGCAAAGTACCGTTTAGAAGCTGTCCCCGCCAACGCCGATTTAATAACCGCATTAACCCCGACGGAAACAAAAAAACTCTTACCCATCATTAGAAGAAAAAATACCCGCGCCATCAGCGGCGTAACAGTAATCGCCGTCATGACTAAGCCTTATCCGTGTCCACAGCCTGAGCCCTGTGCTTACTGCCCCGGTGGACCCACCCAAGGCAGCCCCCAAAGCTATACGGGCTATGAACCAGCCGCTTTGCGTGGAACCCAAAATAACTTCGATCCTTATGAGCAAGTTAAAAGCCGTATTCGCCAACTCACCGCTATTGGACACAAAGTGGATAAAGTCGAGTTAATCGTTATGGGCGGAACCTTCCCAGCCACTCCTATGGAGTACCAGACCTGGTTTATCCAGCGTTGCCTAGATGCTTTGACAGGCAAAACTTCTGCAAACATGGATGAAGCTAAAGCGAATGCTGAAGTTAGCAAAACCCGCAACGTCGGCATAACCGTCGAAACGCGACCTGACTGGGCAAAACAACTCCACATCGATGCTATGCTTGACATGGGTGTAACGCGAGTGGAGCTTGGCGTGCAGAATCCCGATGACGAAATTTATCAGCTTGTTGGAAGAACCCACACCGTTGTAGATGTGGTTGAGGCAACGCAGATTGCTAAGGATGCAGGGCTAAAAATTGTTTATCATTTAATGCCTGGAATGCCTGGTTCTAATCCTGAAAAAGATATCGCGGCGTTCAATAGAGTTTTTTCCAATCCAGATTTTAAACCGGATATGATAAAAATTTATCCATGCCTAGCCATTGCGGGAACCAAAGCCAATGAGTGGTTTCAGAAAGGCACGTTTGAGCCTTATACAACTGAACAAGCAGCCAACGTAATCGCGGAAATAAAAAAAACCATTCCGCAATGGGTAAGAGTGATGCGTGTGCAACGCGACATTCCAGCCAGACTTATTTTGGCAGGCGTAAAAAAGAGTGATGTGCGAGAGCTTGCCCAGTCAAAACTTAAGGCACAGGGTAGCCAATGCCAATGTATACGTTGCCGCGAAGTTGGGCACCGTTTGGAAGTTGACCATGTGAAGCCTGATTTGGAAAAAATCAAAATCCTAACTCAACACTACGAAGCTTCGGAAGGTCAAGAATTTTTCATATCAGCCGAAGATCCAGAAAACAACGTTCTATTGGGCTACTTGCGTATGCGTGTTCCTTCTGCTAAGGCTCACAGAACAGAAATTACTGCTATGCCTTCAGCTATTGTGCGGGAACTCCACGTTTACGGGCAACTTGTTCCTGTAGGAAAACACACTGAAGGTGCATGGCAACATAAGGGTTATGGACAAATTCTTCTAAAAGAAGCCGAACGCTTGGCAGGTGAAGAGCTTGGGTTGAAAAAGCTTTTAGTTATCAGTGCGTTAGGAACAAGAAGGTATTACATGCGTTTTGGGTACGAACGCGATGGAGTTTACGTTTCAAAAAAACTGGTGAATTAAAATGAGTCAAATTGAAGATTCAGGTTACAAAGGCGAAGCGTTGCACATGCTAAAACAAGCTGACTGCAACGTCGGAGACATTCTAAAAATCACAAGCAAAGGCAAAACCTACGAGGGAATATTAATTCCCCGCTCAGGCGAAGGGACAGCCATCATTATCAAGATGAAAAGCGGCTATAATATCGGCATCCAAGCTTCCTCAGACGTTAAAGTTGAAAAAATCGGGAAGGGCACCAAACCCACCTTCGCTTCACCGCCCATTCCCAAACAGAACCCTGCTTTACCCCACGTTGTTATCATGAGCACTGGCGGAACCATCGCTAGCCGCGTAGACTACCGCACAGGTGCAGTGCGCTCAGCGATTTCAGCCAGCGATCTATATGGCGTGGTTCCAGAGCTCGCTGACGTAGCAAGAGTTGACACAGAAATTGTTTTTAGTATTTACAGCGAAAACCTCACCCAGCAAAATTGGCAGGAACTCGCCATTAAGGTGGCAGAGCGCATCGAGCAAGGCGTGGATGGCGTTGTCATTGCACATGGTACAGACACTATGGCTTACACATCAGCCGCTTTGAGCTTCGCACTGCAGAATTTGCCCGTTCCAGTTATTCTCGTTGGGGCTCAGCGTTCTTCTGACCGCCCCAGTAGCGACGCTGCAACAAATCTGATTGGTGCTGTGAAAGCCGCCGGGGAAGCGCCCTTCGCTGAGGTTGGTTTAGCGATGCATGAAACTGTCTCCGACACTGCAATCGTGGTTCATAGGGGAACAAAAGTACGCAAGTGCCACACAAGCCGAAGAGACACCTTCAAGGCGATTAACGGTTTTCCCATTGTGAAAGTGAAAGATTTGCAAGTTACAATGCAAACTGACCAATACCTGCGCCGAGACCCCAAGAAAAAACTGATTCTCAAACCTAATTTTAGTGAAAAAATAGCGCTTGTAAAGTTCTATCCTGGACTAGACCCTGCCATCATCGACTTTTACGTTGAAAAGGGCATCAGGGGCATTCTGCTTGAAGGTTCAGGTTTAGGTCATGTCAGCAAATTCTGCTTTGACGCTATCAAGAATGCGGTGGCGAAGGGTGTTGTGGTTGCGTTGGCTTCCCAATGTATTTGGGGTCGCGTAAACATGAACGTCTACGATACAGGACGCGATTTGCAATCATTCGGCGTTGTGCCGCTTGACGACATGTTCCCCGAAACCGGGCTTGTTAAACTCATGTGGGCTCTTGGTCAAACGGATGATCCAAATGAAGCCGTTGAATTGCTGAAAACTAATATTGCAGGTGAATTCTCCCCCCGAACGCTTCCACAAGACAAAATCGTTGAAGGAGCACAATAAAATGACCATCGACTACGCTAAAGTGGGCTTAAAAGTGGGTTTAGAAATACACCAACAACTCAACGTCAACAGCAAACTATTCTGTAGTTGCCCTCCTGAACTCTTCAAAGAAGAACCCGAAATCACATTCCTACGGAGACTACGACCAACTCAGAGTGAACTGGGACAGGTTGATCCTGCGGCATATTTTGAGTTCCAAAAGGGTGTAAAAATCCTCTACGAAGCCAACCACAAAAGTTCCTGTCTTGTCGAGATGGATGAAGAGCCACCTCACCCAATTAACTTGGATGCGGTCGAAGTGGTTTTGACTGCTTCGTTAATTATGAATATGCAACCCGTCGATGAGGTTCATGTCATGCGTAAAACCGTTATCGATGGCTCAAACACAACGGGCTTTCAGAGAACGTGCATTATCGGTTTGGACGGTTGGATTAAGGTAGGCGAAAAAACTATCCCTATGCAAGCCTCAAGCTTAGAGGAAGATGCAGCTCGCAAAACTGGCACCCAAGACGAAGGCAAAACCATCCGTTACCGCATCGACCGTTTAGGAATCCCACTAATCGAAGTTGCGACTGCGCCCGTAATTTATTCGCCGCAAGAGGCACAAGAAGTTGCATTTGCAATTGGCAGAATACTGCGTGACACAGGCAAAGTTATGAGGGGTCTAGGCACAATTCGCCAAGACCTCAACGTCTCCTTACCAAACGGTGCCTTAATTGAAATTAAAGGCGTTCAGGAACTCGAATTAATTTCTACTGTCGTCGAATATGAAGTTCAGAGGCAGCTTGGGTTAATCGAAGTTAAAGAAGAACTTGCCAAACGCGGCATTAAACCTGAATCGCTCAAGACCGAATATGTCGATGTCACAGCAATCTTCAAAGACACTAAAAGCAAAGTTATCCGCAAAGCGGTCGACAAAAACCATAAAGTCTTAGCCGTCAAACTTTTGGGTTTTGCAGGTTTAACCGGTCGTGAATTGATGCCTAATTTCAGGTTAGGCTCAGAACTTTCTGACCGCGCTAAATTCTGGGGTAGAGTCGGAGGAATATTTCACACAGACGAGACACTCTCTAACTATGGTATAACACCTGCAGAGGTTGAAGCTGTACGAGAAGCAGTCAGTGCCAAAGAAGCCGATGCTGTTGTGTTTGTTGCAGACACAGCTGAAAACACCGTTGACGCCCTCAAAGCAGTTGTAGAGCGGGCGCAAGAAGCCTGCACAGGTATCCCCGCGGAAACTCGAACTGCCAAAGACGACGGAACTACTAGGTACATGCGTCCACGTCCAGGCGCTGCAAGAATGTACCCCGAAACCGATATCCCCGCGCAACCCATAACAGAACAGTTGGTGAACAAGATCTGTTCACATCTTCCCGAACCAGCCGACAAAAAACTTGCTCGACTCATAAAACAGTACGGCTTAAACGAAAAATTGGCCAAACAACTCATCGACTCCGAATACATCTTGCTCTTTGAAGAAACCGCCAAAACTGGCGCCGTCGCAGCCTCAACCGTCGCAGCTTTCCTAACTGAAACCGTTAAAGCGCTTAAACGTGAAGGGATTCAAACTGAAAACGTCACAGACGACCAAATCAGTGGCATCTTCAAAGCCGTTGGTTCAGGAGGACTCGCCAAAGAGGCATTGGCTGAAGTGTTTAGTTGGCTCTCTAAGAACGAAGGTAAAAACGTGGAGGATGCAGTTGCCGCTTTGGGTTTGAAAATGTTTACAGAAGCTGACTTAGGGCCAATAATTGACCGCATAATTGCTGCTAACAAGCAGCAAATCGAAAAGTTGGGCAAGAATGCTCAGGGGATGCTTATGGGAGCGGCAATGAAAGAAGTTCGTGGAAAGGCTAATCCTGAACTTGTAGGTAGACTTTTGCGGGAACGTCTAAAATAGCGTTTTTTATGTTAAAAGAAGCTATTAGCCGCAAATCCTAAATGGTTTCTCAGAGTATAGTATAGTTATAGACGAGGCTTTAGCCTATGAAACGTATTGAAGCACGCATAAAAACTGGTTTTGGCGAAGTTGTAATTGAAGGCGAAAGCCCCCAAGACATAATGAATATGCTGGAAGCAATTCCAGAAAATTTTGTTGAGAAACTATCCGATTTTGTCTCTAACCGATTAACCCCTTCAGGTGCGCAATTAAAAGGCATAATTGAACCTACAACTGAAGGACCAATTATTGTTACACGTGAGAACCTCACACACTATGAAGCAGTAGGGCTTGTGTTGTATGCTTCAGATGAGCGAAAAAACACCGCTGCGATGGTTCAGAAGCTTTTGGAATCCAGCGGCATAAAAAGCATGGTGCCCGCCCGGCTCAATGAGATGACTAAAAGAGGCCAAGTCTTCAAACCCGACCCCAACAAACCTGAGTTCAAACTGACCATTCAGGGCGAAAAATGGGTAGAACAAGACGTTCTCTCCAAACTTAGGGGCAAGATGAGTGAGCGTTAAACCCGAAAAAATCCACATACAAATAAAATACAAGGGCATTGAACAGCAATTTTCTGCTGAACCTCAAGAAGCGTGGTTATTGGTTAACCAATTCTTCAAAGACATGTTGCCTTCTTTTGAGATTGCCCAAAAACTCTGGCTAAACGTTAACGTTGCGCAGCTTGCTAGAGATCTAAATGGTATAGTGGCTTTTTCTAGGGATGGCATAAGTTTACTGGTGCCTAAAAATAAGTTAACTGATTGTGAAGCCTTGTTGGTTTGGCTTGTTTCTTATTATCTTGGTCACGAGCTTGGCTTAGTTGGAAGCGATTTGGTCTCGAAAAAGGAGTTGCAGACGAAGCTTGCCAAAAGCGGCAAGATAACTAGCACGCGGCTTGGTGAATTAGTTAAAGATGAATTATTGGCTAAAACGGGCGATGATTGCTTTAAGGTAACATCTTTTGGAATTATTCAAGTGCAGAAGGATATTATTCCAAAAATACGGGCTAAAATGACCGTTTAAGAGTTAAAAAGTAAGCGTGCAAAAAGCATATTACTTACTTAATCTTAGTTTTATAGCAGTGAGTCTATTGGATAATACAGTTTTAATGACCATTATTCTTTTTGTTTTGGGCAACTTTACCTTTGACCTTACAGCGCTGATTATATTAGTCATCATTGGCTTGATAATCATAGTTCTAATCAAACTATTCTTAGTGCTGATTCCAGCGATTATAGTCGCCGCCATAGTTTGGTTTTTGACGGGCGGTAACCTGTTTTGGGCAGGCATTGCTTTCCTTGTGGTTGCGGCGCTGTCAATACTTTCAAAGTTGTAGTTTCCCAAAAATCCTTTTTTCTTTTTGTAAATTTTCTTATACAGTTTCTGCGTTACTGATGGTTATGGAAAGTTAATTTTTATGATTATTTCCCAAAGCAAACTTTCTTTACTGCTTATAGTAAATCCTTTTTGTTGAGAGCTGTGGCTCTTTCATAAGACTTTTATATTTGGGATGGAGTTCTTGCATAATAACAGAAATAGACAGGGACCCTAAAATGACGATGATGGAACCAAGTAAAAAACCGTTGAACGTTCTCATTAAACAGTTGCATGGCAACATTGAAGTTGTTCTGAAAAACGGCTATGAATACAAGGGAAAAATGATAAAGTGCGATGGTCACATGAACATTCTCTTGGAAGGCGCCACAGAATTCAAAGAAGACCAATTAATGACTAACTATGGAAACGTGTTGCTTCGCGGAAACAACATTCTCTACATAGTTATGGATGCCAGCAAGCACTAAAAAACTAAATTTCTGGTCTTTCCAGTTACGTATTTGCAGGCTTCTTCTGCAGTTAATTCTATGTTAAATTTGCGGCTGAAATAAGTCAGCAAATTTTTAATATCTCTTTCCAGCAGTTCTGGCGCATTAGCATGATCTGTTTTTACGGCTTGAGGCCAATCAATGATGAGAATGTGACCGTCAGGTTGTAGGATGATGTTGTATTCACTGATGTCTGCGTGGATGAGGTGGGCTTTGAGGTATGCTTTTCTGAGGTTGCGCAGGATTTCTTTTAGGACTTTTTCGGGTTTGCCTATGTCTTTGTATTTTGAGAGTTGGGCGCCTTCGATCATTCCCATAGCTACGACGTGGCGGTTTTGGCTTATGGGTTCGGGTACGGCTACGCCGTTTTCGTATGCAAGTTTCATAGCGTTGAATTCTTTTTCTGCTGCTATGTGTGATTGGAAGAGCCATGTAGAGTGTTCTCTTGTGTAGCCTCTTGTGCGTCTTGTTTGTCTAAAACTTATTCGTCCTAATCTATGAAATTTTACGGCTACGCGTTTGCCATTTGAGTTTAATGCATCAAAGACGTCAGCTTCTTTTCCGACCCCTAAACTTTGTCCAAAAGATTCTATTATTCCTGCTTTGACCAGGGCGTTTATGGCTAGGCAATCGTATCCTGCATAGTTTAGGGTGTGTCCGTTGTAGGTTTCTTTTGTTCGATACGTTAAGCCTAACTTGTTTATTTTGCCTAACGTGAAGTCGATGCGGTCCATGGGAAGTTTGGCATATCTTTGGATTTGATCTTTTGGAACGAATTCGTGTTTGCTCATGCCTGCTTCGATGATGTTGAGGATTCGGAAGTCTTCGACTTCTAATTCTTTGAATACTTTGACTGCCACTTCTGCGCTTGACATAGAGTGTTTAATGGTTGGTTTAGTCTATTAAAACTAGGTTTGCAGTTGTTAGCGTTTTTTAAGTGGAGCTTATATGGGAGATTAGAGTTTTATTGGGTTATAGCCAAATTTGACAGTAAAAAAACGTAATTAATTATTTAATGCATGATGTTGTAATATGGCAGTAGATCAAGCAAACGTTTCAAAGATACTTTCGGTTCTTTCGCATCCATTGCGAAGGGAAATATTACTAGACCTTAGCCATAACGGCGAGTCCTCTTTTACGGATTTGCTAAATTTGTTGAAGGTTGATACTGGAAAGCTTAGTTTTCACCTTAGATCGTTGTCACCTTTCATAGAGCAAACGACCAATGGCAAGTACAAGCTTAGCCGTGCAGGTGAGAGTGCTGTCCGCGTTATTCACGATGTTGAGGGTTGGGCAGAGGTTGCGGATGTGCAGGGAAAGGCAAGTCAGCTTCCACTTGCCTCTTTTAAAAATAGGGCTTTTGCTTTCCTTATTGATTTTGCTTTGATTTTAGCAATTACAACGGCAATAACTTTTCTTCCTCAATTGTTTTCGTTTTTATCAGGAATCGCTTTTGCAGGAAGTATTAGTCAGGTTCTTTTCATCACTGTTGGTCTTCTTTGGCTTTACTCCACTTTACTTGAGGGATTTAATGGTCAAAGCATCGGCAAACGCATTTTGGGTCTTAAAGTCGTTAGAACTGATGGAAAGAAAATGTCCTACGACCATGCAGCAGTGAGAAACTTTGGCAAAGTTTTACCTTTACTACCTTTTGACCTACTGATTGGGTGGCGAATAAAAAATGACGTTTTCATGCGGTACTTTGATAAGTTCGCGGGAACAACCGTTATTGACTTGCGTTTCCACCCTCTTAAAAAAATGGATTAATTTGGTAAAATCTTATTTGATTCCTTTACATAGGATGTAGCGGAGAGGTCAATATGAGTGATAAAGAGCTTAGAGTTTCCAAAATCAAAGATGGTACCGTCATCGATCACATCTGCGGTGGATACGCTTTAGATGTTGTTAAAATTTTAGGGATAACTGGAAAAGAAAAAAGAGTTATGACTATTGCCATCAATGTTCCCAGTAAACGTTTTGGGGTTAAGGACATTGTTAAGATTGAAGGAAAAGCCCTCAATTCGCAGGAAGTTAACCGCATTGCTCTTGTTGCGCCTCACGCATCAATAAATATCGTTCGCAATTATGGAGTGGTTGAAAAACTTGAAGTTAAGCTTCCTAAAGCGATTGAAGGCATAGTAAAATGTGCAAATCCATGTTGTATAACCAACGCCAACGAACCCGTAGTCTCCAAATTCTACATAAAAAGTGAAGACCCCTTGTTATTGAAGTGCCACTACTGTGGATTCCCACTTGAACAGGTAGATGTTCTGGGACAACTCTAAGGCAACCTTTCCTGAGCTAGCAAGAATAGCGCCGCATATTCCTTTTTGGCCATCTTTTTTCCTTTGCTAATTCCTGGGCACTCAAGAGTAAAATCAAAGACATGCCGATCTTTTTCTGGGTCAAATTTTAGTTCAAACGGGTAAAACCTGCAGATTAAGGGTCTTAATGCGTAGATCGTGCATTGGTTGTCTTTGAGGAAATGACATTTGCCTTCGCTGTTCTTTTTTATTTCATAGCAGTACGGAGTTTTGTGGACGATTGGTATGGTAAAAACTTCTTTTGGCAAATGGGTTTCTTTTGATATGGCATTTGTTTCTGCTTCTAAGAGGAGTACATGTCTTGTTTTCTGTGTGGTGTCTCCGCAGCATAGTCCGCATTTGGTACATTCAAAAAATAGGTTGTTTGGGCAGGTGAATTCCACTTTGATTCAACACGTATTATTTCTGTAGGTTGCCATAAAAATGTTGGTTACAGGTTTTTGTTTTGTTCTGTTGGTTTGTTGCGGTGTCCTTCGCCGTATTGGAAGGGTCTGCCCAGGTTTTTCTCAAGCTTCTTTTGGAAGACTTCATCCATGTTCATGTTTGGGCATGCTAAGCGACTTGCATCCAAAATATAAAAGATGGTGTCGATTAGTTCTTCTGCGATTTTTTCTTGAGGTAACCCTTTTTTCCAGGCGTCGCTGGCTTCGCCGAGTTCAATGAAGGCAAAGAGGAGTTTTTTTGGGATGTCTTCAGGTTTATTGTAGAAGCCTTTTGCTATAACTAAGGCTTCGATTTCTTTTTTCATGTCTTCCAGTTGCATCGCTTATTCTCCTTGGTATGTCATTTGTGTTAAACTTCCCTTTAAAGGGTACTTTGAAGTGGAAAGTTGATGGGTTATTTTTTGTTTTCTTTGTGTGGGTGTGTTTGGCTGTTGGGAGACGGTTTGATTCACCAGTTATGTTGGATGTTATGTTGGATAGCGTAGATGTAACAGGGGGGATGTTGAGTTTTTGATAATTTTTTTGGGAGCCTTTTGGTAGGTTGTTTTTGTTGACATATTTCGTTTTTTGCAATATCGCTTATATGCGTTTTTTGTTGATTCTGATGTATAAAGTATTAAGTGGGGAGAAAGGAATGACTTCAAAATTATCATCCAAAAAAGGCAAACGAGCAACCTATCTTGCAGGATACTTTGCACTATTAGCATTCAGTATCAGCGGTTTAGTTCTTCAAGGAGGAATCTGGGTCCTTGCAGGCGCAGTTTGCTTCTTTGGAGTAGTAGCCGCTTGTTTTCTTCTGCGTTCCATTGATAGACATGTAAAAAACTTAAAATATGGCGCATTAACAAGAGATGGCTATAAGGCTAAGGATTTTGAGGAGAGCTAATTTTTGCTTCATGTCCACTTCTGTCAGGAAGGGACCTTGCAGTGTTAACTTTGCTTGCAAACATATTTTTTATTATTCCGCGTTTGTAATATCGCATTAGCATTTATCATAACAAAGGTGTTTTTGTAAATGAGAAGCGGAGAAAAATGGGGTACTCATTCTACGCAGGTTATTATTGCCGCGTTGAATGAGGAAGAAGGAATCGGTCTAACCATCGCTGAGATGATTGATGCCCTAGGTGACCCGCAAGTGCTAGTGGTTGATGGCAAAAGCACCGATAGAACAGTGGAGGTGGCCAAGAATTTGGGTGCCCAACTCTTTGTCCAAGATGGATTAGGCAAAGGTGACGCTATAGCCAAAGCAGTGGCACACATAGATCCTAAAGTTGATTATATTGTGTTAACCGACGCAGATTACACATATCCAGCAATGTATGTTCCAGAGATGATTAGGATTTTGGAGAAGTATCCTGAAGTGGGTATGGTCTGCGGTAACCGTTTTAATGGTTACGAAGAAAAAACGGCGTTAAGCAGCATTTTTTATGTCGGTAATCGGTTTATAGCTTTTACCCACAACTTGTTGAATGGTGTCTCATTAACTGATCCATTGACTGGGTTGCGTGTAGTGCGTGCGGGGATTCTTAGAAATTGGACGGTGCAGTCTAAGGGTTTTGATGTTGAAGTTGAGCTTAATCATTATGTAGAATGTGCAGGTTTTGGCATAGTAGAAGTTCCCATTAATTATCGGGAAAGACTGGGTCAGAAAAAACTAGGCATCAAAAATGGTGGCGAAATTTTTAAACGTATATTGCTAGAATTTATGAATGAAAATACTAAAATTGCATGAGGCAATGTTTTCTCGTTTCTTAATTTTGGTTTTCTCATTCTTCACCAGGACTTCAAAGTATAACCACCAGTATGTTAGTTTAATTCTGAATATGACCAATAAATTATCTACTCTCGAAAACCCTTCGAAGAGACCTCAGTAGAAATCATGTAATCAGTCCTAACCAACGCAATAAAAAATTTTCTTTAGTGACCTTTATTTTTAGTATTCAAGGTATTGGTTTGAACGGGTTCTTGTTGCAAGGACAATGTATTGTGACCCGGTTGAGCGGAAAAATAAGTATCCTCTGTCAGCGTATTCTTGCAGCTTCTGATTAATTTTTATTCCCACCCCGTCAGAGAACAATCGATAGCCAAAAAAAGTGAATGGTCCAAATCCTACACTTGCGCTTTTCACGACAGTTAAACCTGCCTCGCAAAGATTTTTGTTGAATGCTTTTGGCGTGTATTGACTATAAGGTGGCGCATTGATCCAGGGATTATATGAATTAAGTAATCCTGCTCTTTCAAGTTTACTCTTTATTAGCCATCTGACCTGTGCTATTGGTGGAAAAGTTTTGGGATCAAGTAATGTTGTAGCTCGTGATGCATTATCCATTGTCAGGACAATAAATCCACCGGGCTTTGTGACCCTTATGATCTCAGTCAATGCCTTTTTGAAATCATGAAGCCAAGGGATTACTCCTAAAGCAATGATTAAGTCAAACGTTTGGTCTTTGTAGGATAGTTCATGAATATCGCCTGTGCATGCTCTGATCTTGTTCAATAAGCCCGTTTGTCTTGCATGTTCTATTGTTAGATCGACCATTGCTTGTGCATGGTCAATTCCTTCAATAAAAAATCCTCGCTTTGCGAGAGCCGTAGTCATGAACCCTGCTCCGCAACCGATTTCAAGAACATGAGCAGTTCTTGGGAGCGATAATTCATCAATATAACTGAGAGCGACGGCCTGTCGCCTTTGATAAATTATTCCAGCAATGTCCTTCTTTTTGTACGTATCTCTCCAATATGTTGCCTGAGTATCGAAGAGTTCATCAACCAGCTTCTGCTGACGATTGTTTTGTGCATTGGGTGAAGCCAATTAGCAAACATTCCCTACTTCCCAACTATCGATAAACATCATGGCTTTAAACTATTCTTTGTTAATTCTTGACTCTATCCTTTTATTCCTGAATCTATAGATAATTTTTTTTGTAAATGCGTGCTTATATTCTATGGGTGATAAAAATTGATTGATTCTTTTCCTTCTTTGAATTTGCCACGAAAAGGGCAACTACATACCGATGCTTATCTAAAATCGATCGGTGTTCCCGAAATAACTTCAGCGACCAGCCCTTTCGACCCTGGATACGATGCCTTAACGTTGGCCGGTCATCTTGAACAAAGTCACCATCTTATATCGATTCTGAAGGTTTCAATGGCGTGCTGGATGATTGCAAACGAAGATGTTACTCGTCAGAAAATTGCAGTTGCAAAGAAATACCGCGTGCCCACAACTACGGGCGGCGGACCTTTTGAGGTAGCATATGTGCAAGGTAAGCTACAGCAATACCTTGATCTTGTGGCCGATTTTGGATTTACGCGGATAGAATGTGGGGAAGGGTTCACAGATATTTCCTTGGACGCTCAAGAGATTGTGAAAATGGCAAACGACCGCGGCTTAGAAGTTCAGTTTGAGCTTGGCAAAAAACATACGGGCGCTTTTACTAAAGATGTAGTTGAAGCTTTGATCAGCCAGGGTGAGCGTTGGCTTGAGGCTGGAGCCGTTCAGTTGGTTGTAGAGGCGCGGGAGAGTGCGAAGGGCGTTGGGCTGTTTGATGATGAAGGGAATCTTAATGTTGGTTTCGCTGATCGTTTCGCAAATGCGTTTGACCACAGTGTGGTCATGTTTGAAGCACCTAACAAGCCAAGTCAATTTGCTCTGTTAGATCACTTCGGTCGCGAGGTTCATCTATGTAATGTTCGGCTTGAAGAGCTGTTGAGGGTGGAAATTTATAGGCGAGGACTTCACTCAGATGCTTTTAACAAAGAGAATTTGCGTCCCCATCTTCCGGTTGAATGAAGCGGTTTCAAGGAGAAAATAGGTTTGAGCAGAAAATCAGTTGCTATCAATTGCCTAAGCGAGAGTCTGTGTCATTATGATGAAGGCTGTGCGGTCGTAGTTATCGATGTTATTCGTTCAATAACAGTAGCATCCACGATAGTTGAATCTGGACGAAGATGTTTTTTTGCCCCTTCGATTGAGGCGGCATTTCTTCTTGCAAAACAGTTTGATAGTCCGTTGCTGATTGGTGAAATGGGAGGGAGCCTGCCCTATGGTTTTGACATTAATAATAGTCCGGTGGAAATTGAAAGCCGCCAAGATATCTTGCGACCTGCAATTCTGGTTTCTTCATCGGGGATACCGTTGCTTTATTCGTTGAGAGATTGCAATTCAGTTTACGTTGCTTGTCTTAGGAATTACAATGCAACCATAAAGCATCTCACTGGACGTTACAATCGAGTAATAGTTCTTGGTGCCCCAACCCGGGGAGAGTTCCGCGAAGAAGATAAACTGTGTTGCGCTTGGATTGCAGCTGGCCTCATTAAAGCTGGATATACTTCTGAAGATGAAAAAACCACGGAAATTGTAAATTGTTGGGCAGAAAAGCCAGTTACGGTTTGTAGTGAAGGAAAAAGTGCAGAGTATCTCCGAAGATCTGGTCAAACAAAAGACCTTGATTTTATTCTCAGCCACGTGAATGACCTTAACTCGCCACTTAAGATTAAGAACAATGAGATTGTTAAAACACCGGTTTAATTGCGAAGTGGAAAATACGATTAAACGTGAAAAGATTACTGCAGAAGACACGAGCGTTCCAGTTGTCGTATTGTACACTTACCACTATGGTCAATTAGGTGTCTTGCGTAGTTTTGGAAGGCTCGGCATTGCGGTTCATGGTGTTGATCCAAATCCGCGGTCTCCAGGTCTGTTTTCCCGATATTGTCAGAAAAAATTTTTGTTTGATGTAGACGCTGCACCCTCCCGCGTTTCTGTTCAATACTTATTAGATGTTGCTAAGAAAATTGGAAAACGTTCACTTCTGATTCACACAACCGATAGTGGTGCAGGGTGGCTTGCAGACAACGCCGAAGCATTGAGTGAAGGATACATTTTTCCGAAGCTATCTTCTCAGCTTGTCTTAGCCCTTGCCAACAAAAAAGAGATGTATTTTCTTGCCAAAAAGTATGGTGTTCCAACTCCCGATGCGTGCTTTCCACTTTCGCTAAGTGATGTTGAAGAATACGTGAAAGATGCAGTTTTTCCGGTGGTTTTAAAGGAGCTTTACCGTGGAGGATCACCGCGAGTTGGAAAAAGAATGTTCGTGGCAAAAACGAAAGCTGAACTTCTCAAGTTTTATAGCCAATGCGAAGATTCTTCGAACCCAAATTTTATGTTACAAGAGTATATTCCAGGTGGGGATGATTCGATATGGATGTTTAACGGTTATTTTGATGAAAAATCGGATTGCCTTTTTGGAATGACTGGACGAAAAATTCGTCAATCTCCAATTCATACTGGTGTGACCTCGCTTGGTGTTTGTTTGAAAAACCCATTAGTTGATGAAACAACGAGGCGCTTTATGAAAAGTATTGGTTACAAGGGGATTCTTGACATCGGATACAGGTACGATTTGCGAGATGAAAAGTACAAGGTTCTCGATATTAATCCCCGTATAGGTTCAACTTTTCGGCTCTTTGTCGGCGCTAATGGGTTAGATGTTGCCCGCGCCCAATATTTAGATCTCACTGGTCAGTCAGTTCCTTCAAGTGAGCTTATTGAGGGGCGAAAATGGTTTGTTGAAGACAGAGATTCTGTTTCGAGTTTTCGGTATCACTATGAAAAAAGTCTAACCTTTAAACAGTGGTTAGCATCATTTCGTGGCGTTGAAGAGAGTGCTTGGTTTGCTTGGGATGATCTTTTGCCGTTTTTCATGATGTGCGCCAAGTCTTCAAGAAAAGTGCTTTCTAAAGCAGACAATAATGCGTTAAATCCCTACAAACTTACTCCTTAAACTCTAAGGGAAACTCGAGAATCCTTTCTAAATGCTATAATTCAAGTTGTCTATTTTTCCTATCTTTTCTTCTTATCGAATAAAGAACAAAAGTTATAATCATCAACTAAGAATAATCTTTAACTTCAATTTATCTGGCGATTAAAATGGTATTTGCAAAAAAAGTTGTGTTGGCGGTGGGAGCCCATCCTGATGATATTGAATTAGGGTCTGGCGGGACAATCTATAAAGCGGTTCAAGCCGGGGCGCATGTTATTGCTTTGTACATGACCAGGGGCGGAAAAATAACTGACACCGATGTACGAATGAGAGAAAGCACTGAGGCCATGAACGTTTTGGGCGTTAATGAAGTCTTTTTTGAGAATTTCCCTGACACGGAGATTCCAGAGTCATTTGAAGCCATAAACTGTTTGGAACAATACGCCCTCAAATATCAGCCCGATATCGTGCTAACACACTCAATTAACGACACACATCAAGATCACCGAAGAGTAGCTTGGCTTGCAATGTCTTCATTTAGGAACATACCGAAAGTTCTTGCTTTTGAAACCCCCAGAGTAAGACCTGCGGCTTTCTTACCAACCTACTTTGTAAACATAACAGGCAGTGTTGAGAAGAAATGGGAAGCCCTGCGATGCCACGTTTCTCAAAACGAGAAAAGGTATCTAGCGTACGAATCCACAGTTAATCTTGCATCTTTTAGAGGGAGCCAGGTTGGTATTGCTGCGGCAGAAGCCTTTGAAATTGTAAAATATGTAGAAGGCTAAATAGCATAGAAGACTGTCGTAATGATGATTTTTTATTTCTTAATACAGAAGGTATTTCTTTCTTCTTTACAATTTTCTATACGTTTCATACTAACCTCTTGAAATGTCTCGCATAGAAAAGAAATGATGATTGGCGGAAAACTAATCTTTGAGTCTGGATCTCTTTGCGCATCTGCTCCTGTCAGGGAGGGATTTCAGAGAGATAAGCTCGGATTTCGAAATTGTGTTTAAGGATTCGGGATCTTCAGTTTTCTTATATATTTGATCATGATTTGATTAAGATGGCTAATTTGTTATTTGGTGTTGGTTTTCTTTAAATTAACTGATTGAGGTTTCATGTTTGCAAACGAATAAGTTGAAAGTGGCAGTGGTTGGTGTAGGTAAGATGGGCTTAGTGCATGCTAGTATTTTTAACACTCTGCCCAATGTTGAACTTGTTGCGTTATGTGATAAGAGTACTTTGATACGTAAATTCTGTAACAAATTATTATCTGGGGTTCATATAGTGGATGATATAGCGAAAATATCTGAATTAGACATTGACATAGTTTGTGTAACTACCCCAATTCCGTCTCATTACTCAATTATCAACAGCTTGTGTTCCACCAAAAAGGCACCAAATATGTTTGTTGAGAAAACCCTTTCTTCTTCCTATTCAGATTCTGCAAAACTTTGCGAATTGGTTCGGAATTCAGAAAGCGTTAACATGGTTGGTTATATGAAGAGGTTCGCCGTTACATTCATAAAAGCTAAAGAACTACTAGAACAGGGTGCTATAGGAACTATAAATTCCTTCGAAGCACATGCTTATTCATCAGATTTTTTTGGCCTAAAAAATAATCCTTCACATGTGACGTCGAGCAGGGGAGGAGTTCTTAGCGATCTGGGTTCACACGTCATTGATCTTAGCTTATGGTTTTTCGGAGATTTACAGGTTCAAACCGACCAGATCGATGCAAATGATATTCAAAACACAGTAAAGTTTAAAGTCGTAAGCGGTGCCTCGGTTGACGGAATTTTTGATGTATCTTGGTGCAAGGAAGGTTATCATGTGCCAGAATTTGGGTTATTAATAACCGGTTCTAAGGGTAAAATAGTGGTCGATGATGATGTAGTTGAGTTGTCGCCCTCTTCAGGACAATCAATCCGTTGGCATAGACATGACCTTAATGATAATGTAGGTTTCTTACTCGGTGCTCCGGAATATTTCCGAGAAGATGAGTATTTTGTTAAATCAATTTTGAATGGCGCTACTGCTGAACCTAGTTTTGTTACAGCTTCAAAAGTTGATTATGTAATTGAAAAGGTATTTGATGGAGCTAAAAAAAATGAGTAAGAAACAACCGATTTTGCTCGTCGGGGACAATCCTTTTCATGGTATTAGCCATCTTTCTCAACAAAATGTTAAAGATAGAGGAACTGACGTTACCCGGGCAAAATACGCTTCTGACATTGTTAAAACCTCAATCGAAAATGGTGCCAATGGATTCATGTTTTCAGTAAGCGAAACAACCCTCTCAATACTACATATGCTCCCTGAAAAGGAGCCAAAAGAACGGCTTTATCTTTATGCACTTGTGCCTTATGCTTACGAGTATGTTAGACTTGCCACTCATGAAGGGGGTCTTCCAGGATTAGCTAAGCGCTTTGCTAAAGAGGTATTGCGATCGGGAAATTTGAAAACTGTTGGTGTTGGATTAAAGGGCGTCTTGGCGTCTGATCCAATCGATGTTATGAAAGCTTATCTCTCTTATGAAATTATTAGAGTTAAAGCTTCAGCAAAGAATCGTGGTATTTTACGTTCTGTTTTGCTTCACGAAGTAATTACTGATATGGCTATAGCTCTCAATCTTGAAAGCTTGGTTAAGTCCTACATCAAGTTTATGAATGACCATGGAATAGAACCTGGATTTGAGACGCGCAATTTTTCCTATCTCGTGAAGAAGTTTAAAGAATGGGGAATAGATTTTAAGGGAATAGTTCTGGCAGCTCCATTTAACAAAATAGGTTTCTACATGAACCCTTCTAAGGATGAGTGTGAAAAGTCCCTTGCCGATGTTTCTGGGGGCACTGTGATTATGATGAGTATTCTGGCGGCAGGTTACTTGAAACCCAAGGAGGCTATAGATTACGTTCTTGGGCTTCCAAATGCTAATTCAGTTGTTGTAGGCGTATCCAATGAGAAGCAGGCGCGTGAAACATTCAGTCTTCTTGGAACCTGAACAGAAATAGTTTCAAACTCTCATTTGCATAGAAACAGTTTTACTTCAAAGATGAGCAATTAACTTTACTAAAATGTGATTTTTTCAAATGACCCCTATTACTCTTTGCATGCTTGCTCCAGAATTTATTCCTGTCTGGGGCGGAACAGGATCATATACTGTTGAATTGGTTAAGTCTCTCCCCCGCACCATGGATATTCATGTGGTTACTCTGAAGCGTGACGTAGGTCTATCCGCAAGAAACTCTTCTATCGACAATAACGTAGATGCAATAGTGAAAAGGTCTCTCAAAGTCCATTATTTGACCAAGTCTAGTGAGACATTTTTCTATAATCTTCCTTTTCAACTTGCTTGTACCGCAAAAATTCCGGTACTTCACAAGAAGTACGGCTTTGACATAATGCATTCACATATGTGTCAGATGCCTGATGTATATTTAAAACTGCTAAATCAGCTGAAAATTCCGACTGTTGTTACTATTCATGGAACGATTCAAATGCTAAGAGATCATGCGATAATTGCACGCGATTTGTTTCATGATTTGGAATCTGGTGAGAAATCTATTCTGCGTTTCTATCCAGTAATTAGCCAACTACAACAATTATATGTAAAAAGGGTATCTCGGTTTATTGCAGTTTCCAAAAAAACTAAGGAGTTAGCTGTGGAACATTTTGGTGTTGACCCGAGCAAAATTAGCTTAGTATACAATGGTGTTGATGTTAATCTATTTCGCATGCCCGATGAATCTGAACTTCTCAACAGGTATTCAAGCCCAAAAATTGTATACGTTGGGCGTATCATTTCCAAAAAAGGTATAGATATCCTCATCAAAGCGATGCCTGAGACTCTGAAATCTTTTCCACATGCCTGTTTTGTATTTGTTGGAGGCGGTAACATTTCCCTCTACAAAGAAATGATAAAAAATAAAGGCATATCTGAGAAAAACTATCTGTTTACAGGTCATATGGGTTATCTCGAACGAGCAAAAATATTCCGTGAAGCAACAGTATTTGTAAATCCTTCTTTTTTTGAGAACTGTTCCATTAGCATTCTTGAAGCAATGAGCAGCGGTTGCGCAGTCGTAGCAAGTAACGTCGGTGGCAATCCAGAGCTTATCCAATCTGGAAAGAATGGTTTATTGGTACGTGCATTTGATGATAAAGAGTTTGCAAGAGCAATAATTTCACTTCTAAAAGATGAGCATCTGAATAGAATAATTGGAGAGGAAGCAAGAAAAACCGTCGAAAGATCTTTTTCATCAACAAAATGTGCAAAAGACACATATGAAGTCTATAGACAAACCCTTGATTCATGATTTACGCCAGAAAATAATTTCGGACTAAAAATTCATAACCTAGAAGAAAATTTTTTTTGAAAGGTTTTTCTAAAAACTAATACAATAGAAATACTTTCGAAATTTGTCAATTTTGTAACAAAAATTCCGTAACATCCTGTAATTAGAATCCAATTATGTGAGTAAATTAGTTATGGCTGAAAACAATAACAATTCTCTTGCAAATCCAGCCATAAGCGTCATTGTGGCAACGAGGGGCGACAAGTTAGATTTCTTGAAAAACTGTCTTTTGTCACTTAAAAATCAGAAGTTCAGAAACTTTGAAATTATTGTAGTTTCAAAAAGGTTTCCAAAAGAACTAGAAGATTTGTTTGAAACGGAGAACATCAGATTTTTCGAGGAAAAAGGATCGACATTAGGCGCCGCCAGAAATTTAGGTGTTATGAATGCCAAAGGCGAATTGGTTTCATTCATTGATGATGATGCGGAAGCCTCGGTAGACTGGCTTGAAAAAATATCTAAAACTTTTTCATCATTCCCTTCATTGACTTCCTTGGGCGGACCCCACTTTACACTCCAAGACAAAACCAAAAAAAGCCCTTTAAATTATTTTGAAGGTTTGTTTTTTGAAGGTAATTCACAAGTTACATATTTTGATAAATCTGCAATTGGGAAGATAGCCGGATGCAATGTAACGTACAAGAAGTCTGTCTTTGTAGAAACGGGCTGTTTGAATGAGCAATTGCGAACTTGTGAAGATTGGGACTTTAATAGACGGCTAGTTGAAAAAGGATACAGTTTACGTTATGATCCAGAAATTTGGGTTTTACATCGAAGACAGGGCCTAAAGCATGCTTTCCAAGGCAGTTCAAGAAGCGCGCCGTTTTTCTTGTCATGGAAGACTCTTAAACTTGCAAGATACGAATCAATGATTGCCTACTTCTATGTGACGAATTTTCTTTTTATTTTGCTTCTTGTTATTCTTATCATTTCGCCACTGTTTTTTGTCTTGTTTTTCCTCACAATTTTAGGTGGATATATTATATTTAATGCAGTAAGAACACATACCTATAACCGTAAAATATTATATTTTCCGTTAGTAATTTTATTTACTGGCGCGAGAATATTAGGTTTTTATTTTGGCTTAGTCAAATACTCCGCTTCTAAGTTGCGACGTATGGTTGCAAAATAACATTTTTTTTGGTCTCTGAATATTCTTTTTCTTTTTGAAGTTAATACCTGAACAAGGTTGAATTTTCTTAATGAAGGTATGTCTTGTAACTAATATCTTCCCACCTGATTTTGTTGGCGGCCCAGGAGAAGTTGTTTACAACCTTCAGAAATACCTTTTAGAGCAAGGAATTGAGACTTATGTTTTTACTTGCGGTTCGAACGATAAAAGATACCCAAAAACGATTAGAACTTATGGAAGCAAACAACTTTTCCCTGCGATAAGTCCTCTTTATTTCAAAACTATCAATAGATTTCACTTCGATATCATGAATTTCCATGCCGAAAGTGGAATGGGTATTGCACCGTTAATGTTTCTTAAAAGGTCTGCCAAAATCATTACGACTTTGCATAGCGAGGTTTTGACAGAAAGTAAATCAACAAAACCTGTTAAAATTTCTGATATAGTAATTGAAAGGCCAAGTACTAAAGAATTGGTCACTAAAAACTTTCTAAGTCTGATTAAATTGACTGGAATATATATGGAATTAGCTGTTTCTGATCGAATCATTGCAGTATCTGAAAAGACTAAAGAAGATTTTCTAAGGCAACGTCAAATTTCGAAAGATAAAATAACTGTAATTCATAATGGTGTTGATTGTGAAAAATTCAGCCCTAATATCTCAGGGGAAAGCATTAGAACAGCTTATTCGTTAGGTGATTCCCCATTAATTCTAACCATAGGAGGTAACATTCTCCTAAAAGGAACAATATTCGCCCTGTTTGCTTTGAGCAAAATTGTACAAGTTTTGCCGGATGTGAAATTAATCGTTGTCGGCGTTGACGAGAAAAACATAGAAAGACTATATCCTATAATTAAAAACCTTGGGATTCAGGATAATGTTATTCTCATAGGGAGAATACCGAATTATAAAATGCCTCTTTTTTATGCGTCCTCAGATCTGGTTTTGCTTCCTTCTCTTTCTGAAAATTTCCCCGTAGTTGCATTAGAAGCGATGTCTAGCGGAAAACCTGTTATAGCATCAAGAGTTGGCGGAATACCTGAGTTGGTGAGACATAATGAGAACGGCATCTTGGTTAGTCCCGGCAATGTTGAGCAATTGGTCGAGGCTTTGTTACAACTTCTTGAGAATCAATCATTGAGGAAAAGACTGGGAAATATGGGGCGAAAACTCGTTGAAGAAAAATATGATTGGAAAAAAATAGGTCAACTTTATTTAGCAGAATTCCAGAAAATCGTTTGAGTTTTAGGATGTTACTTGGTTGTTGGCTTGCATGCTACAAGTTTGCTTTGCAATCAACTGACTTTCAAAGAATGCTAACACGTAATGGGTGATACTTTGAATATATTGTGCATATTCCCTGGGATGAGCAAACTAGTAAACGATAACGCTCATATGCTAATTAGACTTCAGGAAAAAGGCGCAAAAATAGTGATTGTTACTGGTAAGTCTTTGGGTCTAAAGGGAAAAGGAAACCTTCCAGCTTATGAAGATATGGATGGGGTCAAAATACATAGGCTATATAAGAATCCCCAAGAGATGTTCCTTTTTCCAAAAAGACGATTAAGCCAAATTTTAGAAATAGCTGAAGATCTTAAACCTGACTTAATTTTTTGCGATCAAGAGCTAAATATGCGTTTAGCTGTTTTGATACAAAAATCTGTTAAGAAACCCATAGTTTTAATGGTTGAAGATGCAGGCAGAATTTTTGGCGGTGAATTCTACAATAGCAGTAAAACTAGAGTAGCTATGTCACTTTTTGGAATTCCAACTGGACCTAAGTTTTGGTCCTGGCTATGTGAAAAAGCCAACGCTTTAATTACCTGTAGCCCAAGAGACCAACAAAATCTTAGTCTTCTATCAAAACACAATAAGCCAGTTTTCTATCTTCCTTGGCCTTCTTACATACCTAAAGACTTTGAATATGCACCCACACGAGAGGATGGTGTAGGGATGTACATAGGTTCCCTCTATCCATTTAAAAACAGCCAAGAGTTTGAAAAAACTCTACCCCTAATACTAGAAAAATCAAAAACTAAGAAGTTTGTTGTAGTCGGCTCAGGTCCTCAAGCTTTAATGATTAAGAAACTTGAAGACAAATATGGAAATGCACTAAGTTACATCGATCATCTACCACGAACGGAGGCGCTTAAATTGATATCAAGCAGCTACTTCGCTTATTCACCTGTAAAAATTGGTGGCTGGGGGTTCATTGGTGATTGTTGGAGTATGCGAACCCCACTTGTAATGACACATAACGACGATAACTATGTTATTAATGATGTAAATGCACTAGTTGCTAAAGATGAAAATGATATTGTTTCGCAGATTAATCGTCTTTTTAATGATACCGAACTTTACCAGAAACTTCAAAAAAATGGTTACGAGGAATACGAAAAAAGAAAAGCCGATGTAATTGGGGACAAATTATACAGCATATTAACAAAAGTTCTTTGAAAGAATAGATAAACCAAAAACTTTCTTGATGAATAATGATTTGAAAATTTGAGTTAACGTATTTTTTTTTAAAAAATACTCCAAGATGGCAGAAAAAGCGCTTCAAAAATTGTGCTTAAATCTGGAAATATTAGGATTTGGTTAGGAACAGATGATTGAATCCAAAGAAGATTATAAGTTTTATTTGGCAGCTGATAAGCTTGCATTAGCGATTAAGCATAATCGTCCGCGGATATTTCAAGATGAAACCTGGAAATTCCAACGTTTGTTACGTAAGGTTGAATATTTAGAAAATTGTGGAAATAATCCTATAAATAAGATCGGTTGTTTGAAAGCAAAGTTTGCTCTTCACAAGTTAAGTGTAAAATTAGGGTTTGCAATACCTCGTAACGTATTTGGACCTGGTTTGTCAATTGCTCACGGGGGACCGATAATAGTACACTCAAAGGCGTTGGTAGGAGAAAACTGCAGGATAGATAGGTGTGTCTCTATTGGAAGTATACATTATCCCGCCGGTGCCCCGAAAATAGGAAATAATGTCTTTATTGGACCTGGTACGGTTATAGATGGTGATATCAAAATTGCCGATGGGATAGCCATCGGAGCAAATTCATATGTTAACAAATCCTTTGATGAACCTAACATTACCATTGCAGGTTGTCCAGCTAAGAAAATATCTGGCAAAGGTTCAAAGGACTGTTGGTTTCGAGCAACGGAAATTTTGCGAGAAGAAAAAAAGAGCGCTAATTAATGAAACATGATGACTCTAGATCCAGGAGTGTTCGTAGCGGTTAGTGATTTATGGTTTGTTTTGTATTTGTGTTAAACAAAAAAGTAGCTAATTTATTGAGTGATATCGTTTATATTGAGGATTACGATATCGTATTATCGTTACTCAATGAAAAGAACCCAAACCCTTGCATTAACTCTTTGCATAATAATATTTTGCTCATTTGTTACGTTTGAAGTTGGAGCGTTAAGCTCAACACAAGCAATAATATCATCTTCTGGAATTGTCTCACTGAGTCCACTTCCTTTTGGGAATAGCGCAATCGGTACTCACTTCGACCAAAACGACCCCAACGCTCAATCAATATCATACTTCACATCCAACGCTACTTTTTCAGTAACTGACATCTTAGCCTACATCGCTGGTGCATCATCAGGAAAAGCCATAACCGCACTTTATGCAACTAGCGGAAGTTCACCTGGCGCCCTAATAGGGCAATCCAACTCCGTAAATATAGGCACAACTTTCTCATGGGTAGACTTTCAACTATCAACACCATACACAGTAACAGCCGGCACAACCTACGGGTTAGCAATAATGGGTAACGTCCCTGTAAACTTAATGATAGTCACTGGAACAGGTCAACGTACGGCTGGTCCAGGGACAGGTTCTTATTCAAATGGCTTTAAGAATCCCTTCGGAACCATATGGGGAAGCGACAACACGGGAGCCATGAGCATCTACGCAATAAGCACAAGCTCAACAGCACCAACGCAAACTCCAACTCCTACGCCAACACCATCATCTACACCGTCTCCGTCTTCAGATAATCTGGAGCCTCTAAGTGTGTTCTATCCGGATATGAACGGTGCAGCTTCATCCTACGCTTCACTTAGTACTGCAGTGACGCACAACGGAAATCCAAGCATCAAAATAGGACCAGACTTTACTCGGGGCACAAGAGAAGTTGATGGAGCATGGATAAATGTAAAACCTGGCGATCACGTTGTTATGAGTGTTTGGGTAAAAACTGATGCTTGTCCTTCAAGCACGGATCCTCAGGGAGGCGCATGTTTTGGATGGGATTTCGAAACAACGGGTTCAAGTGCTGCTCCTGGTTCTTTAGCGATTGTTGATACTTCCAGCGATGGAACTCAAGCTGGGCATCCTACTGGTGTAGAACGTGGGTGGGGTGTGGGAACTTATGGCTACAGCATTAATGGTGCTTCTGGGTTATCACAAGTTAACGGTAATATTGTGCGTGTTCCCTGGGGAACTAGTTGGACTTTGTTAGTTTGGGATTTTATTGTGCCGACTAATTACTATACATATGTTACAACGGGGGCTTCTTTTCCTAATGCGATGCCATCTAATCCTGTACAAATTGACACGATGGTTCCTTGGTTTGAAGGAAGAAACCTGTACGATAATGCTTATGCTTATTTCTCTGAGCCACAATTATTCGTTAACCCTTAGAACCGACTAACAAGAATCATCACTAAATGCGACTTCGCCAAGTTTTTGTTTCGATAAATTCGCATAGAAGTGTTTTTTCAGAAAGTTAAAATAAAAAATTAGCTAAAAGCGAAATCATTTGACATATTTTTTGCAACAACCTCAAAAGCTCACTTGAACCCAATCTCTTAATTAGATTTTATGGAACCTCAACGGTGTAGTGGATGGAAAAAGGTAAGTTACTGATTATTCCTTTTCTGTCAGGTCTAACGCTGTTGATATATTCTTGGTATCTGAGTTTTCCATTATCGCTTAACTCTGTGGGGGATTCAATTTATAACCACATTCCGATTTTATATTGGATTAGCCTTCCTTTATTGTTAACATCAATGTTTTTGATGGCCATTAGCTTCAAAAACAAATATTTAAGATGGATGTTAACTGTCGGCTTCGTCGTAGTTTTGTATTCACAACTATATTTCTACTTCACAATGCCAACAGTCGATTCAGCTTTTTTTAGAGGGTTAAGTGAAAATTTCATTAGAACAAATAATTTGGACGCTTCACAATTAATCCATGGTTATTACCAGTGGCCTTCTTTTTTCCTTTTAGCTAACACAACAACGTTGGTTAGCGGCCTTAGTTTGACTAGTTATGAATTTCTCCTTTTCACTATCATAGGCTTTCTTTTAGTTACAGCGTTGTATGTTTACGGTTCAAAGGCGTATAATCGTAGCAGTGGTTTTTTTGCTGTTGCGGCGTTCTTTGTTGTAATGTTTTTGTATTTGAATTATCAAGCAGTTCCCTTCTCTCTTGCGTTTGCGCTGCTTTTTGTTTTGTTTATGTTGGAGACAAGAGAAAACAGCGTTGGCAAAACTCTCACTATACTGATCCTGTATTCTAGCTTGGTTATTACCCATGCGTTTGTTCCGCTTTTTTTTGTAATCTATTTGCTAATTAGGGGCATTATCAGCAAAAGTAGACTGTATTTCGAATTTTTCGTATTGACTTTAGTAATCTATTTAATAGCTCAAGTTACGTTTGCTGTGTTTTCTTTCAGAGGCAACATTGTAAGCGTTTTTAATACTCCAACCGAATATTCTGGTGTCGTTGGGGCTTCACTTGCTTCCACTTCTGTTGCTATTGATGCTATTCCTCATTTGCTTTCTAGAATAGTAACAATAGGTCTAGCAATCTTGTGCATTGCTGGTTTTGTTTTCCTAATTTTTAGAAGAAAGTTAAGAACGATAGACAAAGCCCTTTTTTTGACTGGAGCAGTTTATTCTGGTTTGGGTGCTGTACTTAATGTCCTGGGTACTCGTGCAGTTCCCATAGTTTTTATTCCCCTCGCGTTAGGCGTTACCTATCTGTTTCAGAGTAAGTTTAGAAAATACTTGAAATACTTGGTTTTGGTTCTGTTAATCCTTGTTGTTTTTGTTCCAATTCATGCGTCGATAACTAGTTTTCCAATAACGTTTCAAACAAAAGATGATCTTGCAACATCAAACTTCATGATTGAGAAATATGATTGGAGCGCATATCGAATAGTGATCACTGATCTTGGTGCGAGATGGTATATGCTTCCACAACTACAAGGAAATCCTGAAATCGACACCGATATCGCATCGCGTTTTGGCTTATCAAACATTACGCAATATGATTCAATAGTGTATTCGGTCGGAATGGCTCAGAGCCTCAATATGAGCCATATTTCCATTGAACAAACGTCCTCTGAGATATTGGAAAGGTTTGATGTTGTTTATAATTCAGGTTCATCTTACATAGCAGTGAAGAGCAGCTAAGCATAGTGACCCATTTTTGTATTCTTAATTGCTTATTGTTCCGAAGTTGGAACTAGATATGAAAATTTTATTGTTTGGTCGATAACATTTGAACATCTTATACTATGGTGAGCCGAATATAGCGCGGGGAGGGGGCGTGGGTAGTGTTGCTTATTACCTCCCAAAAGCATTGAGGAAAAAGGTGGGCGTCACTTATCTGAGTGGGATTGGTTCAAATAGGGCTTTTCCAAAAACTTACTTGAATGTGTTCGAAAAATTTGTAAAAAAAGAATTTGATATTATTCATTTCAATGCAGATCCTTCTTGGAAAAATGGGAGTGCTGCATTACTAAGATTTGCGAAGTTAAGGCAAGCCCGTACAATTCTTAATATTCATGGTATTCCCCAATTAGAAAGGAAAGCCGAACAATGGCGTGAATCTGTTCCGTATATGGATTGGTTTAGTACTTTAACCTACTGCAACTTGGCAGATCGAATAGTAGTTAACTCGGAATTCATGAGAAATAATGTCGTCATTTGGTATAGGTTAAAGCGCGACAAAGTAGTAGTTATCCCAAATGGCGTGAACCTTGAAATGTTCACCGAAAATAATGATAGAATAGTGTTAGAAGGTGATCCTTCTATATTATATGTTGGTCACCTATCGAGGTTGAAGGGCGTTGATATATTAATTCGAGCGGTAACCAAACTTAGTTCTGATCTCCCGAACATGAAATTGCATCTTGTAGGAAATGGAAATATTAGTAGCTTTGCAGATCTGTCGAAGAAAGAGGGAATTGAAAAATATGTGATTTTCCACAATTGGGCTAAACCATCAAATATACCAAGTTATTACAAATCTGCCGATATTTGCGTTTTTCCATCGAGGCATGAAGGTTTTGGGATAGTGATCCTTGAAGCAATGGCTTCAGGAACTCCAGTTATAGCTTCAGATATTCCAAGTTTTCGAGAAATCGTTTCTGATGGCGTTGATGGTCGATTGTTCAAATCCCAAGATGTCGACGCCCTGTCAAGGGAAGTTACTTCTTTATATAAAAATCCCAACCTGATGAAAGTATTTGGTCGAAATGCACTTGAAAAAGTGAAAAATTACAGTTGGGAAAAAATCGCGGAAAAATATGTTTCATTGTATGAACACTTGCGTGAATAATTTCGTTAATAATCTAATCTAATTACGATAGATATTTAATCTCGGAAATTTGCGAGAGTTAATGACACTTTTTGGAGGGGACTAAAATGAGTGATAAAACGAAAAAAGATGTGCAAAATTTGAAATCTACTCTTGAAGAGAGCGATTTGCAACATTTTGAAAATGAAGGTTTAGCCAATTTGCTTCCTAAACTATTTAGCTTTTTTCCATCAAACATGAAAGGAATTAAAATTTTGGATGTTGGTTGTGGTCCTTGCGTTATAGCTGGAATAGTTAAGCGGCGATTCGACGCCGACGTTTATGGCGTGGATTGTGACTCTACTTTTGTAGATCAAGCAAAAACAAAGGGAATTAAGGTATATGGTTGTGACTTAGAGTCTGGATCTTTTCCCTTTGCAGATGGGTCTTTTGATTATGTGCTTTTCATTGAAGTTTTGGAACATCTTGCGAAACCGGAAAACTGCTTAAAGGAAATAGCGCGAGTTTTAAAACCTAATGGCATACTGATTCTTTCAACTCCTAATCTGACTTCACTTCAAAACAGAATATCGCTTTTTAGGGGCAAAGACCCTCTAAATGGAAATCCGATTGATCGTCCCTATGATCGGCATATTAGGCTTTATGCATTAAACTCTGCAACGCAACTTTTGTCATCTTGGTTTAAAATTACGCGAATTGCTTACCTAAATCCACATACAAGGAAAAGTACGAAAGGAATCGGCAGAGATTTGCTTTGTTATCTTAAAAAGGACATGTCAAACACAATGATACTTGCGTGCCAAACGACAAATAAGAAATCGAATACTACTTCTTAATTTGTCAAAGAAACATATATTTCAAGATTTAGCCACTAGAACGAATTGAGTTATAATCGGAAGTTGTTAGTAGTTATGATTAAGACCTTAATACTTGGTTCCCGGGGAAGCCCTTAATGGAAGCTGAGGTAACAGTTGCTCTGACTGTCTGCAACTCAGAAAAGAGAATCGGCCCATGCATAAAATCTATTTTAACCCAAACCATAAGTGACTTTGAGGTTTTGGTCGTTGAAGATCCTCCCTTTGATAGAACAGGCGAAATAATTGCCTCATTCCACGACAAAAGAATAATCCACATTAAAAACAAGATAAAACTTGGGCTTTCAGGAAGCAGAAATAAGGGTTTGGAACTTGCAAAAGGGAAATACATCTTTTTCACAGACGACGATTGCGTTGTCTCTCCCAAATGGATCGAACAAGGATTAACCGCTATTGAAAAAACCGGTTGCATAGGTGTAGAAGGAAAAACATACTACGTTTCTGAAAAATACACTCCGACTATGTCAGACAATGTTGTTGAAAACAAAACTGGCGGGCAGTTTCCAACTTGTAATATGGTCTATAAAAAGAGTGTATTGAACGATATCGGCGGATTCGATGAAAGATACACATACATGGAAGATAGGGATCTTGCATTGAGAGCAAAAAGGCTTGGAAGAATAGATTTCAATCCTAGCATGATAGTTTACCACCAGAAAAAAACTTTTACTCCCAAAGGTTTCGTTCTCACAGGAAAAGAAGTTAGAAACCGTGTCTTTCTTTACAAAAAACTTCACGACAGAACCTTCTTCGCTTGGCGCGTGGTATATCCATTGAACTTAGCGGCAATTCTTTTTCCCCCTTTGATTATTGGCAGTTTTTTTAGTGCAAGATACAAAACAAAGGAGGACTTTGATTTGTTTCCGTTCACCTATGTACGACTAATCTATGAGCGCCTAAACTTCTGGGATATGTGCGCAAGAGAACGAGTTTTTCTGATCTAAAAATAACTAAGAGCTGGATTTGTAGCAAATTACAGCCTAGAAACCCAATTTAATTCAAGGAGCTGATGACCTTTTCTTAATTTAAGGAACAAAGATAACTCAATGTTAGTTGTAATCAGAGACGGCGAAAAGCTCTCGCTAAAATCGAGTTTCGTTGTTCAACTTTTTGTATCAAGTTTAAATCTTCAACTCATTCGTGTTTCTAGGAAAGAGTCAAAGAAATTCAGTGAGCAATGGAATTCAAACAAGATAGACTTGGCAACATCTACATCGGGAATTTTGGCTTATTTTTTGTTAATGCCATTGAAAAGTCCTCGTAATTTGCGTGATGGAGTGCTAAGACGGCTATCCGTTAAGCAGAGTTCGTACGTACTATTAACCGAAGGTTTCTTATCCGTCCTTTCACAAGTCTTGCATTACTATTTTGCAACATCTTCACGAACCGATGGGCTTATGAGCTTTTTGAGAAGAATGAAACTACCAAAGATCTTCTTAATAGATGAATTCTCGAGCATTAACACAATGAATTTGAATGAACTTAAGTCCTTAGGGATCATTATTTATGTCTCTCAAGATGTTGCTTACAATCGCTACGGATTCGGAGACAACCTGATTACAAAAGAGTTAATGTACAAACTAGAACGACAAGCAATTGCTCAAGTAGATGTGGTGATCGCCTGTAGTGAGCGAGATAGGCTAAAATACATAGAAATGGGCGCAAAAAAAGCAATTTACTATCCGAATATTTATCCAATTAAGGAATTTGAGCCGAGTGCTAAAGATCAATTACCAAGCATAAGTATAGTTTCACGAGGATATTGGGATTTAAAAGCTGAAAGATCCCTTGAAGAGATCTTCAAAGCCTTATCTTATTCCAGTAGGATCATTAAAGTTAATGTTATTGGCATTACGCCGAAAAAGGTTCCTAAAAACATTAGATTGAAGCACTATGAGTTCATTCCGAGTAAATTGGATTATCTAAAGATCCTCAGTGAATCTTGGATTGGAATAAACGTAGGCTTTCATTTGGCTGGAACAAATGAAAGAAAATATGACTATGCCATGTCTAGATTAGTTGTTTTTTCGGATGCAATGGGTGCTCGAGGCGACTTGCTTCCTCATGAATATACTTATATTGACAGTCAAGACTTAGCTGCCAAATTAGAGCAGCTTTTGCAATTTGGAAAAGAAAAAATAGTGGAAATGGGAGATCAAAACCGTGATCAGGCTTTATTTTTGGCGGAGAAACAACGTGAAACTCTTTTGAAGACAATTAATGATATGGTGATTCATTAGAGTTAGTTGATTTGTTGTCGGTGCATCGAGTTTAACTTCATAAAATTTAGGTATTTGAAACAGAATTTGAGGGCGTTTCTTTATGCGTATATGTCACATCTGGCAAAACTTCATACCAATTGAATTTGGAGGAGTAGAGCGTTACATTCTGAGTTTGTCAGACTTTCTATCCAAGCAAGATCAAAGTCTGGATTTTCTTATGATAACTGACAAAGCTGCTTACGTTCCTTTTTCGCTCGCGATTCGAACTTCAGGTTGTCAAAAAATTAACAGCCTTGAAGTACATCGACTTGGACCTAACTTATCGAGTTTTCTAAGAAGTTCATCTTTTAAACTTCTTTATCGACAGTCAAACCTTCTGGATAAAATGTTGATTACGAGCCTTTTCAGAGAGGCCTCTAATATTAAAGGAATGGATAAAGTTGACGTTTTTCATGTGCATGGATTTTGGCAGTCACTTTATCCTAAAATAGGGCTTCTTTTAAGTCAGCATTTCCAACGTCCGTTCATAGTTACTCTTCATGGCGATTCAGTGAACCCAAACGATCGTTTCGCAATGCCCATACGGTCTTCGGCAACACTTGACGTGCTCAGACACGCGAATGTGATTACAACGTATTCACAGGAAACACTCAATGTGTTGCATGAACTTAATCTGGGAAAAACAAGTCGGTTAATACCTAATTTTGTTAATACAAAATTGTTCGAACGCCCAACCTTCAATGGGAACCGTCCAGGAAATCGAGTAGTGATGGTAACAAGGTTTAGTAAACCCAAAGATCCAATGACTCCGATTCGAGCTTTTGCTAAAGTTATCAAGGAAGTGCCTGAAGCAACTTTTACGATTGTGGGTTACGGTCCACTTTATGAAAGTGCAAATCGTTTGGTTCAAGAATTGAACCTTGGAGGGTCGACCAGAATGGTTGGCATGAACTCGGATGTGAGAAACTTTTTGTGGAATAGTGATATTTCTATTGGAACAAGAGGTAGCTATATAACTACACTAGAAGCTTGGGCAGCTGGGATCCCAGTTATTGCTCCAGATTTTGGAATTATGAAGGAAATAATTTCTAACGGAAAAAATGGCATATTAACAACACCTGGCGATGACAATCAGTTGGCGTCCGCAATAGTGAATCTAATAAGAAACAAAGACCTTCGGGCAATGATCGTGGAAAACGGTATCGAAGCTGTGAAAAACCATGATATTCAAAAAGTTTCATCTTCCATAGCTGATATTTACAAATCGTTGCTGTAAACTTGTTGAATATAGCTATAGTTTTTTGATTTTGATCGTTAAGAAACCCGATTTTATTTTTGAACTTTGTGTATAAGCAATCTTTAGAGGCAAAGTGTAGGTGGAAAGATAAGTTGCTTATTCAAGAAAATACTCCTCTCGTTTCAGTTATTATTTTGAATTTCAACGGAGAAAACTATCTAAAACGTTGTCTTCTTTCCGTTTTAGACACAAAGTATCCAAATTTTGAGGTAATTTTTGTAGATAACGCATCCACAGATTCGAGCTTGAATTTGGTCAAAAAAAACTTTGGCGATGACAAACGACTACGGATTTTCAAAAGTGACAAAAATCTTGGTTTTAGCGCTGGCAATAATTTTGGTTTTAGCCATGCACGAGGGCATTATATTGTTTTTCTAAACAATGATACAATAGCAGATCCCTATTGGCTCGATGCTTTGGTCAATACTTTGGAAAAAGATAAAACAATTGGCTTAGCGGGAAGTACTATATTATCAATTGATGGGAAAAAACTTCGAGGAGCTGGCGGACTTTGGAGCGATTATCTCCTATTTTTATGGCCCGTAGGAGCAGGAAAAGAAGCTAACTTCAAATTTGTTCCCACTTTTGAAGTTTCCTTTGCCACGGGGTGCTCATTAATAGCCCGCAAGGAATTTCTCAATGAAATAGGCTTATTTGACCCAGAGATACCTTACAATTATGACGATACTCTACTATCGGTAAAAACGTGGCTTGCAGGCAAACGGGTGGTATCAGTGTCGGATTCAAGAATATGCCACATTGGAGGAGCCACCACAAAGAAATTCTGGAGCAGTCAATCAGTTACTTTCTCTCTTCTTAGGGCCAAAATGTGTTTGTTATTTGATGTTTACTTCAATTTCAAGGATCTGATAAAAGCTTTATTTATTTTTTATTTCTTGCTCGGGGTTGAATCGGGTTTTTTTGTGTTAGCCAAAAATCCTTCAGACATGCTGGGAAGTATCCGCGCCTCCACATGGCTCTTGAAGAATTTTAAACATATATGGACGAATCGGCTGAACCATTGGTGTAACCCAAAGATCTCGCCGGAAATGTTAGTGTCAAAAGTCATTCGAATAAAGCTCCCCTTTCCACTTTGCGTTGCACACTCTAAACTAACCTATTCATTTTACCGCAATGAATGCTTAAAATACGAGAAGACCCTTTTCTCCAATTAACTTGAACTTCAATTACAAATAAAACATAGTCAATTATTGTACATTAGGAGTGTAAGTACCTGCATAGTTTTTTCTTAACTTTTGATACTGAAGATTTCATCAGTGAAAACTCGGTTTCTGGTCTACATAATATCTTAGAACTCTTGAAAAAACATGAATTAGTAGGTTTGTTCTTCATAACTGGAAGCATGGCTGAAAAACTATCATCCTTTCCAGATACCGTAGAATTACTATGCGAGCACCAAATTGGTTATCACTCTTCAAGCCATTCTATTCATCCAACCCTTTTCGAGTTCACTGACGTAGAAAGCTATGAGGAGGCATATCAAACCTCCATTATTCGAGAAACTGCTCATATCAATCCGGTTACAGGCGAGGTTGAAGGGTCTGGTGGAATTCAAGCACTTCGGAGTCTTTTCCCCAAAAAACAAATAGATTCATTTCGGGCGCCTGGGTACTGCTGGACTCCGCCCCATCTTGACGCGCTGAAAACCTTAGGTATAAAATATGATTTCTCAACAAATATCTCCATTGATCCTGTCAGCTTTCACGGAATCACGTTTTATCCCTTCACAATGCTAACGGCAAACTGGCAAGGGGGAATCCGAGAGCACTATTATCTTCAACGAGTTACGCTGAAACGCGATGTTTCTGTTTTTACAATTCATCCTAGCACTATGGTCAATCAACTCGATTGGGACTTAATTTATTACCATAAATATAACAACTTCAAACTTAATCCTGCAAATCTAGCTCAGCCTTCTGCAAGAAGTCCTGAAGATATAAAATCTAAATATCATCGATTCGATTTACTCTTAAGACATCTGGCAACTCTTCAAAAATTTCATCTTTTGAAAGTGACACCTGAACTTAAACCAGCTCATAAAACTCTGTTTCCGTCATCAATAGATGTTGAGAAATGTTATAAATTGAGTATTAACTGGGCAGAGGGGTTTGGATACAAGCCGCGTTTTATTTATAATCACTTTATCCGATTTTTTGATAAAGATTCGCCGAATAAGGCAACGCTCAGTTCTGAGTTCACTTAATCATTATGGGTCAGAAATCTTTCAATCCAATTTCAGCTTATTTAGCGGTCCATTCGGTTATCCTTCATTTTTGGCGTGATTTCCTTGTTGCTGGAAAAAACAATTGTAAACACACTTCGTTACAACGCGGACGTGCGTCCAGGAATTGCGCTCAGATCAAGACTTGAGGTCTATCTTCGTGACACTTCGCGCATCGGTATTTCAAAATTGATACCTAAGGCTGCGCATTCAATTCGGGTTTCCAATGTCCTAAAGATAGGAGGTGGGTTTTGGAGTGATGTATTCTCCATATCTCTTACTTACATGGACGGAAGCACTCCGCAACAGCGTAATCTTGTCTTGAAGACTTATCTCGTGAACCTCGATCCTGTGCTAAAAGCATATGTTCATGATGAAGACCTTAGGAAATGTGAAAGAGAATTTCAGGCTCTAAAAAGTCTGAACAGAATTGATTTTCCTGTCCCAGAAGTATACCTTTGTGAGAACGATTCTCGTTTTCTTGGTCACCCTTTCATAATAATGCAGAAAGAAGAAGTGACTCAAAAGAGCATCGATGAGATAGTGGATTCGTTTGCCACAACACTCGCGCATATCCATAATCTCAAAGTGGCCAAGCTAGGCATAGCAGCTCTCAGAACCCCTGAGGATAAATACGCCTTCGCCAGACGTTGGCCACTTCATTTCAAGCACTATTTAAATCTTGAAACCAAGCATAGCAAAAAACTGAAAAAAGATTTTGATCTTGCAATTCGATGGCTTACCACAAATGTGCCGAACAATTCTTGCCCCCAATATTGTCTCGCCCACGGGGATTACCACCCAGGTAACGTTTGTGTAACCAATGCTTCAAAGATGATAGTTTTGGACTGGGATTCCATCGAAATAGGCGATCCAGCATACGATGTTGGTTATGCGTATCACTTCGTTAAATTTTTCAGCAACCCTACAAATCCGAATTCGGCTCAGAGAATAGCCGAGAGATTCGTTTCAGAATATAAAAAGAACTTCGAAGGAGATATTAGCCCCCGACTTGAATATTACAAAATGGTGGGGCTCTTAGGAACATCCATTTACTACAGTTCGGGCTTATCAAATCCCGTTTATGCCTACAAATATCACCAGCGCAAAGTTTTACCTACATTTCCGAACCTCGGTGGTCTCTTCATTCTGCTCGGATTTCCATTTATTCGATGGCCTGCGGTTGCTCGACAATTGTCCTATGAAGGCGATCTCCTTTGGCTAAGATATTTTGAAAATTATCTCGAAGAATCGGTTAAACCTTAGATTAATCTACCAAAAAGCAATCATTTTTCTCAATGCCTGTAATCGAAAATTACAAAACCGATTATGTTTTATTTTCTTGGTGGTAAAGGGAACCAGCAAAAGACGAAGTCTCTTACTTTCCTCTTAGCAGAAGAACTGATACAGCTAAACTTGAATTAGGTGAAAACATGAGCCATTATTGCCCCTTAAACTTAACTTTGAAGGGAAGAAGCCGGCAAAGAGAACTGTTCATTTCTGAAGCGCTTGCAAAATATTTTTCTTCAATATTGTTAAATGGCAAATCGGATTTTTTTCCGGACGGAATCAATTTCGTTAGTGTCTCAGATGTTCGGAGATTAAGCTCTCGCAGTATTGGTAATGACGTTTATTCATTTGTTTTTACTTATCGCGATTTGAGTCGTGAGCGGCAGATTAATCTTATTTTGAAAGGCTATGGCAAGTCTTTAGATCCAGTTTTAAGAGCATCCTCTAATCGCGAGAATCTCGATAGATGTGTAAAGGAATTTCAAGTATTGAGAAGTCTTGAACGTGTTAATTTTCCTGTTCCCAAAACATACCTTTGTGAGGATGATTTAGCTGTTCTTGGTTATCCATTCATAATAACGTTAAAAGAAGAACTGAGTCAAAATGTTTCTATCGATATGGATTATTTTGCTAAAAATCTCGTTCTCCTTCATAGTCTGGATGTGAGCACGTTGGGCATTAAAGCCCTCAAACCCCCCGAAGATAAGTATGCATTTGCTAGGCAGTGTCTTCTTTATATCAAGAATTATCTAGATCTTTACCCTATTCGTAAAAACAAAGAACTGTTGGAAGATTTTAATTTAGCCCTTCATTGGCTTGAGTCAAATATATCTAACTCTCCTTGCCCAAAATATTGTCTCCTCCATGGAGATTATCGTGCCGGCTTTAACACATTCTTTACTCGAGGTTCTGGAATGGTTGTGACGGATTGGGAAGATGCTACAATAGGGGATCCAGCGTATGATGTAGGATCGGCTTACGCTCGTGAGCGAGTAGACTTAGGTAAAAAAACTGCTGATCGCTTTGTTCAAGAATACTTGAGGAATCAAAGTGGAGATATTGCTGATAGACTTCTATTCTACCAACTGCTTGCATATCTGCGCCTGGCCATTACTCACAATGCGGTCTTATCGAATCCCATAAGGGCCTATGAAATTCGTGGGTCAAAAGCGTTTCTTTCATTTCCATTTTTAAATTTACCCTTTGTCGCTAAAAGAGTAGGGACTGATTTGGATGCTATTTGGGTTGAAAGCTTCAAAGAATTTGTTAAAGAAAATCTGAGTCGATTAGTCGTCAACGATCGATGAAGGGGCTACTGGTTCACTTGGCAATCTTTGAGAAAAGAAGTCCTTGCATTCATATTACTATAGACAAGATTTACCATTAGCGGACTAAGTGTATGATTAGGACGGCATGGATGTTAACCTTGACCCTTTGGTTTTCTGGTTTGAAGGCGGATACTAAGAACCCGATCTATCAAAAGATGATTGATAAGGCTTAAGAGAAGAAGAAGTGGCCTGAACTGAGTCTTCTTCTTTTGAACTATAATTGCCTGAAGAACTCTATAGTATAGAAGAAGCAATAAAAAACCTAAGTTCAGCTCTACCGTCTCTCTCAAACAGCCGGACTGTGTATATGCTGAAGTAAAAGGCATCGCATCTAAAAGGAAAAATATCTTAAATGGCGGTGATGACTACGGAGCAGCCTTTAGTTTCTATTATCATCGTGAACTTTAACGGAAAGCGCTTCTTGAAAGAGTGTATTTCAACAGTACTCGAAACAAACTACCCAAATTTTGAGGTCATCTTTGTTGACAATGCTTCTACCGATAAAAGTGTAGATTTTGTCAATAACGAATTCAACAATAACAAGACTCTTAAAATAATTGCGAATAGCGAGAATTTAGGTTTCGGACCCGCTAACAATATCGGTTTCAACCAAGCACAAGGTGATTACATAGTTTTTCTTAATAACGACACTTCGGTGGAACCTGAATGGTTAGCAACTTTGGTTGACGCATTTGAGAAAGATGAAACTATAGGTTTGGCATCAAGTCTGTTTCTCAATATGGACGGTCAAACTATACAAACAGCAGGGACTCTGAAATGCGACTACATGATGCCCGGCTATTGGATTAAAATGAATAAAGATTATTTCAAGGAGACTTTTCCCAAAGTTTTCGAAATATCATCTGCGATGGGCGCAGCTATGATTGCTAAACGTAAATTTCTAAAACAAATAGGAGTCTTTGATCCAAAATATTTCTATTACTACGACGATGATTATCTTTCTTTCCGAACTTGGTTATCTGGTAAGCGTGTTGTAACCGTTTCAGGATCCAAAGTCCGTCATTTTCTAGGCGGGACTAGTGGGAAAAATGATTTTCTTAAATATCGCCATGCCTTTATCGGTAGTACGTCGCTTATTTTTGATATTTATTGGAACTTATTCGATTTAACAAAAGGGCTATTCGTTTTTTTTGTGTACAAGTTTTTTTATGATTCAATTTTTAGTAGAAAAATAGTGAGGTTTCGGGGAAACCTTTCTGGGGCTTTCTGGCTTCTAAAGAATCTAAAGTATGTTTGGAGAAACCGATTGAATTATTGGAGCAATGCAGTAATCGACGAGAGGACGCTCAGATCTAGAATTATTAGAATAAATATTCCCAGTTCTGTTTATTTCATTCCAAGGTTGAGCAATCTTTATTTTAAGAGTGAAACTGATAAATATCAAAAGAAACTTATTTTGCTTAGTCAAAAACAAGTCGAACGTATCTAGAAATCCCGTGAATTACGAAAAATGGGAAGTGGAATATCTCAATTTTATGATTAATCGAGTTTTTTCCCATTACCTCTAAAACTAATTAATTATCAATTCAAAATGCAATACTGTAGGCGGTTAATGAACTATGAAAACTCGCGAGATTATTAAATACATAGGTCATAAATATCATCACCATAAATGTGATAACTTTACTGAAAACGAATGGGAGCAGGGTTATGAAGGTGGGAAATGGGATTATCTAAATCAACTAAAGGAACTGGCCCACTACAGTATCCTTATTGGATATATTAATTATTATAAGTATAACGGAGCAGTGCTTGATGTCGGTTGTGGAGAAGGCATCCTTTTTGATCGGATGCGTTCCCATTCATATTCTCGCTATGTGGGTTTAGATATTTCTCAGACTGCCCTTGACCATGCATCGAAAAAAAAGACTCAAAATTCCGTTTTCATTAAAACTGCAATTCAGGATTATAAATCCGAAGAGAATTTTGACGTCATAATATTCAACGAGGTCTTGTATTATTTTGAAAGCCCCTTACAAATAGTAAAACACTATGATTCTTTCCTGAAAGATGATGGTATATTTATAATATCCATGTTTTGCTCAAAGGAACAACCTAAGTTTTGGAAAGAATTAGACTCTGTTTATATTCCTCTGGATGAGACAAAAGTATCGAACAAATATGGCACTTCGTGGATAATCAAAGTATACAAGTCTTCGAAACGTTAGCATTTAATATTCAATTGAAAGGTCTAATCTCCCGGGTCGTTAATAGCGAAAAAATGCGAAGGCAAAGAATAGGCATAAAGATTGGGAAAACAGGTTTTACTTAACGTGAACTATTTAGTGCATGCAGAACCATTCTACGTAGTGCTTTCATGTAATCTGGAAAATACAGCAAGTAGTTCTTAATTTTATTCAGGTTTCTATAAGTTGCTCTCATAATTCTATAAGAAAGATGTTTGTGGAAAAGAGCGTTAAGGTTTTCTTTTTCGTGAGAATTGCTGTTTACGCTAATTCCATGGAAACGATAATTGTGCAAAGGCTCTTTTAAACTGAAGCCGACGAATCCCTTCTTGCAAGCCCTGATTACCCAGTCCAAATCTTCATACTGCGGTAGTGACTCATCATAGCCACCGATCTGCAAATACACGGACTTTGGCACTAACATCGCACCTATCTGCCCTCCACAGTGATCAAAATTCCATCTAGTAAGTTTTTTGACACAGGGTTGACTAATTATATTCTTATCGCCAAAAGACTTGTATCCTGTCCAGACGAAGCCAACTTTATTCTTGTTTCCCAACGTTTTGCAATTGAACAATTCAAGACATTTAGTTACGTATGAAGGGTCAATCTTGTCATCTGCGCTCAAAAAAATAAGAAAGTCTCCAGAACTTACTTCAATACCGACATTGTTAGCGTGTGCAGGTGTTTTATTTCCTTGATGCTTTATTTTAAGGTACTTGACTTTTGAAAATTGCTTAGCGACACCACTTGTGTTATCTGTGCTACCATCGTCAATTACTATTACTTCAATATTGGAGTAGTCTTGATTAAAGGCGCTTTGAATACTCTCCGAAAGAAAATGCCCGTAGTTAAAACAAGGAATTACTATTGAAACAAGGGGATTTTTCGGAAAGAAGTTTGGATTTTGTCCACTCATTTCTAGTACCCCTTTCAGTTTTTCAAACAATAATGAATTCCAAAGGATTAAAATCCTTCGTAGCATGATGAAGCAAAAAATCTATTTTCAAAAGGCTTACCGAATACGTTTTCCATTTGTCGCAAAAATGAAAGCTGCTGATTTGGAAATTTCTGTATCAAAGATTCAAATATTTGTCAAAGTTTACTAAAGCCTATGTGTTTAACCCAATATACTTACGGAAGAAAGATTAAAATAATTACTTATCGATAAAATGAGGAGAGCCCAGAAAAAATGTACACTAAAGAACAGATTCAGAAAGAATTGGATGAACTTAAGCTGAAATACGGTGAATGGAATTTTGATATTCCTCTTCCTTTTGGTATCTGGACTAAAGGAAATCAAGGTGTACCTCAGACAAGACTTAGGAAAATAGTCCAAGTTGTGAATGACCTATCTCAGAAGCCAATTTCTGAATCCCGCGTTCTCGATTTAGGCTGCTCAGACGGAATGTTTTCTATCGAATTCGCATTGCAAGGGGCAGACACAATTGGCGTAGAAGCAAGGGAAGCTAATATTAAGAAAGCTACATTTAGCAAAGAAGTTCTAAACTTGAAAAACTTAGAGTTTCGACAAGATGATATTAGAAAGATATCGCTTGCGTCTTACGGGAAATTTGATGCAATAATTTGCAGTGGCGTTTTCTATCACTTGCCCGCTATTGATGCAATTAATCTTCTCAAAACTATTTATGAGATGGTAAATAGACTTTTAGTACTTGATGTCCGGGTAGCTCTAGAGCCAATCGAGAAGATAGTATATAACAAAGAGGAATATTGGGGCACAATATTCCAGGAACACCCTGAAAATGCCACAGCCGAGGAGAAAGAGAAACGTCTCTTTTACTCAATAGATAATATGACTAGTTTCTGGTTCACCCGGCCATCCTTGATCAATTTACTCAGCAAAGTAGGTTTTTCTTCAGTTTACGAATGCTTTACCCCAGCACACATGAATTTTGGAAAACCTGGGATTCATCATCGTGATCATCTCACTATCGTTGCAATAAAGGGCGAAACATGTAACCTTAAAACATCTCCGGATGTCAACGGTCTTCGCGAGAATTTTCCAGAACGCAGTCTCACTTACGCTCCAGAAAAACCAATGGCTTTGAACAAAAGATTAGTGTCAAAACTCAAAAGATAGGTAGTGTAACATTGTCCGGAATCAAAAAAATCATGCTTTCTTAAGTGTTAGTATTCAAAAATTTAAAGCTATAAGGCTAGATTCAAAATTACTTGATTTGAAGGTTGGCGTGGTAGCAGATAAAATTCGCAAAATATTCGAGCTTTTAGTGTCTTAGTAAGAATACTCTGTGCTACTCACTAAATCAATAGTTATAAAAAATTGAATTATATGCACAGAAAGAATATTAATTTCTGGACTGTTATCTTTGAATTATTATCAAGAGAGGAGGTCCAAACTTTGAAAAAGAAAACATTGTCCATCATTATTACACTATTCATTTTTACTATCCTGATGATTTCCGTGTTTATAGGAACATTAGAAATGGCGAAGGCAGATACTCAAAGCAGTGACTCAAACGGAAACCCCGACACATGGTCAATGTTCCATAATAATTTAGGTCATACAGGTAATACCACTTCAACTTCTCCAACAACAAACCATGTTTTGTGGAGTTACATAACAGGTAACGCTGTGGAATCTTCTCCTGCTGTCGTTGATGGGGTTGTCTATGCAGGTTCGGATGATGGCAAAGTTTATGCTTTGAGTGCTGCAACAGGCGCTTTAATATGGAGCCACATAATCGGCGATAAAGTGCCTTCTCTTGGCGTTGCAAACGGTGTAATTTATGTCGGACGCGTAAGTCCTGATCTCTCAGGCAGAGGAGCAGTTTTCGCTTTGAATGCTTCAACGGGCTCTGTATTATGGAACTTTCCAACCGACGATGCGGTTTCTTCTTCTCCTGCAATTGAAAATGGCGTAGTTTATGTAGGCTCTGAAGATGGCAAAGTTTATGCTTTGAACTCTACAACAGGCACCTTGGTATGGAGCTTCACGACCGACGATGAAGTAACTTCTTCTCCTGCTGTCGTTAACGGAGTGGTTTTCGTAGGTTCACTTGATGGTGAGGTTTATGCTTTGAATGCTGCTACGGGGGCTATGGTGTGGAGCTTCGCTACAGGCGATTGGGTTGCATCTTCTCCTGCTGTCGCTGGTGGCGTGGTTTTTGTAGGGTCTGGTGATGGCAAGGTTTATGCTTTGAGTGCTGCTACGGGGGCTATGGTGTGGAGCTATACAACGGGTAACGGTGTAGCTTCTTCTCCTGCGGTTGTTGGTGGCGTGGTCTTTGTAGGTTCATATGACAATAAGGTTTATGCTTTGAGTGCTGCAACAGGCGCTTTATTATGGAGCTACACGACCAACAATGATGCGACTTCATCTCCTGCTGTCGCTGGTGGCGTGGTTTTCACAGGTTCACTGGATGGGAAAGTTTATGCTTTGAACGCTACAACAGGTTCTTTGGTTTGGAGTTACACGACTGCTAATTGGGTGACTTCTTCTCCTGCAGTTGCGGGAGGCGTTGTCTATATAGGTTCAGTTGATGGCAAGCTTTACGCCTTCGGAGCAACTCCTTCTCCAACTCCAACAACGACTCCAACTCCAACAACGACTCCAACTCCAACAACGACTCCAACTCCAACAATCAACTCCAACAACGACTCCAACTCCAACAACGACTCCAACTCCAACAACGACTCCAACTCCAACAACGACTCCAACTCCAACAACGACTCCAACTCCTACTCCAACTCCAACAACGACTCCAACTCCTACTCCAACTCCAACAACGACTCCAACTCCTACTCCAACTCCAACACCTGCTGGTAATTCAGGCGCAACATCTACTCCTGTTCCTACCTCAGTTGCCACTCCCGATCCTCTTCCTTCTTCTACACCGACTCCTTCACCTTCGCCAACACCTACCGTTTCAGAGTTTCCGTCAATCAGTCTTTTTACAATCGTACTTATCTTGTCGGCAGCATCAATATTATTCTACAAGAAACAAACCAGAGAAAGTACTAAGCCAATAACTTAGCATTAATAAAACAGGAAAAAATGGGGTTGAAGGAAATGAGCAAAAGCAAATCCGCGACCGTTAGACGTTAAAAAAAGCTATTTGACGAAACATAGACTTGTTTGACATCTTTTTAAAAAGCCAATATAACCTAAACTATAAACAGATCAGAAACCCAAAAAAATAATCATTTTACAAACCTTTAGTATAATTGCCAGCTTCTAAAAGGCTACCATAAAATTAGAGCAGTTTAGCTTGCATATTAAAATTTATAAATATATGTGGCAAGTGTAATCTCAAACAAGTGACATCGGAGCCTTGAAAATTGTTAGCTCAAATTCCTTTATACAAGCCTCAAAATACCATAGGCGCTGAGGTACTAGATTCGATTCGAGAAGTTCTTGAATCTGGATGGCTGACCATGGGTCCAAAAACGATAAGGTTCGAAGAAGTCTTAGCAAATTATATATCATGTAAATATGGGGTAGCCACTGATTCTTGTACTTCCGCCTTGTACCTGGCTTTGGATGGCTTAGGAATAAAGAAAGGCGACTCTGTAGTAGTTCCAGTAAATACTTTCGTCGCAACCGCAAATGTTGTTAGATGGTTAGGCGCCGAAGTTTTGTTCTGCGACGTATTGGAAGACGGCGAACTTGACGCCTCAAAGTTAGCAACTCAACTCGAAGAAAATAACAAAATCAAATGTGTAATACCCGTTCACCTATATGGTTTTTCATGTAACATGAAACAGCTTATTCCCTTGGTCAAGAAACATAGCATAAAAATGGTGGAAGATTGCGCTCAGTCGGTCGGTGCAAAATTTGAAGACAAGAAAGTTGGCAGTTTTGGAGATGCGGGTTGTTATAGTTTTTACGCAACAAAAAATATAACAACTGGGGAAGGAGGGATGCTGGTTACAAGTAGTGAGAAAATAAAAAATAGAGCTCTCTTAATACGAAATCACGGTCAAAGTAAGACTCCAAAGGAAAAGTTCGCTCACTGGCGTTACGACGTTACTGATTTAGGCTTCAATTTTAGGATGAGCGAAATTGCCGCCGTAATTGGACTTAAGCAGATGGAAAAACTTGACCTTATCATTGAATCTAGACGGGAAGTAGCAAAAAGGTATAAAGAAGAATTAGAAAAAATCGATGGCATCGAAATGCTCCATGATCCAGAGTCTGACAACTATCGACAAGGGGTTTTCCATTTACTAGAAGTCAAAGTGGAAAAACCGTACCCTTTGAAAAGAGACACGCTCTATGATTTTCTAAAAAAAGAAGGAATAACAACAGGAGTTCACTATCCTCCTCTACACATGTTTTCTTACTACAAAAAGACTACAAAATACAGAAAAGGAGATTTTCCGCAAGCTGAAGAATTGTATTCAAAGATTCTTTCACTTCCAATGTTTCCATTTATGACGGAGCTTGAACTTCAGACTGTAATTAAGGCTTTAAAGGCAGGAGCTCACACAAGCTAGGCATTATTTTTAATGCCCAATTAAAGAATGAATATAAACTGATCTTAGTATTTGATGATGAATCCTTAGTGCAAGTTTTAGAACTTGTTTAGAACGATACTGATAGAAGATAAAAATAACTAAGCATAACTTATTTTATGGGAAATGGCGCAAATAATGAAAGTTCTCTTCACAGGTGTAGTACTGCAGCCTTCCTGGCCTGGCGGAGAGCCGAGCATCGCTCGATTATTAGAAAATATTTTCACAACCCAGGGTATTCAAGTATCCAAATGTTTTGTTCCGCGAAACCGACCGCGGAAGTGGAGTCCTATAAATCCCTTCACTTCGCAGTCAGTTATGAATCAAAAAGCTGTAAGTTTGTACAAGCGTCAAATGGAGAAAATCCGACCAGACATCGTAATGACCTGGTATGATTATGATATATCCGCTTTCTGGGCTAGTGTACTCTCAGGAATACCTTCGATTGTTCAGGCTCAGATTCTTTGGCCTATTTGTCCAATCAGCTGTCTTTTTAATGAGATTGATGAATCTCCTTGTGATGGTCCAAGCAAGAGTTGTGGTCTTTGTTTGGCAAAGCGAGCAAAAACTGTTGGAGAAATGCGTTCTGCTATACCTTCTATTGCGTGCTTACCTTTTACTCAACTTTCAATGATGAAAGTTCAAAATCTTAAATCGAAACTACATCGAGCTTCTGCCATAGTTAGTGATAGTCTATTTCTGAAGACGATGATGACGAGATTTAACTACGATACTGCGAATGTCCACGTGATTTATAATGGGACTGATTTTAACAGCATCGAGCCTGCAATCCCCAGCAATAAACAAAAAATAGTGCTGTTTCTCTCTAACCAGATCAACAAACAAAAAGGAGTCTACCATTTTATTCAACTTTCAAAAAACCTTAAGCCAGAGTTCCCGGATGTTCGTTTTCTGTGGGTTGGCCAAAGCGAATTACTAGGTGACACTTTTGAGACTCAGGGATACATTCGGGACAAGCAAGACCTGGAGGCTATGTTTAGGTCTAGTTATTTGCTTGTTTTGCCGTCTTTGTGGCCTGAGCCGATGAGTTACTCAGTTATACAAGCTATGGGTCACGCAAAACCAGTAGTTGCCTATGATATAGGAGCAAATAGTGAAGCAATAGTTCATAGTAAAACTGGTCTACTTGCCCCATGGGGAAATATTGATAAACTTACATCTCACGTTCGAACACTGTTACTCGATCAAAGCCTTGCCGCTCAAATGGGCCAAAATGCCCGAAAGCGAGCAGAAGAAATGTTTAGCATAAAACGCATGACAAGCTCTTACATGAACCTTCTAGAAAAAACTCAAAGCACTCGCTCATAGCATTTTATTTTTCGATTAAAAAAAATATTCTAACCAAATTAGCTGCTTAATACTATGATAACGAAGAAATAGCGCAATCCTATTTCTAAAACTCTGAACAAACGACCGAAATTTCCAAAAATTTATGGATTTCTGAGAAAATTGTTGGACTCAAAAAAACTCGAAGACTATTTGCGGGTAAAATCGTACAATGAGGATTATAGCATAGTCCCTAAAGATGCTACCAACGTTAAAGTTTCTAACATAAAGCCTCTTTCAGGAGGCATGACGAATAACACTTGTTCTTTCTTGCTCACATTTTTCCAGAAAGGATTTGAGCAACGTTTTGATCTTGTCATGAAAGCTTATTCTGAAAAGGTTGGTTTATGGTCTAAGATTCATCATGCTGACGAAGATATTCGACCGTATGTAAGAGAATTTGAAGTTCTGAGAAGTCTTGAGAGGGCAAATTTTCCTGTACCACATGCCTATCTTAGTGAATATGATCCATCTTTTTTTGGATATCCGTTCTTAATAACGCAAAAGGAAAAGATAATCAAACAAAGCGTTTTCCCGATGGATCGTTTTGCTTTAACGCTCGCAAATCTCCATAATTTAGAAGTAAAGGAGTTAGAGATTAAGTCTCTCAGTTTTCCTATTAATAGCGGTTCATTTGCCAGAGAACGGCAATTTTGTCTGAAGCAATATCTAAATGAAACTAGACATTATCGAGTTCTAAAAAAAGACTTCAATTATGCAATAAGCTGGCTAGAATCAACTGTTTCCAATAATAGTTGTCCTCAATATTGCTTAATACACGGCGAATATCACCCTGGTCATAGTTTACTTACTAAAGATAATGTCTTGAAAGTAATAGACTGGGAAAGTGCCCAAATAGGCGATCCAGCGTTTGACGTCGGATATGCGTATCACATACTTAAACTGATGTACGATAACAAAAATTTAACCTCAGGTGAAGGAGTTGCCGAGCGTTTTGTCTCGGATTACAGCAAGAATTTCAAAGGCGATGTACACTCTCGGCTTGAATTCTATAAGATGGTCGGACTTTTGGGAGTCGCTGTCGTGGTTAGCTCATGGATATCAAATCCGTTGCAGGCGTACAAAAGTTTTGGAACAAAATCGTTTGCACGTGCGCTTGCATTTCCTTTTATTCACTCTCAATTTTTTGCAAAGAACTGGCTGAATTCAGATTTCTTAGTTTCCTATTTACAATACAGCCAAGATTACATCAGAACAACTTTGAGACGTTAAATCAAGTTAGCATGCTCCAATGAACTTATAAAGAAACGGTACTAAACAACCGTAAATGGTCGATTCTTAATGGTTCGTCAAGAAGAGGTCAGAGTTTTTCAAACTGTAGATTGCATCAGAGAGTCGATTGATCAGATTTCAAACGATAGTTTCTTTACGTATGGATGGTTTAAGACTTTAGAATCCTTTAGGATGCTTCCTGAACCCCTTTACTTAACAGCAAGTTATGAAGGGTCAACAATAGCGATTGCACCTTGCTTCATAGACAAGATTAACGACTTCTTCAGTTGGGGACCAAATATACTGCCTTACCTTCGTGGACTCCTAAAAGTTTGTCAAAGGGTTGGATTATACAAAAGCAACGTATTATTGTGTTATTCACCAGCCTGTTGCCGTACTAAAATTTTATTTGACAACAACCATAAAGACCAAACGGTTCTGAATTTGCTTTCCAAAAAAATCGATACAATTTGCAAGGAAAAGAGAATTCTGTTTAGCTCATTTCTTTTTGTTTCTGAATTCGACGAACTTTTAATGAAAAATCTTGAGAGTCTAAATTACACGAAATTTCCTAATATTGAAACTTTTTATCTTGATGTCAACTGGTCTAATTTCGATGATTATTTAGACAGCCTGAAACCTGGAATGAGAAAAAAAATCAGACGTGAGATCAAAAAATGCTCAGACAATGGGGTCACCATTAAAGAAGAACCAATAACTGAAAATATTGCAGAAAAACTTTCAGATCTCGCGGCAACTGTTACTTCGAAATACGATCCTTCAAGCAATAATAAACTGCCAGCATCTTTTTTCTTAACCCTGGAGAAATATGCTAAGGATAAAATAAGATTGTTTGTAGCTAGAAAGAACAATGAAGCAATAGGATTTTTGCTTTCGCTGCAACACAAAGAAGTACTTGACGTTTACATGTATGGCTCTGATTACGCGGCTCAGACAAATACATTCTTCACATATTTCAATCTCGTCTATTACAGCCCCATTCAATTAGCTATCAATGAGAAAATAAAGAAAATCTATTTTAGATATCTTAACAAAAAAGTAAGGTTAGATCGCGGTTGCAAACCTGAACAAACATATTCATTTATTAAATGTCATAACGCATTCCTTCAGCCTTCTATGAATGCTCTGCTCACAAACAGCCTCTATTGTAAATTAAAATCACGTTTTCTTCCCGATTATTTCAAAAGAGAGCAAAAATAGCTTCCCGGTTTTATGACACAAAAGTCTTCAAAGGAATTGACCAATATTTGAATTAGTATATTCCAATGCAATTTAACAAATTTTGCAATTAAAACACTCGAGATAAAACATTTCGCAGAAACCTTTTAGAACTAAACCACTTTAGTTCTATTTCTCATCTTTCTATCTGATTGCGACTTTAGCTAAGGCTATAATTCCCGTATGGTTCGTATTCATTTTGTATTTACATTACAAGTTTAAAGGAAACTATTTTTTAACAATTGAGATCTCTTTCAAATCCTCAGGAAAAATATTGAGTGATGAATATATTTTGCAGCGTTTTTTTTTCGAAAGCAAGAACAGTGAGCACTTCAAATTGGTCTTTTGACTATTTGCTTTTTTATTCGAATACTTGTTCGTAGTTTATGCTTTTCAAGTTTTACCAAATTCCTTCAAAGAAAAAGAACTAAGTAAAACTTATCTTTCTAATAGTTTTAAAATGGCGTTTGTTGTAAAATTAATTGAGGTGGACTGACTTATCAATAAAGACAAGAGTTTTCAAGACTGTTGACGAGATAGGTCAAGAATCAATTGATGCACTAGTTGACGATGGTTTTTTTACTTATGGTTGGCTCAAAACACTTGAAATTTCCAAACCACCTATTACCTTAGATCCTTTTTATGTGACGGCGTATGATAAAGGCAAATTGGTTGCATTTACACCTTGTTTTCGAGATGTTGCTGATCAGTATTTCCAGTATGGCCCAAATGTTGTTCCACATATGAAAAGGGTCTTGAGCGTGTGTAACCGACTGCATATTCGTCAAGATCATGTTTTACTTTGTTACTCGCCCTGGTGTTTTCGCACCAAAATCTTTCTTGATAAGAATCATAATGAAGGATCACTTATAACCAAACTATCTGAAGAAATTGATGCAGTTTGTAAAAAGGAAAAAATGTTGTTCAGCTCTTTCTTGTTTGTCTCAGAGTTTGATAAAAATTTGATAACGCATCTTGAACGTCTGGGCTATTATAAGTTCTTTTGGCAATCTACTCTTTACATTGATGTTTGTTGGCCAACCTTCGAGGATTATCTGAAAAGTCTGAGAACCACTGTAAGACATGAAGTTAGGCGAGAAGTCAAAAATTGCCTAGAAAACGGAACTACCATAGAAGCGATAACTGATTTCAAAGACCTCTCAAAGATTCTATCTGATTTGTCACTAAATCTTTCTTTGAAATATAACAAGTGGGCGCAGAGACTTGAACCGTTTTTCTTTGAATGCTTAAGCGATTATGCGAAAGCTAACACAGTTGTTTTTGTTGCAAAGAAGAATGGTGTTGTCGTAGGTTTTTCGTTGTTTATTCGCCAGGGGGAATCCCTTGATGCCTTTATAGGCGGATTCAACTATGAACTTCGATCTAAAACTGATTTTACTTATTTTAATCTAGTTTACTACGCCCCAATCAATTGGGCGATCAAAGAGGGCATAAGAAAAATTTATTTCCGGTGGGGCTCAGAAAAAGCGAAGTACAAACGAGGCTGCAAACCAGAAATGATATATTCCTTCGTTAAATGCCACAATAAGCTTGTGAACTCTCAAATTGGCAATTATATGAAGGTCAGGAATAAAATAAAGCCGATGTAGCACGTTAGAAGGCTCATTATGTCTTACATTGCATATTGAACTATTATCTTGTCCTTGTATCAATCTCGGGATTATTTCGAAATGGTTTACTTGGCTTTAGCAAGAAAATAGACGTAATAGTCCAACATATTTGTTGGATCACTCACTACTTTGCCGCTATTCAAATCATATGCTTTGATATCTGAGAAGCCGGCATCTTGTAACTGTTTTAGTTGCTCGCTAGGTGTGCTAAAGTAATCTCTGACAAGAAAATCTTTGTATCTAAAATAGACCATCATGTGTTGTTTTTTTCTTCCAGTTTGTTTAATATTTGACCATGCTTTGTGGTTTAATAAGAAATTGTATGTGCTCCGATACAATGTTGCTGGGTTTTTTGAAAATCTAAAGGGCGGCTTTAGTTGCCAAGAATTTAGATTAAGTGTTGAAAAGCAAAAATAACCGCCCTTTCTAAGTACCCTTCGAATCTCACACAGAATAGCCAAGCGATCTTGATGTTCTACAGCGTCTATCCCATTAAAGCTAAACAAGACGAAGTCAAAAGAAGCATCGTTAAAAAGGCTCAGATTTCTAGCATCCGCCCACTCAAGTCTATGTTTTGGGAATTTTTCCCGACAAGCCTTAATAAAAGCGTTTGAATAATCAACACCTACATATTCTTTGACCAAACCTGCGAAATGCTTGGTTGTTCGCCCAGTTCCCACCCCAATATCAAGCATTTTCCAAGAAGGCAGTAGACTCCTCAGTTCTTCAAGTATTGATTTTTCAGGGATCTGCAGTTCGATTTGAGGCATATAGTCATCTACAAAATCATTGGATTCATAGACGCGTTTTACTTGAAAATTACTCGAGTCATTACGTCTTAAAATTAGCATTAAGAGTTCTATATTATACTCTAGAAATAACCTTTTTGATTTTTGGCTTATTCTCAACATTGTTCTATTATTATTTGGCTGTTTCCAAATAACCTTTCTCTGTCTTTAGAGAGTGAAATAAGAGTTTTAGTATTTATAGCGGTTAACCAATACCTATTTTTTTTAGTCTGGCTTACCGATCCTTGGTTTGACGCTATTTTTTGAACCTATTGACTGATTTGATTACACATCCTTCCTTACACGGATCGGCTTAAGCACAATTTTGAATGAATGTTCAAAAAGTTTAAGAATATTACATTACAATTCGTAATTCGAGTAGGTATGCAATTGCAACTTCTAAACCTTGTAAAAAGTGGCAAAGAAGTTGTCCAACAAATTGTTACTCAGAAAATCATAACCGCCGACAACAATAGAGTAGTCTATGAATCAGAGGATGTTATAAAGTATTACCTTTCTCAGAGCGACCTTCAAAAACCCGAAGAAACGGTGTTGAAAGAATTAAGAAACAAACTACCCCAGATGCGCATGCTCGATATTGGTGTTGGAGCAGGTCGTACTACCACGCACTTTGCATATTTAGCTAAAGAATACATTGGAATAGATTACTCCAGTCAAATGGTAAACGCTTGTAAAAGAAAATTTCATGGTTGCCCCAAGAAAATTTCTTTTCTTACAGCCGATGCAAGAACAATGAAACTTTTTAAAAATAGTTCATTCGATTTTATTTTATTTAGTTTTAATGGCATCGATTATGTAAACCATGATGAGAGAATAAGAACTCTACGAGAAATGCATCGGATCCTAAAGCCAGGTGGTTTCGTTTGTTTTTCAACACATAATTTGAATTTCCAACTGGAAAAGTGCTCAATTAAGCTTTCGAAAAACCCTTCGGTGCTCGCATTTAGAGTTTTTCAATTATTACAGATGAGACTTCTTAACGAAAGAGAAGCTTGGAAAGTCGTCAGAAATTCATCAAAATTTGTTCAGCATACGATGGTTAACGATGGTGCTATGAAGTTTAGGTTGAAAACTTATTATGTAACACCTAAAGAGCAGCTCAAACAGCTGAGCGAATTAGGCTTTTCTAACACTAAAATGTTTAGTTTGGTAAACGGAAAAGAGGTCAGGAATACAAATGATACTGTTGACCATTGGATATATTATTTGAGCCAAACTTGTTGAAGAAATTGATTGTTGCAAAGTATTACCATTCCGATAAGGGACGTAATTATTAATACTTAGATTAAATCGCATATACCAACGGATGATAGAGACTGATGGACGAAGTTACCTCCTACCAAGACAAAGAATTGATCTCTTCAAAGAAAACTAACGTTTCAATATCTAGTGTTGGTCAAGCTTCACCTTCAGAATGGGACGTAATTTGGCGAAATTGTGAACACTCTACTTATTTTCATTCGAAAGAATGGGCTGAAATATGGAGTGTTTACACTAAAAGAAAAATGTCCTTAACCCCTTTTCTTGTCAACTTCTCAGATGGCAAAAAAGCTTTGCTACCATTTTCGTGCATAACGAAAGAAGGCATAATTCCTATTTTAATGGGTGCAAGACGATGTTATATTTCATCGCCTGAATGTACTTATGGTGGTTGGATATCGTCAGATGAACTTGATAACAATCATGGATTATTATTATTAAATTTGATAAGAAAGAAATTTAATAATTTATTTTTGAGAATTAATCCTTATGATAATGTTGCCTTAAATGCTGGTTTTGGCATCAGTGATGAAGGTGAAACACACGCAATTTATTTGAAAAAAGGGTTTGATGTAATTTCATCAAACATGTCTAGGGATCATAAGCGTGGTGTGAAAAAGGCAATTGAAAATGGCGTTTCAGTAAGAATCGCCTCCTCAATTCAGGATTGGTTAGACTATTATCAGGTTTACGAAATCACTGTAAATAGATGGGGAAACCGATTGCTGGGCGAAAAGTATTCCTGGTCGCTCTTTCACGATATCTTCAAACGGAATTCACCTAATGTTGAACTCTGGTTAGCTATTTATCAAGGTAAAGTTGTTTCGGGAGAACTTTGTTTTCATTCAAAAAGGCATTTTGTTTCTTGGCATGGTGCATCATTAGACACCTACTTCAATATTAAACCAAGACATCTTCTATTGTTCGAAGCCATCAAGAACGCTTGCGAAAAAGGCTACTTTTGGTTTGACTTCAATCCAAGCGCCAGCCTCAAAGGTGTAAAAGCTTTTAAAGAAGGATTTGGGGCAGAAGCTTTGAAGTGCCCTATCGTTGAGTTGAAACCTAAAAATATACGCACGTTTGCAGTAGAGAAAATCAATGATGTAATTATTGGAATAAAAAAACGAACAAATTATACTATGTCCACACCCCATTCAACTATTGGTCCACAAGTTCATACGGTATAACTTGAATTTTCATGAAGCCCCTATCATTCCCCACTTTGAACCTTTGAATCATTGAAATCAAATGAAGAAGACTTCGTCAACTATTTTTTGTAAAACTATGGTTTAGTTTCAAACATGGTATATACTAAGCTTTGAAACTAACTCGCATTAATTGATTTGAACGGTCAAACATTTTAGCTATCTTTGGATTTGTCTAGTATGTTTGCTTTCTATCAATATTTTCAAAAACTCGAAATAAAGTTTAAATTTTTATCGCGTTATTAAAGATTTAATATTTGCATTAAATAGTAACTTGACATCAAAAATATAGCGTTACAAGGAACTTGTTATGGTTGAAGATTTTCAAGCTAAAGTACATAAAGCAAACTTAGAAGTTCATCAAGTTGAAGCAAAGTACTACGAGTTGATTCATAGCGAAATATATAGTAAAGATGAGCAGAAACGAATAGACTCAACATTAAAGAAGATAGACAAACTTGTGACGGGCAATCAAAAAAAGGCTCTTGATTTCGGGGCTGGAACTGGAAATTTAACTGGCAAACTTCTTCACATGGGTTATCAAGTAACTGCGTTAGATATTTCCCCTGAAATGTGTAGTCTTTTGAAAAAAAAATACCGGAAATATTTAAAGGAAAAAAAATTAAGAGTTATTAACTCCCCAATAGAACATGTGAGTTTCGCCAAAGATGAATTTGACTTAATTACTTGTTATTCAGTGCTGCATCATTTACCCAATTATGAGGAAGTGATCCAAAAGCTTTCCACCTTTCTAAGAAAAGGAGGTATAATGTATTTAGATCATGAATCCTCATTTTACTGCGAGAAACCTACCGATGCAGATCGTTTTATAAGTAATATTTATCTTAAGTCCAATTGGTTACTTAGCACTTCATACTCCACGATTAAGAGAATTCCTTCCATAAATCATCTTGACTATAGTCTGTCTGATTATTGGGCTTCCGATAAACATCACATTGACCATAAAAAGATAGAATCAATTTTTAAGAGGGAAAACTTTGAGTTTTTCGTACGAATTAACTATCACGTTAGCAGAACGATGATTTTTAATCCAGTATTTTTCATGTACAAATATCTTTGCCAACCGGATACGTCTCTTTGGATAGCTAAGAAATAGCCAGAATCTTAGGTATTCAAGGATCAGCATCTTGAAAGTGTTAATTATTTTGGGTTTCTGTTAATGTCATTTTTATAATTTCTTCCGGGCGCATAGACTCGTTTTCGATTTCTTGATTCGTATCTGGAAGAGAAAAAGAAATGGGATAATGTTTTTATCGGAATTGTTTCTATTCGGGACTGTGAAATCAGATACGCCGCGACAAAAATACACGACGCCAGTTTGATTTGTAGGCTATGAGGGATAACAATGGATAAAGCAACAGAAATGGGTAAGACTTCAGCTTTTAATAGCTTACAATTGTTCTTTGGCACATCGATTTCTACGGTAATTCAGGCGGTAGGAGCGATTGTACTTGGAATATTCATTCTTCCAGGAGACTATGGATTGTATGTCGTTGCCTTGATCCCCATGGCAACATTAAGTTTATTCCTGGATTGGGGTGTCAGTTCCGCTTTGATAAGGCACATTGCCAAATACAGAGTAACAAATGAGGGGGTAGAACAGCGGAAAGTAATAATTGCTGGTTTACTGTTTCTTATCGTAATTGGCTTATTTTTGACAGTTATATCCCTTCTTTTAGCTAGTTTCTTCGCATCACTCTATCAAAAACCTGCATCTGCTCTCTTGATGACTCTTGCTTCAGTCACAGTTCTTTCAGGCGCAATAACACTGGGCGTTGCAAGTGTGTTTACAGGTTTTGAGAAAATGAAGCTCAACAGCTACCTAGTTGTTATCTATGCAGTGGTGCAAAGTGTATTGGGGCCTTCTCTTGTATATTTTGGGTATGGCGCCATGGGTGCCGTAATTGGTTATACGGTAGCTTCAGTGCTTCAAGCAGTTATTGCATTGATTTTCCTCTATTTCTTTATATTCAAAAAACTTCCTGTCTATAAAGTAAACAAGTCTGAAGTAATTCAAACGCTAAAGTCACTACTTAACTATGGGCTTCCTTTAGGAATAGGTGGCATCGTAGGCAATTTAGGCGGTCCAGTTTTCTCTTTCCTTATGGCTACATACGTTAACGAAGTGATGATAGGAAATTACAAAATTGCTGGTAATTTTTTAGTTCTTTTGACTTTTATAACAACTCCCATTAGTACGGTTTTGTTTCCTGCATTTTCCAAGTTGGATCCGCTAAAGGAGATTAGTCTTCTCAAAACTGTATTTGCCTCATCCGTCAAGTACACCGTTCTTTTATTGGTTCCTGCTACTATGGCTATGGTAGTGCTCGCGACACCCCTCATTGGAACACTTTATGGAACAAAATATCCTTCCGCCCCACCTTTTCTCGCTTTAATGGCCGTATTTTATTTGTTCTCGCTTATCGGATTGCGTAGTCTAAGTGGTCTCTTATCGGCGACAGGCGAAACGAGATTGTTAATGAAAATGTCCGTGCTTTCTCTGGTCCTTGGTATTCCTACGGCTTTTCTCTTGGTTCCTTCCATAGGAATAATTGGGATGATAGTCGGTCTTCAAGTCGCAGCTCTGCCAAGTACATTCATTGGATTATATCATATATGGAAGCGCTATGGTGCCAAAGCCGACTTTGGTGCTTCAGCAAAAGTCCTTCTTGCGTCTGCTCTTGCCACAGGAACCGTTTATGTGTTCCTTTCTTTTGTATCCGCTGCCTATTTGGTCTTATTAGTTGTAGGTTTCATCCTTTTTCTGGTTGTTTATCTGATTTCTGTTCCATTAGTTGGTGCAATTAACCAATCAGATGTTGACAACCTTAGAACAATGTTTTCTAGTTTGGGCATAATATCCAGACTATTAGAAATACCTTTAAAGATAATTGAAAAACTATTGAAAAAACGCAATGCAGAAGCCAAGACAAAGATGGAATAGTCCGAATTATTTTTTTTTCGCTTACGCAATTAACCCATCTGCTTTTATTACCTAATGATTGTAAGATTTCTTTTAATCTATTATTCTACCGTGTTCCGAAAATATCGACCAAACTCAAGCAAGCACTTTTTTCAATGTATTGCAAAAGATGTTGAGCTACTTTTAACTTAAAATCAATGTGAGTTGTTATAAAGGTAAATATTTTTTTCTTTTTAAATCGTATTAAAAATAAAAAAGGGTAGAAACAATTCTACGTTAAGGGTTAACGTAGAATGTTGTGTCTGATAGCCATGCGTATGCGTTGTCGGTTAGACTGCGAGCATCAAACCATGGAACCATTGAACTAATCTGCACTGGATTGATCGAGTGAACACCGTAATTGCCTGCTGCACCGTTCGTGACATATGTGTAGTATGTTGTTGGAACGTAAACATCCCATGTCAGTAATGTCCAACCGTTACCCCACGGAAGACGGGCTACGCCAGCCATGTTCTCGACATCATTGGGGTGTCCTGCTTGATGGCCAACTGCGTCAATGGTAGCTATTCCGTAACCTTGTGAGCTTTGGATGTAGAAGTCCATTCCAATTCGTGCTCCAGCGCAAAGATCGCTACTTGCGTAAGAAGTAGTCTTTACCCATGCTGAAAACACAATGTGGTCTCCTGGTCGTACGTTTATCCATGCTCCGTCTACTTCTCTTGATCCCCTAACATAGTCTGGTCCTACTTTGATGCTTGGATTTCCGTTATGTAATGTGTTGTAGTCAAGTGAAGCGTAGGATGAAGCGGCGCCTTTCATGTCTGGATAGAACACGCTAAGTGGCATCAAATTAGGAGACGATGTACCTGTTTGTGTTTGGGCGTTGTTTGTTGGTGCTGGCGTGGGTGTAGGTGTTGGGTTTTGTGTTTGGGTTTGTGTTGCTGATTGGTAGACTCTTATTTCTACTATGTGGGCTGCTGAGTTTGCTGTGTTGCCGGTTACGGTTATTTTGACGTATTTTGCTGTTGTTGGGTTGAATGTGTCTGTGACTGTGCTGCTTCCGGTTTTTGATGATACTATGGTGTTCCAGTTTGAGCCGTCGGTTGATGCTTGTATGTTGTATGTGTATGTTCTTGAGTCGCCGTCGTAGAAGTGGGTGGTGATTTGGCTGATGGTGGTTTGTGTTCCGAGGTCGAGTTGTAGCCATTGTGGTAGTTTGGTAATCATAGCGTTTGTTCCCCAGAAATTCCAGGTTGTGTCATCTCCGTCTATGGCTATGTTTGGTGTGTGGGCGGCGTCGTATGAGGATGCGGTTACGCTTGACACTTCAACTTGGCTAGATGAAGTCGATTGTGTTTGTGTTTGGGTCTGACTTTGAGTTTGTGTTTGTGTTTGTGTTTGGGTTTGTGTTGCTGATTGGTAGACTCTTATTTCTACTATGTGGGCTGCTGAGTTTGCTGTGTTGCCGGTTACGGTTATTTTGACGTATTTTGCTGTTGTTGGGTTGAATGTGTCTGTGACTGTGCTGCTTCCGGTTTTTGACGATACTATGGTGTTCCAGTTTGAGCCGTCGGTTGATGCTTGTATGTTGTATGTGTATGTTCTTGAGTCGCCGTCGTAGAAGTGGGTGGTGATTTGGCTGATGGTGGTTTGTGTTCCGAGGTCGAGTTGTAGCCATTGTGGTAGTTTGGTAATCATAGCGTTTGTTCCCCAGAAATTCCAGGTTGTGTCATCTCCGTCTATGGCTATGTTTGGTGTGTGGGCGGCGTCGTATGAGGAGGCAGTTATGCTTGATACTGCAACTTGACTAGATGTATTTGCTGCTTGGACTGCGCTTGATGAGACAGCTAAAAGTATACTTATGACGAAGAGTGCGCTGATGAATAGAGCAGTTGGTTTTGTGAGTTTTCTGCGGTTAATTGAGTGCTGTTTTTTCATTAAGTTGTTTGTTTTCACGTTGTTTTCTCTCTTCCTGAGTTTTTCAGCTTATTTAGAATTGATCTATTTTATAGTTTTTTGAAAAATCTACTTACGTCCTTTGTCAATTTCAATCTAAGTTTGCAAAGTGAAGTTAACAGAGCTTGTGAAGTGCAGCTAGTTCATACTTTAACAAAAAGTTATGCAAATTTTGTATAGTTAGAAAAATCACTACATTTTTAACAACTTTATTTTCAATACGACTCAACATTTGAATAACGATACAAAGAGTGAGGCCTATAATCCAATAGCGTTCTGCGTCGCCCATGGATTACCTTTGCTTTTCTCCTCTTTATTTTTAGTTCTTTCGAAATACTATAAGCGCATAGCACTGATTCGAAAGGTCTATGAGTTACAATCGTAAATTAAGCGTAGAGGATCCAAGTTGATAACAAAAATTCTGGTGGGCGTTGATGGTTCAGAGAATTCGGAAAAAGCATTAGATTACGCGCTTGAAGTTGCGGAAAAGTTTTCGGCATCCGTTTTCTTAATCAATGTTTTTCAGCTGCCTCCGGAGTTTGAATATCAACCGACAATGGGGCAGCAGTTTCCAACGTCTGGGTCTTCTCAAGAGCAAATGGGTATTCAGTCAAATGCGGTCTCTTTTATTAAAGATCTTAGACGGATACACGAGGCGGTTTTGTCTAGATCTATTGAAAGAGCGACTAAACTAAAGCCTAATCTTGAAATTACGGCTGAACTTAAGGAAGGCGATGCAGCATCGCAGATAGTTGAAACTGCTGCAAACGGTCAATTTGATCTGATAGTTTTGGGTCATAGAGGGAATAGTAAAATCAATGAATTCTTTTTGGGTAGTACAAGCGAAAAGGTTGCTCATACGGCAAAATGTCCTGTGTTAATTACTAAATGAAACTTTCATTTCTAAGAAGATTCGGATAAAGCCTCAACTTCAAGTTGTGTACCTGTCAGAATTTTTATAATTGTTACCTAACAATATTAGCAAAACTGTAACAATTAAATCTGGAATACCCTGCTTCGGGCAAAGGAAACAAAAAATAGGGTTTAAATAATAAACTCAAAACTTTCAGTTTTCATGTTGAAATAATACATTTAATAACAATTGGGTAAATAGGGTAAATTAATAAAATCACAAAACCACAACGCTCGGAGGAGTGTGCATTTTGGATTGTCTAAAAACCTAACGCCCAACGAAGCATTAAAAGACGATATAATCAAACTTATGAAAGAACAAAAACCTGCAACGACAAGCCAACTCATAGGACTCATCCAAAGTGCAACTAACCTGTCAGAAAAAGAAATTATCAATCTGCTTAATCAACTTGAAGCAGAAGACAAAATCCACTTCAACCTAAGACCAAATGCAACTTCTTTTTCATTTGGAACCTACCTTTTTTCGTCCAAGTCAGCTTGGTACTGGACCATAATAGTAGTAGCTTTAGTTACAACTTTAACAGTTTTTGTTGTTCCACAAGATTTGTATCCTTTGGCGTATGTTCGCAATTTCCTTGGGGTGGTTTTTGTGTTGTTTTTGCCTGGGTATGCTTTCGTAAAGGCTTTTTTCCAAAAGAAGGTTCCATTCAAGACGTCTTCAGAAAGTTTCGATAATATTGAACGTGTGGTTTTGAGTATTGGATTGAGTTTAGCCCTCTCGCCCATGATAAGTTTGGTATTCTATTACACTCCTCTTGGTATTGGTGTTATCCCTATAACTTTGAGTTTGTTGGCTTTGATTTCGTTTTTTGCTACTGTAGCAGTAGCTCGAGAATATCTCTCAAAATCGAATACTATTCAACGAACTTATTGACGATGTTCAAGATGCTTTTTTGTACAAATTTTTATAAGAACACATCGCCCTTTAGTTTCAAAACATAGGAAACAAATCTTATGGTTGCATCCCTAAAACTGATTTTTATAAAAGTCGTTGGAGAATTTCTTTTCTTATTCGGCTTGTTAGCATGGATCTACGGCGTACTCATCCAGCTAATCCATCCTGAATGGCTACCTCTTAGTCTATCTCATCTTGTAACGTGGATTCGTGTAGACACTTTTACAATAATAAGCTTCATTATTGCTGCTTTCGGTTTCCTTGTATGGAGGATTGCTAAAGAGCTGCTAAGATTTACAAAAAAATAATGATGCTTACAAAAGTTAATGGGAAATTGTGAGTTGCCAAGGGATAAAACACTAACGGAAGCATTCTTAATAGGAATAAACTTTAAAAATATGCTTGTGTCTTAAGATGCAATAAGATAAAAAAGGTAGTACTCAAAATGAAGAAAAAAATATCCTTACTAACTATTTCGTTCTTAACAATCATTACATTGGTTTTTTCAATGAACGCCATCAATGTGGCATCAGCGACTGTAATCTTGAGTGACAATTTCCAAAGCGGCAACTTAAATGGTTGGAGCCAATTCCAACCGCCGACCACTCTTGCCATAAATAGTGCGATCACAAACAACGGTGAACCCTACAGCGTGGAGGTCACAATTTCCGCAGGTTCAGATAACAACATAGGTTACCAACCGTTACCCCAAGTTACAAATCCCATACATTTCAGAGAGTACGTTTACATAAGTTCCATAGCAACGCCTTCGACTAATGGTGATTACTATCAAGTTGGCGGCTTTTCTAGCAGTACCGGCGCAAACAATGGTGATGGAGAATTAATAGTAACTAATGTCGGTGGAACACTCTATTGGGGAATGTTCTATCGTGACGCTACTGGTGGCATCAATCCCTTAGGTTTTAGCAGGGTAATAAGCACAACTAATACTACAGGAAATGCCAGACCAGTTACAGTCGGATGGACTTGCTTGGAGTTAGAACAAACTACTGGAACTCCGGGACAGCAAAACGGTGTAGAAAAATTATACGTGAATGGACAACTAATTGCAGAGATAACAAATGCTCTAAATGGCGATAGAACTCCGTATAATGCGGTCATCGGTGGAAGCCAAACTGTCACTAGTCTAGTCGGTGGCACATTGAAATATTATCTTGCAGACGTAATTGTAAGCGACAGTTACATAGGATTAAATCAAAACACCTTAACTTTGTTTGCTAACGCAGGCACAGTGACTCCATCTAATGGCTCATCTTACGCTCAAGGTCAAGAAGTAACGATTACTGCAACTCCACCAACGACCGTAGCGGGTGAACGGTACATTTTTACTGGTTGGACTGGTTCAGGTATTGGCAGTTACACAGGAACGAATAATCCTGCTACAATTACAATGAACAGCCCAATTAATGAAACAGCCACGTGGGAACATCAGTATCAGTTAACTATAGTTTCTCCTCAAGGTACAGTTACTGGCAACAATACTTGGTATGACGTTGGTACTACTGCGACTGCGACGCTCAATAGCGGCACTGTAGCTGGTTCCACTGGAACTCAATATATTTTTGCAGGTTGGACTGGTGGTGCTTCAGGTTCTGCTTTAACTTCTAATCCGATTACGATGAGTGGACCTATGACTGCTACAGCGAGTTGGACAACTCAGTATTTCTTGACTACAACTACAACTCATGGTACTGTTACTGGTTCAGGCTGGTACAATGCTGGCACCACTGCAACAGCGACATTGAACGCTTTAACTTCACCTGGAACAGCCGGTGTCCAGTACGCTTTTACTAACTGGGCTACTGACGCGTCAGGCACTGCTTTAACTTCAAATGCTATAACTATGAATGCCCCCAAGACGGCTTTGACTGTTTGGCAGACGCAATACAACCTGACCTTAACTCAAACTGGCGTAGGTTCAGATTACACTGGCGACTTGATTACCATCAATGGAAATACTAATGCTAATTCAAGTGGCTACTCGACTTGGGCAAATGCAAACTCCGGATACACATTTAGCTACTTACCTACCGCGACTGTTAGCGATACTACGACAAGATACCTGCTTACTGGAGTAACCGGCAACACCACCGCAACATCCATAACTGTTGCAGCACCCACAACTGTAACCGCAACCTATTCAACGCAATACTACTTGACTGTCACCTCACAGTACGATTCCCCTTCACCAACAAGCAGATGGTATGATAACAACACGAGCATTACTGCCTTTGTTTCATCTCCAGCCTCCGGGTTCACTTGTTCAGGCTGGTCAGGCACAGGCAGTGTTCCATCTTCAGGCAGCTCATCAGCTACGACGTTTGCGATTACAGCACCTTCAACTATCACTTGGAATTGGTATGACGCTACTGTTACACCTACACCGACTCCTACTGCTGCACCAACACCCACACCTACCGCTCATCCCACAGCAACACCAACTGCTACTCCTACACATGCACCAACTTCAAGCCCTACACCTACTCCAACAACTAAACCCACCACTGTCTCGCCAACTCCAAAAACAGGAACAGGTCAAGATTTAACCCTCGTTTACGGAATAGGAATTGTAGTAGTAATTGCAATCTTGGCCGCAGTCGGATACCTGCTCTTTAGGAGAACAAAAGCAAAATAGGGTCTTTCTTAAAACCCCTTTTTTCCTTTTTGTTTTAGAACACCATCCAAGCAAAACTATTTTTTTCACTTTTTAAAAATAAAAATAATTATGAAAAATATGTAAACTTAGACAGCAATTTTATGAATATTGCTCTTTTGAAGAAATCAACTTAGCGATTAAATTTCGTGAGTTTCTATAATTTGTCGAAATCTGTATAATAAAGCCATTACTTCTTTCACGAATAAGTCTGAAATAGAACTTTTGTTAAATGTAAATTTTACTCGAGAAAAACGTGTAACATTCCAAGTTTTCATATAAGGAAGATTAGTAAGAAAGTCGATTGTTTCGATTTCTCTTCTTTTAAATTGTTCTGCTATTATTTCCCGTTGAACGAATAACCCAGGGCTGAGATGCCTATATTTCTCAACGAAAGAAGTCTTAGCAAAAAATACAGTTCCTCTATATTCTATAACCAACTGGTACGCAATTGCTTGATCGTCAAGCTCCAGAAACCAGACTTTACATTTAAAATCGGGATTGGTGCTAGCTGCAGAAAGTGATGCATCCCAAATCCACTGCAAATCTTTGTCAATGGTGCTCCCAGTATTTAATCGCCAATTTTCTTTCCAACTCTTTTTCTCAATTATCATCATTTTGTCATATGCCATTTGGGCGTTTTGTAAGTTGTCAATAGTTATGGTTTTCCAGTCGCCTGCTTCGTCTAGATTTCTGGATATGCGTCTAAATTTTTTGTTGAATTGAGCTCTTTGGGTTTCCTCGTACTCAGCAGAAGAATTTTGAACAAGAATTACGCAATGGCTAATTGTATCTATGATTTGTTTTCTAAATAATAGCTTATAATCTGTGTAAATATTTTCTAAAATGGGCAAATTTTGTGATTCAACCGGAAAATCCAGATCTATTAGTTTGCACTTCATTTTTTTAACGATAATATTCAGAAAAATGCGTAGAACCTCTTCTCGGTACTCATCCGCAACAACAAAATCTGGAGAAACATAATAGGGCAAAAGAAAATTTGCACTTCGAGAAACTAAATTCTTTCTTAATAATAATGGTGCTAACCCCACAATTTTTTTGTTAACACTGCTTACTAAAATCAATGGTATAGTATCTTGACTATAAACTTGCATGTAGTTCTCGATAAATGGATAAAGATTAAAGGGATTTCTGCAACAGCTTCTTAAAAAAATGTCTAAGTCCTTTTTTAATTTTGCTCAATTCACTCGTGTTTGTAAGTATTTTTGTTACTATTTTCATTTGGTAGTTGCACCGCTAGCCATGGGCTTTTCAGGAGTCGTTTATTTTTTGCAAATTTAACTCTCTTCCTGCTCTCTAAAATTCTCTTTTAGAAAGCCGTTGACTCAAGTGAGCATATAGCGGAGTTTTTACGGCGTTATTAATTAAGGGTCCCAGAAGTTGATCATGGCATTTAACAAAAGAGTATGTTTTTTCTGGTTTACAACCTCGGTCATACTTTACTTTTTCTGCCTTGCTTCGGTAGTATATTTTTTTTATTTTTTCTTCGATAGCCCATTGAATGGGAACGTAGTAACATAGGTTGAAATATGTGAAGTCTGTTTTTGATTGAACCTCATATTTGAAACCTGTTAGCCACCCATCGAGAATGTTTCCCTGCCGTAAAAGCAAGGAAAATCCTATAACTTCGTTGTTCTTCTTTGCAATGAATAGTTTTGTCTTGTTTTTTGCTTGTCCACTTAGCGTGTTAAAGAAAGAATTGTTAAAGATGGGTTTTACATTTTTATCGTATTTTGAAATGAGATTTGACGTTAGCTCAGCTATGTTTTCTGAGTGATCTTCTAATTCTTGTTCTTCTATTGTGACACCGTTTTCCTTAAATTTCTTTATTTCTCTTCTAATGTTTTCCCTGGTTTTAGTTTTTAAGGATTTTAGATAATCTTCGAAACTTGACCATTGAATATCAAGATAGAGTGAAGTAATCCCTGGAGATTTGAGGTAATTTAAATTTTGAAGATTATCCATCAAAAGTCGATCGAACTCTGAAACGAAAAGAAAAGAGCTGAATAAAATTCTCTCTTTCTTACAAATTGTATCTATCTCTTTGGCTAATAGATTTAAAATGTTTTTTTTCTTGGGATTTTCTTCGAGTAAAACTTTGCTGCGACTGCAAAAGGGTGAGTAGCAAACTAACACGTTATTTTGGCAATAACCTCTCTGATGGCCAATAACCAATAATTTCTGTAATAAAGGCATGATATATCGCACTTGCGGTCCATACTGAAAAAAATAAGATAACTCTACGAAGCAAGGTGCAACTGCAATCACTTTGTCCTCGTCAAAAACTGCTAAGTAGAAGGGCGATATATGAAATGATTGTTGGGTTTCAAGGGTCTTGAACCACTCGTAGGTAAAGAAACCGTCTTCTGATAGCGAATTTATTGAATCTCGCCCTATTGCATCTACAGATCGGAAGACTTTGCATTCTAAAGCCATTTGATATCAAGCCCCATTGTGTTAATATGTTAGGTCAGTTTTTTTTGCGCGTGGGTCCGTATTAAGAATCGATTGGGCAGTGTACTTGCTGCGTAGAGATATGGTAACGCTGGGTTGTTTGCGGTCCATTTGTAGAGTTTGGCTTTAAGGGTTTTTTTCGGAATTCGGTATTCAAGGTTTCTTCGGATCTTTGTTCCCCATAGTGATTTGTACGTTTCGTCTCCTCGCAGAAAGTCGAATTCCCTCAGGCCTTTCTCTATGCCATATTTTATGATGTATTTGAAGGTCAAGTGACCTGGTCGATAATAGGAATATTCTGTATCGAATCCTGAGAGATAGAAATACAGTTTTTTATTGTATTCATAACAGTAAATGCATGAGACAGGCTCATCGTTGAAAGTTAAGAAGAAGAGCGACAACCAACCTTTCTCAGCAAAGGCGTTTGCTACATCCAAATGAAAACTTCGGTTGGCGTTTTGGGCAAATATACCGGCTTCACCTGTTTGTGTTTGGCGTTTCTGATGAAGTTTAAAGAAAATGTTCATGGCTTCTTTGACTGTTCCTATTTTGTCGTACTTTACGAATTCAACTTTGTAATCTTTCTTCGCTTTTGTTTCGTATCTTTTTAAGCCGCTCCTCATTCCTTGGCCGAGAGTTTGAAGGAATAATTCATTGTTGTTTGGGAGTGTGACGTATGGGCAAGTGTTGATTACTGAACGTTTGGTTTCACCGTCGATTTATGTCGATGTTTTGAAGCAGTTTGGCGGTGCAGGAGTCTTCTGGGACATCCGTCGAGTGTGAAAGAGTCTGCATCTGTCAAATCTTCCATGATGCTTTGGATTAAGGGGTTTACGGCTTTGGTTGCTTCCTGATAGTTTGTTACTAGAAAAGTGTTGTAGTCTGAGTCTGGAGTAGCAGCGAATTCTGCTTTTCTGAGTTTTAAGCCTAACCTTCTGTATGATGAATACATTATGGGGGCAATAAGGGAAGTTGTGCCGTCACGGCTGTTTGCTGTGAAGAGTTTTAGGGTTCTTCCTTTTCCGAATTGTTTCCACCATAATGTGAGCCACTCGTACGTTAAGAACGGATTGTTGTCTAAACTGTGCGAGAGGAGCTGATTCCACTCTGTTTCAAAATCGTTAAGTTGACTGATGTGTTGTAATTCCAGGATTGCCATTTCAAGCATCTCGACATTCAAGACTTATGACTTATACAGTATAAAAGGGGTATTCCAATTTTAACAATATATCAGAAAAAGTCGGGCGGAAGAACAATTGGGATCATTCAAGCTAAATTGGCTTCAATTAAGAGCATCTTAATATCCACTGCGTCTAAATTAATTGCAGCCATGATTTTTGAAAATTTAGAATGCTTCCATAGTTAGCATTGGTGCAAATCCTGCATCTTCAAAATCCAACTTCCTCAAGCCATTCTTTTTCAGAATAATATATTAGTTGAAGTATCCATAGAGGTAGCTTAATGCTTAAGAATAAAAAAACCAAAGTTAACCAAGACATATTCACCGTGCTTATGATAGGAATAGCCCTCATAACTGGTGTAATCTTGGTAGTGCTCTCCGCACTAAGTAACTCGCCATTTCTAGCTGTTTTGGGTGTTTCTATAGCGTTCTGGAGCATGTTGCTTTTATTCTTCACTCCTGCGAAACATGCGTTTCTCGACTTGTTGAAGGCTTCTGCAAGCGCAAGCACTAGCAACATTGAACGCTCACTTCTGGAGTTCAATTTGGCTGAAAAGGGAATTTATTTACCGCCCCAAAACCTCCATAACTTCGAATCTAGCCTCGTTTTTGTACCGAAAAAACCTGGGGCATCTTTGCCTACATCTGATGAAACAGCTGATAAGCTGTTCAATGAAACGAAAACTGGGTTGTTCTTCACTCCTCCCGGGTTTGGCACTCTCCTTGATGTTTGAAAAGGAACTTGGTTTGTCTTTTAGGAAAATTTCTCTCCCTCAAATGCAGGATGTGATCAAGAAACTATTCTTGAATTTGAAATTTGCTGAGAATGTCTCAAATTCGAATCCAAGATAGAATAATAATATTTGAAGTAACAGGCAGTATATTCAACACCCTTTGTCACGAAACCAGAATAAACCAGCCTCTAACGCATGAGCAAGTTGGATGCATTTTAGCGAGTGCTTTAGCGTGTGCTTTTGCTAAAGCTTCGGATAAGCCGATAACAATCCAAAAAGATACTTTGGATCCCGAAACAAAAACGTTAATTGTAGAATATCGTATGGAAGAAATGTAGATGTTGCTTCCTCCAATAACTATCCAAGATCTAATCACGCTTTTGGCTGTGAGCGCAGTTCTTTTGCTTGTGACTGCTGAACTTGTTCCGTATGTTTTTGGGGAAAAGACTTTGGTTTCAGAAATAAAGAAACTTCGGAACTTGGCGTTGGTGTTGGGTGTTTTATTCGTGGTTACTGTTGCTATAGATTTTTTAATATAGGATTAAGTGTAAGAGTTTTAGACTTAGTATTCCTCAATATTGGATTGGCAAACCTGAAAATGTTAAAATGGTGAAGTTTTAGGCGTTTAAAACGGTGTCTTTTAATAGACATTAGCCCAAATCTAAGTTAACAATAAATCAGAATGAGAAAAAATGAAGAAACTCCAAATCTTAGTAATTGTCCTTTTCATTTCGATATCCATCTACGCAATAGCAAATATTCCAATAGGTGCTGCTGCGACGCCTCAGATCTCCTTAAATCCTATTCGTGGTCAAGTGGGCACCGTCGTCACACTTTCGGGAACTCAGTTTGCTTCCGATTCTCTTATAACGGCAACTTTTGGGGTTTCAACCTTGACTCTGAGTGGTACTCCCACTACTAATCAAATAGGTACTATTTCTGTGGGTGTGACTTTTACTGTTCCTGCTTCTGCACTCGGGCTCCCAAACAGTCCAGGTAACTGACGGCAGTAACAACATCGCTTCCACAACGTTTACGGTAACTACCCCTTTGGCTGCTCCAACTATTTCTGCTTCGCTTGGTATATTGGACAAAGGACAGACATCAGCTTTGAGTTCAACTACTGTAATTACTGGTATTAGTCCGTATGCCTATCAGTGGCTTTCGGAGGCTCCTGGTGCAAGTTCTTTTTCATCCATTGGTGGAGCTACTTCATCTAGTTACAGCTTTGTGACCACGGGTTCCACTGCGGTGGGTGTTTGGAGTTTTGAACTTCGAGTAACAGATTCAGCTTCAACTCCAGCTGTGGTAACTTCGAACATTGCGTCTGTCACAGTGAATTCGGTTTTAGTTGCTCCAACCGTTACTTCTAACTCTAGCTCGATCAATCAGGGTCAGACAAGTAGTTTGACTTCTTCATCTGTGACGACAGGTAGTTCGCCATATACTTATCAGTGGCTTTCAGAAGGCTCCTGGCGCAGGTTCTTTTTCGTCGATTGGTGGGGCTACTTCGTCCAGTTACAATTTTGCGACAACGGGTTCCACTGGTGTGGGTGTTTGGAGTTTTGAGCTTCAAGTAACCGATGCAGCTGGAGCGCCGGCGGCTACTTCTACTCCTACATCTGTCACCGTGAATGCTGCTCCATCTGTTGCTGTGTCACCTATTTCTTGGAGCATGGATGCTGGTGCAAGTAAGTCGTTCACAGCAGCTGCTTCTGGAGGTTCGGGAACTTACTCCTCTTATCAATGGTATGTGGGTGGGGCTGCTCAACCAGGCGCAACTGCGTCAAGCTATAGTTTTACTTCTGTATCCCCTGGTTCTTACTCAATTACAGTGACTGTTAAAGACGGTTTAGGCACAACTTCGGCTCAATCGCCTGCTGCTTCAGTTACCGTGAATGCTGCCCCCCTGGATCATTTTGTGTTTAGTTCTATTAGTTCTCAGACTGCGGGGACATCGTTTAGCATAACGGTTACTGCAAAAGATGCATATGGCAATACGGCTGTAAGTTATGTTGGTGCTCCTTCTTTGAGTTATTCTGCGGGTTCAATTAGTCCCACTGTTATGCCTTCTTTTGTTGGTGGGGTTGGGTCGGTTTCGGTTTCTGTTACTGTGGCTGGTTCGGGCGTTTCCATTACTGCAACTGACGGCGCTCATTCTGGAACAAGTAACACATTTACGGTTAATGCAGGCGCTGCCACACGCTTGGTGGTTTCAAGTGGGACTTCTCAGACTGCTGGTACACCTTTTTCCGTAACGGTTACTGCTAAAGATACGAATGGGAATACAGCCACGGGTTATACTGGTACGGTTCATTTCAGCTCTACGGATTCTGGGGTTGGTGTTAGTTTACCAAGTAACTATGCGTTCAAATCGGGGGATCTTGGCACTCACACGTTTACTAATGCCGTTACTTTGATGACCGTTGGTACTCAATCCGTTACAGCCACTGATACGGCGGCCAGTTCGATCACTGGTTCTCAAGCTGGCATAACAGTGAAAGTTTCTTCTGGGATTCACTTGGTGGTTACTGGTTTTCCCAATCCAGCGACAGCTGGCTCCGCTGGCACGGTTACGGTAACGGTCAAAGACCAATATGGTAACCTTTTTTCTGGCTATACCGGCACAGTCAAAATTACTTCCAGTGACAGCTCAGCAGTTTTGCCAGCTAATGCTGCTCTCATGAGTGGTGTTGGCTCTTTTGGTGTTACTTTGAAGACTGCTGGTTCTCAATCAATCATAGCCACTGACACGGCGAATAGTGCGATTAATGGCTCTCAGACTGGTATAGTGGTAAATCATGCTGCTACGGCAGTTAATGTTGCAATTTCTCCTTCCGGTTCATCGGTCACTTCTGGGGCATCTAAGACTTTTTCTGCAATGGCTTCTGACACGTATGGCAACAGCTGGAACGTGACTGCTTCAACTTCTTGGAGTATAAGTTCCGGTGCCGGCGGTTCTTGGAGCAGTAACGTTTTCACTTCTGCAACTGTTGGTTCTTGGACTGTCACTGGAACCTTTGCGTCTATAGCTAACACGACTGGTTTGACTGTGAATCCGGCTGGCTTGGATCATTTTGCATTTGCTTTAGTTGGGGACCAGACTGCTGGTTCTGCTTTTAGCGTTACGGTTATTGCTAAGGACAAGTCTGAAAATAACGTTACCGCATATATTGGTACGCCATCTTTGACGGTTTCCGCTGGGGCCATTAGTCCAAGCGTTATGAGTGCTTTCGTTAATGGTGTAGGGTCGGCTTTAGTTACTGTTGATACGGCGGGTTCAGGCGTTATTATTACAGCTACTGATGGTAGTGTTTCTGGGTTAAGTAACTCGTTTGCCGTGACAAATGCTCCTACCACAGCACCTACTCCAGCACCAACGCCAGCTCCCTATTCAACCCCAACTTCAACGCCTAATCCTAAATCTACTCCAAGCCCAACTTCAACAGCGAAGCCCTCACCCTCTCCTTCTGCTACTCCGTTAGCACCTCTGCCAGTGAAGACCGTTAGCGGTTCAACAGTTGAGTTTGCAATCAAAGGAAACATAACTGCCTCACAAATATTCAACGCTAAAATCACATCAAACCAATCCGCCTCAACCAGCACCTTGTCCTTTACGCTTACAGGACCTGGAGGAACAACTGGCTTTAGCAACATAACAATACCAAAAACCACCATACCCTACGGAACAACCCCGCTCATATTGATAGATGGCCAGCAAGCTCCAAATCAGGGCTACAAACAAGACGCCAACAACTTCTATGTCTGGTACACAACGCATTTCAGCACACATCAAGTGACGATACAATTTGTGGGGGCATCTTCAAATTCGCAATCATCATTTTTGCCGTTGCTTGCTGTTGGTTTAACTGTTCCTGAAATCGTTGTGCTCTATGTAGTAATTGCTGTGAGACGCTTAAAACGAAAACCTGAAAATGCATAAGCGATCATGAAAATTTAGTTCATTTATCTTTGGCCTTTTTTGGGGACGAAAATAATATTAATCTTAAGTCACAAGAGTTGAGTGAGTATTAATATGAGCAAAAATAGTGGAAAAGTCCTTGTCACCGGTGGAGCAGGCTTTATCGGCTCGCACCTGGTTCCCAAGCTACTTGAAAAAGGCTACTCTGTAACTGTATTGGATAATTTATCTAATGGCAAATTGGAAAATCTTGACGAAGTGCTTGATCACCCGAAATTTGTGTTTAAGCGCGGCGACATACGTGACACCGCCTTGCCCAATGAGGTTTTTGGCGGGGTTGATTTTGTAGTTCATCTTGCTGCATTAATCGATATTTCGGCTTCTGTTGCTGATCCCGTTCAAAATCATGAAATTAACGTTGATGGAACCTTCAACATGTTGCAGGCAGCCGTCAAGAATAAAGTGAAGCGGTTTGTTTTTGCTTCTTCAACAGCTGTGTATGGCGACGTGAAAACTTTGCCTGTTGTGGAAACTATTGCCCTAAAACCAATTTCTCCTTATGCCGCTTCAAAAGCTGCCGGCGAAGCATATTGTAGTGCTTTTGCGAGTTGTTTTGGGCTTGAAACGGTTGCGTTGAGGTTTTTCAACATTTATGGTCTAAGAAGCGGAAACAGTCCCTATAGTGGTGTTATAACCAAGTTTCTGCAAAAAATAGCAAATGGTGAAGACTTAACTATTGATGGTGATGGAGAGCAGACACGGGACTTCATTCATGTAAACGATATTGTCAGCGCATTAATCTTGGCTTTGGAGCGTGAAGGCTTGAGTGGTGAGGTTTTTAATGTTTGCACGGGTGTGCCGACGAGTGTTAATCAGCTTGCTGCGACTTTGAAAGAGGTCACGGGCAAAGGTTTTGGTGTTAAGCATGGGGCTGCAAGATTAGGTGATATTAGACATAGTTATGGCGATCCCGGTAAGGCAAGTGAGTTGTTGGGTTTTAGGGCGGGTCTTGATTTGGCGGCTGGGTTGAAAATTTTGTTGGATGAAATAAAAAACAGCAAATAGTATTGTTTTTTTAACCAGAAACTTAATCAACCAGTTTCTAACTTCTTTTTAAGAAATTTTTTTGTATTAATTTTCTAAAGACATTTCAAGCATTATCCGTTTGAGGATAGTGAGGCCATCTCTTACCTTCAGTTTCTTTTCACCTAAGCCGTGCTCTATAGGCGATTGGGATTTCCTTAATCAAAAAGCCCTTTTGCGCAACCAGATGGTTTAGCTCAACTTCAATGTCAAAGCCCTTAGATTTCATATCCCACTCCTTCAAAATCTCAGTGCGAATCACGCGCAGTCCAGTTAGAGGATCTTCAAGTGGCACACCATTTAGAACTTTATGTGTCCAAGCCAACAATTTATTGCCAATATGGAAAACCCTGTGTAATGCTTTTTTGTCCACTTCTCCTCCGTTGAGCCTGTTGCCGCAGACCATGCCGATAAGTGGGTTTTCATCGAGCATTCTTATCATATCTGGAACATATTCAGCGGGGTAAGTAAAGTCCGCATCTGTTAATATGATGTAGGCAATGTTTGAATCGGCATTTTCAAATGCTTTAGTTAAGGCGTCGCCTTTGCCTTTTCCATCTTGCACGAAAACATTTGCATCTAAGTTCTTTGCAATCTCGACGGTTCTATCTGTGCTATTGCCATCTACGACTAAGATTGGAATCTCGCCTAGTGTGTCTCTCATTTCAGCTATGGTGAGGCCTATTCCTGGGGCTTCGTTTAGGGCTGCGATTACTAGTTGTGCCGAGTACGGGCGGGTTCCGATCTGTTGGATTAGAACTGTCAAAAGCTTATCATCCTTTTTCTGTTGTTTTCAATTGTTAGTTGTTACATGCTATATAAGAGCTATGTTGAAGAAATGGCAGTATATCGGAAGTCGGAATATCGTTGGTTTTTGGGCTGCTTTTTGCGAAATAGTCATGTAAACAACTTTTACTTAAGTAAGCATCAAGTGCCTATTATAACATTGTTTATGTGCCTACACAGTCACAAACTGACTGATTTGTAGATATATTTCGAACCCCGAAATATTGCTTATATGCATTTTTTAGGGTGCTTGTTTTAGGCGAAGACGATTGCAGAAACGTAGCCAAGTAACTATCACAATAGACATCTTAGAAGCAACCCTAAAGCCCCAGAAAAAAATGAAAATAATGTACCAAGCAAGCCTAAATTACGTACGTTTCAACCGATACCTCAAAGATTTCTTAAGCAAAGGTTTCATCGAAGCCCTCAAAGATGAAGAAGGCAACGGCTGCTACCGCATAACTTCACGTGGTAAAACTCTACTTGTGTTGCTACGGAAAGTGAATGAACTTGGATATTCGGTTTAGTGAGTTTTTTTCTGGTTTGATTTTTTAGGTGTCGATGTTGTTTGGTTTGGGTTTGTCTTTGATTGATGATGCTGTTGTGTGCAAATTGTTTGCGTAATCATCACCAACATTATCTTCTATGGGTCTGAGTCGTGTTACTTTTGATTGTTGTTGCAACCGGTCTGCAGAATTCAGTTGCAGCCGCATCAACAACAACTTCTCTGGCTCTAATGTTGCTTGAAAAGTTTCAATGTTAATCGTCTATTTCTTGAAGGTTAGGCTGGGATTGTGGTTTTTTTGTGTGTACCTAAGGGCTCTACTTGTTGCCCTTTACACTTTATAACATTCAACTGCAGAGTTCTTGAATGCTAAGCTCAAATGTTCAAGAATTGTCCACTCCGGTCACGGAGGGATTAGTCAGTGGAAACAAATGTGTGACTGACCCCCAACTTTAGAATTTTTGGAAAGCTTGCGTTTCTTGCATTGTTTAAGCCATGGAGATGTTGTGTTGTCTATCAATGAAAGAAAAGCAACCCCAAAAAACCGCAACAGTCTAGATATTGTGCGGGAAATTCTATCCGTCGCATCAGCTAAGGTTTGCAAGACTAAAATCATGTATGGGGCCAATTTGAGTTTTCTTCAATTAGAAAAATATTTGAAAGCACTTTTGGGCAACGCTCTTTTGTCTTTTGATGGCAGTTCGGGTTATTTAACTACTGAGTCAGGGAAAGACTTTCTTAAGCTCTATGCAGAGTATCTCGAACGTTCCACACGTTTAATGGGGGAAGTTGAGAGCCACACAAAAGATCGACAGCACCTTGAAAACTTGTGCGGCTTAGGAAAAGACGCCCAGTAGAGGAATTTTTTGTTGCAGGTTTGTTTTTACAAAAATGAGATTTGTGTTGGTGAAAAAATGAAAAAATCCAAAAGTATGGTTATTGTTCGGTGTGAGTGTGGAGATGAAATCTTGTTGGTGCCCGATTTGAAAGAAATGGGTAAGGCCATAGAGGATCATGTGGAGTTGCATCTTCAAGGTTTGAACGGCCCTGCTTGTTCAGATGCAGAAGCTGAACGTTTAAAAGATGCTTTAATCGCCCAGGTCATGGATATAGCAAGTGAATTTGGCGATGAAGAAAATCGGTAGATAACTCTTTTTTTGTTGTATTGTTTTCTTGATGAAAATGGGGTTCTTAGTGCACTTAAGAATGGTCATGGAAAAGCTAAGAAAAATTGGTCTTTTAGCATTTGTTTTCAGGTAGTTTGTCGATTTCTGATTTAATTTCTTGCCCGAAAATTCACATTATGTCGTGTTGTGTTTTGAGAATCAGAAAGATAATGAGAACAATGCGTTAGCCTGAGTTACAGAGTTAAATGCATTAATTGCATGATGGTTGTTGGGGTAAAATATGGTGAAAAGGAAAAAGCGTCAAGTCTGCTTCCGTATTGAAGACTCAATTGTTGTCGAAATGGAGAATATACGGGAAAAGACTGGGGTTCCAGTTAGTACTCAAATCGAACTTCGACTAAAAGGGTTCACTATAAATAGTGTTAGAAAAGGAGGCAGCCCGCAAGGAATTTTGCAGTGGTATGAAAGCTTTCACCAAGACGAAAACTACGCAAAAAACCTTGACCAGACAGTCAGTAGAATGCGTGAGATGAAACTTCACTAATGGTTTGTTTAGATACAACTTTTTTCGTAGATCTATCTCTGTAAAAGAATCAGACATTTACACAATAAATGGTTAGTTGTTGATTAGATCTAATAGGATAAAGTTTAATTGTTTAGGCCTTTATTTGGTGATGAAGCATATGAGAAAGCTACTTAAAGAACTGTGTTGATTAGGGCTTGGCTTTGAAGGTTTAAATTTTATGTTTAATAATTATTGATGTGGTGGTGTTTGATGTGTCTTTGACCAGTGTTGTTGATGAGTTTCCTTTGTTTAGGGAAAGAGAGGCGAAGGAGCGTTTCTTGTTGGTTTTGGGTCTTCTTGCTTCTCGAACTGTTACTTTAGGTAAGGCAGCTGAGGTTTTATGTTTGTCTCGGGCAGAGTTTTCGGCAGTGCTTAGAAGTATTGGTTTTAAATATAGTTATTTGGATGATGAAGAATTGACTATAGAAGCGGTTGCAGGCAAAGATTTGTTGAAAAAGAAGCGGTGTAGTTGAAGGCTGCTATAATTTAAGGGATCTTTTTCTTATTTTTTGAGTTTAGCTTATGGGTGAGGCGTTTTAAGATAAACGGCAATAATAAGGTACCAGAGAAAAAACGAGACCTGCCTAGATCAAATAGGAAACCGACGTTATCTTCCTCAACAGAAACCAAACAGAACCTCGAGTTGAGGCTGAAGAGTTTGGATTATACAGTTAATGTGGCTGAGAAAAACTTGGAAATGCAACTGTATGTTTCGGCTGCTTTCTACATTCATTTGTCGGTTGAAAAAGCTCTTAAAGTAGCCATAGTATCACTAAATGAAGAGTTTCCCCAAAAAACGCATCGGTTGCAGCGACTTTATGCTGAAATTCAAGATAAGGTAGTTTTGACTGAAGAGCAAATAGAGTTTCTTGAAGAATTGACATCCGTCGCTGTCAGTGCTCGATATGAGGACATAGAGTTGACAGATCCTAGCGAAATCTATACTAAGTCGGTAGTTGAAGAATATATGCAGAAAGCATTGCCTATAATAGAGAAGTTAAGGGCTTCTGTTCAAAGTTAGGGGTAGAAAAAAAGTGACTCACGCCTTGATAGTTGAGAGCAAGCAGCCGTTGATGGATAGACTACTTGATTTCAATGAAAAACTTGATGCTGAAATAGGCGTGACTCAGGTTTTGCTATTCGGTTCAACCGCTAAGGGCGAGCGCCACGAGAATAGTGATGTTGATCTTATAGTTGTTTCTGAGGGTTTTGAGGGTATGGCGCAGCCGAAGAGGCTTGGTTTTCTTCAGCATAGATGGCGTTACCGTGAGGATTTGGAAGCCCTTGCTTACACTCCAAGCGAGTTCAAAAGAGTTAAAGATCGGCCTTTGATGCGAAAAATTCTTGCTTATGCGATTGATCTGTGTAAGGCCTCAGTATGACAAGTAGTGTGTTAGAGAGATGTGCTTGATCAAAGTTTTTGTTTAGCTGGGACAATAAAGAATGTGCACATAATTTAGTTTAGAAAGTTTTTTAGGCACCTGGTTTAAAGGGCTTCGTTTGAAAAGTTGCTTAGAATAACTTATTATCTTGAGTTTCCTTATCGGTATTGGTGAGTTGTATGGCTGAAACAGTTTCCATTCCTCGTCCGCTATTAAAAGAGCTCTATGAACATTTTGACCGAATAGAAGAGATTCTAGCTACCTTAGAAGAGCTTTCAGATAAAAAAGGGTTAAAGAGAATTGAAAGAAGTCTTGAAGAATACAAAAATAAAGAATGCGTCACCCTCTCAAGTTCTGAGAAAATAAGAGAAGCCCTCCTGAAGGACTAAGTTTGCAATATAAGACGATTTTCACCAAAAGTTTCAAAAAGGAACGAGTTGTTTTCTGAGCTTTATCTTTTAGGTCCCAGTCAAATGGCTGAAAACTACCCCTATAACATAAGGTTGAAGAGAACTATTCTGTTTATGTAACTGCTGCAAACCAGTTGGGCTCTCCAACTTCTGATGTCAAACCAAGGTTCTTTGGTGTCTTGATACATTACGATTTTTTGAATATGGGCATTATATGCTTTTTTTGTGGTATTGTTTGTTTGATGAGAATGGGCATGGGTGGAGACAGGAGAAATTGCAAAATTTTTTATTGAACATTACATATAATGTTACTGCATGGTCCAAGAACTCTTTAATAGAGGTTGTACGGACAGTAGCTATAATTCCTTTAAGGAAGGCGAAAATGTCCTAACATTTAATTCGAGTTGTTTTTGTTTCTGTCCACTTCTGTCAGGAAGGGATTCATTAGTGGTGAGTCCAATTTTTGTTTTTGAGTTGGGGGCAGTAGCTGGTTTTTTGCATTAGGTTTTTTTGCGAGATATTTTTGGGAGAGTTAGTGTTTGTTGGCGTTTAATGGCCTAATTGTCCTATCCAAGATATGATCCAGCCAACAACAAAAACCACCAAGAACAAAGGAGCCAGCGAAACTAATGCAAGTTTACTGCGTTTTTTTCTACAGGCTGCAGTTATCATTTCGACACCTGTATTATACTCCTGCTTGACTCTTAATATTTAAGGTTTTGTAATTGTCAGCTATACATGTCAAAAGAAACAACTTTGCAAATTTTTCATCAATTGTAGAGCTGTTGCACTAATAGAATTAACAATTTGAGATTGTAAAAGTTGATATATTATCGTATCATCTAAAAGACATTCATAGTTTAAAAGTTTGTAGCCATAAAAAAGAGTGTTGATAGAGTGGTGAAAAAAGAAATGCATAGTGCCCCTTCTACGCAAGTTTTAATAGCAGCGTTAAACGAAGAAGAAGGCATCGGACTCACCATATCTGAGCTAAGCAAAACTCTGAAAAATACTCAGATCTTGGTTGTTGACGGCAGAAGCACAGATCAGAACAGTCGAAGTAGCCAAAAATTTGGGTGCCCAAATTATTCGTGCAAGAAGGACTAGGCAAAGGTGACGCATTAGCACAAGCAATTACAATCGCGGACTTAACAGCTGATTATATTGTTATCACAGATGCAGATTACACATATCCTGCTGAACACGTTCCAGAAATGATTCAGATTTTGGAAGAAAATCCAGATGTAGGCATGGTTTGTGGAAACAGATTCAGTGGTTACTTAGACTTGAAAGGTTTGAACTAGTTTTTTTATTTGGGTAATCGAGTTAATTGCTTTTGCTCACAACTTTCTAAACGGAGTCTCCTTAACTGATCCATTGACAGGATTGCGAGTAGTGCGTGCGGAGCTTCTCAGAAATTGGAAAGTAAAATCTAAAGGTTTTGACGTTGAAGTAGAACTTAATCATCATGTCGAGCGAGAAGGCTTTGGCATTGTGGAGGTTCCAATTCAATATCGTGAGCGGTTGGGTGAGAAGAAACTTGGATTTATGAATAGCGTTGAAATTTTTAGACGCATAATGTCAGAAGCAACATATTAAACACAATTCTTATGAACGTTTTGATAATCTTTTTTGCTTTCAAAGGATTCAATTAAAAACTTTGTTTGAACTCATGTATTGCGATAACTGGTCAAGGCTTCTTTTGAGTTTATCGTATTTGTTATCCTTTAGTCAATTTTCACAAAATCCCCTAAATCTTGCTATTTGGCGGACAATCATTTGTCCGTTTCAAATAAAATTAGTGAAAAGAAGAATATTTTGAATAAAATTATTGGTGAAAATGAATGAAAATACCTTTAGGTAAACCTGTTTTCGATGAGGAAATGGAGCAAGCTGCCCTTGACGCTCTTCGTAATGAGCGTTTTGTTTTAGGCGAGAGTGTTCATAAGTTTGAGGAGGAATTTGCGAAGTACTGCGGTACAGACTATGCAGTGTCAACTAGTTCGGGCACCGATGCGTTGAAAATTGCTATGCTGGCTGCTGGAATTAATCCGGGGCAAGCTGTGGTGACTTCGCCTGCTTCATTTATTGCAAGTGCTAACGCGATTATTCATGCTCAAGGGGTGCCTGTTTTTTCAGATATAAACCCAGAAACCAACAACATTGATCCTCTGAAACTGGAAAAAACAATCACCGCAAAAACAAAGGCCGTTATCCCTGTGCATCTTGTATGGTTATCCAGCGGATATGGATTCGATTAATGATCTGGCGGAGAAACGCGATTTAGTTGTAATTGAAGATGCTTGTCAAGCTCATGGCGCTTTATACCATGGGAAAAAAACTGGAAGTTTAGGTTCGGTTGGTTGTTTTAGCTTTTACCCGTCCAAGAACATGACGGTGGGTGGGGATGGCGGGATGATAACAACTAACGATGAGAAAATTGCGGCAGCGGCTGCGAAGCTTAGAGATTGCGGGCGAAAGAGTCAATATGTTCATGATGTGGTTGGTTTTACTTCTCGCTTGAATTCTGTTAATGCTGCAATCGGTAGAGTTCAACTTAGGCGTCTTGATGCTTGGAATGACAGTAGACGAAAGGCGGCCCAAACTTACGATAGCTCTCTTGAAGGTGTGGGTGATTTGGTTTTGCCGCCCAAAGGATCTGCCAAGATAGAGCCTGTATATCATCTCTATGTTGTTCGCACAAAGTATCGTGATGAGCTTAAAAGTTGGCTTGAATCTCAGGGCATTGGGTGTGGAATCCATTATGTTTTGCCAATTCATCTTCAACCAATCTATCAGGAAATGTTCGGATATAAAGAAGGCGCTTATCCAAACGCTGAAGAACTCTGCAATACTTGTCTTACTATTCCGATTTTTCCAGAAATCACTTCAGACGAAATAATATATGTAAGCGATAATATCCAAAAGTTTTTCGACAACAAACGGAGGGTTAATTGAAATTGCCAAAAGAGTCAAAACCATTAAATTTAGCCGTTATTGGCGCTGGTTACTGGGGCAGAAAAGCTGTCACAGAGTACCTTGAACTTGCTAAAGTAGATCCGAAATTTAATTTAGCATATGTTTGCGATTTGAAAGAAGACAATTTGGATTACTGCAGAAACGCTTTGCAGAGTCGGAGAAAGTAAGTTGAGTTCAGATTATGAAGCGGTTTTGAAATCACCAGATGTTGATGCGGTTCACATCTGTACTCCAAATGAGACTCACCATCATTTTGGTTTGAGTCTTTGAACTCTGAAAAAAATGTTCTTATTGAGAAACCAATGGCTTTAACGT
>CAWDBB010000003.1:0-197166 GCA_963800495.1 Candidatus Bathyarchaeota archaeon | reverse complement strand
TCAACAGAGCAGTTTGGTGGTTGATCGAGCATATTGGTTGCGTTTGGCTAATAATGCTTGGAACTATTTTCAGCCGGGTGTTGGTGTAGATTCCTCGACGGGGCTTCATAGTGCTGGTTTGGGGTATCCTTATTTTACTGATTGGGATTTGGGTGTTTACATTCAAGCCATCATCGATGCTAACCAGTTAGGCATTTTAAGTAACAGTGGCACTTGGGGGGCCGATGCAAGATTTAACCACATTTTGACGTTCCTTCAATCTCGCCAGCTTTCCACTAATGGTTTGCCCTATGTGTGGTACCAAGCAGCTAACGGAAAACCATATGTGACTGACGAACAAAATGCCGCTGATGCTGGCCAGTTGCTAGTAGCCCTAAATAATTTAAGAGTTTTCAGACCTGACCTCGCAGACACAATTAACAACATTGTGTTGAATCGAACCAACTATGAGCCCTTAGAGCAAGCAGTTGATGCGCTTAGCGAGCTCAAAGAATCTCTATGATTATTATGTTGCAAGTGGCTTTGCTGGTTTTTGGCCGAGCCGATTCTCAACGTTGGCAAGTTCTATTTTGAATAATATCGTGTCTGCGCCTACTGTTTCAACCTATGGTGTAACGTTACCTTCCGCAAAATTAACAGGTGAACCTCTGCTTCTCTCGATTTTTAACCTCGCTTCAAACGCTAAGCTCAATGGCTTGGCTAACCAAGTCTATTCGGCTCAACAAGCAAGGTATACTGCTACAGGTAAGTTTGTCGCATTTAGTGAGGGGAATACTGGTTTGGATAATCCTTCTTATGTTTATGAGTGGGTTGTGAAGGATGATGGTTCAACATGGTCAATCGATGATATTTCTCAGGTTCCAGTGGCTATTTCGCCAATGATTTATTTTAAAACAGCGGTTGGCATGCTTGCTGTAAATGATACTTCTTTCACTGAAAACATGGTTTCATACATAGAGTCACACCTCCCAAATCCAAGTAGCGGATATTCAGACGGCATTGATGAGAGCGGACGTGTTGACACATCCAACATCGACAAAACCAACGGGATGATTATTGGCGCCGCTCTATACGCAATTAACAACCTCCCAAACACTAATCCATCACCCACTTCAGTGCCAAATGGCCCTTCTTCGTCGCCAAGTAGTTCGGTTGCGTCTTCTCTTAAAGATCAACTTACAAGTTGGGGCGTTTTAGTTTTTCTCGTTTTAGCCCTTGCTGTTTGGTGTCTACGCATTGCCCAAATAGTGATTAATTCCAGAAAAAATAACAAAGAATAGTTGTTTTCTTTTTTTATTTATTCTAATTTTTCGTTGAACAAGTTTAGGCTTAGTCTGGTTTGGAGATTGAGAGTTCATATATATGACTTATCTTGAAACAATGTAGGTATTGAGCTGTTTGGGTTTAGGTTAAAACTTTGGATGTTGTAATAGTTACTCTCTTGAGGGAAACATTAGGTAATACTGTAAAGTCTATAAACGAAGTTATTCCTAACCCTAACATTATCCTCATAACTGGAAAAGGTGCCATCGGAGATCTTCGGAACAAGGGTTTGCGCCAATGCCGTTCCAATTTAATGTGTTTTGTTGACGACGACATAGTTTTGAATAAGAGTTGGTACAAAAAATGCATGCAAGCTCTCCAAGACAACCCTGCGCTCATCGCTGTGGGCGGAAAAACGTCAATTCACCACACCCTCGGCTGCATGATCTGCAGAACAAAAGAATTCAAAACTGCAGGAGGTTTTCCAAAACTTGACGACCAGGTTCTAAGAAAACTCGGCTCAAAAATAATAATCCTCGAAGATGCAATTTGTGAACATCTCATCAAAAGAGGATTTGGACCCATTCAACACAATCTACATTTTCTATGCCATGGCTTCCAATCTACCCAAAGAGCCGGTTGGTGTTATAATCCAAAAAAACAGCTTTTGATGGTCTATTACTTTTTTAAAGCAGGATACCCTGATTATGCTGTTGGATCCAGCGTGTGGCTAATTAAACCAATCTTTGTTTTCCCCTTCGTCATTGAAGATTTGATAGATCGCAAGAAAAGAGAAGGTTGAAGCTTTGAGTACACGCAACACCTGGACACTTAACATACGGCGGAGAGCACTAAAAAGCGAATATAACGTACCCAATCTGATAACAAACGACAAAACAGGCGTGCGAGTATGCTTCATCTCCTCCTACCCCCCAAATCACGCCAGATTAAGTGAGTACGCACAGAACTTAGTTACGGAATTGGCCAGTAGACCCACAATTAACCAAATGAACGTATTAACTGATCAAACCTCCAGCACAAAAAAAGAATTGCCGAAAAATCCAAAAATTAAGGTTGTGAGGGTTTGGAAACAAGATCGCCCACTCTCAATTCTTGCTGTGATGGTTCAAGTCCTAAAAATCAAGCCAGATGTGGTTCACTTTAGCATAGGATATCAAAGTTTTGGAAAAAGCAGAATTTCCAACTTCACTGGCTTATCCCTAGTTTTTCTATGCCGACTTTGCGGTCTCAAAGTTATAGTTATTCTACACAATCTAGCAGCACTCGTTGATCTTAAGAAAGTTAAACAAAAACCAAGCTTCACAAACAAAGCAGGCATCATGGTAGCAACTAGGTTACTTCTATCTGCCTCAAGAGTCGTCGTTATGGTAAAATCTTACGAAGCCTACCTCAAAAAACACTACAACAACAAAGGAATACTTTTCATTCCACACGGCAGCATGAGCCAAAATTGCACATCAATAGATCCAGAAGACAAAGTAATTTTGATATTTGGCCACATGGGACCCTTCAAAGGACTCCCAACCATGCTCAAAGCCTTCGAAAAAATAGCCAAAGAAAGAAACGATGTCCAACTCATCATCGCAGGCACAAACCATCCCAACTTTCCAACATACCTAGACGAGTTCATCAAAAATGCTCCACCAAAAGTTGTTTTTACGGGGTATGTGCCTGAAAAAGATCTGTGTAAAGTCTTCGGAATCGCTGATGTTGTAGTTACTCCCTATTTACTTGCGACAGGGACCAGTGGTGTGATTCATTTGGCTTGCGGGTTCGGAAAACCCATTGTGTCTTCAGATCTTCCAGAAATCAGAGAATTAGTTTCCGATGGTGCCTCAGCTCACCTAGTCCCTCCTGGCGACGCAGACGCCCTCAAAAACGCAATCTTGATGGTTCTCAACAACAAAGAAGCAGCCGCCAAAATGGGCGAGCAGAACCTAAAGTTTGCTCAAAAAGAACGCTTAAGCCTTGTAGCGCAGACTTACGAAGAAACCTATCTGGAACTTCTTAAACCATAACACCGCAGCTATTAGCTCCAAAATCCAGCTAATGATTCAAAAATTTTTTTCAGCAATAATAAAGCCAGAGAAGATGCTGGCTCTGCAACCTCATTCCACACACAGAGTTGCAACAACAATCAAACACTAATCCCCATCAAAACATACGGCAAAATTTAAAAAAAAATGGGGCCGTCACCATTCTCCAAAATGTTGGGTTGGCGAGCACCTAAACCTGACTAAGCTTATTTCATTTACCGGCAACTAAAACATCCCTCTTTGTGCAGCTTTTGGTGCAGGCGGAACATGATGTTGCAGACTCATCAAATAAATCTTCCAAAGCCGATGCAACAAAAGCAACCCAAAACAACAAAAACCAAAAAAAACATCATCCAACCACCAATTTTATTAACTCAACCCTTCGAAGAAAAGTATAAATGGACTTTTAGCCTTATGTCCATATGGTAATATGCCATGTCTCTGAGAGTTCAAATCGACACCAAATTGGAACGCAAATTCAGAGAAGCTGCTATGAAAAAATACGGCTACACAAAAGGCGCTTTAAGCAAAGCCGCGGAAGATGCAATCTTAAATTGGTTATCAACAGCTGAAGGAGAAAATCCAAATTTTGAAGGAGACCCTGTAAAAGCTATCGAAGGACTCCTCAAAGATGTACCTATGGATTGCGTAACTCTTCAACATGAAATCCCCAAGCTCTGGGCTAAAAAAGTGCTCAATCATGTATCTCGTTGACACTAATATTTTCCTAGAAGTTCTTTTGCTCCAAGATAAAAAAGAAGAATGCGAAAACTTTCTAGACTCGATCAGAAGCGGCAAAAAAACGGGTGTAGTAACTGACTTTACAATTCACTCCATAATCGTGATTATGTACAACTTTAATAGGCTAAAAGAACTCAAAATCTTCCTCTCAAGCCTTACCGCTTACAAAGGACTGCACATTTACCATACAACCATAACCGATGAAATAAACGCTGTGGAAACAGCATTACAGCAGAAACTTGACATGGATGATGCTATCCAATACACAACAGCTCTTTGCATGCAAGCAGAAGCAATAGTATCCTTCGATAAACACTTCAACGGCTTAAAAATTCCCCGTAAAGAGCCTAAACACTTCAATGCACAAAATACACATTAGAAAATTTTGCGGTGTAGGGATGTTATTTCAAGACCAGCAACCGGTTGCAACAATCAAACACTAATCCCATCAAAAATAAAGGCAAAATTAGAAAAAAAATGGGGCGTCACCATTCTCCAATTGCCTGGGGTTGGCGAGCACCTAAACCTAACTAAGCTACCTCAAAAGCAACTAAAACATCCTATGTTATTGTCCTCCGTAGACAGAACGTAACATATGCAAAGGCGTCCAAAAAGCCCTCGAAAGGCTCCACAACAAAAGCAACCCCAACCAAGCCCTTCAAAAAATTCAAAAAAAATGAGCGAAATTAGTGATTATTCAAACGGATTTACATTCTTTGGTGGGCCTTGTTAGAAACATTTGCTGGAAGTCCATCCTGCCCTGCAATTTTTATAAAAGTTCAACAGGGTAACCTTTTGGTTGGAGTTTTTTAAATTGTGTCTCTTCATCTGCTGTGATGCAGACTGCTTTTTTGCTTTCAGCAACAGCAACGGGCAAAGCATCATAAAACGTTATTTTTCCATCGAAAGCTATCTCACCTGTTCTAATTGTTAGGTTTTCGTTTAGGTGAGTCAGGTTCATGTGGAGGTTGAATAGTTGAGTGAGGGCGGCTTTCCATTTCTGTGTATCGTAATCTGGTTTATACCTTAAGGCGTTGCCCACCTCGCAAATTAGAATTTCTGAGATTGTCAACTCAACTGTTCCTTGTATGTACGAATCTAAGAGTTTTAGTGCTTCATCTGATTTTGTTTCTGTACTAAACCATTTGACGACTACTGAAGAGTCCAGTACTATGTCGCGGCATCTCGCCATTTTCTTATCTCCTTAGCGCCATCCCATTGAGTTTTGCTTTCTAATCGAAGGTTTTTGATTGCCTGTGCAGCGCACTGCATTTCTTCTTTACGTGCGGCATCTTCAAATGCCTTCCTTGCAATGTCGCTCCAATTAACGCTTTTGAAACGCTTCATGCGCCCTTTTAGCTCTTCAGGAACTCTAACCGTAACGTTACTCATACACATCACTAACACACATGTTCATTGCACATAATGAACGTTAATACTGCATAAAAACTTTCCCACTTAACACCTTAACAACAACAGCCTCCTGAGCCGGCAACAAAAAGATTTTAAATAAAGCAATAAACTTCTCTATTTTTAATAATATGTCAGAAAAGAAAGCTCTAGAGTTACATTCAGAACGTAGCCTGTCAACTCTGTTTTTCTATCCTGACTTGCCAATTCGCCGATACCTCGCTTTGCTTTTCACATTAGTGTGCTTTTTTGTGTCAAAAACAGCACTACAATGCCCAAATAGCCCCCAAACACATGCAATAACGGATTTTTTATGTTCCCTAAAAACCTCAAAAAACAATCTAAAACACCAAATACCCTTGAAACTTCGACTTTTCATCCACATATCACTCTTAAATTTTTTTAGTTTCCATTGGTTTGTGACAAAAGTGCCATATTTTACCAAACCAAATATAACCCTTAACACATCACTTCAAGGCAGCAAACAACTTTTTGACACCAACCAAAACCCCCAAATAACTAAGACATAACCAGCTAAAATTTTAGATTTTCAAAATCGACGCCGTATTGTTTTCCACAATCAAAAATCTCAGCTTTAAGAAGCTGTGTAGTTGAAGATATAAGAAACTGTGTGATAGATTAGATTTCCTTTTTTCTGGATGCTTGGAGAAAGTTTAAAGATTTCCGAATTGTATTTGTTGAATGAGAATTAATGGTGATTGGCATTGACTGTGACAGTTAAAAACGCTGAAGTAAAGTTGGTTCTTGAAAAACTAGACAGTGTCCAGCTTGAACTTTTGAGGCTTCGAGCATTGCTTTTACCTGAAGAAGATATATCGGAAGAAGAAAAAACGAAACTTGATGCTGCTCGAAAAGAAATTTCAAAAGGCCAAAAAATAAGCCTCGATGCTTTACTTAAAGAACTGTGTTGATCAAGGCTTGTTTGAGATAATTCTATCGCAGAAAGCGAGAAAAGCCATAAAAAAGCTCCCTGAACATTATAGGCGAAAAGTTATCGATCTCCTTTTGATTTTGCGTGAAAATCCGGTTCCAGCGGAATACTATGACATAAAGAAACTTAAAGGCTGCATCGACACGTACAGAGCAAGATTCGGGGATATGCGTGTAATTTATGAAATCGTTTGGAATCAGCGAAATGTCAATGTGCTGTTAATTGAACCACGAGAAACAGCCTACTCTTGAATGGTTAATGCGTAGTAAGGTTATTTTGTCTAAATCAACCGATAGTTTTCTGAAAGAAGAAGATTGCTGCGCGGGTACTTCTTCTATTGGAGCTTTTTCTTGTCGGCCAAATGGTGCCAGAGAAGTTGTTATTGTGCAACTTTGTGTGGTATGCGGTTGCAGAGAAATTATTGTTTGTGGACAAAAGTTATAATGTTATTGTTGCACTCGCGCCGGTAGCTCTTGGACTTGGATCTCTAATGATGACAGTAGGAGTCGAAGTGTAACCGCTGCCTGGATTCGTAAGTACTATGCCGATAATTACTCCATTTGAGACTCTAGCTGTAGCCGTAGCCCCTGTTCCACCTCCGCCCGTGATAATTATAGCCGGAGTAGTGTAGCCGCTACCGCCACTCTGAACAACAAAACCCGTAATTGATGAAGTTTCAATTGTGATATTTGCATTGTTGGATTGGGCAGACATGGTGTTGTTGTCTGTAACTATTAGGTAGATAGTTGAGTTTCCAGATGATGTTGGGGTGTAAGTCCAGCTGCTTTCGTTGGCATTTGAAATCTGGGTTCCGTTGAGGTACCACTGATAAATGTATGGTTGTGCTCCCCCGGAAACGGTGCTGTTGAATGTTTGCGGCAGTTCCAATGGTGATGTTAAGGAGATGGGGTTGATAGAAACAAAAAGTTGCGAGTAAACTGTGATTTCTGTTGAGGTGTCTGATTGCAGTTAAGATATTTAGCGTGTCAGTCACGTTTAGGTAGATTTTGTAGTTACCAGCTAGATGTTGGTGTGAAAGTCAAGTTTTGGTTTGTTTGCGCCTAGAATCGGCAGTGTCATTTAGATACCATTGGTAAGTGAATGGGGCAGTGCCGCCTTGAACAGATGAATTGATGGTTTGTGATTGTCCAAGATACATTTTTACTTGAGTCGGGTTGATAGTGACGTTTGTAGGTATCTCAACGATTATGGTGGCATTGTTGGATTGAGTAGTAACGTTGTTGATGTCGGTCACATTTACAATAAATATCGTAGGTTCCTTGATGATGCAGGAATGAATGTCCATGAATTGTTGAGTTTGCACCTGCGACTAAATCGCCATTTAGGTACCATTGATAACTATAAGGTTGGGCTCCGCCTGTTACAATGCAGTTGAACAGCTGTGGTGTTCCAATGGTCGTATTCATTAAAGCAGGACTTATCGATACTGAAAGCAAGGGATAAACTGTTATGTTTGCTTCAATGTCTGATCGAGCAATTATGTTGAATGCATCAGTTACCTTTAGGAAAATTCTGTAGGTTCCAGCAGAAGTCGGTGTAAAGATCCAGTCTTCGGTGATTGCGCCCAAAATTGCAGAGTTATTTTGGTACCACTGGTAAGAATATGGAGCGGTTCCTCCTGATACAGTTGAATTGAAGGTTTGGGATTCTCCAAGGTACATTTTCACTTTAGTCGCGTTGAAACTAGCAACCAAAGGCATTTCAACTAATAACGTTGCATTATTGGATTGCGCAGTGAAAATGTTGTTGTCAGTTACTTTCACATAGATTTTGTAGGTTCCTATTGATTGAGGAATGAAAGTCCACGAGCTGTTGTCTGTGTCTGGAACTGCACTGCCGTTGAGGAACCATTGATATGTATAGAGTTGGTCTCCACCTGAGACGATGCTGACAAAGGTTTGCAAGGATCCAATTGTGGTGTTCATTGAGGTTGGACTGATTGAAATGGCTAATTGGGGATAAACCATGATGTCTGCTACTATGTTGGATTGAGTTTGAATGTTTAGAGCATCTGTTATGTTGAGGTAAATGTTGAAATTTCCAGTCTGGGTTGGGTTAAAGTTCCAGATTGAGTTGGTTGCACCAGAAACAGCGGTTCCATTCAATACCCACTGATAAGTGTAGGGTGAGACGCCGCCTACTACGGTTGAGTTAAACTGTTGTGATCCGCCGAAAACTATGTTTGCTGAGGTTGGGTTAATTGCAACTGACAGTTGGAGGTAGACCAAAATATCGGTCACAATGTTGGATTGTGCTTGGCTGTTGAGGCTGTCAGTCACGTTGAGATAAACGTTGTAGTGACCTGTTTGTGTTGGTGTAAAGTTCCATGATGAACTATTCGCCCCAGTTACAGCAGTGCCGTTAAGGAACCATTGGTAAGTTAAGGGTTGGGCTCCTCCTTTAACAGTAGAGTTGAACGTTTGCGTGGTCCCAACGATCATGTCAACCAAAGTGGGGCTGATTGAAACGGTCAGTTGAGGATAAACAGTGATGTCTGTGACAATGTTAGATTGGACTTTGAAGTTTAATGCATCGGTTACGTTGAGATAAACTCTATAGTGTCCCGCAACTGTTGGGGTGAAGTTCCAAACGCTAGAAGTAGCTCCTGTCACAGTGGTATCATTGAGATACCATTGGTAGGCATAAGGAATGAGACCACCTACCATGGTCGAATTGAATTGTTGCGTGTCCCCAACGGTTATTTTCACTGAATTGGGATTGATTGTTGCAGATGGCTGTGAATAGACGTTGATAGTAGCCATGTTGGATTGGAATCTGTAGTTTAAGCTGTCAGTTGCATTAAGATAGATGCCATAGGACCCTGTGAAGTTTGTTGTGTAAATCAAAGTCGAAGTTGTTGAGCTTGATATTGCAGTACCGTTCGCATAGCACCATTGATAAGTGTACGGAGCGAGGCCTCCAGTAATTGCAGAATTGAATTGCTGAAATCCACCTAAAGTTATGTTTGTCAGCAATGGGCTAATAGAAACCGAGGGCGGAGCATAAACTTCGATATCGTTAACAACATTGGATTTCGTCTGATATTTGAGACTATCAGTAACATTTAGGTAAATATTGTAATGTCCACTTTGAGTTGGAGTGAAAGTCCAGTTAGCGCCTGTTGCACCTGTAACTGCATTGCCATTCAAGTACCATTGATATGAATAAGGCGAACTGCCTCCTGAAACTGACGAATCAAAAGTCTGAGACTGATCCCAACCAATTCTAACATTAGTTGGAGTTATATTAACGGTCGGAATTGACGTTAGATTAGCTGAAAAACTAAAAGAATCCCCAGAATCTGTAATCCACAAATCATCCCAAACCGAATACGTTGAAACAGCAACCGTTTGACTATTCAAATCAAACGAATAAATTCTAACTGAACACGCACCTTGCAAATTATCCGTTTCTTGCCGATCATATTCTATTTGAGTTCTGCCATTAACTTCGTTATGAACATTGACCGCGGGGTCACCACCACAGTGCCCATTAAGAGTCATGAACACATTCGGATATTCATTGAGAAGATTTTGAAGTTTAACTTCCCACGTCCCATCTCCAATACTGTTGGCAAAGTCACTATTGGGAGAAGATAAGTAAACGTGAGTTGCAACAATGATGTTATAACTTTGGTTAGAATAGGTATTCAATAATCCTCTCATCCAACTCAGCGTAGAATCGTTGGCAAAAGCCTCTATGTCAATTACCAAAAAATTGTAATTTCCCACTGAAAACTTTGCAGCAGTATTCTTTCCTTCAAAACAATCCCCCGCCCAATAACTCTCGTTCCCAAAAGACAATGAATTAAACGCCGAATACTGCTCTCCAACCCAACCACTATTTGGATCACCGCTCCAACCATCATCAGTGGTCTGATCATGATTTCCCGCACACCAAACATAAGGAACGCCATTGTTTGCTAAAATACTCATACCAGTGTTCGCATCTTGCCACTGTGAAACATCCCAATATTCGTTAATTATATCTCCAGTATGCACAACCATCTGCAAATTATACATTCCAGAGCTATTCACAATCCAATTGCACAATAGACTATACAAATCAGGATTATCCGGAAGATAAGCAGAATTCAAAGTTTGAGTGTCCGTTATTTGCATTATCGAAAAGTTGTAAGCCGGCGGATAAACTGTTACGTTTGCGATGTTGGATTGGAATTGGTTGTTCAAATTATCGGTTATATTTAGGTAGATTTTGTAGTTTCCAGTTGAGGTTGGGGTGAAAGTCCAGCTTTGGCTAGTTGCTTTCAAGACAGCCGTATCATTTTGGTACCACTGATAAGTATAAGGAGCATTTTCTAGGGAAATTGATGAACTGAATGTTTGAAACCGTCCCAAATTCATCCCAACATGGGTTGGACTTATTGCCACTGGAGGGCGAATAGTTACATAAATCCCAATTGACCACCAATAATCTCCTCCACCATCCACAGCAACTATCCAATTGGTACCATTCCACCAAGGATCAATAGTATGCATAGCCCAACTATTCCAGCCGGTCCCGCTAGCACTTATTAGCGGGCTTTCAGGAATTTCATGTTCAGCATAGTAAGTTTCGTTAAGTACATCAACCTGAAAAGCTCGATCAGCTTCGCCATAAGCCACATCGCCCTTCTGAGCAAACCTTATGATTTTGTCAGAATCAAAAACTGTGACTCTTCCTCCTCCACGCACTTTAGATGAGTCATTAGTGATTAGAGGACTCATCGGATGCTCATGCCAAGAGTCAGGGTTCGTGAGGTTAAAAGAATAGAAAAGACGAAGATCACTATCAGTGCCAGTAAACATCCACCACTCACTATTGTAACGGAAAATTGAAGCATCAGCGGGTATGAAATTTTGGTTTGAAATTAAAGTATTAACAAGTGTCCAAGAGTAGGGGAAATCTGTGGCTTTATAGAGCATAACCCCTTGGGGAAAAGTGTTTGGAATCATATAATATGTGCCTTCCCATTTGAACACGTAAGGATACGATAAAACGAGAGAAGGATCTGAGAGAACTATTTTTTGGTACGTCCAGCTAAAACCGTCACTGCTTGTGGCTACTCCAATTTCTTCCGTTCCAGTACCTGTTTCCACTTCAAAAAACATGTACCAGGAACTTCCTTCATGAAAAATGAAAGGGTCAGCAACAAAGTTGGCTTTTCTATCGGTGACGTTTGCCGCTGTTAGAACAGGATTTACTGCACCGGGAATAAGATTAAAGAAATCTTGTGTAACATTTGACCAATCTGGCGATATTGAATTGGTCATAGATTGACTATAAACTACGATATTATTTGCTATGTTGGATTGGACTTGGTTACTTTGACTGTCGATTACATCTAGGTAAATTTTGTACCTTCCTGCTTGGGTTGGAGTGAAGTCCAAGTTTTGGTCCGTTCCCCCCGACACTGCTGTATCATTAATATACCATTGATAAGAGTAGGGTGACGAGCCTCCCTTCACAGTTGAAGTAAATTGTTGGTATCCACCAAGAGGTATGTTCGCCGAGGTTGGACTAATTAACGCGGACAACTCAGAATTATTCAGATTTTCACTTGCATAAATGCTCATAGCTCCGGTTGGGTCTGGGCCACCCCATTCTGGACCGAACGGATCGCTAAACCCTTGATGATACGCGTTTCCATTGTGGACTCTTACGCCTGAATCAAGCACTATACGAAGATTCAAAGACTCATCGCTGCAGATCGAGAGCCAATAAACCGAGCCGGAAGTTACCACCTCAGGTGTTGGCAATGGAAAGTCCACCCATGAAAAAGATGTAGTCACAATTACTTCATTCGATTGCGCAATTAAAGCGCCAGGTTGACCTGAATCGTCAGCATAAATAGCTGCTTTGGCAGGTCCGGTTGTGTAGACCCGCGAGATATAGGCGTATATGTCTGTTATTTGTCCATCACTGCCACATATGAAAGAGGAAGCTGATTTAGCGTTAGGATCATTCTGGTCAGAAAACGTGCCGATTGAAGTATTTCCGAAAGTGAGCGAGCTAGAATTCAACAGATTTTGGGAAAGACCAGGTGAAGTTCCAAAAGACAACGGGAAACTTACAGTCACCAGCAAAAACACTATAAAAAGGGTCAATGCTTTTAGCTGTAAATTCATTATTCCCGTCTCCCACTTAAGTTCCCATGTCTAATTGCCTGCTTATCTTGCTATCTTTGTAATTTAATTCTCTGCAAAATTCATATCAAGCAACTCAATAGATAAACTAGACTAGGAATTTGCAAAATAAAACGAATATTTCCATTCTTGGAATGTTCCGAATCACAGACTATGGCTGCCTTAAGTTCATTAAAAAATTATAGCGTAAATTGTCATATCAAGTTGGTAACAATTCTTTTTAAAATGCATTAGCGAATCGCTTTAAAGACCTAAAAACGGTCCATTGGTCCAAAAACTTTGGCTACTTAAGAAAGAAAAAAGAAAAAAAAGATTAGGTTGCTGGATAGAAGATCGAAGTCATATAGACATAGTACATGTCAGTTGGTTGTAGAGCTGTCATTTGCCATGCGTTTGCACAGAAATTATAGTTGCTGCCTTCAGTTACAGGAACTACTGCTTGGAGGGTCATGGGGTAGTAGGATGTTTCGCCTTCAGTGTTCGCAGGGCCAGCATATGTGTGGCAAAGGGTTGGATAAGCATCAACTGTTGTTCCTAAGCCTAAAGCTTCAACGGTTGTGTCATCAGATATTATTGCCATGGCGTTAACGTTGAGGACAACGTATCCGTTTGAGGGCGCTGTGAAGGATATGTTGGAAACCGTTTTGTAGTCAGTAGATAACCGAACCCAACTGTTAGCATAAGTATTATTGTAATTGACTATTACTCCTGTTCCGGCTGGTCCTCTGGGTCCAGTTGCGCCTGTGGTTCCGGTTGCACCTGTTGCTCCCGCCGGGCCTGTTGCGCCAGTCAAACCGGTTTCGCCTTGAGGTCCTTGCGCTCCAGTTGCTCCGGTTGCGCCAGCCAGTCCAGTTGCACCAGTAGCTCCTGTCGAGCCTGTTGCGCCAGTTAAACCGGTTTCGCCTTGAGGTCCTTGCGCTCCAGTTGCTCCCGTTGCGCCGGTTGCTCCTGTCGGGCCTGTTGCGCCTGTTAAGCCAGTGTCTCCAGTGAGACCCTGCGGACCCATTGGTCCTGTGTCCCCTTTAGGTCCAACATCACCCTGGGTTACAACAGCGGGATGAGTCATAACACCTGCTGTTACAGCAACTAAAGTTACGCTTGCAAACAAAAGTAGGATAATAAAAACAGTTTTTGACAAAATTATTTTATTCATTTATCTCATTTCTCCAAATCTTTAATTAAATTCAAGTCAAAGCCTTATTCTGATAATTTTAAATTAAATGCTTTATGAATTCAGAATCCATAGTAACAAATTATTTCCAACCTTTTTGCAAACATAAACAATAACCCTTAACTTCAAAGAAAATCTCCAAGCAAATAAGCTGAACAACAAAGTCTTCGCATAGCAATTTTGGACAAAACAAACATCGGCGTCTTTAATTTTAGTGGACAATTCAACTTTGATTTACTTATTCAGTTCAAGTGGAAATTGTGGACTGATTATGTTGCCGACAGCACCGCGGTTGCAACTGCACCTTTAGCTCGTGGACTTGGATCTCTTAGAGTAACTGTGGGAGCCGAAATATAACCAGTCCCAGCATTCGTCAACACCAAAGCCAAAACAACCCCGTTTGAAACTCTAGCAGTAGCCGTCGCACCAGACCCACCACCGCCAGTCAAAACAACCGCAGGAGTGGTATAACCGGTCCCGCCGTTTATGACATTAAAACCTGTGATTGCGAACGTTGTCGGAACCAAAACGGTAACTGCTAACGTCGCATTATGGTTCAGTGATCCACTGGAGCCTGCGACCGTAACATTGTAAGTTCCTGCACTAGCTGAAGACGCAGCTGTCACTGAAAGTACCGATTGATTTGAACCCCCCAAAGGAACAACAAGCGAGGATAAACTAAAAGAAGCATTCCAGCCAGAAGGAACAAAAGATGAAAGAGAAACACGCCCGGAAAAACCATTAACGGATGAAACTGTAACATTTGTTCTTCCCAAAGACCCATTTTGAACGGATAATGTCGAAGGCGAGGTAGAAATAGAATAGTCAGACCCAATTCCAGTTGTAAAGTTCCACGTTATGGGGCTGCCCAAACCAGTCACAAGATCAAAACCCGTACCCGCAAAATATTTTCCATTCGTTCCCGAAGTTATATCTCTAAAATACGTGGGACCACTCCACTTTGCATCCTGATACAAATTATTGCCCAAAACCGAAAAACCAAGAGACTGAATCGCAGCCCACTGAGGACTCCCTGCACTCGTGCCACCCACTGTAAACCAACCAGTTTGATTGTTAAAAGCAGTTGTGTCGTATATTGGAACACCCGTGGCTGGATTTGCATCATAGGAAACATCAGGAACCGCACGAAAACCATTAGCAACCTGAACACCATAAGTTACTTGGTATTGGGGCTCAGCATCATAAGCACTTACGCCGCCGCCACTGCCAACCCAACCAGTCTCCGAAGCTACCGACCCATCCGGATTAAGATTTAATGTTGTTCCACCAACCGCAACTACATTCGACGAAGTTGAAGGCCAACTTACTCCAGCACCAGCATCACCGGTAGAAGAAAAGAAAACAACTCCATGATTGCTAGTGAAATAGGAATCGTAAGTACTCTGTCCCAAAAATTCAGCACCGCCCCAACTCATACTCACTGCCACAACATCAGCGCGGTGAGAAGCATAAGAAATCGCAGCTAAAAGACTACTCAATGAGCTGTCTTGCGCTTCGACAAGAAGGATTTTTGCGTTTGGAGCAATGGCATGAGCCCACTGAACATCAAGAGATATCTCAAGAGCCCAACCAGCATCCACAGCAATGTTCGGATGCATCATGTGCTTTTCAAAATTTGTTGTGGGCAAACCAAATTGCTGGCTGAAAGTTACAAAGTCGTTTTGGACTGTGGGACAATCGTAGGCGTCGACTATGGCGATTGTTCCGGAGCCGCCCGAAGCTGGAAGATTATACGCTGTCTTAATTTGCGTAGGTGTTAGACCAATTGGACCCAGATTCTCAGGAGCTGCGCTTTGGAGCGATTCACCTGGGGGTGAATAAACATGGAACCACGGAGTAGCATACCAACCCTCACCGGGATATGTTGATGAGGCAGGAGTTAATTCCACAAATAATACAGCAAATAGCAAAACAAAAAGAAAGAAACCAACGCTTCTCTGCGCTCTCTTAGACAAAAACAAAATATTCAACTCCCAACAATTTCTACGAATCTAGCCCCAAGATTTCCAACCATCCTAGTAAAAATCAACTACCTTTCCGTCACTTATAACGTACGTTTTATCCGCCAACTTTGCCAAATTAGATGCATGCGTCGAAATAAGTATCGTTTTTCCCTCATCTCTGAGTTTTTGGAAAAAATCAGTTATTGTCTTAGCCGAAGCCTCATCAACAAACGTTAACGGCTCATCAGCAACAATTATTTGCGGCTCGGTTATCAACGCTCTCGCCACCGCCACTCGCTGTTGTTGCCCACCCGAAAGCTGTTCCACATTAAAGTATGCCCTCTCCGATAATCCCAATTGATCCAACAAATCAAGAGCAGCATCCTTGTATTCTGCGGGATTAACCTCATGACAAAGAAGCGGCGCCATCACATTTTCCAAAGCATCAAAGTTAGGCAACAGATTGATGTGTTGAAAAACAAACCCCATGTTTTCCCTCCTAAAGACTGCTTTCCAACCATCAGAATAAGCTGACACGTTTTCATTGTCAATTAAGACCTTGCCTTTTGTAGGCGTTAGCAATTGACCTATCATGCTCATGAGCGTGGTTTTTCCGCAACCGCTAGGTCCAACCAGCACAGTTATCTCTCCACTTTCAGCAGTCAAGTTGGCATCAGTCACAGCTTGAACTTGGTGTTTTTTCCCTTGATTGTAAATTTTGGTCAAGTTTACAGCTTCAATCATGCACGAGCACCTCTCATAGAAATATCAGGATCAACAGTCGCGTTAAGCCAAGAAGGTATTACAGTGGCAAAAAGAAGAGGAACAATCGTTACAGCAAACGTGAAGAGCACCGTTTGGGCGCTAATATAAACAGGAACTGGAAAACTCGGATAAAGGTTAGCCCACCCCAACATAAAATCTCTAAGGACAGGCGCACCCAAAACACTATCAAACAAAATACCCACCGTTAACCCTATGGCGCCAGCCAAGGTTCCAAGCACCAAACTCTCCACCAAACGAACCTGAATAACATCAGACGTAGAAAACCCAAGCGCCTTAAGCAATCCAACCTCAAACTTTGATTCATGACCAACCACAACAGTCTGGTTAAAGGCAATTATAGCAACTGCAATTAAAATTACATACCAAACAATCGAGAAGAAACCTGATCGGTCGCCGTATGTTTTCTCTTGAGCACTAACAAGAACATCCTTTGTTACCACACGACAATTAGGCAACCCAGAAATCGATCGCGCAACCTCATTCACCAAAACCGATTTCGTTTGAGCATTAACCGGAGTCACATACACCATTAAATCAGTCACTTTATCATCAGGCATATTGAAAAACGCTCTAGCATCATTAAGATTCATCAAAATCATATCTGCATTGTAGATACTAGATTCACTATTGAATATCCCAACAATAGTGTACTGTTTAATTTCATTAGATTCTGTAAGTATCGACAATTCAGTTCCAACATGAGCACCAAGCAATTCAGCAATACCTTTTCCAATTACAACCGTTCCATTTAACTGAGGATTAAGAAACTGACCCGACTCCAAAGGATAAGCTGCCGCCTGATCCACCTTAAAGGTACCCAACTGATGCGACGTCTGATTAACAGTAGCCGTATTACCCACATCGATCCCCACAACAACAATAAGGGTATTTCCAACGTTTCCATATCCCCAAATCCGCTCAGAAATTCCACTAACCCCAGACGCAGAACCCAAAATACTACCCACATAACTAGTTGAAATGACTGTTTGTCTTCCAGCTTGTATTCCCTGAACAGTCAAATCCGGAGCATACTTCAAACTCAGCGCACCCTCTCTCACAAGCCCATCCGACATAAATGCGACAGCAGAAAACATGGAAGCAGCAACAGTGAGGCAAATTAGGATTACAGCTGTTCGCAACCGGTATCTCTGTATGCAATTTAAGGCATAATTTAAAAGATTCTTAAAGCGTTTCATTTCACTTTCCACTTCCACTCTCATTGAAATTATTAACTACAGTAAAGCTCGTTGGCACACTGAAATTGGTGGACGGAACGCCCAGAGTGAAATAGTTACAGTAGCCACCAGGAACGTCATACAGACCGGGGCATAATAACTCAACGCCAGGGTTTCTAGCCGAAGGGTTAAGATTCCCAACGGCCAAGCTGGGTAACCCCACCATCTGACGCAAAGAATCTGGAGCATTCTCCTTTTCCGACCAAGAAATTTGGCTAACAACACAGGACCCAAAAACAAACGCAAGCAAAAGCAAAATAAGAATAATCATTATTCGTGACTTCATTTCATCTACTTCCCCGTATACTTACTTGATAACTAAAACTACCTTCAAACCCAACATCTCGCGGCGACACAAAGGAAATTTCATTCCCATAAGCAAATACAGATGACACAGCAAGTTTTGATGGCGGCGGCTTCACTAAGTCAAAGCCCGAAAAAGTTACCGTCGTCGACTCAACCGAAGGATTACTCGGATTAGCTTCAAACGTATCTATCAATATACCGTTACAATACAAAGATAAGGTCCCTGACTTTTGCCAATCTTTGAAAGCTAAATCGACAACTAAAATTGCAGGATCATAAGTTGTATAGTTAAACATTGAACTTACACTTTGAGCCTGCTCAAGAGTCACCGTATTTTGAGCGTACAACCGTTGATTGTAAACTCCAATTTGACCAGTTTGATTGGAAGCCGCAAGAAAAGGGGAAATTTCAACAAAAACCGCAACTACTACGATGACCAAAACGATAATCGCAATTTCGGCCACAAAAAGTTTCTTAAGATTCAAAGAATTCCCCATTTAAACTCGCAAAAACTAATACAAAAGAATACCCCGGTGAACTTAGAGATACAAACATTAAACATGTCTAAAATTCCCCAAACCTACCTGCATAACCAACAAAAATGTGCCCACAATCGCTAAAATCAAACACACAAGCATAATTTTCCGAAGCAGAGGAGACATTTCTGATTGAACCTCCGGATTTTTATTTGAGGACCTTCGAAACAGAAAACTCCAAACTAATAATGCCGCTGAAACCGAGTAAGCTGCAATAACACCCCAAAGCAAAGGATACTGATAAGTTATAAAACAAAAAGGACATCCAATGTTAAACAAACCAGGAACAGTATTCGAATAAACCACCATGCAGCAAGGAACAACCAACGGTTTTAGTCCCCCAAAAAAAGAAATATCCAACAAAGCATCTAAGAACAAAAGCGGCATAAGCAAAACAAAACCACGCGAGAGCGAAGCCATCATATTGGAACTTTTCAGTTTTCGATTCATAATGTCAAAGAAAAGCCAACCCCCAAACGCAAACATCGTAAAAAGCTTCAACCCCAAGTCAGCCCAAGACCACGGAGCTCCAGCTTGAAAAACACCAAATTCACACATAGCCCCCGGAACAGCCGGAATTAAAGAAATCACAGTGAGCCAAAAAAGTGGAATAGCCAAAAGCCTAGTTCCAAGAGTCATCCAGCCTACAGTTGAAACTAGAGAAAAATCCTTTTCCAATTCATAACGTTGGTCAGCTGATGCACCTTTTATGCCTGACTCAATTTTGTACGCTTTAAACGCGGCAAAACAACCAACAGCTAATGCGAATAGTGCGATGGCTAAATCGACTGCAGCATACAGGTTTACAATCATCCGTTATTCCTTCTGTTCTATTATTTGTTTAACTTATGTACTTTTCAGTTTTTTAAATGCAAAGACTGAGCCTACTATGATAACAACTCCAACAACCAAAGATAGGGCAAGCATTAGAGATGTAGGCGCAGTTGTCGCATCAGCTTTGGCGTACCAAGTGTTAATTGCATCATTCACTAATTTAACTTGAGTTGTTGAGGGCAAAGAGTACTGTTGCTCGGGCGAGGTATTTTGGGAAAATCCGTTAGCGAGAAGGTTGTCGGCAGCTGTCTGATTATAAGCTGCTCGAGCGGTAACGCAGCTTCCTCCGCGTAGAAAAATCGCGGTAGAAGGACTAATGGAAACTGTTTGTCCGAAATTAGAAGTATCTATGGCTATTGGGTAATTTGGTCCGTACCAGTCGCAGTATGTTGCGATATGCAAGGTGTTATAGTCATTAATGAGTTGCATGGCACACATGAAGCATTCAACATAGTGAACGTTTCCGTTTCCATCAGTTACCACATATCTTGCTTGAGATTCAGCCGTTACATCCATCCCGCATACTTCGCAGACCTGATTGACCAAGACCGTCGTTGGCTTGGGTGATTGGGTGATTGTTAATGATGGGGAAACTGAAGGGGTCGGCATTGAAGTCACAAAAGGTGAAGCACTTGGATTTGGAACGGGAGATGGAGATGGTGATTGAGTTGGGGCTAAAGTAGGAGTTGGGGTTGGCGAAGGCAAACCGGCACCGTTGATGAGAGATGCTTGAGCTACGGTCAACCTTGTGGCATTAGCAAGCACTGTGGCGTTTGTTAATGGGGAAAGCCACTGTGAAGTGCCATTATTTGGAGAAGCGAGCAAAGCATCCGCCGCAGAAGAATTGTAAACCAACCTGTTCTTTAGGCAACTGCCAGCAGCTATGATTAAAGCATCAGGGGGATTAACAGTTACATCCGTTCCATTATTCCTCGAGATTATGGTTATGGGATAGTTTGGCCCATAATAATCGCAAAAAGAAGAAATGTTAAGGTCTCCGTGAACTCGCTGAAGTTTGAGAGCACATATTGGGCAGCAAGCAAGGTACTGAACGCCAGAGGCGTCAACAATTCTATAACGTGCTTGACCTGTCGTATCCAAATCCATCCCGCATTGACTACAAGATAGCGTTGTTACTTGACTTTGCGTTAATGCAGAAAGGCTGGAAACAAGTAATAATGTAATTAACAATATGTTCGCTATATTTTTGACACTATGCGTGAACATCTAAAACACCTTGCCCAATGCTCCCTCATTAGCATTTGCTCCATTTGAAAGTTTGCTCTAGTTACGGCACAGCTACAACTTCCATTGGCGCGTTAAAAAATCTTTTGAACTCACAGAAGGTACCGTTTGCAATGCGGACAATAACTCTGATTTTCCTCTATTCCAGAGTTGCAGAACTTACACTTCGAGGGAGAAAGCCATTTTGACAACATCGCCTGAGAATCACCATCGCCCTTTCTTTTCTCAAACATTCTACCTACAAATACACTAGCTTCAACTAGTGCTAGGAGCGCAACAAACAAGTACAAATCTCCAATTGGAGTTGCACCAGGCGAGATTAGCATTGCGGCAATTGCAAGACCTGCCCAAATATATTTGCGCTGCTTGGTTACCATTTTAGTTTTCAAAATACCAAACTTTACCAACAAAACAAAAAACGCTGGAATAGTGAAGATTACTCCGCTTATTATTACGGTGAAAAATATTGTGCTGTAGAAATCCATTATTGGAAATAGCTGAATAGCATTAACTGCAGAATAGAATGGTAGAAAACCTTGGATAAATGAAGGTGCTAAAACAAAGAATCCAAAGACCGCTCCAATTATGAAAAGGGCGGTTGAGATTGTGACGAATGGAAAAATCATTCTGCGCTCATTTGAAAGCAATGCAGGATCTACGAATTTGTAGGCTTCATATGCAAAAACTGGCAGGGTAAATGCAACCGAAAACATCACTGCGGCATATGCGTAGAGCGTGATGGGATCGGACATGGAATTAGCAAAAAGCGTCGCTCCTGACGGCAAAAACATATTGCCAATGTACACTAAAAGTACCGACATCAATGGCTTATAATTATTAGTCGTAGCAAAAAAATCGCTGTTGCCGGGTAAGACAAGCATAATAAATAGTGAAACAACAAATACGCCAAGTACTATTTTCATGCGTTTTATGAATTCTTCTACATGGCCCCAAAATCCTGAAAAAAAACTTAGTCCATCCGGCATATCGTATTCTTTCCATGTAGTTTAATTTAGTTTAGAGCGTTTGCTGTTCCTCATCGCAATTAAATTTTAGAGTTAGATCTCTTTTTGCCAAGAAAGAATAAGGGCTAAAACTAGCCATTACTCGGCTGCGCCTAAAATTTTGACCTTTATGGATATTTCTTCGGATAGTTGCTCGCGTGTTTTACCTTCAGTCGCGATTCCAAGTTTTTGGGCAGTTTCAAGCAGCATTTCATCTTTAGTCTTTATGGCAGGTTTTGTGGCTGTGTTAGCTGCTGGTTTTGCTGGAGCGTCAGAATTTGCCGCGTCATTGAATTCTTTGCTTGCCTTGCTGAATTCGCCTTTAGCTTGTCCTAGGGCTCGGGCAAACTGTGGAATCTTTGCTGGACCCCACATAATAATGACTATGGCAACTACACCGATAATAATCCATTCCCAACCTTCAAGCATGTTCTTAACTTCCAATTATTTATTATCCTATATTCTAGTGTGTTTGATTAAAAAGCTTACTATCCGTGGCGCTCTCAAGTTGAAATCGCTCACCAAAATGTTTTTTGAATCGACAAGCAACAGTTTCATAAAAAAGAAAAATATTTGTATTTCAGCCTCAAAAAGTAAATTGCGTCTTAAATTAGCTTATTTACTTTTAAATAATGTCTATTAAGAAACGCATCCTATTGAACAGATTTTTCACAAAAAGTGAGATAACTATATGAATATTTGGACGATGATTCGATAATTCTTTCCTTAATTACCTAACGGCACCGTTGGGGTGTTTGTAGTTGCGTTGGTACCGTCACAAAATCTTTAAGAACATTAAACCTTAAACAGGTAAGCTAGACTCGCAAACCCGCATTTTAGGAAGGTTAGTGATTGGACAAAATATTTACTGCAGACCAAATAATTTCTCCCAAATACAAACGTGCCACTGGAAAAGAGGTTTGGCGAAGAAATTTACGCACAACTATTTATGCATCAGACAAAATTCGAAGCAACCTAGGCCCAAAAGGAGCCTACAAGCTGATAACTTACAACCGAGGTCCCGAAAAAGTCATCAAAATTACCAAGGACGCAATCGCCATTCTGAGTGAACTGGCTATACAATATCCTCCAGCCATCATAGTTTCTGAAGCTGCGAAGTTGCAGCGAGAAGAAGCCGGCGACGGGGTAACGGGCTTTGTTATCTTTTTGTCCGCGCTTCTTAGAAAAGCAGACAAACTATTATCTACAAAAATCCATGCAAACACAATCATTCACGGCTACCGTCTTGCAACAGAAAAATCCCTTGAGATACTTGAAAGCCAAGCTACCCCATTAAATGGCCAGACCCTCGATGTCTTGGATGTAGTCGACTGCAAAAGAAACATTTTAACGCCCTGGATTCGCGCGATGATTCAACAAGCTTACCCATATGCCTTGTCTAACGGCGTTATTGAACGGGAAAACATCAGGTTTCTGAGGAAAACCGGCGGTGACCTAAAGGATTCAAGTTTAATCCAAGGCGTCGTCATAAAAAAACAGAAAGCACATCCCAACATGCCTGACAAAATCAAAGACTTGCGCATTGCAATCACAACTGAACGACTAGGAATCAACCGATTGGAAATAAAAATGCCCGGGCAAGGACCATACCACATCAATTTAGACGTAAAAAAACCAGAGCAAATTCAAGCGTACAACGAAACAATACAGAAAATAAAAGCTGAACCACTAAAAAAACTAAAACAATTAAACGTCAACGTTTTGATAAGCGAGCAACCCCTTGAAGAGCAATCAAAGGCTGCATTATTGGCAAACGGCATTTTCGGGCTCGAAAACGTCGACAAAAAGGATACGCAGGCTTTGGCAAAAGCTACGGGTGCCAGAATTGTGGGTAGCCTATTTGAACTTGAAGAGAAAGACATCGGTACCGCAGAAGAACTCTCAACTAGTAGCATTGAGCTTGAAAAAACTGTGGAGTTCAAAGGCGCCAAAGGGGCGGCTACCTTTATGCTTAGAGGGAACACACAGCAAACAATTGATGAGTTGGAAACTGCAATTAAGAACAGCTTCACAGTACTCAAACTCGTAGAAAACGGCGGTAAATTTTTAGCTGGAGGCGGAGCGGTGGAAATGCACCTTAGCCATGAGCTAAAAGCTTACTCGCGTGAGTTTGCCACTCGAGAGCAATTGGTCATCGAAGCCTACGCTGATGCTTTATTGGAAGTTCCAAGATGTTTAGCCGAAAACTATGGCTTAAACGCAACTGACATACTTCTTGAACTAAAACGGCACATTGCAGAGGGCTGTTACAATTTTGGTGTTGACGAACTTGGCTGTAGCGAAATGGTCTGTCAAGAACCCCTCAAGGTTAAGCGTTCAATGCTTAGAAGAGCTTTCGAGGTTTCAATGCTTATGCTGCATATTGATGAGTTGATTATTTCTAAGGAGATACCCAAATTCCACAAACAAGAAAACGAGTAATTTTTAACTTTTTTATTTAAAACGGGTTCCTAAAAAAAAAGAAGAACTTAACTTGGCATTGCATAGTAAACTATTGCGCCTAATGCAATGCTTACCAACCACAGGATAGCTGTGATTTTCATCCATTTTTTTGTTGGTTGCGGTAAATCATTGAAAAGATACATCACGGTCAAAGTTACCGGAGGAACACCAAGCGCAGAATGAACTATCTGCAAAATTGAAAACGAAGAAGAAGCGTTGCTGCTAGGGCTGATATAGTAGATGTAAAATGAGGGTATCATGACGAAAAATATTGAGATCAGAGTTAGAATTATTGCTCCGCTCATTACCCAACGGTGAAGTTGAAGAGATTCTTTGCTTTTAAGTCTAGCATAACCTATTCCAAGGATTGCTAGCCCCAAGAGCCACAAACATTAACGCTATCGATTCCTGCACTAAAAACGAATTCAGATAATTGAAAGTCGAACCTACGTTCATGCTCATATTTTCTTCTCCCTAAAAAATGGATCAAGCGCTCTTATGTCTTTTTGTGTCTAGGCAAGCACAATCACATTTGAAAAGTTTATTCAAAAGGGCTTCTTTTTAGTTTTTAATTAATAAAACTCGGTTAAAACTAACAACTACTAAGGTCTGCTCAACTAATAGAACAACAGTTGAAAAATTTTGTTGTTCTTTCGACTGGACTAGTTTGAAAGAAGAAGGAGAACAATCCCGTAGGAAAAAGCCTGTTCTTCTTCTACTAAAAATCAAGCATGTTTGTGGTTGTACGCTTAAAGACACATAAGTTTAAACGACAGTTTATCCCTAGCTCATTTGGAAAAAAATTCCGTTTTGCAGGCGAATAATAAGCGTCTAAAGATAACAGCAGTCGCCTATGCTCTAAAGTTCTTATCAAACTAAAAAATTAAAGAAAGTTAACCAACGAAATAGAGAGTACAAAAATGTCACAACCGCTTCCACCCTCAACCGTAGACTGGAATCATCTCTTCGATTTATCTGCTTACATAGCAATAATAGCCGTCGTAATAGTTATGGGTGTAATGGTTTTTTTTGCAATAAAATATCGTGAAAAAAAAGGGCAACCAAAGTTTATTCCCGAAATAGGCTTGTCCAGAGCACGCGCAAGAGAAACCGTCATTTTCGCCTCAATATCCATTATTCTCCTACTTAGCTTAAGCATAGCTTCCTACCAGCTTACTCCAAACGCGCGATTTCCACCCCCAGTTTCTCAAAGTCTAGTAATACATGTTGAAGCGTTCCAATGGAATTTTAGGTTCTTCTACCCAAATAATGTGACCACTTTGGGAGAATGTTTTGTTCCCGCTGGCAAGAGCATAATTTTTAATGTGACAAGTAGTGATGTTATGCATAATTTTGGACTTATGGATTTTAGAGTGAAAATTGACGCTATACCAGGCAGATACAATGTTGTTGGTGTAACTACTCCGCTTTTAGATGGAAACAGCCAATTAAATTACACCATTCAATGCTATGAACTCTGCGGCGTCGCCCACACATACATGCACGCATCACTTACAGTATTGGATCCAACCGTTTTCAACCAATGGCTAAGCAACCAAACCGCAACAAACTCTACAACTTCGGGAGGTTAAAAAGATGACATATAACGAATTCTCAATTAAAGAATGGTTAACAACAACCAATCACAAACGCGTCGGTATTCTCTACATTGTAACAGCAGTATTCTTCCTAATCGTAGCAGGTTCGCTTGGCATGTTGATGAGAACACAGCTCGCTACGCCAAACGAAAACTTCCTCAACCCCTTCACCTACGACCAAGTCGTTACCCTACATGGATTATTGATGATTCTTTGGGTTCTTACGCCCCTTGCCGCTGGATTAGCAAACTACATTGTACCCCTACAGATAGGCGCAAAAGATCTGGCATTTCCACGTTTAAACGCCACAAGCTACTGGACATACCTCTTTAGCGGTGTACTCCTCGTTGGTACAGTGTTTCTACCAGGCGGCTCAGCAAACACAGGCTGGACACTCTATGCACCTCTAAACACGATACAGTTCTCTCCTCAGCCAGGAGCAACACTTGCAATCTTGGCACTAGCCTTATTCGCCATATCCGTAACTATGTCTTCAATTAATTTTATCACAACCATCGTGAAAAACCGAGCTAAAGGTATAACATGGACACGACTGCCAATTTTCACATGGTCAATTTTGATGACAATGGCGCTAGCGCTATTTGCATTTCCTCCGCTAGCTGCAGGATTAACTTTGTTGACGACGGACAGAATTTTTGGCACTGTCTTCTTCAGTTCCACCCAAGGAGGTAGCATTCTGTGGGACGAGCTTTTCTGGTTTTTTGGTCACCCTGAGGTTTACATCGTCGTGCTGCCTGCGTTGGGCATAATTGCTGAGGTTTTCATGACGTTTGGTAAAAGACCTCTTTTTGCGAAAAAAATCTTCATCGCAGAGCTAGCCGCCGTGACTATTCTTAGTGTGGGCGTTTGGATGCATCACATGTTCACAACAGGCGTAAACTACGATGTTCTGCAAGCGTTCTCCATTACCACAATGGCAATTTCTATACCATTCGAAGGATTAGTTATTGGTTTAGTGCTAACACTCTACAAATCCCGCATAAAGCTGACTGCTCCGGTATTGTTTAGTTTAGCTGCAGTGTTCACGGTCACGCTTGGCGGCGTCACGGGTGTGCTGCAGGCATTCCCAGTCTTAGATTACGCTTTCCGAGGCACATACTGGGTCGTAGGGCATTTCCACTATGTCATGGCTGGAACCACACTCTTTGCCCTTATTGCGGGACTCTACTATTGGTGGCCAAAAATAACAAAACGAAAATATAACGAAACCTTCGCAAAAGTCACCTTTGCAATCTCCTTCATCGGATTCAACGTCCTCTATTTCCCATACTTCTTCCTTCTTGATATGCCACGAAGAGTATTCACCTACTCTGTAACATCGGGATGGGCGTCGTTGAATTTTGATGCAACCATCGGCGCATTTGTCTTCGGACCTGCCGTTTTGCTAACTCTGCTAAATTTGATATTGAGTTACAGAAAAAATGAGCCTTCTGGACCAAATCCGTGGGAAGCAAAAGAGGTGGAGTGGACTGGCAACTACAGTGGCTCAACTGATTTGTCAGATGTAACTGAAAACGTTAAAGCACCTGAAAGGAGCACCTGAAATGACAAAAGAAGAAGCAAACACTAAAGACAAATCCACTTTTCTGCCGCTGATAATTACCGCAGGATTAGCAATTTTCCTGTTGGGACTTGCTATTTACATTCCGCTCATGATAGCTGGATTAGTTATAATTGTTGCCTCAGTTTTCAAACTGTTCAAGGATGGCGCAAAAGAAAGGTTCGCCGACTCCAAAGAAGGTGATGAGGAAAAATATCCGCTCGACTCGGTGCCAAAAGAAAAACTGGGACTTTGGATTTTTCTAGCGTCAGAAATCTTGATTTTCGGGTCCCTTATCGTCGCTTATGGTTATGTCCGTTTAAACAGCGGTACCTGGCCAGTAGCCACTCAAACACATAATGTACTCCTCGGAATGACCAACACAATTATCTTGCTTACAAGTAGCTTAGCAATGATTCTTGCTCTTTACTCAATTAGAGCTGGAAAAGTGAAAGAACTAAAAATTGCATTAGGCGGTGCGTTTGCTTTGGGCTTAGCTTTTCTTGTCATCAAACTTGGATTTGAATGGCCCGACCTAATCAGCAAAGGCTTCACAATAAATAGCGGCTTACCAGCCTCCACATATTTCACGTTAACTGGTCTTCATGCTGTGCACGTTGCAGTGGGAATGGTAGGTATCGGATACCTCATGTTTAGAACCTACCAAAGGGGATTCAACAGCACAAATCACGTTGCAGTCGAGAACGTCGGGTTATACTGGCACTTTGTCGACATCGTTTGGATGTTTCTGTTTCCACTCTTCTACTTGATTTAGGTGAAAAAAAATATGGCTGGAATTAAACTCTACATTGGAATCTGGCTTGGACTCGTCTTAGCAACCATAATGGAAGTTGTGGTCCGCTCATTACCTGGAGCCGCATCACTGTTTGTAGTGATTATCATGCTAATTGCTTCAGTAAAAGCAATCGCCATATCAATGTACTACCAGAACCTGCGTCACGAAGGAATCAGACTTGCCAGCTTACCTATCGCAGCCGTCGTAGGCATAGTTTTTTTGGCAGTTTCCGCTGCACTGACTATGTCAATGGGGATGTAAAGCATGCGTAAATCATATTTACCTTTAATAGCAGTTATCGTGCTTGCAGCAATTCTATACTCTGCAACCATGGTTGTCTTAGTTTTTAACTTACAGCCTCCATTGATCAGCTCATCAAATACAAACCGCACACCAACCGTAAACATTGTTCTCTACGAAGGCGAAATAACACCAATCAAATACGGATTCGGCAACACATCCACATTAACTTCACCTGGACCCACCCTCAGATTCAACTTAACAGATGTGGTAAACATTACTGTTGTAAATGTTGGATCGATGCCTCATGCTTTCGCCATAACCAATGCTCCCAAAACCGGTGCCACTGTGCTCTTCGGCGCTGAAATCGCCGCAAGCAACTACTTGGAACCTGGCAAACAAGGAACAGTTATTTTTACTCCAAACAACGCAGGCTCGTTCTACTATATTTGCCCTGTTCCAGGACACGCAGAAGTAGGAATGTACGGTTCAGTAATAATCAGTGGTTAACACTTTTGAAGGGTTAACATGAAAGAAAAAATTAGCAAATACTTGGAACTAACAAAACCCAAGGTCACCCTTCTGAACTTGCTTGTTGGATTAACCTGCTTCCTATTAGCTGCTTACCCAACAGTTAACTGGTTAAAACTCGCCGCTTTCGCAGTTGTAGGCTATTTGGCGGCTGGCGGCTGCGGCGTACTAAACAGCGTCTACGACGGAGACGTCGACAAACTAATGAATCGTACATCAAAAAGAGCAATACCATCCGGCTACATAACTCCAACTAAAGCCTTAACCTTCGGCACAGCATTAATCGCTTCCAGCTTCACTTTCTCATACTTCTTCTTTAACCCATTAACATTCCTGATGATAGCGTTGGGCCTTGTCTTTTATTTGGCGATTTACACAGTTTGGCTAAAACGCACAAGCCCCTGGAACGTAGTAATCGGCGGTTTCGCAGGCTGCTTCGCAGGGTTTGCAGGGTGGTCGGCAGCTGCTGGAACGTTGAGTCTAACAGTTTTGTTTGTCGGAGCACTTGATTTTCTTTGGACGCCGGGACATCTTTGGGGGCTCGCGATGAAAAAAATAAGAGAGTACAAAGCCGCGGGAATTCCCATGTTACCCGTAAACGTGGGATTAAGCAAAGCAGGCTTAGTTGTTTTCATGCTAAATGTGGTAACGGTTGCTTTCTCACTTCTGTTTCCTCTTTTCGGGTTGACAGGCGCTATTTACTTGGGATTTGCCCTATTTGCTGGAAGTGGCTTTCTTTTTCAAAACCGCGGCTTACTGTTTTCAGCTACCGAAGCCAACGGATTTAAAACATTTATTGCCTCAATGCCCTATCTTGCATTGCTAATGATAGGGTTAATTTTAGATAAGATCTTTCTAATCTAAAATATTTCCACAGGTTTGCAATTCACTACTAGTTTTTGCCTTGTCAATAATCTTAAAAGGTATAATCCAAGTGAACGCTAACTTGTGACTGTACAAGCGACACCACACAAGTTTAAACCCTTGAATTTGCTGAACTATAATTCAATTAAATTTAGCAAGGGAAAAAAAATGAACAAAACTTCGATGTATCTTATCGTAGCTGTTTTAGTAATCGTCATCATCGTTGGAGGCGTCTTGGCATATGTGTTTACTCGACCAGGAGGTACTGGGGGCGGAGGCACCTCAATTGACGTCTACGCTGCAGAATACAAGTTCGGAACAAGCGCCAGCAGCTTAAGTTCACCGGGACCAACATTAACTCTCACAGCTGGACAAACCTACACAATTACGCTGCATAACGTTGGAACAATGTCACATAACTTTGCGATAGTAACCACCAAAACAGATGGAAGCACATCCTTAGCCTTCAGCGGTGCCCAAATCGGTTCATCAAGCAACCCAATTGCAGCAGGAAGCACAGGATCATGCACCTTTACAGCCAGTACAGCAGGAAGCTACTACTACATTTGCCAAGTTGATGGACACGTAAGTTTAGGCATGTGGGGCACAGTAACGGTAAACCCATAAAACTAAACTCACCTTCCTTTTCTTTTATTTAGGGTAACAGCTTAATTTTTTATTGAAGAACACAGATCGAAAAACTTTATTCTGTTTTTAAAATCGAATTCTTGAAAAGGGAATCCTTTAAAGTGAATGTTTCAAATTTTTGCTGCTGCAATACAAATTCGTCTTTGATTGATGTTTGAATAGTTTTTGACAAAAAGTTTAACCTAAAAGGGTCTTTTTTGCTTTAGGAGTAGGGGTTTTTGGATTACTTCTTTTACTTGTTCGAAGCGATCATTCCAACCGAAGGATTGGTACAATTCGGCTTTAATTGTAAGAGGAGTCACGCCTGTTTTTTTGCCTACGACGTAAACGTATTCAGGTGCAAAAAGGAAGACATCGCCCCAATCCCAGTTACCAACTTTAAACTGTAAATCGCCGTGAACCTTAACCAAGATAGATTCCAAATTGAAATCAAAATAGTAACTTTTTATGAGAATTGGCTGCTCTGACCCCTCAATAACTGCATTTCTCGGAAGCTGTATAGTTTGGTAATCGATTGGAGATGGATCTAAATCTTGAACCGCCTGAAGGATTTTTTCCGCATCTTGCTTTGTACAAACGATTTCTATACAATCTGGATTAATTTTTACAGTTCTTAGAGCTTCAGCCAAGTCGCCGTTGACGATCCAATTTATTTCTCTATTATCAAATCTCTCATGCAAAGCCGACAATGCGTTAACATATTTGGTTGGAACTATGAATAAGACTTCGTATAGTTTGTCTCAGTATATCTTGACTACTTGGTTGACTCATTAATAATCGCTCATTAAAGAAAAATGGGTGATTGATTAAACCAGTGAACCTGGGCTTTGCAGGTACTTTTTGATGCCATCCGCCGCAAGATAAGACATTGCGCCTGCAACATGTGTTCCTGCAGTAAGATTGTCGCCGAAGGTGTCACAGATTTCTCCCGCAGCAAACACGTTTTCACTGGTCCAGCATTGCATCCATTTGTTAAACACTGAGGTTGATGGGTTTGTACCTGTTCTTGCGCCACCTCTCATGTGGTGTCCCCACCAGTCAACGTGTTGGGCTAACTCCGCAACTGTGTTTTTCTTGATTGTGCTTGGATCGCCCATTTTGGCGAGGATGTCGGTGATTTTGGTTGTTTTGTTTATCAGATAGTTTGATACGCGGTAGGTGTTAGCGTCCCAGTCTAAGGTAACTCTTGCACAAGGGTCACCGTAGATATCGCTATAGTGTGGGTCAAGACCAGCATAATTTTCTAGCAAAGGCAAGTTGGGTCCTGTGCCAGAGAGAGTTGCAGTTATCTTCTTGGGTATCTTCAAGTCTTTAAGCCCTGCTTTCCATGTACTTCCAAAGTTGGTTCTGCTTGGTAGCTGAGTTGTGAACGTATTTGGACCACTCCCCAAGTAGTTCCCAAAGCTGAGGAGAACTCCGCCCATAAAAGACAAGTCGTCGGCATGGCTAAAAGCTGGATTAACTTCGTTGAGGTCCATGATGCCATAGCCGCCGCCTGCTGCGTTCCCACTAACATAGGCGTTGGCTCCTACATCTAATTGGACGCTTGCGCTTGAAGTAGCTGGGTAGTAGCCATTAGTCAATCCTCTTCCTAAAGATCCAGTATGCGACTCTGGGTCGTATGGATTGCCAATTCCTGACAGAAGCATCGCTCTAATCATGTTAAAGCCCCAGAGCCCGTTGAAAACTACTTTTGCTGGTTGAACATGCACAACTCCAGAAGCATCATAATATCTAACTCCAGTCGCTTTTCCTGAACTGTCAGTATCAATGCGGAATACGTAGGAGTCTAAGCGCATATCAAACAGACCTGTGTTGACTGCCGCTGGGATTGTACTAACATGTGAGCTTGTTTTTGCGCCAACTTCACAAGGATAATTACACAGTCCACCACACCAACCACAATAAACGCAACCGTTCCGCGTTATGCCATATTGATTGACGTAGCTACCGCTAATTAAGCCGCTGACTGTTGGAAACGGTGTGTAACCAAGGCTTTCTACAGCATTTTTGAACAATGGAGCGTAGGCCGTTTCCGGATGTGGAGGCATTGGATATTTTGCGTTGGGTATGAATGGATCTTGGTTAGTGCCGACAACGCCTATGGCTTTCTCCCATGAGTTGTAGTAGGGGACCATGTCATCGTAGGTTACAGGCCAATCTTCAATGTCTGGTGTCCCACCCTTAACGCTACTTAAGATTTGGTTATAGCCTGTGTCGCCATATTTTGCCTTCGTCATAGTCACAGGTTGGTATGACCAAGCTGAAAACCTGCCTAATCCTCCACCGTAGTGGACTCCTACACCTCCTACGCCGTGGCCTAAAGCATGGTACTGAATGTTTTTAGTATAACGTCGAACGGGAATTGCAAACTGGTCTTTGTTGTTTCTTATGGTAAATGTGGAAATGTATAGCGGATGATCGAATTTTCTTTCAACGGCGATGGCCCATTCGTCGTCTTTGTTATCTTGGTGCCAGTCAGTTCCGAAGTCCCAGAACGGACCCTTTTCTATGCCTACTACATGGTAACCTGCAGCAGTTAATTCTGCAGCTATTGGTCCACCCATATGACCGAGTCCACAAACAACCACATCAGTTTGTGGATGATTAACAACGTTTGACATTTTTAGACTCCTCCGCCTTCTTGTTGGAATTGTCCCAGACTCTTCGGCTTTAACCGTGTAGGAGTGCCCGCAACCATCAACTTCGTTGAACCCAAACCAATGTCATCGCCCCAGTAGTTACCATTAAAAGCTATGAGTTCCCAGCCTACCATGTTTTGGTTTCCGCCATAAATTGGGTCACTCCAGAAACCTGCAACGACTAAGTCATGCACCTCGTTGAAGAACTCAGCTGCGTTAGGCGCAGTAAAAGCAGCTTGCAATGACGTGTTGCTGGAACTGTTGTCGAACAATTCTTGAAGCACCGTAATTTGGTCAGCTGAAGAGAGGTCTTCAAAGTTTTTGCCGCCCTTTGCAGCGTTACAGTAGTTTTGAAGCGAAACGAGTCCTCGTCGCCAGAATTCTCTTGGATTAAAAGCATATTGATAAGATGTCCCGGCCTGCAACCGAGGCGCTATTGTATCTTTATAGGAAATGGCAACTTTTGTCGTCGACGGATAAACAGCTCCCATAACTGAAAGATCACCCTTCTGGGGATGAATAAATGGCCCCTGAAGATACATATTACCTCCCTTTCCATAGTTGCCCGCTAACATGCGATCTATAAAATAGATAACTCCTGCCTCTTTTGCGCCCGGACCCGTGCTGTCAGTAGGAATTATTGCTTCAGCCAAAGATTCAACGACTTTGCGTTCGGTAGGGTTAAGAGTTAAGAAGGCAGTTTTTTGTGTAAGTTGGGTTTTCTGTTTTTCTAAATCCGCAATTTTGGGATTGTAGTTGCTTTCTAACAGTGGAATTTCAATAGCACTTGCAACACCGACACCAATTGCGGCTGCAGCGCCAACTTTAATGAATTCTCGTCTATTCATTGGTAAACAACGCACCGCTAATACCATAATTAAGGAAGTGTTTTTAAGCTTATGTTGTTGCACAGCCTTGTAACAGTAAGTAATCGCTGAAAATCCTTTGGCCCTTAGAATTCTTAGCGATTAACCCAAGCCTTGTCGTCATCAATTATGTTATGTAAAGTTTGCAATTGGGGCAGTAACGCTGATTCTCCTGAATTGAAAAATGACAAAATCTACAAGTTAAAGTGACAGCTGGGGGAGAACCATTTTTGACAACATCGACTGCGAATCACCATCCCCCTTTGGCTTCTCAACTATTCTACCCACAAAAACAGCGACCTCAACTAAAGCAAGAAACTCCACAAACAAGTACAAGTCAACTTGCGGAGTAGCTCCTGGGGAAATTAACATCAACAAATAGATTTGTTGATTTACCAAAGCAATCACAACCGCTTGCTTGTTTCTATTAGGCGCGATTTTTGGGTTTTCAGGTTTTGCAGAGCCAAGATAGTAGATAAATACGCGATTGCTTTAATCTGTGAAACAACAAGCTTTCAATTATTAAAAGTCGCTTCAAATTGGTGACATGGATGAAATATGTACTAATCATCGGAGACGGAATGGCAGATTACCCAATTCCAGAATTAGAAAACAAAACCCCTCTCCAAGCAGCCTACAAACCAAACATGGACTCCATAGCAGCCAGAGGTAAAAGCGGCTTAATAAAAAATGTACCCGATGAATTAACGCCCGGCTCAGAAGTCGCCATATGCTCCATTTTAGGTTATGATCCAAAAGTTTACTGTACTGGCAGAGGACCTTTGGAAGCGCCATCAAGAGGCATAGAACTTGGCAAAGACGATGCGGCCTATAGGTGCAATTTGATAACAGAAAAAGACGGAGCCATCGCGGATTACTCAGCGGGCCACATAACCACTCCGGAAGCAGCCCAACTTATCGAGGCATTGAAAGCGGCTTTTGATAAACCCAACCAAATTGAATTCTACAGTGGCTTAGACTACAGACACTTTTTGATCCTACGCAACTTTTCCAACCCAGAACAAATCCAATGCACTCCTCCACACGACGCCATAGGCATAAAAGTCTCAAATGTTTTGCCAAAAGCAAAATCAGCCAAAGCAGAAAAACAAACACACCTCCTAAGAAGCCTAATTGAAGGCTCCAGAGACATTCTGCGTAATCACCCAGTCAACATTACACGTGAAAAAGCAGGGAAAAAACCAGGAAATTTGATTTGGCTTTGGGGCGGCGGCAAAAAACCATCTATGCCAACATTAAAGGAAAAGTATGGGGTGACGGGAGCGGTTATTTCTGCGGTCGATTTGGTGAAGGGAATAGGCACTTACGCGGGAATGGAAATTATAAATGTTCCCGGCGCAACAGGTTTAGCAAATACAAATTATGAAGGCAAAGCGGACGCGGCCCTAAAAGCACTTGAGACCAAAGACCTTGTTTGTGTGCATGTTGAAGCGCCTGATGAAGCCGGTCATTGCAGGGATTTTGAGTTAAAAGTTAAAACTATCGAGGACTTAGACAAAAGACTCCTAGGTAGACTCCTCAAAGGCCTAAAGGAACCATACGCGATAGCGATCTTGCCTGACCATCCTACGCCCATAAGTATCGGCACGCACTCAAGAGACCTTGTGCCCTTCACAATTGCCTCGCCCAACCTAAAGCCAGACGGCGTTAAGTCTTTCGATGAATTTTCTGCAAGAAAAGGAGCATTTGGTTGTGTTGAGAATGATTATTTAATTTCTCTTCTTATTTCTGCTGGCAAAACCTAAGTTGATGAGCAGTCTTGTTTTGAGTCGATGGCTTTTATGCGTTTGTTAATGATCGTTTTTATTTCCGGGTCATCCTCGCTGTGCGATGCGTCAACTAAGAGTTTTTTTGCTAAGCAGAGACTTTTTTCTCCGAAGAGTTTGGCGAATTTGCTGGAGCGTTTTTCCAGTATGCGAAAATAGCGGGGGAGAACGCAGACGAAGTTTAAGGGATAGCGTTTGCTTTTGTCGAGGTCGACTACAACTAGTTGGACGCGATCGGATTGGTGGCTTCCGTTTTTGATTGCGTACAGTTTTAAGTTCATTTTCCCCTCACCTAGAGCTAACTTGCTAGGTTTGTATTAATTACAAGTTCAACTTTCTGTTGTAACTTACTTAAATTCTGGATCATATTAAACCTTCCCAAAAAATAGCCCCATAGCAAAACATAAAGATATCTAAAACAAAAAAATTAAAAAAGAATAAACTATTTGGGGGAAAGAAAGAGGTTGGATAGCTCTTCTTAGTATGGCTCTTTTTTGCCAGACATGTATGCCCAAGCGCCGACGATTGCAACGGTTAGGACTGCACCTGCAAATCCCGCAACCATGAAGCTTGTCAAACTAGCTAACGATGGCAAAACTATTATCAGCCAAGGGATAAGGTATGTTGCTGTGACTTGTGCAATAACGCCTGCTACGAATCCTAAAAGAGCTATTAAACCGAATATTTTAAATCTGCTATTCATTCAATTCACCTTTTTATTTTAGCAGTTAGTTAGCGCACCTTTTTAGTCTAACTTACACGTTTCTGTCTAATCCCTCAAGCGCCAACACCATGTTTAACGTTTCTAGTTAAAGGCTTAACGCAATTTTGCCATCACGTATATCTGTACATATATACGAGCATATTGCCATCATATTAACAATCTATAAGATTATTTTCTGCATGTTAGGCTTGCAGAGGTAATCAAATTGTCAGAAAGATTCGCTAAAAAGTGGGAAGCCAAACGGGAAGATGAACCATTAACAAACCGCATTAGAGACACAGTAAAACCACCAGGACCACTAAAACCACGACTCGACTTCGCAGTAAGACGCATCGAACTCCAGGTACAAAAACTTGACCAAGCCACAGACAGATTCAGCCAAAGAGACAAAGCAATTTTCGCCAGAATAGTTGACGCATACACAAAACATGACAGTGCACGCGCAAACGTTTTCGCTAACGAACTAGCTGAAGTCAGAAAAATGTCAAAGTTGATAATGAACGCTAAACTTGCTCTCGAGCAAATCACATTAAGATTACGAACAGTTTCCGAACTAGGCGACGTTGTTTCAACTCTCGGGCCAGCCGTGGGTGTTCTTCGTTCAGTCAAAGCAGGCTTAGTCAGCGTGTTTCCAGAAGCAGAAAGTGAACTAGGCGAAATCGGCAACATGTTAAGCGGAATCATGATTGAAGCAGGTCAAGGCAGCGGAATGACACTGAACTTCGACACAGTAAACGAGGACGCATCAAAGATTCTTACTGAAGCAGCTACAGTTGCAGAGCAGAAGATAAAAGACAAGTTCCCAGATCTACCCCCAGGAATGCCATCAGCAAACCCAGCTTCTCAAGCAGAGAAGACAACCTTCTAAGATAAGGAGAAAAAGAAATGTCTTCCTCCAATCTTTTTCTTTGTATTGGTAAACCAATCAAGAATGAATATGGACGAGTAATTGGTAAAGTTGCCTCTTTTGCATTAACTCCAAATGGAAAATTTGACGCAGTATATGTAGAATTTGGCGATGGACAATTCACAAAACAGCCCATGGAGAGCCTAAAATTCAATGGTGCCGAAGTCACATACATTTCTAAAATTAAAAACCAAGCCGGTACCCTCTGCGATCACATCCCATTAATCTGGCGCAAAGATGAAGCCCTAAAAGATCTTGTGGACAAGAAAAAAATCACAAATGAAGTCTACCAAGACCTCCACAGCAGCTTCTCAAGCGTATTGACACAACTCAAAAAAGATGCCCAACTCATCGTTGATGAATCAGCCGTAGAAATCGACCGATGCCAAGATGAAATAACTTCTCTTAGTTACGCAATCGCAAACCTAGAAATTGAACATGAAATAGGAAAAGTCGATGATGAAAACTACCGCATGGCATTCGCTTTATTACAAGACACCCTCAGACGAGCAACCAGCGAAAAAACCGATTTCGAAATCACAAAAAGCAGAATCTCAAGCGTACTGTTAGGCGACCAATCTGCAAATTCAATGAAAACAAACAAAGTCTACGCTGAACAAGTAAGCAACGCTTCGAAGCTTCCAGAGCCTCCCGTAGTTGTCTACGTTAAAGAAATAGGAAAAGCTGGCATCTAATCCGGATTACGATTGAAAACATTGGGTATGGAGGGCTAAAAAATAAAAAGCTTAACTAATCAATCCCCTCCTCCCATCCGTGAAGTTGCCACAAAATCTATTTGTACCCTAAAAGTCCAGCAGAATAAGCTGGAGCAAGCAAGTTTTCGCTTAAAAGAGCGAGACCGCATTCTTTTTGAAACCTGTATGTTTGCATTAAAAAAGAATAACAAAGAAAAAGCCGCAATGTGCGCCACTGAAATTGCGGAAGTCCGAAAACTCGTAAAGTTTCTATATAACGTCCAATTAGCAATTGAACGAGTCGTATTACGCCTTGAAACCATAAAAGAACTCGGCGACATCGTGGCCGACCTCAAACCAGCATTAAAATTGCTACAAGGCGTTTCCCAAGAGCTATTCCAGGTGTTACCTGACGTTAGCTCAGAACTAAGTAACGTTAATCAAACAATCCAAGACACCCTCCACGCCACAAAACTCACGGCAGATGAGGCTGTAATTCCAGTCGGCAAAAAGACAGAAGCCGGCGAAGAAATCCTAAAAGAAGTATCATGCTTCATGGAGCAAAAACTGGCCGAAACCCTCCCAGAGCCACCTAAGGCACCAGTAAAGGAGAAAATGCCCATAAGAGAACTTGTTGCGTTAACGGCAAGTTCCTCTGAGGTTTTTTCTCGCCAAACGGTAGAGGCGTCAGGGTTTGATCCGGAAAAAACTCTGTTAACTTACCGTAAGTCTGAGGTTAAAGAGTTCTCACTTAAAGTTGACAAGCCCTGTTTGGAAGATGTACTAATGGAATACGTCCGGAAAACTAACGGCGAAATTGATCTGGGTCGATGCTCCAGCGAGCTAAAGACATCCAATGAAGAGATTGAGCGTGCCCTCGAAACCTTGGGAACTAAGGGCAAAATAAAAATTGAATTACGATCGCCAGAATAACAGAGAGAAGGAGAGAAAAAAAATGAGTGCATCAAGTGAACTTGAAAAAGGAGCAACAGCTTACGCCCTAGATGCTGTAAGACTAGATAAGCAAGGGCAAAAAGGAAGAGCCATAACCCTCTATCAAAAAGCAATCGAAAGCCTACTGCAACTTGTGCAGTTGTACCCGGAGTACGGCTTAAACAAGGTGTACGTGCAGCGAGCAATCGCGTATCAGGAGCGGATTAAAGCCCTTCAGGGAACAGTTTCCTCTAACGAAATGAATGAAGCAGCTAACAACGATGGTGGCGGCGGAGGAGCAACCATGGAAGGAAACAGTAACGGTGCAAATGGAAAACCCAACGAAGAACTCGTAATGACAGAAAAACCCAAAGTTAACTGGGGAGAAGTCGTAGGCTTAGATACGGCAAAAAAAGCAGTTAAAGAAGCCATCGTTTACCCCGTACAACGCCCTGATCTGTTCCCGCTTGGTTGGCCTCGTGGCATTTTGCTATTTGGTCCACCTGGCTGCGGAAAAACCCTGTTAGCGGCTGCGGTTGCCACAGAGATTGACGCGAACTTTTACAGCATTGATGCAGCATCAATAATGTCCAAATGGCTTGGGGAAGCTGAGCAAAATGTTGCAAAGCTGTTCGTAAGCGCCCGCAAATCAGCAACTGATGGAAAACCCGCGATTGTGTTCGTGGATGAGTTAGATTCACTTATGGGAAACCACAGCAACGAGGTTGGCGGGGAAATCCGAGTCAAAAATCAGTTCCTTAAAGAGATGGATGGGATCGCGGATAAAGGGAAGGCACTTCACGTTTACGTGATTGGGGCAACAAACAAACCCTGGGATTTGGATTGGGCATTCATTCGGCGTTTCCAGAAACGCATTTTGGTGCCGCTTGCAGACCACGCAACACGCCTAAACATGCTCAAACTCTACTCAAGTAACCTACAAATCTCCGACGACGTGGATCTTGGCGAACTTGCAAGGTTGGCTGAAGGGTTTTCCGGAAGCGATATACGCGACGTTTGCCAATCTGCACAACTGAGCTTAATCGGCGAGTTCTTTGAATCTGGAAAAGCTATGGATAAAGAAGCTAAACCGAGGTCACTGACAATGGCAGATTTCGAACAAATCTTCGAAGAACGCAAGCCATCCGTATCGTTAGATATGCTCTCACAGTACAACCGATGGTTCGAAGCATTCAAAGCACTATAGGAGGCAAAAAGAAACCGCTTTGGCTGGGTAATGTGGAAAGGTTTGGAGAACCATTAATTTTTAACTCTCTCTCCCTTCTCCCCTCAAACAAAATCTCCAGACCCCACAAAACCGCCCAGCCCAAAACGGCTTATATTTTCGCCCCAAAATTGAGTTTTTTTTCCAATCATTATTTATGCCCAAAATTTTAGTACGTTGAAACCCTGTTAAAACCTCGCAGAGTCTCTAAAGGCAACGATTAAACTTGCAGTTAGCATAGTCAGAATTTCAATGATTTAGAAACGGCTAATACTTTCAAAGATAAGGAATTGTAAAATAGTGAGAGCAGTTCCTTTCAGGGATGTAATGAACTTGTGGAATCTGTTCTTTGAATAAACCACAAACTCTAAAACAAAAGAAATAGAGTAAGCTTATGCAACAAATACTCACCTTCGTTGATTTATTCATCGATTCGAACCACATGGACGAGATCATTCAAGCCTTATCTAGCATAAGTAATGTGAAAGAGATTTACGAAGTAACAGGCGAATTCGATATTGTAACACTTGTAACAACCTCAGACATAGAAGAGTTACGAGACGTCTTAAACAACAAGATACTGAAAATTCCTGGAGTAAAAAGCACAGTTAGCTCGATTTCTCTTCAAGTGCATAAAGGCTCAAAATGTTTAGGGTGATGCTTGGAGAGCGGACTCGTTATGGAGCACCCATGTTTTGTTGATGGCCGCTTCCAACCCGGACGTGCTAAACTGGTATCCTTGACCCGTCAAACCCTAGTTTCGAAACTCCCAGTTCCTCTTGGACCTCGCGCAGTTGTGCAGCATTGAAAACGGGTCCATCCCTACAAACACGATATTTGCCGATTACGCAGCTTCCACATAAGCCAATACCGCAGCGCATTAGCCGCTCTAAGCTGGCTTCTAAGGGTAATTTGCGTTTCTCGGTCATTTCAAAGATTTTTTTAACCATTATCTCTGGTCCGCACACGTATATCATATCAAATCTTTCTTTGTCAAGTAGACTTGAGAGTGGCTGAGTTACTAAGCATTGCAGTCCAGCTGTCCCGTCTTCAGTCGTGGTTATTAGGCTTTTCTCGTTGCATACGCCTTGGAGTTCTTTCACAAAGAGTAGTTCATCTTTGGTTTTGGCGCCTTCCACAAAGGAAAGCCTTTCCGTTTTAGCCGCTAACTGTTTTGCAAGGAAAAGTAACGGTGCCGTGCCGGTTCCTCCACCGATGAGCAATACTCTGCCGCGGCTTTCCGTGAAACAGTTGCCGAATGGACCACGTATCCCGACAGTGGCACCCGTTTCTAACGAATGCAAATGGCGTGTGGCATCCCCAACAGCTTTAACAGAAGCTGAAACCAAGTTGTCCCCCGCATCCAAGATGCTTAGGGGAATCTCGTCTACGCCTGGAATCCAAAGCATCAAGAATTGCCCAGGTTTTGCCCTCGCACACAACTTATCGGTAAGAGTGAAGGTTTTCACTGTCGGGCTTTCAGTTCGGATTCGAACTATTTGGCTGGTTCGCATAGTATTATTTGTGATGAGCGAGGCCGACAATCTCTTTTACACTCCCATAATGTTTCTTTCGCAAATACGTTTCTACTCCTTTAGTTACTGATTGAAAAACCTCTGTGTTATCTGCGACGGCGGTTCCAATTTGGACTGCAGATGCACCTGCCAAAAAAAACTCGACAGCATCCTGCCAATCTGTGACTCCGCCACACCCAATAATGGGCACATCACTTAACGCTTCATGAATATCATATACACAGCGCAATGCCACAGGCTTAACTGCTGGACCTGACAACCCGCCCTTCACATTGCTAAGAATAGGCAACATAGTTTCCGTATCAATCGCCATCGCCTTAAGCGTATTAACAGCCGTCAATGCATCAGCACCAGCTTCAACTGCCGCCCGAGCCAACACCGTAATATCTGCAACATTTGGAGACAACTTTACAATCAAAGGCTTATTTATGACTGACTTAACTTGTTGCACAACTTCAGAGAGAAGTTTTTGGCTCTGACCAATCTCGGCACCCGTCTGCTTCACATGCGGACACGAAACATTCAACTCGACTGCATCGGCGCCTGCAGCAACCGCCTTCTTAGCCACAGCAGCATAATCCTCAGCAGAATAACCAAAAACGCTCACGATGACAGGAACACGCAAAATCGTCTTAGAAAATTTGATTTCCTCGGAGTAAACCTCAATCCCCGGATTAGGCAGCCCCATCGCATTGATAAGTCCACTTTCTGCTTGAACCACTGTCGGGTTTGAGTAGCCCGCTCGCGGTTCGGTGCCCACAGATTTAGTAACGACTGCTCCAGCGCCGCCCTTTACAATTCGGCGGAAGGATTCAGCGGAATACCCCAAAATCCCTGAAGCCAAAATCGTTGGGTTCGCCAACGTTAAGCCGGCAAAGCTTATGCTTAATGGGTTGCTTTCCAAATAAATTCACCGTACAATCTAGGTTAATACTTTTAATAAGATAAAGCTTCTTTTTGCTGATTTCGCGGGTTTTTTTTGTACCTAATTTTAATCGCTTTTATGTCAATTTATGAAGCATTGAAAAAAATAACTGTATTTTGGTTGAAAAAAAGAAAATGAGGGTTTAGCCCAACTTTAAAGCGGTTTATTTCTTCTTTTTAGCTTTTTTATCTTCTTTCTTTGGAGCTTTCGCCACGCTAATAACCTCAATGTTCTATTTGGCTTCAATTTGTATTTAAAATTTGCTTAAGGCTAAGTAGGCTGCCTTAACCAACAAATCGACGTAAAAATAGGTGATATAATCAAAATAAGCCTAAAAATAAGCAAATCATTGACCCATTTTCGATGTGGTTGTATGGCTGTACGGTTTTTACATTTATATGTCAATATCGTTGACTTGATTTTGGGTGGGTAATGGTTGGGAAAAGTCTTTTATATCAGCGCGATGTAAAAAATTACATAGGTTTGAAAAAATATTCAAACCCACAATAAAAAACTGGAACAGTTCAATAGCTAAACACGTGTTTCTTCCGACAAAAAGGTGTCAAAGCCTTTCGGACAAAGAGGTAATGAATTGTGAAAGACGTCCAGAATGAAAAGCCTGAAAACGAAATTGAATTAAACAAAGTTGGAGTAGAAGGCTTAAGAAAATATGTGATAGTTAAAAACCCCGCAAAAAGCTATCACACAATCGTCACCATAAACAGCTACATAAAATTGCCTTCCGACCGCCGCGGAGTCCATATGAGTAGGTTTGCAGAATCCATCGACGAAATCCCAGAAGAAACAAAATCAATCGAAGATTTAGCCGAAAAAATCTCTGAAACCTCACTTGCAAAACACCACCTTGACTGCTGCACCAAAGTGTTCTGTGAATTCCCCTTTGAACGAACCCGACCAAATGGCGAAAAAGAGAATGGTATAGGTCAAATGTTCGCCAAATACTCAACTCATAGCAAAAGAAAAACCCTTGGTGTCTCCATTAACGGCGCTCTGGCCTGCCCTTGTTCAAAAGAAATGTGCAGCGGCTTAACACATAACCAAAGAGGAAACCTGAGCATTGAGATAGATGTTTCGAAGGGCAACATCGAATTATCCGATATAACTAATGTTTGCAGCGAAAGTTTTAGTTCACCAACTTTTTCAATTTTGAAAAGACCTGAAGAAAAGAAGCTGGTCGAGCAGATGCACCAGAATGCAAGGTTTGTTGAAGATGTTGTTAGAAAATGCGTTAGTTCTCTGAGAGAAAAGTATCCAAACAGGTACTGTGCCATAAAATGCGTCAGTTTTGAATCCATCCACGACCATAATGCTTACTCTGAATGGCGAGGAACCCTGTAGACGGTAATGCCTAAATGTATCGATTAAGAATCGAATCTGAATTCGACGCTGCACATAAAATAGAAGGTTATGAAGGAAAATGTGCACGCCTACATGGACACACATATAAAGTTGAAGTCTTCGTGGTTGTCAAAGAGGTTGGTCTGATTGGAATTTCTTTCGACCTCAGGTTGCTAAAGGAAAAGCTGTTTAAGATAACTGAAAGGCTGGATCATAGTTACCTCAATGAACTAAAAGAACTGGGTAATCCCTCTGTGGAGAACATTTCCAAATATATTTTCCAAAACATGAAGGATAATTTACCTAACGATGTCACCTTGGAGAGGGCAAGAGTTTGGGAGACGTCTAAGAGTTGGTGCGAATATTTTGAAGGATAAGGTCTTTCTCAAGAATTTAATTTTACCTTGCACAATCGGCGTGACAAAAGAAGAGCGAGCAGAAAAACAAAACGTTATAGTTGATATAGAAGTTTTCTGCGACTTAAGCCAAGCAGGAAAAACAAATGACTTAACCAAATCTATAGACTATGCTCACGTTCAAGAACAAGTAACCGCGACAGTTACAAAGGGCGAATTTATGCTCTTAGAAGGTCTTGCGCAAACCGTGGCGTCCCTCATTTTGAAAGATTCACTCGCTTCTCAAGTAACGGTAGTCATAAAAAAGGAAAAATATGGATTCAAACCGGTAATGGGCGTTGAAATTACAAGGGAACGAAATGGTTGAGGCATACATCGCGTTTGGGTCTAATATCGGAGACCGAGAAGCAAATATAAACAAAGCGTTGGATACTTTAAGACAGAAAATAAAAATAATTAAAACTTCCTCGCTTTATGAAACTAAGCCGATGTATTTGGAAAATCAAGACTGGTTCTTAAACGGCGTCGCAATAATAGAAACAGCATTCAAACCCGAAGAACTTCTGGGCGTTTTGAAAAGAATCGAAAAACAAATGGGTAGAAAAGAAGTTGGAAGAAACGGACCAAGAATTATTGATTTAGACATTTTATTCTACAAAGACCAGATAATAAATGAAGACAACTTGCACATACCCCACCCCAAAATTCAGGAAAGAGCCTTTGTCCTGGTGCCTTTGGCAGAAATCGAACCAAACCTTATCCACCCAATCTACAAAAAAACCATTGCTCAATTACTATCTGAACTAAAATACGATAAACAAGAAATTAAAAAGTCATAATTTAGGTAAAAGTCATGAAAGAAGAAATCAAGGTTTACGTGAAGACTCCCGCCAGATTGCATATGGGACTTATAGATTTGAACGGTGATTTAGGGAGAATTTTTGGAGGGTTAGGAGTAGCTATCGATCAACCAAACGTGATCCTAGAAACTAAAAAGTCACAAACCCTAACAGTTAGAGGCGAAAAGACAGAATTAACTCAAAACATAGCCGTCAGGTTCCTTAAGGCTTACAAAATAGAAGAAAACATCGCAATTGAAGTGAAACAGGTAATTCCCGAACATATAGGGTTAGGGTCTGGAACCCAATTGGCTTTGGCTGTTGCGGCTTCAATTTCACGCTTGTTTGATGTTAAATCTTCACCTCAGGAATGGGCTGCCGTATTGGGAAGAACCGCCCAATCAGGAGTAGGTACCGGAGTATTTGCAGAAGGTGGACTAGTTGTTGACGCAGGAAAAAACACCCAAAACTCGAACAACAAAACTATCCCAATTATCTGCCGTCAACCCTTTCCAGACGAGTGGCGCTTTGTTGTTGCAATTCCCAATACAGAAAAAGGGTTAGCAAAAGAAGCCGAAACTGTAGCATTCAAAAAACTGCCGCCCATGCCTACTGAAGCAGTGGGCAAAATCTGTCGACTAACAATGATGAAGCTTCTTCCAGCCATCGCCGAGAAGGACATTGAAAACTTTGGAGCAGCCTTGACCCAAATACAGAACATTGTTGGGGACAGTTTTGCAGCGGCTCAAGGGGGGCGATTCTCAAGTTCTCCAGGTGCCCAAACTATCGGGTTCATGCTCGAAAACGGAGCTTCTGGGGCTGGTCAGAGTTCTTGGGGACCCGCGGTTTATGGTGTAGTCAAAAGCACCGACGCCAAAGAAGTTCATGCAAAAACCCAGGCTTTTCTCGACGGGAAAGTTGGCGGAAAAGTTTTTGTTGCCAAAGCCAATAATCGGGGCGCAATAATCAGGGTCTACAAAACTGAAACGAAAAACTTATAATTCTGCAAACGGCATGAGCGAGGCAGTGGACAGAATGCAAGAAACTAACACTGTGAAAGTAAGTGCCCCTGCTCATCTTCATACCGGCAATTTTGACATGACTGGAGACCTTGGAAGACTGTATGGAACCGTTGGTTTCGCAGTTGATAGGTGTCTTGAAATTGAAGTTTCCAAAGCTGATGATGTTAAAGCGAACGATGATGCGGCATACCTTTTCACTAAACGTTTTGCAGAAACCTTTGATTTAGCAGGAGCAGAAGTTAAAGTTAACAAAGCTATTCCGAAATTTGTCGGAATGGGGTACCACACGACTCTTGCCCTTTCAATAGGCAGTGCAATGGCTAAATTGTATGGGTTAAAATTAACCACAGAAGAAGTCGCCCTGGCAATGAAACGTGGCGCAATAACAAGCCTTGGGGTCCATGCATTCAAAGTTGGCGGATTCATTGTTGAAGGCGGCTTCCGCATTAAAGAAAGAGAAAAAATGATTCCACCTCTAATCTTCCATCAAGATATTCCAAGCAACTGGCATTTCGTCATTGCCATTGCAAATGAACCACAAGAAAAAATCGTTAAAATGAGAGAAAATGAAGACCACATTCTCCGAAACCTCAAACTGATGCCCAAAGAAACCTCAGACATGCTCTCAAGAATTGTGCTCGTTAACATCATACCATCCATCGTTGAAAACGACCTAAAATCGTTTGGCGCAGGGTTAACGGCTTTCAATTCAGAGTTGGGCAAGTTTTGGAATGAATACCAATGCGGAAGAACCTACTGTCACCCAGTAGTTGAAGAGGCAATAAAAATTATGTTGCGCCGAAGCACATGCGCTTGCCAAACGTCTTGGGGACCCACCATCTACGGTATAGTAGATCGCCTAAGCGAAGCTGAAACTCTTTCAAAAGAACTCAACGCGTATTTGGTCAAGAATGGTGGCGGAGAAGTCTTCGTAACTAAAGCCAACAATGTTGGAGCAGTTATTGGGGGCAAGTAGTCTTGGTCAAATCCATAGGGATTGACTCTGGAACAAAAACTATGGATATTTTTGGCTTCGACGACAAAGACGGTAACGTAATAATTGATGTTGCTATTCCCAGAGACGAAATTACCAAAAGCGCTAAACTTGTGGTTGAAAAAATTCGGGAAGCCCAGTCTCGTGTTGGAAAAATTGATGCCATAGTGGGTCCGTCAGGTTACGGGATGAGTTTAAAAAAAGCTCATAAAGCCACAGATGAAGAAATTGCTGAAGCAACTTTTGTGACAGAAGCTGACATCAAACGAAGACTACGAATCATTGGTCTTAGAGAGCTCATGCAACTGCTCAGAAGCGCAGACGACTTAAACACATGGTTCACTCAAGGCGTTATACACCTAACAACCGTGCCGAAATATCGGAAAGCGAACAGAATTGACATGGGAACTTCGGACAAAGTTCTAAGTGTCATACTTGCTGTTAAGGATCAAGCAGAAAGATTAAAAATTCCATACGCTCAGGCATCATTAATTCTTGTTGAAGTTGGATTTGGGTACACCTCAGCAATTGCAGTGAAAAACGGGCAAATAATCGATGCCATGGCAGGAACGGCCGGTTTTCCATCATTTCTCGGGAGCGGTTTTTGGGATTCAGAAGTAGCTTACGCCGTAGCTAATGCCGCGGACGATTTTTCTAAACAACTTCTCTTCGCAGGCGGAGTAGCATCTTTTGCCGGAATTGATGCTTCCAAGCCTTTGGAGGAATTTATCAAAGCAGCAAAAACCAACCTGCAAGTCAAACAGGGCTATGATATGATGTTAGAATCGATAGTCAAAGATGTAGCATCACTACTTCCAACCGCTAAACCCAAGGAAATAATTCTCAGCGGAAGATTCACACGGATACCTGAGTTTCTGGCAGCTATGAAAAGCGAACTTTCAGGTTTCTTTAAGGATACAGGTTTGAAAGTTGATATTGTGGTGCTTGAGAGTAAAGCGGCAGTGACTAAGCAGGCTGCGGAAGGTGCAGCGGTTTTTGCAAACGGCTTAGCCGGAGGCAAATACAAACCGCTCATAGACGCCATGCATCTTAAGGAAAGTGAAGGAACGGTTTTTAGTAACCTTTACCTTGGGGACAAAGTTACGGAAGGTTTGAGTCAGTTTAAAAAACTGTGACCCCAAATCAGATATTAATTCTTCTTCAAAACATTTTCTTGTCTTGAATGTATTCTTTGCCTGTTCGCAGGGCGATTTCAGCTTTCATCAACTCGCTGCCTAAATAAGCCGCGTGGTCAAGCCTTGAAACCAAACCCGACCCAACAATCTGCTCGTAAACCTGCTCCGCCGTTTTGCCCTTAACAATCAAGTTCGGCCCTTTAGCATCAGCCCAATTGAAATGCTCTGCTACAAGACTTTGCTCCTGGTGGTTAACAAAAATCCTAAAAGACCCTGCCTTGTCAAATTCAGCAGTTTTCTCTGGGTTCTTAGTCTGCAAAACACGCGTTTTTTGCTCCAACGCTTTTTCGTATGGCTCTTCCCGATTCCGTTTATCCTTCAAGATGAGGAGATCTATGCCTAGGTCTTTGGGAACTGACCCGCGCTTCTTTGCCAAAAACATCATTTTGGCAGCTGTAGCTTCTTCGGCGATGGTGCCTTTTGCTTTGTCGCTTTTCTCTGTTGCCAAAAGCATGCATGCACCAACTTCAGAAGACAAACGCGCAAGCAAAGCATTAATTCCTACTGAATCGGCATCCATAAGTTCAGTCACGTTAGAGACACCCACAAAAAGTGGCACTGTTGGATTTCTCGTTGCGAACTCTTTGAAAGCGATAAAAGACTCTACCACGTCACATGGGTCAAGAATCAAATCTGCAACGCATCGGTTTATTCCTAATTTTTTTGCTTTTTCTATGATTTCTTCGAGATATTTGACGCGTACTTTAGCTTTTTTGGGGAAATATCCTTGGTTCTGGTTAGTGGGGATGATTACAACAGCAGCTTTAGAGACGAATGGGGCAATTGCATCTATATTTCCTGCATCACCACTTAGCACAAGTTCTGCGCCAGCTTCAACTGCCGCTTTAATCTCAGCTAAGTCAAGCGAATCTATACTAACAGGCACATTTACAACCTGTTTAACCCATTCGACCATACGTTTTGCTTTTTCAGGTTGAGATTCACCTGCGGCCATGCCAACATCAACAATACTTGCGCCTGCCTCAACGAAGCGTTTTGCTGTCCATTGAATCGTTTCCTTATCCATTAAAGCGGCATCCACGATTTCCGCTAGAATCCGCATAGGAAACTCTTTGCCTACTGATAATGTTCCAATCAGCATATTTCCAGGTCTTTTGAGTAGTGCTGCGCAGTTTTTCTCTGTTTTTTCTATTTCTTGAAGGGCTTTTTGCTGGAGTTTTTCGCTGAGCAAATCGTCCGCTGACAAAGCTGTTGAAAGTTGAATATCGCAGAGCGAATCTAAAACGGTTGGCAGGTCAGCCGCGTATCTTGGACCTTTAAATGCTGGAATGCCAACTGCTTTTGAGATTACGGTGGTGTCTCCACGGACTAAGCCGGGCACTAAAATCATGTTGAAATCCGCCAATTTTTTGGTTTTGAGGGCATCGGCAATGGCTTGGGGAGTTAACAAAGCGGCAACAGCCATCTTGAGCGCCAACGTTTCTGTTTCTATGCTGCTTTCTTTGGCACATCTTTTTACGATGTCTTCTGCGAGCAAGCCTGTAATCAATAGTACCTTCAAAGCTTGGTTCTCCACGAAACGATTCTTTTCATTAAGTCATCCATAACAGTTGAGTATGCAGAGTTAGGAGCCACGCGATTTACCAAGTTCTTTTGGTTTTCAATCATTTCTAAAAGTTCGCTGACTTGTTTCTGCTTCTTTTCGTTTGAAATGAAAACTTTTACTCTTGTCGCGTTTGTGATGGCTTCAAGGGTTATCGACATTGGACGGCAGTAAACCTGAGGATATTTTTTTGGCGCATCTATATGCGTCACTTCGCAGGCGAACTTTGTTCTTTCTGAACCTTCTGGCTTGGCACCACTGACGGATACCTCGATATTAGCGTCTGCAACGCGTAACTTGGGCGCCTTAATGGTTTTTGCCCCATCAAACCAGTCAGGTGGCAATTGTCCGATAGGGTTTGCCTCTTTGAAAGTGGTTCTATAAAAAACCTCTATATTGTTGGTTAAATTGATGACGGCGCCTTTGTTCGCTTTTAGGTTGTGGTTAGTCGATGATGAATTGAAAATATTCATTGTTACAGTTTGTTCATTTTCCATTAGGATGCCCATGGGTGCGGCGTTGGGTGTACCATCTTCGTTATATGTTGAGACTATGGTCTCTGCGAATATGCCTTTCAAGAACCCTAAATCACTTAATGTCGCCATCAAACCACTCAACTAAGTTAGAAGGTCACATACACCTTTTTGACTGAAGGTAAATTTTTCGTAATCAAATAATAAAGCTTTGCCAAGCAAACTCATTCCAAAACTCCCTCAAAGTTGGCAAGGTTAGCAGATAGCAAGACCTTTTAATCCTCGACTAACTTTGTGCTCGAACCAAAGCGGTAAATTCAAAAGGCTAACCGAAGGTTATTTTAAATATCCTATCTGTTTCAGAATCTAACAAGAACGTTTCAAAGTGATCAACGAAATAACCTGTAAAGTGCAATCATGCAAAAATTAACCCTAATTCCAACTCTCATCAGTTCGTTGCGGATCTTAGCCTTACCCCTCTTCGTTTACCTCTACAACTTTGGAAACGTGATTGCATGTTTAGTTTTGTTGGCGTTTTGTGTAGCCACAGACTTCTTCGACGGCTATCTCGCAAGAAAATTTAGGGCAACTTCAAAGTTTGGTGCCTACTATGATGCCTCAACTGACTTCATCTCTATTATAGGAATATTCGTATTATTCTACACAGATGGATATTATCCCATTTGGCTTCTTTTTCTCATCGGAGTAGCGTTCACTCAGTTTTTAGTTACAAGCGTCTTTGCCCAAAAACTCTACGACCCCGTGGGCAAGTACCTTGGAAGCGCCCTCTACATAGGCATCGTCCTAACCTTACTTTGGCCAACTGGAGTGGTTTTTGCTTTTGTACAGTATGCCTTTGTAGGGTTCCTCGTAGTTTCGCTAGCAAGCCGCTTAATGAGTTTAATGAAAAAAGATGATACCCCTAAACTAAAATAGGGTCTATTCCTTATTTTTCTCATTAAATTTCGGTGTTATCTTGCCAGAAAAAACATGTAGATCTCAAAAAGACTTGCCAGAGCAGATTCGCGTTTCCTTGGGTACTGCCATAGTTCTTGGGCTCTTTGCGGGCAAATTGGACGCTGAGCCAACAACAGCGTATTTGATGACTTTCAAAGCAGGGAAATGCACTGCAAACTGTGGGTTCTGTCCCCAAGCCCGCACAAGCAAAAGCAATACCGAACTTCTTTCCAGGGTCACATGGCCAAACTTCCCAACTCCAAACGTTTTGACCGCACTCGCGGCAAATGCAAAGGCAGGAAAAATCAAGCGCATATGTATTCAAGCCCTAAACTATCCAGACGTTTTTGGGCACATCGAAACGCTGGTTCAAGAAATAAAAAAGGGCTCAGCAATTCCTGTTTCAGTCTCATGCCAGCCTCTTAACAAAAACAATATTCAACGTTTGGCAAAAGCTGGCGTTGACAGATTAGGCATAGCTTTGGATGCCGCAACCGAAGACCTATTCAAGAGAGTCAAAGGGTCAGAGACGGGCAGTTTGTACACTTGGGATAACCAGTTTCGCCAACTAAATGAAGCAATAGAAATTTTTGGCAGAGACAATGTAAGCACACATGTGATTGTTGGTTTGGGTGAAACGGAAAAGGAGGGCGCCGAAGTTATTCAGAGGTGTGTGGATTTGAGTGTTTTGCCTGCGCTTTTTGCTTTTACTCCCGTGCGCGGCACAGCTTTAGAGGAAAGATTGCCCCCTAAACTTGAAGTTTACAGACGGATGCAATTTGCTAGATACCTTATTGTTTACGGCAAAACGAGGTTTGAGGGCCTGCGGTTTGATATTGAGGGTAGAATCGTTGATTTCGGCGTTTCTACTGAAGTATTGAACGAATTGGTTGAGAGTGGTTTGCCTTTTCGTACTTCTGGCTGCCCTGACTGCAACCGACCCTTCTATAACGAAAAACCAAGTGGCCCTCTTTACAACTATCCGAAACATCCAAACAAAGAAGAAATAGAGAAAATTAAAAAACAATTATTATAGTAGTTGGTCAGCGGTTTGATCTGAGGGCTTTTTGTTGTTTCGGGGTAGTTTGGGTTTTTGCCTTGTAACTTGCTCAACTAAGCGCCAGAACTCATCCATTGTGTAGCCCTTTAGCAATTCTTTCATGAGTTTTTTGACTTGGTAGTAGGTCATTTGGGCTTCACCTTTGTCGAGGCTTTCTTGTGGTCCTTTGATGCGCCTGAAAAGTTCGTCCATTTGTCTTGGAGATGCGCGGACGCCTGCTTTTTCAAGTAGTTTTTGGATAAGGGTTTGTCCTGTGTTTCTGCCTATGAAAATCATGGTTTCTCTGCCCACGATTTCCGGTGGGAAAGGCTCGAAAACGAGGGGTTGAGACATCATTTCTTCAACTTCATTTTCGACTTCGTGTGTGAAGATGTTTTCGCCGATTATGGGTTTATGAAATTGGATAGGTAATGCAAAGGCTTTTTCGGCTGATTGGGCTAGGCGATAGATTTTTCCTAGATCTATTCCAGTGTCGATGTTGTAGAGTAGTTCGGTTGCTGTTACAACTTCTTCGAAGGGTGCGATGCCTGCGCGTTCGCCAAAGCCTGCAATACATGTGTGCAGGTAAGATACTCCTTCTTCCATTGCTGCCAGAGTGTTTGCTGAGCCTAAACCGAAGTCGTTGTGACAATGGATTGAAAGCGGAACTTTCTTTCTTATTGCGTCTGGTAATCCGTCGCGGATATGTGCTATTAAGTAACGCATTGAAAGCGGTCTGATAAAGCCGACGCTGTCAGCAATACCCAATCTTATGGCGCCAGCGTTGGCTGCTGCCTCAAAAACTTGCAGTATATCTTCAATTGAGGTTCGCGTGGCATCCATGAGGATAAAGTTCACGGCTGTTCCGTGATTTTTAGCGTGTTCGATGCTTTCAACGATTCTTTGTAGAGCTTGTTCCTTTGTTAGTTTGAGTTTGTACTGTAAATTTAATCCGTTGATGGGGGATTCTATTGTTATGTCTTTTATACCGCATTCCAAGCAGGCGTTTACGCTGTTCTTTGTAGCTTCTGCTGATGCGGTGAGTTTGGAGTAGGTGAATGTTTCGTTGACGATGCGTTTGACGGTGCGTTTTTCTTCTTCCGATAAAGCTGGGAATCCTACGTTTATGATGGCGACGCCTGCTTCATCCATTAACTTTGCAAGCCTAACCTGCTCGACATAAGTTAAGTAGACGGTTGGCGCTTTGATGCCTTCGCGGAAGGTTTCATCCCAAATGAAAACGCGGTCGGGAAGCTTGGGGGGTAAATTCTTTCGTAAACGGTTATAATTTGCAATTAACCCTTGAGCTTCGAGCTTTTTGAATATAGTCTTCCTCATTTAGACACAATCCAACAATACAAACCTAAATTATCAACATTAATTTGCTAATACCTATATAAAACTGCATCTATCACAAGTCAACACACGTTCAGTTTTATGTGAAAAAAGTAACATTTTTTTCTTTATTGAGGGGTTAAAGGCAAAAGTCTTAAGTGCAAAAAAGATAATCTAACTGTTAATAGGGGAAGCACCGAATGAGCAGCAGCCTAAAAACCACTATAGAAAAAATAAAAGCCTTAGAATCAGAGAAAAAAAACCTCTTAGTTGAAATTGAGGGGCTCAAAAAGATGGCTGATGCAAAAGCTGTAGCTCTTGAAACTGAAGTTGGTGCATTACGAAACGAAGTTAAATCGCTAAAGACTCTTATGGGACCAGAAATAACTCCGACCAATAAGATGCAAATTTAGTTTTTATTGTTCAGTGGCTGGTACAGGTTTTCTTTGTAGTAGAGCATTTATGGCGCATACTAAAGCATTACAAGTGGTTTGCCTTGGCTGGGTGGATGTGTCGGTTTCTAGTTTCTCAAGTTCAGTGTGTAGCCGGTCGCTGTTTTCGTTGAGTTCTTGTTTTTGTTTTTCGTAGTTGTCATGGAGTTTTTCTTGTTCTGCTGTAAAAGTTTGCAGAGTTACTTCTAACTCGTTTTTTGCTGCCTTGAGGTTCTGAGTGGTTTGGGTAAGTTGTTCTGAGGCTTTTCTTTTTGCGCTGAATTGGTAGAAGCTAAATTTTACTTTCTGCTGTGTTGCTAGTAGGTCTTCGAGATCGCGGATCTTGCTGCTTAAATGTTGAACCTCGGCGTTTCGTTTGTTGCTGCGTTCCCGAGTTTGTTCAGCGTATGATTTGTCGGCTTCCACTATTTGGTGGTTAACGTCGGATAGGGATTTGGCTTCTTCAGTTAAAGTTGCTTCTTTGAGCCTGTTTTCGGCGAGGGCCGCTTCAACGTCGAGGAAAATTTGGATGCGTTCCTTTCGTAAATTGTTCGTCCACAGCTATTGTTGGATTGGATTCGAATTCTGAAGTTACCTGTCGCAAGTTCAATATCCAATCGTCAAAGTACTGGCTGAATGGTGAGAGCGCAAAAATCTGGTTCCCCAACTTAGCCAAGCTATTGAGAGTTTTCTCCGCAGACTCCTTTGCAGAAACCTCAGGAGTTCCCTCTTGAAGATACTTGGCGCCTTGACGCTGCTTTTTTTCTTTGGTTTTCTTTTCGTGGGTGCTTTTTGAAAATTGTTTGCCTGCACCTTTGCGTGAACCCGTTTGTGATCTGAAACTCATAAAATACCCTCTAGTGAAAGAATTATTTAAAGAGTGGCACTATCTGTGGCGCCAAAAAAGTTTAGGCTACAAAATTTTGAGGAAAAAAAGTTTCAAGGACTATTTTTTGGTTAGGTTTTTTTGGTCGTTTGAGCAGTGGGAGAGGGGTTGCGTTTTTTGAGTAGCAAGAAAGCTGCGGCGACTGCTATGATGGCTACTACAACCACTATTGCGTATAACCACTGGGAGGTTGAGACGTTGCTGTTGGAGCCGGGCAGTGAGCTATTTGTTGAAGTTGGGTTGCTGGTGGGGTTAATTGAGGTTGAGCTTGTTGGAGCTGGAGTGGCTGTGTTACTGTATGGTGTTGTGATGGGTGCTGTTCCCTGAAGGATAGGTTGTTGTGCTAATACGATGAGGGTGTAGCGGACGATTTTTTCCGATGTAATTATGTTAGTTTGGTTGAGGTCAAAAGCTCCAAGTTTGAAGGGCTGCACTTGGGACGGTGAGATGGAATTTACGGTGTTACTATAGCCGACGGCGACGACTGTTCCGGTGCTGTTGTAGAAAGTTGCCATAACCGTAACGTTATCAGCGCGTTTGGGTACCTGTGTTTTTGACGTCGCCGTTTACCCAGTAAACGCCTTTGTCTGTGTTGGTATCTGATGCGCTTGTGCCAGGGTTTGTGCCAATGGAGGGCGTGCTGCTGGTAATTGTGAGGTCGGGGTACTGGTAGCTTGCTGTTGCGTTTGCTAGAGCAACGTTAAGGTTTATGTTTCCAATTTCAACGGAATACCAGGTTCCATCGGATGAACTAGTTGGTTGGAAGAAGGTCATATAGAAAGGCGCTATCTGCTGCGGGAGCTAGATAGTTTACCGACATTCTTTCTACCCCGATTTGGGCGTAAGAGTTAGATTGGGCTGTGCCGTCGGATGAAAAGACTGTTCCTGTAAGAACCACTTGGCTTAGAGTGTTGGAGCCTGTGTTTTGGACTTCTCCTACCACGTCGAAGTAGCCTGCTGAGTCAATATAATAACTGTAACTGAGGATTTTGACGTTGGATGTTTGGCTATGTGCGCCAGGAACCAAAGTTAGGCTCAATGAGCAGACGGCAAGTAAAATTAGGAAAGAAACTAAGATTTTTTTCATGTGAAATGCCCTTCTATAGACCCCAAAAGGAACGGTTGTGGTATAAAACACTTTTTCAAAATTGAGCCTAAATCTCGGACCCTGCCAAAGAGCAAATAGGGCGCTATATAGGGCATGGAAGATCCGGGAGATACTTTTAAATGTAAAAATGGTGGATAAGTATTTAGTTGGATACGCCGTGATTGAAAAGTTACATCCTTATGTAGTATTTCTTCCAACGGAAAAAAAAGATAAAATTCTAAGCGCCATCTTCGGAAGCAAAGCAGGCGTTGACGTCCTCCGCTTCTCGCTTAAGCAAGGCATCGGAAAAAACATTTACCAAAAAGACTTAGTAAAAACCCTCAACTACAGCAATAAAACCATCATAGAAAACCTCAAAACCCTCACCTCGCTCGGCGTTCTAAACGAATCCATGGAGAAAAACGACAAAGAAGGCCGAACTATCTGGATTAAAGCCTACCAACTCACTAACCTTGGCAAATGGTTCGCCCTACTCATGGCTGAAGAAAAGGAACTTACCGAAACCGAAAAAGCCGAAATCCTCCAAAGCCTTTTCCGCACCTATGTAAAACAAGTAAAGACGATTAGCTGAGGAAATAGGTATAAACAAGAAAATGCTTGAGGAAACTTTCCGCGAAGAAATGAAAAGTAGCCCTTGAGGAAAGAGCCAACGATTTAATTTCTTATCTTTTGCAAAACAAGCGCGTTAAAATATTGAAAAAACAGTAATTGAAAAATAAAAAAGGAAAAAGAAGTTTATTCTTCTTCTGAGGGCATTCCAATTTTGCGTAGGTAGTCTTTGGCGTATTTTGGGTTGTAGGCTAATAGTTCTTTACTTCGTAACAGGCGGCGTTCTAAGCGGACCAATGCTACGCGGAAAGTTGGTTCTATGCCCCAGCCTTCAGATGCTGCGAAAAATGTGCCCCGAACTGTTCGGAACTGTAATCGGCAATGAACCAGCGGGGTTTCGCGTCCGACTATGTTTCCGTGGCTCTTCATGTAAACAAAGAGTGTTCCCAACTGGAACGCTTCTTGGAACCGGTGCGAGAATGAGTCGAACTCGTTCATCATGAATGCTTGTTGGTCTGGTGTTACGTCTACGCCTTTAGTGCCGAATTGAATCGTTAGTTTCCGTTGCGCAGCAGCTTCAATTTGAGAAATTGGCTCCAAAAAGTCAAGTTTTGTAACAATCCCCATTAACCGGTCGTTTGAAACGACCGCTACGCAAGAAACGTCTTGTTTATGCATTTGTGCTTCCGCTTCACGTAAACTGGTTTTGGGTTCAACCATGACAACTGGGCTTGACATGATTCCTTTTACGGCGACGCCTAATGTTTCGATTTTTTCGCCTATTATGTCGCCTGTGGTTTGACGTCGTTGGGGCCAATAGATGCTTTCCAAAATATCTTCGTAACTAACCATTCCTGATAGTTTGCCGCCTTCCAAAACTGGAACATGCGAAATTCCGTATTCACGCATCATTCCCAAAACGGCGCCGACACTGCGGTTAGACTCCAACGTGTGAGGTGAACGGGTCATAACTTTTTCAACATCGGTTTTGCCCCAACCTTCTGAAACAGCTCCGTGAATAACATTTTCGTCTGTTACAAACCCTAACAACTTGCCCTTTTCGAACAATGGTAGTTGTCGCATGCCACTTCCAATCATTAACTTGGCGAGTTCACCTAATGAGACATCAGGACCAACGACTGGAGCAACATGCATCAAAGATCGAACCTTAGCTACTGTCGGGTCGAGGCGCGACCGCAAAATTGCCCGCCGAGTAATCATACCTACATATTTTCCTTTCTCATCTAAAACGGCTAAAACCGGAGGCATGCCCTTCTTGAAACTTTCCAAGCATCTTGAAAGTGTATCGTTTTCTTGAACAGAGTTAAATTCTTTACAATAAATATCCTTAGCAGTAACGGACATGGACATAAATAATCACTGCAAACGTATAATTAATAAGAAGAATTTAAATGTTGCAAGCTAAGTTGCCTGTGACTTTCAACCCAAACAGATTATTCTCTGCAAATGTTGACTGATGTTTAAAGAAATTCAGGCGTAACTTCCATAACAAGCTTTTTTAGTTGACGCTTCACCCTTATTTTGCGGTGCACAATTACGGAAGAAGCAGATACTTGGACTCCTATGGATGGAGACACCTTCGTTACAAAAGATGGCTTCATCATGAACACGTTTGGGTACGAACACCCGGATGACCGTGTTTTCGCGTTCCTCAAATACATCCCTGCAAAGTACAAGCAGCTTTTCAACGTGGAAATGCTTACTCGCACATGGAAATTTGGCACGGCTGAACTTACTCAGCAGCTTTTCCGCGCCGAAAAACTATACACCGCCAAAAACTACCAAACCTTCATCGAAGCTTTCCGCAAAACCTTTCCCAACTACCTCTATTTCGACCAGACACGCGGCAAAGAACTCATTACTGCCCCACTTGAAGCTATTGAGCAGGTCTTTGTTCCCAAGGACCGCCTTGTTTGGTTGCAGAACCTAAAGCACCCTGACAAACTCCAAGCTATGTCGCTCCAATTAGTTGATTTAATCTCTAAAGAATCAGGGGTACCCTGCAGTGATTTAGGTATCCACGGCTCCATTGCATTGGAAATGCATGCACCTGAATCCGACATCGATTTTGTGGTTTACGGTACAAACAATTTCCGTGTTGTGGAGGATGCAATTCAGAGGCTCGTAAACGAAAACCAGCTCACCTACATTGCAGGTAACCGTATTGAAGCTGCCCGCAAATTCGTGGGCAAATACCAAGGCAAAATCTGGATGTATAATGCAACCAAGAAACCTGAGGAAATCAAAACTCAATTCGGCGATTATACCTTTACGCCGTTGGCGCCCGTACGTTTCACTGCCACCGTTTGTGACGATACTGAAACCATGTATCGCCCAGCAATCTACAAAATCAGCAACTACCAACCCCAAGATCCCCAATCGGAACTTGCCCTCGACAAAATCCCAATTCAAGTAGTCTCAAACATCGGCTGCTACCGAAACGTAGCAAGAGTAGGACAACAAGTTAAAGTCGCAGGCACACTTGAAAAAGTCCAATCAACAAGTGACAGCAGCGTCTTCTATCAAGTCGTCGTTGGCACAGCTACTTCGGAAGAAGAATACATATGGCCACTTTAAAACTGCGCGACCGCGACGCCATCCAAACACAGGAAGGCTTAATTTTCCGAGTCTTCGGCTACAGCCACCCAAATGACTCTTACATCTGCGATGCGGAATACGCGAGCTCAAAAATTTTTAGCTCAAACGACCCGCGTGCACCCAGAACAGGCGAAGCGAACTTTTCTACAAATTCTATAACGACGAAGGCATGAAGCTCATCGCAAAAAAGTACCCCCAATACCTTATCCAACACGAGATGCTCGGGTTAAAAATCGTCGGGGTACCCCAAACTCTAATCGCCGAAGCCAGACAACCCCAGCCACGTCTTCAAGAACTTCTTAGGGCAGGACCAACCGACCCATTGCTCTTAGCTATGGAACGTGTATTGGGCATCGCAACAAAAAAATCAGGCGTTCCAGCTGCAAGTTTTGGGGTCTTCGGCTCTATGCTGCATGGTTTTCATCACCCAAAGTTCTCTGACATAGACTTTACAATCTACGGCAAGGCTGAAAACGCTAAAATGTGTCAAACAATGGCACAACTCTATTCTGACAGCACCTCAGGGTTACGCAATGAATTCGAATCCGTGGACGTCATGAAGGGCAAAGACTGGCGATTCAAAAATTTCACAGTCGAAGATTTTGTTTGGCATCAACGCCGAAAAATGATTTACGGGTTATACGACGACACTAAAGCCAGTGGCAGAGTAATCAAAGCCGAATTTGAGCCAGTGAAGACATGGAATGAGATCAAATCCGAATATGATCCGCAAGCAAAAATTAAGCAGAAGGGCTGGGTTAAACTCAAAGCCCAAATAACAGCGGATGATGAGGCACCCTTTATTCCATCTATTTACGGTATTGAGCCCTTAGAAGTTCTCAGTGGGTCCAAAGAAGCCCTGAAAGTCACGCGGATTTTCAGTTACATGGAAGAGTTCCGACAGCAAGCCCAAAAAGATGAAACCGTGATTGTTGAAGGCAATTTAGAGGAAGTCGAATCTCCAGCAGGAAACTTCTGGCAGGTAACATTGACTTATTGCCCACGCTACTATGAACAAGTCCTCAAAGTCCAGCATTAATTCGCTATGAAGAAATAGACTGCGTTTGGGTTGATTGTTGTTGCACCCGCTGTGCAAAATGTAGTTGCAACAACAACAACAACAACAACAACAACAACACTTCTCTGGCTCCAAATGGCTTAGATAATACTGTAATTTGGGTTAGTTTTGAAAGATGCAACAATCGGTGTACAGAATTCAGTTGCAGCAGCAGCCATCAGCAGCAACTTCTCCAGCTCTCTTGCTATAGCTCATGTTAGTGCTCTTAACGGCGCTTGACGTCGTGGCTGCCGGTTTAAGGGCTAAACTATACAGTTTGTAATTATCTCTGAAAGATAACACTCAACCGCAAATTCCATCGCCGTATCATCACCATCATCATTATCTTCTATGGAATTTTTCAATGAGGTACAAACTTGGGCAACAGATTATCGGAGAAAAAACTCACTCAATAACCCTCTAGATATAAGCCTTTAAAATTGTCGAGGGAATCTTCTAAACAAAGTTTTAAATAAATATAACATGAAAAAGAGATTAGACGGCAGTTATTTGGGGGATTCATATTAACAATGCGCGCATAGAATTTCTTTTGGCAATAGGTTTTGCAGTCATTGGGGCAATTCTGCTTGTTCTCGGTCTGCTACTCTCAATATACGCCTTAAGACCAAGCCTGGACCTTATTATTTTTGGCTTATTATTGCTGCTTGTAGCGTTCATTCTTGCAGTTCAATTCGGATTCTTAGAAAGAGACTACAGCATTTATTCAGGTCCATTTTAAGGGCCTTCAGGCTATTACCCTAAAAGGTAGGTTATTGTTTTTGGGTGAATCTGTTCCTACGTATACTGCCCTGTTCCAGAGCTTAGTCTTATAAGCAAAATCAGTCAACAGTAAATTGATGACAAAAGTGCTTATGTCAAAAGCAGTAACTAAGAAGCATGTTGTTGCCGTTATCACAGTTGTACTTGTTCTCGCAACAATCTCATCTGCTTTCGCACTTCAACAACTTGCAAACCAAGAGAATACAAACCCAAAAGACATCATACAAACAGATACTTTAAGTCCCTTAAACGAAACAACTCCTACTGCTACCATTGAACCCACACCAACTCCAAAGCCCTCGCCTTCTCCAACATCCTCGCTTATACCTATCCCTGTTGATTTCACAATTCCTGTTGGTCTCACAATTAAGGGTACTTCCAATGTTTTTACTGTCAATGTTGACTTGAACGATGGAATGAGCAGAGATGAAGCTATTACAGTGGCAGAAACGATCTTAAACCGTGAATTAACAAATACACTCCATGAACTCAAATCAGCAGAAGTTAATAATGAAGGGATATGGAACATTAACTTTAGCTGGGAATACGCCAGCTTCTTCACTCCTCGAACAGACTTGCCTTATCCAACTGAAACAACATCGATTCCCATAACCCCTGTACTTGGTCACTTTTTTGACGTAGTAATAAACCCGCAAAACCTAACAGCAACCTACACCCGGTGCATGTAAACGTTTGAGTTTGGGTTTGAGGATAGCAGTTCTAAGCAGAATCAATAGTTGTTGCGTCGAGTGGTGCTATTTTATTGTGGGTGCGCTTCATGGTTAGTGTTATAGATACAAAACTTGTGAATAGTTGTGTTATCTCTTGTATGTGGGTTATAATTTGCTGTTCCACGCTAGGAACGATTTGTTCCTTAAGTAGAACTATAAACTAGCTCTACATAACTGACTTGAGGAAAGGTTCCATGAACATAGCGAGAATATCGCTAATTATTATCGCGACGGCTCTGATACTGTGGACAGCGACGGCTTTTTTGAATCCCTCTCCAAAGCCTGTTCCCTTTGATTATAATTTGACTGTGGCAGTACCAGTTGACAATGTGAGGCAGGGAGGTGAAATAAATGCTTATATCGCCGCAATGTACTTGCAAGGAAACCCCGAAAATGTAACTTTTAATGTAACTGGAATTCCTGAGGATGCAAGCTTTGAATTAACAAACCTGCGAGGGTTAATAGTCAATAGCACGGTTTTAAACAGTACCTTGACAATCCAAGTTCCCACAAACGCGACACTGGGCAATTACACAGTAATAGTACGGTCTGAAGCGGGGAATGGGGCTGCTCATAATTTCGCATTCAACTTGACAGTTGTGGCTAGCAAAATCGAAGTTTCGGGCATCATTACAGTTAATTCATGGATTAATGTTACTGGAATATTCTTTGAGATGCAAAAGCCTGACTATACTGGTGGCGAAAGATATTATGGAACAGTTCAATCTAATAGAGAATTCACAGTTTATGTTCCAAACAACCATTTTTACTACGTTGGATATACTTACACAACCGCATTAAGTTCAGGAACTAGATGGTTCACGAACCCTATTCCAATTTATGCCGCAAGTGATAAAACCGCAATAAGTGGAGAACAATTAAGCATGATGTGGAATGATGACAATCCATTTTAGTATTTTATTTTAAATTGAAAGAATAAGGATTTTTGGCTGGCGAGCCTTTTTTGGGTCTTGGGGTACCAAAAAACAGGGCTTTCTGATTGCTCCTGTGCAGACCTGGAGTAATTCATTTATTGGCACCTTCTTTACAAAGGAAGTGAAGCTTAGCTCTAGCAGTTATGAAGCGTAAATCAACCGCTTAACTGAGAATAGTACAGCTAATTTCATCAATAATGTCACTTGGATTACCTAAGTTACCCTAATATTTTTAGATCCATTTTCAAGAGATAAAAAAAGAGCTTACCTTGTTCGCAAGACAACATCTTTTGCAATCCCCATTTTTGCCGTCAGCGTGGTACTTCTTTACTTAAACTATAATTTAGTAATCAATAAAACAATAAATGAAATTGATTACCTAAACCGATACGTCATCATAATAGTCGGCTGCTTCCTTGGCTATCTATTATTTTATGGTTTGTTCTGGATTCAAGGCTGGAGAAGAGAAAGAAAAGACAGCCACCTGAATAACACTTACGCGCTAAGTATTCCGCCTCCGCCATAGAGCTTAGTAATTTCTTAGTAATTTTTTGATGGCGGTGTAGCTTTTCGGTGAAAACAAGCATCTAAAAACTTACAACTCAGGTTTTTTGTGGATAATCATGTAGTCGGTTGGTTTGTTTCCGATAATGATGCGGTAGTGTGTTTCTCCTGTTTTGTTGTCTGTAACGTGCTCGATTTTTCCCTGGACCTCAACTGTGGTGGGTTCTGGTTGATTTGTGGGTACTTGTTGGCAGAACCTGCCTCGGAAAGAAACTACCTCAGTAATTGGCGAGAGTTTGGGTCCTTCAACAGCCGCAACATCTTTGAGTTTGTATGTGCAGGGCGTAAAAAGTGAATCTGAAGCATCAGCTATGTTGGCTGTTATTTTTGTGTACCCAGCGTTCTTGTAGCACACATCGCCATACTGCTCGTTTGTTTCGCTCCAATCCTTCACAAAGCGAATGAAGTAGTCGGTTCCCATGAACATACCTTGGAAAGCTTTTCGGCTTTCGACCTCTGTGAAGTCTTCGAAACTCATCTGTGTGTCTTTCGAACGGAACTCGAAAAGCGTTTGCAGTTCCTCTGGGCTGTAGGATTTGAAGCCTGAACCCTCGGTTTTGAGCAGCTGTTGCAGGGCATCGTAGGCTTTGCGGCTGTTTTCAACGCCATAAACTAGTGGGTCGATATCTGATTTTTCAGTTGTTAACCCTGCCATTATCGAGCCCGAGATGCCGATGGCGCTCCAAGGAATGTCTGCTTTCGCCTTTAATGTTTGAGCTAAATGCAAAGCCTTGCTCTCAAGTACAGTAAGATCCTTAGCTGATCGTAGAGCCCAAAGCTTCTCCTCGGGCTTATAATGCTCAGCTACTTGGGAAACGGGAACTTCACACATCGTCTCGCCAAACACCGAGTCAAAAACGATAAGTTCAGGATGGTTCTCTTGCAAGTATTTGAAGCGGTCGCCGAGGCTGTACACTTTGCCGTATAATGCGTCTTTACCTTGTCTTGTGCCCTGCGGTGAGGGTATGAAGCGGGGAAACGCTATAACCTTGTTTGGTGGGTGAACTAAGCCTTTAACGTCAAAAACTACGTTACTTTTAGTTTTAATTAAATCGCCTTCGCGTGCTTTCATTCCAATCAATTGTTTGTAGTTTTCAAAACTTTAATAAACCTTTATGATAAGTCGGTAGGGTGCTATTTTTCGTACCTCATGATAATGCTTGAAGAGATCATTTGTTTTAAAAGTTCAAGGCTAAAGTTGTGTTTCTATGAATTTGCATCATAAAGTCATATTCAGTTTTTTGCACATCCTTAAGCCATGCCACAGGGTAGCCATCTAATACTTTATTATTCCCAATTAACCGCGAACTATACCAGGCATGCCAAGCATATACAGTCTCATCATAAACATAACTCGTTAGAATTGGAATTTTAGTATGCATTCTCACCTCCAAATACAGGATATGCCCTAGGGCTTTGAATGAAAGTCCATGGTGGGGATCACGTGCATAAAACTCAAGTGACTCTGTTCTTTCATCATAAAATGAGGAATCACCAAAGAGTTGATGAATACGTTTTGGCTGTAAAATCATAAAAGAAGGATGAAGTAAGTGAGAACATGCATGCCCCCGCCATCGGTCTCTTGCGCCGATCAAGAGGACATCTTTGCTGAATTTAGAAAAAAAACAATCAATACCTGTAGCTAATATACAATCTTGATCTAGAAAAATTGCTATTTCATCTAGTTGTTTGGCAGAATAGTTTAGCAAAAATTGTAAACCTGATGTATGGGTTTGCCATTCAAACATTTTGTCTAGTCGGAATTTCTTTGCCCATTTTGGACAACCTGAGAAAGCAAACAACTAGATATTATTGAATTTCTTTAAACCAGAGAAAATAGAAGCGAGATTAATTTTCTCGGATTCATTGTCTAATATGTAAATTTTACTTTTTGGATAAAGCAATTTGATTTGACTGACAGTTAGGAGAAGAAAGTCTGGAGCATTCCAGTGAACAATACAGAAAGCTATGGGATGTTTAAATTTGCATCGAAGTAAGACCTTCGGTCGCATATATTTTCTAATTTGTCTGTTAAAGGTAGACCTTATGATATTCCGTGCGGAACACAGAAAGACCATTGATTATGCCTCTTTTTTTTATTCTTTCTGCATAAATTCTTAATTTAATTTTCAAGTTACATTTTGTATTAATTTAGTTTATCAAAGTTGATTAAATTTATTATTGTTATTAGTTAGATTTAACTTTTTACCCATTTTCTATTTAAGGTTTGAGTCCATAAGAATAAAAAGTTTCTTTTTCTTCTCAGGTATTTCGCAAACAGCAGAGCCTCTTCACTAATTAGAGATTAAATTTTAGTGTTAACCTTTTTTGGGTTTACAGCGCATTTTAGCATTTGATTCCTTTAGTATGTCGCGTGGAACCTCTGGATTTTATATATTAGCAAGTTTATTGTTCAAGATTCTGCGCAAAGATAGTTTCAAAATGAAGCTCTACGTATTCGCTTCTTGATCTTTCTTGTTTTGAGGCTTCTTTGTCTATTCTTTCTAATACCAGGTTAGAACGGGGTATGCTTACTGGTTGTTTGCGAAAAAATCCTGAACCTTTGAGTATTTTGCCGCTTTTCAATATTTTAAAATTGTTTGAACCCAAAAGTAGACGTTCAAAAGAAAAGCAATATCAGTCGTCAGAAACGTCATTTATTAGCGAAAAGAAGATTTAATAAACTATTCTTAAACAAAATAACAACGGAACATATTTATGAGTAACTGCGAAAAAGCCCAATATATCTCAAAGTGCCTCCAACTGGCGATAATGCTGGAAGTCAGCAGCCAAAAACCAGGCAACGTCAGCTTCACCTCCAGCTTTGTGGGAACAAGGGTGGAGCATTTTTTGGCTTCAGCCGTTGCTGCGGGTCCAACTTTTCAGAAGGCTGCTTACCTTGGAACATCGGTGGCGGAGAAAAGGCTTGAGGTTGGCAAGGTCGGCGTTGGTGGGCTCATTAAGGATTGTGCTGTGGATGTTAATGCTTGGCAGAGGGGTGGAAACACTATTCTGGGCACAGTTATGATGTTTGTTCCCATTGCGGTTGCGGCTGGTATGACATCGGCTAAAGAAGGCTACGTTTTTGATTTCAAGAAAATGAGAAAGAACATCGACTTAACCGTTAAATCCACGTCTGCGTGGGATTCGGTTCACCTCTACGAAGCAGTCGATATTGCTAATCCCAGCGGGCTTGGTGATGCGCCTGACCTTGATGTTACGGATCCAGCTTCCAAAGAGCACCTGCTAAAAGAGGATGTAAGTTTGTTTGAGGTTTTCAAAATCGCCTCAGTCTACGACGATATTTGTTACGAATGGGTTAACAATTACCCCATAACCTTCGACTTAGCATACCCCTACCTATTGACTCAGCTTAAAACTAAACCCCTCAACACTGCTGTCGTCCAAACCTTCCTAAAAATCCTCTCCGAACGCCCAGACACCTTCATCGCACGAAAAGCCGGCAAAGAAAAAGCACTTGAAGTATCCTCAGAGGCTAAAGAGATACTGGAATTAGGCGGCTTGGAAACTGCTAAAGGAAAAAAGAGCATAGTAGAATTCGACAAAAAACTCCGCATTAAAGGCAACTCATGCAATCCTGGCACAACAGCCGATTTAACAGCGGCGGCTTTAGCACTCTGCACACTAAGCGGTTACAGACCCTAAACTCTCTTCAACAAGCATTCGATTTATAAAACCACCAATAGGGATCTACCTGTCTATTATTTCTACAGAGGATACAAACATGATTCTGTCTTCTGCTTTAAGTGTGCAAAGAAATCAATTAAGCTTAAAACTGTCAAAATAGGAAATGTGCAGCGTTAACTTTAATATTTAAAGCTATCAAGAATAACGTACTCCAAAGGTGAAAAGTTATGGGAAATGTGTTAAGCGTAAATCAAATGGCTTGGAACATAGCTCAAAAATTTATTGATAACCCAGAATTTTATGGTGTAACCGTTTCAAAATCAACTGCGGGCGCCACAATAGTTGATGCAGGCGTAAAAGCATCAGGCGGCTTTCAGGCAGGAAAAAAACTAACCGAATTATGCATGGGTGGAGCCGGAAAAGCGCAGTTGGGCTTCAAAACTTATGGCGACTTGACATTCCCATCGATTACAGTTTCTTCAGACCACCCAGCGATTGCCATGTTGGGCTCTCAGTTTGCAGGTTGGCGCATCAAAGAGCCAGACGGAAACATTGCTATTGGTTCGGGACCAGTTCGCGCGTTAGCACTTAAACCAAAAGACGTTTTCGAAGAAATAGGCTACAAAGATGTAAGCGACAAAGCTGTCATCACATTGGAAAGCAATGTTTTGCCATCTGACGCTTTAATAGAAAAGGTTACGGTGGCAAGTGGCATTTCTGCCCCAAATCTGATCGTTGTGGTAGCTCCGACCGCAAGTATGGCAGGGTTAACGCAGGTTGCTGGCAGAGTGGTTGAAGTAGGTATTCACAAGCTGAAAACTTTAGGTTTAAGTCCAAAAGTTATCCGTTACGCGATGGGTTATGCGCCTATTCCGCCAGTTGGTATAGATTTTGAGGTTGCGATGGCACGCACCAACGATGCTATTCTCTACGGAGGAACCGTTTACTTGACTGTGGACTATGACGATGAATCCGCATTGCAAAACATGGTTAATCAAGCCCCATCTTTGGCATCCAAAGATTACGGCAAACCGTTTCTGCAGATTTTCCGCGAAGCCGACAAAGACTTCTACAAAATCGACCATGGCTTATTCGCCCCTGCAATCCTCATGATAAACAATGCCAAAACAGGGCGAACTTTCAAGGCAGGACAAATAAACCCTAAGGTATTAGCTCAATCCTTAGGATTCTAAATTTTCTTTTTATTTCATTTTTGTTATCGCAGAAACTGCAACTGTTATTGCGATTGCGATTGGTATTGTGTAGAGCGCCACCGTAGCGTTGAAGAGTACGCTTAAGGGAAGAAAAGCCAATGCCGCCTGGGGGGTGTACGATAAACCCACTGGAGCTGATTGCTGCAACAGGAAATAATTGGTGGCCGAAGTTGTAACGACACGGAATATTATTCCAAGAGCGGTTGCTGATATAGTTAATATTTTGATGTGCTGCCGCAAAAAGTGGCTAAAATTCTCTTTTTTGCAGCCGTGGGTTAAAATAAGGTATGGTATGAATACTCCCAGCATCATTGAAAGCACTGCAAAAAGGTTGTATAGTGGTCCGAACGGCAAAAAGCCAGGGAAGTAAATCAGCAAGATTACCGTGTTTATCCCGGCTACTGTTAACCCAGCTATTACTCCTAAAGCAAGGAAAGTGAATACAATGGGGATTTCCCATAGCTCATAATACAGAAAAGGCGCATACGGTGCGGGGATTTTGGGTCCAGCCAGATTTATAGCTAACGTTAAAGCAACGAAAATTATGCTTAGTGCTAGGGTCTTTGTCTTCATTTTGATTCCTGAGTTTTTATGATTCGTTTACTACCTATTTAAGAGTAGTTACCCAAAAAAGAGTTGATGATTTGGTTTAAATTGGGCTAAAATTGATAAACAAGTCAGCACAACATATCATAAAGTGAAGAAGCGTTGACTGAAACAACCCTCAAGTTTGCATCGTCAGAAGAAGTTAAACGTTGGCTTGAAAACCAAACCAGCTCCACATTAACACCCGTACATGCTCAAGCCAAAAAACTACGCGACGACATGAACTCTTCAATCCAAGCCGTCGCCGAAGTTAGCAAACAGCTCTTCGACACCAGTTCCAAAGAAATCGAAAAAAGGAACATGAAAGTTTACAACCGCGCCCGAGCCCTAAACAAACTTGCCAGATTATTCCTCGATCGCCTCAAAAAACTTAGTCCTCCCGAACAAGTCTCCTACGAGAGCATGAGCAGGTATATTCAGGAAACACAAAAAGTCCTATTGGTAACTGATATAGACATCAAGAATTGGTTTCCAAGAATTTCACCATTTTTCATTATGGATAGACGAAAATTCTTAGCAGTGTACGAGCGAGCCAAACAATCCTACAACACCCTAAACGACTACGTCACCAAGGAGTATGTCAAAACAAAAACTTTGGAAGAAGCCCTCCAACAAATTAACGAACTGAAAAACATAGAAAAACAGTTAGTTATACTTGGCGAAGAAAAAGAAACCATAAAAAATGAGCGCAAACCAATCGAGCAAGACATTGCCACTTTAGAAGAAAAAATCAATGAACTCAAATGCAAAGGACCAATCGACAAACTTAACATGGTTAGCTGCGAGATTGAATCCTTAAGCAGCGAATTAAAACATGAACTTAGGCACTTGCAGAAACCCTTCATCAAAATGCAAGCCTTAGCAACAGGGGGCGGCGGCGGAGGAATAACACCTGACGAACTAAACAAGATAAACCAGTACCTCGAGAAGCCTTTTGATGCGTTCGTGTCCGAGAAATTGGGGTATCCACAGTTGAAGGAGATTTTGCAGAAACTTGAAGAGATGATAGCTGAGGATAAGCTGAAGTTGAAGCCTGAGAAGGCTCGGAAAGCGACCGATTCCGTGGCTGAGATTCTGCATAAGGATTCTTTAGGGAAACTGCAGCAAAGGTGCATTGAGATGGCTACGAATAAGGAGCAGTTGTTGGCGTCGGCGAAGATGGATGAAATTAATCAGAACCTGGCACAATTCCAAGAACAAGTCGACCAACTAAAAGCCAGAAAAACAAGCGTAGAAACACACGAAACCGTCAAAGAAAACGCTTACAAAGAATCTGAAGACAAAATTAGCAGCCTAAAACGCACCATCGAGAAAAACGTCTATAGTTCAATCGACAAAAAAATCCAAATCACTTAGTGTCCGCATATTGATTCTTGCCTGATTTTTCTAATTATGTTTCTTAAAGCGGAGAATAACAAATACTCCAACAATGGCTATTGACGCTACGGAAACAGCTAGGACCGTTGTTGTTGGGAAGGTTGCTGGCGGCGGATTATTTGGTGTTGGACTAGGGGTTGGCGTTGGGGACGGAGTTGGAGACGGTGATGGCGAGGGCGTAGGGTCGTAGGCGTTCCAATAGATGAGTTGGCTGTATCCATTGTTCCCCGGTTGTAGGCCGTCACCGTAAACTATGTCTAATTTTTCGTTATACTGGGTTAATAGTTGACCGACACTTTTGGTGATGTTAGGTGTAACAGCGTCAGTTTGCCATATTCCCCAAATGTGGTCGGTGGGCCAACGGAAACCAAAGCCGAAAGCATTCGGAAGTACATATGCTGTTCGCTCGCTCTTAGGGTTAGTTTTTGGCTGGTTGTTTTGCGCATAATTCCAAAATCGCTGCATAGCATCAAAATGTTCCTGCTGAAGGATACTGCCGCCTTTTTCGTTGCTATCAAACACAACAATGTATTTTGCACCATTGTCGTAGGCTAAGAGCATGTCTTCATAGAGTTGAGAGCCGTTTTCAATCCACGGGTAGTCAGTATAGCTCCAAGTTATAATGGCGCCCCAATCTTTATTGTTGGCAGCGGCTGCAGCCCGACAAAGTGCAATGTTTATTTGTTGGCTATTGTTTCCGCCTAATTCTGTCCAAACCGTGTCATATCCAGCTTTGTAATCGTACCAATAGAGGGCGTAGTCGGATGTGAAGACTTTGTAAGGGGAAGGCGGGCGTTGACTATTTATAAAATTAGAAATTCCCTGCGTAAACATCGATGCAGCTTCTACGTAGTTGCTTGGTTGACTAGTGAAGTTGTTCCACGTGTACTTTTGAGTGCCGTCTATTTGTCTGCCGCCTGGTTCATCCATAACGTAGAATCCTAGGAGACGGTCACCCCAGCGGCTCTGCGCCATTGGATACCATTCAGTTTCGTTCAAATCCATCGTACTGTACTGCGGTAGAGACGGACGTAGGCTTATGATGGATAAGCCTTTGTCATAAGCATACTGAAATGTCTCATTGACTCTATCCTGAAACCAAGTTACCTGAGTGCTACCTAAAACAACCAAGTTAGTGAAAGAACTCACGCGGTCCATATCTGCCTTTGCATCAGCAACGGCGCCATAAGCTACATCTACGCCCACATAAACGTTCGAGTTTGTTTGAGCAGAACCACCTTTAATTAGACTGCAACTTGCGAAAACTTGAACCGCCAACAAGGCAATCATTAGAGTGGTTAGTTGCCAATTTTTCATGTAACTTCATTGAGGTGAAATGATAATATGTTTTTCTGTAATCACCCCGTGAGTTGGGTAGGTAACTGTTTGAAATCCTGACAAATCAGTTTAATGCACGCAGGGACGTGTTTTGATTAACCTTTAGGCGTTAAGACGTTATCAGCATGCTTTTATTTCTGTAGCAACTATCCAGTAAACAAAATTACTGCGTTGAAGGCAAACGTGATGGCTGAACTTAGAACCCAAGAACAACAAGTACTCGCGGCTTTGGAATCTCTCGGTGGAAGCGCAGCCGTAGACCAAATAATCCAAACCTGCCAAATCCCAGACACAGCCGTCATGCGCACCGCCTTAACCCTCCAAGAAAAAAACCTTATTGTTATTAAAGCAAAAATTCAAAATATCATCAAACTAACCCCAGAAGGAGAAAAATACGCCAAAGATGGCCTCCCTGAACGCAACCTTATCCTTGCCATCGCAGAACTCGGTGGATCAGCAGACCTTCAAACAGCCGCCAAAAAAGCCAATTTACCAACAGAAATCATTCAAATCGCCCTCGGATGGATTATGAGAAAAAAATGGGCAAGCTACACGCCTCAAACCAACACCCTTCGCATTACTGAAGCACTTTTGCACCAAACGACTATTCCTGAAGGATGCGAGGAAACCCTTCTGAAGTACCTTGAGAATAAAAAACAGGAAGCCCAAGATGTCCTCAGCCCAGAACTCCAGCAGGCAACCGAACAACTTAAAAAACGAAAGCTTCTCACAATCGAACCTAAAACCACACGCACGCTCCAAATCACTCCCGAAGGAAAAACTATTACGAAAACCAGGTCTGATAATATTGTCTCAAGTGTAAGTGTCAAACCAATTATTACCCAACTCAAACCTCAGGATATAATTAATGGAACTTGGCGTAATTCCGAACTTCAAAAATACAATATACAAGCGCCAGTTAACAAAACATGGGGTGGCAAAAAACATCCGTACCTGCAATTTCTCGATGAAGTTCGTGCGAAGTTGGTTCAGTTAGGATTTAAAGAGATGACTGGAACAGCGGTTGAAACAGGCTTCTTCAACTTTGACGCTCTCTATGTGCCTCAAGACCATCCAGCACGGGAAGCAAGCGACATCTATTACATTAAAGATCCCCAATTTGGAGACATCAGCCAACATGTCAAAGCACTGAATCACGTGAAGGAAGTTCATGAAAACGGCTGGAAAACAGGCTCTACCGGCTGGGGATACAAATATTCGCTCGCAACCGCCCAACGTTTACTGCTTAGAGGACATGGTACATGTCTTAGCGCAAGAACTCTTGAAGCTGGCAACTTTGAAGTGCCAAGCAAACACTTCTCCATCGCACGCGTTTACCGACCTGAAATAACTGATAAAACTCACCTCTCAGAATTCAACCAAGTTGAAGGTATCGTAATCGACAAAAACCTCAACCTAAAAGATCTCCTCGGTGTGTTGGGTAAGTTCGCGATGGAAATTGCTGGAGCAGACAAAATTCGCTTTAAACCCGACTATTTCCCATTTACTGAACCCAGTGTTGAACTAAGCGCCTACAAGGAAGGCTATGGCTGGGTTGAATTTGGTGGTTCAGGAATTTTCCGTCCCGAAGTCACAATGCCCTTGGGCGTAAAAGAACCCGTCATTGCTTGGGGGTTGGGTGTGGATCGCCTTTTCATGATGCGAGCAGGCATCGAAGATATACGCATGATTTTTAGCCAAGACCTCAGTTGGCTAAGGAAAAAACAGGTGACCTAAATGCCCACAATCGACATAGATTATGCTGAACTTGAACGTCTGCTGAATGTGAAATTAAATGGTGACATGGCAAAACTCGACGATATCCTTGCATTTGTCAAAGCAGAAGTGAAAGCGTTCAACGAAAAAGAGAACTCAGTTAGCATTGAAATGAAGGATACTGCCCGTGCTGACCTCTGGAGTGTTGAAGGTTTAAGCCGCGCATTGCAGGGCTACCTCAAACAAACAAAAGGAATAAAACAGTACAGTGTGGGAAAATCAGTCCTTGAAGTCAACGTTAATGCCCAACTTTATAATATTCGCTCTTACATTTGCTGCTCCGTAATCAAAGACATCCATCTTTCTGACAGCGTCATTAAAGGCATTATGCACTTGCAAGACAAGCTTGACCAAACCAATGGTAGAAGTCGCCAAAAAACCTCAATAGGCATCTACAATTTGGATCTTATCAAGCCGCCAATTGAATACACTGCTGTTAAGCCTGAGGATGTGCGTTTTGTTGCGCTGGGCTTTTCAGAGCAAAAGGGCTTGGATGAAATCTTGGAAAAGCATCCTAAAGGAGTCGAGTATGGGCACATTGTCAAGAAGAACCCGCTCTACCCGATGCTGTTTGACTGTGAAGGTAAAGTGCTCTCGTTCCCCCCAATCATAAACTCGAACGATTTGGGCAAAATCACAGAGGAATCATGCAATCTGCTGGTTGAAGTTACGGGAACTTTGCATAAGACAGTTTTGAACACCCTTAATCTAGTTACTTTAGCGTTGATTGACCGAGGCGGCAAAGCCTTCAGCGTCACAGTTCACTACCCACAAAATTCCAGTTACACTGAAGAAACAGTTGTTACTCCTAACTTCGATAACAAACGCTTCCAGCTAATTGTTGAGGATACCAATCGCCTTTTGGGCTTAAAGCTGAATGCAACAGAGATTGGTGATTTGTTGTTGACGGCTGGATTGGGTGTGGAGAACATTTCAGATGAAGCTCTCACTGTTCTGGTTCCATGTTACCGTGTTGACGTCATGCATCAAGTGGACATAATCGAGGATGTCGCCATTGCATACGGTTACAACAACATCGAGCCAATATGGCGTGACCTGCCTACAACTGGCGCTGCAAAACCTGACCAACGCTTCATTGATGTGGCTCGGGAATTGATGGTTGGACTTGGTTACCAAGAAACCCTCAACACGACACTAACCAACCAAGAAACCCTCTTCAAGAAAATGAACGCCGAACCAACAAAAATCATCGAGTTATCTAACCCCAAAATAGTAACCATGACCTGCCTGCGCAATACACTATTGCCAAGTCTCATGGAGTTCCTCAGCGTCAACCAATCCGTAGAGTTTCCCCAAAAAATCTTCGAACTAGGCAAAGTAACCTTACCAGACCAAACAAAAGAAACCCAGACACGCGACGAAGATTGGCTATCAGCAGTGACAGCACATCCAAATGCGAATTTCAGCGAAATCAAATCTGCCTTAGACTCGTTCATGGGCAACTTCGGCGTGGAATGGGCAATAAAAGAGACTGCTCACCCAAGCTTTATCGAGGGCAGAGTCGGCAATGTTTTCGTAAATGGTTCTGAAGTTGGCATTGTAGGAGAAGTTAATCCTTTGGTGCTTGAAGCTTGGAAACTTGAGAATCCTGTGGCTGCGTTTGAAGTTAATTTCAAGAAAATTCTTGAAAAAAAATTGCTAAAATAGAGACTAACGATTAGAACCATGAGAGGGTTCCGTTTTTCCTCGCCATTTTCAAGCACCAAGAATAAGCTAGGTAACCGACAGGAAGAATTATGGCGCACATCAAGCCTAAAATGGCGAGGTCGGGCAGAATCGCCGTTATGGCTTGTCCAATCAGCATGGGTCTGATGCAGGTAAAGAAGTAGTATTGCGGCACAAAGAAACTGATTATCTGAAGGGGAAGCGGCATCACTGATATTGGGAATAGCACGTTTCCAAATAGGTTGGTAGCTAATGTGATGATTGTGGTAACGGGGTCACCTTGCTTAGTTAAAATCAAGACTCCGGCACCTATCATGCTGAACCCAATGAATGTTCCAATTCCAAGTCCCACAACTATTATGGTTCCGATAATGTTGACGCTTAATATAACGCCGAAGGCGAAAACGCCAACTGACAAGTAAATTACGATGACAAGAGTACTCCAGATGAAGCCCCAAAGTGAACTGCCGACAATAAAAGTTACCAATCCAGTGGGTGAAACCAGCACTTCCTCCAGACTCCAGGGGTTAATTGTTCTCTGAACAAGCGTGAGACTCTGAGATAAATATGTGTTAAAGGCAAGTCCAATTAGCAGATACGTCACAACGGGCATACCCAGGTTCGCCACGCTCGGCATGGAGGCGTTGGCACCCCAAAAAGCATATGATAACGCTCCGAAAAGGGCGCTGACAACGCTGAGCAGGATGTTTGTTTTGTAAGTCGAGAACGAAATTATGTCGCGCTTCATGAAGTAGTAAATTTTGTCCAGTTCCTGCGTCAAGGTCATCGACTTACACCAGTCCCTGTTAACTCGATGAAGGCGTCCTCCAATGTAGGCTCCTCTTGGCGGAAGTTAACAAGCTTTATTTTCTCGCGGAAAAAGAATTCTAACACCATCGGCAAGGCATCTGCATTCTCCAAACGCACCCGAAGCCGCGTCTGCCCAAGAACTGAATCCTGCACTTCTGAAGCTAAACCCACAACTCCATCCAGACCCCGCAGACTATTCACCTGCGCCTCAGACATGTTCTTAACTACGATATCGGCGACTTCGCCCTTCTTTGCCATTCCCTTAAGGGCATCGGGTGTGTCTAAAGCTACAATTTTGCCCTTGTTCATTATGCCTACACGGTCGCACATCTGGGAAACCTCTTCGATATAATGTGTGGTGTAGAGGACGGTTTTGCCTTGTTTTTTGCTGAGGTCGTTTTTTATGAAATCCCTGATGTTTCGTGACGAAGTAACATCTAAACCTGTAGTGGGCTCATCCAACAATAGAATTGGCGGGTCAGCCAGCAAAGCCCTAGCTAAGGCAAGCTTTCTTTTCATACCGCCCGAATATTTCTGAAAAACCTCAAACGCCTTCTCTTGCATCCCCACAAGCTCCAGAACCTCCATGATTCGCTCGTGTCTACCGTTTCGGGGGACATTGTTTATGGCAGCGAAGAATTCTAAGTTGCTAAATCCGGTTAGTCTCCAGAAGAAGCCGCGTTCGCCTACACTGAAAATAGTGCCGATTGATTGCTTTACTTGCATCTGCTGCTTAGCAACATCAAAGCCATTTACAGTGGCTGTCCCGCTATCAGGAGGCAACAGGGTGCAAAGCATTTTGACCAATGTAGTTTTGCCTGCTCCGTTAGGACCTAAAAGCCCGAAGAGTTCACCTTTTTTTACATTTAGGTTAAGGTTGTCTACGGCGTTAACAGAGAACGATTTGTGTTTGAACAGGCTGGTGTTTGGGGTTTTGGTTTTGTATGTCTTTGTCAGATTGATTGCTTGGATGGCGTACTCGTTTTGCAACCTTAAACCCCTTTTTAAAGCATCAATATGTTTGAGAAAAATTCTTGTAAGTTTTGTTAGCGTTAAAGGCAATTAAGCATTTCTGCGTTCACTTCAAAAAAATGTAAATTAAAATAAGAGAAAAGCGGGGAGCGATTTACTTTCGCTTTAGCATATTTTCGAGAATTGGCTTGAGTTTGGCGTTTTCTGCTTGTATCTTTTCTTTGCCCAGTGCTTTCATGTCAGCGTCGATTTCTTTGATGACTTCGGCGTAATGAATGCCTTCTGCGGCTGAAACGTATTCTACTCGGAACCGCTCGGGGCTCATGCCAAGTTTGGTAAGCATGCCTTTGAGGGCGTCAGTTCGAGCTTTCATCTTGTAGTTTCCACTAATGTAGTGGCAGTCGTAGGGTAAGTGGCATGCGCCAACCAGAACCATGCCTGCGCCAAGTCTAAGTGCTTCAAGAACGAATTCTCGGGCAACTCTACCACTGCACATAACACGGATAGCACGAACGCTAGCTGGGTAATCACAACGGCTAATGCCAGCGAGGTCTGCGCCTGCATAACTACACCAGTTGCAAAGAATCGCGAGAATTTTTTCTTCCGGGTTCTCGGCAAGTGCGGCTCGAACTTGGGCCATGATTTGTGCGTCTGTGAAGTGCATTTGTGTGATGGCGTGTTGTGGGCATTCGGCAACGCAAGTTCCGCAGCCGTGACAGCTTGCAGTAATGATGTTAGCGGGTTGACCTTTTTCTTGTCTGATGGCGCCGTATGGGCATTTGTCAACGCAGAGACCGCATTTTTTGCATTTTGCTTCATCAATGATGGAGATTATTGGTTCAATTTTCCATTTTGGTTTACTAATAACTGTTGCTGCTCTTGCTGCTGCGCCGCTTCCTTGAGAAACACTGGCGGGAATATCCTTTAGGCCTACGCATGCACCCGCATAGAATACTCCGTCGGTGGGTGCATCCATGGGTTTAAGTTTGGGGTGTGCCTCCATGAAGAAGCCGTCTGATCCGCGTGAGAGGTTGAGTATGCGTGCAACTTCTTCTGAGCCTTTTTTGGGTATCGCGGCAGTTGCAAGTACGACCATATCGGCATCGACTTCTATGGGTTGTCCAAGGATTGAATCTTCTGAGTGAACTGTTAAGTTGTGGGTTTTTGGGTCTTCATCTATGCGGCTTACGCGTCCCCTGATGAAGATTACTCCTCGTTCCCGTGCGCGGTCGTAAAATTCCTCGTAGCCCTTGCCTGGGCTGCGAATGTCCATGTAGAAAACGTAGACTTCAATGTCTTCCTTGTACTTCTCTTTGAGCTGAACTACATGTTTGAGTGTGTACATGCAACCGAAATTGCAGCAGTATGGGTAATGGCTCTTGTCTCGACTGCCGACGCATTGGATGAAAGCGATTTTGTGGGGTTTTTGGCCGTCGGATTGGCGGATGACTTTGCCGCCTGTGGGACCGGCTGCGAGAATTAATCGTTCGAATTCCATGCTTGTTATGACGTTGGGGTATTTCCCGTAGCCAAGCAACGGCATGTCGTAAGGTAGGTAAACGTCAAAGCCCGTAGAAACAATAATTGCGCCAACATCAAATTCGACTTCTTCAGGTTTCTGGTTGAAATCGATGGCTTGGCGTTCACCGCAAACTTCGGTGCATTTGAAGCATTCAATGCAGTAGTCGCGGTTGATAGAGTAAATTAACGGCACAGTTTGGTCGAATGGAACGGAAATTGCTTTGCGGGTACCTAAGTTCATGTCCCACTCGTTTGGGTACTCGATTGGGCAGGCTTCTTTGCATTCGCCGCAGCCAGTGCATTTTTCTGAGATGACGTAGCGTGCATTTTTTCGGATTTTTACTTTAAAGTTGCCAATGTAACCATCCACTTTGACAAGTTCAGAGTTTGCGAAAATTGTTATGTTTGGATGGCGTGCGCAGTCAACCATTTTTGGTCCTTCAATGCAGATGCTACAGTCCAATGTTGGAAAGGTTTTGTCTAGTGCAGCCATATGTCCACCGATGCTCTGGGTGTTTTCTAACATGTAGACTTTGTAGCCCATTTCTGCTAAGTCTAAAGCTGCGTTCATGCCTGCGATTCCGCCGCCGATGATAAGCGCCTTGTTAGTTACTGGGACTTCGATTGTTTGTAACGGCTGCATAAGGCGCACTTTTGCGACTGCCATGCGTACAGAGTCTTTGGCGCGTTCTGTTGCAGCTTTGGGGTCGCTTTGGTGGCACCATGACGCGAATTCGCGGATGTTTGCCATTTCGTAGAGGAATGGGTTTAAGCCTGCTTCAGAAACGGTTCGTCGGAAGGTTGGTTCGTGCATTCTGGGTGAGCATGCGGCGATGACTACGCGGTTTAGGTTTTGTTCTTTGATGGCTTTGCGGATTTCTGCTTGTCCCGGGTCTGCGCATGTGTAGCGGTTCTCTTTAACAAAAACAACGTCTGGAATTGATCGGGCGTATTCAGCTACTGCTTTAACATCTACGGTTCCTGCAATGTTGAGTCCGCAGTGGCAGACGAAAACGCCAACTCGTAACTCTTCTGGTTTGCAAGCAACGCATGTTTCTGGTTGTTTAGGTGTTGTTTCTGTGTTACTCATTTGAATTCCTCCGTTTTGAGTCCTTCTGAAATAAAGCGTTTCTCAACGACTTTGCGTCTGTTCTCGGCTGCTTGGGCTTTTAGTTCTTTAGTGGCATCAGCTTGGCTGGTTATGCGCTCTAAGGATTTATTCCATGTGCCCGAATGGATAGGTGTATGGAGAACTTTGGTGCGTTTAACACACAATGCATTTTCTGTTGGGCAAACGTTCTTGCATGCACCACAGTAAGTACATAATGATTCGTTAACGTAGACTTTGTTGTCTTCGCCAAGTACAAGTGCTCCTGGAATAGGGCAAACGTCAAGGCAATCTGCACAGCCTACAGGACATTTTTCTTGGGTTATACTGATTTTTCCTTCAAAGGTTTTTTTGACTTTTAATGCACCCTGCTTGCATTTGACTTCACATAATTTGCAGGTTGGACAGTAATCTTTTTGGATGTTGAATGTAAGTTGGACTCGTTTTTTCTCGTTGGGCGAGAGAGCCGCTACATTTTCGACTGGTTTGCCGTCGAAGCCAACTTTAGAGATTTTTATGAGCTTGAGTGGACAGGCGTTTTCGCATTCGACGCATTCTTTCTCGCATTTGTGTGTGTCTACTGCGATTTCTTTGATGAGTTGGGGATAGCTATCTTTTTCCAAAATGGGTAGGTTACGAGCATCGTTTAGAGTAACTTTTATCGCTCCATATGGGCAGGTGACATCGCATATTCCACAAAAATTGCATTTTGTTAAATCAATGTCCACTTTGGCTTTCTTCGCTTTTTCCCCAGCAATTTTAGGTTGCTTAATGGTTTTTATGGCTTCTTTTGGGCAAGCCGCAGTGCATACTTGACAGCCGACACAGCGGTTCTTGTCTAAGGTTAACTTGTAATTTTTAACTTGCAAAGCCCATTCTAACGTTAAAGCGTCTGCCGCGTCTTTCTTTAGAGTTTTTAACGGCATATTTTATCCCCAGAGATATTCATTATCGTGGATAATTAGTCTACGTTGATTAGCTTTATTAGAATGTTGAATAAAGTGCTTTTGATATAAATATTGCTTGGAAAAACTCGGCTTCCCATATAAAAAAACCATTAAAATCTAACCCGAACGGCAAGTAAATAGTTCTCCAAAATAATAAGGCTCTATAAATGCAATGCAATCAACTTTTAAGTTCAGAAAATAAAAAATAGAATGCTTGTCTAAAAAGAGCCAGCTACTACTTTTTGCCAGCTTTCCTAGCGCACGCATCACTACAATACTTCGACTTAGCATCAAACGTGGTGTATTTCTTTTTACAGATTGGACATTTCTTTTCCAAATTCAATCCCACCCCACATATACCGGGAGCTAAGGTATAAGTTTTAAGGACCAAGCTCCTTAACGGGCGACTTGGGCGTAAACGATAAATCCACACCCAACTTCAAACCAAACTTCCCGCCCACCGAACCCACAGAAAAATTAAACCCTTCCACATCAACAGCCAAACGCTGCCCACCCAACGATGTCTCCTTAATGCTATCGACAAAATCGCGGACTTTATTGATAATCTCGTTAACATCCACATTCACGCCCACAGTCTTCTCCTCTCCAACCTCGGGATTACGCACTTGAACCTCAACATTAACCATATCGCTTTCCTCCAAAATATCTACACAAAACTCATTTGCCAAACGCTTTAAACCTTCCGCGGCACCACAAAACATGGTCTATATTTTTTAAAAACTAAGGAAAATGACGTTTCGACCAAAAGGGTTGCCATTACCGGTATGCATAAGGCAGTTTTGGAGTGTAAGTTTCTTTTATTTGCTAGTCGTTAACATCATGTTTCCGTTTCGTTTTGTTTAAATATTAGTACTATGACTATGATGTTGCAAAAAGAAGGAATATCTTAGAATGGGTTCCAAGTCTCCAAGAGGCGAATTTGCCGCAAGGCAACTAGCAAAGAAACGGAAAAACTTCCGTTGGTCAGATCGTTACTTTAACCGACGCATGCTTAGACTCGACGAAAAAGTTGACCCTATGCAGGGTGCACCCCAAAGCCGGGGTATTGTTCTCGAGAAAGTAGGTGTCGAATCAAAACAGCCCAACAGTGCCATCCGCAAATGTGTCCGCACACAACTCATCAAAAACGGCAGAACCATTACAGCGTTCTTGCCCGGTGACGGCGCCCTCAACGTAGTCGACGAACACGACGAAGTTGTTGTAGAAGGCATCGGCGGAACAAGAGGCGGCGCTATGGGAGACATTCCTGGAGTTAGATGGAAAGTCGTTATGGTTAACGGCGTAAGCCTAAATGAACTAGTTTACGGTCGAAAACAAAAACCAGCAAGGTAAATTGTATGTCAACAGTATCATCTGTAGCTCAACCTCAAGAAATTAAGCTCTTCCAAAAATGGAGTTTTAAAGACATAGCAGTCGTAGACATCGGATTGCAAAGATACCTCAACCTAACCCCGATGGTTGCACCCCACAGCATGGGACGCCACGAACACCAAAGATTCCGCAAAGCCAAAGTCAACATCGTAGAACGTTTAATCAACGGCTTAATGCGGTCAGGCAAAAACAGCGGCAAAAAAGCCAAAGCCACAAACATAGTTAAAGAAACCTTCGAAATCATTTATCTACGCACAAGCAAAAATCCAATTGAAGTTCTCGTTAAAGCAGTCGAAAACGCTTCCCCCTGCGAAGACACAACACGTGTCAGCTACGGAGGAGTCGTATACCACTTATCCGTGGACGTTGCACCACAACGCAGAATCGACCTTGCCATTCGCCACATAACGACAGGTGCACGTGCATCCTCAGCTAACAACCCACGCAGCATCCAAGAAACCCTCGCTGACGAACTCGTGCTCGCAGCCAACAAAGACATAAAAAGCGTCGCCATAGCCAAACGCAATGAAATCGAACGCGTCGCACAATCCAGCAGATAAACCAACCTTTATTTTCTTATTTTTATTTTTTAAGACTTTAAACGTTAGAATCTTCTCTAAACTTTATTTTAAATATTTTTAAATACAAGTTTCTTCCTTACTAGAAGTGGTGAATTCTATTGGGATGCTACTCTGAACTAGCAACCGATACATTTCTTCTCAACCAACTTGGAACTGCAAAATCTATAACTATTTTCGGCTGCGGCTTCTGCGCTAACCAAAGCATTGCCTATAAAAACAACATATCCATCATCGGCACCTCATCTCTGGGCGGTCTGCGTTTTAGCTGTTTCGCTACCTCTGCTGAAGCAAACCGTATCAAGGAGCTCCTGGAAAAGAACGGAAAATCGGCGAACATAAAGTTCTTTGGTTTGCCTACCTCCCCTTATTGTCAGCTAAACCAAAACGACAGAAAAAAAGTTGTCAAGGCGGCTAAGGGTTCGGATGCAGCGATTACTTTAAGTTGTATGGCTGGCTTTGGCGGGATAAGAAATGCTTTGCCCGAATCAGTAAAGGTGATTCCTGGAATGACAACCGTTGGCACAATTGCCTCTTACCTCACCGTTAATAGCGGAAAAGTCTTCTTGGACAAAAATAAAAGCCGCGTCATCCGTTTTAAACAGCCAAATAATATAGAATAAATCTGCAATTACTTCAAGAGTGATAGAAATCATAGATTACAACTTAAATCTGAAAATTAGCGGATGATTAAGGTATAAATTGAATATCGACGGTATCGCTTTCTTTTTTTAATTTTCTACATCATGTCGCATATTAGGAACCAATTTGGAAAAAACCTTATAACCAATAAGCGTCGACTTCTTTTCAATAAACAATAATGAGGAGAGAGATAAATTGAAAAAAATATTAGCAACTCTAATTGTTTTTGCGTTAATCCTATCTTCGTTCTCCCTATTGAATTCTGATCTAAACGTGAAAGCCCAAACTGCTGAAACTGCAGTCTTAAGTTACAACTGGTACATCGCCCCCGCCAACACCGTATTAGCTGAGTATCAAGGTGACTTAGTTGTGGTTGGTGAAGTCCAAAACACGGGTACCACCACTTTAGGTGCAATCTACGTGGCTGGCTACGCTTATAATTCAACCGGGCAAATTGTAGCTCAAAGCGAAGGCAAAGTTTTTGGCATAACGTTGGCGGCTAAAGCGAAGTCGCCTTTCTACATTGATTTTGCACCAGAAACTAGCAGCCCAAGCTTGGATTTATCATGGGTAGCCAATGTTACCAGTGTTACAGTTACCGTGTTAACTGCTCAGCAACCAACCAGTAATGTTAGCACTGACGTGGTAGTTTCATCTGCTCTTCAGGGTGCAGATAACGCAGGGGACTACACGGTTACCGGTTCCGTGTTGAACGTGGGCTCCAATCCAGTCAGCGATGTCGTGCTCTATGGTACATTCTATAACTCAACAGGAGGAGTTATCGCTATAGGTTACATGGACTTGGGGACCCAACTTCAACCCTCCGGATCTGCCGCCTTCACGATGACACCGATGGATAACACTGGAGCACTCTCGAGTCAAATCGCATCATTCAATGTTACTGCTCTAGGCGTTCCAGTTGCTGAGGCAGGGTCTACGCCTGTACCGACAGCTGTGCCAACTAACCTGCCTACAGCAACTGCGACTCCAACAGCACATCCCACGCAGCCTCCATTCCAATTATCGTCAAGTATGATTATCTTCGCTGCAATCATAGTTGTAGTCTTGGTGGCAGTTGTGATACTGGTTTTGTTCTTGTTGAAGGGTCGTAAAACCAAAGATTTGCCTCCACCTCCACCCCCAGCCTAAAATTTCTTTTTTTATTTTTGTTGTTTTTTCAAGTCTTATCCATGTTAGAGTTAACTTTTAAGCGGGACGAGCCCAAAGTATCCGATTCATACAGCAAAATAAAATCCCATAGAAAAACAGGCTGCCGGCAAATCTGTAACGTCAACTTTCAAAATGAAAGTCTAAACTTATGCGATTTTCGCGTGAATCTCCACAATATCGCCGTCGCCTAACACAAAGTTCATGCCGACCTTTTTGGGGCTGAAGGGCAGCCGCTTGGCCCACACCATGGCGAACATGAAGTTCATGAGTAGTTCCTTGTGGATGTTCTTGGCTAATTCGTTGACGGTGGCGCCTTTTTTGAGTGCGAAGGGGCGGTCCGCATGCGCTTTTTTGCCGGGTTCTTTGGTGTAAATGCGAATGAGCCCTAATGAATCAAAGAGTGCTTTTCCCAGTTCTTGAAGTCCAACTTTATTTTGTGCGGACATCGCCACGATGGGTAGTTTGCTGTTGACGAATGCTTTTAGGTGGCGTAGGTTTGCTTGTGCGCCTTTCAAATCCAGTTTGTTAGCCACGACGACGGCGGGTTTGTACATGGTTGTCTCGTAGATGGCATTCTCGACATCTTCCAATGTGACTTCGCCGCTGATGTGCACGATGGCATCGTGGACTTTGTAGTCCCTTAGCAGTTGCTCCACTTGGCTCATAGTGCAGTAAAGTAGTTTGCCGACGAGGATAACTCGTAGCGCTGTGCCCGAATGGCGCCTGTCAATCTCCACTTTGCCGCTGGGCTTGTAGACTAATATTCGGGTTTTCTCAAGTTCCGCCAAAATCAAGTCCAACTGCTCAACGGGGTCTCTGCCTAAATCTACCATTAAAATTACTCCGTCGGCGTTGCGGGCTAAGCCGAGTGTGACGTTGCCACCTGCTTTTCCTTCTGCTGCTCCCTGCATTACTGCTGGTGCTTCCACAATCTGGAATTGTACGTCCATGTAATTCATTATGCCGGGCATGGGTTCATGTGTGCTAAATGGGGTAGGGGTTACAAGGACTTTTGAGTTTGTAACGGCGGTCATGAGTGCGCTTTTGCCCACGTTGGTCATTCCAACCAATGCTATTTGGGCTGACCCTTCTTTCTCGATGAAAAGTTTTGGTCCCCCGCTGCTCTTGCCAGTGCCCTGGCGTTTCTTTTTCTCCAAATCATCTCGGATAAGTGCAATTTTGCGGTTCATTTCACCGCGTAGTTTCATAGTGCCTTTGTGGTGCGGAACGTACTTTAGGAACTCTAGCATGGCATCCATTTTTTCTTTGGGTGTGTGGGCAGCTTCAACTAGCTCCCATTTATCCATCGCTTCAGGCGGCAAATTAGTCGGCATGTAAACTACGCAAATACAATCTACCAGTCAACCATAAGACTATTTCTAAAATAAAACCCAAAAAATCAACGCTCATACTCACAAAGATGGAAAAACCGGCGCTTTTGATTACAATCGGCTCAAACTTTAGAATTGACTTGATCAGTTACTAGTACTACTTTAGATTGCATTTTACCGTTGATGGGTATGGAAAGCCTGCGAAAAGCAACAAGACTCAAGGTTTCAGCTGATAAAATAAACGTTTAACCAATAAAATATGAGGTTTATTGCAAAGTTTTTTATGCACACTCAACTCTCAATATTTAGTTGGGGATAAAGATAGTGCATTCTATCGATGTTGCCCAGTCAAAGTCAAATAAGCAGACGACTCCATTAATTCCTTCTTCACCCCACTCCTTTAAAATTAAAAAAGTCGATGATGCAAGCAAAGGGTTTCTTGAAGAATTGGGCATTAGGAGTGATGAGTTCAAAATTTTATTTGACAACCTTCCTCAAGCCGTTGCCCTATATAAGATGGTTTATGACCAAAAAGGCGAGCCAGTTGATTACATTCTTCTCGAAAGTAATTTGGCATACGACAAAATTCATTCTTTTAAAAGAGGAAAAATTGGACAGAAAGTATCAGAGTCTAATTCAAAAATAAACGGTGGCAAAATAGATTGGCTACATGTTTATGGTCGGCTAGCCAAGACTTGTGTTCCAAAATATTTTGAATCCTACTCCAAACCCGCAGATAAGTGGTATCAAATCTATGTTTACAGCCCAAAGAAGACCTTTTTCGTTTCTGTTTTCACAGATATCACTAGCCAAAAAAAGAGATCTGCCCACGAACTCGAGGAACAAAAGAAATTCGAGCAGGAACTCATGTTTTCAGAAAAAAAGTACCGCAGACTCTACGAAACAACCCAAGATGGAATTATGGCGCGGGATCAGGCAGGAAGAATGATTGATTGCAATCTTGCCTACGCAAAAATGCTTGGGTACTCAAAAAAAGAATTAAGAAACCTAACAATTAAACAACTGTTACCTGAGAAATGGCTTGAACAAAGAGAAAAAATCGTCAAAAAAGTCCTGAAAACGGGGCACTCTTTGGTTTTCGAACGGGAATACAAACGAAAAGATGGCTCGGTTTTTCCAGCATCCGTTAGAACTTGGCGGCTAACTAACGGAAAGGGCAAAGTTGTGGGCATATGGTCCATTGTTCGAGACATCACTGAGCAAAAAGAATTGCAAAGAAACCTTGAAAATCAGGCAGATTATCTCAAAAAAGTAATCGAAGACCGAACAAAACAGCTTAAAGATTCAGAACGTCTAGTCGCCATTGGACAAACCGCTGGTATGGTTGGTCATGACCTTCGCAATCCACTGCAAACTGTAATCGGCGAATTATTCCTGGCGAAAAATGAAGTTACAACATTAGCTGACGGCGAAGTTAAGAGTAACCTGCAAGAGAGCATTCACGTAATAGAAGAGCAAGCAGTTTACATGGATAAGATTGTTTCTGACCTGCAAGCCTTCGTGCAACCCATAAAAATCGATAAAAAACCCCTTAGTCTAAAAGAACTAGTTTCAAGCGTTTTGTCGTCAGTTGCCATTCCAAGTAACATCGTGATGCAGACGCAAATCGATGTTGATTTTCCACAGATAAAAGGAGACCTCCAACTTCTTAAACGTGTTTTAATCAACTTAGTTACCAACGCAGTTCAAGCTATGCCCGACGGAGGCAAATTAACCCTAACGGGACATGTTAATTTGGAAGAACAAGCCGTCATTAGTGTGCAAGATACGGGCGTAGGAATACCCGAAGCAATTAAAAAACAAATTTTCACACCGCTCTTTACCACTAAGCCGCGTGGACAAGGATTCGGGTTAGCGGTTTGCAAACGAGTTATAGAAGCACACGGCGGTACCATCAACTTCGAAAGTACCGAGCGAAAAGGCGCCAAATTCACAATCCAGTTTCCAGCAAATTAAGGCTTAATGGGTTCTTCACATGTGGAGGTTCCTTTCAACTTTTGTCTTAGGCTGTAAGCAAATGCGATGAACCAGAAAGCCACAGTTGCCCACCCTAACGCAAAACCAACAATGTTTCCAAGCAAGTAATACGCTATTTCAAAGCCAACGATAGAAACAAACGTCAAAAATGAACCTGAAATGCTGTAACCGCGGAGAACTTTTCTATTTTTAATAACTGCCCGAAGCATCAAAAGCAGAGCGATGAAATTTATGATACTTGCCAAATCCAAAGCTAAATTGGCTAAACTCAAGGTGTCCATTTGTGTGTTTCCAAAAGCCAAAACGGTTTGCGGTAACTTAAGACTATCGCAGGGCTCCAAAGCGGACACAAATTACCTTCTTCATAATCATCTGTGCCTATCCGCATATAGTGCGCGATGTCCACGAGCAACAAAAACCTGCATCAAAGCTCCAACCGCGTTTCCCAGCGGTCAAAAGTCTTTAGTTGACAAAGCAAATCAAGTTTAACTGGGTTTTTGCCTAATTTTCTCAATGTTTCTTAATTTTTTGCAATTCTGGTAAAATAATATATAGGTTGAAAGTAAAATACTACAACTGTACGGGAGTGGGTTAAATGAGAAAACTTGGGTTCTCTTTCCTTGTAGTTATCGTAGTTTGCTTAGTATTTCTAATTTCAAGTGGATGCGTATCTGCTCAAACTTCTAATGTTGTTACCGTTAGAGCGTTTCTCTCCAACCCGCAACCTCAACAAGGAGAAACCATATCGGTTCTGTTTTTTTTCCAAAGTAATTCGAATGATTCACTAACTATAAATTATGTTGGTCTACATTTTGATTGGATGCCTGCCGATAGCTTTTACGGCTTAAATTCAAGCAGCTCGCCTATTAATATTCCAGCAGAAGGCAACTTTACTTTTCCTAGACCAATTAATATTACAGTGCCAGCGGATGCCACATTAGGCGCACATACATATTATGCTGGAGTTGAAGGCACAGAGGGAGCTTCAGAAACCGCATTTTCTGCGAATTCTGATCCAGCTGATTTCTTGGTGGTTAGTAACGGCCAATCTACTACTCCATCTACCAGCACAAATTCAGGACAACCAGCGAATCAACAAAACCTCGTGCTATATGCAGCAATTGGAGCAGCGATAATAATCGTTGTATTGCTGGTGTTAGTGCTTGTTATTCGGAAAAATCGAACAAAACCCAAGAAAACGCCAAATCAAGAAACCAATCTGCCACCCCCACCACCTTCAAGTCCTTCTGAAAAGAAGCCTACTTCCGGACCAGACTTCGATATCTAATTTTTTGAAAACCAAAAAATCAGGCTTTAATCAGCCGAAAAATCGGTTGAAAAGCCTTATAGCCCATCAACAAAGATATTACCATAAACGTGAGACTTTGAAGGCAACCAGCAGCAACCCAGTCTTAACTGGACTCGCAGCGATTATCATCTTAGTCTTGGCGCTCTCATATTTTTGCCCTAATTTAGAAGCCCAAACCATCACAACCTTCACACCCCAAGACAAATTCAGCATACCCGCACTCAACGGCACTATAACTTTCGCCGTAAATGGCTCCTATTCATCAGCAGCATTGCAGAATCAAACTTGGAGTTTTACAAACCTAAAACTTAGAAACTCTCAGACTCTGGGAAACCTCACGATTTCAGTTGAAAACTCAAACATGACCATCTATTCATACCGAAGCACATTTTTTAACGACTGGTGCAACATTAAGCTGCATTGTTCAAGGTATAGGTAAGCAGACAGTAAACTTTAACCTTAACACTTCCCGAATCACCGACGCGAGCGAATGGACTGTAACTATCCCGGGCGATACTGGAAATACGATTTTTCTCGCTGAAGGCGAAGGCTGGACCCTCTTACCCGACAACACAATGGTTCTAACTGGCCTAACAGGCAACTTGTCAATAACCCATTATAGCGGCTTCACAGTTCCAAACAATTCGAACCAGACGTTTTTTGAACAACACTCAATAATCATCGTAACCGTAGCTTTAGTTGTGGTTACAGTTGCAGTTGCGGTCGTAGTCAAATTAAACAGTGAGGGTTAAATGATGGTTTGGCAGAACGACCCACTCACAATCATATTGGTTTACGCGCTGATAGTTGCCGTCGGTATTGTCCTTATCCTCAAATTATCTAAAGATAAAACCAAACGAATCAGCACATTAAGACTCTTCATTCAAATAGCGGCTGTTGTCGGCGTCTTTATGGGACTAATAATAGGACCATTCAACCAACCCCGCTCGCTATTTTATCCTTTAGGAATTTCGCCCCGTGACCACTTAATCGGTGCTAACGTTTTAGGCAACCAATTTCCGGACGGCATTTCCCTTCCCATCTTAGCTTGCTATTACCCCAACGGACGAACAGTTACCTGCGCAATTTGGCAACTGCAAGCCTACATTTTTCCCTTCTGGAACTACCCCCGAGGCTACGAGGTAATCTATTCCACTTCGGGGTTGGAGAAGATAGGGATAGTTATTGGTATGTTGGTTGTGGCGTCTATTGTTTTAGGAAGGTCTTTCTGCGGTTGGCTTTGCCCCTTCGGCTTATACCATGATGTCCTAACGCGAATTCGTAAATCCACGCGGTTGCGGCACCTGAGTTTCTCTGACAAAACAAACTCGGCACTTGGGCAATCCCGCTACATTATAATCGCGGTCTTTTTGATTTTAAGCGTCATCTTTGCTTCATACACCATTTTTGGCACACAACTTATTCCAGGAACCAAACTTGGCGGACCACAGGGAACTGAAGCAGGAATTGTCAGCAACATCAACGAACCCTTCTGCCTGATTTGCCCCATGAGGCCACTATGTATTTTGATAGAATGCGCCATCGGACAAATGAATTATTCCTACATCTCCCAAATCGTGTATGGCCCCTTCTGGATATCAGGCTTCTATTTGACCTCGATAAATCTGGCTGTTCTTGCCATTGTTACGATTTTGGCTTTGGCTTACAGGCGTTTCTGGTGCCGAATCTGCCCCTTAGGAGGCATAACTGCTCTTTTCAGCACATTTACACCTTTCAAACAAATCGCCCTGACTAAACTTCAGAAAGATGAGCACAAATGCACTAAATGCGGTGTGTGCAAACGCGTTTGCCCAACCCAAGCCACAGCCATGTTCGCTCAGAAGGGTGGAGACGTAACCGAATCCAAATGCATGCTATGCGCAAGGTGCGTTGAAATCTGCCCATATGAAGGTGCATTGGAACTAAAGTTTGCAGGGAAGTCTCTGATGAAGTCAAGAAACTGGCTGGAAGAAAACAAATCAGACAGCGACCAACCCGAAAAGCAAACAAAACACCTGATCTAAATTCGCCTGAAATAAATATTTTGATTATCTTTTAACCTGTGTCATAGGTATACTAAGTTTTGTGTCACCATTTCTTTCGGCTTTTTGTTAGTGCGAGGTTACCAATTTGACCAGAAGTCCGCCATCACAAGTATGTAAACGACATTTGAAAATTAAAGATTTACAAAAAAGAAATAATGATTTGTTATTGTTTGGTGGACGAGGCGGGATTTGAACCCGCGACCTCCACGATGCCAACGTGGCGATCATGCCAGACTGATCTACTCGCCCAAATTTTATCTGGCTTCAGAAAGTTACCCCGTCTCGTTTAATAAGCATTTCTTATGGACCGCACGCAAAGGCCTTAGAAGCATTATGTTTAGGTTTTGGTTGGGAAATATGGTGCGTATCTTTTTATAGGCAAACGCAAATAGAAAAGCCAAGCAAGGTGCAAATATCATGCCTAAAGTTAAAGTTGCATTAATCGGCGTTGGAAACTGCGCCTCATCATTCATCCAAGGCATCCAATACTACGGAAAACTTGACAAACCAGAGAACAGTGTTGGACTACGCCATCCCGTTTTGGCAAATTTAAGCCCCAAAGACATCGAAGTTGTTGCAGCGTTTGATGTGGATGGCCGCAAAGTAGGCAAAGACATATCCGAAGCTATTTTTGCCTCACCAAACAACGCGCCCAAAGTATCTGATGTCCCAGCAATGGGCGTTAAAGTTAGCAAAGGACCATTGCTTGACGGTGTGGGAAACTCAACAAAAGCCCTCATCCAAGTCAGCAAAGCCCCTGACGCGGACGCAGTAAAAGTTCTCAAGGCAGCAGGAGCGGAAGTCATGGTTAATTTGCTTCCATCTGGAGCAGCCAAAGCCACGGAATGGTACGCAGAACAAGCCCTCGCAGCAGGATGCGCATTTGTTAACGCTACACCAAACTTCATCGCAAGCGACCCAGCATGGGCAAAAAAGTTTGAAGCCGCAAAACTTCCACTTGTCGGCGACGACTTAGTTGACCAAGTCGGCTCAACTGCACTGCACAAAACCCTGCTAAAGTTGCTCTCAGATAACGGTGTTCGACATAAACGAAACCTACCAATTAGACGTTGGCGGAGGAACAGAATCCGTCGACACCATGGACCGCACACGCGACGCAAAACGCAACATCAAAACCGAATCCGTAGCCGCATCAATTCCATACAAAGCCGAAATCGTTGCAGGCTCAACTGACTATGTGGATTTCCTGCAGAACAAACGTGACAGTTACTTCTGGATTAGCGGCGTCTACTTCTGCAATGCACCTATGAAAATTGACCTCAAATTCCAAACCGTTGACGCACCAAACGCTGGATCAGTGCTCTTTGACGTTGTGCGAGCAATGAAGCTTGCATTAAACAAGAAGCTTAAAGGCGCTGTGGAGCCAGTTTGTGCTTACGGATTCAAGCGTCCACCTCAAATGGTATCGCTTGAAGAAGCCGAAGAACAATTCAAAAAATTTGTAGCTTAAGCTAGATTTTTTCTAGCTTCTCAATTATTTTCTCTTTTACCCCGTTTTGTTTAAGCGTATTTTTGAGAGTATTTATGGTTCTTACTGGTGTAGGATCTACTCCATGCAAGACAGCCAAGTAGACGCTTGTGAAGTCGCCGACAACTATGGTTGACAGCATCTTTGCCAATGCGCTTTTGCCCTGCACTTCCAAATCAAACATTACCAAACCCCTTTGCTCCATAATTTGTTTGGTGAGTTTCAATTCGACTCTCGATTTCCACTGGTTCGTCACTGTCGCGAATGAAGATAATCTGAAAAATATTTGCATTGTTCGCCTCGTCCTTCCCAACCCACAACCTCGTTATGGTCTAGCTCAGGGAAAAACTCCCATTTCGCAGCGGATTTGCTGTTCTCGTTAAATTGCTGCTTAAACCGTTGCGCTACACTGCGGTAGAAGCCAAAGCCGTAGATGGCTGGAGCGCTTTCGCCGACGTGTGTGGCTACTGTTTTTGCAAAGTTATCTCTAGTTAGCGTTTCAGGCCCATTTTCTTGGCTGATTTTCTCCAGCAACGGTATCGCTTCGTTAAGTTCTTCTTTTACACCTTTAACTAAACCCGCTTTTTCCATGTAAACCAAAAGTGGCAAAAGCATGTACGGCAACGCTGCACGCGGAGGCATGCCGCCGGGAACCTGAAGGTAGGGCACTTTATGTTTTTGAGCGTATTTCAAGACGGCGCCGCCGCTGCTTATGCAGTAAATCATGCATTTGCGTTTTAGAGCATCAAGGAAACTGGACAGCGTCTCTTCTGTGTCGCCTGAGTAACTGGTGATGAAAACCAATGTTTTCTTGTTAGCGTAAGCTGGTAGTTTGTATTCTCGGCTGACCTCGATGGGCACGGTTAGTTGGGTTTTTGCCCAGTCCTTGAGTAAGTCGCCGCCGATGGCAGAACCACCTAAACCAGCTACCACAATGTTGCTGGGTTTTGGGTAATCAACGATTATTCTTTCGGCGTTTTTGGCTGCTTCACGATAATGCCTAGCCGCATCTACAGAAAAATTGAGCATTCCACTCTTATCAACAGAATATATCTTTTCAACATTATCTAAAATGGGGGTTACCAATCGCTTGATCCTCCAAATAACACGCAGTTTTATATCTCGTCTCCCCCTTTTAAGCACAACGCAGACAACAAAGCTTCAAGAGGCATAACTGTATGAATAAAAAGAAACTTTCAATCGCAATCCCAGCATCCACAATTTCCGATACTCCTCACCTACGTGAGAAAACAGCCAAGATTGGCTTGATTGGGCGCTCAGCAGCGATTTTCCGAGTCGACGAAATCATAGTATACCCTGACAACCCTAAAGTTGACCAGCGGCGCGATTTGGATTTTATTGCCTTTTGCTCAATTATTTGGAGACGCCTCAGTACCTTCGAAAAGCACTGTTTAGGCTTGAGGCAGATTTGGAGTATGCTGGAATTCTGCCCCCGCTGCGTACGCCTCATCATCCTTTGAGTGGCAAAACCAAGCATTTGCAGGTAGGTGAGTTCCGTGAGGGCGTGGTTTTGTCTGAAACCAAAGACGGTTTAGTTGTTGACATTGGAGTTCAGCAGCCAGCCCTTTTGAGACAAAAAGGGTTCGGTGTTGGCGGTCGTTTAACGTTGCAAGTAATCAACATTGGAAGACACATAGAAGTTCAAGCTGCAAATCGCGAAGATGTTCCGCAATATTGGGGCTACCGGGTTCGGGTGGAAAAAGGTTCTTTTGGGAAAATGGTTGCCGAGGGCAGTTTTGATTTAAAAATAGCCACGGCAAGAATAGGGGATAATTTTGTGGATGTTGCAGGCAAGATAGGCTCGAAATGGGCGGGTAGTCAGCGGGTTTTGGTAGCGTTTGGTGCTCCGTCGCGTGGATTACATGAGATTGCTGAGGATGAAGGCTTAAAAATTGCAGAAATTACCGATTTCGTTGTGAACACGGTTCCAAATCAGGGCACAGCAACAGTCCGTACCGAAGAAGCGCTCTTGGCGTCATTGGCTATCTTTAACGTTTATTTCAACTGCTAACCCTTTTTTTACGGCATTTTTGGGGGTTTTTGACTAAACAAATAAAAGCTTCTTTTGTTTATTGTGGAGTCTATGCCTTCCCTTGACCTCGCCATGCCTATTGCATTGTTCCTCGTGGTAACAGTTGCCATGCTTCTAAACAAGCGAATAGAAGGAAAACTGATGGCCACCGTTGAGAAGAAAGAGTTCAAAACACGCGATATAATTCTTCTTGTTGTTTTCATGGCTGTCATAATTACCGTTATCTCCTACACATCCATGATTAGTCCAGGCGATATTTTTCCTAACATTCTCCTAGTACTTTTCCTCTCATCATACACCATGTTGCTATTCACATTTTCCTACATATTTTCAAACATCACCAAAATGACGAGCACAACTACTTTCGCTGGGCTTTGGAGTAGCAAGCTTGGTTGCAGCATTTACCAGCCTTTCAGGTTCACTCGCAGACAGTTTTACAATTTATAGAGTAATCGCATTTTTTGCTTTAGCTGTCTTCTGTTTTGGTGTCGCAGCTTTCGAGCAATTGAAAACCGTTTCCAAGCAAAGATGGTATGTTGCTGCTCAACCTCCAGCAATCTTTGTGTTATTATTTATTTTCTTAAACGTTATCCATAACGCGGGAACAGCGGCAATTTGGTATCCCTATATTATGGATGTTTTCGGGTTTACCTTTGCTATCCTAATTATCCTGTACCTTTCGTCTTTGTTTAGTTGGAAGACAGTGGGTCTATTTGCGGTTCTCTTAACAATCATGGACATTATTTTGGTTATAGGCACTGGAACCATGGTTCAAGCTGCCACACAATTCACTGGGTTAGGTCTTCCAGTACTGGTTTACATACCCAACGTACCCTTAATTCACAATGCAGCAGGTGCAATTTTGAGTAGAGGACTTGGGTTGGGCGACTTTTTCTTTGCAGGAGTTCTCGCAGTTCAAACATTCAACAAATTCGGTAAAAAAACAGCCATCGTGTCGATTGTTGCGATGGCGGTGGCTTTCGGCATCTGGGAAGCCTTCTTACCTGACATCATAAAGGGACTTATACCAATTCTTGGAAGAAACATCCAAGGGTTCCCGGGAACTTTGATGATTATTAGCGGTTGGGCACCAATCATTGCATGGAAACTGCTTAGTTCAAGAAACAAAGCTGTTGCGGCGCCAATTGCTAGTTCAATCTGCCGAATGCCTAAAGACCCAAGTTTACCACTACAATAATTTCTAACGCATTAATTAATTAAAAGATAAAATATTTTTGGGAAAAAATAAATTAAAAATAAGATAAAGGCTTATTTTACCCGAATAGGGCGCCTAATCCTTCTAGTGCTGCTTCTTCTTTGGCTTTTTCTTCTTCAGCTTTCTTCTTCTTGTCTTCTGGAGCGGCTGCTGATTTTGCTTCTGCTGCTGGAGCTGCTACTGGAGCGGCTGCCATCATAGCTGGTGCGGCTTTGATTGCTTCATCAATGTTTACTTCGCTGAGTGATGCAACGAGTGCTTTAACTTGTATTGCGTCAACTGTAACGCCTGCTGCTTCGAGAACTTTTGTTACTGAAGCTTCGTTAATTTCTTTACCTGCCTTGTGAAGGAGCATTGCTGCGTAAATATTTTCCATACCTTTTCACCTCTTCCAACCTCTACATCGGGGTATTTTAACCTTTTTGGTTGGTCTGACCTTCCTCCAAGCTTGGAAGTTGATCGTTACCTGAAATGGCAATTGATTTTGCCGTTTTCTTGCCGTTTAGAAGATTACCCTTTACCTTAAGAACCTTTCGCACATGTACGAATCAAGTTATAATCCATATTTTCCTTCCCAGATTCGGGTGAAATTATCTGCTGAGTCAACAACACTTATCTTTCAGAACAAACCAACAATGCGGATAGCATAAAGGTTATGAAATATGGGAAACATCACAGTAGCCATACTCGGAAGCTTAGAAATTGGCAACACCCTCGCTAAAAAAGGAACCTCCACCGACATAACCCTCTACAACCTCAAAAAGGGCGAAGATACCGTCACCTTTATTGAACCCACACGCTACCCCGAACGCTTAGCACCTTTATTCTATGCTTGTGCGTTATCAAAGAAAGCCATAGTCGTCGTCAACGCGTTAGACGCTTCGTTTGGTGAGCAACTTGTTATGCTCCAGTGCAGCGACATAAAAAGCGGCTACATAATCCTAAAGAACTATGTTCCCAAAGAAAAAATTGAAGCATTAATAAAAGGAACCAGCCTAGAAAAATTTGAAATCATACCCGACGACCCCAACGCTCTGCGAGAAAAACTGCTTGTGGATGCTTCCCAGCAGAAAACGGTTGAAGTTCCAGCTGGGCAACAAGCGGTAGGCGCAGTGCCCGTAGACCACTCTTTCAACGTCAAAGGCGTTGGAGTCGTTGTTCTCGGCATAGTCGTTTACGGAGCAGTACAGAAACACGCCACACTTAATGTTCTTCCTGCAGGCAAAACTGCGCAGGTCCGCTCCATCCAAAAGCATGACGAGGACTTTGATGTTGCCGGCGAAGGTGACCGCGTTGGTTTGGCAATGAAAAACGTTGAAGTTGAAGATTTGGACCGTGGAGCTGTCTTAACAAATGACCCTGTAATTAAAACCTCAACCGCCATAAAAACTCAATCAACACTCGTTAAGTACTGGCAAACACCAATCAAAGCTGGCATGGTCATGCACATTGGCCATTGGACCCAACTCATTACTGCCAAAGTGGACAGCGGTAACCGAGACAAGCGACGCCAAAAATCCCATCTTAACCCTAACGCTTGAAAAACCCTTAGTACATCGCCCAAACGATAAAGCTGTGTTGATGTATTTGGATGCCGCCAAACTGCGGGTTGCAGGCACGGTTGATCTTCCTTAGGAAGGGCGATAGTTAGTTTTTGACTGAATGGTTGCAATAATCCATATAAGCCCACAGTAGCCATCCACCCTTGATTTGTAATGTATCGAACTGGTGTTGCGAACCTGCCTCTTCATGGCGGTAAAGCTCCTTCTTGGCTTACTGTGCGCATGCGGAAGCTGGCTAAGGAAATAGCTGGCATTATGATTGAGGCGCATGGTACCGACAAATTCATCGCTCGCCTCTCTGACCCTTATTGGTTTCAAGCTTTTGGCTGTGTATTGGCTTACGATTGGCATAGCAGCGGCGTAACAACGGTCGTCACCGGCATCCTCAAGGGCGCTCTCTCACCCGAAGAGCACGGGGTCGCAGTTTGCGGCGGAAAAGGTAAAACGTCGCGGAAAACTCCCAGCGACATCGAATCAGTTGGCGAAAAATTCGGCTTTTCCCAAGAAACCATCGATGAACTCACTTACACCAGTCGCATGACCGCCAAAGTCGACAATACCGCCATCCAAGCCGGATACCAACTCTACCACCATGCGTTTCTGGTAACTAAAGACGAAAAATGGGCAGTCATTCAGCAAGGGATGAGTCATGAAGACCGCTCTGCAAGAAGGTACCATTGGCTAAGCGAAAACACACGGTGCTTTGTAGAGGAACCCCACAACGCCATCGCATGCAACGTCAAACGTGACCGCGTTCTTAACATGGTGGCAAAACAAAGCGAGGCAGCACGCAAAGCCTCGGTCGATCTCTCGAAGGAGCCTACACGCAAACTCATGAACCTAATTCAATCCGCAGCAAAACCCCTAAACCAGGCATCCCTACAACAATGGCTTCCCAAATCCACTGACCTATGGCTGCAAACCCAAACCACACTCAACATGCCCAGAAATATCAACTGGGACACTCTCGCACGTGTCTACGAGTTTCAACCAAGCAACTACGAGGAACTGCTCAGCGTCAAAGGCGTTGGACCGGCAACTGTGCGTGGATTAGCGCTTGTCGCGGAATTGATGTATGGTGATGCGCCAAGTTGGGAAGACCCCGTAAAATTCAGCTTCGCATACGGTGGCAAAGACGGCGTACCCTATCCAGTGAACCGCCAAGCGATGGATGAATCTATAGAAATCCTCAAGCAAACGGTTCAGAAAGCCAAAATCGGCGAAAAAGAAAAACTGCAATCGCTGCAAAGGTTACGTTGCTTTGTTCCAGCGAACGCAAATTCTTAAACCAACCTTCCTAAATAGTAAATGTATGCTCTCTTCAAGAAAGGTTGTTTTCCAAAAGATTGGTGCAATTGCTGGAATAGTTGCGCCAGTATTGGGGCTCAGCTGCATTCTTGCCGCTATTGCATCCTACTCGGCCTTTAGCTGGACAAATAATGCATTAAGCGACTTAGGCATTATAGCCGGCGTGACAAGGCTACTCTTCAACTTTGGACTCATCGGCAGCGGGTTCTTAGCCTTGCTTTTCGCGGCAGTGGGTTTGTTTAACTATTTTGGTGAGACGTTAGTTGGCAAGGTCGGTGCGGGGTCTTTTGAAGCGGCAACAGTAGCGCTCATCGGAATTGGCATATTCAACGAGAGCTTTCAAGGCACACACTACGTGTTGTCGGTGGCGTTCTTTGCGTTGGCACCTATTTCACTATTTATTTTGACCTACACGTTTTGGTTAAGACATCAAAATGGTATGGCAGTTTTCACAGTTATTGTCGGTGTTGCGGCAGCTTTACCTTGGCTTTTGCAGTTTGCATTTAATTATGTTCCTAACGTTGCTATCCCTGAATTCTTGTCAGGATTGGCTATTTCAGTATGGACTATTGTGCTTAGCAGAAAAATGTTAAGCTCTAAAGTTTGACAGCGTCAACGTACATTTTAGCGCAACAAAAAGAGGAAAAAACTGTTCCGTAACCTCTTGCCCTTCGCATACTCGACCGCTGCATCGCTTGGGAAAGCAACCGCGTCCACTCCTGCCTTTAAAGCTAAAACATCAGTTTCACTGCGGCTTGCGCCTTTGGGACGCATACACCCCAGGACCAGTGGCGTTTCTGGAAACATCAGTCGTGCCAACGCTGAGACTTTGGCTATATCGACTGGTTTTGGGGGAGGTGTTTTTGCCATTTCGGTGCCGTGGATAGGCATAAACGCGATGATTACAAGAGCTGAGGGTTTGACTTTTTGTATCATTTGGAGGGCTTTTAATTCGCCGTCAAGTCTGCCCTCGTTTAACCCAACGATAACATGTGGCACCAAAGACAGTTTTGCATCTTGGATGGTTTTAAGGGAATCAGCGTAATCTTTGACAGTTACTTTGAGATTATAGATTTTCTTCACTGTTTCTTCCGAACCAATCACATCGATTAGTGCTGCGTCGACCCCTGCTTCCTTGAGCGCAAACGCCGTTTTACCCTTAATTATGCCTGTATGGACAAAAACGGTTAAGCCAAGTTCTCGCTTAAACCTCTCAAGAACAGACACAAACCCGTCAAGTGGAACAGAACCATCGGTTAAACATCCGCCGCTGACCAGACAACCCGAAGCACCATTCTGCTTCAACTTCAACCCTAACTCAAATAGTTCCACAGGCGAGAGTGCAGGATGCATCGTTTCAAGGACTTTTCCTCCGCAGTGTTTACAGTCCAAAGCGCAGGAATTGCCTGTAACCGAGATAGTTGGAAAGTCGGATGTTGAGGAGCAGTAGTGTTTGGTTTTGTAGTAGGTGAAGCTGGGGGCGTAAAAGCGGATTTCGTGGCTTCTTGGTTTGAAGATGCCTGTTTCCAGCAGAGATAGAAGGTCTTTTTCGTTTAGGTTCCAGATTGCTTCGGGGGAAAGCTGCAGCATGTTTTTTCAACCCTAAGAATCCTTGGCTTACTTAATAGTTTACCTAAATCCTAATTTGTTCATAAATAAGGGGAAAATGGTTGTTGCGTTTATGTGTGGTCGTGTTTGGCTAAGTCTTCGGGTGTTTTGGTAAATCTTCGGCTGAAGAATTTACGGATTTCCTCAGCAAAGATTACTATCAGCGCTAGCGAAATTAGGTATAGCCAATCGGTTAGGTTCAATGCGACTGTTCCAAAGAAATTCTGCATCAGGGGAACATAAACTAGGAAAGCTAAGATGGATAGCTGCGATATTATGCCTACGATTATCCATTTGTTGGTTTTGATGCTTGTTTTGAATATTGATTGTTTGCTGGTTCGGCATGCCAATACGTTTCCTGCTTGAGCAACAACTATACTCGCAAACATCATTGTTACACCTTTGAGGTAAATTGGGTCAGCTTTTATTCCGGATACACCGAATTGCCAGTTAGTGGGCACCGGCATTCCGATGTGCCATCCGCCTGCAGCCCAAGCGCTTAAGCACCCAATCATACCGCCAGCAGCGATGATTACTCCGATAAACACTGACCTGGAAAGAACTTTGCGCGTAAACAGTCTCTCTTTAAGGCTTCTGGGTGGTTCTTGCATAATGCCTGCTTCAGGCAACTCACGGCTTAACGCTAGGCTTGGAATGACGTCTATAGCGAGGTCGATGGCTAACACTTGAACCACAAGTAGCGGCAAGGGAATTCCCAAAGTTGCATAAAGCACGAACGGAATCAACTCGGCCCAATTGTGGGAGAAAACATAAACAATGAACTTGCGAATATTCTCGTAGATGGCTCTGCCAGATTCAACTGCTTTAACAATCGAGGCAAAACTGTCATTTAGCAAAACTATGTCTGCTGCTTCACGGGCAACATCTGTTCCAGATAAACCCATTGCAACTCCGATGTCTGCTTCTTTGAGTGAGGGCGCATCGTTTGCTCCGTCGCCCGTAACTGCAACGACCTCTCCGCTTTTTTTGAGAACTTTAACTATCCGGAGCTTCTGCTCTGGAGAAACCCGAGCGAAAATTACATTGCCCTTCTTGACTTCGTCGACTACGGCTTGGTCGCTTAAGTCTTCGAGGTCTACGCCTCTTATCACCTGCGTGAAATCCCGACCAACAATGCTGACATCTTGAGCTATAGATTGAGCAGTCGGACCATAATCGCCAGTAATAATAACTGTTTTTATTCCAGCTTGCTTTGCTTTTTCAACCGCATCTTTTACTTCCGCTCTCGGGGGATCGCGCATTCCTGCAAGACCTACAAAGATAAGGTTGCTTTCGACTTCTATGCCCTTCTTGTACTCGCTTTTGGGTATTTGCTTATAAGCAACCGCAATAACGCGTAAACCTGCATTGGCGAATTCGTGAATTTTTGATTCAATCAACGTCATGTTTTCTTCGTTTAAATCAACGATTTTACCGTCAATGAGCACTTTACTGCACACGTCAAGGATGTTTCTTGGTGCACCCTTAGTGTAGATTAACACGTTACCATTTAGTTTATGAACAGTCGACATGCGCTTTCGCTCAAAACTGAATGGCAAAACATCAAGAATTGGCTTGGCAGCTAAAGCATCTTGAATGTTCACACTCGACTTAAGTGTAGCAACGAGCAAAGCTCCATCCGTCGGGTCACCGATGACATTCCAATTTCGGTTTTTGTCGGAAGGCGGATCGACTTTTGCGCTGTTACAGAGGGCAGCAATCTCTAGAAGCTTCTCCAAAGAAGCTGTTTGCCCTCCCTGCATTGGTTGACCGTTTATTGTGAAATTACCCTCTGGTAAATAGCCCGAGCCTGAAACGTCTACCACGTTGTCGAAAACCCATAGTTTGTTTACTGTCATTTCTCCTTTTGTTATGGTACCTGTTTTGTCAGTGCAGATGACGGTGACGCTACCCAAAGTTTGTACAGCTGACAATCGTTTAACCACAACATTCTGCTTTACCATCTTGAGCACGTTGATGGCTAATGCGCTTGAAACTGTAACCTGCAAGCCTTCGGGAACACAAGCCACCATTACTCCAATCATGAAAAGAAAGCTCGTCGAAATAGGAACATGCAAGACAAGGTAATTAACAGCAAAGAAAACCACACCTACAACAACAGCAATGATGAAATCGTATTTTGCAGTTAACGCTATTTCCTTCTGCAGTGGGCTGTCTGCCTCTTTAATCGTCTGAGTTAAACTGGCGATTCTGCCAAATTGTGTATCCATACCTGTAGAATAAACAACCGCTCTGCCTTGCCCTTTGGCAACGCTTGTGCTCATGAAAACCAGATTAGGTGCATACAAATACGCTTTCTCAACAACTTTGACTGCTTCAGCAACCCGCGGCTGTGGTTCAGATTCCCCAGTTAATGGAACATTGTTAGTCCATAAGTCAAAAGCTTCCATCAAACGTGCATCCGCTGGAACGCGGTCACCTTCGTCCAAAAAGACGACATCTCCGGGCACAATTTCGCTAACTGAAATTTTCTTTAATTCGCCATCTCGGACAACTTTAGCGTATTCAGGCATCCAGCTTTTGAGGGTTTCCATGGCTTTTTCTGCCCTTGATTCTTGGAATATGCTGACGAAAATGTTGACGAAAACCACTGCAAGGATGATTAAGGCAAGTTCTGGGTCATTTGGAGTTGAGATATAGGATAGTACGGCTGCAACAAGCAGTAAGATGCCGAATAAGTCTTTTAGATTCCGTATAAACTTGTGTAAAAATGGAGCTTGCCTTTTTTCAGTTAGTCGATTGTAACCGTATTTTTTTAGGCGAAGTTTAGCTTCATCACTTGTTAATCCGTTCTCTGATGTATTTAGGTCATCGAAAACCTTGTTAATCGGCAAAGACGCAGCTTTTTCCAATATTATTCCGCCAAAACCTCAACAGATAGTTAGTAACAACCCCGACAGGAAGGAAAAGATGAAAAGTGCTGAGGTCATGTTAAACAATTTATTTCTCTGATCGGCAACTATTTGAAGGTGCATTCATATCCTCAACATATTTAGCATACATTATCAATTCTGACGGATTAATTCAGGGTTATTGTTGATTGTTGCATTTAAACTCATCGCACACAACGGTGTCTTTAACCCGAAAAAAATGGTGCTTATAGATGAATTAATTGCAAGAGCTTTCAGTCGCATTTTACTTTTATTCTCCTTTAGGCTACGTTTCTTTTGTTAATAGAAAAATAAAATAGATTTATCTTTTTTTGCGAATTAGCCTTAACCATCTTGTAAAGTCCAATTAACCGTTTGTTTTTTAAGCAAAATTGGAATTAATGACTGAATATTTCGGAAAAAACCCTTTCAAAGAGCGCAGAACTCCTCTTTTTTACCTCAACTATTTTCAAAGAATCATGCCATAAGGTTAATAGGCTACAAACTCACTTTTCATGTAGTTTACCAATTTCAAGAGAGAGTAAATAATGCTTCAAATAATTAAAAAACAAGTCTTTCAAGTAATAAATTCAATTAATTTGGAGTTTGAATAATTATGGCGCGTTATAGGCAGACCGATGAAATTGTAAAATTGATGGAAACACCCATTTTCATACGCAACACAAGCATCATTGCCCACGTTGACCATGGAAAAACAACCTTGGCCGACAGCCTTCTAGCAGCGGCAGGAATCATCAGTACCCAAACGGCAGGACAGAAACTGTTCCTTGACTCATGGGACCTTGAGCAGAAACGTCAAATGACAGTTTTCGCCTCAAACGTAAGCCTCGTCCACACTTACCAAGAAAAAGATTACCTAATTAACCTAATCGACACACCAGGCCACATTGACTTTTCAGGCGCAGTAACAAGAAGCTTGCGAGCAGTTGACGGCGCACTCGTGGTTGTCGATGCAGTTGAGGGGCCAATGACCCAGACTGAAACCGTTCTAATGCAGGCCCTAAGAGAACGCGTAAAGCCAATTCTATTTATCAACAAAGTTGACCGTTTGATCAAAGAAATTAAACTTTCTCCCCAAGAAATCCAGAAGAAATTTGCAAAGATTCTCCTAAGAGTCAACACTTTAATCGAGAAATATGCACCAGTCGAGCACAAGAAAGACTGGCAAGTAACAATTGAAGATAGTCGTGTAGCATTTGGATCAGCCCTTCACAAATGGGGCTTAAACCTCGATCACATGAAAATGAAGAAAGTCTCCTTCCAAGACATTATCGATGCTTACACCGGTGACCCAATTGAAGTCGGCAGAAAAGTCGATGAACTCAGCAAAAAAGCACCCTTGCCAGAACCAATCTTGGACATGTTCTGCAAACACTTACCAAACCCACTTGAAGCACAGCCCTACAGGCAGCCCCAAATTTGGCCAGGCGACGTAGACTCGCCAACAGGTAAAGGAATGGCAACAGTTGATCCTAAAGCACCGTTGCTCATGTGCATCTCCACCATCGAAGTTGACCCGCACAGCGGAACAGTTGCAATCGGCAGAATTTTCAGCGGTTCAATCGAGAGAGGCAAAACCGTTCAACTTTTAAGCAGCAACCAAAAAGGCACTATTCAACAAGTTTTCATGAGTATGGCAACTGATCGTGTTCTTATTGACCGTGTTCCAGCAGGCAACATTGGAGCTATTTCTGGTCTTCCATCCATTCATGTCGGAGAAACCATTGCTGAAGAAGGCCAAGTAGTTCATTCTTTCGAAGGCTTAAACTACGTTTCAGACCCAGTTGTAACCGTTGCTGTTGAACCAGAAGACGTCAAAGACTTACCCTTATTCGATAAAGTCATGCACAAACTCACAACTGAAGACCCCAACTTGCACTTCATTATGAATAAAGAAAGCGGCGAATTCCTCCTATCCGGTATGGGTGAACTTCACCTTGAAATTACCGCTTATCGAATGCAGGAAGCAGGCTTAAAAGTTAAACTCAGCAAACCAATCGTCATCTTCAGAGAAACCATCAGTCACGATTACAAGGGACCAGCAATCATGGGTAAAAGCCCCAACAAACACAACAAACTCTGGATAACCATTGATAAACTCTCGCCAGAAGTCATCGAAGCAATTAAATCTGAAAAAATCACTGACATGCAAAGCCGAGATGAACGAACCAAAACTTTAAGGGCACTTGGTTGGACACCAGACGAAGCCAAAGGCGCTGTAGCAGTTGAAGAAAACTGCATACTCTGCAACCGAATCCGCGGACGCCAATACGTAGAAGAAATCATTGACCACATAAAGACCGGGTTCCGAGAAGCAGTCCACACATCCCCACTAGCCAAAGAACCAGCTTACGGCTTAAAAATTAACTTAGAAGACATAACCCTCCATGAGGACCCAGTCCACCGTGGCCCCGCACAAGCTATCCCTATGACCTGGAGACCAATTTACTGCGCTATTCTCTTAAGCGATCCAAAACTGCTTGAGCCATTGATGAGTTTCGAATGTAAAGTTCCAAGCGAATATGTAAGCGCCGTAATCACAATGCTAAACAAACGACGCGGAAAAATCCTCGACATGCCCTCAGAAGATGACATAATTACCGTTAAAGCAGAAATGCCAGTATCCGAAAGCTTCGGCATCGCTGATGAATTGCGAGGTTCAACTTCAGGAAGAGCCTTCTGGGCAACCCAGTTCGCTCGTTGGGCATATGTTCCAGAGCAGATGCAAGCTGAAACCGTAAAGAAGATTCGCGAACGTAGAGGATTGCCACCAGTTCCGCCAAAGGCAGAAGAATACTTCGAGAAAGAATAATTTTCTTTTTCTTTCCGTTTCTTTTATTTCTTTGTTTTAGAGAATTTTTTTGTTAGATCGCGTTATTGTTTTTTTGCTTGTAAGTGAAAGGGGAAGGCTTTAAAGCAAATTCCAAGTTAAGGTTTAGTGACTGCTTATGATAATTGGAATCTGCGGTAGCCCTCGAAAACAAGCCACCGAACACGTTTTGGAAGAAGCCCTAAAAATGCTAGCGGAGAAGGGTTATGAAACCAAGTTGTGGTCAGTCCACGGAAAATGGGTTGACTACTGCGCACACTGTGATTACTGCCTTAAAAACAAAGAATGCGTAGTTCAGGATGATTTACAAGAGCTATATGCGCTATTGACTGGTTGTCAAGGCATAATTTTTGCGTCACCTGTCTACAACGGTGGAGTAAGCGCCCAAACCAAGGCCGTCATGGACCGCATGCGTGCACCGCTTGCGGCTGATAAAAACTTCTTCAAGGGCAAAGTCGGCATGGGCATCGTTACAGGCGGCGACAGGAACGGCGGGCAAGAATTTGCGCTTATGCAGATACATTCATTTTTCATAATTAATGGGATGATTCCAGTGGGCGGTGGATTCTTTGGTGCGAATTTAGGCGCAACTTTCTGGTCTAAGGACACCCTTGAAGGAGTCAAACAAGATGAGGAAGGCTTCCGTAGCCTAAAGAAAACCACAAAACGGTTCGCTGAATACTTAGAACTCTACAATAAAAAGCAATAATGTGAATTTTATGACTGAAGTAAAAGCTAAGAAACATAAAGTTGCCTGGGGAATCACAGGCGCCGGCGACAAAATCGCTGAAATCATCGAAATCATGAAAGACCTCAAAGCTCAATCCGAAGACACCGTGCAAATTGATGTTTACTTCTCCAAAGCCGCCGAAACAATGCTAAAATTCTATGGCCTAGAAGAGGAATTAAAGAAGAGTTTTGCCAAGGTAACGGTTGAGACAAATTCGAATATACCTTTCCTTGCTGGAATGATGCAGAGCAAAAAATACGAGTTCCTCCTGATTATGCCCGCATCCTCAAACACGGTTGCTAAATTAGTCAACGGGATAGGCGACACCTTAATCACAAACTCGGCAATAATGAGCCTCAAAGCATTCGTGCCCGTCTGGGTTATGCCCGTGGACTACAAAGAAAGCGTAATCTCCACCAAGTTGCCCAACGGCAAAGATATGAAAATCCGCGTCCGCAAAGAAGAAGCTGACCAAGTCCGCAAGCTGGAAGCCACAGAAGACCTGCACGTGTTCGAGAACCCTGAGAAAGTACGGGAAGGCTTTTTGGAGTGGCTAAAAACCATTAAACCCTAACTTTACGCTATGGATTTTTGGAATGCTGCTGTGTCAAAATAAATAGCGAGCGAAGCTAGTTTTCCATCTTTTATTTTCCAAATTTCCGCAACCTCGCTTGAGAAACTATTTCCCTTGGGCGAGGTGAGGTCATAACTAATTAAAGCACAGGCGTTTTTGTTTTCAACAATCATCTGTTTTATTTTTAGGCTTTTTACCATCTTGAAGAAATTGTTGTTGACAAAAAGCTCCTTTCCTTTTGATTCTTTGGCTATCGTTCCAGTTAGGAGAATTTCTTCCGATAACATTGAGTGCCAGTCTCCTTTTTTTGAAAGACCTTCATAATACTTCTTTAAAATCTCTTTAGTTTCTGATACAGTATCCATTTTTTTACCTTCTAAAAATTAGTCTAAGAGACTCAAGTTTTTTTGGAACTTAAACCTTTTGACGACAGCAAGCAACTGTAAATCGAGAACGGAAAAATTTCCTAAATAATCTTTTGAACTACAGCCTATTCAGAAATAAAGAAATAAAAAATTGGTGAGGCTCAATTTGAGCCAACAATCGTTGGTTTCGTTTAGTTGAATTCTTTTCTTTCGAAGAGAATCAAGCCTAAGATTGCAGTGACAGCGAAGTATATTGCCATGATAGCAATTCCTTCAGGAATTGTTGCGTTGTATGTTGTTAAGGTGGGTCCACCTCCGCCTGGACGTAGGCTGGTTGTGGTCATGTGGAGGGGATAGGGCGATGTTAATACGTTGCCGATAATTTGGGAGCCATATGTTAAGATGAACCAAGGCTCAATTTGGACAAGTCCCGCGACAAGTGATTGTATTAGCGTGAATACGAACAGGAACAGTATCGCTGTGAGCAAGATAGACATGGAGCTGCTTTTGAAGAGTGAGCTAAAGAAGAAAGTGAACCCAAGAACTGCAACTAGGTACAGTAGCGCGAACAGTAGTGACTCGCCGAATTGGCTGGGTACGCCTGAGAAGTAGTATAAGCCGTTTCCTAATGTGACGATTGTAAAGACGCCAAGTATGGAGATTGATGCTATGAATGCTGCGATCCATTTTCCTATGTAGATGGATGATCGTCTGATGGGGTTTGGTACTCCGAAGTAGCCTGTTTTGTTTTGGAATTCGCCTGAAATTGCGTCGCCGCCAAAGAAGATTCCGGAGAGAATAATCACAAATGTAACTGAGGTGCCCCACCAACTGCTGTAGAAGCCAAGTTCAGAGGTTAGAAAGCCAGCTGGACGGTAGTATCCTACAAGAACAGTGAGGAGCACACTTATCAGCGCTGTTATAATTAGCATAATGAAGAATCGACGGGACCTTATGTAGTCGAGAAGAGTGTACTTGGTGATTATGCCGACTTGGGCAATACTGCTTGGTACAACATTTTTTGATTCAAAGTTTGTTTGGGTCATATTTTATCACAACGTAGCGGTTATGAGTTTAAGGTATACATCTTCAAGTTCCGATGACGCAGCTTTGTAGCTGACAACGCCAATGTTAAGTTTGACTATGTCGTTTAGGAGACGTTCTTGGACAGCTAATCCGCCTTTGAAGCTTATTTTGAGGTCTTTGTCGTCAATTTTTTCCGCATTAACCACATCTGGTAATACGGCGATGGTTTGGGATACAATTTGGGTGTCCACTGGACGTGCTAATCCGATTTCAACAACGTTGTTTCCGCCTGAGAATTTTGCTGTCACATGGGGCAGAGTGTCGTAAACGATTAGTTTGCCGTGGTTTATCATGGCGACTTCGTCGCAGACATCAGAAACTTCGCTTAGGATGTGGGAGCTCATGAATATGAGGCGGTTTTTCCCTTTGAGTCCTTTGATGATATCTCTGACTTCGCTCATACCTCGCGGGTCAAGTCCTGTGGTGGGTTCATCTAAAAGAATTACTTGTGGGTCACTTAGTAATGCCGAGGCAATGCAGATTCGTTGTTTCATGCCCTTAGAAAACTTGCCAACACGCTTGTCAATCCATTCTTCCATGCGTAATTCTGCGGTGACATCTTCCACACGTTTCTTTCGCTCAACATGCGGTATCCCCCGTATCTCTGCAATCATCGTCAAGGCTTCTCTTGGCGTAAGGGAACTGTAAATTTCTGGGGTTTCAATAAGTGTACCCACACATTCAAGTGCTTCTTTCTTGTGGGTATGCACGTTTACACCGTTTATGAGGGCTTGTCCCTTGGTTGGTTTAATCAGGTCGGTGAACATTTTTAGGGCGGTTGTTTTTCCTGCCCCGTTAGGTCCAAGGAAACCGACGCATTTTGTGCCCTCAATCTTTAAGTTTAAATCAGAGAGAGCGCAGAATGAGCCGTACTCTTTTGTTAAATTAATTGCTTCTATTGATGGCATCGATATCTCTTCTTCGCAAAACGTTACAGAGCGGTGGCTTAAAAGGAATACCCAAATGGGGCAAAGATACCTAACGAACCCATTTACAATTTGACAACCGAAAATGACGACGCGTCGATAAAAAATTGATTTTCATTTTTTAGGAATTAACTTTTGGTTTGGGGAAAGTATTTTAACCCAACACATTTGTACTTGAGCATCAGCTTTGCAGAGGCTTCAATAAATAATGAAAATTCATCGCTTAAAACTCAGGTAGGTTGTTTCACGTGCCCTTTCAGAGTGCCACAGAATATGTTTTTATGCGATTTTTCCGCTTGTTCATCAAGTTGCCTTTGAGGGGGCTTATCCATTTGTTTTCACAGCAAGTAAATTTTACGGATTATTTTGTGGGATTTGAGAAAAACCGTGCGGTCCAAGGACTATTCGGGGAACAGACCGAGCAGGTTCTCAAACGCCTCAAAGTAGATTTTATCTGGTTCGGTTACATGGGCGTAAACGATGATGACGGGCACTTAATGGTGAACAAACGTTACCTTGCCACTGGACGCAAACTAGACCTCTACCTCGATGTTATCCATGAACTCTGCCACGTAAAACAGCATATGAACGGCAGGGAACTTTTTGACCCTCGATATGACTACGTGGACCGCCCAACAGAAATCGAAGCCTACCGCTACGCCGTACAAGAAGCCAAACGCATCGGGCTAAACTCAGCCGATATTCGTCTATACCTCAAAACTGAAATGATGAGCCAAAAAGCATTAGAGAAACTAATTGGAAACATGGGCGTAGACATTTAATTCATTGTTTTTGCTTCGCTGATGCGTCTTGAAACTCGTAAAGCGAGTGCAGCTGCCGTTAACATAGTAGGTAAACCTTGGGAACGTGGCAAAAGAGAAAGATCAGCCACCCATAAATTCTCAGGTAACCAATCGGGATGCATAGTTGAAACATCTTTCTTGGTGAGTGGCACTGTTCCTCCAAGGTGCCCTCCATGGATTAATCCGTCAACGAATGGACTTTCAACGCCAGATGCCTCCATAATAGCTTTGGCTTTAACTTTTGCCTCTTCAAGAGTTTTCCTATCCTGATCCGTAAGAGATTTCGAAACGGTTCCGTCTGCATTGACTGTCCCTTGTTCGGTGTCGGCAAGCTTTATCATCATGCCTACTCTGTTCTCTAATGGTACGTTTTTCCAAGGTTTATGGAACCAATATGATAATATGTCAAAGTAGGGGGAGAGAATGTAGTTTTCTTCTTTTGCAAACCACACCATTGGAGGTTCGTTGAGCATTCTCGCATTTTTTAATATCCCCCCAACTGTTAAAACAACATCGATCCATAAGTTATCCCGTGCGGGCAAATTAGACGACTTCAAAATTTGTGCAGTTCCTACACCTCCAGCGGCCAGAACAATAACATCGGCATCGAACTTCTCTGACAGTCGTCCATTAGATACTATAACTGACTTTGCCTTTTTTCCTTCTACAACAACCTCTTTTACCTTTGCACCCGTACGCAGCACAATGTTTTTGCCCAGAAAATCGTTGTACAAGCGTCGGCTATCCCATTTAGCACCTGTAAAGCATCCTAACTCACAAAAACCGCAGCCAACGCATTTTTGTAAATCATCCACCTTAGGGGTAGGCGCAGGGTTGTAACCCATTTTTTGGGCTTCATCAAACATATGTTGAGTTAGGGGTCGCCATTTTTCCCGGGGAATGGGACTAATTGAAAGGGTGTGTTCGATCTCTTCGAATTCAGGGGTTAAATCAAGTCCTATTTCTTTTAGTCCCCGCTCTGCCCTAACCATGTTGCCGCATGAAATTGAAGTAGAGCCACCTTCAGTTACACCTGAAAAGATCGCTAAGTCATTGCTTGTGCGAAGGGTAAGGTAGTGTGGAAAAACCTTCTTTATGGCACTCACATCTTTAAGCAACCATGTTCCCCGGAGAGGACTTAACCACGAAACCTTATGGGTGAGTGGACTAAACGGTTGCCCCGCCTCCAATATGGTTACTTCAAAGCCTTTGTTTGCTAACTCGCGAGCTGAAGTAGCGCCTCCAGCTCCAGATCCTACTACAATCGCCTTTATCCTTTATTCCTCCTAACTAAACTCTATTTGAGCAATACATTTGCTGTATCCACTGGTCATTCTTTCGGTAAATATCATACTAACATTAGATTCTAATCCTTTTATTACGCCTTCATCTGTCGCACTTAAGACATGACAAGTTAATTCGGAGTATTCTTTTGCCATTTCACATCGATTAACAATTAAAGTGCCTTTCTTTTTTCCTTGCCATTGAACCTCAAAATCTATACCCAGCACCCGGTACATTATTTTCGCTGCCTTGATTAAGTCATTAGAGTTATTGCCGATTCCGAGTCTATTCCGCGTTTCTTTGCCTAACCTTTTGCCTACTTCAAAAAGCGCTTCTCTGCCCAAATTAATTGCTCTGTCCGGCCCGACAGCATTCGACAAAGCATCAACCAGCAAGGCATGAGATTTGGCCATAGCCGTTCTTTTCTTTATGATGTTTCCTTTCGGGAGTTCTATTTCGTTGGCAATCTTGAAGTACTCACTTGATGCATGAACTTGAAGCAGCAATTTGAGTGAATTTGTGGTATGATTAAAAATTCTGTCCAATTCTTTACTAATAATGTAATTGGGCGTCCAGAAGCTCAAAAACGTTAATCTAATTCCCATTTTGGTCACTCTGGTTTATCTGTTCCGCCTATGTGAATGTCTCCTTCGGGAGCGGCGCCTCCATAGAGGGCATCGACAGTTTTCTGGTACCGTTGAGCAACTACATTGTGTTTTAGTTTAAGATTAGGGGTTAAATCTCCGTTTTCTATGCTTAGAGTATTAACAAGTAATGCCCATTTCTTAATTTTTTCAGGGTTTGAAAGGCGCTTATTCATTTCCTCGATAGCTTGATCAATTGCACTTGAGGTTTTCTCGTTCCAATGGTCCTTTTGCACCCAAATCAGGGCACCGCAATAAGGCTTAGACTCACCCACCAGCATTGCCTCGCCCACACCATTTATTTCTCGAATCATGCATTCTATTTTTCCAGAATAGATACATTTCCCGTAAGAGGTTTTGATGAGTTCTTTTTTCCTGCCAAGAATAACTAGGCTTCCTTCGGCGGTGAGGTTTCCTATGTCTCCTGTCATTAACCATCCGTCTTTAAATGGAGGGTCAAGGGTTTTGTCAAAATACCCCACGGTCACTTGTGGTCCTTTGACCTTTATTTCGCCATCTTCACAGACTTGCACCTGTGTCTGCGGCATGGGTTCCCCCACGGTACCTAGCCTGTTTCTGCCCACCCGATTAATTGTAACCAGTGGTGCCTCAGTCATTCCATAAGCGTTATAGATTTCAATGCCTAATTCTCGGAAATTCTTAAGCAATTCCTCGTTGGAGCTTGCAGAACCTGCAATAAGTTGCGCACATCTGTCTAACCCCGCCTTCTTGAGAGTAGCGTTTTTCACTGGTCGCCTCAATAGGCGCTTGACCAAGCCTTTCTTTTGGCTAATGTAAAATCTTCCGAAGATGTTGTTTTCTAATCCTTCCCAGAATTTTTCGTAGATTCGTGGAACGGAGAAGAAAATTGTTGGCTTCACTATGGGAATTGCGTGTTGGAGCTTGCGGAAGTCTTCTAGGAAATATATGGATATGGGCGCAGGATAGTAGTAGGGTGAATAGGTGGCGAGGATGCCTTCGACTACGTGTCCCATTGGAAGGAACGATAGGTAGCTGGCAGTTCGCGTTCTTGCTTTCCAAGGTGTGATGGAAACTATCGATTCCGCCATGTAGCGGAGGTTGTCATGCCTAAAGATTGCGCCTTTCGGTTTACCTGTGGTGCCTGACGAATACCGTAAGGTGGCTATTTCGCCAAAACCTATTGGTGCCGTTTGGCGCACTTGGTTAGGTGTGGCTTTTGAGAGGAAATCATGCCAAGAAATGACTTTGCTATTTGGGGGCACGGGATTGCGGCAAAAAGACACAAGTGGAACATCAGCAGTGAGTTCGCTTATTCTTGCTAGCAAGCTGGGCATTCCGATTAAGAATAGTTTGCTTTCGCTTGCCTTCAAAACATGGTCGATGTCTGAGGGAGGTGTTGTATAGTAAAGGGGAACGCTTATGGCCCCTACAAGACCTATAGCAACGTCCGCTGCAAGGTAATCTGAACAGTTAAGGCCTGTTAGAGCTACGCGGTCGCCAGCAGAGATACCCATAGAGCGTAGAGATGCAGCTACTAACAAAATTTCTTTAAGCATTTGATCGGCGGTTTTCTTAACAATCTTGTCTTCGATTATATCATAGTAAGTTACTGGTAGACTTTTGCTCTCCAGCCGGAACAGTACCTGCTCGTGAACCGTGCGATCTGAGCGATGCAAGAAGCCATGATAGGTGGCGTACTCGAGAAGATGGGGCAAAATATTTTGCCAATTCCAGTTGTATGGTCCAAGCAACTCATCGAGGTTGCTTCGTTGGAATTGACGGTTCTCGCTAAAATACGGTGACAAAGAAATTAATGCATCGATTGCTTTGCGGTCACTTGGTTTAACCGCCCTCTGTAACTGCAACAAACGTTTCATAGATGATACCGACAAACCAACCGCGAAAAACCTTGGCAGCTTAACTCCCAAATTCGTCTTTGCCCACTTTTCAACAAACCCCAACAGTTCACCCAGTTTGGGCAGAGATCGGTAGGGTGCAACAAGATGGAAGTTGAGCCCTACTGCTTTGGGATTGAATGTAAGTTTAACAACGGAGGTTGCAACGTAATCAACGGGAACAATGTTGATTCTTAGGGAGCGACTGACTGGTAGAATCCGAAGTTTACCCGTTAAGTACAGGCGCAAGGGAAAGTAGAAAGTGTTGAATGTTTTGATGGCTCCTGTTTGGGAATCGCCGACTACCATGGCGGGGCGGAAAATGGAGATTGGCATTTCCTTTTTGGCTGCCTGAACAAGCATTTCCCCCTCATACTTGCTCTGCTCATAAGGTGTGAAAAATCCATACTCATTCGTTAAAGCGTCTTCGGGTACGGCACCCGTTCTTCCCCCAGCAACATAAGCAGTGGAAATATGAGAAAAACGCTCAAGCCCATGATCTGCGTTAGCTTTTTTGGCAAGCAACAAGACGTTCGCAGTACCTTGAACGTTTGTTTTTCTCAATTCTTCAAGCGGTAAAAAACGCCAATCAGCAGCCGTATGAATAATACGGGTTATTTTTTCGGCAAGCTCACCGTAGGCGTTCTCGGTTAATCCTAAATTAGACTGACAAACATCCCCACAAACCACTTCGATTCTAGTGTTGAGCGCTTGGATTAGTTCAGGCCAATCCCACCACTCTCTTTCGAGCTTACGCATTGCGCTCTCTTTGTCGGTTGCTCTAACCAATGAAAGAACATTTACTTGGTCGTCCTGTAATAGTTGGCGAGCAATTTGGGTGCCGATAAAACCCGTGGCGCCAGTTACTAGAACCGTTGTTGTCAAGACAACCACTCCGGATAATTATCTTCCAGAAAACTTTTGAAAAGCAAGGTGTTTTTTGTTTCGCGTTCTCTGTATTTGTCGTAGCCAATTCGAAGCTTTGCTTTTATGACATCGTATTTTGAAAAAAGCGTTGCCACATTTTCGCTTAAAAGTTTGTATCTATCAGGATCTTCGTGGTCTACAAAGAGATCTTCAATACCTAAGTCGCAGTATAAATCTTTGATTCTAAGATCATGTCCAATTGCTGTCTGGGGAACTTGGTGAGCTAAAGAGAGAACTCCAGCATGATACCTCGATGTAATTAAAAGGTCAAGGCTTCTAAGGATGCTTGTCATTTGCGAAGCGTTATAATCTATTGAAGTGAATATTCTTGTTTTATCTGGGTGTTTCATTAAGCTTTGAATTTTTTTCCCAAATGTAGCATCAAGCCCTTCCATACTCAATAAAGCCACAGATGTGCCATAATCTTCAATCATCTCATCAGCTTGAACCGCTAACACATCGGCAAGCAACTCACTTTTTTCCTGGCTCTCTTTTGTATGTGTATAGTAGTAGGGCCAACGGTAGAGAAACTTCTTTGACGCATACGGACGAATAACCACAGGCCACTTGTAGATGTCTTCAGCAGCAACACCAACAACATAGGAAGCTTCAGGCCACACCTTTTTCAGCAATCCTTCATCGGATGGGCTAGGATTAAATGAAAATGCATTGTCAGCCGTAACTTCTATCGGAGCTTTAACACCCCATTTTTTAAGACGATCTGCCGCTTTTTGAGTTCGAGCTAAAATAAGGTTGCTTTTGCCTGTTTCTCGCCGAATTAACCATCCGTTAAATCGTGAGGCTTTCCCAGCGTCTACAGAGTAGCCTATACAGGGTTTACCCATAGCATGAGCAAAGCGGGTGGCCAGTAGATAATACCAAAGGAGCGCGGAACCCCAAGTATCCATATAACAGCTGCCTTCAACCAGCATGATTAAATCGTTTTGTTTAACAAAATTACGAATATCCAAAAAGAAAAGGGAAGGCCGAACGGATTTTATCTTCATGGTTGGGCTTTCTGGAATGTACCTGCGGAGGTTTTCTTCGTTCAGAGAGGGTATAGTAATTACTGCGTCGGGACCAAGAATCACACGTATCTCTTTGATTATAGCGAGGAGCTTAGCTTCGGCTCCTGTATTGTTTGCCCCATTGTAGCCGACAAGCAAAATTTTTGGTTTTATATTCGACCACCAGGCAAAGGATTCTTAATTGTTTTTTTTATTATGATTATTAGTTTAAAAATTTTCCGTTTATTTGCAAATTTAGTGCTTAAATTGTGGAAAAAGTTCCAGCCCAGGTTGTGGTGGGGCCGGCCGGATTTGAACCGACGACCTTTACCCAACAATGGCGCATAGTCCAAAGTTTACGGGTTTCTCTATGACCGCTCCGGAAATTCGTCATTCTCCTCGCGGAGTCAGCAAACCCGTTATGTGGTGTTGCTTCTGGAGCCCGTCGTCATACCTGTCTAGACTACGACCCCACCCTGCTAGGCAGTAACCAAATAGTTTACCTGCATCCATAAAAATATTTCATTAACGCCTCAGCACTTCTAACAAGGCAAAGAAAACTGTGGAAAACTATTTGATTGAAACTAACTCAAATTTTTTGAGTAGAGACCCAGACTGCTTCATAAATTGTAGGCTATGGCGAAGTTTTGTATCGTTCAATGAAAGTTCTGTTAGCTCCCTCTCAAGGTCGCTGCTAAGTTGACCAGTAAACACTTTGATGGTTGCACGGTAAATCTTCGCTTTTTTTATCTTACCCAAATCAAGCCCCTCCGCAGCATCCAAACAGAAAGGAACCCCGTCATCAATGTTCTGCGCATCAAGATGACGCTCCTGAAGATTAATCTTGATAACACGAATACGCCTCACAACAGACTCAGTAAACTTCCACTCAGGGCTAGACATATTTCATCAACATTCTCAAACAACAAACTTCCATTTTTACTTAACTGAATATAGACAGTAATCCGCTCTCGAAGAATACCCAAAAATTATTTCGTTAATTTAAAAAGAGTTTTTTGGTTCCGCCCAGTTATGACCAATTCCCCAACCAACAGTTGTAACAACAATCAATATTAAACCAAAAAAGCAGCTGAAGAAGTTGCTGCTGCAACAACGATCTGCAAATCAAAGTTGCATCTACCAAGCCAAACCAGTTTTCCCTAAAAGAGACGTAGGTCAGTATTGGCGATTTCTGCCCGCACTAACCTATTAAAAATCATGATTAAAACCCCTGCAAGAAATCGTTGAATACACAAATCAATGGTGCTGTCCATGAAAAACCGCTGTCAAACGCGCATCTTTCAAAAACTAAACACAAGGTATATATGGGATTGTATTGCAGTTATGTTTCGTCTGCCGGTCAAAGGGCACGGGTTCCACCTGATCCCATTCCGAACTCAGAAGTTAAACCGTGTTCCGTTTCCAGCTGTAGTGTGGTCTTAGGCCACGTGAACCTGGGAAAGCTGGCAACATTTCTATTTATCCCTAAATTTTTTGGTGCAATTTGGCATAGCCTTATATCTAACCGAAAGTAGTTTTTGAAAGAAGTGGTGCACAAACAGTGAGTCTTATTCCGGGAAGCGATTCAATTACTCAGATTATCAGTTTACTATCATACGTGTTCTTTATAGTGTTAATTTTCTACGGTCAACGTATTCAGATGTACGTTATGATCCGCGAAGTTGAAAACAACCTCCATAAATTGCGGCACATAAAAGAGGAAGGCAGAAAAACTGCTATCGAAACTCTCAAAGAAATCGGCAAACCCACAACCGATCCAGCTCCACGCGTTGACCGCTACCTTGACTACTTCACTATCGGGCCCCAAAACATGGATCCCGCAGGCATCGTCAACAAACTTGACCATGTGTTAGATGTCCGAGACGAACGCTTGAAAGAAGAAGTCAGACTCATGGCTCCAGCAGTCCAAAACGACGACGTCCAAATCAACAACCTCGAAAACACACTTGAAGCTGCCATGGCACTCAATTTCATCTACAAAGTCGTCCGTCACTATTACATTCAAGGCAAAAAAACCCTCAGCCTCTACGTCATTATGCAACTCCAAATGATCTTGCCTATGGTTATGAAAGAAGCAGACGCCTACAGCAGTGCCCTCAAAGCCTTTGCCTATGGACAACCCATCGGAGACGGTGCAGGGCCGCTAGTCGCAGGTAAACTCATGCATGGCTACGAGACACGAAAAGTAGGCAAAGATTGTGTAGTTGCGACGGTTCCATTCGAAGGACGTGTAGCATTGGTCCTTAAAGCTGAAGGCCCAGGCGGAAACGTCGGCAAACCAGGTGAAGCAATCGTACAAGTCATAGAAGAAAACGAAGGCAAAATCGGCTGCCTCATCATGATAGATGCAGGGCTCAAATTAGAAGGCGAGCTCGTCGGCGAAGTTTCCGAAGGCATCGGCGCAGCAATCGGCGGACCAGGTGTAGATGCATTCAAAATTGAAGAATCACTAACCAAATACAAGATACCCAACTACGCAGTCATCGTCAAAGAAGACATCGGCGACGCAGTTTCTCCCATGCGTAAAGAAATCCACGATGCAACCGACAAAGTCATCGAACGCCTCAAAGCCGTCGTTCTTGAACGCACCAAAGAAGGCGACAAAGTTATCATCGTCGGCGTCGGCAACTCCATCGGAGTTGGACAATAAAGGTGAAGAACATGACTCAAAACCAAACTAGAACAACACCAAACTCTGCAAACAAAAACATATCCAACTACCTAACCCTAATAGTCCTAATCGTCATCGGGCTAGCAGTTGTGGCTTTAGTAACAGCCGCAAGCATCTACCTAAGTGCCCCAAACGATGCAAACTCCGTACTTACCGCAGGAGCTTTCGGCGTCATCGGTGCAGTGGCATTATCCATGTCAGTTTTCACCTTCTACCAATCACGACGCCAAGTTGCACAGATGAAAATTGAAGTTCCAAAAGTCATGACCACCATCGGATGCGTAAAGAACTGCGACCAAAAAACCGTCCGCGAATTCCAACGCGGCGACTACGTCTACAAAGAACTCGACACCAGCTGCCAAAAATGCGCCGGCAAACAAATGATAACTGGCATCTTCAAAGAAGTCAAAGAAAAAGAAAAAACCTACAACGTTTAACTTTCTTTATTTTTTATTAACTTTTAATTTTTAAGTTAAAACTTCGCAACCTTCATCTTTTATTAACACTGTATGCTCGGCTTGAGCAACGGGTTTTTTGCTTGCTTCAATAAACACGGGGTACCCCATGATTGCTTTTGATGCGAATAGTTCTTTGAAAGCGGCTTTATGTTGGTCGGCTGGAACGACTCCGATGAGCCAGCGTTCGGCAAATGGCAGGGTTCGGAAGTTAGTTTCGATGTGTTTGAGCATTTTTTTTGCAGCCTCAGTTTTTGTTGATTTGGCTTTGAGAAGTCGGTAAATAGTAATTTGTGGGAAATCGTCTACTCTGCCGATCGCATCGGGTTGGGTGACGAAGGGTTCTATGGCATAAACTTCGCCTGTCCGCACCTTGTTGAGGGACACTTGGGAGACGTTGGGAATTGATGTTCCCGCATGGATGAGGTATCGGCCAACGCTGTGTCCGGTGAGGTTGCTGATGGGTTTGAAACCGCGGTTTTTTATGGTAGTTTCAATTAGGCTGCCGATTTTGCCCAATGCCATGTCGCCATGAATGTTGTCGATGGCTGTTTTAAGTGCGAGTTCAGCGGTGGTTGCCATGCTTCTGCCTTCAGGGTTAAAAGCGGCAGTGAACGCGGTATCGGTGACGTAACCATCAACATGCACCCCAATATCCACCTTAACAGTTGAACCCTCAGGAATCCGCGATGTGTCACCTGGAGGTGCAGTATAATGTGCGGCGACTTCGTTTATGCTGACGTTACAGGGAAACGCAGGCTTGCCGCCTTTAGCGCGGATGAGTCCTTCAGCTTTCTCGCACACATCAATGATGAGCATGTTTTCCTTAACGAAGCCACGCATTTCTTCGCGTGTTTCCCGCAGAATTTTGCCGGATAAACGAAATTTTTGGAGTTCTTCTTTGTCGTAAGGCATGAAAGTTCACTGCTATTTAAAATTGGATATGTGCTGGATGCTTAAATGCATAACCACAAAGCTGCACGGAAAAAACTATAGTTTTTTACTCGGTGACTTCTTTGAATGTTACGGTGGATTCTGTTGGTATGGTTTTTTGTGTTATCAGATATTTTGGTTTCTTTTTGCGTGTCATGGTAACCATTAGATTGGATTAATGCTTTATAAGTTGTGTTTACCCTGCGTTGTTCTACCATCGCTTTGTAGGTTGAAAAAAATTGTTAAATGAAGTGAAAGTTTTTTTTGTTAGGATTTGTAGAGTTTAGGGTCCAAGAGGGCAAAGTTGTTGCCGCCTGCATGGTAAAGTACGCGGGCTTTTTTGAGGTCATAACCTGCTTCACTAAAGACGCCCAGGTCTGCATATGCTTCGAGAATTTTGCCCACAAAAATCGTATGGTCGCCCGTTGTTAGTTGTCCATCTACCTCACATTCTAGGTGAGCGATGCATTCACGTATGGCAGGGGCTTTGACTTTTTTGCCAGGCATAGCTGAGAGGTTGGCTTTTTTGAATTTATCAAAACTTCTCCCAGTCAATGAACCACAGGAGTAAACTGCTTGCAAGATTTCCATAGTTGGGATATTAACAGTGAATTCGCCTGATTCTTCGATTAAGGTATGGGTGTGGCGAGTGGGTGCGAGGCTGATGGCTAACAGCGGCGGGTTAATTGAGGTAGGCATTGCCCACGCAACGGTAGTTACATTGGGTTTGTTTGCTTTCCCAATACATGAGACCAAAACGGTGTGCATGGGATGGAGGAGCCTGTATGCCGAGTTAATGTTGACGGTTGTTTTTGCGGACATTTTTTGTTACCTTAATGTGTGATTGCGAAGGCTTTCGGGGTATTTCTGTTTTTGCATTGGCGGCATATGGAATCGTAATATAGATATTTACTTAAAAATCGCTTTGTCAGAGTTGCTTGTTTGCTGTTTTGCTATAAGAGTTGCGCTTTTTGTTGGCAGGTTTTGGGGTTGTTTTAGTATTGAGCGATATATGTGCATGTTAACAACGGTTATGTCGTAACAGTCAATATTATTGGCTATTGAGGAATTAACATGTCCCACCCCGTGGAAATATTTGAAAATGAAGAAGCATCCAAACTGCTGGATTACTTTGTTGCTTACAAAAAACTGATGAGCAAAGTAGAATACATAAAATGCATCTCCAAAATAAACAGCGAAATCCACTTTTGCCAAAATCAAGCACCCACAGAAACACCTGACTTGATCGCAACAGAGGCAGCTAACCAACCGCCCATAGGCTTACCCGCATCATTTGAAAAATAAAAATCCATCAACCTTAGATTTCTTTAATTACTTGTTTTTTGCTAATGTCCCTCAACCTTATGAATCACACTGATTACCAGTTTTCCATGGGCAGTTTTCACTAAAGCCATACGCAAATGAATCGGCACCTTCTCACCATTTTTGGTAACCTGAACAGTATGAAGGTCTATTTGCTCGGTCTTCTCCAATTTTTCAATGAAAGATTGTTTTTCCGTTTCGGGAACTTGCAGAACTTCCCAAAGGTGCATATTCAAAAATTCGTTACAAGGGTAACCGAAGAGTTCACATGCCGCAAGATTTGCGTACACAAATGCGCCATTCAAATTCGCCAAAAAGATGGCTTCGCTTAGGTTATCTAAAACCATCGCCCTAAACAGCAAACCCTCCTCAATCTTTCGGCGCTCCATAATTTCCTGGGTTAATTCCTTGTTTGTCTGCGCATATTCAGAGGTACGCTGCGTCACCACAACCTCGAGTCGTTGGTTATAACTGTTCAACTCTTGCTCAAGCTCTTTGCGTTTGGTAATGTTTTCGAAAATGGCTACGAAATGGTCTTTTTTGGGTCCATATACAGAGATGTTTAGCCACAGGCTAAGCGGTTTGAAGAAAACCTCAAAGCTTTCCGCTTTTCCAGTTAGCGCAACTCTGCCATAGATTTCGAATATTTCGGGGTTCGCCTCTTTGGTTCCGGGAATAGCCTCTGAAACCTTCCTTCCAACTACTCCTTCCCGTTTCAAACCTGTCAGCTTTTCAAAAGCGTCGTTGATTTCCAAATACATAAAATCTGTTGGTTCATCGTTTTCGTCAAAAATCATTCGGCAGTAAGCGTAGCCATTTATCATGTTTTCAAATAGGCTGCGGTATTTTTCTTCGCTTTCTTTGAGGAATGCTTCTGCCCGTTTTTTTTCGTCGATATTTACAACGTAGATCCGGATTCTGGGTCCTATAGGCATTAAAGAAAATTGCTGCAAATACCAGTGGTCCCCAAGTTGTATTTCCCGCCCCAGTGAGTGCTCCATCGAAATTTTACCTTTAAACTCGGCGGTAACGTTTTCCCAGTCTGTAAAGAACGCCTGATTTGTACCTTTTTTCTCAAGGTTGGGAAAAACCTTTTTTGTTGCAGGATTAGTGAAGGTTATATTTCCGCCAAAATCAACTTCAACAATAGGGTTTGGGTCAAACGATGGAAATGAAGCTAAGCGGATGTATCTATCTTCAAATTGTTTGCGGTCAGTGATGTCTTGACCAAATAGTAATGCACCCATGAATTCCCCATTCTCACCTTTAGCGACCAGATTATTCCACGCCACAAGACGCTCTTGGCCGCTCTTAGTCAAAACCCGCCTCTCAACATGACCTCTACGAAGCGTACCATTCAACATCTGGTGAAAAGAAGCCCTCGCTTCCTCACGGACATTTTGAGGAACAAAAACGTCAAACCAATTTTTCGTCACAACCTCTTCTTTTGTGACCTCTAACAAATCACAGCCTTTCTGGTTAATTTCAGCAACTTTCTCGTCTCTTCCAACAAAAACAACTGTCAAATCTTCTAGGTTGAGGTCAAAATTTTCTATATTCTTTTTTTCCGGCATCAAAATTTCTCCTTTTCAATTAAAGGGTTAACGTTAGATGTTTCTGGAAAAACAACCGGCATGTACATTCGCTCGACGTATTCTTTCATCATTCGGCAAGCATTGAAAACTGGGTTGATGGTTTTGATCGCTTCCTTAGCCACCTCTATCCAGCGATGGGGGATTCCTTTCCGGTCGCGGTTGTAATATAGAGGCACTATGCTGTTTTCAAGTAAGCTATATAGTGATTCAGCGTCCGCCTGGTCTTCCTCTTCGGGGGTTCCACCCTTAAAGCCATCAATTGCCCAGCCGTTCAAGCCATTGAAAGCTTCATCCCACCAGCCATCGCGCACACTTAAATTAATAACTCCATTCATCGAAGCTTTCATCCCGCTGGTTCCACATGCCTCCTGCAAGCGCCTAGGTGTGTTTAACCAAACATCCACACCACGGACCAAATCACGGGCAAGGTTCATATCGTAATCCTCAACAAACACAATTCGTCCCTGAAACCGCTTATCCAAAGCCACATTGTAAACGGTTTTAAGGAGTTCTTTTGAAGCGTAATCCGCAGGATGAGATTTCCCACCGAAAATTATCTGCACCGGACGCAGTGGGTCTGTGACGATTTTTTTGAGCCGTTCACTGTCCGAGAGTATCAAGTAAGGACGTTTATACTGGGCAAACCTGCGGGTAAAAGCGATGGTTAATGCATACGGGTCAAGCAAGGCACCCATGGCGAGCACCTGCTGAGTGGAAATTCCATCCTTAACTAAACGTATTTGAGCACGATCTTGAATAGCGCGAATCAACCGAGTCTTCATCAGTTGGTGTACAGCCCAAAACTGCTCATCTGGGATACCGCTACTATATTTCCAAAACTGTTCCTCATACTCGCTTGGCAATGGTACATCTCCAATCTGTTTTTCGAAGAGCTCCGAAATCTCTGCAGCCCGCCAACTCGGCGAATGAACACCATTAGTTATACTTAAAATCGGAATTTCCTCTAGTGACTTTTCAGGGTAGATAGCTCTCCACATTTTGCGTGCTACTAAACCGTGCAATTTGCTGACAGCGTTGGCTTGACCGGCTAATCGGAGCGCAAACGCTGTTAAACTAAATTTCTCTGGTCCTAACCCTTCGTAGTTTCCAAGTTTTAGAAAAGATTCGCGGTCGATCCCTAGAGGTTCCCAAAAGTTTCGAGCGTAATAATCCATAAGTTGGTAAGGAAAAATATGTTGACCTGCCGCGACGGGAGTGTGCGTTGTGAAAACAGTGTTTTTACGAACTTTTTCAATAGCTTCATTTAGAGGGATTCCTTTGGTGCGTTCTTCTATTAGTCGTTCAAGCATCATGAATGCTGTATGGTCTTCGTTTGCGTGCCAAACCACTGGGTTAATACGCAATGCCCGTAGAGCACGGACTCCACCTATGCCTAACACAATAAGTTGTCGGAGTCTCTCCTCTTGATTTGCCGTATAGAGTCTTGCTGAAAGTCCTCTGTCTTCTTCACGATTGTCACTAATGTTTGTATCAAGCAAATACAAGTTCACTCGTCCCACACGTACCTGCCATACTTGAAGGAAAATTTGGCGATTACCAAGTGGAACCGAAATCAAAGGTCCACAGCCTTGTGGCCAAGCACAAGGGGAAATTGGTGCCTCGCTAAAATCTAGTTGCTGGTATACTTCTTCTTGCCATCCATCGGCAGAGACGCGTTGACGAAAATATCCTTGAGGATACATGAATCCAATTGCAACTAACGGTAATCCTATGTCTGAGGATTGTTTGCAGATATCTCCCGCGAGGACTCCCAGTCCGCCCGCGTAGATGGGAAGTGAATTGTGGATTGCGTATTCAGCGGAAAAATAAGCAACTTGCCCACCAAAATCGTCAGGAACCTTTTTTCCACACCAATCCTTTTTGGTCAACATGTAATTATCAAATTTTGAAATTACTGAGTCGTAAAGCTCAAGGAAAGCGGGATCTTTTGCAGCCGCTTCTAGTTTGTTTGGGTCAATATCTCTTAGTTGTTTAACGGGGTTGTGTCCGCTTGCTCTCCAAAGCTCGTAATCCAGCGAACGAAACACCTGTCGCCCCTCTTCATCCCAACTCCACCAAAGATTGTTTGCAAGCTCAGCTAATCTTTCAACTCTTTTCGGAACTAATTGAATAATCTCTTCTGTAGCATCCATTTTCTGAGTGGACTCCTTGGGTCTTGGTTTGGGCTAAACACTGTTTACATGTAAGAATAAACAAAACATGCAACAGCAAAATTCTTACATAAAGTTGATTTTCATTTACTATTAAGCTTTTTTATTATTTATAGTTTGATATAGGCTGAAAACTTCCAAATGGAATCTTCAAGTTGGCTTTAAAAAAATAGTTAATTGAAGATTTCCAGTTTTGCTTGTTCTTTTCATAGGGAACATCATCATGGCGATTACGTCTCCTTCAATTATGAATTAATAAAATCGATTTTTTACCTTTTTATGTGGTATTGTTCGATTATGTCTTTAGCCTTTTCTCTGCGTTCTTGATGTTGCTGTAGGAATTTGTTTAGTTTTTCTGCTATGTCTTTTTTGCATTCGCCACAGAGCATTTCGCCTCCGCGGCATCTGCGTTCCCGTTCCGCCAGTATGGTATTGTCTTCTTCGAATAGGAAAAAGTAGTATTGGAATATACTGCAGACAGTTGGATCCGCGCCTTCTTTACGTTGCTCTGCTGCTGTCCCTTTTCCGCCCGTGAAGGCGTTCCAAATTTTCTTCTTGACGATGTCAGGTTCATCTATAGTGAATATGCTAGTTTCAGGTTGGGAGGCGCTCATTTTTCCGCCTTGGCCAAGTCCTGGGAGGAAGCGACAGTGGATTTGGGCGGGTTTGTAGTAGCCGAGTTTTTGGGCTATGTCGCGTGTGACTCGCCAGTAGGGGTCTTGGTCGATGGCTGCTGGAATCAATGCGGGAACGTTTTCGCCCGTGAGTTTTTTGTGGATGAAGCATGGTGCAGCTTGAATAGCGGGCCAAAAGACCCAGCCGATGTTGGTGCTGTCTTGGAAGCCAAAACTGCTGCGTGCAGTACTATAGGTTATGCGTTTGGCGACTTCCAGAGTGATGTCGTAGAGTAAGTCGATGTCTTTGGTATCATAAATGATGAATGTGTCTTCAGGCTTGAATCCCACTGCGATTAAATCAAGCGCGTTCTCATATGACCATTTGGCAGTGTTTTTGAGGTCTTGGTTATCGCTAATTAAGTATTTTTCGTCGTCGGTTATTTGGAAGTAGAGTCGGGTTTTGAATTTTTGTTGGATATGAAGGGTAAATATCCAAGGGACTAAGTGTCCAATGTGGACCGGTCCGCTGGGTCCTCTGCCGGTGTAGAGCACAAATTTGGTGCCTTTATCGTAGAGGTCAAGTACCGTGTCGAGATCTCGGTGGCTAAAGAAGATCTTGCGCTCGAGCTGCAAGTGGAGTTTGTCTGTATGTTTTTCCACTCGCTGTAGTAGTTGGGGTGTTAGGGGTTGGGTACCAAATTCTTTTATGAGGCGTTCGTAGTCGACTTTGCCCTTAACTTCCCAGGGTGTAACTACCATTTCGTTGTTGTTTTCTTCAGCGTTTGAGGAAGCCGTATGATTCACCGTGTTCTTTTATCAAGAACCTGTTTTGTCATATATGCTTTTTTCGGTAAAGATTGTCTTGCTTCTTGACGTAGTCGAGGTTTGTTTGCTATTTACTTATTTTCTTGAACCAGACTATGCCTATTACGGCTACGGTTATAGCTGTGAAAGCGGCAATGGGATTAATGGCTTGTATTGCAGAAGAAGTAGCCAAAACAGCCATCAAAGTTATAAATGAAAATAAAATTATGGCTGTACCGATGGCTAATTTTTTATGGCTCAAAACTTTGCCCTCACTTCTCTATTTCAATTAGTAAAGTTAAGGGCTGTTTTGATTTAATGCTAATCTATAGAACAACATGTTCAGAGATTAGGACAGCACGCTAACGCGAAAAACAATGAAAATAAAAATTAATTATTGATGGAAAAGAGTTTAATCTTCTTCCTCATCGAGTTTTCTTTCTTTAACCTTCAGCGCTTCTTCGTCGCCGATAACCTTGAAAGTTTCAGATAGCTCATGTTTGTGCAGGAACTTTTTAACGATAATACGCACGTATTTCTTTGAGAGCGCTTCACCTTCGCCTGTCACCGTAACGACCTTTGAGTCTGTGGTTACGTCTCCGCCTGTTTTGTCCTTGAGGAAGTCTGCGAGTTTCTCGATTAATTTGTCTTCGTCACCTTTAAGTTCTGAAGCGTTAACTTTCATTTCAACCATTTTTCTGTTCACCTCGATTCTTGTCAGCCAATTAACTATTATTTAGCATACTTTTCATAGCCGCTCTATTGATTAAGTTTTTCTTTTAAGCTTGTCAGTTCGCCCGTCGAGTCCTTCTCACTGCCAAAGCTCAGACTCTAGTGCTCATCATCCAACAAACAATTTAGCAACAGAACTTAAGACTGTTACGCTACAAAACTGTTTTTGTGGAACTTGTTTTTATTACCTAAGACCATGTTTGCCTGAAGTTAGGAAAAATGGGCTTTTTTGGACTCCGTCACGAAGAGGAGAATCATAGAAACCATAGAAAAAGAGATTTGCTACAAGCACAAATTAGAAGTTGATCGAGACCCCAATTAGCCTTGTTATGGCTCTTTTTTTTCGGACGGGAAACGTGATGCTGAAAGCCATGTGCCCTGGTGAAATGTTATATGTCTTCAGGACATCGCGGCTGTTATCAAAAACATCTTAACTGTATGCTCATTAAGTTTGGGTACCTGTTAGGTTGGCGCTTTCAAGGAATATGAGATAAGAAAATTCATCAATGCGCCTATACATCACACCTGTAGTGTTAATTCACGCGGGTACCCAAACGAAGCGCCAGCAGCAAAACCTATAAAATCCATCATTAAGATGTTGCAAAAGGGACTTTATGACGTAAAACTGCGTGTTGAAGACTCGATTTTCCATAGTCGCCGCTTAATTTATAGCAACGTTTAATAGAGTCACTCGCATTTAACTTTGAACTTCAATGACTGAAAGCACATGTGTGAAACGGTGAGAACGCCAGTTCAACAAACATGCGACTATTCTCCAATGAAAAATCATAATCACAAGGAGGAAAAGAAATGTTATCACGAGATTGCGACGGATGCTCCCAAATGAAACCGTGCAGTAAACGATTCGATATCGCCGAGAAAGGCAATTGTGTTTATTGCCCAGACGGAACAGCCCATTTAATTGATGGCGCCTAAAGAAAAATTAATTGTTAATTTTAAGCAAATTTTTTTTCCATTTTCTTTTATTTTTTTCATCCATTTTTATCAAAGGTTATTCCTCTTCCGGAAGAGGAACTTTGTTGTATCAGCTATTGCTTAGGCAAACATTTGGTATGGCCGGTTCTGAAAAAATAAACTACGCAAGCATTTATGGATTACATTAGCGCTGGCTTGGTTATTCAAATCCTCCTAAATATTTTGTGGTAAGTTTAAAAGTTCAGCAAAGCAGTATTTATTTGAGCGATAAAACATGGATTACGCCATAATCGCCGATGCTTATGAAAAAATAGAAGCAACAACCAAACGCTTAGAAATGACTGATTTGCTGGTTGAACTACTTAAGAAAACCCCGAAAGAAGTTATTGCTAAAGTTGTTTATTTGACGCAGGGCAAATTATACCCCGACTTTATGGGCGTAGAGATGGGTGTTGCCGAAAAACTTGCCATAAAAGCCCTCTCACGAGCAGCGGGGCAAAGTGAAAGCGTAATCCAAACGGAACTTCAGAAAAGTGGTGACATCGGAGAAACATCACAAAAACAATTAGAAAAACGCAAACAATCCACTTTCTTCACTAAAAAACTAACTGCTGAACGCGTTTATGAGACGCTTGATAAACTTGCAAAAACCTCAGGCTCAGGCGCCGTAGACACCAAAATGGCCTTGCTCTGTGGACTCTTAACTGACGCTTCGCCCAAAGAGGCAAAATGGATAATCCGCACCGTAACGGGCAACCTGCGTTTAGGCATCGCTGATATGACGGTGCTTGACTCGTTGGCAATTGCCTACGGCGGAGGAAAAGAAGCCCGGGAACTCATCGAACGCGCCTACAACATATCTTCGGACCTTGGCAGAGTAGCAAACATCGTTGCCGAAAAAGGCATAGAAGGCATCCAAAAGTTCCAAGTCGTTGTTTTTGAACCCATAAGACCCATGTTGGCTGAACGCCTTGGTGCCCCAGAGGAAATTTTAGAAAAGTTTAGCGGCAAATGCGTTGCCGAATACAAGTACGACGGGGAACGAATCCAAGCACACAAGAAAGACGACAAGGTAATTTTATTTTCGAGGCGTATGGAGAACATTTCTGACCAATACCCCGACGCCGTAGATTTAATCAAAGAAAAAATCGCTGCAAAAGAAGCCATCTTCGAAGCCGAATGTGTAGCAATGGATCTAGAAACGGGTGACATGCGCCCATTTCAAGAACTCATGCACCGCAGACGCAAATATGGCATCGAAGCAGCCATACAAGATTACCCGATTTCGCTATTCGCCTTTGACGCCCTCTACGTTGACGGCAAAGACCTAACCGAAGAACCATTCCCGCACAGACGCAAAATCCTCGAAAAAATCATCAAACAAACCGACCGCATTAAACCAGCTACACAAGAACTCGTCAACAGCCCCAAAGAGCTGGAATATTTCTTTGAACAAGCTATAGCGGAAGGCTGTGAGGGCTTAATGTGCAAATCCGTTGCCAAAGACTCAGTCTATCAGGCAGGAAGTCGTGGTTGGCTATGGATAAAGTTGAAGCGCGACTATCGAAGTGAAATGACTGACACAGTAGATTTGGTGGTGGTTGGCGCTTTTCATGGCAGAGGCAAACGTGTTGGAGCTTATGGTGCTTTGCTCTTAGCTACATACAATGACAAAACAGACACGTTTGAAACAGTTACCAAATGTGGCACCGGTTTCACTGACAAAGACTTGGCAATGCTTCATGAAATGCTCCAAAAACATGTGGTTCCCCGTAAAAACAGTCGCGTCCAATCAACGATGGAGGCAGATGTATGGTTTGAGCCCGCGGTGGTTTTGGAGATTCTTGGAGCAGAAGTCACTTTGAGCCCCATTCACATGGCCGCAATGGACTCCATCCGCAAAGGTGCAGGCTTAGCAATTCGTTTTCCTCGTTTTACAGGCAAATACCGCACTGAGAAAGCTCCCGAAGATGCAACTACCTCTAAAGAAATCGTTGAGATGTATCGTGCCCAACTGAAAAAAATCGGCGAAAACCCCACTGCATAGCGATAAAGATTGGACTATGATGTGCTAATCTGAATAGTCAGCATTAATTGAATTCACGCCTATTCCGCAATTAATAGTTAACGAGGGTCCCTCAAAGGTGCTCATTCCCATTCCGGAGGAAGGCGGTGAGACCACTTCGAAAGTTGCCCAGGTGCAGATTACGCGGAAGATCTGTTGGTTTGGGAGAGAAATAGAATATTTCCCTGATTGAATTAGCCCTCCTGAGCTCGGTGAGCCTGAAGTGGTTTTTACCGGTGTTGAGTATGTTGAATTGTCGGCTGTGTTTACAAATTTTATTTCGGTTGGAAAAATATCGTTATATGAATTTGCTGTGACTGTGCCTGAAACTTGAACTTCAGCGTTCAAGACAGTTAAATCGTATGATTTGGACTTGGAATTGCCATTTGCTGAGGTGGAGGTAATGGTGATTGTGTAAATGTTTGAGGTCGCATCGGCTGGAACATTGATTGTTAGGTTGCTGGTAAATGTGTTGTTTGTGGTGGGTGTTCCTGTTTGTTTGGAGAAAACAAATTCTGTGCCGTTTGGTCCACCAGATGCCGTTAAAATAACAAGTTCAGGAGAACCATCGGTATAGGTCACGTTAATGTTTGTGGTGCAATTGTTTGCTTGCAAAACTGTGGAGTTGGATGGGTAAACGCTTAAGGTATAGTCTAAGGGCGTAAACACTGAGGGTTTGGTTTTAGGATAAAAATCCACAATGGCAAAGGCAACTAAAACTAACAGCAGAACAGCGAAAACACCAATAATTTTCTTTGAGTTTTTGGACATTACCTTGGTCGCCCAAAGAACTATTGTAGAGTGTTCCTTTTAGTTCTATTGAAGGAACACGCTGTTCCAACGCTGGAACGCAGAAAAGCTAAAACTGATAAGTCTCTTGTGCCTAAGTAATTGCGAGTGCTGATTGGCTTGTCGCAAGACCCAGAAAAAATGAAAACGATGATAGCCTTCAAGAAACGACTTGAAGAGCAACTGGAAAAATTAACTATTGAAACAAACGAGGTCCAAGCAACCCTCGACATTGTTAACCAGATTCTGCTTGAGAAAGGATTCAAACGCGGAGACATAAAAGAGGTTCCTACAGTTCCAGTGCCAGTGCTCAAAGAAGTGGTTTTGCCAACACATGAATCTGAGGCGCCAAAAGCACCGTTAACGCAGCAGCACACGGAGCCCGAAAGTGTCATACCTCTAAAAACTATGGCTGACGAACCCTTAGCATTAATGTACTTTGATAAACAAACAATACACGTGTTGCCTGACGAAAGCAAAAATTTTAGCGTCAACACACCGCCTTTTGGAAATTTTCTCGTTGAGAAAGTTTTTGCAAAAATGCAGGAAAAAGACAAAGAACTCGTCAGGCTAGGACAGCTACAGACCGACAAAATGTTCTCCTATAACATCGTTCGAGAAGGCGACTTAATCCGAGAAATAATTATAAAAAATGCCGATGACGAACGTCTCAAAGAACTCAAGTCAAGCATCCGCTGGACTTTTGAGAAAATGTATGAAAAAATAAAAAGCGGCACCTAACTACATTGAATGTTTCATTAGGGTGTCAACTATTTTGTTTTTGGGACATAAACCCACAAGTCTTTCTGCTTCTTTTCCGTCTTTGAAAACTATCATGGTCGGTATACTGAAGACTTGAAATTTTTCTGCTGTTGCTGGGTTCTCGTCAACATCGAGTTTGCCGATTAAGAATTTGCCGCTGTATTCTTTGGCGAGTTCCACAATAGTTGGAGCTAAGGCTCTGCAGGGACCGCACCAGTTAGCCCAGAAATCCACAAAGACCAGCTTGTTTTTCTTGACGGTTTCCTCAAAATTTGAGTCGGTTATATGAAAAGGTTCAGCGCTCACGTTTAATTTCTCCTAATAATCAACAATAATCTAAAAGAATAGTTTGATATAAACCGTTCGTGACAATAAATTTCAATGTCAGACTATATTTTTTCAAGCGCGTTCTTGAATGAGCAGTAAGATACTTTTAGCAGATCTAAAATATCATCGACTTTTTTTTTCAATCTAACGTCGCTTTTCCTGCAAAACTGCTTATTAAATGGCGCCTTTGTCAATCACATAATTATTGTCGAAACAATTAGAGAGTTGTTAAAACCACCAAGAAATCACCGATTCTGAAATATTCCGCACCCAAACATTTGTCCGGGCTTGTGATTGCTTGTTTACTCCCACAAAAATATATAACCCAACTTAAAGATTGAGAATTTGAACCGCACCATCCCTTCTTAACTAAATTGGTCCCAGACTATGAATCGAAATGAACTGTACAAAATTTTTAAAACTTCCTTTCAGGACTGGCGAGACGATAACGCCACACTCAGAGCGGCAGCCCTGACTTTTTTCATAATTCTGCCCCTGCCTACCCTTTTGCTTATTGTGGTATCTATTTTTGCTCAGTTTTTCGGTCAGACCCAAGCTATCCAAATAGTTATTCAACAAATATCCGAAGTTGCAGGACCTGCTGTATCTGATTTGTTTAAGCAAGTGCTTTCAAGCTCAGGTTCACCATTTACATCTGTTTGGACTGCAATTGTTGTGGTGGGTTTTTCCGTTGGCGGTGCAATCGGTGCTTTTTCTGTTTTGCGTGACACAATGGATGTTATTTGGGAGGTTAGGGTGCCTAAAGGGCGACCTTTGTGGAAAAGAATTAGGCAGACAATTGGACCGTTTGTTCTTGTTTCTGTGCTTGGATTGATTGTGATTGCTTGGACGGTAATTGTCCGTAGCTTGTTTAGTTTGATAAGATTTTATTCAATAAATGACACTCTGACTGTAGTTGTAATTGCATTTGCTCAAGTTATGTTATCTTTTGGCGTTTCAACATTGCTTTTCGCATTAATCTACAAACTGATACCCCAAGCAAGAGTACACTGGCAAGACGTAATCGTCGCATCCGTAGTGACTGGCATTGCATTTACTGTAACGAATTATATTTTTGGTACTTACATTCAAACCTTTACCGTCACCACGGTCATCGGAGCGGCAGGTTCGCTACTGATTATTCTGCTTTGGATTTTTGTATTAAACCAAATCGTTCTTTTCGGCGCAGAAGTCTCTAAAATTTACGCCACAAAAGTCGGTGAACATTCACGACAACATTTCTCGCCTTCCATAGAAAAAATAGTTCAACCCTTAGAGAAAGCTGGAGAGAGAATAGAGCAAGCGACAAAAGATGAGTATGAAACCCAAGAAAAACCCAAAAAAGAATAATTCAAAAAGAAATGAGTATATAGAAAACCAACCCAAACCAGACAATCCCTGTTATGAAAAACGGCTAATTTTTAACAGTCTCCTAAGTTGAGGTAATTAGTCAATCCGAAATATGCCTGTCCCATCAAATATTGCATCTTCGTCGTTTAACCCAAAATACTTACCTACTCTTTGCCCTTTATCCGTTAGGGTATACACTTTTTTAGATCCCAAAGTTTCTTCTCTAATTAGGTCAAATTTGACCAGAAAATCAAAACTTTCTTTTGAAGAAACCAAATCAAGGTCCGCTTTGCGTATTATTTGTTGGCGCGTCATTGAGTCCATGGTCTCTAAGACCTTAATTACGGCGAGGTACATCTCCATTCTGGAAAGTGCCAAGTTGTATCGTCCTTTCAAATGGAGATGGAAACATTTTGACTATTAAGCCTTTCGACTTAAGACTGTTATCACGAGAGAATAAAAATAAAACAATTTAGCCAAAAATTACAAAATATCATACGCACTCAATTTCAACCAGATCTGCTTGCCCATTTAGTTGTGGGAAGTGTTGAACTATAAAGGAAAAGGCAGAAATTTTTTAAAAAAGAAAAGCACAACTAATTTAAGATTAACATAAAGTTCTATTTTTTTCCGAAAGTTTGTGGATCGATCTGCCTTCGTGTCCCATCTTTATCGACCACATACATGTGGAAGTCGTATTCGTTGCAATAATTCTTGAATTCACCATACCTTTGGATGTTGCCTTCAAACATTTCAGGAGTTGCTATTTCGCAGATTCGGGTTATGCAGCCTTTCTTTTCTGCTTGAATATCAGGGATGTAGCCTTTCGCGATTTCAGATGGTTTCTCGTAACCCTCTGCATTAGCTTTTACTAGCCAATTATCCCGTTTCAATTCTTCGGCAACAGCTATAACACATGCATTATGGCTGTCTTGAGGTTTACTTTTTTTCTCAGTCAAATTAAACACCTAAATGAATAATACTTAAAGGGATTTAATTAAGCGTCCGAAAGAAGAGAGGTACCCCACATAGTTTCTTAAAAGTCAAGCCAATGATTGTTTGAGCTGCATTGAAGATTTGCCGCTTAAGAACTGTTCATTAGTCTAATAATGCTCTCGCCTAAATGGTTTTTTTAACTTAAGAGATTAATGGGTTGATGGTGGGCCGAGGCGGATTTGAACTGCCGACCTTTCGATTATCAGTCGAACGCTCCAGCCAAGCTGAGCTACCGGCCCCCATTTTTGACGTGACACAAATCTAATATTGTGTAGTTTTATAAGCATTGCCGTAAATCTTTTAATGCAACTCCATTATTGAGTTGTTAGGTTCAGTTTAGTTTGGGTTCGTAGCCTAGCACGGATTAAGGTGTCGGCCTTCGGAGCCGAAGATCGAGGGTTCAAATCCCTCCGGACCCGCCAAATTATAAGGGAGTAAGTACTAGACTTTTTTTCCCAATATCTTTCAATCTTTTTTCATTTTCAGCGGATGCCCTAAGCTTTAGGAGGGCTATTTCTTGAGCATTATTTTTACTTATCTTCGGCAGCCGCTTAACCGTTACACGTTCAAGGCGCCTAAAACTCGGGCGTGGGTTGAGCAACATTGCCAGGGCAAGCATGTGCTTAACCTTTTTGCAGGTCCTACCCGATTGAAAGGCTGCATAGAAGTCGCCAACGACATTGATCCAGCTATGCCGGGCACACTTTTCCAGATGGATGCTCTGGAGTGCGCTAAAATGTTCCGTGAAAAGGGCGAGTTGTTCGAAGTTGTTTTGATTGATGGACCTTACAGTTACCGCAAAAGTATGGAGCTGTACAACGGGCATAAGAATAGTCGTTTCAAGCAGATCCTCGATGTTATCCCAGATATTTTGACGCCAAACGGGTTGGTTATCACTTTTGGTTATCATAGCCGCGTGATGAGTGGCAAAAGAGGTTTTGACATCCGGGAGATCTGCCTGATTAGTCATGGCGGAGCTCAGCATGACACCATTGCTTCCGTTGAGAAGCGAATCACAGTCATAAAACAGGAGAATTCTGTATGACAGAAAATTCGGGAGAACAAACTATCGAGTGCCAGGGCTGCGGCAGTAAGTGGCTCGTTATTTCGTCAAATGGAGTGCGAATTATCGCTCGGTTAGTTGAGTGTCCGCTTTGCGAGCGAAAAGAGGTGGCTGCATCTTGATTTTCGGTGAAGTTCCAAAGTTGACTAGACGGCAGCGGCTTCGAGTTGCCCTAACTGGGAGTTGTTTCTTGAGGTTCCAGAAGCCAGAGGGCTATAGTTCTCCTGTTGCAGTCTACGTGGTAAAATGTCCTAAACACGGCTTATACTTGGATAATGTGCATGGTCATCGGGGGTATTTTCTATGTGATGATTGTTTGGCTGAAGCTAGAAATAGCGCTTCTGAGCGGTGGAGAAAAAGGTTGGAGGTCTCTTAGGATGGAGCGTCTTAAAGCAACTGTTTTGGCAAACAATGTGTTGATTGCTCTTCATCCGTTCTGTAGTGGGCTTATGATTGCCGGGAGTATTCGCCGGCAAAAGGCTCAGGTTAACGACATAGACATTGTAGCTATACCGAAAAGTATGGCTATGATGAGTCCTTTAGGTGGGCCTGTTTCTTTCCCTGAGAATACGGTTTGGGCCTGGTTTATTCCGAAGGACCTCCAAAAGCTGGGTTTGAAAGTTGTGGCGGCAGGCCAGGAGTTGTTTCGCTACACCTTTGCCGACGGCTTCAAAGTTGACATTTACAGAGCTCGCCCAGAGACATGGGGTGTTATTTTGCTTATGCGTACTGGCAGCAAAGAGCATAACATAAAACTTTGCAAGTTGGCGCGTTCGAAGGGTTTGATGCTCAGTGCATCGGATGGTGTGGTTAGACATTGGGTTGATGGCGCTCATAATCCTCGGGCTGAAGTTATCGCTAGCCGTACAGAAGAGGAAATTTTCAAGGCTCTTGGGCTGGTTTATGTCGAGCCCAAAAATAGGGAGGTTATTCGATGAGTGAGCTTAAGCAAAAGGTTGATCCTGCCCTGCAAGAGGTAGCCGATAAGATTCTGCATGATTTGCCTGAAGAGGTAGCCATGGGCATTTCTTTTAATTTGCATGAAGGCGGCGATGCCTTGGTTTTAACTTATCCAAAGTCTTTGCATGGAACGCCTGATATGCACTTGCTAGATAATACGGTGCGCAGGTATAGTGGGGCTTTTGTAAGTCGGGGAAAAGACAAATCGTTTTATTTAATTCCCAAACCCAAGTCTCAGCAGCCAGTGACCGAGCAGTCAAAGGAAGATCCTAAACCCGAAGCCAAACCAACCGCATCCCATAGAGGCGCCTAAACCTGTTGACATCAAAACTGCCGAACCCACGCCGGCACCAACACCTGAAAAGCAAAAGTTGCCTACAGAACTTGCGAATGAAGCAACCGAAAAACGTAACAAAGAAACAACTGAAAAAACGCTTAAGCAGTCTAGCCCAATAGCCACTTTCAAAGCCAAAGTTTGCATAAGTTGCTCTGATGCCGATTCCTGCAGTGCTGAGCACATGCGGTTGTGTTTTAGTGTTTTGAAGATGGAATCGATGGCTGATATTTCACGTTTGCTTGACAAATTAGCCACTGATTTGCCTTTGGCTCTTGGAGACTTGTCTGCTCAGCTCTCCATGTTTTCTGTATCGGCGCCACAGCCTAAGCCGCCTACTGCGGCGTCTCAGCTGCCGAAGGTGCAGCGGGATACTAACCCTCGGGAAGGTTTCGAAGAGGATGGTTTAGTCTGGGTTAAAGTCTTCGAGAATGGCACTGCCAACCTGAAGTACCTGAAGGCCTATGAGAAAGATAATCAGGGCAGGCAACGCTTTGCAGACTTAGCCAAATGGATTACTGACAAAAAAGACAAGCCCTTCACTAAGCTGCATTTCCTAGGTGAGGAGTGCCAAGTTTTCCTTTGGAATTTCAATCAAGGCCCATCCGCGATTGGAAAAAGCAAGTGCAAAAAAGGGAGGCGCTTAATTTTTGGTTGTTGCATCTGATAATTCCTCGGGCAACATACCTAACACCTGTTTAAACAGTTTACCAACGAGCTGACAAGCTTTGGGGGATAGAGCGTAGAGTTTACCAAGTTATCGATGCTTCAGAAGTCGAATTAAAACCCTGTGAAATTGCCCGAATTATCCATAAAACCAAGAAACCCAAGCAAATTAAGCCCGGTCAATATACTACCGTTCGCGTAGCTTGTCGGAACCTTCTCAACAAAGGCTTGATCGTGCAGCCCTATGAGGGAACGTACTGCAACAAAATCACCCACGGGGTGCGGTTCGTTCCGCTTTGCGTGCATAATGTGACGTTGCTGGCTAAGGTTTGTCAGAATCTTAAGCATTGGGAAAATGATGAGTTTGTGGGTGGGGTGAAGATTCATGTTTGTTTTGGTAAAGAGCGCAAGCAGGTTACGGGTTACATTGCTTGTGACGTCGGGGGCATGTCGCATGATGCTTGTCTTTTGGCGCTTAATAGGTGGTTCGAAATTGTTGAGGGGCGTTTGGGGTATTGTTTGCAGGATGTTGTTTTGCAGACGGTGGAGTTTAACAAAGATTACCATGGCGCTCGCATCGATGGTTTTCAATGTGTAACCAAGATGGAACTCTACGGGATTATTGATCGGACTTATCAGAAGGAAGAGGATGTAATTCGGCGAGAACGGAAGATCGTTTTGCCTATGACGATGAACAAGTTTGAGTCTGAAATTCATCGACAAATGGAAGACATTGGCAAAGGGCAGGAATTCTTTGAGTTGCAGCAGGAAGTTAAGCGGCTTTCTGAAACTCAGAAATTTAGCAATAAGTTGCAGTTAGAGCAGTTTAGGCTTTTGGAGGCTATGTATCAGACTCTTGGAAAGACGAGCGGTGGCAGGGCTGTTGAGAATTTGGAGGGTTTACTCAAGGAGTTTACTGAAGCTGCAAAGAATTTTTCAACTGAGGCTAGGGTGCTTCATGAAGCGATTGGTAAACTTGGCGATTTTGAGAGTGACCCGAAACGGTTTGCTGAGGGACAAAGACGGCTTGGGGAGTATGTGACTTGACTTTGCAGATTTGAGTTAGCGCCTTGTCCTTGCCGCCGTTGCCCGTGGAAACTTAGGAGTAAATGCGAGCATTACGCGAGAGTTTGCTTAGAGCTGCGCAGTTGCAGTATCTGCGATCATCCTCTTGAGCAATGCCTTAAGGAGGCTTCCGGTTGACGGATAGCAGAGTTTTCAGAGAGCGGTTTTGTAGGCATCCCCGATTCAAGGTTTGTGCTCGATGCGGCAGAGCCTTTGTGGAAGAAGAGAGAATTCGGAAAGGGAAACAGTCTCGGAAAGCATATCACGAAAAATGCTGGGAGGCAATGCAGATTTGAGTGTTAAGGGCTTTTTTGGCAGTAAAAAGCCGCTCAGAACTCTTAGAGGTCGCTTTTTGGGCTGTTTTTGCATGGACTTTTCCCATGCTTTAGGAAGGGGCGTTTTGATCGTTGCTGATGTAGGCTACAGACGGTTAGTTTGGCTATTCGTGGATGTTAACGAAACATTGGAGTGTGCATTCTGTGATGGAAGCAAGTGAAAAACCTGCTCAGAGCATCAGAAAAAAGCGTTCTGAGAGCGAAAAAGTTGGGCGTCTGAAGTATATTCAGGAGCTTCTTATCCGTTTAAACGGCAAAATGGATTCTCTCGACCGAAGAGTTAGTAGAATTGAAAGGTTCCGTAAACGAGACTTTGACTTTGTACGCTCAGACATTGAGGACGTTTGCGCCGATGAGGTCGACAGAGAAATTATGCGGTTAGTCTTTGAAACTGGCGATTTAGGTTTGTATCCTCGGGTTATCGCCCAGAAGCTTGAGAGTTTCAAGGTTACCCGCTTCCAAGTTGGCCGTAGAATTCAGCGCATGAATAAAGCTGTTTCGGGAGTGGCTTGACGAGCCGTTGTTTGAGTCGCGGGGTTGGCGTTGGGCACTTTCGAGTTTCGCCATTGGCGCTTGGGGAGAGAGCAGCGAGAAGACTGAGGCGGAAGCGAAAGTAACTGTTACGCCTGAAGAGGAAGCTTGGCAATGACTTCTAAAGTTGATTCCCAGCAAGAGTTCTATCTTAAGGGCATCTACGCCGTTGAAGTGGTTTCTGATGTGAAGGATGGATTAGTTGAGGTTCGGGCGAAAACAACTTTCTTGCATACGAGCAACTATTCGAAGGGGCAGCGTCAGTTTAGGGTTGGCACGACTGCGAAGCGCTGGGTTAGAAGTGGCGAGGTTTTGAAGGTTCCGTTACCTCTTATTTGGTCACATCGGCGCCGGGTAGCGAAAGGTCACGTTTGAGTAGTGCAAAGCAAGGCTTAAATCTGCATCACTTAATAAGAAAAAACATACGTTCGGTGAACTTCAAATGGCTACTTGTCCCCAGCATAGCGGCATGGAAGAAAAAATCAACCACATCAGCAAAGAGACTCAAGAGATGCATTCTGCTTTAATCGGCAGTGATATGAGCAGTGGTTTGGTTAAGAAAGTCGCTGACATTGATTCTAAACTTGATTTGTTTATTGCTGGGCAGAAAGCTCAACAGGAACTCGAGGAGCAAAAACGAAAAGAAAAGTCACGTGTTATAAAGGGTTTGGCTGCCATTGGTGCAACAGTTGCGATGCTTCTAACTTCGCTTGCCGCCTGGTTTCGTGGAAGTTGATATGTGAAAATTTTTAACCTCTTAACGCTGAGACAATCCCGAAGGTACCTAATTTGACGTATAAGTATAAGCTCAAAAATGAGCAAGAGATCGAGACTTCTGTTTTTGTGCCTCCGGAGTACGAGGGCATGCTTGAGGATCTCCGTGAACTTAGCCGTGATGGCCAGAACCCTAATAAAATGACTGAAAAGCAAAAGCAGGCAACTTGGCATAGCTTAACTAAATTCGGGTGGGTTTACCCTATAGTTGCCAACAAAGAAGGCTTATTTGCAGATGGAGAACAACGAGTTGACACTTGCATTAGCCACGAAGTGTTTTTTGGTCCCGTTTTGCGACTAAAGGTAGAGGATATCGACCGACGTCTTCTAAGACAAGTCTTAAACAAGCTCAAAGGCACCCATGATAAACTACTCGACGCAGAGGAATTCAAACGTATAACAGAAGCAAACAGAGCTGACGACCTAAAAGCACTGCTTAACATCTCAAACGGTACGCTGGAGCGATATGACAAAATCCTTGATGCAGCTGAGAGCTCCACTGGCGCCATCCTTGATAGCACCTTTGAAGTTATCGTCGCATGCAAAGACGAGCCCGAACAAAAACGGGTATTTGACGAATTAAAAGCTCAGGGGTATGACGCACGGATTTTAACATTGTAAAAGAGTGGCCTAAGCCCGCAAGTTTTCGCAGCCAAAGCGTCGCAAGCAGCTTCACCATTACCGCTGAGAAGATGGATAAACACTTTATCGGCAAACTACCTATCGAAGATCTTGACTGGAAGATCGGAGTTATCACGGGGCGAAGCGGCACTGGAAAAACAACCATTGCAAAGCAACTTTTCCCCGGTGAGTACATTAACAGTTTCACGTATGGATCTGAGACTGTCCTGGATGATTTCCCAGATAACCTCACAGTTGCCGATATTACCCAAGCACTATGCAGTGTAGGTTTTGCGTCCCCTCCGGATTGGCTAAAGTGTTATGCAAATCTTAGTCAGGGAGAAAAGATGAGGGTTGATGTTGCACGTGCTCTCTTGTTGTCAGGAAAGCGGGTAGTGTTTGATGAATTTACCAGTGTCATTGACAGGGAGATTGCACACATTGCCTGCATGGCTATCGCAAAATCTGTGCGCAAAAGCTGCAAGCAGTTTATAGCAGTAACCTGCCACCGTGACGTAATTGACTGGTTAGAACCAGATTGGGTGCTCTGCACTGACGATATGAGTTTTGATAAAAAAAAAGAATCCACCCAACAATTGAGCTCGAAATTCACCAAGTTCCTCTCAACCTCTGGACACTGTTTAGGGAATATCATTATCTAAACACAGTGATTGCTCCATTCTGCCGTTGTTATGCAGCTTTTCTCAAAGGTAACCCAGTTGCGTTTATTGCTGTTCAGCCCATCAAGTTTGGAACCCGTTTTAACCGCGTTAGCCGCCTAGTGGTGTTGCCTGACTATCAAGGAATTGGAATTGGCCGCAAACTGCTTAGCTGGGCTGCAGAGCATTACAAGAAAATGGACAATGCACCTTTTGTAATTATCACGAGCAATCCGCAGCTGATTCGCACGGGGCTAAAGGGCTGGAAGCTTAACAGAGCAGGTAGAGGCGGCAAGATCAATAACTCTAGCTTCCAAAAGACGATGAAAGGTCCTTATAGTCACGGAGCTGAAAACCGACTCACAGTATCGCTGGAATACTTGGGAAAACCTAACATTTAGTAACCAAGTCAGTGAAACGATAGAATCATAAGACCTTTTTCCACGGTTGAGTGCACCCTACCTATCTAACCTTCTAAAATCTTTTAAGCAAGGTCAATACAATAAGAAAAGTGGCGATGCAGTTGAAGATCGGTCTTCTTTGGTACATATTAAAGAAGGTTGAAAAGTCAAACCGCTTTCTGTTTTGGGGTTACAGTCTATTTTCGATCGGTTTAACAACAGCTGGTTATGGTCTATACCTGACTTCTTATGTATACAAGCCCTATGAAAATCCGTCCACTATACCGTTTTACGTAGGTATTTCAGCATTGTTATTAGTTCTCTTAGGCACGGTATTGGTGATGCAAGGAAAGATAAATCGAATGAAACAGACCCCTTCTTAGAACACCATCGTCCTCTTTATTTTAGAAATAACCTTAAAAGTAAACTTACTGATACTCGTAATTATGGACAAAAGATTAACGATTGCTGGAATTTCTGCTATTGTTATTGGCATAATCTTAATGGTGATTTTAGTTAAAATTCCTCCTTATCCTCAATATTATCAGATTATGTTCATGGATAATTTATCCGTCAATTTTGTTATTACCGGCTTATCCATTACAGTTATTGGTTTAATAATTGTTGGAAGCATAGTTGGATTAACTGGTATATTCCTTCAAAAATCAAATTCTCACTTGAATAGAAGAAAATTCTTCAAGGGTTTAATTCTTGTCGCAGCCGCTTTTCCTATTTTTACCTTGTTTTTCTTAGTCGGGGTTTGGGTTACTTACGGATTTGATACCCAAAATAATCCCATTTACCTATTTGGATATGGAACACTATTCATTCCTCTTGCAATGTTCATAATTGGATGCTTCAAAATTTATGAAGCAAAAAAGATCACTTCTTAGAAATTTTATCATAGACCATTTATCGGTTGGGTGTACCAGCCCTCTATTTGTTTAGTCAAGAAATTTTGACTGGATTTAGTTAAGAAACGTTTACGAATAACCTTTTATTGCCTATAGTTTCTTAATGGAATAAATGAAAAGTGCAAGCAAGAGTTTAGCAGTATTCACTATTCTAATCATAATTATCTCAAGTCTAAGTCTATTAACGGTTAAACCTGCAAATGCTCAGTCAATAACTTCAGATGTCACCGTTATGCCAATCAAAAACTTCAATGATACCACATATCCTCAAGGCGATTACCTTTCAATAAAGGGAACAGTAACTAATCATGGTCAAGATACCGCTTACAACGTAGGATTGAAAGTATCCTCTACGGCTTTAGTATTGAGTCATTATACTACCGTGATAGAAGTTACTGTACCCGTGCAATCGGGAACTTACAATACAGGTGAAAGCTATCAATTATCAACATTGACCCCAATCAGACCGTTTCAGTAAGCATAATTGTTAACCCTGACTACCAGAGTCAAGAACCTGACCTCAGCAATTCAAATGTTACTTTAGTTTGGTCATCCACTTCGAATACAACGCCAACTCCTACCGTTCCAGAGTTATCTTGGTTAGCAATCATGCCTATGCTTGTTGGTATACTCTCTATTGCCTTGATCCTTAGACATCGGAAGACTGTTAACTAGATAAATGACCTTTTCCCACGGCAAGGAGTACTTACACCTATATCGCTAAATAATTTAAGCAAGCTAAGTCATATTTATCTAAGATGACTATGAAATACATTGGTTTATTTGGAATATTGAGCATCACAATTGGGGGAGGGTTTCTTGTTTATGTTCTATCTTCAGTCATCATTAATGCCTTGAAAAACCCCCATGATAGTTCGGGACTTAGTACGCTGTTAATGATGAGCGTGTATGGCGGCCTTATTGCCTTTTTGTTTGTTGGTGTAGGGATATGGTTAATTGTCAACGATGCAAAACCTGAGATAAAGAGTTCCTAATATATCTTATTTTAGTAGCTGTTAACTCGAATCAATTACTTTTTCCCAAGCATGTGTATATCCACCCAGCATATGTATGAATTTCAACCACTAAGAACTATTTTGGAGTAGACCTTTTCCCATGGTTGAGTGTACCCACCATTCGAAATTAGAAAGCATATTCTTGCTGGGCATTATTTACGAAAACAGAATTCAAAGTTTTAGCACTAATAGTTTGAGAGCTTAAACACGATAATATCAAAAATAGGATAAAATATTATTTAGGATTCAAAGCTAACTTCGTTATGAGAACTATGCAGTCTCAAGGAGCACCAAATCGATTAGCTAGTTTGGTTCCAATAAAATACTTGACTATATCTTCCTACGACAGGATAGGACGAATCGTCATAAACTACATCAAGTTTTGAACCATACTCTGCGATTTTATTTTGCACCTGGTTCCAGAGCTGCTGTGAGCTACTATCTGCCTTCCACAAACCCCAAATCGAATCCTGTGGGTTTCGCATGCCCCAACCATAGTCTTTAGGTAACACCAGAACGGCTTTCGCTTTAATTCCTCCATGAACAACGCTACTGTTTTGCACTACTTCATTCCAGAAGCGTTCTAATGCTTGGAAATGTTCCTCCTGCAGGGTTCCGTATGGTCCTGACATGTTTTCTGCATAGTTGAATAATATGACGTATTGGGCTCCGTTATCGTATGAGGTTTTCATTTGGTTAAAAACTTCTTTTCCATCTGCAAGATATGGGGCTTGTGTGTATTTCCATGTCAAGATAGTTCCCCAGCTTTTTCCCTGCAGATTTGCTGCGCCACGCGCTAAGGCGATTTCTTGGGAAACCGAATTGTTCCAGCCTAACTGTGCAAGAACCATATCATATCCGCTCTTGTAATCCCACCAGTAAAGACCATAATCAGAAGTAAAAATTGGAAAATCCCCTTTGCTTAAGTTACATTGATTTCTCAAGTTATCAATGGGTCCTTTGGTTTTGGCTATAAAGAGATTTGCTGCAGCATTGTTATCAGGTATTGGGTTGTCGTTCTTTATTTGCAGGTAAGTTTTTTCTTGAGCTATACGTTCTGAGCCATTGTCCATTGTATAGAAATGATCCCTCAATACTTGGTAAGAGTTCCCCGCATCATAGTGACCATAAGGTAAACCGCCCGTGAATACTTTATTTATTGTGCTTGTGAGCGTTTCTCTTAGAGTTACTGAGCCGTTTGGCTCGTAAGTGGTCATGTTGGTGTTACTCAACGTGTTAGATATCTTTATAGAAGAATTGTCAGGGTCAACCTCAGATGAGAAGGTATCGTTGCTTTTTTGTACTGTAATTTTGCCGTCTGGAAAAAATGCTGTTAAACACCCATTGCCGTCATCGTAACTTACGATGCCATCATTCGATTTATTCACTGTTATTCCTTGGAGAATGAAAGTAGTGGAGCCATCAAGCATTTTGCCTCCAGGTTCATCACCCAAATAGACACCCACAAACATGTCTCCCCATCGTTGCTTAGCAGTTCCTATCCACTCCGCGTTTTGGGCATTGCCTAATACGTCAAAGTAAGCCGCAAAGTGTAATCCTTTAGATACCGCATAATCGCCTATCTCGTTAACGGCAGAGGCATCATTCTTCAAAAGGCCTGACTGCAGCACGAAGAGGTTTGTATAATTTGTGACTTTGTCAATTAGGGATTTGGCGTTTTGTATGTTGTTTCCGCCGTAGGTTACGCCGACAAAGAACGGTTTTGAATTGCTGTTTTTGCTCAAAGAAGGGTAATTGATAACGGCGGCTAATCCGATTATTACAATGAGTGTTATAGCAACTGAGATGATGATCGTTTGTTTCATTAATGTGGCACGCTAGCAGTCTGGACAGTTCCCTGCTTCGTTTATTTAGCTTTCTGAATTCAAGGCTTTTTCTGTTTCGCCCAAAATTTCGATGGCAAAGGTGGTTAGCGCCCAAGACCAACCCCGAAGAACTGCAAAAGAAATTAGGTAGACCTTTTCCCACGTTGGGTGTATTCACCTACGATTTCACGAGGTCAAGAAACCTTTACTAAATCTGCTAATTATAAGGTCTATCTTAGTTGGGTTTTTTATAAACCGCCTTTTCTCCATGTTTTAACTGTTTCAAAACAGAAGGCCACTGCACAAACAAGGGTAACGCCAACAAAAAACACATAGTCTTGAGTTAAGAATGCTGGCTGAAAATATGTCAACTCTATTGCAAGAGCAAAAAAAGCGAAAATTGAGTAAAATAGGAATCTTGGTATTAGAAAACGGCTAACTCTAATACAGTCCTCTAGCAAGTTTTTTGTGATTGTATATTCACCATTTGTTTTTTTAATAAGGTCAATTTCCTCAAGCTTTGAGAGATGGTAAACTGCCAACGATGGACTGCTAAGATTTAGGGCTCTTTGAACTTCTCTTGCACCAACTGCCTTATTGTTCTTAATAATGAAACGGTAAACATCTAATGTGGTTCCTTTAAGCTTCTCTTGCGCCTGTTCATTAACCAATATTACCATCCTCTTAACACCTAAGTGCTAAAAAGCTTGATTTAAGAGCTTTCATGTTCTAGATTCTTGAACACCCGTTCAAAATAATAGCATTAAGTAGCTAACCTTGCCTGTAATAATCAACAAAATTGAAGCGTGAAAATATGAGCGAACAAAAATCAAAAATATTAATAGCAGTAATAATGGGGATTGTTTCAGTTCTTCTAATATCAGCAGTAAGTTTCCCATTTCCTGCAAGAGCAGTAATTCCTCTCAATATTGACTTTAAAGTTGGTGAAAAAATGGTTTATGATATTACACAAACAACGATGAATACTTCTGAAGAAAATTCATCTCATTCAACTTTACCAACTGTTGATTCTGCCAAAGAAACATTAGTCGTCACAGACTTTGACGGGCAAAGCTACACCTTAAATCATACTATACAGGATTTGAATCAAACCAATAGAACTTCATTTATTGAGACTTTGAGCAAGACTGGTAACTCTACTTGGCATATCAAAATCGGAGATAATACAGCTAATGCAAGTGGTCCAAGTTACGCTTTTGTTCCTAACGTGTTAGAGCTTTTGGCAGAGAAATCTCAAGCTAGAGTAGCTGACAGTTGGCGTATTCCATATGAATCTTCTAGTGCTGAAGCTAGCGGGAACTAGTTATTACTTTCTATGGGTTTGAAAACCTGACAGTTCCAGCAGGTACTTATAATGTTTTCAAGGTTGGCATTAAGAGTGATAACGTTAATACTCACTATACTGTTTCGAGAAATGGCTTTGAAGCAAATGTCGCTGAAAACTTTGACATCCAGATTTACTTTGAATATGGGTCATTACGACAGGTTAAGTATGATTCGCAAGGTTCGATTTCTTTCAAGACATCAATTGAGGACCAATCATTTCTAAGTGGGATACCCACGGCTGTGAAACAAGAAATGGTTTTGATAGAGGACATAAAACCTTAAAAGAAGAGTGGGATGACATGAACAAACATCCCATTATTTTTGTTAAGAAACAAAATAGACTCTTATTAGTCATGCTTAATCTTTTAAGCAAGGTCAAAACAATACTGATAACTATTACAGCATGAAATCTGCTCAAATTAGTAGTTACAAAAGTGGAGGGCAATAAATGAAAACGTTCACAAAAATTTATGCAGTACTAATTATAGTAATGATTTCATTTGCGACAACCGCTGTATTAATTCCATTTTTTATTCCTCCCATAGTCGGATATCAAGAAGGGAATTTGTTTGTAGAGGCATCAGGTTGGACGAATGAGATATCGATGATTTTTTGGCTTTCTGTTTTTGCTTTTGTTGTGTCGCTAATCCTTCTTGTTTCTGTTGTTTTCGTTAAAGGAGGATTAGACAGTCTCAAACGAAGGAAGAAACAAGAATAGGCAGTTTAGTCAAGAAGCTTTGACTTTGTAGCTGCAGGGTTGCTGGTCTACAACAGAAGGAAAAATCCCAAACACTAAACCTTATTTTTAACTCCTACCTGGAGGGCAAAATCTAAATCTGCTTGAACAGTCGTTTAACTCTTTTTAGTGAATGCTTCATCTGCATTTGATACTAAATAAGCGCTTATGGCTGATACAACAAATGAGCCAATAATGATTAGCCATGGAGCTGATAATTGATACATGTCAAGTGACGATTTAACTCCAACCATATTTGTAATTATTATTATAGACTCTGCAAAAATAACTAATGCTTGATTTCTTCTAAGTATCGACAATACTCCAGCCGTTAATCCAAAACTAAACGTCAATAAGCAAATCAGGGTTAAGATTGACCAGTCAAATCCATGTAAGGTGCTGTCTAATCCAACAAGCCCCCAATACAAGCTTACAATTGATGTGATTATAAGAAGTGCACCACCTAAAACAGCATACCTACGCTCAGTATTCGACGAACTATTGTCATTTGATTTTCTGAACCAGACAAAAAGCGTTGATCCAACAAAGACGAACAATGCGCCCAATACGATATATTCCCAAAAAGGTTCGTTTGCGCTCTGAGTAAAACTAAATCCTTTTTGTGTTGTAACCCATTCTTCTTGCGAGACTCCAACATGAATATATGATGTCGGCAACCAAATAGGCACATTTGCAGTAAATATTCCTGCTGAGAGTTCTTTGGCGTTTACACCATTAATGGTTACGGTTGCGTTGTGAACTATCTTGGGCAAGAACGTTTGATGCGAATAAGTTGCCCAATCCGGCAAAGTTAACCCTTTTTCGGGAAGCAACAAATAGGTGACGTTTACCGTTACCGTAGTGGATCCTTTTGTATCTGTGTTAAAACTTACTAATGATACATGAAAAGAATCAAACCAGACGACTGCAGATTCAGAATGTAAGCCATAGATATTGTTTCCTGAATCGACAAGATTAGGTTTCCATTGGGTGTCATCTTGCGTTACTAATTTTGTAGGAGTAAAAGTTATGATTTCAGCAGTCGATGAAGAATAATTAAACGAAAAAATCCCAGAAGTAGTATTAAGTTGTAGAGTCGTTATTGCTCCACTTTTTGAACCAGAAACTTGCACAGTAACCGTTGCATTACTGATTGGCTGACCCGAGTTATCTCCGTAACTCCATTGAGCTTGGAACGAACCAATCCAATTGCTTCCCACAGGAGTGTAATAGGAGGAGTTTGACGTTGTTGGATTCACTGTGACGTAATAATTAGATTGATTTTGTGCAACTGCTGTTCCGACAAAAAACGGTAGAACCATAACAAGGGGCAAGATTACCATGAGAACAATAGTTGAAATTAGCACTCTTTTTCTGTTCGCTTTTACCCCTCTTATCTCACATTATAACCGTTTCATTAATAAAAACTTCTATCTACTCTTAAGAAAACTAAGAATAATCTGAAAATTGACTAAAAGAAAAAATCATAATAAATGATGACCGTTCATTGTTTACCTTCGAATTCCCTTAAACCTTTCAATATTAAAAATAACTAATGCATTGGCATCAACAACCTAGCGTTTTAGATTTTCCCTCGTGGACAACTCTGTTGCTATTACTACTATGGTCGCAGCTGGGTTGTTGGTCTACCTCAAGAAACGTAAGGGTTAGTATGAGACCTTTTCCAACGGCAAGTTGTACCCTATCGATCCTAAAATCTAACCTTATGAAGCATCAAAAGCAGGTTCTCAAATCTTTTAAGCAAGGTCAAAACAATATGGTATTTTAAAGAGAGATGAAATTATGAATTCTTTAGGAATCGTAGGCGGAATAGTTTTTGTTATTGGCATAATTGTTATTTTGGTTAGCGTCTATTATCCTTTAAATTCGGAACTGAGATTTCTTAATTTTATTGGTATTCTCGTAGAAATTCTTGGCGTTGTTATGATAGTTTTAAGCAAAAAATCTAAACCAAAACAGACCTCTTCTTAGTTTCTGAATAATTATTTAAGCAAGTTCAAAACAAATAGCCATTGGAAAAAATGAAAAACGAACTTAGATTTGCTGGTTTTCTTGTTTCAAGATTTAAATGGTTATCTGTTTATGTGATTGGATTAATTGTCCTTGTTTTTTCGATTGTTGGGGAAACTTTTGTTCCGGATAAGGTTCTTTTTTATGGTGTCAATTTTTACTTGTCCGTTGGCGGTTTAGCTTTAATGTTAGGTGGTGTGTGGCTGAGAAGGAATTCAAAAAATCCTAAAACAAATCTGAATCCATCTTAGACCTGTAAGTCTTTTAAGCAAGGTCAAACTAATCAAATATTGAACAAGTAATGAGACCATTCATAAAATATGTTGCAAAATTGGCAATTTTTGCGGCTTTGTTGATGGTGGTTGGAAATATTTCGCTTTTCCTACTTGAAGAAAATTCCTTTATTTCATTTTACACGTTTGAGCAAGTAGCTTTGTTATCAGACTTCATTATTTGCATAGGGTTTATTCTTGCATCAAGTAGATACCAAAAACAGACCCTTCTTAGTTCCTGACATAATTTTTTAAGCAAGGTCAAAACATAAAAATGATATATGAAACCCGATAGGAGATTGGTTGGTTACAGTTTTTTCTTCCTTGGTATGTTATTGATATTTTATTTGCTTATTCAAAATAATGGTGTACCGTTTGATTCACTTTTATACAACTTGATAGAAGCATTTGGATTTGTGTTTGCCATCTTAGGCTGGATAATTATTATTTTTACTCCCAAAAAAAAGACCCCTTCTTAGAAATTTTATCAATGACCTTTTTCCACGGTTGAGTGCATCCACTCTTTATCTTTTTTATGTCAAGAAAGTTTGACTAAGGTCGGTCAAGAAACGTTTACGAATAACCTTTTATTGCCTATAGTTTCTTAATGGAATACATGAACAGTGCAAACAAAGGTTTAGCAGTATTCATTATTCTAATCATAACAGTCTCAATCCTAAGTATACTGATGGTTCAACCAGCATTTGCTACCCAAATAATAACTAAAACTGAAATACCTAAGCCAACCATACCCCAATTTAGTTTAGCCCTTTATGATTCGTCTTACGATGTTCCTGCCTTTTCAACAACCAACCCCTATAATGGACAACAAACAACACAACCTTTCTCCCACTACGAAGAAAGAACCTTAGTGTTCACAATTCAAAACCAAGTATTAACTACATTTCGAGACAACAGCTATAATGTCAACATATACTATAATATTCGCTATAAGGGACATTTTGACCAAAACCAAAATTGGATTGAATTGTTTGGTCCAAACTTTGGATATGTTAACCCCACATCTGGACCACAAACAATCTACATAGCCAATGGAACCTATAATTCAGAATTTGATATTAGACAGTTTTCTGTCGGTTTCCCTGCCGATGGTCAAATAGACTTTCAAGTTGAAGCACTCATTGGGTATCCAACTACTCCCACTATCTTTACAGGACAAGAAAGCGGATGGAGCAATACACAAACAGTAACATTAAACGAAGCAGTAACACCATTGCCTTCAACCTTACCAGAGATATATAGCTCATACTTACCAAGCATCTCACCAACTGCTTCTTTATCCTCAACCCCAACATCAACGCCTTCAACAACTCCAACCGTTCCAGAGTTTTCATGGTTAGCAATTTTGCCCTTGTTTGCTTCATTGTTCTTTATCGCTATAGTAGTCAAGCATCGAAATAGACAGAAACCCATCGACCAAGACCTTGACTAAAAAATTAGTCAATAAACCCTAAATAAACAAAACAACAACTCCTCACATATGAGTAAAGGAATAGCTTCACTTCATAAGATTCTAAAGGATGAAACACGCCAAAAAATCATAATGTTGCTAAACCAAAAAGAAAGCCTTAGCTATAGCGATTTGATGGAAGGCTCAGAAGTTCTAAGTACGGGACTTCTAAACTACCACTTGAAAGTTTTAGGTGACCTTTTACAGAAGAATAGAATTGGAGAGTACCAGCTCTCAGAAAAAGGCAAACTTGCCCATAGATGTTTAACGACCGATTTTCCAGAAGAACATGCCTTAAGAGATAAAAGGATCTTCAAGGCTTGGATAGTTTTTACCATAGCATCCATTATTATTGCTATTCTTTATGGCAATTTCCAAAACATTCCGATTGAAAGAACAGCCACAGTAATTTTCATTTTGTTGTTATCGACAGGTTTTGCCTTCTACATTAGAGTTAAACCATCCACTTCAGGCAATAGAGTATTCTTCATCGCGATTGGAGCTTTTGGCATTGGGTTCATTTTTTGGTTTCTTTTAACCTCGTTGATAATGTTTAGCGGTCTTCGTTCGCTAATAATTGGATCAACCGGAAGTTTTGGTGATGATTTTGTTGTAACAATAAACCTCATTATAAGTTGGATTGTTGGCGGATGGGTAGGTGACTGGATAGGCAGCAAAAGAAACTATGTTATTCCAATGATAAGAGTCTAAACAAGTAATGACCTTTACCCACGGCAAGGAGTACCACACCTCTAAATAATTTAAGCAAGGTAAATCATACTTATCTAAGATGACTATGAAATACATTGGTTTATTTGGAATATTGAGCATCACAATTGGGGGAGGGTTTCTTGTTTATGTTCTATCTTCAGTCATCATTAATGCCTTGAAAAACCCCTATAGTTCTGGACTCAGTACGCTGTCAATGATGAGCTTGTATGGTGGACTTATTGCCTTTTTGTTTGTTGGTGTAGGGATATGGTTAATTGTCAACGATGCAAAACCTGAGATAAAGAATTCCTAATATATTTTATATATTTTATTTTAGTAGCCGTTAACTCGAATCAATTACTTTTTCCCAAGCATTTGTATATCCACCCTACATATGTATGAATTTCAACCGCTAAGAACTATTTTTGGAGTAGATCTTTTCCTACGGTTGATTGTGCCCAACTTCCTTTGGATGTTTGCAGGATAAGTGGTTTTCTAAAATGACAATAAGTTATTGCTAGCGCGCGAGATGCTGTTGACGGGTTTAGAAAGCTCCTGATATGTGAAAGCATATAATTCTACAGATTTGTAGAAAAAAAAGGGGTACCCTTGAAGCGTAGTAAGGAAAGATTGCTAAATCGGCGCCGTCGCATGTTGACTCTGCTTGGCCTAAACAACAGTATATCCAGCGTTGTTGATCAGCTCAGCCGCGACTTTGGCGTCAGCAAGGTCACAATTTATGCTGACTATGAGCGGCGCAAAGATTGGATTCCAGTTGTAGAAGCCATGGAGGATTATGCCACATTTATGCAGGCGCGTTTGGATTTTCTCGATAGGGAAGCCATCACTATGATAACTGCCATAGAGAACAGCGCCGACGCAAAAAACAAGTTGGTGAAAATTGGGGCGATAAATACTGCTCTTAGAATTACTCATGAGCAAATTATTTTGGCTCAGGAGCGGGGCTACATTGAGAAGAGACCTATTGCAATTTTGGAGTGCCCTGATTCGTTGCCCTATGAGCGTGATTCTGACATAAAGAAAATATTGCTCGAAGAGATGGAGCGCCAAAAACAGCAGCGCAGATTAGAAGATGAGCGGAGAGCAGCCGATGCCGCAAAATGTGGAAAAGCTGAATCTTAGACAGGGCATTGATTGTTTTTGCTATGTTCCCCATGCCGCGCAGGTGTCTTTTCACTGTGGACGCTACTATTATGCTCAACGGGCTTGTAGCTGTGGAACGGGCAGTGGTAAAACAAAATGCGGGTTAGCCGAGGACATACATTGGGCTCTTGCGTATCCGGGGAGTGTGGGTTATATCTTCGAACCCAGTTATCCGATGATGAAGCGTATTTTGTTTCCCACATTGGAGTCGAAGGATTTTTTTGGCTGTAGATTCCCATATACCCAAAACCCCTATGTTGCAAACTTTAGCAGGGATGATTTGCGGTTAGATTGGATAAATGGGTCTCAGTGGTGGTTTGTGTCTCTGGAGGATCCTGAGCGGGCTGAGGGTCCTAATGTTGATTATGCGCATATTGATGAGGCTCGTTTAGTGCGGCATTTTGATACTGCTTGGTTGACTGTGGTTCGTAGGCTTCGTAAGTCCGGGCGCTGTTCTGTACCTATTGAGCCAGGCGTTTGGGTTACAACAACGCCGGACTCTCCGGGAACACAGCTCTATAATGTCATCGAAAACCCTCAGACAGCTAGCCCCGAGATGCATGTCTACCGCTGGAGTATCTATCAAAACCCCACACTGCCTAAGAGCTTCATTGCTGAGATCGTGCGCACTCACCACGGCGGGCTGGCTGATCGATTTATTTATGGCAAGTTTGCTGCAGTTGGAGCTGGGACTTTGCCGTTTGATTCTGCTAAGCATGTGCGCGAGATCGATCGGGAGCTGATAGAGTATATGCGCTATGGTGTGGACTTTGGCTGGAGCGCTCCCTCGGCGATTATGGCTAATGCGTTTGATCATGACGGCAGAGGCTACTTTGTCGATGAATTCTACAAGACAGAGACTACTGATGAAGAGTTGCTTGAAGCATGCGTTGAGTTAGAAGACACCTGGGGTAGAGGACCATTCTTTTGTGATGGGCGGTTTCCTCAGTCGATTATGAAATTGCGCCGTGGCTATACCAAACCCAATGGTACGTACATAAGAGGCGTAAATGCAGTTGCCTACACAATTAAACGAGAAGATGGCCTCCGTGAGCTCAACAGCCGTTTTGCCGTTGCAGGCGACGGATTGCCCAGACAGTATGCCAGTAAGCGCTGTGCAAATTTTATAAGCGAAGCCCTCGAATACCGAGAAGACGTGAAAGAACGTGACCACGCTATTGATGCAGGACGCTATAGCCTACCAGTCACGCCTGTTTGCAAGATCTCTGCTAAGAGGGCTCGAATTTGAGTAGCAAAGAAGAAAAACACGCTCGTCTGAGTGCAATTAGGGCAGTGATCACCGGTCAGCTGCCGACAATAGAGAAGACTGTTATTCAGGTCATAAATATCAAACGTGGTCGCCAAAAAATCAGAAAAGAAAAAGCAAAAGGGCGCCTAGCAAATGCCTCAAGCCGCTGGACAGACAAGATCCCCCACCCATCGGTTATGTCTAGGCTTGATGAGATTAACGCAGATCCGGACGTCGAAACAGCTATCACTAATTTGACAGAAATGGTTGCCGCTGGCTTTTTCACTGAGATGGGTCAAGACGTTACAAAAGTAACTGACCCAACAACAGGTAAGGAAAAGCCGCATCCCAATAAGGTTAAACTCGATGCCTGGGCAGAGAAGCACAGAGCTGATGAAGTCCTAAAGATGGCTGTTAGGGAAGCATTTGAGAAAGGCTTTTTCGCTATAGATTTAGACCCTGACGATGATTTTGAGCCCAAAGTGCTGCCGTCCGAAAGCATGTACACGTGGCGCCATGTAGATGAGAAAAAACCCTGCAAATTCACCCAGGAGTTCGGTGGGCAAGTAACTGAAACTTGGGAAGGTGACGATCTTGAGCGTATTATTTGGTGGGCTCACAAAGAGACGCCGATGAACCCGTATGGCAAAGCTCTTGCTTTTTGTCTTGAGGACTTTGTTGACTCAAGGCGAGAGATGACTGAGGATGGAAATGCTGTTCTGCACCGCTTGGGTTACCCGGATCGCAGGTTTGAATGCAGAGACGACAAAGTCAGAGACCTGATCTATGATGAGTATACAAAGAAAGAACCGGATGAAGCTATTTTCCTTGCGGGAGTTAACGAGGGTGACATTAACGAGAAGTCATCGCAGCTGCAAAACATTCGCATTAACTTTGAAGGCTTCCAGCAGAGCAACGACCAACGAATCACCAACAACCTAAATGCGCCTACAATGAGCACCCTCAAAAATAGCACTGAAGCTAGCGCTACAAAGATGCTTGAGTTTTTCGAGAACTATGCCCAGGGCATTCAATTTAGCCTCAAACGTCTCATTGAAAACTCGATATTTCAAAAGGTATTGGGCAAACCGTCTACTTCTAACCCTATCCCGAACTTGACTTGGGGGAGAAAACGCACAGGCCTTGAAAAGTTAACGGGTAAAGACGTTGCGGAGCTAAAAACGTCTGGCTGCATTACCTTCGATCAAGCTCAGGACTTACTCAAAAAGCTAGGTGTTCCACTAAAAGACTTGCCGCCTCAATCTGTTCAGGATCCCACTGCAGTTCCATCTGTTGGCCTTCCGCAAATGCCACAGCTAGACCCGGCGAGAATGAAAACGCTGCAGACGTCTCTGGAAGTAATTAGAGAAAAATTATGCTGAAAAAAACATCAGCCTAGACGAAGCCTTCAAAGAAGGCGCTAAAGCCATCCGGGCACATGTTGACGCGGCAAAACGCGAGGTCCTAACTCGCCTGCAGAAAGATATACAGGGCGCCAAGTTGTCGCCGGAAGCTGAAAGCTACTTCAAGGTCCTGCAGTTCAACTTAGGCAGTCAGTTTAAGCAAAAGCTACTGCCTACGGGCACCCATATGGAGTGCGGCCATTCTGAAGGAAAGCAGTTTACAGTCACTGTCGAAGCTTGAAGTCGCAGCGGCAGTTGCAGTTGTCCTGATCTATCTTGAAGAGTTGGAGTGGCAGCGCCCAAAGATTTCTCCTGAAAACTACGCGGGGCATGGAGTTAGCTATTTCTCGGAAACTGATTGGTGGTATTATCAGACAGTAACCGATAACCGCACCTGTTTTCCCTGCAATAGCTTTGACAAAACAACCTTCACTGGAGATGAGTTGCTTTCCATTTTTCCTTATCTGGAAATTGGGGATGAAAACACTATTTTGGCTTGGGTGCATCCGAATTGCCGCTGCATCTTAATTCGCATAACAGATCCCCTGGACTATTTAGGGCTGGATATCGGTGTTACGCCTGATTGGTTGCCAGGGATGTTTTAAGGTGATTTTATGAGTGAAGAGCAAGCCTACAAGAAAGCTTCCAAACGTGAGTTCAACACAAAATCTAAATGTGTAATCTGCAAAAAGCGAATCGTTGGCAAGGCATGGCGCATCGATGATAATCGGTATGCGTGCACGGCCTGCAATAATAGGAGACCCGGAAGTTAATGGCAAGGCATCCTGACTTTGAACGTATCAGAAACGAGTTCATCAAGTATTATGGCGCCGAGGCAGGCGATCAAGAGTATCAAGCTTGGCTTAAAGCCCTAAACCTCGATGAAACTCAGTCGTATGGTTCCTCGCAGCGGGAGAAATTCAGCTTCATAAAGCCAATGCTCGCTAAACTCAAAGAAGACAAAGAGAACGTCTACTATAGAGTGCTCGTTGGGTTTCCTCTAACAAGCATGAACGACCACCTCTACACTCAGAGTAAGCTAACAGCTGCAGCAGAAACCCTAGTTGATGCGTTTGACTGTAACCTCAATCATCTGCCAGGTTATGATCTCCCAGGAGTGCGTTATGTTGCAGCCAAATTTGAGGATGGCGCCGTCGAGGCAGTGCTGAAAGTTCCAAAGTCTGTACGATGCAACATTGACTTAACCAGCACATGTATGACATCGGCGAGGGTAAGCCTCTCTATGAGTGGATAGACGAGCACGTTATTGTTAACCAAAGCCTTGAGGCAACAGAAATGGGCGGGTTCCATTTTGTCGGTTCAGCCCTTCTAACTAAGGACACACTGCCCGGTATTCCTCTCTCAAGGATATTTCCACTCGAACACGTGGTCTCTGAGGCGTTGAGTGCATCACAAAAGATAAATGGAAAAACCGTAAAAATCCAAATCAAAGGTTTAACGAACATGTCAGAAGGATACTCAAAGCTGCCCAGTTGGTCAACATTGGGACGAGAACAAAGGCGCCTGCGTGCCCGACGAAGGTACAGGCAAAACCCCCGAGGGAACAAGCGTTAGTGTAGGAGACAATATCGCAGACAGCAGCAGAAAGCCCATTGAAGCTGCCGCATTGGCGTTAAAGTTAGCTAAGAATTCTCAAGAGGCTGCCCAGCTAGTTGCTGAGCGCAGGAAAAATGACCCGCTCTTTGCCTATGTAGTCGCTGAAATTGAACGCCTCAAGACCAGTCAAAGCGCCCTAGCTATCTCTAGCCTCAATGTAGCAAAGGCACGTATGGAATCCGAGGTAGAGAACCTCAAGTTAACAAATGCAGCTCAACTCGAGAGTGCTAAAAATGAAGCGACAGCAAAGATGAAAGGCGCGGAACTCAAAGCAGCCAAAGCTGAGGAAAACTTTATCGAGGAGAGCAGACGCCGACAAAAAGCCGATGGGAAAATCGAGGATTTAGAGAAGCAAATTGAGCGATTTGAGAAACATGCCTCCGAGAACAACAAGATAACCATACAGGACGGCGCCAGAATAAAAGATCTTGAGCGTCGCTTGCAGGATAGCGAAGAGGCAAACCAGCAACTAAAAGACGAAAACGAGAAGCTGGTCAAGAAAAAAGAGGAAATAGACGGTAAATACAGAGATCAACTCAAAAAGAACCTGGACCTTAGCAAAGAGCTCACAATAACCAATGAGGATCTGCTCCAGACTTCTCAGAGAGCTGAAAAACTCGACACTGACCTCAAAAAAGCCAAACGGTTAGCCAAAATAACCGTGAATATGTAGTCACGACCCAACGGTCAAGACCTCGACAACCTCCCTGGATGATGGGAGGCGGCAGACGCTACGCCTAAGCTGCCGTCAGCGCACCGAGCGCACCAATGGGCACAATGAAAGAAGGTGAAGAAAATATGGCATCAAAAGAAGAGCCCCAGGAAATTAAGCTGGACTTTAGCGGTTTCAAAGACTCACTAGTGGAAGCCTTAGGCGAGAGAGACAAGACTCTTGTTAAAGCAATCGTTGAAGAACTCGCAAACAAGAAGGCATCGGTGCAGGCAAGCGCAAAAAGGGACAGCTACGAGCTAGCGGTTCCTACCCAAGAGAAACTCATCGAGCAACTAAAGACTGTTGGCAAAGAAAAGAATTCATCGCTACTTACAGAGCAGTGGACGGTAGTTATTCCCAACTACACTAACGCAGAGACCTCAGCAGGCTTACGAGACTATGTTTGGGTTGACGAACTCCTCAAAGATGAGCCAGGCGACCAAGCAAACATACCCTATGTGAAAGATGCTGACTTCGAAATCTTAGGTGCAGTTGGCAACGCATTTGCCTCTGAAACCACAGATTTAATCTCAAGCGTAACTACCACACTATACGAAGCAGGCCTCTGGACACAGATCCCCTACTACATACTCGAACGCATCAACCAAAACCTACTCGACGAAATCAACTCCATGCTAGCAAACGCCTCAGTGCGAGCTGAAGACGCAAAGATCATGTCGCTTATCGAGGCGGGTACAGGCACCAACTTTGCAGGCGACGTCGGTCGCAGCACAGGTCCCGCATACTTCTATGCATCCAACATAGCCCAAGCCATCCGCACCCTACTTAACGCAGGCAAAAAAGTACGCCCCAACGAATGCGTCTGTTACCTAACAAGCTACGCTTACGGCGCACTGCTCGAAGAACTATTCTCAAACGAAGTCATAGCCACAGCCGACCCAACCCTGATTAGAACCGGAGAAATCGAGGAACTAATGGGCGTGGGCTTAGTCGTCGGCGGCTATAGACCAAGCCAGCAAAGAACCAACGCAGGCACCGGCACAGTTGATTTGTGCTTCTGTATGAGAGGTAAACGTGCAGTCGCATTGACTCCAAAACGGGAGTTACTCATTGAAACCGACAAAGCAATTGAGACTCGCAAGCTCAAAATCACCGCAAGCCACACGTTTGGCGCTAAAATCCTGGACTTCAAAGAAATCGTACGCATCTGGACAAGCCACGTCGATTAATAACGCTGCTGTGCAAGCGGAATTCCATCAAGGAACGACCGCTCCCAATTTTTTATTTTTGAAAATAAGCTCAATTAATTGTTTACCTCTTGGTGGACTAAGTGTTTTTAAACTCTCTTGACTAAGGCAAGGGTGGGTGGATTCGAACCCCTAAAAAGCTGAAGATATCACTCGAAGACTTAACTATTAATCTCTTTTTAGATAAGTTAGATATACCAACTATAAAATGTAGTAATTTACCGATAGATGTGTTTCTAAACACTAATAGTCCATAAAACCAGCTTTGAAAGAGGGTGATAAATCCAACTGCAGTCTTCTTCTAAATCAGCAATTCGTTGATGCAATGCGTACGTTATAACGGCACTGCAATGAGGCAAATTTTTCTGATAAACCCTGCTTTGAGCATTCCACTTATTAAATAAGGTCACTATTTCATCGGAAGATAACACCATCAATTGAGAACTGAGAACAGACCAATACTTGTTTCTCAGCATTAACCAGCTAAATATTAGTACTAATCCGCCAGACAGTACAAATAATGAAATTAAACCCAAAACTATGTTTTTGGATAATGTTTCCCAACCAGCGATAAATGCTACCAAAGCCACAACGATTGTTAGTATATGACTTGTATGATTCTGTGCATTAGCATTGTAAGCATTCCACATTTCCATTCTTAGCTGCTCAAACTTGCATTCATTGGCTTTAAAAAAAGGCATTATTATCTGTATGTAGTTTTCTCTTAACCCCACTGTTTGTTCCCACTGTTTCTTCTTCTTTTGAAAGGATAGTCTTAATGACACCGCCGAAATCGAAAACAGTAGAATTGCAGAAATAACAAGTGTTGAAAGTAAAATATATTTTGAGGATAAGAGCAAATCGAAAAAGTCCAGACTCGCTATCCATGGGTTAAAGCTAAAATAGATCACCACAAAAGCAAAGACAACTAACAGACCTATTAAAAAAAATAGAAATGTAATGCCTTCATACCAAGTAATTTTCATTTAGTGACCTATCAACATCAAGTTGTTCCATTGAGCTTTTAAAAGTTAGCCTTGAACTGCAGAGTCCTTTTTTTGAGTAGGTTTTTCCATGGTTTAGCTTGTCCATTTTTTTAGTCATAGATCATCAATCTGTTGTTTTGTAAAAGCATTGCGGTGCTGATATGTGTCCTAATTTATAGAAGAAATCGCCCTGCAAATCAAAGCTTGATCTTTCCTTCTGTAGGAATAAATATTCCGATTTTGAGTGCATCTCAAGTTTTATAAAGCGAGCAATATCGCCAATTGAATTTAGGGATCGCTCGTATGACTGACCTCAATAATGACGAACAAGCTGCAGAGGCAATCTATGTGGCATTAACTGCTCTAGTAGCTGTTGACTGGAGCTGAAAGGATGGCCATAAATTTTAACGATAAAGAGCAGGCAAACAAAGCAATCTACACTGCTATAGTAGCACTGAATTCCCCATATGCCCTGCAGACCGACGCCGTGCTAGTTCAAGCTGACCCGGTGCAGAACCAATGGTACACCGTTTTAGACACCAAAGTGAATGCTCGTATCTACTCTATTGTGCCTATCGTTTGGGTAGCTGATGAGACTCTCGAAGTTAGAATTACCACAAAAAACCGCACGTTTACAGGCAGCTTCAACGCAACGCACACGACTTACTATTGGGCGTTCCTAAAGATGTACGGTGAAGGCTTAGACTTTGACACCGCAAATAAACGATTAGCCGGTTTTGATGCTCCACTTGAAGACCCAAGCATAAAAATCGAGATACGAAAGACAACTGCTAACGGCGCTGGGAATTTGGAGTGCCGGGTTGTTTGGGCCCAAAAAGAAGCAGCATAATTTTGCTATAAGAAAAACGAGAACAAATTGCAATCCTTATTCTAAACTTTTCGCTCATAGTTTTTCCCGTTTTTTGAACTTGGCAATGTAGAGGAGCAAAATAGCGCATCCTACGATGCCCAGGATCAGGATAGCAACGATAAGCGTTGTTGAGAGAGGTTGTGGTTGGGATTCTGGTGGTTCGGTGGGTTGATCTGAAGGGGAAGAAGTCGGCATAGGCGTGCTTGAGGGAGATGGAGTTGGACTGGTTGTTGGTGAGGGCGATGTGGATGGTTGCGGAGACCAATAGAGTGGGAGCGGTCCTTGATAGCCAAACGGAATATACAATTCACTTACTGCATATGCAGTCCCCTGAAAATTGACAAAAGAGGAACCTCCAAGAGCGTAAAAAGTATCATTCACAACTCCGACCGCTAAATTATATCTAGGAGTTGGCATCGAAGCAGCCAACGACCAACTGCCGGTTTCTGGATTATAGACCTGCACAGTGTTGGTTCCATACAAACTACGTTCAGGTAACCCTCCGAAAACGTAAATTCTCTTAGGCGCCCACACGCCAGTTGTGGCACCTGCAGCTGCTTGCCAAACCACATTTTTCATTGGAGCTCCAAAGCTCCAAGTGTCTGTCGATGGATCATAGATTTGAACCAAACCCAAATTCATAGGGTCAGCAAATTCGTCCTGACCACCCATTATGTATATTTTACCGTCAACTACGGCGGAAGCATACTGGACAACAGGATAAGGAATGGGTGCTTTAGTGGTCCATGAATCTGTTTCAGGGTCATAGACTTCGTTTAAATTTACAGTAGAGTATTGTCCGCCAGTTCTTCCGCCTATCAGGTAGATTTTGTCGTTAACCACATTGGCACTTAATTGGCTCCTGTTTGTGGGCATGGGCTTCTTGCTTTCCCAAGTGTTAGTTAGCGGATCGTAGACCTCATTAAGGGAGCAAAGAATGGGTGAATCTGTCGATACGTCATAGCCCACGTTGCCTCCTACCACGTATATCTTGTTTTGATGAACAGCTATTCCAAATGAGCTTCTGGGGGTTGGAACAAGCTGTTTTGTTGCCCAGGTTAAAGTGGCTGAGTCATATTCTTCGTTTGTGCCGTCGGGTCCAATGACATAGATTTTTTCGTTAACAACAGCTATTTCAAAGCCGGATTTTGCATCAGGCATAGGTGGTCGATCTAGCCAAGAATTTTCTGCTGCGCTTGAAGCCTGTGTGATCACTACAAATGAGGATGCTGCAATAACGAGAATAAGCAACCAACCAAGGTTTTTTCTCATTTAGTGCCCATCTTCCCAGAACGTTTCTTGTGGTAGAATAGCAATACTATACCCAAAACAGCTACCGCTCCTATGCATGCTATGATTAAGGTCGATAGAAAACGCTCTGTTTGTGGTGGTTCTGCACCTGTATTAATCGTTGGAAGCACCGATACTTGGGGACGTGTGCTTAGGAATGGTGGTGGCAGGTTAAAGTTGGGAATCTCAAAATCGGTTATTTGGTTTACTAATGGGTGATAATCAATGGCTGAATAGTTGCCGTGGCTACCGCCTATAAATTTGTCATAGACATTTGGCGTATCCCATATTCCAGAATTATCCAATTCCTTTGCGTTGGGGTATTCTGCTGTATAATTGCTCCAGTAATTCTTATCAACAATTGGCGGTTTAGCCAAATCAACAAAGATCCAACTGTCAATGAAGTTATTTTCGGTTATGACATCATTTCCGCCATTATTGTAGTCAACGAATATTTCGGTGCTATTGAAAATATTATGTTTTACTATATTCCCTTCACCGCTTCCTCCTATAATGTGGAGGCGTGCATTGTCAAAGAAGTTGCCGATGAAACTGTTGTTGTTTGAGGGACGTGTATATGCCTTCCGCGAAATTAGAAATTCGCAAATTCTTCACCAAGACGTTACCGTATGCATTGTAAGTTTCATCTGAGATGTCCAACCAAATTTTATCTTATTCCTTTCTTGAAGGGTATGTCCTGCACCATCAATTGTAATGCCCGCTTTCTGAACCGTTATGGTGCCAAAAATATCTCTTACAAAGGTGTAGGTGGTCCCGTTTTGTTGAAGCCAAGTAAAATCGGTATTTGGTTCAACGCTTCCATCTGGCTTAATGGTTAGGTTGAGCGGTTCTTGCGCTCTAACAGGGAGCATAACAATTGAAAGGGAAACTATGAAGCTTATTGTAATTAGTACAATCAGGGCTTTCATTTGATATCTCCAATAGGTATCCAAAAATTTTTGTTTTATAAGGGTTTTCGTCAAGAAACCTTGACTAAGCACTCAATGACGAGTTCAGTGTAATTTGTTCTAGTATTTTGGGATTAAAGTCAATAGCTCAAGTCTTATAATGGCTAGCTGACAAACCCTCTCCCAAATCAGGGTGACGTCAGTTTTGAAACTGCATGCACTACTAAATCTCTACAACGATCGAACCTTCATTGCGGCGATGCTTGAGAGCATCCGAGACATCGCAGACTCATTGATAGTTGTGGATGGCGCCTATTCGCAGTACTTGGAGCACTACAAAGCCTTTGTTCCAGACGCAAAAGCATGGAGTACCGATGGCAGCCTCGAGATCATCGAAGCCTTCCAAGACAAACCCGAAGTCCACATCTTCAAAACAAAGGATGAAAATACCTGTTGGGAAAACCAAGCGGTTAAGCGTAACTTTTTGATCGAGCAGGTTCCCGATGGCGACCCGTTTCTCATAATCGACGCAGACGAGATGATAATGGGGGATGCCCAGGAGGCGCTTGAGAAGTTCTATGAATCGGGCTGTCTAGCGATGCAAACTCCGCTCTACACTCCTGGTCTGCAGCAGGACCGCATCATTCCCCGTTGGCATCCCCGAGTATTCATAAAACGCCCAGGCATGCACTACAAAGGCACTCATTGGCACCTCCGAGACAGAGCCGACCGCATCATAGAAGAGAAATATCCTATGTTCTTCACAGACCTCACAGCCCTGGTTCACCTCAAGAGCTTCAAGGACAACTCACGGCTGATTCCCCATCAAAACTACATGTTAACCCTAGCCGAGAGGGGATGGACTGAAACCTCCCCCGGGCAAACAAAAGAAGGCGAAAAGAAACCATGGATAGAAGAAACCAAACCATAGAGCAATTTGTACGAGACACTGACTTCATGGCTAAGCTCAAAGCAGCCCTCGAAAATATTGAGCAAGGCAGAGGCTTCGCAGTTTTTGAAGGCCTCCAAAAAAAGGGCACCTGCACCATCGCCATAACCTTTGACGGCAAAGACAGTCTTTACGTGGCTGCCCTGGATCTTTCAAGCGTAAGACCTGAAGTGCGTGTCAAACAAGAAACCCCCAAAAACATAGAAAGCAAACCTGAGAGGTCTGGCAAGAAATGAGTCAGATGAGCTATAATGCGGAATATGATGCATCATCAGTACCTGAGCAGCCGCAGGATAAGACAAAGCTCAAAGTGCTCAACCTCGCTACTCAAGACATGGCAGGGGCAGGATACTGTCTTAGTCATGCCCTAAACAAGCTAAATGATGTCCAGAGCATTAATCTGCGCACAAGCAACAACTACCTAAACTATCCCTCGATGTCAGAAGCCCGCCACTATGGCAAAGAAGGCTGCAAACAAATCGTCGAAGACGCCGACGTCGTCATTTTCCACAGTGCCGTACGACCCTTTTTTGATGCCTTCCAACTTGACAAAGAGAAGCTAAAAGCCAAACGTAAGTTCGTCTATTTCCATGGTAGCGAATGCAGAAACTATGGTGAGCAAATTATCAAGGATGCCAAGGATGTTATGGGCGACTTTGACATCCTCGTCTCCACACCCGACCTCTTAACACTGGTTCCACCGGAGAATAGTTATTGGCTACCTGTTGCCCGGGACTTTAGGGCCATCAAAAACAAATACGGCGACAACGCGGAGGATCAGGCTGCTCTCAGGGGCTGGGCTGAGCTTAAACGCCGCACGGTTCTTGGGCATGCACCCACAAACCTGCAGCTCAAGGGCTCAGCGCTCTTCTACAAGGTTATAACCGAAATAATTGAAACCTTCGATGATGTCGAGTTTCAAAGCATCAAGGACCTGCCCTGGGATAGCTGCCTACGACTTCTGCGCACAGTTAACGTTCTATATGATCAGCATGTCATCGGCAGCTATGGTATGGTTGCAGTGGAAGCATCCATTTTTGGCGCGGCAGTTTTCTGCAAACTCAAGCCCGAAGTTGCGGCATTCATCGAAAAGGAGACAGGAGAAAAACAGCCTTTCATCCAATGGATAGATGAGGATGAGCTTAGAACTCAGAGCTTTATGATAGCCCAAGACACCAAACTGCAGCAAGAGTTCGGAGCTAAAACATACGAGTTCTGCCACCGACTCCACGATGACATCAATGTAGCAACACGCTTCATGCGCATGCTAGAGAAAACCTGAGAGGCATGCGACTTTTGGGTTACCGTGGACGTTCCCCAACTCTGCAGGATATGCTCAACTATTGGGAGAGTAGAGCCTCCTCCTACTATGTCGAGGATCCCTTCGGCAGAAGTATTCTAAAAGCTTTCATTGATAAGCTCCAACCAGCAAAGCCTAATTGAAATCGGCTGCGGCAACGGAGAACTTTTGCAGCTCTACAGGAACGTACCCAGCGCTGTAGGAGTTGACTGGAGCGAAAACATGCTACAAAGAGCAAACCAACGCAAAGCCCGCCACTTTTTACCCAACTTGAGGCTTTGGCGCCATGACATAACACAATGCGCACCTCAAGGGCATTATGACGTTGCCGTTACTCGCACGGTCCTTATGCACATTCCACCGGAGGCTATGGAGAAAACAGTGCGCCACGTTGCTAAATGCGCCGATAGATTTTTGATCTTCGAGTATTTTGAATCCGTACAAACCGTTTCTTTAGCGCCGCATAACTGGCTACATGACTATGTCTCGCTTTTTGAGAAAGAAAACTGTGAACTCATCGAAAACTATGCCCGCGCAGACATGCCCCAGGTACTTTTCGTATTCCAAAAAAAGAAGTAGACTAAACCTTAATCAATTAATTCAAATGATAATGCGTTAACCTAACTAAGTATTCCTGACAACCAGTGCATCATATTTAGAGCCAATTGCTTGTTATCAATTCCCTCTCGATTCATTCCAGCTTTTACGTCTCCTCCACGTGTTAGCTGTGCAGTAAGCATCCCGGCTTCACCAAGAACAACTACTCTTCCTTGACCAGACTGTATTGCAACACCCTGAGCACGACCGACGTCTGAAACTGATTTACCCGAGGGCAAAATATCAATCGCGGTATCAGCGAGTCTTAGGAAAGCAATACTTCCTTGGGGTCCTTTGAGGGATTGACCAGCAAACGTCTCAGCAATGTTAACTGTCTCATTTGCATTTCTTCCATTGGTGATGAAATCGTTATCCAATAGACCGTTTTTACGAGAATAGATTAGCCATCCCGTATTGCCTCCGTTTTGAAGGTCTGCATGAGCTTCATCGAGTGTACCGCCATCGCTCATGTTTACGCCAAATTTGTTAGCTAAGCTCTGTGAGGCACCGCCAAAGGGGTTATGGTCGGCAATCAGTAGCAATGAGCCACCAGAATTTACCCATTGGGCAACTGCACTGCATTCTTCTTGGGTAAATGCTGATCCGCCTGAAGTACCTAAAGCGTTTACAATGACAAGTACTGAACAATCTTGGAGTGAAGCTTGTGTGAATTTGTTGTTATTTGGAAGAACAGTATAACCGTCATTTGTCATCAAATCTGCAAATGGCTTGTAACTTCCGTTTATTGTGTGGAAATTGTTGTGTGCTTGGTCTACTAATACTATGGGATGCGTGTTAGTGTTTGCGGGTTGTTTAACTGAGGCATCGAAGTTTGGGTCTGCTTGTTGAGGTGATAGCTCTGGGCTACGTTGAAATGTTAAAGCAACAAATGAGGCTAGAATAATTGTAACAATTATCGCAGTAACAAGTATTAGCATTTTCTTTGACTTGAAGGTAGCCATTTTCTCGTCTCTGAGGATTTCGGCTTATCACTTTTAATGGTATTGCTTGGTTAATGGATTTATTCTCTTGTTTTTTGGTAGCTGCTTAATCTTGCTTGTTTTTGTTGGTCTACTGCTTCGTAGACTTTCTGTGCTGTGAAACCTGTGAAGCTTAGCAGGTTTGCTGATGATTCGTAGAGGAGTTTTAGGTATTGGTTAATGTCGGGGTTTGTTGTTTCATCGATTAACTGTTTAGCCTTTACTCTGCGTGATGGGCGTTTGTTTTTTGCATCGGTAAAAACAAATTTCAGGCTGTCGCCCGCATGCACCTCTGAACCTTCTTTGATTAGTTGCTGTGCTGCTATTACTTGGCTGACTTGTTGTCGGTAATGTTTGGGATTTTTCGATAGATGCTTAGAAATAATTAAATCGCCAATAGGCACTTCCCCGTCAAGCAGCTTCTGTCGATAAGATCTTACAACGTCGAATGCTTGGGGAATCTTTTGAATAAACTCCGTTGAATTATTAGCTGAAGAAAACACGTTTATCATATCCATTTGGGCATTGTAAACAAACTTTGGTGTGTCATGTTTGCGTACTTCTAAGCCTCTGACTTTTAGTTTCCCGCTCTCCATAACCCCATAGTAACGGTTTAGGACGCCAATGTTAGGGTGCATCTTGGAGGGCAAAAAGACAATCCATTTGTATCGTCCCTCAAAATTCAGCGGAACCCCAATTTCATGACTTACCTGGTCGCATAATGCGCTGTATTCTTCCAGAGTGGCGTCTTCCTTTTTGAGCCACAACGAATCCACAATTCCATGCAGAACCTCAAAACCTCGACCCTCAGAAATCCGAGCGGTCCTAAGAAACGCTTCTCTCCCAAAGGCACATACGCCAATGTGCCCATCAACCGTTCCAAACTTCGCGTTTCTATACCCCAAATACCCAAAACAGGTAACTAGAATCCACTTTAAAGCAGTCTGTCTATTATCGAACATCTCCTTAAGTTTTGGATCTTTGGTTTCATCTCTTAACCTCTTGTAGAGCAACCGTTTGGAAACAACAAGCTTCAAAGCTCTTGGAACAACACCTTCCCGTTTCTCACAAATGTTGTAATTTAATTCTGGAATGCGCAGATGTGAGTCTGGACAGCACTTGCAAAGGACCGTTTCAGCAGAGATGTTGTTGTTAACCATTAAACTTGGATACATTGATGAAAAATCCACTTCGCCTGTGTTGTCGTGGATGCCTACTTTTGGCTCGTAAACAAAACCGCCCCGGTCAGCAACGAGCAGTTCGTAGGCTGATTTGAAAGCCTCAGGGATGCTTTTGTTTCTTGGTATCAAAATTTCTTGTTTAAATGCCTGGTAATATTGCAGCGAAGACATGCTTGAGCCGATGGATGAACGTGATGAAGTGTGAAGAGGTGCTCGACTGTCGCAACTATCAGACTAGCCTCAATAACTTTGTTGTGGAGTTTGTTGGTTTATTCTCCAACACAACAGACTATAGCCAAGACCAATACAATCTGCAATTGAACGTTTTTGCCGGTAACAAACAAATTTGGACCAATTGGCAAAACACCGGTACAAGTGATATGCAAATAATCGTTGATAGACCCGTAGCCGTCTCGACGATTCTTGATGCTCAAGGCCGCCCAGCAACAACACAATCGATGTTTATGGTAAACCAAAACACGCCTTTCATCGTGCAAAGCAAAATTTATGGAAGCTCAGATCTTTATCAGGGCTTAGATGCTGTGGGTGTTTCTTTTTCATCAAACTTTGGAACTTGGAGCGAAAACCAAAGTACAAATTCCCAAGTTGATATTCGACTGGTTAAAGACTTAACGACTGGTCAAATAACATCCGCTTCTTACAATCGGACCAACGTCAATAGGTACGTTTACGGTTCCCATATAGGCTGGGCGTACGTTAACGTAACTGACTGGCACACCGAATACAATTCAGTTACTGGCGCTTGGGATTGGGTTGAATCTCCTCACTTAATCTGGAACCAAACCACGCTAACCGATTGGCACTGGGAATATTATCGTTTCAACCAAACCGAATATGCGCTGAACCCAAGTTCACCAAACGTTTGGATAGACACAACAACATGCTTTGTTGATGACAAAGATCCTGCATTCCTGTTACCTTCAAGCTACGCTGACTTGAACTCAGCAAACGTGTCATTAATCAACGGTGTAGTAAATGTGAATTTAGGTGTAACCTTCAAGGCAGATGCACCACAAGGCAACTATCAGTACAACATGATTTTTGAGAACATGACCTACGGTCAAGATGCAAGTCAAGGCTGGGGACTACATCAGACCACTGAGTGGGCTTCTCAACCAATCTACTACATTAACGGGTCATCAGGGCAAACGTGGCTTGTAAGTTCGCCATCCAACCCACTTTTTACAGTATACAATGCTACAAGATACCAAGTTAATCAAGTTCCATACTTGGTCATAGCCGGCAACAACGTCCTCATCAAACCACAATTCCAATACGACCAATCAAGACAACAAGATTGGACACAATACTTACTGACAGGACCTTACGATCCATCCTTAGCCAGACAAACACAGTACTACCAACTGCCTAACGGAACAAACCTGTACGTCAATCAAGCTTACCAAACTATTATTCGCAATCTTCAATTCAACACAACAAATGCATACGGGCTGGTTGATGGGTTGAATGTGCCATTACCAAATGGAACTGCAATAGACACTTACATGAACCAAGCCGCTCCAGATTACTCAAAGCCCCAATTAGGCAATGTTGTTCCTTACTACTATGAAATGGTAAATAGTTCAAGAGTATACATTAACGGCTTGTTTGAAACAAGCACCTATAACGTGACATCAAATCATTGGGAAAGAAGTAACCAAATCTACACCGAAAACGACACTACCTTGTTAGTTCAATCGTCGGGTTCAGGCGTAAAACTGGGCGATTCAGTTGTTCTTCTAAGAGACCCCGGTAATTGGCAGATGTTGCCAGACGGATCAGGATACTATCTTGTCATGACGAATGGAACCCGAATAACAATCAAAGACCCCTACTCAGTACCGGACAATCAACGTACTGCAACAATCAATGGAGCAACATATATGATTGGAATGCCTAACCAATATTACCAAGCCATCTATCAAGGAAATTCCCTTTTGATTCCTTTTAATGGACAAGGCTGGGACAACTATGTGCAAAGTTACTTCTACACAGACTTAGGAATCGATGGCGGAACCAAATATGAGCTTCCATATCCAGGAGCAATGGCAACTTCCTCGTGGGACCTACAAGGAATCGAATCTCAAGGTCAAAAACTAAGGACCCTAAAAACAATCTCGATCGAAGACTCTGATTACTTGATAAACTTTGACGCGAACAGCCAAACATACTACATAAACATTGGCGGATCACGGCAGTCAGTTCCTTATCCAACAGTAGATTACAACACATTCTACTCCACAATAAATGGCCAAGATACCTGGAATGTAACCCAGAACGGCTGGACTCTGAACTATGGAAACTACTCCCAACAAACCGGTCAATTAACAGCTGCAGGCAGTTTGGTGACAACTACTGGATACGATTCGACGCAGAAATCTTGGACTGCAAATCGCTATGGTTATGACTATGAGAACTCGACTCTTTATTTGATGATGGCTAACGGAACACGTGTAGACATCAATTCAAATATGAACTTGATCGTTTGGAAAGTACACGTTGGCAACCAAGTCTACTACACAACTGACAGTACAGCAACCATCGAAAATACGATCGATAGTTCCGAACAAACAGTTTTCCGAAATTACTTCAAAACACTCGACAACACTAAGGTATACTTTGATTGGTCAACTCCTGCTAGCTGGGAACAAGAAATCCACATACCGATATCCGGCGCCAATTACACAAAACTAATACCCTACATACTGCAACTGCAATCAGTTTTTGACAAAATAGTCCTCTTCAACATAACCATTCCTGCATTGACAGGGCAACCTACTCACACAGATGTATTCTTTGGAAACGGTAGTGAAGTTACTGTTGGAACACCCTTCAAAGTTATAGGAAGCACTTATGGCCCTGGAACCTGCTATAACTTTGTACAAAACGGCAATTCATACACCTTTAATGGTGCCAACATGCCAAGTGCTCAGGCACCTTGGGACAACAACGTAACCGTTAGTTACTTCATAACTCTAGCCGGAGACCGAATTTACAGTCGTTCACAATTCGGCTGGAACGGCAACACAAACGCCGACCCATGGAACTTAGAAAAGCAATGGCAATTAAATGGTGACCAACTTTCTGCAAACCAGACAATATCTGTAGTACAAGGCGGCTATGCCATCTACCTTAACGACACATCAAAAGTCGACGTAACAACATCTAACGTCTGCGGAGGCCCGACAACCAATTATTTGGTATTAACCAATGGAACACGCCTTGACATTCAACGCGTACCTAATTTGAACAAATGGAGCACGATAATTGGAAGCCAACTCTACCTATTCAGCGACGTCTTAGCTTACTCCAACCTAACAGACGCGGGCATTACTTACAACATAGCTGACCCCTTAGTCTTCGATCAACGCAACATTTACACCGCCTCCACTTATCAAGCACCCACCATATCCACCGACAGCAGCACTTGGCTAATGATGAACTCAACCACAGAATCCATTCTCAATGATGGCATCGGATTCTACCTTATCAACGCATCAACCCAGAATCGTCTTGAACTGCAACTTGTGGATAACTGGTGGAATGTTCCAACCATTTTGAGGGCGCAAGTATTTACCAATCAACTAAGCAACTACTATCCAAGGTTTAGCATAACCATTGGTGGAATAGACTATTTTGTTTTGGATCCAAGCCCCGTAGTGGACAATTGGAACGGAGAATGGTCTACCCAACAAGCCATGTATAGATACCCTAACACGATAGATGTCACCCTAGGCGGTTCAACATATACGATTGCTCTCTTCCAAAATGAGTATTCTTGGAACGGCAACCTCACAATTCGACAAATAAATACGATAAACCTCAGTGGGCAATCCTACGAAATTGATGACCAATACAATTGGAAACCCTCCTACCAAGTCAACGTCTCTGGACAAAGCGTACCTATACAAATGGCTACAATGAACATCTATCAAACACACCAAAGCCAAGGCAACATCTACACCTGGAAACTGACCGACCTTGGAGTTTCAACAACGAGCGCAGTCAACTGCTTAATCATCGGCACACCTCAATACGGAATGTGGGGCATCAGAGCCTACAAAACCGTTGACACCACAGGCGCAATCGACATAGACGGAAACACATCAACCGTCAACGACCAGTACTTTGTTCGAAAAGTACATTCAGGCACAGACTCCAAAATCCAAACTGAAAAACGCATGCAAGTAGACACTATCTGGAATCCCGACGCAACAAAAGTAGGAGACGAAATACACCTAAACGCTTGGATGGGTCAACTACAAGTAAAATGGACTTCACAATGGAATGAACAGTACATTTGGTATCACGCATCTGACATGTTACCTGTAAGCACACAAGAAATGGCACAAATAACGAATTCAATCGTTAACAGTGCAACCCAGCAGGCAAACCCGGGATATTGGGACATTGCCTACATGATACGTAACCAATCATGGGCAGATGTCTTAGCCCAAGCTAAAGCAAACAATTGGGATTGGATCAACAGCAACACCAACGAGTGGAATTGGCTTTGGTTTGGAACAGATCAAAACTACAACGTAAATGTGCTCTCTGGAAATAGCGTGACAAATGCCGGTGTCGACTTAAAGTATGAGTTCGCGGGACTAAACTTACTAAACGGCACAACCCAAACGCATTACTTTATGCCTAAAACCGTTGGCAACATAACCTTCGTAACCCCAGGACAAGCATTTGGAAACAACAATGCCACAGGAAGCATGCTTCTTCCACTGAACTCAAAGATTGATTTTGGCGTTGCTTATAATGACGTTAACGGTACTCTCTTCCCCTATGATAGTCAACGTTCCATGTGGGGTTGGTGGGACCGCCCAATCTTTGGTTCCGACTTCAATGCCCCAAACTTGATGAATAAACCCACAATCGCATCCATAGACCAATTAGCGTTTGCAGTTCACTTCGCTGGAACACAAACTTCGGGTGCAACGAATAGCGCTTCGATGAAAATTGACCAAACTATCGGCAATTGGCAACTTCCAACTGATGTAGTAGATGGCAGAGACCAAAACAGCAGCGGCTTAATGGTTCCATTAATGGGCAACGATGTTCTCGCAAACAGAAGCTTAGGCATAAACTACTACGTAACAGCCTCAACTAACATGGTTTGGAATGTAAAGGACTCCACAGGCTCAAACGTTAACAACAACGGCGTAACCTCCTCCTCTCGATTTGACGTTGCCCCTCAGCTCTCAAACGTTCCATTCGCATCCATTCAACTTGGCAGCATTTACGACTGGGGTAAGCCAACCACACCAACTGACGAGTTAAGAACCTTAAACGTTACAAGCCAAACCACATCCATTCAGAACTTCCAATCCAGCTACCAATCCGACGCAGGCAAATCCTCAACCGGCTTTGACATATCCTCCTCAATGTACTTCCTAACCCAAGCATTCCCAAGATGGGATGGATACTCAATATACAACGACCCAGAAGTCTCAGTAATGGTTAGCAAAGGAACAATACCAACGTCTTCGCCGCCACCATCGCAACCGCCAAATCAACCAACTCCACCAACAACACAAAACACAGCACAACCACAACCAACAACCAATCCAACAAACCAGCAATCACCGAAACCAACACCTAATACACCAAACAACCCATCCCCAACCCCGCTCAACACGCCTCCATCTGGAACCACAACTCCAAGAACAACACCCTCAACAACCAATAGCATGCCAAGTATGACTATACTGGCAATTGTTGGCGTTGGCGCAATTGCAGCAGCTGGTTCATTGATGCTAGTGAGAGCGAAAAAGAGCAGAAAGAAAGCCTAACAAAGAAAACTTTCATTTTTTCTTTTTTTTGTATAATTGAACGACAATTAGTATTGTTGCAATCGCAGTGATTAGAAAGGTTATGTTAGTGGATAATTCTGGAATCGTAGGGCCTATGGAAGGACTTGGTTGGCTGAAAGGCGTTGGAGTTGGCGTTATAGTGGTTTGTGGTCCGGTTGTTGCAATTGGAGAAACTGTTGATGTTTGTTTCAAAACAAACCAAGTCCATGTACTTGGATCGAATCCATTGATATTTTGGCTAATTGGAGTAGCATAACCATTTTGAATCATTGCCATGTTGATGTTCTCAAAGTGAGTTGAATTGTAGTCAAGGTAAACTACGCAGAGGAGTCTTCCTTGTTGGTCAGTTGTTGATGTTGCGCCAGAATCTAAAATTACGATCTTACCTATAATTAGAGAAGTTAAGTAACTTTTGGATTCTGAATATCCTGCTTGCCCTGAACTCGGAGTGTCGATAGCCGCAAGTTTTATTGTTTCTCCAGTGCTAAGTTGAAATGAACTTCCATCGATCACCGCAGAAACAGTTCCTGTTTTATCTGTAGGAGTGATTGTAGCAAAAGCTAATGGAAACAAGGCAGCAAGGACAATTATTGTGACTGTTATTTTCTTGAGTGATTGGTGGTTCATGTGAGTCTATGATAGTTTGTTTTGCTTTTATGGTTTTTCACATTAGATGAGCACAACAATATTCGTATTCTAGTGATGGAAGGAAGTTCTCAAATGTGGGGTAAATTTGTGAAATCCCCTTTTTCGCTCTCTCGCTTGATGTGATTCGGTTCAAATCCCGTCCATTTCATTCGATCGAAAGATCTTGATTTGGGCTGTTTTGGAGTGTTTTCAGAGTCGTATTGGCGATTTAGTTTATTGGACTCGAACCTTTTGGTTCAAATCCTTCACTCACTCAATTTTTTCTAACTTGTTATTGCGTTTTGAAGTCACATACCCGTAAATAATCAAGTCAGTGTTCTTTTATTTGGAGTTTTTGTTGGATGCAATCTCAGGCTTTTGGCGGTTACTTTGAGTAAAAAGGTTTTTTCTCGGTTCCGAAAAGATAGGGTGGAAGCTCTTACTGACGGCATATTTGCAACTGTCATGACTATCTTAGTGCTTAGTTTGGTAGTTCCTACTGTAACGGGCCCAAACGCTTCTGCAACATTACAAGCCGACGTCTACAATCTCATACCGGACCTGCTTGCTTACATTGTTACTTTTATTTTTCTTGGCGTACTTTGGATAAGCCACCAGAACATGTTCAGTCATATCGAAATCATTGACCTTAGAGTTTTATGGATAAACATATTTTTGATGCTTAGCGTTGCTCTTGCCCCTTTTTCAACTGCGCTGCTTGGCAGATATCCTCTGCAACCCATCGCGGTCCTTGCCTATGGAGTAAACGCGTTGGCAGTTTCAATATTATTTAACATTCTATGGTTCTATCCGCGAATTCAACATTTGACTCATGAGGAACCAAACCAAGAAATTATTGCGAAAAGGAGTCGAATTGTCATTGTTGGGCCTGTCGCTTATAGTTTAGCTATTATTTTCTCTTTTGTTGCGCCCGTGGTCAGCTTGGGATTGTATGCTTTTGTGACGATGTTCTACCTTATTTTCGGAGGAAGATACTTCCATTAACAAATCCGTTTTTGCAATAAACCAAAAGCGGTTTATCTGGTGCTGTTGGCTTTAGCAAATCTTAAATCTGCCTTCCTTTGCATAAGAACGTGAGAAGGAAGCGATACCATGGTAGATATACTCTTAATCTTAGCAATAGTCATACCTTTAATCGTAATAGTTTATGCGTTTTTTTCAACACTTCGGATCGTGAGGCCTACGGAGAAAGGTTTAGTTGAGCGACTCGGTAAATACCGCAGGTTTGTCGAAGGAGGAGTAACATTTCTTTTTCCCTTCATAGACCGCATAATAAAAGTCAACGTCACTGAAAGAATGACACCCGTTCAGCGTCAAGACGTCATTACCAAAGACAAAGTCTTCATGGGCGTAGACGCGGTTGTGTTCTACAGAATTAAATCTGACGAAATATCTGTTAAGGCATCTCAGTATGCCGTGGCGAGTTTTGCTGCTCAAATTGATACTCTTGCCCGCACAGTGCTAAGGGACATCATCGGCGGCATGGACATGAGTGTAGCTAACACTTCCAGACCAATAATCAACGCAAGCCTCAAAACTGCTCTTGACGAGCAAACAGAAAGATGGGGCATTGAAATCGTACGTGCAGAAATTAAAGACCTAGAACCTCCGAGAGAACTCATAATATCCATGGAATCCGTGCTCAAAGCAGACAACGATCGCCAAGCAGCCGAAAAAACCGCCATAGCACAAGCTACATTAGCTGGGGGACAGAAAAACGCAGCCATTCAAGTTGCAGAGGGACAAAAGCAAGCTGCGATTCTTCAAGCTGAAGGACAAAAAACAGCTACAATCGCGATAGCTGAAGGCGACGCACAAGCAACCCGACTAAGAAACGAAGCGTTAACAACATACTTCAAAGACAGTGCCATCACATTTAAGCAACTGGACACTATTTCAACATCCTTGATGAACAATACAAAGATAATTGTTCCCGAAGGCAAAGCAATTTCACTAATCCTCAATGAACAGGAAAATCTGTCCAAAGCAACCATAATCCCAATCCCACCACCAACACAGAAAACCAGCAAACAAATGTAAAACAGGCTTTTTTTAGAAGCCATCTACTTTTTTTGTTTTTTAACGTAATCTTTTATCATTTCTTCATGCACAAAAGCCAAGGGAAGGGGTAGCTGACTTAGGTTGAATTGTTTGATTTCTTGAATTTCGCTGTCTTGCTTTTTGATTTCTCCGCCTACAGGTTTCACTACAAAACAGGTTGGGTAATACTCGAATTCAATGTCGTCTTTGACACCTTTTTCAACATATTCTCCCACTTTGCTGATAATTGCTACGTCGAGTCCTGTTTCCTCCTTAACTTCCCTAACAATGGTTTGTTCGACGGTTTCGCCAGGGTCCATTCTGCCCCCAGGCAACGCCCAATAACCAACAAAGGGACGAGTGTTACGTTTAATCAGCAAAATCTTATCACTTGGAAACAGAATTATGGCAGTTGAGGTTTTACCCGTGTATTTCTTCATTCACTATCGGACCTAAGTTGTTATTTTGTATCTCCAGTTTATCACTATGGACGCAGCGAAGATTATGATTCCTGAGAAAACGACCAATGGTCCTGAGAAAGGAATCGAAGAGATAGGACCAAAAAAGATGCTCCAAGTAAGTACTCCAGAGAACCCAGCGATTGCACCGAAAACTGCACTTAGCCACGAGTACCTTCGCATATGAGAGCTTAGGTTTTTAGCTGCAATCGCGGGCACAATTACCAGGAAACCCACCAGTAATGTTCCAACTATTTGTATACCGATGGCGACCACCACTGAGACAAGGAAAAGGTAGAGTAGGTTTACTCTTGCTACCTTGATGCCCTTTGAGATTGCAAGGTCTTCTGAAATCATCGCCAAAACCAACTTATCGTAAATTAATTTCGTTAGGACTATCGCTACGACACAAACAGCTGCAGCAGCTGTCATGCTAAGTAATGTGACTTGGGAAATATCTCCGAATAATGCTGACTCAAGCGCATCCAAATTGTTCCCATAGATCAAAATACCTATTGCCAAAGCAAGAGTAAACATTGCTCCTACAAGAGCTTCGAAAGAGATTTTTGTTGTTCTTTGAATTTGCCAAATAATTACTGCCGAAATAAACAAAAAGGCAAAACCCCCCAAAATAGGAATAAAATGAAAAGTAATGCCGATGGCTAAACCTGGTAAGGCAACATGGGATAGGGCATCGCCGACGAGCGCCATCTTCTCCAAAACCATCAGAGACCCCAAATAGCCTGCGGCAACACCGACAAAGATTGAAAGTATTAAGCTGTAGATTGCTGAGTCAAGCATTGTGTTAGTTTTCTCCTCTTTCGGTTTCAACGCAGACTGTTTCGCCGTATATTTGTCGCTGAATTTCCGGTTGTACAATTTGGTCTGCTGGTCCACAGAATGTAACGCACTTGTTTATAGCAAGTAGAGCGTCGGCGTATTCTTGGACAATATGGATGTTGTGGGTTATTAAGAAGATCGTTATTTTCTGGGTTTTCTTGATGTCGTTGAGCATTAGGTATATTGGTTCTTCACTGTCCATGTCCACGCCCGTGGTTGGCTCATCCAAGAGCAACACATTGGGATTATCGTTTAATGCCCACGCGATAAGAACTCGCCGAAGTTGTCCTCCAGAGAGAACCCCTAACCGCTTATCTAAGATGGTATTATCGAATAACCTGACTTTTTTCAATGAATTCTCAACATCCAGCCCGTTTCCAATAGAGAGGAATTCTCTAACTGACATTGGAATGTCGGAGACAGCAACATATTGCGGGACGTAACCAATTTTTACTTTCCCTGTCCATTCGATTGAGCCTGTATGCGGAATAAGATTTAGTAGAGTTTTAAGAAGAACAGTTTTTCCTGCGCCGTTTGGTCCAAGTATGGCTAAGGTTGTTCCTTTTTCAACGTTGAAATTTATATGGTCGAGTAAAGTTTGATTTTGTAATTTTACTCCAAGATTTGAGACTTTCAATATGTAATCGTTACTGCCTTCAACCACAACTTTCACACCATAAATAATAATACTGATGTACAAAATGTATGCAATAAGTATTTTGAACAATCAACGCAACTATTTTAATCCGTTAAGCAAGGTTTGCTGCACATTGTCAGAGAACCAACCCTCACTTTTAAGGTGCGATAAGCCTTTCTCAACGTTTTCCTTGAATTCAACGTTATCTAAGAGGTTGTTTCTTTTTATTAAATTATAGAGTTGGCTTTCAAACATTCTGTTTTGTTTAGCTTGGTCTTCAACTTTTGAGATTAGAGTCGTTATTACTTTGAAGCGGGGCACGAGTAAATCTTTAGTTTTTGATACTCCAAATGCTCCCTTAATTTTTGCTGAAAAATCAAAGAGACTAATCATTGAAGGCGGGAGCATAACGTAACGTCTAGATAAGTTTGCCTCATAACAAACAACAAGAAAAGGTACGTAGAACAATGCGGGGCTGTTCAAGAATTGATCTTTAAAGCCGAGTGCTTCAAAATTGGCTTTGAAAGATTCCCTCAGAGTAAGGCTTTTTGTTAAATCTTCAAGCACTGGCTTCTCAAGCCTAAACAGCTTTTCCGTTTCTAGTGAAAAAACACGGATTTTAGTTTCTCGGGCTGCTTGGAGATCAAGGACAGGTTGCCGTTTCGACTTCGTTTCTGAGTCGAGCTGAAGGTTTAATTGTGAAATTTCTTGAGTTTTCTGTTTGCTTAATTTTTTATAATTGTCTTCAATTGTGCTCAGATCTTTTTTTAGTTCTTTAACCTTTTTCTGGGTTTGCTTGATTTTCTCTTTCCATCTTTTCTCATAGATAGCATGGTTTTTTGTTGCTTGTTTTTTTGCTTTGCGTTCGAACCCCTTTATCTTGCTTTCATTATCTGCGATGGATTTTTTTGTTTTTGTACTCTTTTTTTGTAGGCGATGAAGTTCTTTTTCAAAGCGATTGGCTAATTTGCCTATTTTCATTTTATAATCTTTGTTAAGTTTCACTACTTGGGGGTTTACAAATTCTTCCATGGCCCTAATTTTAGCGTCAATTTCTTCGGCAACTGCTTTGGCTTCATAGTCGAGTTCGGTTAAGTATTGCCCAGTTGTCTTGTTTACGAGGTTTATGCACTCGGGCAGTTTTAATGCCTCATCTGCAGATGCTAATTGCAATTTTTCAAAGTCCGAAAGCATTAATGTAATCGTTGGCTCTTCAAGAACAGGAGGAAGCAACGCTACATTGATTTGCCCTATTATTTCAGCAGCTTCTTTACGGTAACCAATAAATTCTTTCTTAAAATCCAAATTTACTATTAAATTTCTGAAAACAAATTGTTTTTCCTTTGTTGATTTCTGAAAATAGTTGGTATGAGACAACAGGAATGTGTAGTAGTTTTCTCTGGGTTTCGAATTCGTTTCTAAACTGTCCATAAACTCTTTGACCGATGGAGCCTCAAGGAAGGAAACATTTAGTGATGAATTGTTAACGCCATCAAATACAAAGATTAAATCGTTTTTGGAAACTAACCACAAAGGATAGCCCACTTTTGATAGACAAACCAGTTTTTCCTCAGGTTGCCTTGCGATAAATCCTCCCCCCTTTGCACGCTTAAATTCGGCAAAAGCGAAAACTGATGCTGCCTCAACCTCAGTTGAACTGGTTTTCGAGTTTGAGAAAGGAAGGATAAATCGTCTGGGTGCAGAGTTTAACATTGCGGCGTCAATGAAGGTATAAAGGACTGGTTTTTTAAAACTTGTCCTCAAGCTTAGCCCATAAAGAAATCTGTTATTCTCTTTTGGAAGAGAGCTTTTTTTAACAATTCACTTTGTTGTATCCAACGTTGCATCGGAATCTCAAATCTGTTGCTGATGAATTGGAGGGATTCGGCGAGGTTTTTGAAAAGGTAGGGTTTTTGGTGCATGGCGTTGCGTACATTTTCACGGACTTGCCACACGCCAATCGGCATGATGTAGCCGGGTCGCGCTTCTCTTAGCACTATGGCGATGGCTTGGCGGCGTTCTTTTTGAAGTTGTTCGCAAATAGCTAAGCGAGCGGAGTAATAGCAGCCTCCAATTTGGGCATAGGTGGTGCGTCCGCTGTTGCCTTCCCAATCGCTAAATATTGCAATGTTTGAGCCGGCAGGGTTCCACACAGTGCCCGGCCACCATGCTTCCATCGATTCATAGCTCCATTGAGCCGGAATCATCAAAATCTCGAAAACGTTATCCATGTAGATTGATTCGTAAACTCGGTATTCGTTGATTTCAGGAAAAGTTTTGACTTTTTCTCGGAGATTCTTGGAGATAATGTCATCGACGGCTGTAATGCTCCATCGGGTTGGGACAAGACGACGTTTCTTTTCTACTCCGAAGGCGCCGACGCTGAAGGCTTTCTGGATCTTGCTGACCATGACGCCTCGATTGTAGAGCTCAACCACTGCATTGGTCGCCTTCAAATCTGTATCATAGTAAGCTTTCTCGATTTTGTCATCGTAGCGTGCATTTCCGACATGAAGGTCGCGGATTGGTGCTGAAGGACCAAACGGCTGTATATCATCATCTAGGTAAATAGAGCCTCGAGGTTTTTTTGTCAGGTTAAGTTCAATGTCTACGCAGCTATCGGCGAGGGCTAACTCCCGAGTTTGATCCAAGATTTTACCCCCTTCCATGAACTTTTGTACGTTAACCCTGTGCTTGCCCCGAACAAGCAAACTACGAAAACCAACAATCTCATCCATCGACTTCCCAAACCATCGCTCAGGCAAATCATAAATCTCTGTGTCCTCATGAACAGGCGGCACAAGCGGTCCTGCGTAAACATTAGGATACCCAATTCTTCCGATAAATACGCTTGGCGGAGACATGCCATCGATGTCTTCACGGGACATCAGCGGGACGCTTTTGAGAAAGTAGTTGACTTTTACCATTATTGGGCAACGAGTTTTGCCGCATAAGGCTCGGGCACCCTTACAGAGAACGCATATGCTGTCTTTGTTTGCACGGGTGGTGATTTGTTGCTGTTCGATGGCACTGCTATTTATTTTCTTTATTACGTCAACTAGCCAGTTATCGGGTTTTGTTGTCGTTTGGGTTTTTTGGGTGAGTGTCATGTTTGCTTTGATAATCATGTTGTTGGCTCATATGTTTTTTCTGCATGAAAATGTATAAACGCCCTTTTTTTCTTCTTTATGTTTCAGAGAGTAGCCGTGTAATCTTTTTTATGAACAACATCAAATGTTTCGGAAGTTTTGGTTTAGCCTCATCAACCATTTTCCACATAGAGGGAAGCGGAAACGGAGTTATATTTGCGTCTATAATTTTTAGTTCGCCGTCGATTCTCTTTAGGTTGTCTGCTTTAATATCGAAAATGCCATATTTGTAAACAATCCCTCTTAGATTATCCAGTTGCTGTTGGGAAGCTATCGCAGGAGACCCATACTGCTGTAAAAGGCAGTATTTGGTGTGCCAAAAAATTTTAGCAAACAGTTGATGCCTTTGGCTCTCAGGGGCTCGCTTGTAAGCGCGATGGTCATTCTCAATGCTCTTCTTTGACCCAACTTTAAGAACGATTCCTTGGTCTTCTGAGTGGATACCGAAAACAATTTTGTGCCAACCAAAATTTTTAACATAAAAATCCGGAAATTGCTTCAGCACTAATTGCTTTAATTCTTCTTGGGAAATAACTGATATTCCGTTTGAGTGCATGTAATGGTCTATTAAATGGTCGATTTGCCTGGCTTTGTCGTGCAGCATTTTGTATTTCAAGGTTTTAGCACTCAAAAAAATTCTATATACAATAGACCATAGGCGAATAATAAACCTAAAACCCCTCTTCATGCAATCAAGTGTTCCAAGCATGAAAAGAATTGACTCAGACTCACATTAAACACTATTTATCCATTCGATTTCACTGTTTGGTTGCTTTATTGGTGATAGAACAACAACATTTGAAAAATTTTGTTTGGTGTTGTTCTATCAAACGGAATTAAGTTAAAAGAAGAAGTGCCGTTTTTTTCTATCTTCTTCTACCCAATGAGAATTAGATTGCCGATCTGAACTTTAAGCTCAGCAACCATTGATCTCTTAATGTTTAATAGCTGCTCGGTAACTATCTTTTTGAACAACTCTTAGCGCTGTTGACTTAATGGCGGAAAACCAAGAAGTTTTGTCTAAACCTGCTGATGAAGTTTTAGCACAGCTCAAAACATCCCAATCAGGTTTATCTGCTCAAGAAGTTCAACTCAGACTTGCAACTTACGGACCCAATGAGTTAGCTGAAAAACAAAAACGCACCGGATTCATTGAAATTCTATATCACTTGAAAAATCCGCTTGTTCTCATACTTTTGATTGCGGGTTTGGTCTCTGGGTTGGTTGGAGACACAACTGATGCAGTCATTATTTTCTTCATAGTCCTCCTCAGCATAATACTTGATGTATATCAAGAATCTAAAGCTCAAAACGCTGCAGAAGCACTCAAAGAGAGAGTTACCACGAAAGTCTCAGTTCTAAGAGACGGCGTCAAACAGGATGTAAATCTTTCGGAAGTTGTCCCAGGCGACATTGTCTACCTCATTGCTGGAGACCTGGTTCCAGCCGATGCCCGATTAATCTCGGCGAAAGATTTGAACCTCAATCAGTCAGCGTTAACGGGCGAAGCGTTTCCCGTTGAAAAGAACGCTGCGCCACTTTCGGTTGCAATTTCTGAGATGACAGGGTGGAACAACTACGTTTTCTTGGGAACATCCGTAGTTAGCGGAACAGGAACTGCAGTTGTTGTTAAGACGGGGAAATTAACTGAATATGGAAAAATCGCCAAAGCCCTCACCTCGAAGTCGCCTGAAACCGAATTTGAAAAGGGGCTTCGTCATTTCGGAGCTTTAATGACTGAAGTAACGCTTTTCTTGGTTGTTTTCGTGTTTTTCGTAAACGCTTTCTTTTATTCGGGTAGCCGCACGATTTTGCAGTCGCTTCTTTTTGCGGTGGCTCTTGCTGTGGGCTTAACACCCGAGCTGTTGCCAATGATTATGTCTATTAACCTGTCAAGGGGCGCCGTTGCGATGTCCAAAAAAGGCGTTATCGTAAAAAGGTTGGCATCTATCCAAAACTTTGGCAACATGGATGTTTTATGTACTGATAAAACAGGCACTCTGACTGAAAATAAGCTTATTCTCCGTGAATATGAGGATTTAGCGGGGAAAGAAGCACAGAAGGTATTGATGTATAGTTATTTTAACTGTGTTTTTGAAACGGGATTGAAGAGTCCCCTAGATGATGCGGTGCTTCAGTACAAACAGTTTGATGTGACTGGTATCAATAAAGTTGATGAAATTCCCTTTGATTTTATCCGCAGACGCGTTTCGGTGGTAGTTGAATATCAAGGGCAACGACTAGTTATCTCCAAAGGCGCCCCCGAAGAAATCATAAAAATCTGCTCTTTCTGCGAGACTGATAAAGTCCTTACTGATTTTACAAATGTATGTCAATCAAAGGCTGAGCAACAATACAATGCTCTCAGCGCCGAGGGCTACAGAGTTTTAGCGGTTGCGTACAAAAAAGTAAAAGATGATAAAACACATTACGCAATTGGCGACGAAACCGAAATGATTTTTCTTGGGTTTCTATCCTTTTTTGACCCGCCTAAAGCAAGTGCGAAAGAATCTATCAGTTTGCTGGCAAGAGACGGCGTGGAACTCAAAATCGTCACAGGCGACAATGAACTAGTAACAAAAACTGTTTGCGAACAACTCGGTTTTAACATCAAAGGTATTATCACTGGAAACGAAATCGCAATGCTTCAAGAATGATGCGTTGTCACGAGTTGTAGAAGACCACAACATTTTTGCCCGAGTGAACCCATCCCAAAAAGACAGAGTGATCACTGCTCTGCGGGCTAACGGTCACGTTGTTGGGTACATGGGCGACGGAATTAATGATGCGCCCTCTTTGAAAACTGCAGATGTAGGCATATCGGTGGAAAACGGGGTTGATGTTGCCAAAGAATCTGCTGACCTTATCCTTTTGAAACCTGACTTAACCGTTCTAGACCAAGGTGTTTTGGAAGGCAGAAAAACCTTCGGCAACACGATGAAGTACATCATGATGGGTATAAGTTCAAACTTTGGAACAATGTTTAGTGTCGCAGGAGCATCCCTGTTTCTGAGCTTTCTGCCCATGACAGCGATTCAAATTCTCCTAAACAACCTATTATACGACCTTTCCGAAGCAACCATACCAACGGACAACGTTGACGATGAGTATATACAAAAACCCAAAAAACTGGATATTTCCTACATAAGAAGATTCATGGTAGTTATGGGGCCTGTAAGTTCCATATTTGATTTTCTAACCTTCTTCTTATTATTAGCTGTGTTCAGAGCTACAGTTCCCGTTTTCCAAACTGCGTGGTTCATAGAATCACTAATAACACAAACGCTTGTAGTTTTTGTTTTGAGAACACGAAAAACACCGTTTTGGAAGAGCAAGCCAGGTAAATTTTTAGTGATAAGCTGCTTAACTGTGGTTGCAGTTGCATTAGCACTGCCTTATCACGCCTCTTGGGGCAATATTTAATTTCTCTCCTCCTCCTCCTCCTCCTCCAACATTCTATCTAGTCTTGGCAGGGTTAACTGTTGCTTATCTGTTCCTTGTGGAAGTCGTCAAGAAATGGTTCCTCAAACGTTACTCTTACCGACTAGAACAAATTTATGCTCCGAAGAAACGAACTAATCACATATAGATGCTTCAACTAAAACGGATCAGTGTTCAAGATTCTTTGATTGTTCTGAATAATCGCGTATTTTTTTAACGATTTAATGATAAAAAGTAAATTGGCGCCCAGGCCTAGCTCCACACTCGGATTACAACTCGTGAAAATAAAAATACAGGCAGAACCGCTGGGATTTGAACCTGAAAGGGGGCGGAACCATTAGATTAGGTGTAACTAATACCTGATGCTCTCCAAACCAGACGAGAGCCGACCCACGCCTTTCCAGCAACGTCAATTATGCTCGGCATTCTTTCAAAAGTGGCTTTTTCCTTAACGATTTCTTCAACTATCTCACCTAACATCTCAAATCACCTAAATATTGAACCTAAAATAGACAACAAAAAGAAAAAAGTGTTTGAGAGTTTAGTAAAATGTTTGCACCTATCTAGTTTTTTTCTACCTTGTCCTGGCGAGGCTTCGTAGAAGACTTCGTGACTTTTATTATTCCAACACTTTTTATTTTTATTTTCGTGGCTTCCATACTCTTCTTTGCGAAGTCATCGAAAATTGGTCGACTTGTTTGGAAACCACTAAATGTTCCCTTTAGTTGGTAGCCTGTCATTGGTCCTTTGAACACTGCAAGAGCAACTTGCTTGTTCTTTTCAAGGTTTTCTTTGTTTTTATGATGAAAACTTCTGCGAACGCAATAGTTTCAGGGTCTACTGCTACAAACCATATTGGAACTACGTTTGGAATGCCTTTAGCGTCTATAGTTGCTATCATTTTCGCTGAATCACTTGCACTTAAAACATCCATTACTTCTTTAGGTATATTAACCAAAATTCACACATCCTACTAATGGAAAAAAACTGCAAAACTCTAATAAACTTTTAGGGAAGTAGAATATACCAAGAGAGATTTGAGGAATTAGGTTTGGTTTCAGTTATACCAGCTTCTCGCTTGGTGCAGTAGTTTTTTGCCAGTGCTAAAAATACTTACCACAATGATAGCAGTGCCACGATATGTGAAAGCATATAATTCTACAGATTTGTAGAAAAAAAGGGGAGACCCTTGAAGCGTAGTAAGGAAAGATTGCTAAATCGGCGCCGTCGCATGTTGACTCTGCTTGGCCTAAACAACAGTATATCCAGCGTCGTTGATCAGCTCAGCCGCGACTTTGGCGTTAGCAAGGTTGCAATTTATGCTGACTATGAGCGGCGAAAGATTGGATTTCAGTTGTAGAAGCCATGGGGAGATTATGCCACCTTTATGCAGGCGCGTTTGGATTTTCTCGACAGGGAAGCTATCACTATGATAACTGCTATAGAGAACAGCGCCGACGCAAAAAACAAGCTGGTAAAAATCGGGGCGATAAATACTGCTCTAAGAGTAACCCATGAACAGATAACCCTTGCTCAGGAGCGGGGCTACATTGAGAAGAGACCTATCGCAATTTTGGAGTGCCCTGATTCGTTGCCCTATGAGCGTGATTCTGACATAAAGAAAATATTGCTCGAAGAGATGGAGCGCCAAAAACAGCAGCGCAGATTAGAAGATGAGAGGAGAGCAGCCGATGCCGCAAAATGTGGAAAAACTGAATCTTAGACAGGGCATTGATTGTTTTTCCTATGTTCCCCATGCCGCGCAGGTATCTTTCCACTGTGGACGCTACTATTATGCTCAACGGGCTTGTAGCTGTGGAACTGGCAGTGGTAAAACAAAATGCGGGTTAGCCGAGGACATACATTGGGCTTCCTGAACATCCAAGGGAAGTGTTCGCGCGAGCACCCTCGAACCCAGCTATCCGATGATGAAGTGTATTTTGTTCCCCACATTGGAGTCGAAGGACTTTTTCTGCTGTAGATTCCCATATACCCAAAACCCCTATGTTGGCAAACTTCAGTAGGGACGATTTGCGGTTAGATTGGATAATGGGTCTCAGTGGTGGTTTGCTCCTGCAGGATTCTGAGCGGGCTGAGGGTCCTAACGTTGATTATGTGGACATCCATGAGGCTCGCTAGTGTGAATATTTTGATACTGCTGGTTCGTACTGTGGTTTGTCGGCTTCTGTAAGTCCGGTCGCTGTTCTGTTCCTATTGAGCCTGGCGTTTGGGTTACAACAATGCGGGACTCTCCGGGAACACAGCTGAGACGCTGGTGATCGAAACCCTCAGACAACAGCGAGATGCATGTCATTGCTGCAAGTACTCGATCAAAACCCCACGCTGCCGAAGAGTTTCATTGCTGATACTTGGGCGCACTCACCACGGAGGACTGGCGCATCGTTTGACCACGGCAAGTTTGCAGCAGTTGGAGCAGGGAATTTGCCGTTCGATTCTGCTAAGCATGTGCGGGAGATCGATCGGGAGCTAATAGAGTATATGCGTTATGGTGTGGACTTTGGCTGGAGCGCTCCCTGGTGGTTATGGCGGGCAATGCGTTTGATCATGATGGCCAAGGCTACTTTGTCGATGAATTCTACAAGACTGAGACTACTGATGAAGAGTTGCTTGAAGCATGCGTTGAGTTAGAAGACACTTGGGTAGAGGACCAGTTTTTTTGCGATGGGTGGTTTCCTCAGTCGATTATGAAGTTGCGCCGTGGTTAAAACGAGCCCAATGGTACGTACATAAGAGGCGTAATGTGACCGTGCATACGATTAAGCGAGAAGATGGCCTGAGGGAACTTAACAGCCGTTTTGTATTTGCAGGCGACTGGATTGCCGAGGCAGTCAAGTTAACAAGTGCTGCGCCAATTTTATAAGCGAAGCCCTCGAATACCGAGAAGACGTGAAAGAACGTGACCACGCTATTGATGCAGGACGCTATAGCCTGCCGGTCACGCCTGTTTGCAAGGTCTCTGCTGTAAGAGGGCTCGAATTTGAGTAGCAAAGAGGAAAAACATGCTCGTCTCAGTGCAATTAGGGCAGCTATTACACTGTTAGCTGCCGACAATAGAGAAGACTCTTATTCAAGTCATAAATATCAAACGTGGTCGCCAAAATATAAGAAAAGAAAAAGGAAAAGGGCGCCTGAGGAAATGCCTCAGTGCGAGCTGAAGACGCAAAGATCATGTCGCTTATCGAGGTGGATAGCAGCACGAACTTCGCCTTGTGGACGTCGGGCGGAGACACAGGTCCCGCCGTACTTCTCGACGCATCCAACATAGCCCAAGCCATCCGCACCCTACTTAACGCAGGCAAAAAAGTACGCCCTAACGAGTGCGTCTGTTACCTACAAGCTACGCTTACGGCGCACTGCTCGAAGAACTATTTTCTAAATGAGGTCATAGCCACAGCCGACCCTACCCTGATTAGAACCGGAGAAATCGAGGAATGAATGGGCGTGGGCTTAGTCGTCGGAGGCTATAGACCAAGCCAGCAGAGAACGAACGCAGGCACCTGCAGTAGTCTGTTTACGCTTCTGTATGAGAGGCAAACGTGCAGTGGCTTTGACTCCAAAACTGGAGTTGCTCATTGAAACTGACACAAAGCAATTGAGACTCGCAAGCTCAAAATCACCGCAAGCCACACATTTGGGGCTAAAAACTGACTTCAAAGAAATTGTGCGCATCTGGACAAGCCACGTCGATTAATAACGCTGCTGAGCAAGCGGAATTCCATCAAGGAACGATCGCTCCCAATTTTTATTTTTAATAGCAAGCAAGGAAAAGGGTCGTACTTGCTCCAAAGTTAGTGGTTTTTCGAAATGCCTTCTATAAAGCAAAGAAAGATAGGATAACAAAGGATATGACACCTGAGGCAGCAACTAACAGTTGAATTGGGCTCAAACTCCTACAAGCGAACCCGTATTGATGGTTGGCATTGGAGTTGATGATGGAGACAGGGATGTGGATTGTATTGTAGTTGGATTTGAAGTTGTTGGTGGAGTGGTTGTATCTGCATTAATGTTAACAACATAGGTGACAGTTTGAGGGGTAGCCCAATCGCCTGCCGTATTATTGGCGTAAAAAGGGTCAAATTATGGTTTCCATCACTCTCAAAAACACCAGGATACCCTAACGCTTGGGTTCCCTTCCTCATCATGTAATATTTGATCTACATTAAACCGCTCTCCATAAGCGGTTTTATTTTTAGCACCGTCAATACTATAGCCTATCCATGAAAGTGGAGGGTTGTTTGTTGTATATTTCAGTTGGAAACTATCAATTCCCGATACTGACGTTGAAAGAACGTACCGTTTGCAGGGTACAGAGTTGTAATTTCTGGAACAGGGGTTGATTGAGCATCTGCAGGCTTAATTGTCATAAATGTCAGACATGACATCATTATTGTTAGAGTTAGGAGCAAATGTGAAAGTCTTGCTGATTTTACCGATGTTTGATATTACGTATGTAAGGCGATAAAAGATTATTGGTAAAACATCCTGATTAAGGCCAGTCAACAGTTGAACGTAATACCAATACGAGGGTGTATACACCCAAGCGTGGGAAAAGGTCATTGATTCAGATTAGTGGTTTTTCGATGCCTTCTGAAAAATGACTGGAATAGGTTAATTCATTAGCAGCTTTTTAGTTTTAAGAAGCCCGACAAAAAAGGCTGTGACGAAAAAAGCGATGATTCTCAAATGAGCCTATCGGATAACCTAATTGTACATCTTGGGGCGCATCGCAGTCACTCTTTTTTAGCTTCACAAATGATAGGAATCTTTGTTTAAGGTTTAGTGTGCTCGATTAGGGTCATATCCATGTTCATACTCATGTCATAGCTCATTGTTGCAGATTGAGTGGAAACACTTTCTTGCATACTTGCCTTAATTTGCCTCATCGTTCCATATTCAATGTAAATTTGATAATTCAAGTCCATGCCTATAGTTATGTTGGCGAGTGCAAAGTTACTTAGACCGCTTAATGGCGATTGATAGTTCATTCTTAAGTCGTTGCCTGTAATGTCTATTCTAAATACTTTGTACATGCCTGCAGGAACTGTGAGGTCTTCTATGCCTTTGAAAGTCATCTTTAAGTCGCCCGTTATGCTAAGGCTTGAGTTGCCAGTTGGGAATGGCACATTTACAGAGTCTCCGACTTTAACTTCTGGCTGGTTTAGCAACTGAGCAAGATAAGAAGTACTTGTTAAACCGTTGTTGGGTATCTCTTGCTGGGAGCTTCCAAGATTGAGAAGGTATGCGGAATATCCAGTCTTATTCATTTTCTCAATCATTGAGAAGCTAATCGGTTTGTTGCTTAGATTCATTGTCATTGTATGGTTCAATGTGTAGTATTCACCGTCAAAACCAGTGACTTCTATAGTTTGCTGGGAATTAATGGTTGTATTCTTAGGCATAATAGCGCTAGGCCCAGTTGTTGCCGGAGGCGCATTATCGTAACTGGCGGTTATCGTTGAGTCATAAACCATCTTCTCGCCAACAGTGTAGTCAACATTAAGAGGTATTACCGCTTGGCCAAGAGGAACAAAAAGTGCTACTGCAATTACTGCTACTGCAATTATAGCCACTAAAGATAAGAACTTTTTTCCAAGCCATCTGCGCTTGAGAGGCGATGATGAAATTGGTTGTTCATTTGTACTGGGCAATTCTGGAGAAGCTGCAAACAGTTTAGCTCTAATGTTTTTCATTTTTCTAACCCGTTTAGTGTTTAGTAGTTTACTGCTTATAGCTCTATTGACAGAACACTTTGTTCTACCAGTAGAACAGCCTAAGGTCCTTCAGTCTCAACTTTCAATTTTAAAAATTTTAGTAACAGCAAAATAATAGCCAAAAGAACAGCAGCAAACCATACGCCAACCAACCCCAAGTACACAACATTACCTGTGCGAAAGAATAACCCGATGAGGAATACACCAAATACACCTTCCACTCCTGCCCCGACAGGACCGATAGCGTAAAAGAACACTTGTTTTTTGCTCGAAGTTTTGAAGAACAGACTGAACAGGTAATCGGATTCAAGTTATTGAATAACAAGACTTTCCGAACTTCAATTTTGCTACCACATTTTGGACAAACGACCAATCTTTTCTACCTTCAAATCAAGAACAGACTCAACATTGCAGCTTTTTCTCATACGGTCTTTTTCTTCCCGCTATCATTCTGAGTTTTCTTGCGCAGCCACATACCTTCGCCAAGAAACAATACCACTGCAATGGCTGTTGGCGCCATCAAGTAAAATATGTACAGACTTGGAGTTTCACCATTTTGGAAAAAAGGAACGGCTATTGCCACTGCTTCTATTGCCAGTATCCCAATGAAAAAGAAAGCATAAAAAATTAGCCTCGGTATCGACTGTTTTTCCAATCCACAGGTGACCGCTAATATTTACTTTTTCCTTGATAACATATTCGCCATAATCATTTTTTGTTATTAGCCCCAAAGAATCAAGTTTTTGAAGATGCCAATAGGCAACACTTGGACTGCTAAGGTTGGCAATTCTCATGGTCTCTCTTGGACCAAGAGGTTTGCCTTCCTTAACCATGCATGAATAAACATTGAGTGTGGTGCCTTCAAGCTCTTCAGTGTTTGTCATGGCTGATTCTCTTGCATCAATTGATACTTCGATGCCATTTGGGGAGACCTGAAACACTTGGTTATCAGCCAGTATAGCGTTATATATGTAGCCATTGGAAGTTTTTTCAAGTGGTACAGTCTTTAGCCAGGTTGCAGTTGAAACAGTATTGTAGTAGGTGCCATTGACTGGCATATTGGTAATTAGGCTTGTCATTGATGCATAGATATCTATTTTGCCGCTTTCCAAAGATGCTATACTACTTTGCAATCCTTCAGAGTCACTAAAAGTCTCTGTTCCATTAAACATTATTAGCTTTGATTCATGTGGTGCCCAAACACTTTGAATCCACCTATTCCTGCCCAGCGATAAGGAATCCCTGTAGAAAATTGCAGTCCCCAACTTGGAAAATCTGTTATTGGACCAACGCTTGCATTTCCAACGTTTTTGTAGATTGGTGTGCTTGAAGTTAATATTAGGTCTGCCAAAGTGTTAGTTGCCATAACCATTGGTTGAGGATTGTTTGGTTGTACTCTTCCTGTTACGTCTACCCAAGCTCCGTTAATGTAAATCTGGGTAGCTGTTAGATGTGTACTATCATAATATTCGGCTACTGGTACACCTTCTATCCATGTGCCCTCTTCAGTGGCGTTTTCGGGTAGATCAGGAATTGTTAACTGAGACGCATGATTCTGATTCATAACTCGAAACATGCTAAAGGGATAGTCAGTACCCGGAATCCACGTTTTGTCAAGCCATTTGCCATCAAACCAGAGGCCTTCAACAACTCCTCCAAAATTTGAACCTCGATCATTGTATGCCGCTGTTAAACGTATTTGCCACCTAACACTGAATCTTTAATCGAAATTTCTTCTGCAGCTGCAAAGCTTGATTCATACATTTTTAGCCGGCAAATCCGAGAGATTGGTCATGTTAGCAACAATCATGTAAGTAACGTTTGTATAAGTAATAGTCTCGGTAACATTCGCTGTACGAGTAGTTGCCAGTTGTGGTAATTACCCATTATCTTGGACTTGGTTCTGTTTACATCCATTCAACGGTCTAAATTAGCGTACAAGAATCGATGCTGAAATCTGCCTTTGGTCCTTCGCTGGTATGTGGGTAAGGCTTAACGTCCAACGGCACTATGAGCATCGGCGCAGCAAAAGCTGTTCCACTTAGCAACGGCTAAGAATGACAACGGCTATGCAGCTTGAACTTGAAATCCATACACTGTCACCGTAAACAATTGTCTTGATTGTGCTTATTAGCTCTGGTCATAGAACGTTTTGTTCTAACAGTAGAACAAGCACAACTTCTCAAGTAACTCTGTCGAAAAATACATTTTTGGTCAGACTTAACGAAGAAGTTGTTCTTACAGGCGAGGACCTTTTTGTTTTGATAAGTCTGACTGGTTCTATGGGTATTCGAGTTACATTTATGGGTGATTTGATATGTAAAAACATAAATTTAAGGTGCTATTTATTCAGGCTTTAAAGTGAGGGCTTAAACGAAAACCAAATGAAATCTCGTTGAGCAGGTGCTGTTTTGAGCAAAAATTACAAAATAGCCAACCATCTCAACTCTGGAACGGCTGGAGATGGGTTGGTCAAATTAGAACTTGCTGATATGGTGAATCACTCGTTCAGTGCATCTCAAATTTTATAAAGCAACCATCGCGACCATACTGTTTTAGGACCGCTCGCATGACTGACTTCAATAATGACGAACAAGCTGCAGAGGCAATCTCTGTGGCATTAACTGCTCTAGTAGCTGTTGACTGGAGCTGAAAGGATGGCCATTAATTTTAACGATAAAGAGCAGGCAAACAAAGCAATCTACAACGCTATAGTAGCACTGAATTCTCCTTATGCTCTGCAGATCGACGCCGTGTCAGTCCAAGTTGACCCGCAGCAGAACCAATGGTACATCGTATTGGACACCAAAATGAATGCTCGTATCTACTCTATTGTGCCTATTGTTTGGGTTGCTGATGAGACTCTCGAACTTAGAATTACCACGAAAAAACGCACGTTTACAGGCAGCTTCAACGCAACGCACACGACTTACTATTGGGCTTCCTAAAGATGTATGGTGAAGGCTTAGACTTTGACACCGCAAATAAACGATTAGCCGGCTTTGATGCTCCATTGGAAGACCCCAGCATAAAAATTGAGATACGAAAGACAACTTCTGACGGGGCTGGGAATTTGGAGTGCCGGGTTGTTTGGGCCCAAAAAGAAGCAGCATAATTTTGCTATAAGAAAAACGAGAACAAATTGCAATCCTTATTCTAAACTTTTCGCTCATAGTTTTTCCCGTTTTTTGAACTTGGCAATGTAGAGGAGATAAATAGCGCATCCTACGATGTCCAGGATCAGGATAGCAACGATAAGCGTTGTTGCGAAAGGCTGTGGTTGGGATTCTGGTATTTCGGTGGGTTGTTGTGAAGGGGAAGGAGTCGGATTAGACGTGCTTGAGGGAGATGGAGTTGGACTGGTTGTTGATGAAGGCAATGGGAAAGATAGCGGAGACCAATAGGGAAGAAGTGGGCCTTCATATCCAAATGGAATGTACAGTTCATTTACTGCATATGCAGTTCCTTGAAAATTGACAAAAGAGGCACCGCCAAGAGCGTATAAAGTATCATTCACAACTCCGACCGCTAAATTATATCTAGGGGTCGGCATCGAAGCAGCCAATGTCCAACTGTCAGTTTCCGGATTATAGATCTGCACAGTGTTGGTTCCATACAAACTACGTTCAGGTAACCCCCCGAAGACGTAAATTCTCTTAGGAGCCCAAACTCCAGTTGTTGCACCTGCAGCTGCTTGCCAAACCACAGTTTTCATAGGAGCTCCAAAGCTCCAAGTATCTGTTGATGGATCATAGATCTGAACTAAATCCAGATTCATAGGGTTGGCAAATTCGTTCTGACCACCCATTATGTATATTTTACCGTCAACTACAGCAGAAGCATACTGGACAACAGGATAAGGAATGGGCGCTTTAGTGGTCCAAGAATCTGTATCAGGATCATAGACTTCGTTTAAATCTACAGTAGAGTATTGTCCGCCAGTTCTTCCGCCTATCAAGTAGATTTTGCCGTTAACCACATTGGCACATAATTGGCTCCTGTTTGTCGGCATAGACTCCTTGCTTTCCCAAGTGTCAGTTAGCGGATCGTAAACCTCATTAAAGGAGCAAAGAATGGGTGAATCTGTTGATATGTCATAGCCCACGTTACCTCCTACCACGTGTATCTTATTTTGATGAACTGCTATCGCAAATGAGCTTCTGGGAGTTGGAACCGGCTGTTTTGTTGCCCAGGTTAAAGCAGCTGGGTCATATTCCTCGTTTGTGCCATCGGGTCCAATGGCATAGATTTTTCCATTAACCACAGCTACTTCTAAGCCGGATTTTGCATTAGGCATAGACGGTCGATTTAACCAAGAATTTTCTGAAGTGCTTGCGGCCTGTGTGATCACTACAAATGAGGATGCTGCAATGACGAGAATAAGCAACAAACCAAGGTTTTTTCTCATTTAGGGCCCATCTCCCCGGAACGTTTCTTGAGGTAGAATAGCAATCCTATACCCAAAACAGCTACCGCTGCTATGGATGCTATGATTAAGGTCGTTAGAAATGGCTCTGTTTTTGGTGGTTCTGGACCAGTATTAATGGTTGGATACGGTGTCAAAGTCGGCATTGTCGGTATGCCAAAGTTAGGAATCTCGAAATCGGTTATCGGGTTGACCAATGGGTGGTAGTCAATGCTTCTGCCAGTTGCCCAATCGTATCTATCATCCACGTAGGGTGTATCCCAGATTCCCAACCCTTCAATTTCGGTGGCGTTAGGGTATTTGGCTGTGTAGTTGCTCCAGTAGTTTCTATCTACAAAGGGTGCATCGGCTAAGTCAACAAGGGTGCCGCTGTCAAAGAAGTTGTTTTCAGTTATGACATCGTGTCCTCCGATGTTGTAATCGACAAAAACACAGGAATTAATGAAAAAGTTATTTTTTACGACATTTCCTACTCCGCTGCCTCCCAGGATATGTATGCGTGTATTTTCCAAGCGGTTACCGATGAAACTGTTGTTGTTTGAGGGAGTACGTATGCCTTCCATGAAATTGTAAATCCGCAGGTTCTTTACTAAGACTTTGCCGTAAGCGTTGTAAGTTTCATCATGTCCAACTAGATTTATCCCTCCTAAGGTCGGTTCTCGGGGGTTTCCTTGAAGGGTATGTCCTGCTCCATCAATTGTAATACCAGCTTTCTGAACTGTAATGGTACCAAAAATATCTACTGTGAAGGTGTAGGTGGTCCCGTTTCTTTGAAGCCAAATAACATCAGTATCTGGTTCAATGCTTCCATCTGGCTTGATTGTTAGGTTGAGTAATTCTTGCGCATTAACTGGTAATGCGACGATTGAAAGAGAGACCATGAGGCTTACTGTAATTAATGCAATCAGAGCTTTCATTTATCCTCTGTAATAGGTACCAAAGTTTTTGTCTTATAGGTATTTTCGTCAAGGAACCTTGACTAAGCCACTCGATGGCAAGTTCAGTAATTTCTTTTAGTATTTTGGGATCAACTCATAGTCAAGTCTTATAATGGCTAGCTGACAAACCCTCTCCTAAATGCAGGGGTAAAGTCAGTTTTGCAAACCTGCATGCACTACTAAATCTCTACAACAGTCCTCCACAATCGGTAGGTCACGATTGCTTAGATTTGTATAACTCCACC
>CAWDBB010000002.1:0-31362 GCA_963800495.1 Candidatus Bathyarchaeota archaeon | reverse complement strand
GGCTCAAGTTAAATCAACAAATAGATTTTAGCACAATGTTTTTGTATGCAGATGATATCTATTGTATACGGTGTAGGTGTTGACGCTCAAACCATTAGCCGTTCGTGTTCCTGTTGAACTAGACGAGGAAATTTCTGCAATCATAAAAAAAGAAAAACTAGACAAAGCAACCGTTGTCCGAAATCTCCTTGAAAGAGGCATCACCGAGTGGAGAAAACAAACCGCCATAGAACTCTTAGGGAAAGGCAAAGCCACTTTTGCCCAAGCGGCAGATATTGCAAAGCTTTCTTTGTGGGAATTTGCGGATTTAGTAAAACAATGCAACGTTGAATGGGTTAGGTTTGAACCTGAAGAAGTCGAGAAAGAATTTACTGCAGCTTCTGCGGCGAAACGTAATTGAAACCGTTAGTTTTCAATTCTACTCCCCTGATATACCTGTCTAAAGTAGGGTTAAGTGGGATTATTGGAAATCTGCAAAATGAAAAGTTGACTTCTCCTTTGGTGAAAGCTGAAGTTGTGGATAAAGGCAAACAAAAAGGTATCCCCGACGCGATTGCACTGGAAAAACTGTTTGAAAACGGCGTTTTTAAACTGTGTAAACCGAAAGACAATTTGTTTCTTTCAACGCTCTCAAAGACACGGGGGCTTCATGCTGCGGACGCGGAGGTTTTAGCACTTGCCAAGGAGCATGCAGGCATAGCTGTTATTGATGATGAAGTTGCAAGGAAAACCGCTAAAGTTTATAGAATCAGCTATGTGGGTACTCCTTATGTTTTGGCAAGGGCAATTTTTGAAGGGCTCCTGTCAAAAGAGCAGGCTAAGGGGGCTGTTAAGGACATGGTTTCTTTAGGTTGGCGGTGTAACGTGGAAACTTATGCCAAGATAATGGAGTTAATGGATAAAATGTAGGGCGGCAGTTCTAAGAGTTACATTCATTGAGTGGCCTGAAGTTTTGTGGTAAACTTTACTCGCCCAAACAACAGCACTACAACAAGCCGCCTCCAACAACCTTCCCCAACCGCACAATGACGCAAAAAGACGCAACCAAAACTTGCCCCAAACTCCAAATTAAGAAAGCAACTTGAAGCAAACGACCCCATTTTTTGCAGCAAAACGCTTTGTTGTTCTACCAGACAATAATTATAAAATCGAGCAATTAAACGTCAAACGTCTGAGCGTCTTTAACTAACTGGAATCTTTCTTTGCAGCATTATTTCCAATTTCTCCAGTAGCTAATTGCTTTATCGTGGCAGTAATGGCGTATAGTTTTTGGATATATGAACTGTAAATCTTTTATCAGCTAGAATATTTTGTAAGAAAGTTTATTTCTCAGATTATTATATTATCTGAATATTGAGTTCGGGCGATTATGACTGAGCAAGTTAAGGTAGGTTTACGTGGACAGGTAGTTATCCCCAAAAGACTTCGCAAGAAACTAAATATTGAAAATGGATTAATATTGGAAATCGAAGAAACAACTGAGGGCTTACTCTTAAAGCTCTGCAACCCAGTAGCAGAATTGAAAGGACTTGGGAAAAACGTCTTCGGGGAACCTGTTGTGTACCAAAAGAAACTCCGTGACGAATGGGACAGTTCAAAATGAAAATCGCGTTAGATACAAATGTCCTCATTTACTTTCTCGAAGGAATTGAACCACAAGCCAGTATGGTCGAAAAAATCTTAGTTTCTTTTATGAAAACAAAAGACGATGGAGTAATCTCCACTGTCAGCGTCGCAGAAGTTTTAACTGGTTTCTATAGTGCAGGCGACACTAAAAGGGCAGTTAAGGTAAAAAAGCTGCTAAACGATTTAACTCTTAACAGCTTCAAAATTGTTCCTGTCACATTTGAAATTGCTGACCTGTCGGCAAGCTTGAGAGCTAAGAGGGGCGGAAAGCTGCCTGACGCTTTGATTGTGGCCACTGCACTCAACCAAACATGTGAAATCCTCTATTCCCAAGACAAGGACCTCCAACGATTCAATAAAGACATAAAAATCTGCGAGCTATCCTGAACTTAGGCTTCTTGAGTTTGGTTTTGTTTTTTTTAGGCATGCCATTGTGAGTTTGGGGATTACTATTCTGCTGTCTTTGGTCATTCTGCACAAAAAGCTCTCTGATGAATCCCAGATAGATGGGATGTGTACTCGTATTGTTAGGTACTGGTTGGATTCAAGTTTATAGCGCCATCGGACATATTTGGGGATTTGCAGCCAGAAAAGAGCAGGCAAAAATGTGCTAGCAACCAACAGGTAGAAGAAGAAAAATCGCTTTCTCTGATCGATTAAACTCTTTTTTCAAACAAATCAATTGCCGCTTTAAAAAGGCTATAAATAAATTTTAAAAATCGACTAGATAATCCTTGATATGTGTCACTTTGAAATGTTCCTTGGCTTTTTCAAACAATTTGTTGTCTGCTGTAATCAGTTCTGCGCCTATTTTTTCGCAAAGAAAAAGGTAAGCTGCATCATAAATCGCGATATCAATCTTGCAGGCAATTGCCAAGCTCTGGGAAACATCGGTCCAATTCAATTCGTATAGCCTTAGTTGAGTATTCTGCAAGAATTTGAGTGCCTCTTGAGCATCAGGCTGTTGGATTCTATTTTGTTTAACTGCTATCCACAGTGCGTTTGCTGTTTCTTGCGTAATAAATGAAGGAGCGAACAGCTGAATTTCGCCGCACAGGAAGTTGTGTTTTAGTTTATCTGCGTTTTTTTGATATTTTTCATCGGGCAAGACCCATTTCAAGACTACGCTTGCATCTATGATACAGTTAAGCGTGCTGCTCTCACATCCGGTCTTCTCTAATCCAACTCAGGATTTCTTCATTAGTTGTTGGCTTGGACCGTTTTCTTATTTGGTCAAGTTTTTCAAAAGCTTCTCTTTTCTTTTGTTCATCAATTTTAGTCTGTAAGCATTCTCTGATGTATTGGCTCCAGTTCAACTCAATTTTCTTCATGTCTTTTTTCATTGTTTTGGGAATTTTCACGGTAATTACATCGATTTCTCCCTGACTCAATAACATTCCCTCAGGTATATATCAATAATATATACTAATAAGAATTACTCAATGGCGAACAACAACTTTATTATTTTATAGATTTAGCAAATTGGATAGATTATCCAGAACCCCACATAAACCGCTTGAGCTTAGAAGGGTTCTATTGTGACTTCTGATAGGTAACCGTCTAAGCTTGGTTTTGTTTCTTTGAGGCATGCAACTGTGAGTTTGGGGTTACTACTCTGCCGTTTTTGGTCATTCTGCACAAAAAGCTCTCTGATGAATCCCAAATAAAAGGGATGTATACTCGAACTGAAGGGAGGCAGGGCATTAAAATGAATAAGTTTTTTAGACACTTTTACACTTTTACACTTAGGTCATAACATGACTGTCACCATAAAAATAGACGACGCAAAAAAACGAAAAATCGACCGTTTTCTAGCCAGGATAGTGCTTCAGGAAGGCAAAAAAGTAACTATACAGGAAGCCGTTGGCATCATGATTGATCATGCGCTTGAAGATGAGGAAGCTTTCACTAAAAACTTCACAAACCTTCCTCCATTGGAAGAAGATCCAGCATGGAAAATGCTTGAAAACCCCAAGCACTGGGGCGTCAAAGATGCATCAACCCGCATAGACGAATATTTATACGGAAGCTAATCTGATGACAATTTTTGTCGATACAGGCATATTCGTAGCCTTACGGAACGCAGAAGATATCAACTACCAAAGAAGCAAAGAACTCATAATGACTGCTCTAAAAGGGGATTGGGGCAGAATATACACCTCAGATTACATTATTGATGAAGCGATAACGACTGCTCTGGCAAGAACAAAAAGGCATGATATTGCGGTTGATGTTGGTTCATATATTATTGATTCCCCACGGTTTGTAAAAATAGCAGTCGACAACGAAATTTTCAATGCTGCTTGGTTAAAATTTAAAACGCTTAAGGATAAAGGTCTTAGCTTCACAGATTGCACTTCACTAGCCTTATCTCAAAAACATGGAATAAAGCAAATTCTAAGCTTTGATTGCGGCTTTGACGGTATAATGCAAAGACTCTGTTAAACTTGAGGTGTCGTCTTCTAATCGGCCAACTTCATAATCGGACTGCACAGGGCAACTATCACACAAAGAATTTATCCCTCCGATAGGCGCTGCCGCCTTGTTGCATTTGAGTTTTAAAGAGTACTCTCGCAGTTAGGGGGCACAAGAACACCTCCAAAACCAACCTTACCCAACCGCATAGCGACGGGCAAAGACGCAGCCAGAAAACCCTGTAAAGCCCAAGCAAGAAAAGCAACCCAAACCAGACGCTCCCATATTTTGCAGCAACAAAGCTTCTTCTACTATCAAACAGAGAAATCTTTAGAATCAAGCGCTTAAACGTCGTGCATCTGCTGTTCCTCTTTACAGTGTCCAGAAACAATTATATTCTGGATTATCCAGATAACATAGGTGATCTATAATGGCAACAATTCTAGTAAAAAATCTGCCAGAAGAACTACTAAGAGAACTAAAACGGCTCAAGGTAGAACTAGGCTGTAAAACCTGGGCCAGCCTCCTATCCGAACTAGTTGCCAGCGAAGAGATTCTGCTCAATGAAGAAAAAAATAACGAGACTGAAACTGGCGTCCAGAACTTTCTAAACCTAAGGACAGCAGTGTCAGCCAAATGGAATAGCGGTCCCACAGTACTGGAAGAAACACGCAGGTCTAGAAAACATGAAACAATCAAGTAGACTTCTTACTTTAGATGCCAATGTCCTTATCGCCGCATTAAAAGCAGATGAACCTTACAGCGAAAAATGTGCCAAAATACTTTCCAAAGTCCCAAACCAATTTCAGCTAACAGAACCAAGCATCATCTACCAAGAAGTATGCGGAACTCTTGCAAGAAAAACGAGCATAGAGATAGCCAACGAAGCAAAAAAACAAATGGACTCTATGATTAACCCAAAACTTCTAATCAACTGTGACAAAAACCTTTGCACATCAGCATTTTGCCTATGCTCAGAATACAACATATACTCAATCGATGCACTCTACCTACAGGTAGCTCTAAAAAATAAAGCAATCCTGGTTTCACTAGACAAAGAAGACTTCATAGATAGACTAAAAAAGAAAAAACCATCCATCGAAGTCTACAGTGTCTCCGAATTTCCCTATTGAACAGCAAACCATTATTTTCAAAAACAATGTAAAAGTAGTTATGCCGTTATCAATCTCCAATTGTTTGGGGTTGCCGAGCACCTAAACCTAACTTGGCATTGATTTTAACTATTAAATCCAGCTGGTTTCAATTTCTTGGATCTGTTTGAAGTGCGGATCGTCTGTAATGCAAGTTGCTTTGAGCAAAGATGCTGTGGCAGCAATCATGCTGTCGCCCATTGATAGGTGATATTTATGCCGAAGTTCAGCGGAAACCTCTGCGACTTGGTCATCGACAGGAATGATTTCAAATTCTTTTTTGAGAAACGCCACTTTTAATCTCGCAGTTTCCCGTCCTTCCTTGGATAGAGAGTTGTAGTACAATTCATGGACAACTATTGCCGAAACATATCTCTTTTTTCTTTGTTTCTCTTTGCTTGCTTTCTTTTTGGTCAATTCATCCTTTGAATTATAAAGTTCGATGAAAAATCTAGTGTCATAGACTGCGGCTTTATTCATCGTCATCTTCCTTTTCATGTCTGAGCTTGTACCAATTCTCACTCATCTCTTCTACGGATGCTAAGTCTGAGAAGGCCCCAATCATATCCCATATTGACTTTTTAGGCTTAAGGGTTATGCCCTCTTCTGTTTCGACTATTTCAAGGCGAGTTCCAACGTCAATATTGTACTTCTTTCGAACTTTCGCAGGGATAGTGACTTGTCCCTTGTTCTTAACGATAACCTCGCTTCGACCTTCCGCTTCAGTTTTACTTTTATTTTTTACAACAGCCTGATTTTCCAACTTTTTAACCTTGTAACTACCTAACAAGTTCTACATTTAAACTTTCCGACATTTCTTTTTTCCCCCCCACAAACGGCGTAACCAAAAAAAGGTTGCTTGCCATGGTTGATTTCTGTTTCAAGTTTGCATTTCACTGATTTGTAATCCCTTTAGGGCAAAAGGTGTAACTGTATATAGGCTTCTATTTGTATCCAAGCATGCGGTGTTTGAAACTATTTTTCCCACATATATGCGTGCTATATTCTGTTTTCTGCCATGCGCCGACAACTCTATGGTTATTTTTCCGTTTTGATGCATTAGGACGGGCAACTTGGGTTTATAGCTCATGGCATACTTTCCCCCAAAAACTTGATCCAAATCGATACTTATGTGCAGCGAGTCACACAGAGGGGTTCTGTAGATTCTCCTTTTTCGCTCCTCATAGTCTTTAACATATTGCATTTGGCCCATAAGAGACATCGCTTGAAATTTAGCAAGTGCTGCAAAGCTTTCGCTGCGACGTAGTTGGGTTCTTTTGCTTTTGATGAAAATCATAATTTTAGCGAAATCCCGCTTCACAGTCCGCTCACTGACATGAAGCTGCCAAGCAATTTGTTTTATGCTTAAGCCTTGATTTTGCAGCCACAGGGCTTGTTTGCGCCGGTTCTTTTCTGCTTTGAACCTATCTAAACTTTTGTAGTACTTGCCAATTCGCCGATACCGCGCTTTTCTTTTCACATTAGTATGCTTTTTTGTGTCAAAAACAGCCTTGCGCATGCTCAAACACCCCCCAAACATTCAATAACGGATTTTTTATGTTCCCTAAAAACCTCAAAAAACAATCCAAAACACCAAATATCCTTGAATTTTCGACTTTTCATCCATAAATCACTCTTAAATTTTTTGTGTCCCAATGGTTTGTGACAAAAGTGCCATATTTTATCAAACCAAATATAACCTTTAACACATCGATTCGAGGCAGTGAACAACTTTTTGCCACCACCCAAACCCCCAAAAAACAGCCATCAAGACAATTAACGCAGCTTTTTAGCTTCAGCGGATAGTCCAAAAGAAAAAGGTTGCTGCACGGGCACTTCTTCTATCGGAGCTGTTTTTTTGTCGGGTACCGCAGCTATCGCAGGTTTTGTACACCGCAAACTTTTTCGCCAGCCAAGAGTGTTTAGAATAAATATGGGTTCTACAAAAGTATAACTGAAGGTAAGACTTTGATTGAGGAAGAAATGAAAGTCGGTCCAAAAGGCCAAGTAGTTATTCCACGAACTATGCGAAAAGCACTCAAAATAGAAGCAGGTTCCAAAGTCCTGTTCACATTGGAGGACGACAAACTAATCCTCAAAAAACCGAGCTTCGATGGAGTCGCTGCCTTCAAAAAAATAGCAGATCAAATACACTCAAACGAGAAAATAAATCCCCATGAATACGAAGAAGAACTTGAACAGAGAAACCCTTAATGCTTTACCTAGATTCAAATGTCTTCATCTATGCAGCTATAAACACTGAAGAGATTGGACAAAAAGCAAGAGCTCTGCTTCAACAAATCCAACAAGGTGACCAAAAAGCAGCCACCTCAGTATTAACTTTCGATGAAGTATTTTGGTCAATAAAGAAACGCAAACCAGAACTCGCCTCAGAAACATCTTACGCCCTTCTAAACTTCCCAAATATAGATATCGTTTCCGCAGACAGAAAACTTGCCTTGACTGCTTTAAAACTCATCAATGAATACAATTTGGCGCCAAGAGACGCCATCCACGCTGCCACGGCTATTGCTATGAAAGCAGACTTTATTGTTTCAACGGACCCGCATTTTGACAAGATCAAAGAGTTAAAACGTGAAACAATATAGACCTCGCAAGCGGGCAGATTTGGAGACTGGAGTCGGTCTCCCTTCTGTGGTTTTGTGGAAAACGTTACTCGCTCATAGAGGCAACTAGAAGAAATCGTCTCCCCCAACCTTCACCAGACGTACTAAGACGCGTACAAACGTAACCAAAAGAAAATTTAAAGCCCCTGCAAAGAAAGCAACCCAAAACAAACCCTATTTCTTAGATAAATATTACAAAGACATTAAAGAAAAAGCCTCCACCCTTAACGGCAAAGAAAAAACCGATTACCTTCAAACACAGATGGACACAGTTTTCGAACAAGCCATGGAGACGTATGCTGCATACTTGAGTAATTATGTGAGAGGCGCTCAGTTCACCAATCCAGCGAAACTCGATTATATATTTGATTACTACATTAACGGAGTTTTCTTGGAAGATAATAGATTTTACCAAAAAATTTTAGCAGAGTATCCTGCAGGTAGCCTTAGGGCAATTCACAGTTTTCTTCTTGGGGATGAGTCGAAGGTGGCTGAAATGATGTTGGCGGAGGAAAAAAACAGATAAGCTAGGATAGCTAAAATGGAGAAGGCATCTGAAGAGTAAAAAACGGTTGCAACTAAGTTAACAATCTCACGTTCCCCAGAGCACCAATTTTCCGTTCGACTGCAACATTTTTTCCACTTCTAAACAAAAGTACCTCAAAAAACAGCATCTGATGACCTCTGTGCACCAACATCCTTCTTTTCTTTTCCAATCTACACTTTCCATTTTCCAGTTTCTCAATAAAAGTGCCGTCATCATTCTTCATTAATTTGGAGTGTGCGAGCACCTAACCCTGCCCTTTGAAAGAAATAATAACTGATTGAATTTCTTGTTCGATGGAACAATAATCTTAGTGGATCTTAAGGTTGAGTTATTTCTCATTTGTTTTTAAGAGGTCTTCAAGCAGTGTTTTTATTTTTGGTAGACTGAGTTTTGCCATTTTCCAAAGTTTATCAGGTTTTACCGTGTGGTATTCGTGAATGTGTTTATTTCTGATGTCATTTAATATTCGCCAAGGAATTTGTGGATTATTTTCTTGCACGGATTGTGGAATTTTATCAACGGCTTCGCCTATGATCAAAACGTTGTATGCTACAGAATTTATCTTTTCATAGTTACTTGCAAAAGCTTCAAAACTAACATTTTTGGTAGATTTTTCTGCTTCATCAATGGCATTTATCATGTCATCTAAGTATACTTTGAAATCCTTGTTCAAACCTTTATTGCCTCTTCAAGTATCTGACCTTTCAAGCGTGGCTTAAGAGTGTCTTTTTCAATCAAATCAACATCTACACCTAGTTCATCCTTAAGAAACAGTCGCAGTTCGATAAATTTGAAGAGATCAACATTATTTGGCTCGGAGAATGTCACTAAAACATCCAAATCACTTTTTTCAGTCTGTTCTCCCCTAACAAAAGAACCGAAAAGCTCAAGAGTTTTTACTGAAAAAGTCTTTTTAAGAACTGGATTTAAGACCTTCAATTGACGTTTTATTTCTTTTAGCGATTTCATTTTCAAATAAACTTACAAAGAATCAATATAAAGACTTTTGCAGTGTAACACTTACCCGATCATTATGTGTTGAAGAATTCAAGGCACCTAAGAGGCTGCCGGAAATAGAGAAAGCTTTAGCAAACAAAAGAGACCAAAGGTTCTAGAGTTACATTCAGAATATAACCTGCAAGCACCCCAAATTTTCGCGCAGCGATACGTTATTTTCATAATCAGCAATCAATGAGAGGAAAAAATCAAACGTCTACAGAGTCGGTAGCTTGACTATGCAGTCTATGTTGCTAAAGTGCTCATCGAACGTGTATATTTCGTCGATACCGTTTTGGCGCATTGTATCAACGGCTAACGCATCGTTTGGTTCAAGCTTTAGGTCGTTACCAATTTCAGCCGCGGCAAAGTACGCCTCTTTGGTTACATCAAGGATTTTTACATTATCTAACATAAACAGCCCTAAAATCAACGAAGTTAGCTGATCTTGAAGCATACCATTTTTGAGAATGTTAACTATTTCCGAAACATGTACAACTGTTGTAGTGACTTGTTCTTCGCCTGATGAAACCCTTCTGATTATTTCTTTCGCTTGATCTTTCATGGTCTCTTCTTTTTCGGTTAGGGTCTTCTTCGGTCTATAATAGGCATAGACAAAAACGTTTGCATCCAGGAATTTCATATGGAGTCCTCGGACACTTTCCTCTCAAATTTGCTCCAACTTCCAATCGACTTGACACCCAAATCAACTTTATCAAAGCACTCGGTCAAATCTACCCGTCGCTTTGGAACCAATTTTAGGTAGCCTTTCCGCTTGATTATGTACAGCTCTCTGGTTTCACCGATTTCAGATTCACGCCAATCAGCAGGCAAGATAAGACGTCCTTGAGCATCCACCTTTTTGATTTCCACACCACTTTCCAAGTTTTCCACCACAACTATTGAAAGCTATCCACTCTAAAAAGCTTTCATATCCAAAAACCTCAACGAAAAAAATCGCACCCAGCAAGCATCCACTCTTTGGTATTTGGCATCGCCGTTCTGTTTCTAGGTTTCCCGAGCTCCGTAATTATTTTTTCTCTTGTGAGCTTTTTTGGAGCCAATCTTCAGGTGGAGGAGGAATCCAATCTTCAGGAGGTGGAGGAATCGGTTCTTCAGCAAGTGCCACAGCCAAAAACAATATGAAACAAATGCCAAAAATTATGGTCAGGAGTATATTTCTGGTGCCTATTCCAATTGCCCAGATTAGGAAACTGAGGCCGGAAAATAAAGAAAATAGCGCCCTAATCCTTCGTCTCATATTTCGGTTAGTTTCCTCTAATAGTTTCTGTCAAACAAGTAGCTTGTACCCTAAATACTTTAATGGATTTATGTTGTTTGTTTTTGAAGTATTTGTAATAGTTACCTGCTTTAATATCAAAGGTCGGTTGGATTAAAATCTAAACTCACCAATCGGAAGTTGGCGAGCACCTAAACATGTTTGTGCATTGATACCCTCTTAATTTCTTAATTTGATAATTATTGTTATCTTGAAATTGCCGAAAGAGGAATCTATTACGATTTTCCACATATTTGCTTATTAACAAGAAAAATTAAGAAGTAAATGCTAAAAAGGATGAATAATGAGTTTGAATAAAATACGGGCGAATGCTCGCTGTAAGCTGTTAAGTATCACTTTACTCGTCATCATAGTGGGCATGAGCCTTCTAAGCGTCAACAACGCGACCGCTCAAATTGACCAAACTACCTTAAAGTTTCAGGCAGCTAACACTGCGGTTAATCAGGCTTTTAGCGCTGTTTTGGATGCTGAAAAAGCAGGCGCAAACGTTACCGACTTGCTCTCAAAGTTAAACCAAGCTGATAGCATTTTGGCTGGAGCAGAAAACTCTTACCGCGTTGGAGATTTAAGTCAAGCCGCGGTTCAAGCTGACAGCGTTTTGCCAATTGCCCAACAAGTCACATCTGCAGCCCAAAACGCAAAACAAACTGCCCAAACTAACGCACAATTCTCCTTCTATGCCACTATCGTATTAACTGTATTTGGTTCTGTTGTGTTTGTTTTGGTTTTGTTAATGGTGTGGCGTCGTTTGAAACGTAGCTACATTAAGAATTTGTCTGAAGCAAAACCGGAGTTGGTCAACGAATGAAGTTAGGCGATTACAAAGTCATCTTTTTTGTTATAGCTTTGATTGGGGTTTTGCTCATTGCCTCACCCGCTATAGCCGGCGCGATTCGTCTTCCGGGGGGCGAGAAGTTTTCTGAGATCTATCTTTTAGGTCCAAATCAAATGGCTGAAAATTACCCCTCTAACATAGCGGTGGGCGAGAACTACTCTGTTTACGTTAATGTTGCAAATCAGTTGGGTTCTTCAGCTTACTATGTGTTATATGTGAAGCTTGGTAATGCAACTGATGAATTGCCAAGTACAACCCTTGGAACACAAAGCATAATTCAACCCATCTATGAATACCGATTCTCCCTCCAAGACACGGCATCCTGGCAGAGCCTGCTAAGCTTCACAGTCACCGACGCCACAACCACCCCAACAACTTCACAAATCAACACCATACAAATAAACAGCCAAACAATAAACGTGGACAAATCCGCCACATGGAACACTAACACCACTAAATTCTCATATCAACTATTCTTCGAACTATGGCTATACAACCAGCAAACAGGATCAATCGAATATAACCATCGCTTCGTAAGTCTTCAATTAAACCTGACCAAAACCACATAAAATCAAGCTGTTACCTTCAAAAATTTTACCTAAATTTTTAAAACTTGTTTCGTCATATTTCTCCCGTTTAGGGTATGGCGTTCACCTAAAGTTGGCTAAATGTCTTATGTGATTTTATGAAATATGTAAAACAGCTTGAACAAATGCCCTTTAAATTTTAGTTTATAGCTGCTTGGTTTCTTGGTTGTTTGCTGAGGCTCTGGGTGGGGAATTAAGGGGAAAGGAGAAAGACAAAAATGCAAAAACTAAACATGGGATATCCAGAGCCTTTTCAGCCAATCTTTCCAATTCCTCGTTTTGTCTTATCGGACCTTTACGTAGTTAAATGCTGTTATTTTCAAATATGAATTTAAACTAATTAGAGAAAAATCGTATCGGTTAAAACGCACGCCAAATACTGCATAAGATTAAACAATTAAATGCTCACACAATGCGGGTAGAAGTTAAAATGACTAAACCTTCAGAAATGGCGAGCACTAAACCGAGTTAATGACACAATCATCTAGATCGAGCTAAAAAGTTGTCCGAACAACAATTTCTCTTGAAGATTAAGCTTGACCAAAAAGAAAATAGAAAAGACAATGACCATTTTTGGGGTGGGGCGATTTAGCTGAGTTTTTGCATATTTACTTTTTATTCGCGCGCTCTCTATGGCGGAGTTTTTGAAGAGTTAGGGTTGTTTTTGTTACTTGCCTAATTGTCCTATCCAGGTTATGATCCAGCCGACTATGAATATTGCCACAAACAAGGGTGAGAGTGCGAATAATGCGCGTTTGCTGCGTTTTTTTCTACAGGGTACGTTTATCATTTCAGCACCTGTATCGTATCCATGCTTAATACTCAATATATAATCTTCGTAAATATCCTATTTATTTGTCATAGAACGTTTTTAGCAACCTTACACCTTTTTCATCAAATCAAAAGGTAAATAAATTTTTTGAGAATAATCAATAAGAGTCTGCATCAAATACTATCGAGAGTTCATAAGAAAATTCCAGCAAGAAAGCACATTGAGGCACATCAATTGTCAAAAAAACTAAATTTTAACCCCAATTCTACAATCCTGTTTCAGGGCGACAGCATAACCGACGCAGGAAGAAAAAGCAACCACAACGAATCCCTTGGCGACGGCTACGTTATGATGGCTGCGGCGTGGCTATCGGCGTCATATCCCGAGTATCACTTGAAGTTCTTTAATCGAGGGGTTGGCGGAAACAGGGTTAGAGATCTTAGGAATCGTTGGAAAAAAGATTGTTTAGACCTTAGGCCAAATTTGGTTTCGATTTTGGTCGGGGTTAATGATGTTAGTTGGAAAGCCACTTCAATCGAGAGCTTTTCGGCAGATTATAGAGCCATTTTGGAGCAGATCCAGTCGTTGAAATGCCAAATAGTCCTTATGGAGCCCTTTCTTGTTCCTTCCAGCGGAGATTTTCTCGAAGAGGCGGAAGATCTAAAAAAGAAAATAGAGGTTGTGAGAAAACTTGCAAATGAATTTGAAACCAAGCTAATTCCATTGAGTAGTATTTTTGTGGAAGCCTGCACAAAGAGAGAGCCTTCTTTTTGGGCGCTTGACGGTGTACATCCAACTCTCGCCGGACATGCATTAATTGCACAATCTTGGATTAGTGGTATATGGGCTGAGCTGTAACGAATACTGCCTTAATGTAATCCAAAATCTGCTGACCCAAAAAATGATCCATTTTTAATAGCCAAAGGACCTGAAGACTAAAACAAATTTGGTGTGGAGGCACAAGAAAAGTGCCTACCTCCACTCTATTGGAGACGTTTATTGTGTTCCGGTGAGTGTTACGTTGCAGCTGAAGTTTGTGAGGCTGCCTGTGTTTGAGGCTGCTGTTAAGGTTAATGTGGCTTGGATTGATTGTCCTGCTGGAAGGACTGTGTTTTGTTGGTTCCAGGATAGAGTTAGGTATGTGCTGGCGCTGGATGGGTTCCAGTTGTTTGCTGTCATGGTTAGTGTTTCGGGGGCGTTGCCGGTGTTTTTGATGTAGACTGTTTGGGTGCCGGTGGCGCCTTGGTTGATGGTTCCAACGTTTAGGGATGTGACGGTTTGGGTGCAGGCGCTGTCGGAGTAGACGCCTAAGTTTATTGCGGTTATGGATCCGTTTAGGGGTACGTTTTGGCTGCTGCTGAGGACTGCTGCTGTTGTTGCGGTTAGGGCTATTGCTGCTATTACGAGTGCGATTATTGCTGCTGTGGGGATTTTTTGAAGTTTCATTATTTTGTTTCCCTCTATTTTTTATATATCGAGTCGTAAGTATTAATAAACATTTATGGGATACAGAAACCAAAACTAATTGCGCTACACAAATACGCTAATAAAAAAACCAGGCGCTTCCAAAAATTCAACTAAAAAATATGCAAAATTAAGAATAAAATTAACTGGTTCAATTTGCCCGAATTTGTTCCTCTTGTTGAGAAATAACCGACAACTCTACGGTATCTTGTTTTTCGGATATTCCGTATATTGGTTGGTGTGTTTGTTTCACGTGTTGCCATGGCTTTCCAATGCAGTAGAGGCTCCAGCCAGCTATGAAAACGAAGATGAGAAGTGGGGATAGTAGAATGATTGCGAGTTTGCTGCGTTTTGTTCGAGTTGTTGATTTTGTCATGTTGATGCCTTCTCCAGATTTCGTTTAGGGGTTTTTAATGTATAAGCTTTATTGATTTAAGATTCATATCGAAAATCCATAAAAAACGTTCACAAGCATTTGTAAATACAAAAAGACAAACAGCCGTTAGTGTAGGTGCCGATTGTTTGTCTATTGGCGAAGTTTGTTTGTCTTTGTGGGTTGTTTTTTGTTTACGTGTTGTTCAGTTGTAGGTGTGTACACATGATCAATAATGCTTATTAAGACTTAAGACACAAGTTGATTTTGCAGGGGAACAAATACGCCAAAAATAACACTCTCCATAACAGCATCAATAATAGCACTAGTTCTAATTGCAACAGTATTAACGGTAACAACTTTTGCCGCCACAACCAACTCACAAAAACTAACATCCAACGGCAGAATAAACACATCTGCAAACTTAGGTGTATACTCAAATGCTAATTGCACCATTCCATTAACCAACATTGATTGGGGAACCATAACTCCCGGTACAAACATCACCCAAACAATCTATGTCAAAAACACTAGCAACGGCCTCTCACTTGCTTTGAGTATGGGAACAAGCAGTTGGACTCCAACAAGCGCAAACGGTCCAATTACATTAACCTGGAACCAAGAAGGCACAAGAATCAATCCACAACAATCAGTGGCCGCAAACTTAACACTATCAATTTCCTCAACCATAGTTGACGTTACAAGCTTTAATGTCCAAATAACCGTCACAGGCACAAATTAAACAAAAAATCCTTTACCCATTTTTCTTTTAAATATAGCTGAATTTTTTGTTTCTCTACCTCAGGCTACTTTAACGATTGCCGAAAAATTATTTAGCACAACAACCGAGAGAGTCACCATACAAATGCCGTATCCAGAGAGCAAAAATTTTTTTGCAAAAGGTGAAAGTTGATTAGCAATTTTTGCTTTAGTCTCCGCCTTGTAGAATAGAAGACCGGTGAGTGTTACGGCTGAGAGTTTCACAGCACTGAAGATAAGCATGTTTGATTGCGTTAATCCAGCAATAAGTGGATTGGTTTCAGTTGCGCCAAAAAACACTATTCCGACTAACGTGGTTAGCCAGTCTAAAGTGCCTATAAGAATGAGGGTTGTGCAAAACAAAACTTCCCGCTTAACCATGCTCTTCCATACCCCTGTCAAATTCACTTAACCTATAGTGGTGGCGATTGAGTTATGTTTTCACAATGGTGACCTGTCATTGCAGATATGCAGCTATACTTGAATATTTACATAAATCATTCAAAAACATGATTATTCACACAAAATTTTGATACCTACCTTTCAATACTCGCGGCTTACACGTACTACAACCGTACCTGTATCCCGCCTATATGCCGCTCTTAACCAAATAAGCAAAGAATAGGCAAACAGACCCATATAGAAAAGGCTTGGAATCACAAGAAGGGTCGGCAACGCATTTTCCTGTCCTCGACCAAGCGAAAGCAAAGGACCAATAATAGATCCCAGTGGGATTATCAAAGCCCAATTCCGGTCGTGAGGTTTTAGAAGAGTTTGCAAATCACCCAGCTTAAACATAATTGACACTGTTACTATGAAGAGTACAAGCTCCGTTAGTGCTATCGGCATGCTGGTTACCTCAAAGTTTAGTGCTCCAAACAAGTTATGAGATAAAGGCCAGAAAAGCTCGATTCCTCCTGTGAAGAAATCGCCTATTAAAACGTGGGTGAGCAACGCGGCGTAATAGGGGATGGCTTGTTTTTTGTAAACAACAAAAAGAGGGATCATCAAAACAGTTATGGTTAGAAGTGAGTGGGTGGGTCCTCTGTGCATAAGGAAACGGAAGAGAAGATCGACATCTGGTAAAACTGAAGCAGCTAACAGAAGCGGCAGATTCACTTTAACTCGGGCAAGCTTTGATGAACCCTTCCCAAATAGATAGCCTAAGGCAAAGTGACCAATCGCAAACGTCCAAAAAACCTCTTTTCTAATCTCTGATAAAAAACCAACTAATAAATCAGCCTAGCCTATCCAAACTAGGCATATTATTAATATATTTCAAAAATCAACACTTTATAATCAAACAAAAGCTTTGGGTGGTGAAAAAGAATGAGTAAAGATCAAGCGATTGGCGGAATTATTGTAGCGGTTTGTTTGGTTGTTGCTTTGGGCTATATTGGGTTGCTTTTCTTCTATGATCCATTTATTTCCGGATTGATTAACTTGGGTTCAGCTACGAATGTTCACTTCTGGGTAATTGCGGTTCCAGTTGCGGTTGCTTTTATCGCTATTCTGGGAATTGGCGCTTGGATTGGGTTTACAATGGCGACTACTCCTCCACCTAAACCTATTGAAGAAATCACTACAGACGCAAAAGAAGAAAAAACATAACCCAAAAAACTAATTTTTTCCTTTTTTTGATTATAATTCATTGGAAAAAAATTGTTTACATTTGTATTTCCTATTTGTAACCACAAATTTTCATATACCCAAATCACGTCATAATCTGCATTCGGATGGTCAAATGGTCAATTGTAATAAATGCGGCAAAGTTATTGCCCAACCCACAAGAAAACTGGAAAATTCTATGTTTAGCATAAAACTTTACAAATGCAAAAAATGCAACACCACAATCAAGCAAGCACAATACCAAAATACATTGTTGCATTCGTCAGCAATTTAACCTAACTTATCCTCTCAGACCCAAAGAAAATAAACTCCACAAGACAAACCTACACTTCCGTTGAAAACATTTGTTGCTGCACATTGTAATCACAAATCTTGATATTTTTTCAGCAAAACAAATTATGAAAGTGAACCAATGGCTAAAGTTAAATGTCCCAACTGTGGAAAAGAAATACTAAAACCGGATAGGGAAATAAAGAACTCTTTCTTCAGCATAGCTGCTTTCACTTGTACTGGATGCGAGACCTGTTTTAAAGTGACGTTTACTACCTGCAGATAGTTTTTTTTCTGCCCTAAAATTTGCAATCAACTTTCTATAGTTAAACCAAATTTTGAAAAAACGTTTTAGGTTGAATGGAGCCAGCCTCGACCGCCCTTCTTGGATTGTTGGTTGGCGTTTTTTTTGTTTTTCTTTTCTTCTTCATAAGCTGCGGCACGACTGCCTTTCTTGGTTTTGCCGGATATTTCTGTTTTTATGAACTTATTCCAACCCCCAACATGCACATCCGGTTGGACATACCGTTCAGGGTTTTCAATTTTGTGCTTTTCGAGTATTTGTTTGAGGTTTAGGATCTTGAAATCTTTGGTTGCATGGATAATCGTTCCTTTCTCAACATCCAGAATAGCGTAATCATTTACTGAAACACCCTCAGCCCTTACCCTATCGTCAAATCTCTCACTCCACAAAAGCTTCCACTGGGCCTTAAGGTCCTCAATCAACTGCTTTTGTGCTTCCGCTCTTGCCTTGCGATCTTCAGTACTAAAATCTTTTTTCGAACTCTCAGTAGCAGGCAATTGCCGCACTCCATACCAAACGCTCCCCAGCGAACTATTTAATAGTTATTCTAGAAAAATTACGCCTCTTTTCTATATCCGCGGAAAAAACACACAAATTATCTAGATAAAGTAGATAATAAAAATAAAATTCACACGTTGCCCTTCAAATTTGCAATTGCACGGTCAATAATGTCTAGTTCAATCTTCTGGAAAGCTGTTTTAGGTTGCTGTTTTACCTTTTCGCGATATTTTTCTAAATCCTCAAAGTCAGTTACTTTTTTGTACATTGGCCCCACCCACATTCACTGTTGAATTAAAATTGCAATTAAGCTTTGCCATATATGAAAAGATACGAATCAATAAAGCACTCGTTAAATTTTCATAATAAACATAAATCTATCCTTCTTAACCATATGCTGATACTTTCATCAAGATCGTGAATAAAATACAAAAAAGACGTTCTACAAGATTTTTTAAAAAATATTCAGGTTATTTGAAAATTTTCTCTTCCATTCTTGTTTAATTTAGGAATGCTGATAACAAATTTTACCCCTTCACCAGGTAACCCACTCTCTTGGATTTGCCAGCCATAAACATCTATCATCTTCTTAGTTAAAAATAATCCAAAGCCTGTGCTCCCGCCTGTGCTAAAGCCTTCTTTGAAAAGTTGTACCTTGTTCTCCAAAGATATGCCTACACCATCATCCTCGTAAACTAGTTTTAGGTTTTCTGGGTTGGTTTTTTCATAATGCATTCTGATTGCGGTGGTTTTTTTGCCATATTTTCTGGTGTTGTCGATGAAGTTGTAGAATAGTTGTCTTAGGAATGAATCCGCCAAAACCGTTAGCCCTTGGCACTCGTTGATTATATTTGGAAGCGAACCGGAAAAGAGAGCGCATGCTTCTTTTAATTTGGATTCAACATCGATGTAAGTTAGGTCTTCAACACCAAGCTGTTCATACATTTTTGCAAAATCAAAAATCCTAATAGTCTCCTTAACAGCCTGTTCCATCTTACCTAACCCTTCAACAACATCTGCTTCGCCTGAATGCTTTTTCTTAAGTAAATAGGCATAACCAGTCACTGTTGACAGCTTATTTCGAACATCATGCCTTGTCAAACTGCCAACCACACGCAACTTTTCAACCATCAAACTGATTCTCTCACCGTTCTCCTTTAGTTTGGCTTCTTCTGCCTTGCGTAGACTTATGTCTCTGGCAATGGTCAAGATCAGTTTTTGGTTATCAAACTCAATAACTTGAGCATGAATCTCAACAGGCATGACCGTTTTGTCTTTGCGAAAGTTTATTGTCTCAAATGTGAGCTCACCGGCATTGAGCAAATTTTTAATCTGAGACTCAAAAAATTCAGGATTACCCTGCGCCTCTAACTGTTGAATACTTAATGCTTCAAATTCATCTCTTGTGTAACCTCTAGTTTTGAATGCCGCTCCGTTGAAATATACCATTCTTCCGGATACATCATGTACAAAAATTGAGTCCGAAGCAGTCTCAAAAAGATTCGCAGCAAGATGAAGTTCCATTTCTGCCTGTTTAAATTTTGTAATATCTTTGGCTATGTGGATAATCTGGGCAACTTCGCCTTGTTCGTCAAGAATTGGCGAGGTTGTAACTAATAGTGGTATGCCTAAGTTAGGATCGTTGATCTCTTTGGTTACTGATTGTTTTGTTTCAAAAGTTTTTGTTGCAGGGCAACTAGGCCAAGGGCAATCTTTGCCATGAACAATCTCGTAACAGTGCTTACCCAACATTTCTTCAGGTTTTTTATTGAAGACCTCGCAAGTAGTTTTGTTAACTTCAGTAATTATTCTGTTTTTATCCATGACAAACAATATGTCGCCAATGCCATCAATAATTGCACGGATTTTATCAGGTTTAGTTTCTTGTTTCTCCTGATCATCATTTATTTTCGAGATAGCGATCAATTGTTATTCCCCAAAAACTGAATTAATTCGGTAGTTCACTTTTCCAGTTTGATTAAACCTTGGAATAGTTATAACAAACTTTGCTCCAATGCCCGGTTTACCCTCTTCAGTTATTGTCCAACCGTAAACTTCCATTATTTTCTTTATCAACCGTAATCCGAGACCGGATCCGTTGCCTGTAGTGAAGCTTTCAGCGAAGAGTTTCGGCTTATTCTCTTTTGAAATGCCGACTCCGTCGTCTTCATAGTAAAGTTTTACCCCATCACCATTTTTGTTGTAGTGTAATCGTATTTGGGTAACTTTTTCTCCATGTTTTAGTGAGTTATCGATTAGGTTATACAGCAATTGCCTAAGTAGTGAATCAGCCAGAACAGTTAGACCTTGGGATTCATTAATTGCATTTATTCCGAGTAGTTCCGGAAACAGGGCAGCCGCTTCATTAAAGCAGGCTTCAACATGCATATTGGTGAGCTCTTCTGAACCAATTTTCTCATATGCACGTCCAAACTCAATAATCTGATCTGCTCCATGGAGCGCAGAATCGATGCCCTCTAAGTACTTAGTTAATTCAGGATTGTTGCCAGCTCGTTTCGCAAGCAAGTAGGTGTTTGCCTTTATCGTCATGAGCTTGTTGCTTAAGTCATGTCTAGTTAAACCACCTACGACGCGAAGCTTTTCATTCATTACTTCGATTTTTGCTTGTCCCTTCTTCTGCTCTTCTTCAGCTTCTTTGCGTTGAGTAATATCCATGGCTACACCTCTAAGGCCCACAGGTCCATTCTCTCCCATGATTGATTTACTTACAATTATGGTTGGGAAAGTGCTGCCATTCTTTTTAACACAAGTATATTCATTGTCAACAGAGGAATTGCTAGCCAACGTTTTGCTAAAGTGGTCTTTGGCTTTTTCTTTGTCTTTTTGGTCAACCAAATCAAAAGCCGAAAAACCTTTTGCTAAATCTTCACTTGTATAACCCATCATTTCAAAGGCACTTCGGTTGGCATAAGTTAAAACGCCATTAATGTCTGTCTCAAAAATAATTTCAGGCAAAGAATCTGCAAGTTCCCTATATCTCTCCATGCCCTTTCGCAAGGTTTCTTTAACCTTTTTTCTTTCAGTAATGTCTTCGCTCATGCCAAGAATTTGTTTGCCTAAGCCATCTGCTGTGCGTGCAAACAAGGTGTCACGACTACGTAGCCATCGCCATTCTCCACTTGCATGCTTCATTCTGTAATCAACCTCGTAGGTTGCGTTGTCGGGGGCATTCTTGAAAAGAGCATGATGGTTAGCCACGATTTGGGCGTCGTCGGGATGAAGAATGTTGCTAAACAACTCGGACCCCATGGTTTTGACCTGTTCTGGAGTGTACCCTAAGAAAGTTAGCACTTCTTTGTTGGAGTATATGTTACAGTTTTTCTGTAAATCGTATATGTAAATGAGGTTCGGTGAGCAAAAGAGCATTTTTTGAGTAAGAACTTGGCTTTCATGAAGTGACTTCTCTGCCTTTTTGCGTTCAGTTATATCTGTTATGAATCCAAAAAAGTATGTGACTTTTCCTTTGTCGTCAAAGGACGGGTGAGTGACAACCTCAATTGGGATTATAGAACCATCCTTGCGAATATACTCCTTCCTGTAGGTACCAGCTTTTTTTGATCGGCTAATCTCTTCTAACATCTTTATCTCATGCTCGCGCCACTCTGGAGGAGTAAGAGTTTCATTCCAAGTAATCTTTTTTAATTCTTCTTCAGGATAACCCGTAAGCTCCTGGAAAGCGTTATTGCCCATTAGTAATCTACCATCGGGGTAAGCAACGGCGATTGCAATAGAGGCATTTCTTATAAGTTCAGCAAAGAAATGTTCCTTTGCAAGACTAGATTTTAGGTCTGTTTCAATTTTTTTGCGTTCGGTAATGTCCATAATTGATCCTTCTAGTATCCCTTGTTCGGGGTAAAGTTTGACTGAGGTTAGACAAGCTCTGCGCTCGTTGTGTTTGTTTAGCATTTTGCATTCAAAATCTTTCACGGATCCGTTTGCTTGAAGCAGACGAACCATCTCTTTGCGCTCATTCGGATCAGCCCAAAAAATTACTGTATTCTTACCCAGCATTTCCTCACGTTTCCAGCCGAAAATGGATAAGTATTTTTCGTTGCAGTCGAGAATTTCAGATCCATCAAATCTGGTCCTAAACATTCCTACTTCGGAGTTGTTGAAAATATTCTGGTACTTCGTTTCTTTTTCAATTGATTCTTGTTCAGCTTTTTTGCGTTCTGATATGGGAACTGCAAGTTCTAACGCGGCTATGATGTTTCCATTCTTGTCTTTGAGCGGAGTGACTCTTAATTCAATCCAGACGGTTTCACCTTTGGAGTTTACTGTTTTGTATTCGTGGACGTCTAGAGCTTTATTTTGTTCAAAGACTTTTTTCACTCCGCAGTCGGGGCAAACCGATTCTGATTTGTTAAAGTTTTGATAACACTTTTTGTTTAGGCTGACTATTATTTTTCTAAGACGCTCGTTGGCCCAAACAATGTTATATTCTTTTCCAATAATTGCTAAACCTGCACCTACACTTTCCCCTACTCGCTCAAGAATATCATATTTCTGCTTTAGTTCTTCCTCGGCTTTCTTGCGTTGAGAAATGTCTTGAACCATCGCCATTACAAAAGTATCTTCTCCGATGGTTAAGCCCCTTAATGATACTTCAACTGGAAAAATTGATTGATCTTTGCGTCTATGAGTGCTTTGAAACCTGATTGTTTCGCCTTTGATGACCTGACCCCAAAAATAACCACCTGTTTTGTCTTCAGCTGCTTCAACGTCTACTTCTGATGCATTCATCGATAGCAATTCTTCTTTATTGTATCCTAAGTTTTTGCAAGCTTGCAAGTTCGCATCAACAATTTTTCCTTTCAGGTCATGAACAAATATTGCTTCAGAAGCATTATCCATTAAGTTACGGTACCGTTTTTCGCTTTCATGCAAAGCTTGTTTTGCTTTTTCTTTCTCTGTTACTCTTAATATTCCGTAAGCAAGTTCACCATAAACAGTCTCGGGATTGCCTTGTTTGTTATAGTATCCGTCTGCGCCAAGGTTTAGGGCTTTTATAGCTACTTCTTCTCTGCCTTTCCCTGTAAACAGCATGAACGGAATTCCATTTTTTTGTTCTCTTAACTCTGTTAGAAATTGGAGACCGTCTTTTTGGGGCATTTCGTAGTCAGAAACTACTACATCGTAGGGCTGTTGCTCCATTTTTTTGAATGCGTCGGCAACTGAGGTGGCATTGTCGATTTCGTAATTGTTTTCGATTGAGAGTATCTGTTTCGAAACTTCTAAAAAGCAAAGATCATCGTCTACATGCAAAACTCTGAGTAATGGTTTTTTTGTTTGAAGGCGTTAAATCTGATGCATATGTATTTGTCGTTTTCTCATCCTGCTTGTTCAAGATTGCTAATTACCTCATCGAAGTCAATTGAAGCATGATTTTTGCTGTAATGAATTCACGTGTCATCAGGTTTGTTTTTGTTTTATTAAGGTTTATGAACTCAGAATCTTTAAAGTAGGCTTAGCAAAGATGCGAGGATCTGTTTTGGTTTGTTTCTGATCAAGAAAATGGTAGATGTATACGGATGGACTATAACTAAAGAAAGCCAGACTTTCAAGACGCAAAAGTCGTCATAAAATATGTCAAAGCTAAACAAGAACGTAAATAAAATTATGAATTGCTCATTGGATAATTAGAGGGTGCATTTGTTTTGTGCTCTTTGAATGAAGGCTTTAATGATGAAAATTTTTCTTTTACCCAAGTTATCTTGCATGCTCAGGTTTAAGAACACCAACTATTAGGGTTGCAAGTTGCCTTCTATGATATTCCTTTCATTAGTCTTTAGTTGAATGGATAACCATGTTTTTAGAATTGCTGACAAGTTTGGAAGAGTCGCCTGTATATTTTATCAGTTGGTTTCCTTTAATTGCGTCAGCTTGGAAAACCTTCTCTTCTTCTTTATAGTTAAAAGTTAAAGTTTGCGCCTGCATTGATAAGTTTTGAAATTCCTCCCACTGGTTGCAATGCAAAGTTAAAAAAGGTACGTTTTGAGAGGTTGCTTGTGTTACTTGAATCTGAGGCGCCTGATGCATAACAATTGCGGCTGATGATTCTTCTTTGGGGTCGTTTGATAAAATCCCGATTAGATTTGTTATTTCTTTTTGTAGGCTGTCTATTTTTTGTTCTGCACTTTCGACTTTAATTTTTAATGCATCTGTATTTCCCATCTGTTCGGCAACGGTTGCCAACTCGTGAATTGACTCGTCCAAGGTCTGTTCATGTTCTTTTAGGACGTTCATTAGAAAATCTAAAGCTTCTAAGGATCTATCTTTCGAACCTGGGTTCTCTGCCATCTTTTTTCATTTCCTAGCAGGTTTATCGCATTTTGCTTTTTAAGGCGTATTTCGATACCGGAAATATGTCGACGGATTAGTCAAGGGGTTTTTAGAGCCGTTGCTTCGCTAAGCTCTGTAGGTGTTGATTATTTTGTTTGTCTGTTTGTTGGACAGTAGGTTTTTGTTTGATTTTGGGTAGGGTTTTGTTGATTTTTCTAGTTTTATGATGGTTGTAACTGTGTTTTTTTGGTTGAAATGTGTGTTTTGTTATGCTTTGGGTATGTCTGAAGGTTTATATCGGGTATCTTGTATAGTATGATTTACAAGGCTAATATGTCCAATTAAGTACCTATTGTAGACTTGTACAACAAAAATACAGAGCCGAAAACAAATGAACGCACACCAAAACATCCAAAAAAACCTCACAAAAAACCTCCTAGACATAATAACTCTAGAACTACTTGAAACACGACCAATGCACGGGTACGAAATCATGGTCACCATACGAAAAAATTACGGCATCAACTTCGGACCAAGCACAATATACCCCATATTGACCACACTGGAAAAAAAGCAATACCTAAAATGTACCTGGAACATGACCGGTGAACGCCCCCGAAAAATATATGAATTGACAACTGACGGAAAAGCTCTACTTGACTATACTGCAAACTCGCTTAAGGCCATTTGTAGAAGTTTCGGAAAAGGCAGCATACAAACTCCAGAAATCAATAAAGAAATTGAGCTCTGTGTACCTTAGAATCAAAGAAAGATGTATTGATTTAGCAAAAGAGCCTTTTTCTGCTTTTGCTATAATTTTAGTAGATTAGTTTACAAGGAACAATGATTCGATAGGAAGGGTTTTGTTGTTTTCCTTTAGAGCGTCGTATTAAAAACTTTGACGCGATCTTCCACATAAAAGTGCAAGTTCGACTGTTCCATGTTTAGCACTGATAGTCTGCTTTCAAAAGCAGTAACTAAGTCGTCTATAAGGATGTCTTGAAGTTCGGCGGAGAGAGATGTGATTTTATCGCTTAAGGCTTCAGACATTTTAGTTTTGAGTTCTTTTCTTTTTTTACCGCTTAGTTCCTTCATATTTATTTCTCAACCGAATATTATTTTAAGTATATAAGTCCTTTATGAATTTAGAATCAATGTTTCAATAGTTTTTTCTCGCGGTTTTTTTAGAGGACAAATAGGGGCCACTTTTTTATTATTTTTCAGATTATGGTAAATTTTCTTTAATTTATAAAAAACAGCGTTTGATTTTTAATTTTTTTTGCTTAATTGAGCCTTTCTGTTTTTTGTTTTAAATCCTTTTAACCATTTTTATAAGTATTTTTTGCATCTTTGAGTTGTTAGCGATATATGAGAATATTATGAAGTGTTATAATCGAATAAAGATAATGTGGGTTCGTTAAAATTGAAGGCGATTGAAATGAAAGGTTCAAAGATTGTATTTGAAAATGAAGACGCAGTACGTTTGCTAAATTATTTCATTTCCTATAAAGAAATTGTCAACAAAAACGAATCCAATTCCACACATAATTTGGATGAGGATATAAAACCAATCGAGATTATGTCTGAGCCTGAAAGGATAACTATAAAATAATTTTTCTTTTATTTCTGATTCTTAGAAAAAAATTCTATGTTAAAAAATTAAAAAATTTAGAGGAAAAAAAGAAATTAAAATTTCTTTTTGCTTTCCATTTGTTTCTTGAGTTCTTGTAGGTTCTTTACATTCGGTGACTTTCTACGCTTTACCAACATCACGCCAGCAACTGCTGCTATAGCGACTGCAACTATAATTACCGCTACTATGGCTAATGGGTTGTTGGAACTGGTGTTGCATCAATGTTTTCTGTTAGCGGTATTTGAAGTGTCAAAGGTTGACCATTATAATCCACTGTTTGGTTGGTCTGTGGGTATCCGTTCTTAATTATTTTGAAGGTGTAGGTTCCTGCTGTTGCGTTTTGGAATGTAACGTAGCCTGTTGCGTTTGAGACTTGAGTTAATGTTGGCATTCCATTTGGTTGGGCAGTTGAGGTTACGATTGTGTCGTTTAATGGTTTTCCTTGATTATCTGTTATTTGTAATGTTAATGTTGGAGTGGTGGAAGTTGGTGTAGGGGTTGGTGTTTCGAGTTGGAGTTGGTGTTGGTGTTTCGGTTGGGGCAGGGGCTGTTACAACTGTTACTTGTGTGGTTCCTTGTGCGCTCAAGTATCCAATTTTTGAGCCGCTTGCAGTAATTGTGCAACTTGTTGTTACTGAGAAACTTGGTGCAGTGAAGCTTATGTTATAGTAGCCGTTTCCGAGTTCTGATATTGATCCGAATGTTCCTCCGTTATTCGATGTAAAACTGAGTGTTGCTCCAATCACTGGGGCTCCGTTAGCAGTGACATAAGGCTGTTACTGAAGTTGAGTACCCATTGTTTACGCTTGTTGGATCCACTGTTAGTGTTATTTGTAGGGGTGAGTAATCGATTAGAGTTGTTGATATCGATGTTTGTCCTGTTATGTAGCCTGAGGCTTGAGCAGCTATCGTTGTTGTGCCAGGCGCGTTTGTTACAGTTAAGGTTCCTGTGGCTTGTGTTTGTCCAAACGGAATAGTTAATGTTGAGCCTACAACTCCGACTGTTGGTTGTGAGGAGAAGAGATTTACATTGACGTCAGCTTGTGGATCTTTTGCTGGTCGACCTTGTACGTCTTGTAGTTGTACTTGGATTGCTTGATATGTTTTGTTATCTGCTGGTAGATTTACTGGAACGCAATACACCGCTAACTTGGAAGGAATAAATCCAAAAGTGTTTATTGTTTGGTGATCCCACAGAAGGTCTGTTGCTACTGCTGTTATAGTTGCTGAACCTGCTTTATACGTGGAACTGAGCGTTGCTAATGCATAAGTTTGCATTTGTGGAATCGTTATTGAGTTTATCTTGCATACGCTTTGGTCGTTTGATGCGATAGTTACTAATATATCAGTTTGATTTACGGCGACAAAACCCGTGGCGTTTTGTAATTCAATGGCGATTTGTGGGTATGCGTTTTGGTCAGCTGGAACTTTTGAGGGTCCGACAAAGATTTTTAGTTGGGTTGGGTTGGTTGCGATTGGCGTTGTGATGATTGTGAGTTGGCTAGGAGTGTATCCTTGAGCTAAGGCTGTAATTGTTGCTGATTCTGTTTTTCCTTCTGTTTGTGCTTTTATGGTTGTTGTGAAATTGGCTGTAGCGTAAGTTTGGCCTTCAAGAATTGTTGCGATTGGTGAGACTGTGCCCACAGTATTGTCTGTACAAGATAAGGTAACTTGTACGCCTCCTTGAGGTGCTCTTGCAGGATTACCGCTTACGTCTTGCAGTTGTAGCATTATGGCTTGGTAAGTATTCCCGTCTGAGGGTAGAGTGGATGGGAAACCGTAAACTGCTATGGCTGAAGGAATTGGACCCACGGTTGTCATTGTTGCTTGGACTGTTGCAAAACCTGTTGCTGAAGCCGAAATCGTTGTTGTTCCTGGACTGAATGTGGTGTAAAAGTTTGCTGCTGCATATGTGGCCCCTTTGGGAATCGTAATGAATGAATTAACCGTTCCTACACTTGGGAGTGAGGAGGCAAGGCTTATGGTTGTGTCTTGTAAGGCTCTGGCTGGTAGCCCTGAGGAATCTTGTAACTGCACAAAAATACATACGTAAGTGTTATTGTCTGCGAGCACGCTAGTTGGTCCAGTGTAAATGTAGAGTTTGGATGGGTTAGTTGTCGATGCGGAGGATGTATTGTTTTGATCAAATACGAAGAATGCGGAAGCTAAAATTAAAACTGTTATTGCAAGGGTAATTGCTTTTTTGTTCATTTTTATTGCCTCACTTGTTTTTCTTTTTTGTTATTTTTATTATCTTTATTTTTTTTAGTAGTTTTTTTTGGTTTGATTTTACTTTCAGGTCTGGATGGGGTTGAATGATTGTGTTTTAATTCGCAGAGGGAGCATGTGATGTTAGATAGTTCTAAGTGATAATGGGGTGTTGTTTCTCTGCATTTTTTAACTTGGCAGATATTGACAATAGGAATCTTGTTTGTTGCTTCACTTGTTAGAATGAAATAGCTACATTGACCGTCTTTTGCATGTTCGCAACCGGCTTGTTTCATTTCTCCAAAAAATGTAACATTTGATAGTATCTCTATTAATGTCATAACTTCATCAGTTTTCTGTTTTTCAATTCTATCAATACGCTTGCTTAGGGCTTCTAATTCTGTAATCATGGCGATATCCGACATCCATGGATTAATTCCCAAAGTTAACTTATATACTAAGTCAACCCTGAAAAGCCCTTAATTGGGTGAAAAGGATTGCCAAATTCAATAAAATAGGCAATTTAGGTATCTAAATTCCAATTAAACTGTTAGAGGTCTGTTTACTTGAAAAACTATTACTGGAGCCGATTTCGTCCTTTTTCTACTGGCTAAAAGCCTTCTAATTTTTACTTCATTGGAATACACTGTTCTCGCAGAAATGCCGAAAACTTCTCCAATTTTTTCTTTAGGAATATTGGTTTTCTTTTTGCAAACATAGTAAAAAGAGCCAGCTGCCAGTCCAATTGGGTTTCCACCAAAACCTCCAATCTCCATCAATGTGTTTTCCGCGTTAACAAGCAGGTCTTTATTAACAGATATTTTAGCTGCATTTTCCCGCAGATAGTCTAATGCTGTTTTTCGTTGAATTTTCAGATGTTCTTTTTCTATTTTCAGAGTTTTGTTAAGTATCCACGCTTGTTTCATAACTAACGCGTTGTCCAAGCTGAGGTCTTTGGATATGCTTTTTATGGGTCTCATCTTGTCGTATTCTTTAAGTATCAAATGCATAAGCGCTGCAACTGTAGCCCTTTTGTTCTTGGAGAGTTTTTGAGATTTGAAAAGCAACTGATTTTGTGTCCTTATTGTGCGTGCTGCTTCTTCTCTGTAGGGAAAATTTGGAAGGTTTAACTGACAAGAAACAGCTCTAAGTGTAGTTAACCATTCTTTGAGAGTTTCAGAATCTTGTTCATTCCAGTTTGAATGCCATTCAGGTGTCCATTTTGTAAAGCTTTTGAGGACTGGAGTTTCATCTAAAACTAATCCGCATTCGATACAGATTTTTTCTCCATTTAAGCCTTCAGGATAAACGACTGCACCATAACATTTCGGACACTTCAAACCTTTTTTCTCCTTCTTCCTTTGACCGTTTTTGTAATTGCTTAGTGATAGCGAATGCCAATTATGTCAGTTGCTTAATAAGACTTAAGAACTACAAATTCATAAATTAAAAATTTAAATCATTATTATTTAAAGAAATTGCTAAAAAAATTATAGTTTTTTATTAAATTTAATAATATTGCCCATTTTCAAGGTACCGTTTTTAAGAGTCCCATGATTTGTACGTCCGGTTTTTAAATAAAGTGGATCCCCGAATTCTCAATTTCGCATTAAAAACCAACTATCACTTATCTTTAACGTAAATAAATGAGCCAAAAAAAATTTTTCAATTGACCTTCAACTGAATAGAATGAGGAATCGTCGGAGAAATTGAAATTGCAAAGTGTCTTAATTTTTGAATTCGGGTCCGTAGTCGATAATCACAACAGGTTGATAATAATCTACTAACCCATGAGTGATTATTTTGTTATTAGTAGAAGAACAACACATTTGTGCCACAATTTTTCTGATGAGCTTTTTTTGGGTTGGTTTTTTGAGTCAAACCTTGAATTGGTTTCAGGTTGCGTCTGTATTAGTCCTAGTAAGTCACCAAAAGTTTGAGTGCGGCCAGGAGAGATTGCCTTAACTGAAAAAGTTAGTTTCAAAACTAGATTACAGAGAGGAAATCGAATAGAATTCCTATGCTGGTTCGCTGGCAGTTTAAGCTTGAGACAGATCAAGTCTTGAAAGTAACCGTTAACGCTGTAGGTATTTTGGGGCAATAACTGTGAGAGTTTTCTGTCTAAAATGAGCAAGAACGGTCGCGTGGTAATTCCAAAGCTAATTTTAGATTTGCTAAACAAAGATAATCCGAGCCTAATGGCTACATTATTGAAATAAAAATTGAGCCATTCTAAGAAACAATCAGTTAATTTTTTCTTTAACCTACTGAACGTAATTTGCTACATAAGTTTTTATCTTTTCAAATAACATTTGATAGAATTGAAAAAATTTCAGAGAAAACAACGGCGCCAATATAGATATTCATTAGAAAAAGAGTTATTTTGAGCATTTTTAATGCTCTGGAGGATGAGTGTTTTTTAAAGAATTGATAACTCAAAAGAAAAACTGTGATTAAATAACCCAACAATGCAACTCTGAAAAGCGTCCAAGGCCCGAGACCTGCAATTAACACAACCCTGTTAAGCTCAACATAACCTAACTTTAGACCGACAGTAGTTATTGCTGAATCAAGAAGACTGAAAATCACTAATAACCTGAACATTAACTTAAACCATAATCCGTTAAAGAGCGATAAAAGTCCCGAAAAGGTCTCGTTTAATTCGGAAAAATAACTTGCCTACTCCTTTCAGCTTTAGATATACTACTCAAAAATTGATGTTTTCTTGATAGAAGTAATTGTTTTTGTCACTTGTAAATTGCTGTATTAAGTGCAGACTTGAATTTGATCTTCGTTTGATTGGCGCCTACAAGCAATGGGTTATATGCTGATTATTTCGTTAACTTATTTGTGGCTTGTATCTCGTGTTTTGGAATATTACTGACTGAATTACTTAGTTTATAAGCAAACTCTCAGAAGAGAAAGATAACAAAGACGAAACAGATTTCACGAGGAGGTGCAAAGAAAAAAATGAATAATATTAAACGATTAATGAAGAACCGTAAAGCAATCTCACCAATATTCGCAACCCTAATTCTCATCGCAATCGCAGTCATCGCTGGTGT
>CAWDBB010000001.1:0-152366 GCA_963800495.1 Candidatus Bathyarchaeota archaeon | reverse complement strand
CCCTATGACAAGTGGAGATGTCGCCCACAATTCCCTTTTTTTCAAAGTATTAAGCGTCTGCTACTCCTGTCACTATTCTTTCATTTTTGTGTATTGTGAGCACTTTGCTCCAATTACTCCAACCTCCAAACTCTTTCCTTCAAAATAAAACTGTTCAAAGATATGATAAATTTTTCTAATTCTAACGCATGAGTTTCCATGCTCGAAAACTAATCCATCCAACCTTTCCTTTTGAAATACCACAACTCAACTGCACCGATAACAGCCATCAGGATTATGACGATTATAAACCCCTGAGGATTTTGTGTACCAGGCAATCCTCCTACGTTCATCCCTAACAAACCCGCAATTAGACTGAAAGGCAATGTAATTGCTGAGATAATAGTCAGTATTCGCAGCCGTTTCTCCACGCGAGAGTTACCCATTGCCTGATAAGAGTCATATAAACCGTTCACCCGAGTCTCCAAGCGTTGGATTCCCATTTGAGCGATCTCCAGCTCTGATAGTAAATCTTTGACATAAGCCTTACGATGAGGATCTGCTAACGCTTCATTATCAGAGGAATCGAGACCAGTAACGCAGTAAAGTTGGTTTTCGATCAAGGAAATCAGTTTTTCAACTTGCCACCGCAAATTCGCGAGATCACTGGCTTTAACACTGGCTGGATTATCGAGTATGGTTTTAGCGATATTTAGCGTTTTATCTCGGGCTTCGGTTTCGGCCTGAACACTTAAATCAGTCAGTTCATCGAGGATTAAATATACTATTTGAATTAAATGACCTATGCTGGGTATTTTCTCGGCTGCAATGTTACTCAATAGTTCTTTTATGGCAGGCATCGGGCAAGATCTGATAGTTATCAATACTGGACCCCGCAGTACGATTGTGAGGAAGGTCGGATCTAAACTATCCAGATTGAAGGCAACAGGAAACTCTAGTAGAATTGCATTATCATAAGATACTACGCCAGGCGTGCTAGCGGAGTCGGAACAACGTTTTACCATTACGGGGTGAAGCCCGAGTGGCGCGAGAAAGTTGAGTATTTCCTCAGGTTTGGCATCTTCTAAATCAAACCAGCTCTCACCCAATTTGGATATATCCATAGCTGGATAGTTAGTGAGGGGTTGTTGCTCTTTTAGTCTTCCAGAACTAATCAAATACCAACGGATTTTCACGCTAACACACTCAATCGCCTAAATTATCCTTTCTTCTTTGACAATAAGATTTATCGAATCCCCTCATTAATTGATTTTTCGTCTCTCATTATATCTTCAAAAAGGATTTGTAAACAAGAATGAACCTGCCAGCACGCGTTGAACTTTCAGCTTAGAAGGCAAGATTCCAGAATGCTGCAAACTCAGATTCTACCCAAGGAAACCACACCTCTCACAAATGAGGACAAAATGGATACGCAGGAAACTCCGGCATAAACATGCCTTGCCGATAGATCACCCATAATACTTGATGCAATATTCATATTTAGGCTGCGGACCTACCATCTTGAAGTACTATACGCCATAGATGGGCGCTGCCTCTTGTAAAGCATTGTTGTAGGAGTCTATGAACTGAAAATACACATAAATGATGGAAGCCTCTCCTATACGCATGCATAACCATCATTGAGTTATATTTTTGCTGACTCCTCAAGTTCATGTTGGTAAAATTGAGCAAGAACCATCAAGACGCTCTTACTGGATGCTTTAAATCCTATAGTAGAATTTTCTGAAATAAACATACCTCTCTTATCATCAGCCAAAATCATTCCGCAATTAGTAGGCAACGGCGACCTATCGTAGAAAATCTCAGTTGAGCCTTTGAGTTTCTGCACACTCCAGGTAAGATCATGAATCACCAGAAGAACATTAACGCCTCTTGAGGACACCATTTCAATTGTTGATATTAATTCAGAGAAATCATCAAGCGGCATCATCAACCGCGCCTCTGTCGATGCACTCTGAATGATTTCTTTGGCTTGGCTATTCAAGTTGTCCTTTCCTTTAATTGTCCAAATGAATTCTTCAGAGGGTTCTATGGCTGCATTTTTATCGTAAAAATTATCCAATTCGCGAAGTATGTTATGCGCTTGGGTTATTTGCCCTATTTTTTTCCCATAGAGGCTTTCTAAGTCATTTTTTCTTTGAGAAAGTTCGTACTGCAGAGTTTCTTTTAGTTCTGTCTCCACTCCATCTATGGCATTGGAGGGTTTTATTGCTTTGAAGATGAGTGGGCGTCCTCTTTGAACTTCTATTAGTCTCTTCTTTTCTAAACGAATGAGGACTTCGTATATTTTTGAATGCGGTATTTCGGTAAGTTTACTTAGTTTACCTGCATTTGATGTGCCTGTTTGGATTAGGCTGATATATGCTTTGGCTTCATATTCAGTTAAGCCTATTGCTTCAAGTGCCTTTTGAAGCTCAATATTTTTCACTTATTTCACCACTGAGAAAAAATATTAGTGACAAAAACCCTTTAAGTATTTCGCTTCTCAAATAGTCTATTGCCAAATAAAAGTGGATGACTCAACTCGATTAAAGATAATAGGGTTGTGGCCACACATCAAAAAGGAGCACCTGTATATGCATAACATTGACGTTGATACCTTAACTGGAATAGCAACCAACGAAGCACAAGAAAAACTGAAACGCGACGGGTACAATGAATTACCCTCATCTAAGAAGCGAAGCATTTTTCAAATCGCATTAAGCGTAATTAAAGAGCCAATTTTCCTCCTTCTCGTAGCAAGCGGCAGCGTATACTTCATCTTAGGCGAAGTCACAGAAGGCTTAGTTCTACTAAGCTTTGTTTTCGTCGTAATGGGCATAACTATTTTCCAAGAGCGAAAAACAGAGAATGCCCTTGATGCGTTAAAGAATTTATCAAGCCCTCGAGCGCTAGTAATACGAGACGGCAAACAAATTCGAGTCCCAGGACGGGAAGTAGTAACCGACGATATCATGATCTTGGCGGAAGGTGACCGTGTCCCAGCTGACGCATTACTTTTATCATCCAACAACCTGATGGTTGATGAATCACTTCTAACAGGTGAATCAGTCCCTGTCCGTAAAGCCATCGGCAAACTAGAAGAGCAAGCTTGGCGGCCGGGCGGTGACGACCAACCATACATCTACTCAGGAACACTTGTAACCCAAGGTCAAGCCATCGCAATAGTCAAATCAACCGGGGCCAAAACTGAAATGGGTAAAATTGGCGTTAAACTCCAACAAGTTGTGCGCGATGAAACCAAGCTAAAAGTTGAAGTGTCAAAGCTTGTCCGCAACTTTGCCATCTTAGGGCTATCGCTTTGTGCCTTGGTCATCATAGTTTATGGTTTAACACGGTTTGACTGGATAGAAGGAATACTGGCAGGTGTCACCCTTGCTATGGCGATGCTCCCCGAAGAGTTCCCAGTTGTATTGACCATTTTCTTAGCTCTCGGCGCTTGGCGTATGTCTAAAAAGAATGTGCTAACAAGGCAGCCTCATGCAATAGAGAATCTTGGATCAGCAACAGTCTTGTGTGTTGACAAGACAGGTACGTTAACACTCAACAAAATGTCCGTATCCAAACTCTGCACAGACAACAAAATTTTCGAAATCGACTCAGCGCTCAAGAATCCACCAGACTGCTGCCACGAGCTAGTAGAATTCAGTGTGCTCGCATGCAAAAAAGACCCCTTTGACCCCATGGAAAAAGCCATCACAAACTTCGTAGAAGGTGAATTCGCAAAAACGGAGCATGTCCATTCTGACTGGCAACTAATCCAAGAATACCCGCTATCCCAAAAGCTACTCGCTATGTCAAACGTTTGGGGTTCACCAAACGGATCTGACTACATTATAGCTGCTAAAGGTGCACCTGAAGCGATAATTGACTTATGCCACCTAAAAGATGCGGAAGCAAAAGAAATCTCTATTAATATCCAGAAAATGGCTGGAGAGGGTCTGCGCGTCTTAGGTGTAGCTAAAACCTCCTTCAAAATGGGAAAGGGAGAATTGCCTATGGAGCAGCATGATTTCGTATTCAAGTTCATAGGTTTAATTGGCTTCGTTGATCCAGTGAGACCGAACGTTTCAGATGCAGTTAACGAATGTTACAATGCAGGCATAAGAGTAGTCATGATCACCGGTGACTATCCACTGACAGCTCAGAATATCGGCCGACAAATAAGCTTACGAAATCTCGAGAACATCATAACTGGGCCAGAACTCGAAAAGATGAACAATGAAGAACTAAAAGAGAGAATCAAGAACGTAAATATCTTTGCACGAGTCGTACCTGAGCAAAAGCTACGAATTGTAAATGCTTTCAAAGCAAACGGCGAAATAGTAGCCATGACTGGAGACGGCGTAAATGATGCACCAGCACTCAAATCAGCAAACATCGGTATCGCAATGGGTGGAAGAGGAACAGACGTCGCCAGAGAAGCCTCAACATTAGTGCTACTAGACGACGATTTTAGCTCTATCGTGGGCGGAGTAAAGATGGGCCGCAGAATCTTTGACAACCTCAAAAAAGCCATAGCATACATCTTCGCAGTGCACATCCCAATCGCTGGACTCTCAGCCCTGCCAGTGCTGTTTGGTTGGTCACTAATCTTACTGCCTCTGCACATCGTATTCCTAGAATTTATCATCGACCCAGCTTGCACAACCGCTTTCGAGGCTGAATCAGAAGAAAAAGATGTGATGCAACGAAAACCCAGAAGTATAACTTCAAGACTATTCAATATGAAAGCCGCAATAATCGCTGGTCTGCAAGGTACCGTTTCATTGGTGCTTGTAATTGCAGTTTACCTTTACGCTAGTTCAGCAGGTTTAGGTTTGGATACAGCGCGCACAATGGCGTTCGCAACGATAGTATTAGCAAATATTGCATTGATAGCTACAAACCGCTCATGGAGTCAATCTATCATAGGTATCTTGCGCAAACCAAACAGAGCTTTCTGGCAAATTGTAGTGCTTGCAATAGTCGCGCTATTACTGGTAATTTATTTGCCGCCGCTAAGCAGTCTCTTCACGTTCACGTATATATCTCCAGTGAATTTGTTGATTTGCTTTGTAGCAGGCTTTACCTAGTATAGTGTGGTTTGAAGTGTACAAGTTGGTTAAGAAGAGAAAATGGGATTGTTAAAACACACGAATTAGTCAGGGCTTTAGCAACCAATACAATATCATTCGATTCTACCAACTATGTCCTTTCGGATTCGATTACAGACACTCCTTCCGAGTGAGCAATGAATACATAAAGCCAAAAACAAAAGCCAGTGAACAAGGATTGTATTAAAAATGTCAGGTACCTCAAAAGTAACAGTGCAAAAACTATTGTTGTCGCCAACCAAGATTGAGGAGGCCTTTTCAAAGATTGAAAATATTTTATCTAACCTTGAATTGAAAAACCTAAAAACCAAAATGTCGACTCCGCCCGAATTCTTGCATATGCAATTTACAGCCTTTAAGCAAAAAAGTGAAATTCAAATAACCTTTGAACCTAGAGTAGAAAAAACGCTTCTTTGTGTTATATGGAGTCTCCATGTAAGCGAGGAAAGCTTTGAGAAAAGTGTCTTGCCGCAGTATCACTTTAATAAGTTAGAAGAACTTAGGGTCAAGATAACTGCCACTGAAATATCATCTTCAACTTCTTTCACAGATTTTGTGCTTGCAAAATCAGCAAAAAGCGCAGTTGATTTTCGAAAAAATAATGCAAGACTCCGAATCAATTCTCATTTTTTCTTGCATTGCTCTTGTCCAGTGTGCGGAGAAACATTTCAAAATCCAAAAGACCTAAGAACGCATAGAGATAAAGCGCATAAAACAAAAAAAATTGACCTATAACAGAATAAATTTAATTAAAATGCTGGTTGAAGCCACTCATCACAATTAATAAGACCGTTGTTAACAAATAACTTTTTCCAGTAAACCTCAAAGGGTAACCAGAAATCGTTAACAGTTTTCGAAGCCCGTCTTTTCTTTTCTGCTTGCAGGTTAACCTATTTAGTGGTGCTAAAACAATTATTGGCTTTTCTAAAAAACAAGAGCGAATAAATGCAGCCATCTCTTAACTGGAATTTGCTAAACGGAAGAATTGTAAAAACCTTAAACGCTATTTACAAGCATTATTTACAAACCACTACTTGGCGAAAAAGGTGTAACTATGAGATATCTTTCAGCCCCAGTTATCCGAACAATCGCCATCATTAGCGTAATGGCTATCCATGCTACAAATGAAGCAATAATGCCCCAAATGACTCAGCTGGACTTCTACCGCTGGTCTATTGTCAATGTATATCAAGCGATCTTTAGAGTTGCAGGTTTACCGCTTTTTGTTATGCTTACAGGCTTCTTGTTGCTTCAGCCCGAAAAGTACTCTGAATCTCTTAGCACTTTTTTTAAGAAACGTTGGAACAGGTTAGCCGTTTGTGTATTCTTTTTTGGGATACTTTATTTTATTTGGGATTTCACCGTAAAAAATCAACCCTTTTCTACAAACTATGTCATTCAGAGCCTGTTGTCAGTTGGCCCATACTACCACTTTTGGTACCTCTACATGATTGTAGGGCTATACCTTCTAACTCCCATCCTTAGGGCTCTTATGCCAAATCTAGGCAAAAAACTCTTGATTTATTTCGCCGCTATCTGGTTTACTGGCATAACATTGGTCTCTTTGGTGCTACCGCTACAAAATTTTCTTTAAGAGTACCGGGGTGTTGAGCTTTCGATGTTGAAGTGGACTGGGGGGGATTTGAACCCCCGACCTCTTGAGTGCAAGTCAAGCGTTCATACCAGCTGAACTACCAGCCCACGGCTTGCACTTCCCGAATCAGATACGATTCCTTGATATTTAGCTTTTGCCAGAACAGATGAAAAGGCGATTGCTTAAAACGTTATATCCCCAAAATCCATAACATTATCCTTGAGGTTTGAAGTTGGATTTAAAAACAGTGAAAATTGAACCGCCCAAAGACTGCAATACCATCCTTGGCATGGCGCACTTCATCAAAACCGCCGAAGACCTCTACGAAGCCCTGGTTAACTCGGTGCCCAACATCCAATTTGGTTTGGGCTTCTGCGAAAGCTCAGGTCCATGCCTTGTACGCCATGAAGGAAACGATGTGGAACTGAGACGGTTAGCGGCGGAAAAGGCATTTGAAATCGGCTGCGGCCACAGTTTTTTGATATTCATAAGGAACGCTTATCCATTGAATGTTTTAGATAAAATCAAGAAAGTACCCGAAGTCTGCACTGTTTATGCGGCCACAGCTAACCCGCTGGAAGTTATAGTCGCCGAAACAGATCAGGGCAGAGGCATCATAGGCGTAGTCGACGGATTGAAAAGTAAAGGCATAGAAACCGACATCCGACATCGTTGAAAGAAGACAGTTTCTACGGAAAATCGGCTACAAACTCAAGTAAACGCTACCATAAACTATTTTAGTTCACTTAGGAATCAACCCTTAACAGACTTAGCGATGTGTTTTTATGGCTTTAGAGAGAAACATGGCTCAAATTGAAGCTTACCGAAAACAGGAATCTGCAACAACAACAGAACCTAAAAGAAAAGATGGCCAAGATTAAACATAAAATCGCCATCATAAGCGGCAAAGGCGGAGTAGGAAAAAGCACCGTCACAGTGAATCTTGCAACGGCTTTTGCGATGCAGGGCAAACGCGTTGGTGTTTTGGATGCTGACATTCATGGGCCGAGCGTACCAAGGCTTCTGGGTTTAGAGGGACAACATGTTAAGAGTAGTCGCGACGGGTGCTATTCCTGTTGAAGGCCCTTTAGGCATGAAGGTTATGTCTATTGATTTCTTTATGTCTGAGCAAACCCCACAATTTGGCGTGGACCCCTAAAGATGCGGGCAATTCGCCAGTTCCTATCAGATGTTGATTGGGGGGAACTTGATTACCTCTTCATCGATTTGCCACCCGGAACAGGCGACGAACCCTTAAGCATAGCTCAACTTCTACCAGACATCGACGGCGTAGTCATTGTAACCATGCCATCTGAACTATCAAGCTCCATTGTAAAGAAAGCAATCACCTTCGCTGAAAGACTAAAAATGCCAATTATTGGCGTAGTCGAAAACATGAGCGGTTTTATATGTCCCCATTGCGGAACAAAAACTGAGATTTTCCAATCAGGCGGCGGCAAAAAAATGGCTCAAGAAATGGCCGTAGAATTTCTCGGCAGCATTCCAATTGACCCAACGGTCGGCGTTGATTCTGATAAGGGTACACCCTTTGTGATTTCGCATAAGGATTCAGTTGCGGCTAAAACATTCATGGACATAGTGCTGAAAGTTCAAGAACAATTGAAGAAAAACAAGCACTAAACTTTTTTTTGTTATGCTAGCTTTTTTCTTGGCTTCATCTTTCAAACAAACCGATGAATTATAAGGCTTTCAAATAAGAACTAAAAGCGGATATTTATTTAAAAGGTGTAAAAGTAAAAAGATTGGAGAGCTTAAAACTCCCAGGTTTAATTTTTTTGTCCGTAGTTGATTACTCTTTTGTAAGAGTAATTTCTATGGTTGAAACCATCCTGGACCTATTTTCGCCTTCGCGTGGTGGCATTTCTGCAGTGCCGATTGCGATCTTTGTCACTTTGAGGTCTTTTATGAAGCGGCTTCGTGTAATTTCTGCTACGTCAACTGCTGTGGTGATTGCTTGTCCTCGGGCTTTTAGGGTAATTTCTTTACCTACGCCTGAAGAGAATGCGGTTATGATGGCGAGTACATAGCTCATTGGTGGTTTATTTCCGACGAATATAACGTCACTAGCTTTTTCTGTCATATCATATCACTCCTTTTTTTAGTTGTTTTTTCGCGATTGAATGACGTTCTTTGCCTTTTCAGGCTGGGAACGTTAACCCAAGATTATGCAAAACTTCCTAATAAACCAAATTCAGCAATCCGATATCCTCTTAAACGCTAAATCGTAAAGAATTAAGCGTGGAATTGCTACTTCAACAAATTAATCCTCTGTTTTTCAGTTAAAACCATGTCTTTCTTTACTTAGCAATAGAAAAAACGCTATAGTTTTATACCTCAACTTTGAAGGGAAGGTACTATTAGAGAGGAATTATTTCATGTCCGTGTCGCCTGGTCTAAGAGAAGTTTTAGCGAGAAGAATCGCTGGAGAAATAATTCTTTCAAGCAACCCAGGCTCAACTATGAAGAAGTGGCGCGAACTCTTCGGTGTTTCCCAAATCAACCTCTCAGACGCTATGGGGCTCTCATCTTCAGTCATAAGTGATTATGAGAGTGGTAGAAGAAAAAGCCCAGGCGCCAAGTTCATCCGACGCTTCGTGTTGTCGCTTTTGCATATTGACGAGGGCAAAGGCAGCCGATTCATTCGGGAATTTGCTAAGCTAACCAGTTCACCCAGCATGGCGGTTGTGGATCTTAGGGAGTTTCCTATCCCGGTCAGAGTCGAGTACCTGTGCAAAGCTATTGGCGGGGAAGTTGTGGCTTGCAAAGATAAATTCGTTAAAGAAGTCAATGGCTATACAGTAATTGATAGCAGAAAAGCAGTTGAAGCGTATTCTGGAGCGGAGTACGCGCAGCTTTTTGGCGCCTCAACCGAGAGGGCACTGATTTTCACTAGCATTGAAACGGGTTGTTTGCCCATGATGATTGTTCGTGTTAGCAGCCTCAAACCACGCGTCATTGTATTCCACAAGATGGTTCCGGATGAAGAAGCTATACGAATAGCTGAGTACGAGCAAATACCTCTCATCTATTCAACTTCGCCAACTTTGGAGCAATTGGTGAAGTCTTTACGTAAACTGTACCGTATAGCATTGCGGGTGAAACTTGGCAGGCGACTAGTGCGTCCTCCACCAAAAATAAGCGCTTAAAAATGCTGAGAATTCGTTGCAGATTGGTTTTGGTGCGCTAGGTTATCCTTAAACTGAAAGCTTATAACTAGAAACGGGTTCTCGTGTCATTGAGAACCAAAATCGCCCACGTACTTCAACACATAATTTTGGGGACAAAGCGGCGCTGTGCGCGCTACTTCCATTCCCAAACCTTCAATTGGAAGTTCCCTGTTTCGTCGACGTCCAACTCCCAGACTCCCGGCACGTTATTTAGCCTTGCAAATTTAGGTGAGGAAGTCTGCCAGATAACTCCACCCCGCCAACTCGCCTTGAGACCGCTTCCGGTAGGTCGCCCCCTTCCATGAGCGTTCACACCTACAATATCCCCGTCCTTGGTTGTGCAGATTCCGTTGAACTCTGCAATCAAGGTTCCTCCCTGCGGGGTTGCGACGCCTGTATAGATAGATGAATAGTCTACACCGAACAATTTGCCCGTGCCCTGATATGTCGCTTCTACTCTTCCTTCGGGGAGTACCCTAATTCCTGCTAATTTTCCAGTTTCTTCAAAAGCTAAATCTCCTAGAACCATGTGATTAATCTCCTAAAAGTATATGATTATTGAGTCTGTGACTGATATTTATGTTTTATCTGTTCTGGTCGTATCTTTAGCCTCAGTCAAATGGAAGAGAGTTGTTAAATTTTAAGCCGTATACTCTGCTGAATTTCGTGATAAACCAGCGCGCTAATGGATTGAAAAAGTGCCAGCAGACCTCCTCTAATCGTTTATGCTCAGTTTGACTGTAGGATCCAAAATATGTCGATTTTGCTCAAAGACCTTATTACCCAGAAACCCATTTTTCCCTATTTGTGATTTGAAATGTGCGAATTTAACATAATCCTAAACGGAATAGTCCAATTCAAAGACGTCATCTACATCAAAGTGGAAGGCGACAATGTCACAGTCAAGAACATTATGGGTGAAGCTAAAGAGTTCAAAGGCTACAAAATCGTTGAAGTTGACGTTCCCAACACAAGACTTGTCCTCTCTGCTCTGCTCTAAAACAGTAGCTTGATATTAGCTAAAGATTTGCATGCATTTTTTTGTGTATTTAAGATTACTTATACATAGAGATTTCAATTTTTCTCCAGTGGAAATGAGGGGTTAAACATAAATTACTTAAAAAACCATGGAGAAAACATAGGCAACTCACGCAATGGAGCAATTTAATGCAAAAAGCCAAATGGCTCGTTACCGAACTATGGATTTGTTTTTTTCAGGATTTATATATCCAAAGATGTCTAGTTAATTCATCTGACAAGTCGCGTCGTCAACTATTTTGGTAAGGAAACAAGATGAGTAACAGGCTAAAATTTGAACAGGATCTAACTTTTCTTTTGTCTAGGTTAACCATTGATGCCCCACCAGAAGTTGAAAACAAACTCAACATGCTAAAAGATTGGTTAATCAAGCTTCAAAAAGAAAATGTCGTGAAAATTAACCACACCGTAATGGAACTGGTTTTGGCCAAATACCTCATCCAGAAAGGCTACGAAATCCAACTTGAATATCCTTTAAACGAGATCTTAACCTGCGACTTGTACGGCATAAAAGGGTTTGGGAAATCTGATTGTGGAAATAGAAACAGGCTTTATCCCGCCTGAAAATGCTTTAGCTCCTTTGACTTACACGACTGCAAGGTTAGCAAGTAAAATTATCCGTTACAGCAGTTTCGCAGGAAAATTTGCGTTAGGCGTACCACCGCACTACATCCTGCCTTTCCCATCTACATTAGCTAAACCGCCACGAAATCGCTCAGAACAAGAAATAGTTCAAATCAAAAAGCTCTGCGATACATACTACCGAAAACCCCCCGTTACACTTGAGGAAATCCGAAACGCACGCATACAAGACATTTACATTATTGACGTGGATCATGCAAAAGTGCTGGAAATAGATCCTGAAGCGTACCTCAAAAGAGCAATGCAGAAAGGCATAGTTTACGATTACATTCAGCCGGATCTCAAGGAGAATTAACACTGGATGTCGTTCTTCGTTTACATTCTGCTTTGCATGGATGGAAGCTTCTACACGGGTTACACAAAGGATTTGGATGAACGGGTAAAGCAGCATGAAAACGGGAAAGGCGCAAAATACACCAAATCTCATAAACCCCAAAAAATCGCGTATGTGGAGCTTTTCGGGTCCAGAAGCAGCGCAATGAAACGTGAGCGGGCAATAAAAAAGCTAACCCACCAACAAAAACGCGACTTAATCTGTTCTCAAAGCAAGAAATAATTTTAATAGAGTCAGCTGTTTTTGTGAAAAAAGAAGGCTCGGTTGCCGTTTTAGATGAGTAAAGTTAAGGCTGCACCAGTAATTATTGGAATCAGCACATTATCGTTTACTGGTAAGGGCAAAACTTCGATGGTCATAGCAATTGCTGCCCCAGCCAAAGCCAACCACGGCGAAACAAAGAATGTTCCAGCCAAAAACGCAAAAAAGAAACCCGCCAACGAACCTTCCCAAGTCTTTCCTTTGTTAAACGGCAACGAAGTTGAAATTAATCCTCCGAAAAGCGAAGCTGCGCTGTCGCCTAAACAGAACATAGCAATCGCTGCTCCGGCTGCGTGAGTTGGAAACAAAAGCAAAGTCGTAACTATTCCAAAGGCAAAGTAAAGAGGTGATGCAGCAAAACCGTAAAGTTCAGACTGAGAAGCTGCATGACGAGTAATAGCCGAAACTAAGGGTAATTCGCGCCCTTCTAAACGCCTAAGTTCGGAGACTGTATAGACGATGGCGATTAGGATGATTAATGCGGCAACAACAGGGACAGTGATTAACCCTGCAATGACAGGCATAAAAAATCCTGCAGCATGAATGTCTTCTCTTACCAAATCATTTATCGACGGAAAAGATCGTTTATGCTTATCTCCGTCAATGACGGGTAAAATGCTTGAAAGTTTACCATTAATTACTCTGTCAGCCTTGATGCGGATTACAAAATCAGCGTTAAAACCAATTTTTAACACTTCAGGCGCGAAAATGCAACGGTTGTTTCGGTCATCAGCAACAACCACACAATCCTTTAGCTCCAAGTTTTCGGCTGCTAATATTTTGAGTAAAATTTTCAGTTTCCCGGAAGGTTGAATGGCGTCACCGTGTATTTGGCCTGTTAACTTTCCATCTTGGGTTTCAACGTCGATGCCGTAAGCGTATTCTGCACCTAAGCAATCGGCTAACTTTTTAACAATGACTGTTGGTAACCCTGAACTAATTAAAGCAATCTTGCAGTTCCTCTCTTTTAGTTGACTAAAAATGCTTTGCAGATAGGGCGTTGCAGGAATCTTGTCAAAGATGCACTCCAGGGTTTCAAGTTCTACGCCCTTTAGATTGCTGAAAACATGCTTTAATGCTGATTCGAACTTTAAAATGCCTGCTTCATAAAGAAAACCGAAGAAAAGAAGCTTAATTAGCTTAAATAACCCTAAAGTTTTGCCCAATTCAAAAATGAAGCGGTTTTTGGGAATGAGCACTCCTTCAACATCGAAAACTATAAGTCTGGGTTTTTCCGTTTGAGCCATTTCTATCTTAACTCACGATTTAGCGCTGTTTGCTTAAAGAGTTGGTAGCTTGCTAAAGATAAAATTATCCTGTCTGGGTACATTGATGCTCTTTATTTTGTAGCTCTAAGGGACATCCGCCACCGCAAACCTGCAGTTGGTCACAGTCCTTGCATTTTTCCTCTACATATTCTCTTTTTCGAAGTTTTTCTGCTAAGGGATTGTGCCAAATCTTTTCCCAGGGTTCGGTTAAGATGTTTCCGAGGCTTTCGAAGTAGCTTTGGCAGGGGTAAACGTCGCCGTTTGGTCCAACGCAAGCGTTTATCATGGCTGCGGTGCAGCTTTTAACGCCTAAACCCAACTGCAATGGGTCAAATTGGCAGTACTGTGTTGGCGTGTACCATAGGAACTTGAGGCCAATCAATTGGGCTTTGTCTCGGATTTGAGGCAAAAGGATCTTCAGATCTTCGACTGATAAGGCGAATTCTTCGCTTGTTTCCGGTGCTTTGCCTGAGTAGATGAGGCTGTTGCAGCCAAACGCGTCCACGCCAAGCCCTTTGATGTAATCGACGGTTGTTAAGAAGTCGGCTGCGTTGTGTTTGCTCAGCGTGGTGTTGGTTGAAACATAAATTTTTGATTGGACTGCATTTCGGATTCCTGTGATGGTTTCTTTCCAACTGCCCTTCGCGTCTGTCATTTTGTCGTGAATCTGGGGCTTGTGTGATTCCAACGTTATCTGAACAAAATCTAAACCTGACTTCTCAAGCACATCCACAAACGCTTTATCTTTGAGCTTTCGCCCGTTACTAATCAAACCTGTAACCATGCCTTTGTTTTGAGCGTATAAGAGCAGTTCAGGCAAATCTTCCCGCAAGGTGGGTTCGCCGCCTGTGAATGTTAAGATGAAGACGCCGATGTTGCTTAGCTTATCAATCACGTTTTTCCACTGCGTCGTTGTTAGTTCGGGGGTTTCGTGTGGTCCGCCAGCGTAGCAGTGGACGCAGTCGTTTTGGCACCTAAACGTCAAAGCTAAATCCATGCGAAGCGGCGCAGAATACTGGTAGCTAAAGGGCTCCATTTTTTCGATTTCAAGAAAGCTCACAGGGTCAATTTTCGCGGTCTGCGCAAGTGTACTTACCGTGTAAACAAGCTTCTCGTAATCGGCTTTGGCAGTTTCAGCACCAACGCGGTACATTCCCCGGATTTTTTTAACCACGTCTTTTTCGGGCAAGCCCTGCATAAAAAAGTAAGCCAATGCCGTTGCCGTAGGGTTCAGATGCAGGATTCTGTCGCCGTTAATCACCATAACGCCCTGTCCACTTGCTTCAACACGAAGCTGCAAGGACATCCCTGCGAACTTGTCCTCTCCGCGGTAACTGTATCTTCCAAATGGGATGGTTTTTTTCTTAAAGAAACTCATATTTAATGTCCTCCTCCACCTGCACAGGCGCAAGCGCATGAAACGCAAGCGCAGGCACAGGCACATGCCGCACACGCACAGACACAATCCGCTTTTGGATGAGCTGGATCATGAGACGCTTTTGGCGGCGCCGGAACGATAGCGTTGGCGAATTTTTCCATGCTAACAACTATGTTGTTTGAGGTTTTTTCGACTGATGTGGCGATGTTGTTGGCGAAGTCTGCGCCTGGAATTTTTGGAGCCGGACCAGACTGCGTTGGTACGTTAACGTTTGGCGAGTATGTTGGGTTTGGATGGTATGTTGTATAGCCGTACCACCACCAGAACCACAATGGATTAGGCTGAATGTAGCCTGTCCTGAACACGGTTTCAGTTCGTGTCCGCTGGTTGGGGTCAAGCATAAGCCACAGAAGTTGTTCATCGTAAGCGTTAGCAGCCAACTCAACCGTGCCCGCTTGTTCCACTTGTGTCCACGCTTGAGCAGCGATTTTTCGGTAATAATCCACGGTGTCTTTTCGGCTGTAGCCCTGCAGCTTCTGTTCCACTGTATCACGTAGGAACATGATGGTGTGCGCAAGTTTTTCCTCGTCGAGTCTGCCATCGGTTTTAAGTGAGTTCAAGAAATCAATCTCGTAATATCTCAGGGGATCGTCTTTGGTGCCAGTTTTGTTTTCGAAAGGCGGCAATAATTTTAGTTTTAAGGAGGGTTTGGTTTCTTGCGCCCAGACTGCTCTTTTCTGTAAGAGGCTGTAGAGAATTTCGGTAACTATCTGAGGGGGCTTCATGTCAAGGAGGTAAGAAGCTTCAACCGCGGTTAAGCCACGTTTAACGCCTAAGCTTTCCATGCCGACTTTCGGCGAAGTATAGCTGCTTTTGCTGAGTGCTCTAATTATTAAGGCAAAAATGGCAATTGCAAATAAAACTCCAACAACACCTATTACAATCCCGTAAGAGCCCAGAGCTGAATCCTCCTCCTCCTGAACTCGGAACATAGTTAGGCAAAAACTTTGCTGGAAAAGAAACACCTACCAAAAACTGCTCGTTTGGTTGGATGATGGGTTTTTCCCAGTAAACCGCCAATTGCCCATTAACGGTGGAGGTGCCGTTGTAGAAGTTCTGAGTAGTTTTCACATCAGCTACAGTGACATCGGGCGGCAAAACAATTTGGACACGCACATCGTTGATGGCTGTGTCAGATATCCACTGGGGAATAAACTGCATCCCAAAGTTTCCAGAGTTCTGGGTGTCATTGCTTATCATGCCTGCAACGTTAGTTGTAACCATGAACCAGACTGATTGTCCAGTGGTTAAGGGCTGGTTTAATGTGACGTCAACTCGGTAGTCGCCTCCGCTGCTGGCGTCGACAACATTGAGCGAGTTGCCGTATTGATCTACTGCTTGGCCAGGTGTGAAGTCGCTTTTGGGTTGTCCAACGTAGAATCCGTGTAAGACTCCTGAGGTTACTGTTAGGGTTATGTTGTAGGTTAAGTCAATGGTGCCATCTTGGTTGATGAAGATTTGAGCCCACTCATGGTCAACTGTGTATGTCAAGCTTTGTGCGTTGACGCTGCTTGCCGCTGAAACTGTAACCGCCAAAATCAGCAGTAAAGCGAAAAACAACGGAATTTTTTTTACCATTTTGGTTCCTCAGTAACCTCAAAAGTGGTACCGCAGTAAGGGCACTTAACGTATGGTACACCTGAAACAATCTTGATTTGGTCAGCGCTAATTGACCCGCCGCAGTTGGGGCATTTGATCTGCGCAGCCTTCATTTGTCCTGAAACCTCCAGTTGCTGGATAACCGTTTTGGGTTTGCGGGTTGTGTAGTAGATTCCTACGATTATGGCTAAGCCAATTATGAAGAGTATGCCGCTTGTTGCAAGACGCGCTGATGTAGCTTGCACTGAAGCTGCGAGTGCAAAGATAATTGCAAGAAAGAACACAACTGCCGCGGCTATGCCGCCAAAGATGGGTAAGATTCTCATAACTATTTTCTTGTAAGGCTTGAACATTTAAATCTAGTCCCTTTAGTTCAGCTGAAACGCTTGACTTGCCCTTAAGAGGTCGGGGCTTCAAATCAAGCCTGGATCAATTTAGGACCATAGGTTAGACAAAAACAAGTTTACATGAAGGGGTTTGCAGAGGCTCTGCAGCGTGAATGCAAGCTTGTCAATAAATCTTGACTTGTTTTCTGTGACTTAGTCCAGAGTTGTTGACAAAAAAGCTTTTATTAGAAACATTACCTGAGCTTTTCCTGTAGTCGTGTCTAAGATGAATGGATCGTTAAAGAAGAGCAGGCTGATTGTGTATATCGCGTTTATTATTCTACCGCTCTTAATTTTCCCTGTCAATGCAAACTGGGTAATGTTCCGCGGGGACCTCTCCCGCAGCGGCACCGTAGCAACCGACTGGACTCCCGGACAGGTTACGTGGAATTTCTCAACCGGTGACAAAGTTAGGTCCTCACCAGCCATTTCAGACGGAATAGTCTACGTTAGCTCATACGACAACTATGTGTACGCACTTGATGGCGCAACTGGGGCTAAACTTTGGAGTTTTAAAACTGATGGCGACGTTTATGCTTCTCCCGTCGTTGCTGATGGTGTAGTCTACATTGGGTCGCAAGACGAAAAATTATATGCCCTCAATAGCTCCACAGGCACCCAGATCTGGAGCAGAGCTTTCATCAACGGCTACCATACCTCCACCGCAGCGGTGGCGAATGGAGTTGTATACTTTGGCAGCGGCAACGGTACTATCTATGCGCTCAGCGTCTCGGATGGGTCGACGATTTGGAGTTTTAGAGTCAACTGTAACCCTTTCTCTTGCCCAGTCGTAGTCAATGGGGTTGTCTACATCGGCGCAATCGATGCCAGCTCGGGGCAAATGTATGCGCTGGACGCAGCCACAGGCGCCAAAATCTGGAATTTTTCAACAGCATACCCCGAACAATATGGTTTTTTCTTCGCCAGCAGTCGTTAACGGCGTGGTCTATTTCGGAGCCGATGACCGCAACGTTTACGCCCTAAACGCCGAAACGGGGGAGAAAATCTGGAGCTACTATACAGCTGCACTGACCGAGTCATCCCCTGCAGTAGTTAACGGAGTCGTCTACATCGGTGCCAATAACGGCAACCTATATGCCCTAGACGCCTCATCAGGAGTCCAAATCTGGCACTTTTCCTCATTCAATTGCATAACCTCAAGCCCTGCAGTCCTTGATGGAGTAGTATACGTCGGCTCGTGGGACAACAACCTCTACGCAGTCAACGCTTCCAACGGCATCGAACTTTGGAGATATACAACAGGCGGCTCAATCTCCAGCTCACCAGCCGTGACAAAGGGAGGAGAAGTCTACATCGGATCCGATGACACCCGCATATACTGTCTCAACACAAAAAGCGTCTCGCCATATTACCAAATAAATGGAGCCAGTGGATCAATCAACAGCGGAGGCATCAAACAGTTTATCACGATTAACGCCGACGGCACCATCACCCCCTCCACGACACCAATAGCCAGATATGGAAACCGATACACGCTCACAGGCGACATCGGCGGCTCCATAAAAATTCTAAAAGATAACATAGTATTTGACGGCCAAGGTCACACAGTCTATGGAAATGGCTCAGCTAAAACCGGCGGCGACATAACCCTCAATCGCCGAGATCGCGTTACAGTAATGAACACTGTCTTCACTGGGTGGTTCGGTACAGCCATAAGCGTGGGCTCAATGGATACAGTCGACCCCAACAATCAGATGGGCAGCAGCAACTGCATAATCACCAACAACACCATAACAGGCGGAACCCCAAACTACTGCTTCTGCATCTGGGTCGAAGGCACCAACAACTCTATCACAAACAACCACATCTACGGCAACAACGGTATGGGTATAGCGCTTGAGAGAGGCACTAATCACCTAATTGCAAATAACCTAATTGAAAATAACGGCATGTATGCCATAAGTTTTGAATTCGGTCAAGCCACAGTACGCGGCAACCGGCTCAATAACAACACAGGCGGAGCATACTACTTCACCGACAGCCTCATGGGCATAATGACCCCCATACAGGATATCGACAGCTCCAACCTCGTAGATGGCAAACCAACCTATTACTGGGTAAACCAGCAACACCAAACCGTTCCAACCGAAGCGGGAGTCGTGATTTTAATTAACTGCAGCTACATCACCATAAGCGGGTTAAACATCGATAAGGGCGGAAAATACAACTCTTACAGCATCTTCCTCTCCGACACAACCAACTCCATAATCAGCGACAACACCATCACAGCAGGCAACGGAATCAGAATACAACAAAACAAAATCTATGGCTCGAACGTCTCCGTCCTTAGAAACTACCTCACCACGGGCATGTGGACGGGCAGTAACACAACCATAGCCTCCAACGTCTTTGTAAGTAAGGGCATAATGCTGGGAGTTGATGTGGTAGTAGCTTACAACAACTTCACAGGCTGCGACGTCGCAATCAATATGGATAGCTACAACAGCACAATCCGAAACAACAACTTCCAGAACAACCAAGTAGTATTTCACATGTATGGAGGCGGCAACAACCAAATCTACCGTAACAACTTTATCTCCAACACCAAACAGGCGGAAGAGCAACACTCCGACCCATCACGCTGGCCACCAGACGCATACTATGCTTCAGTCAATAACACTTGGTACCAACCTTTACCGGTGGGCGGAAACTACTGGAGTGACTATAAAGGCAATGACTTAAACAACGACGGAATCGGTGACACATCATACCACATAATTGAGAACTACACAGATCTTTATCCACTAATACAGCCCACAAATATAATTCAGCCCACCACGGAGAGTCTATTACCTGCAGAAACGGGGCAAATCCTAAGTCCAAATCCAACGGAAAAACCTGACCCATCATCAACAAGTAATCTCCAAGTTAGCAGTGAACCGAACAAAACAAACTCACCCACTTCATCTCAGCAATTACTTTGGGTGTTAGTGATACTAACAATTGTGGTTGTATTAACCACATTAGTTGCTTACCGCATATTCAAAAAGCGGCAAATGCCCAGCTAAGCAACCAATGTAGCGCGTATTTTTTTTAGAAAAGTTTGCAGGTGAGAGCCAAAAAAAATTGCAAATAACCCCAAGTTTGGTGCCACAATAAAGCCTAAATGGAGAAGTCTTGCAATATTTATTTAAACTTGGAGCACCAAACATAGCCATTATATCAATTAATATATGCAAGGTGCACAATGAAGATATCGAGGATGGCATAGCTTGGTTTGGTATGATGACCCCAGTAACAGTTACAGTGGTGTTGTTAGTGGTAATCATCGCCGTCGGAACAGTAATTTTTGTCATGAGACGGTATGGGAACGGGAAAAAATCCTCACCAGCCAAGAAAACACCGCAGAAATCCGACCCAGACCTCGAATACAACAACATACCGTTTAAAATTTCTAAAAGCGTTCAAACCACGATGGCTTCCAGTGCAAAAGACGAATTGCGAATTCTGGATTTAGAACGCGACATCTTGGGCGATGCAATAAGGCGACTCTACGAAGCTCATGCTGAAGGCAAAATCACAGAGCAAGAGCGAGAAAAATTAGCAATCACCTACAAAAACAGAATGAACACGATCAAGGAATCCATTTCTAAAGACGAAGGCATAGTTGCACTCCATGAGCTTGAAGGCATGCAAGAAGACCTCATGAAACTCTTCAGCGAACGCTTCGGAGAACTGACCAGCAAAGTTGAAGAACTCAGAACAAGAATCGACGTAAAACCAATCCGTGAAATCCCAATAAAGATGCCTTCTCAAACGCCAACTCAAATAGAAAACGATGACGACGAAGAAGAAGGCGAAGAGGAACCCGAGACAACAGCTGAAGAGAAACCCAAAAAGAAACGCAAACCGCCAGAAGAGAAACCAACAGCCAAAACTGAAGCTGAAAAAAGAATAGAATCTATTCGTAGTGAAGTTGAGAAAGTGTTAGATAAACTGGGCCAAATGGAGATTGAAAGCTAACTTGGATCCAATTCAACAAGAAAAGCAGAATGCGGCTTTAGCTGCAGTTAAACACGTTAAAGATGGTTATATCGTTGGATTAGGTAGTGGAAGCACAGCAGCCTTCGCGATCGAAGCCCTTGGCGAGAGAATCCAGAAAGAGAACCTGCACATTATGGGTATTCCAACTTCTTACCAAGCGTTCCTATTAGCGGTCGAATGCAAAATTCCCATAACTACACTCGACGAGCACCCAGTAATTGACGTAACCATAGATGGCGCCGACCAATTAACTCCAGAATTGTTCTTAATCAAAGGCGGCGGCGCTGCGTTGGCACGAGAAAAAATCGTCGCATCAGCATCAAAACTAAACATCATCATTACAGATGGGGCGAAAAAAGCGCAATTACTCGGCGAAAAAAATCAATTTGTTCCCACAGAAGTCTTGCCATTCGCACTTCCAATAGTTAAAGAAACAATCATTGCCATGGGCGGAAAACCTGTGGTGCGGGAAGGCAAAGGAAAACTGGGTCCCACAATAACGGACAACGGTAATGCAGTCATAGACGCATACTTTGGAGAAATAGTGAACCCAGCTGAACTTGCTGTAAAAGTAAAAATGATTCCAGGCGTTGTTGAAACAGGCTTTTTTATCGGCTTAACCGACATCGCCTACCTGGGCAATGTCGGCGGCGTGGAGAAAATAGAAAAACTGCGAAAGTAATCGATTTTCAATATACTAATAGTAGGTTTCCCACCATAGGACCCCTACCCCTTTAGGTTTCTGCATAGAACCTCTAATAGGTCATCATTATGACTTTTGCCCCACAAAAATCCACATACCTATTCTGCTCAACCTAGTGATGGCAGCAAAAACTTCGGTATTCCTTGAATGCAGCAGAGCTAAATTTGTGATCTTAACCGCTGTTAAGCAGGCTGCCTAAACTGATTTTACCAGTTATTCAAGGTTTGGACGAAACAATATCTCGCATGTAGTAAGAGTCAAGTAGCAAAACCAGTGCATAAAAAAGATTCTACCGATAAACAACACCTAAAAAACAACAATATCAGTCAACTGTGAAAATGCTCCGAACGGTTGGTATTGGGTCCTGCAATGTCTGGATAATTGGTGTTCCAGTTTGGAACAGCTCTGTTCCGTCGGTAGAGCTAATAGGTTCTTGCGCACAAAAGAAATCCCGTGAACAAATATGAAATTTGCACTTAAAATAATAGTGTTCGCTGTTCTTTCCTTTTCTATCGGGATAGCGTGTGCTTCACCTCTATTGGTTTCAGAATTAAACATTAGACCATGGGTAACACATGTGCAGGGACCAACTGCAAAAATGGATGTTGAGGTTGTCTATGCCAATTTCACGTTGCAAAATGCAAATAATCCAGTAAGTGAAGTCACCGGACCGACTATTTCGTATTTTGTGGTGGTAAACGTGACGAACCCCTCAGATTCGGGTGCCACCTTGTTAAGGGTGGACTTTCTTGCAGCCCAAAAAATAATCAATAACACAGGAATTTTCCCTGGAGATATCGGTGGCTCTGCGTGGAACGCGAAAGGCGCGTGGGTTGACGGCAAATGGTATAATCTTACATGGGTTAACGTTGGTTCTCCATCTCTTGACGAAAACGGCAGCATGTATTGGGTGCCTATGCCTTCGGGTCAAAGTTATTGGATGGAAGGCGTGCAAATTTACGATAGATACGTTAATGGCTCTTTGACAAATACGTACTTAAACATGAATGGCACTTGGACCGATGTCACAGGTAAAATTGTGGTAGAACGTCCAAAACAAGGCAGCTACTTTAGCGCTGAGGGTGTAGTTGCTAACCAAATAAATACATTCGAGAACGTTGCATCTCGTGAATATGACAGCAACGGTTTGGCATCTGATCCCAATGTGGGTTCGATGCAAATGAGGTACCACTTGGTCGGTGAAGGGTTTTTCGACAATTATTGGGCGCCTCATCAGTCGCGCTTGTTGGTTTTATCTGGTAGTTGGGATGTACGCAAACCTTTTGCAGATAATTCCGCTATTGAAGTTTTGCAATCAGGAAATATAATGTTGAAAACAGAGACCATGAATTTCATTCTTAACGAGTCAGGCTTTGACAACAACACTGTTACCGATACTTCTTCTTTTGCAATAGAACTTAAACAGGTGAACTTAACTCAGATAGAAAACAGCCATGTTTACACGACACTGCAGAATCCAACCTTTCATGTTGACAAATGGGGCATGGAAGCCTTTCTTAAGTCGGGGAGTTGATGGCAATGACATCTTTTGACTGCGACGATTTAGAAGGGTCAACACTTAACGTTTATGCTTTTGTTGTTAAGGAAGGTAAACCTGTGGGACCGCGCGAAGTTATGCGAGGAGCAAATCTTAGTAGCCCAAGTACAGCTTATCGGCAACTGCAAAAACTCGAATCTTTTGGTTTAATTCAGAAGAACGTGTACGGATTATATGTGGCAAAGGAGAAAACAAGTGTAAGTGGGCATCTTTGGATTGGAAGAAATCTTGTGCCCAGATTAATCTGCTATTCATTGTTTTTCTTTGGACTCTTAAGTGTTGAAGCCGCTGTCCTAATTGTTCAATACTTTAGTCAAGACCTTACCCCGAGTTTAGCTGTGATGTATCTGTTGCCTATTACGGGTGTTTCTGCAGTTCTTTTTTTGGCAGAGGGTTTAATGGTGTATAGGAAGAACAATCCGAGCAGTTCTTCAAAAGATACGTTAGTCAATTAGTGTTTTCGATGGTGGGTAACTTGAAAATTAAATTAGAAAATCATGGAAATCTGCAACAATGTATAAAACTTAATATTAAAACTGATGAGAGTGGTTTTCATGTGGCTTGAGTTATCTCTAATATTAGGTGCAGTTAGCGTTATAGCAATCTTCTTTTCATGGCAACTACTAAGTGAAAAATTAAAGGCAATGGACGCAAGAATAGAGGATTTAGAGAATAAGTTAGGAATAAAACCTGAAGAAGACGACGTTAAAGAAACAGCCTAAACTGTAAAGCAAATCTACTTCAAGAAACACGAACAATGAGATCCGTTTTTGTTATTTGGAGATAACCCAAATCTCGTCTATCCAGTAAAATGTAAAGTTATTCATTGCGCCTCTGCACCAAAATTCTGTAACAACGTTTGTGTTTACGGTAAAATTGTAGGTTAACCTAACCCTGAAGAATAGAGAATGCTGACTGGGAGCCTTCTCGCCTCTAAAAAGCGACCTGTGAAAGTGTAAAGCTATTAATTCGCAACTAACTTTGTTTGTTATGAAACTTGTCAGTGCCTGCCTGCTAGGCATAAACTGCAACTTTAAAGCCGAAAACTGGTTTAACCCCCAGCTGTTTGAGGAGTTCATGAAGGGTGGTTTGTTTCCAGTTTGTCCTGAAGTTTTAGGCGGCTTATCCGTTCCCCGAGAGCCTGCTGAGATACAAGGTGGAGATGGCTCCGACGTTTTAGAGGGAAACGCCAAAGTTGTTAATATGAAGGGCGTTGACGTTACAAGCCATTTTCTCAAAGGCGCGGCTGAAGCTCTACGGATTGCTCAGACTGTCAATGCCAAGGAGGTTTTGTTTATTGAAAAAAGCCCGTCATGCGGCTGTGGAAAAATCTTTGATGGCTCTTTCTACTGCAAATTCAAAGAGGGTGATGGAGTCACAACTGCATTGCTTAAGAAAAACGGCATCAAAGTAACTTGCATAAAATTGAAAAATAAAGTTTGATTACCAACTGCGTAGAACAATCATAGTGTTGGTTTTCATTATGCCTTCGACTCGACGGATTTTCTCAATACATTCGTTGACTTCTGTTACGTTCATCCCACTGATGACTGCAACGATGTCGTATTCGCCGGTGACTTCATAGATGGTTTCAACGTTTGGGAGTGCTTGAATTTTCTTAGAGACTTCTTGGGTTGGATAGGCAGGGTTTGTGGCAAGGAGTGTTATGGCTTGGGCGCCTTCTGCGACGCCGATTTTGACGGTGAATTTTCTGATGACGCTTTCGTCTGTTAAGGTTTTGATTCTTTTGCGTACTGCACCTTCGGATAAGCCTACTTTGGTGCCTATGTCGCCGTAGCCTGCTCTTGCGTCGTCTTTTAGGATTTTGATGATTTGCTTGTCTTTTTCATCCATTTTTTAGCCCAGTGAATAGTGGAGAGGAAAAATTTAACGTTTTCCATACATTTCCTCTATGGATAGTGCGGATTTCGTTGCAGATTCGATGCTATGGTGCGTTTTTCTTTCGTTTAATTTGTAGAAAGGGTTGCACCAAATGGGACATTAAAAGTCTAAGTTGTAACAAATTGGTCAAAATGTTTAAAAGAAACTGGAAATAATCTGAATGACATTTCCAATAAATAAAAAAGTGACGAATAAAAAATGATTAAACCCGTAAACTCAAATCAACCAAACGCAAAAGCAAAATGTCCAGACTGCGATGCAGACCTTGATGTTCCAGCTGACACAGAGAAAGGCGAAATTGTAAGTTGTCCTGGCTGTGGTCTTGAACTTGAGGTTAAACAGATAAAATGCGGTTGCGTTGACCTTCAAGAGTTGACAATTGAAGGCGAAGATTGGGGCGAATAAACAGTATCTTCCACCAAACCAATTTCTTGCGTTAAATCACCTTTTTAAGGTAAGTTTTTTCATGGATGCTGAAAGCGATGAGCATTGCACTTTTGTATGAGCGCTCGGAAAACGACGAAAACGGCATAAAGCTCACCGCCAAACAACTCAGTATAGATTTAACTTTTATTCCATTTCGAAAAATTGCCTTAGCAATCTCGAAAGATGGTTTTAGTGCTAAAACCAAAGGCAAAGACTACACAGGCATTATAGAAAACACCGATGTTGTGCTTAACCGTGCCCAAAGCAAAAACCGGCGCCTCCAAGCCTCTTACTACATGGAGATGCTGGGAAAAAAAACCCTCAACACCTCCCAAGTTGAATTCGTCTGCTACAGCAAACTACGCACCTTGTTGAACCTGCATAAAGAGGGCATTCCGATTCCCAAAACCGTTTTTGTGCCCTGCGATGCTCTAGATATAATGAAGAATGGCCGAGAAATTCATAACGAAAAAGACATCGCCGACCTCTTCGAAGCAGAAATCCCCATCGACAAAGGCATAGTCATCAAAGCTGATGCTGGAACTCATGGCAAAATGATTATGCTTTCCAACAATCGCGAAGAGCTTGAGGCAAACATCAAGGAAACAAAACCAACTATCATTAATCCTATCGGCGTAGTCGCACAAGAGCTGGTGCAGAAATGGTTCTACGATTTGCGCATAATAGTTTCCAAAGAAAAAAGCAAGCAGCCCGTTTGCTACCATACCGCGATGGCGCGTGCAGGCTTTAAAGATTTCCGCACAAACACTTTCCTTGGTAACCTAGTTTTCCACTCTAAACTGCCTTTGAGTATTCAGGAACTTGCTGTGAAGAGTGGCAAAACCCTGGGTGAAGGTAGTGACGCCTGGATATTCGCGTTAGATGCCATGGTCAATGTCGGCGAAAACAAACAAGTCGATGATACTTATCTCAAGGGAGAACTCGACAAAGCTTCCCAAGCGTTCGGTCCCGTCCAGAAAGTTAAGGCAGACGAGAGCCGCTTAACTGATTTCGAAACATGGACGGGTAAACTGGAAAAAGCCTTTAACAGTTATAAGAACTCGGAATCATACGAAAACATTAAGAACATAATTGAAGAAAGCGTAGAAAAAAATAAGAGTGAACTGGTGTTTCATGAGTCCAATTCTTGTCCCGAATTTTGGGAGAACACAAGACTTGCCACTGGGCTTAACGTGGCTATTCCACTGTTGAAGGGCGCTCAAAGCCTAATTGACCATTAATTAAATCATAAGAGGAAAATAGAATGCGAATAGGAATAATTGGTGGTTCAGGATACGTTGGCAGTGAATTGTTAAGACTGCTGCTTATGCACCCAGAGGTAGAAGTAACAATGGTTACTTCGCGGCAGAGCGCAGGGGAATACGTCTTTAATGTACATCCAAACCTGAGAGGCTTAACTCAGCTAAAATTCGTACCCCAAGATATGGATGAACTCCAGAAGAACTGCGACTTAGTCTTCACAGCAACCCCACACGGCGGCTCTGTAAACCTTGTTCCCAAACTCTTAGAGACCGGTTTGAAAGTTATCGATATGAGCGCCGACTTCCGCCTCAAAAACCCCGCTGACTACGATTCTTACTACGGCTGGAAACATGCCCACCCAGAAATGCTCAAAGAAGCCGCCTATGGTTTGCCAGAACTTCATCGGGAAGAGATCAAAAAAGCCAAGCTAGTGGCTTGCCCAGGTTGTATGGCAACATCAGCAATTCTTGGTTTAGCTCCTATAGTGAAAGCAGGTTTAATTGACAACAGCAAAATAATCGTTGATCTCAAAGTCGGTTCTTCAGGCGGCGGCAGTAAACCAACCCCCACATCACACCACCCCGAACGTTTTAGCGGCGTACGTCCCTACCAAGTAACAGGGCACCGCCACACCGCTGAAGTCGAACAGGAACTAACCGCACTCGCCTCTGAACCAGTCAAAATCGGCTTCACTCCCCACGCCGTTAACATGGTACGCGGAATCCTTGCAACCATCTACGCATTCCCCAAGCAACCCATAACCAGCAAGGACCTCTGGAAAGCACTCCGCGGCATGTACGGCACCGAACCGTTCGTACGATTAGTCAAATATCAAAAGGGACCATACCAGCTACCTGACCCCAAAATTGTCACAGGCACAAACTATTGCGATGTTGGCTTCGAAATCGACGAACACGCTAACCGACTCATAATGTTCTCAGCCATCGACAACATGACCAAAGGCGCAGCAGGACAAGGCGTCCAATGCCTCAATCTACTTATGGGAATAGACGAGACCACAGGCCTTAAGAGCACTGGGTTCCATCCGGCGTGATTAGACATGCTGTTTGTTATTAAGATGGGAGGAAGTATCCTAAAAGAAGGCGCCTCAACCGACCTAATCGCCGACCTAAAAGAAGTTGCAAAAACCAACAAAATTATCCTTGTCCACGGCGGAGGTGTCGAAGTCACTGAAATCGCTTCCAAGCTGGGCAAAGAACAAAAATTCATCATGTCCCCCGAAGGTTTTCGCAGCCGCTATACCGACAAAGAAACCATAGAAATCTACACCATGGTTATGGCGGGCAAAATCAACAAGCAAATAGTGTTAGCCCTGCAAAGCCAAGGTATCCCCGCTGTCGGTTTGAGTGGATTAGACGCCGGAATATTGAAAGCCGAACGGAAAACCAAGCTGATCGCGGTGGACGAACGCGGCAGAAAGAAAGTCATGGACGGCGGCTATACAGGCAAAATTACTCAAGTCAATACCGAATTACTAAACCTGTTGCTTGGGAACGGTTACCTGCCAATCGTGACGCCTATTGCACTCAGCCAAGACTTTGAGCCGCTAAACGTAGATGGCGACCGAACCGCAGCCATAATCGCAGGCGCTCTCAAAGCAGACAAACTAATCCTCTTAACAGACGTTGAAGGGTTAATGCTAAAAGGTGAACGGGTTCCAAAAATTGCTGCAACCGAGGTCAAAGAGGTCTTATCCAAAATCGGTGGGGGTATGAGCACCAAAATCCATGCTGGAATAGAAGCGCTAAATCAAGGTGTCAAAGAAGTCCTCGTTACTTCAGGAACTATTAAGCAGCCAATTACTTCAGCTCTCAATCATCAGGTTGGAACTGTGATAACCAGTGAATGAAAAAACCATAATGGAAACTGAAAACCGCTACTTGGCAAACGTCTTCGCCAAAAAACCAGTTGTAATTACTCGTGGCAAAGGTGCGCTTCTATGGGACATCAACGGCATAGAATACGTAGATTGCGCAAGCAGCTATGGAGTTGCAGCCTTGGGTCATTGTCACCCAAAGATTGTGGCGGCAGTAAAAGCTCAAGTTGAAGAACTCATCACATGCCACAGTTGCTATTATAACAATAAACGAGCTGAATTTATAGAAAAACTAGTCAAGATAACGCCTAAAGGTTTGGACAAAGCTTTCCTCTCAAACAGCGGCGCTGAATCTGTCGAATGTGCCATAAAACTCGCACGCAAATACACCGGTAAACCCGAAATTATTGCTTTGATGGGTGCGTTCCATGGCAAAACCATGGGAGCCCTGTCGGCGACTTGGGATAAAAAGTACCGCGAACCCTTCATGCCTCTCATCCCAGAAGTCAAGCACGTTGCTCCAGATAATGCAGATAAAATCCGCGAAGCCATATCCGACAAAACCGCTGCTGTCCTCATGGAGCCCATTCGCGGTGAAGGCGGCGTTCGTGTTCCTCCAGACGGCTATTTGCAAGCAGTGCGGGAGATCTGCGACGAAAAAGGTGTTCTGTTAATCTTTGACGAAGTTCAAACGAGTTTTGGTCGTACTGGTAAACTGTTCGGTTGCCAAAACTGGAATGTTACTCCCGATGTTATGTGTTTAGCAAAACCTTTCGCTGGAGGGTTACCAATCGGCATTACAGTAGCTAAAGAAAATGTGATGTCTGCGCTTAAACTTGGTGAGCACTCGACTACTTTCAGCGGAAGCCCACTGGTTTGCGCCGCAGGATGCGCCGCCATAGATGCGCTCTTGGAAGAGAAGTTGGCTGAGAAAGCAGCTGTTAACGGCAAATATTTCAAAACACAGTTAGAGGGGTTGCAGGCCAAGCATAAAATCATCAAGGAAGTCCGCGGATTAGGCTTAATGTTAGGCATGGAGCTTCGGTTTGATGTTCACAACATTATCTTGAAGGCCCAGGCAAAGGGTGTTTTGGTACTGGATGCGGGCAGAACCGTAGTTCGCCTATTGCCCCCACTCGTAATCGAGAAGCAACAAATTGACAAAGCTATCACAGTTTTAGATACCGTTATAGGAGAAGAAGAAAATGAGCGAGCAAGCAATACGGTTCCTAACTAACCTCTTAGGTATCTATAGCCCATCAGGCAAGGAAGAGGATGCAGCTAACTTCTTAGATTCCGAAATGAAGAAGATGGGCTTTGAAGTTGGCAAAGACACCATGGGAAATGTAATTGGTGTAGTCGGGGAGGGCGAACCCGTTATCCTTTTGTGTGGTCACATGGATACGGTGGCTGGGCATCTGCCGCTTCGTATTGAAGAAGGCAAAATCTATGCTCGAGGAGCCGTTGATGCGAAGGGTCCGCTTGCAGCTATGATTATGGCTGCACTTGCGGCTGGTACGGAGCCTGGATTTAAAGGCAAAATTTTGGTCGCTGCAGTTGTTGAAGAGGAAGCTACTAGCCGAGGCGTCAAGCATCTCATTACACAAGGAATTACAGCGGATTATGCAGTTTTTGGTGAACCCAGCGGTGTCGAAAACGTAACCATCGGCTACAAAGGACAAATCCAACTAAAAATAGTCCTCAAAACCGAGACCGGACATGCCTCCACACCCTGGCTCTATGATAATTCTCTAGAAAAATCCTATGAGCTTTGGGAACAAATCAAAAACGCATCATCCTATCCCTCACTGGATCCATCGGCAAGCCCATACAACGCTGTCACAGCATGCTTAGTTAAAATGGTAGGCGGCAGAGCCACCTCAGTGGTTCCTTTTGAAGCCGAAATGAACCTTGACGTTCGAGTTCCCATTCAGTTCTCGACGACTCAGGTGTTTGAGCAGATAACCAAAATAATCACAAAGTACCAAACTGCCAATCCAAAGGTTTCCGTAAAAGCAACCGTTCTTGACACAGTTGAGCCTTTTGAAGTTAACAAAGCTTCGCCGCTAGTACACGTTTTGGCGTCTTCGGTACGTAAAGTGCTAAACAAACCCGCAACGCTCCTACACAAAACAGGAACCGGTGACATGAACATTTTGGGAAAAGCCATGAACCTCCCCATAGTCACTTATGGACCTGGCGATTCTCACCTTGACCACACCTTAGACGAAAACATCGAAGTAAGCGAATACTTAGATTCAATTGCGGTTTACAAAGAAATGCTCCTTAAACTTTCAGAGTTGCATAACAACAAAAACGGCGGCAACCAAGCAGTCCAGTAGGTTTTAGAGTCTAAACCCCAATAGACCTGAGCAGAGGCACAAATGTGAGTAAGGATAATTTCGTTTCATCCATAAAGGAAAGGGAACTTGAAGAAGGCCACATGAAGGCTGTGCGGATTAAAGGCAAACCTGTTTTGCTTGTGCGACAAGGCGGCGAAGTATTTGGGCTGTCAAACATTTGCCCCCACATGGGCTGCAACTTGCAAGGCGGCATATTGCATGAGTACATCGTTATGTGTCCCTGCCATGGATGGAAATTCGACATAAGAAACGGGCAATACACCGAAAACAACCAAACCACCCTGCAGACGTATCGATGCAAAATCGAAAAAGAAAAAATATTAATCGAAATCGTAAAACGAAAGTAACTTAGCGTTAGAATTAGCTTCGAATCATGCTAGAAAACGGTTGCTCCCGTTCCAATAATATTTATACCACCTTTCTTAGTTTATAGGAAAGTGGGTTTGCCTTGAAAACGTTTGAATTAACATTTCCCAAACAATACATAGACTTCATCAACAAAGAAATTAAGAAACCAAAACGTACCAACACTGAACTCTTAGAACTCTGGCTCGAACATGAATTAAACATTGAAAACGAAGGAACCTACGGAAATCTGCCCGTTGACGAAAGTCACGTCACAATTCAAGTTCTACCCAATGGAAACTATAATTTGCTTATATCTGACGCATGTTTTAGTATGATTATTGCGCTTGTTCAGCCAGAACCACACAGTCACAAAATTCGAAACGAAGACATACTCCATTGCTGGCTTGATATAAAAACAAACAAAGTTTCCTCTGAAGAACACATCAAAGTTAAAGAAAAAGCCTAAAACCGTTGACTCCTTGTTTTTTGAAGAAACCTGCCTGCCCAAACACGCAACTTGAAGGGCTAAAACGAGTCTCTCTTTTTTAAATGAACGCTATTAGGGCAAACCTTGGGATTCAATTACTTAAAAATAATTTTTTTGGACATTTTCGTGTTAAATGCAATCAAAAAAACAAGAAACCACACTTGCAGAAAATGCCGCGGCACAGTTGGCATTGCCTATAAGCAGCTTTTGTTCTTAGTGTGGATTCCTGAGGTTGAGAAATTATGTATGCCCCAATTGTGATTGATTGCCAAACCCAAAAAGAAACAGTAAGTTGTGGATATTGTATTGTAAAAGAAACCTGTCATCTCCGACTGGAGTTAGGAAACAAACTAAAGTCAGTGGAAATGGTAGAGTTGTCGCCAAGTTTGATGGTTCCTCTTCTGCTGGTGAGAGTGTAATTATAAGAAACCACGTTTTGGTAATGCCTTTAAACATAAGCAATGTAGATACAATAATCTGGTTAATTTAGGCTAAGAAAAAGAGGTAGCAAACAGTTGAGCGAGGACGAGTTAGATTTAGAACATTCGCGCAGAAAGAAGCATAGCAAGGATTCCTTAACTGCCTCAGGAATAGCAGAGTACATCCGCTTCAATTGTTGTCCTCGCTTCTTCAAACTAAGACTCCAAGATGATGATTCGATAGACAATCAAAAATGGCCTAAATTCAAGCCAATCAGCCCCCTGCTCTACGGTGTAGGGAAGACGCTTGAGGAGAAAAAAGTAGCTGAACTTCAAGCCAAATCAGCCGAATACCACGATTTTAACAAGTATGTTGAAAACGAGCACGCATCATTCAACAATTTGCGTGAAGTCATAAATGAACAGCTTTCTTCAACACAAAAAGTTGACGGTAAACCTGTCTTGCTCTATCAAGTTCCAATGTTGGGAAAGATCGGCGTCTGGAAAGTTAAGGGCATAGCTGATTTGATTGCTATTTGGCCACCTAAGGAAGGAAAAGTGAAAGTTAGAATTTTTGAACTTAAGTCTTCTTGGATGGAACAGACTGCTCACCGAATACAAGTCGCAATTTACGTTTTGCTCCTTACAAAGGAACTATGAAAATTTATTGCCAAAAATTGACTTGGAAGGCGGAGTGATTAACAGAGAAACGAATTTGGAAAATCTCCAGCCAGAAACTCTCCCAAAATTCAAACTCAGCCCATTAATTCAGGACGTTGAACGTCTCCTTGCCGAAAATGGCGAGTTAAATCGGATTCATAATACTCCTCTTCCCGAAGTTGAATACCAACTTTGCTCAAGATGCGACAACTGCGGCTTCAACGAGTACTGCATTGTTAGCTCAGTTGAAAACGAGAGTGTTGCGTTGCTTAATTTGAGTAGAGGTGAACAGAGAGCACTTGGTCAATATGGAATTAAGCATCTGGATGATTTGGCAAGATTAAAGGTTGTGATGGAATCAAGTGATTTGCGCCCCTACGACTTCAAAAGTATCAAAGCCAATGATGGCGAAAAAGTCCGTTTGTTAGCAACTGACCGGGTTGTAGGATCAAAGTTAGATTGGCTGGTTCAACGTGCTCAGTTTATGCTTGGCGGAATCCGACCCAGTAGTCCGTATGCAAGCAAAAGCAAGTATATGCCCTGGTTAACAGGAACAGGGTACGGCGGGCTTCCCGAGGATAGTCCTTCAAACGGCGTGGATTCAGCGCTTTTGTTTAGCCCAGACAGCATGATACGTATTTACCTCTTCGTTGAGCGCGACTACATGCTAAATATTATTTCTATGATTAGTGCAAGGGTAAGCTGTTCCCGCTTTAAAGGTGACCCCTTAAAGGTATCGCATGTAATTGCCAGTCTTCCCGATGACCGAAAAGAATGCTTAGATGAGGAAAAAAAACTGTTGGAAGCCTTTTTCCAAGACCTGACTGTCGCCATCACAAAAGTCGCCGTGGAAGTAGGCAGCCCCGACGAAGTCCCGATTCATCTTTACTTCTTCAGCAGGGGCGAACGAGATGTACTAATGGAAGCAGTTCGTCGCCAACCAACATTGCTAGGCGCTATGGCGATTAGGGACCTTTTAGGTCTCAGACAAGCCATTGATCAACCTATGTTCTCAATTATCCAAGATGAAGTTGTGCATAGAAAAGCCCTCAAGTTCCATAGTACTGGGCTTCTGCCAATCCTTGAGCAATCATGCTTTTTTGAAAATAATTTAGTTTGGATGGCAACACGCAAAGATGGCTCAAAAGTTGATTTGCGACTGGTTTTCCGCGATGGACTGTTTAATTATTCACTTCCTTTCAACAGAAACCCGGATGGCATGATCCATTTTCTTGATGATGGCTATGGACACAAAGACGGCTATTACCCTGCACGAGCCCGATTTGGAAACCAAATTCCCATTGAGTATCTTTGGGCTGCTAAGAAGCGCTTAGATAATTATCCCACAAAAGTTCTGCTTGAGAAACACAAATGGTGCGACTATGTACAGAAGACAAGACGCATCACCGATGAAGAACTAAACTTAATGGGATTAAAGCTCTGCATGGCCTTGGAACTCATTGAAAGGTCTTTAACGATCCGCAACAGACGACTGGGAAAAAAACCAATTGCAGTTCCCACAATCGCAACGTTTTCACTAGGCACCTCTACATTAGAGCGTGGCTGCAGAGAATTCCTTGATTTGGAATATTTTTCTAAGCGCCAAGAAATGTACCAACACTACGCTTTGCTTCCCTACCAACGTGTTGCTTCGGGGCGCTCGCTGATTTTTGAGTGCACAGGAGTCGCTGAATCCGAGAAGGATTTTGTTGTTCGTGGAAAACTAATCTATGAAGGCATTGGGTTGCCGAAGGCTGATTGTATCGCAAACGCTTGTAGAGTTAAGGGTGCAGATGGATCAAGTTCAGGCGATTGGATGGTCGTAACCGAGCTTAGGCGTAATGAACAGGGTCAGTTTGAGGAAACCCAGAAGCGCTCACCCTCTGAAGTGGAAAAGTCAGCCAGAGCAATCGTTGACAAAGTTGATGTTCGAAAGTCCGAGATAGTCATTAACGTGGTTAGCTGGCCCAGCGGAAAAGGCAGAAAATACAGCGCTTGGCATAACCTTCCAACAACCGACATCGAGAAAGCAAAAAGCAAGTACATGCAGCTCTTCGAGGTCGGGCGAATCTATATTCTGGATGAATTGGCTGACGACATCATTTCTGATAGGGCAGCTAAGTGCCTTGACTACGCGGGTAACAATGTACTTTATGGATTGTTGGCGGGGTTCTTAGCGGGCAAATCTGAGGCTTCCTTGCATATGGCTTTAAAACCGGATGCAGCTGCATCATTTTTGAGTTGGGTTGAACGTAGGCGTTTTCCTCCTAAAGCTGAGCAGCAAAGGTTCATTGACCGGGTTTTCAGTAAAGAGCAAATTGTTATGTTGCAAGGTCCGCCTGGAACTGGAAAAACTGAGACTTTGCAGTTGGCAGTTTTAGCTCATGTAGCCGCCCACAGAGCCAATTGTAGGTGCAGGGTGCTGATGGTTGCTCCAACCCACAAGGCAATCCAAGAGTTTGTCAGTAAGCTTGCTAGGTGCTGGCAAGAATACTGCAGAGAAGGCGGGAATGATTTAAAAGACCTGATGATTTACCGAGTTTTGAGCAGTTCCACTTCATCTGTTAAACCCATCGAAGGTGTTACACACGTTAATTACAACGAAGATGAAGAAACCGTCCAGGAACTCACGGATTGCTTGATGAACCAGGCAACTTTAACTCCAACTTCTTCGAGTTCTGATCCCTTAATTCTTTGTCTCACTCCTCCTGGTTTGTATGGGTTAATGAAGAAAATCGGTGACTCGGAACCACCTTGGGGCGAAGGTTTCTTTGACTTGCTTGTAGTGGATGAGGCAAGTATGATGCGTTTGCCAGAGCTAATTCTTTCAGGCTCATTCCTATCAAAGAGCAGCCAGATTCTCGTTGCAGGAGACCATCGCCAGTTGCCTCCAATTCAAGCGCACAACTGGGAAAAAGAAGACCGCCGAACACTCGAAGAAATGGCTTCTTTCCTTTCAGCCATGGATTTCCTACGTTTGCTACGCCAAGAAGACCTAGGCATTGAACGGATCAGTTGTAAACATCCCGCCGACATTCCTGCTGAACGATTGTGTGAAAGCCACCGATGTCACTCGGTCGTGGCAGAGTTTTTGAGAGAATGGGTGTATGAAAAGGATAAGATTGATTTTCGTTCCGATCAAAAACAGACGTTGGCAACTTCGAAGCCTAAAACGGATGGTTTAGGGGTGGTTTTGGAGCCAGAGAACGTTTTCGTGTTGATTGTACATGATGAAGCGGAGAGTTTCCAGTCAAATCTTGTTGAGGCTTTGATTGTCGAATCATTGGTTCGAAACGTGCAAGCTGAGGGTATAGGAGTGATTACGCCCCATAATGCCCAAAAGGGATTGCTAAAAAATATGCTTTCTGAGGGTTGCGGAAACGTTCGAATCGACACAGTTGAGCGGTATCAGGGAGGCGAAGCAGACTGCATAATCATCTCATCCACCGTCAGCGACCCAGATTACGTACGCAGCGAAAGCGATTTCCTGCTTAATCTAAACAGGATTAACGTTGCTATTTCACGAATGAAGAAAAAACTGATTATTATTGCGAGCAGGTCAATCTTTGAGTTTATGCCTCAAGACGCCAAGGACTACGACAAGGCTTTGCTGTGGCGAGGGATTTCGCAGACCGTTGGATTTACAGCTGACTCAAAAGCACAGTGGACTGGGGCTCTCTCAGAGTTTCTGGGGAAAGCAGCTTCGCAAGTAAAAGTTGAAGTTTATGTTAAATCAGAAAAGAAGCCCCAATAATTCTTAAAACAACTCGTTTTCTTTTCCAACAAGCCCTACAAAAACAATTAAACTAGAAACAAGCAATTTACCCAACATGGCTCAAGAGGTGTCAAACGATTTAAAGGACTTAATCGTACGGTTTGTTCAAACTTATGGCAACATCGTTATTCGCATTTTGATAAATTCCAATTGTTGTTGTATTGACCCATCCACATATCTTTAAACGTTAACTTGAGAACTTTATTTGGAGTTATAATGGGGAAAATCCTACAGATGATTGGGCTTAAATCGAATTCTTGTTGGAGTTCTTGCGTTTAATTGGCTGCCCAATATTTTGTGTTTCAGACAGAAACTTTTCACAGGTCAATCATCGCCAGATTTTCTTAATAATTACTAACCTTTGATAGGAGAAGTTAGATGAACGACGAAAAAAAACGTATCCTTGTAGTTGATGATGACGTAAATATTTTGAGGGTTTTCAAGAGTATTCTGCAAAAAGAAGGTTACATAGTCGAGACAGCTGAAACGGGCTTAGATGCTCTTGAAAAAATCAAAAACGAAAAGTTCAGTGTGTGCATATTTGATGTCAGGCTTCCTGATATGGATGGGACTGAGCTTCTCTCAAAGATGGCAAATGATTTGGAAACAATCAAAATTATAGTCACTGGCTTCTCTTCAGAGGAAGTTGGGAAAAGAGCTGCTGATTTTGGTGCCGACGACTTTCTAGTTAAACCTGTTAAGGCTGAGGAGCTCATAGCTACTGTTCGAGACAGGTTAAGCACAAAAGAAAAAGAAAGCTAAATTTCCCAAGGGAACCCCACAATTTTATGAGTTTGCCCCTTGGTGTTGAAAAAGAACTAAGTTAGGATCCACAAATAGACTGTTTTCGTTCTTCTTTTGGAAAGCCCTTAATTGCCTGAGACTCTTTGAGTAAGACAGCTTTTGATTTGTGGTTATTTTATTGGACTGTCTGAATTATAGTTTTTTCCACAAACATTAAATTACCTTTTCTATTGTGTTATTATGTTCCTGAGTAATCATTTAGGAGAATGTGTTATGAAAATCATTTCTAAACCTGATTTTCAAGAGTTTGTTAATAATTTAATAAAAGATGATTCTTTGAATGTCATTGGCGTGAAAGCTAGAGGCAACAAATTTGCCTTTGCGCCTCTTGAAACAGCCGAGGAACTGCGGCTAGACTACGATGTCACGTTGCTTCCTCCAAAAAAATACTTCTTTCCACAGCGAGAAACATTGTTCACTTATGATTTATCGGGTGGATTTTCAGCCAAAAAACCCGACGAAGAAAAACCTATGGTGCTAATTGGTGTTCACCCCTATGATATTGTCGCTATGCTTCACATGGACGAAATATTTAGGGAAACAAAATCGGACCCTTATTACTTCAAGAAACGTGAATCAACCATAATTATAGGCGTTAACATTCAAAAGTTGTCAAAATGGAATTTCTCTTCATACATGGGCTCTTCTTCAGTTGATTATGGCTATGATCTTATGTTGACCGACTTGGGTAACCGATACGTAATAAACGTTGGATCTCAAAAAGGAGAAGAATTACTATCCAAATATGCAAAGAACGTAACCACAGCTTTGGCTCGCGATATACAAGTTGCTGGACAGAAAAAAAATGAAATAATGAACCTCTCTCAGCAAAAATTCGACTTTTCTCCAGAACTAATTCCTGAACTGCTCAAAGAAAGCTATGGGAAAAGCGGCTTTTGGGAAAAGCACTCCGAAAAATGTCTCGCTTGCGGCTCATGCGTTCTAGTATGTCCCACCTGCTATTGTTTTGATGTTAAAGATAACCCTGACCTAACTTTAGAGGCAGGCGAAAGAATTCGAACATGGGATGGCTGTTTACTGGAAGATTTCGCCAAGATTGCTTCAGGAGAAAACTTCCGTGCAACCAGACCAACAAGGTATCGCCATCGTTACTTCAAAAAAGGAAAATATCTCTTTGATCGTTTCGGCTTTGTCTCCTGCGTCGGATGTGGAAGATGCTCATCTAACTGTCTTCCAAACATAGCCAATCCAGTTGACTTATTCAACGACATGTATCATGAAAGCCAAAACAGTCAGTCAGCTAACACTTTCAGCAGCCCCAGACATCAACATTCAAACTGAAGGAAACATTAACTTCGTACCAAAACTGGCAACCATAGTCAAAAAGACCCCGATGACAGCCCTCGAAACTCTCTTTGAAATAAAATTAGACGACGAATCAGGGCTTAATCATAAACCAGGTCAATTTGTTGAAGTCTCAGTGTTCGGCATAGGCGAAGCGCCAATATCTTTGTCCTCTTCACCAACCAAAAAAGACACTTTCGAAATCTGCGTACGAAAACTGGGCAATGTTACCTCAAAATTGCACACACTCAATGCGGGCGATAAAGTTGGAATCAGAGGACCTTTCGGCAATGGTTTTGATGTTGATTCTCTTAAGAACAAAGACCTCATGTTCATTGCAGGTGGTCTTGGCATCGCTCCACTTAGGTCACTGTTCAATTATGTGTTAGACAACCGGAAAGATTACGGGCGTGTCTTTCTGCTTTACGGTTGCAAAGAACCAAAGGAGTTGCTTTTCGGTGAAGAAATAGCTGCATTGGCTTCGAGAAGTGATGTTGAGTTAAAAGCCACTGTTAACTGGTGCCCTGAAAACGAAGCTTGGAGCGGTAGTATTGGTGTAATCACAACTCTTATTCCGCAGATTTCCTTTGACCCAGAACACACCCTCGCCATACTTTGCGGTCCCCCAGTTATGTACAAATTCGTAATTGCAGATCTTAAAGCCAAAAAAGTTCCAGATGACCACATAATAATGTCGCTTGAACGCAGAATGAAATGCGGAGTAGGAAAATGCGGTCACTGCCAAATCAACCAAATCTATGTCTGCAAGGATGGTCCTGTGTTTAATTATGCAAAAATAAAAGGTGTTCCGGAGGCGCTATAAATGAAACCCAAAGTTGCATTCTTTGACTTTGCTGGCTGCGAAGGTGACCAGCTGCAAGTCGCAAACCTCGAAGAAGACCTGTTAGCTCTTCTTGGTCAAGTAGAAGTTGTAACTTTCCGAGAAGTTATGAAAGAACAAAGCAACGACTACGCTATTGCGTTCGTAGAAGGCTCATGCACCAGACTGCAAGATGAAGATAGGCTCAAGCAAATAAGGAAAAACGCCAAAATAGTTGTGGCAATCGGTTCATGTGCTGCGATTGGCGGCATCAACTCTCTTAGAAACTATAAGGATTTAGATGAAGTTAAAAAATTGGTGTATGGCGAAAACGCGAGGCTATTTGACTCCTATGCAGCAAGACCCATTGATGCTGTAATTCCAGTGGATGCTTATGTTTATGGATGCCCAATCGACAGAGAAGATTTCTTGCAAGTAGTCAAATCTCTCTTGTTAGGAAAGAAACCTGACACACCCACATATCCTGTTTGTGTTGAATGCAAGAAAAACGAGAACGTCTGCGCTTTTGAACGTGGTCAAAACTGCGTTGGAACAGTTACTAGAGCTGGCTGCAATTCATGCTGCGTTAACGAGGGAACAATCTGTTGGGGATGTCGCGGATTGGTGGATAACCCAAATGAGAATTCTCAAAAAGAAGTTCTGATAAAGTATGGGCAAACAGTTGATGATGCAATTGCAAAGTTTAGATTGTATTTTGGTTGGCAGGAGGCAAAAAGATGAGTGAAACTAAAAATGTCGATGTAAATGTCCATCACATTACAAGAGTTGAAGGACATGGAAACATCAATGTATCCGTCAGGAACGGCGCCGTAGAAAAATGTGAATGGAGTATCCCTGAAGCGCCAAGATTCTTCGAAGCCATGGTTGTGGGAAGATACTGGAATGAACTGCATCATATCACTTCGCGTATATGCGGAATCTGCTCGATTGGTCATTCGCTTGCATCCTTGAAAGCCACTGAAGCCGCATTAGGCATCCCGATCAGTGAACAAGACCTTAAACTAAGAAAGTTAGCTCTACACGCTGAAAACATGCAAAGCCACATTCTGCATCTGGGCTTTCTGGTTCTTCCAGACTTAATGGGCGTAGGCTCCGTCATCCCAATAGCCTCAACTAATTTAGCCGAAGTTAAAATTGTCCTACAACTTCACCGAACTGCAAACGAAATGTCAAAGTTACTCTGCGGTAGAACGACCCATCCGCAACGACTTATCCCAGGTGGCTTCTCTAAGATTCCCTCAATGAAAGAGTTGGCGGTTATGCGGCAAAAGCTGCAAGATTCCGTTCCGAACCTTCAAGCTGTGGCTGGACTGTTTAAGAGTTTAGCAGGCAATTTCCCAAATTTCGAGCGCGAAACAGAATTCATAGCCCTAACAAACCCCAACGAATACGCACTCTACGATGGCGAATTAGCCTCAACTGACACTGGCGTAGCCCCAGCAAAAGAATACCTCACATACACAAACGAATACATTGTTCCCCATTCAACCGCTAAATGGGCAAAACACAACTCGAGACTCCTACATGGTAGGCGCATTAGCTAGATTAAACATCAACTACAAGAAACTCTCACCCTTAGCCCAAACAGTCGCAGAAATGTTTGACCTCAAACCAATGTGCTACAATCCATTCCTGAATAGTATTGCCCAGTTGGTTGAAACGGTACACAGCGTCGAAGACTCAATACGCCTAATCAATGAGCTTGAAGCCGCGGGACTTAAAACTCAGCCAGACTACAACAATCCAACCATAAAAGTGAAAGCAGGAAGCGGCGTTGGAGCAGTCGAAGTCCCAAGAGGAATACTGTTCCACGATTACACATACAACGACAAAGGAGTTTGCACCAAAGGCAATTGCGTAATTCCAACCAACCAAAACCACGGCAACATTTCACTGGACATGAAAGCACTGCTACCTCAGGTTCTCAACAAAACGCAAAAAGAAATCGAACTCACATTAGAAATGTTAGTACGAGCCTACGACCCCTGCATATCCTGCTCCACACACTTCGTAAAAGTCGATTTAACTTAAAACCTTATTTCCCTTAATCGAAATCACTAATTATTGGGAATTGTTGGGTTATGGGAGATCTTAAAGGGTTTTTCAATCCCCAAGCAATCGCTGTTATTGGGGCAAGTGAGCGGGCTGATTCCTTAGGAACCCGAATACTTCGCAACTTAATCGAGACTTATCAGGGAAAAATTTTTGCAGTCAATTCTTTTAGACAAACTGTTCAAGGACTCGTTGCGTATCCAAGCATAGATCGTGTGCCATCAAAGGTAGACCTTGCAATCATTGCAACTCCAGCTCACACTGTTCCTCAACTTGTTGAGGAATGTGCCAAAACTGGCGTTTTAAATGCTGTTATTGTTTCTGCTGGTTTTGATGAATGTAGCACAAACGGTCGGGAACTTACCCAGAGAATTTTAGATTGTAAACGTACCTATGGTATGAGGATTATAGGGCCAAACAGCTTTGGCATAATACGGCCAAATTCAAATCTGTATGCCACCTTTGCTGAAAAGAAAGCGTGCCCTGGAAAAATTGCTTTCATATCCCAAAGTGGAGCCTTTTGTGGTTCAGCGTTGGATTGGTCTTTGGAGACTCAAGTTGGACTCAGCGCTGTTGTCTCAACTGGCTCAACGATTGACATTGACTCTAGCGATTTAATCGAATACTTTGGAAATGACCCTCAAACACGCATCATAATGGTCTATGTTGAGTCGATTAAGAATGCAAGAAGCTTCATGAGTGCTGCAAGGGGCTACGCAAAAACAAAACCCATAATCATAGTAAAACCCAACGGAACAAATGAAAATCGGCAACTTGCAATCTCGGATACGAATCAATTAAACGAAATCCTACACGATGCGGCGTTTCGAAGATGCGGCATAGTTAGGGTTGAAACGATTAATGGTCTTTTTGACTGCGCTAAAACTCTATCTATGCAGTCAAGCCCTACTGTTCCCCAATTAACAATAATAACAAACGCAGGCGGCCCAGCATTGATGGCTTTAGACCAGATAAACAGGCGTGGCGGCAAACTCGCAGAAATAAACGATTCAACTTCCCAAGCTCTGAGAAGCATTCTGCCCTATTACTGCGATTTAACAAATCCAATCGATCTTTTAGAGGAAGCCCCGCCTGAAAGATACCAAAAAGTGATACAAACCTGCATAGGCGAAATTTCAAACAGTAGTCTGCTTGTGATTTATGCCCCAACAGGCATAACCGACCCACTCAGCTTAGCCAATATTGTCATAGATTCTGCCAAGCAAACACGAAAAAACATCTTTGTTTGCCTCATGGGCGAAGACCCAAAATGCCAAGAAGCAAGAAAGACTCTGCATAAAAACGGTGTTCCAGCCTTCCGAACCCCTCAAGAAGCCGTCAGAACATTCATGAACATTTACACACGGACACAAAACTTAGAATTGCTCTATCAGACTCCTGAAGAAATACCCTTAGACCAGACCGCACCAACCCATCTTAAGGGGATTTTGAGGCATGCATTCGGCGAGGGCAGAGAGAGTTTAAACTTAATTGAGTCTTTCCAATTCTTGGAAGCCTACAAGATTCCTGTTGTAAAAACGCTAATCGCTAAAACTGCTGAAGAATCAGCCGCTTTCGCATCTCAACTTGGTTACCCTGTAGTTATGAAAACCCTAAATTCACAGTATGCAGTTGAAAGCGAAACGCAAAGCCTTGTCTACGATGTTTTTTCTCCCGAACAACTCATCTTTCACTTCAAACAGTTATTCGATGAGATTGAGCAATCTACGGTATTTCAAGGAGTTGCAATCCAACCAAAAATGCTCAACGCGCCCTGCAGACTGTTTTTAGGATCAAGAAAAGACCCTCAATTTGGTTCAATCATATGTTTGGGAACTGGAGGCGCCTTAATCGAAAAAGACAGGGAGCTAAGCGTTGGTTTTCCGCCGCTAAATCAGATTCTTGCTCGCCAAATTATGGAAAACACCAAAGCCCTGAAGTACTGCAAAGATGCATGCGCTAATCAGCTTGAAACAGGACCAATTGAGGAAATCATGATTAGGTTTTCTCAGCTTGTCGTTGATTTTCCTGAGATACGAAAAATTGACTTAAACCCCGTTATCATTAAAGATGGCAAAGCAGTTGTAGTTGATGCGCAAATCGCCTTAGATTTACAGAGCTTTTTACGTCCAGGAGCCGAACACCCAGAAAACCTGGTTATTGCACCCTACCCCAAAAAATACATGACAAAGCGAACCCTAAAAAACGACGTGAAAGTGACTCTTCGACCAATAAAGCCTGAGGACGAAAACCGCTTCAATGCCCTCTTCAAATCCCTATCCTTGCAAAGTGTGCGATTCAGGTTTTTTGAGACCATAAAAGAGATGTCGCATGACACTTTGTCTAGATACTGTAATCTTGATTATGACCGAGAAATCGCCATAGTCGCCGAGCTTGATGACCGAAGTCTCATTGGAGTTGTGAGGCTGATTTTTGATGCTGAAAGAAAAAAGGGTGAATTCGCTGTTATGGTTAGCGATTCTTGGCATGGGCTAGGGTTGGGTTCAAAACTTGTAGACTATATCTTAGACATTGGAAAGGACCTGAAATTAGAATCGATTTATAGTGATGTCAGTCCTGAAAACACAAAGATGCTTAATTTATGTGGCAACAAAGGCTTCACAACTAAATCGGAAGATGAATATTCGATTCTTATGTCTTTGACTTTGCTGCCTTAAATGTTTAGGTCGTTTAGGAACTTCCAAAAATCCTCGATGCATCTAATAATTCTTAATTCTAGGAAGCGAGCTTCAAAATTACCTTTTTCGTCAACAGGATCTCTAAAGAAACCGACAGTATGCGGATATCCACTTTCAAACATTGGGCTATCCACAATATCCGCTAAAACTGCGTTGGGGTTGCTCCGCTTAGTTCTTTTGTCGATAAAGTGCACAGCGTAGAAAAGATATTTTCTTCCTTCATTTCCCACTGCTGGAAAGCTAATTAGCCAATCCATTTCTTGGAAATAAAATTTTTTAGATCTTGTTTCCATAGAACCCTTATCTCTGATTACTTTGTTAACACGCAATAACTAATTAATCTTAATAAAAATGGAAAAGGTTTGGGGAAGGTTTAATTTTTGTCTAACTTGAATTCTTCATGTATCGCTCTGACAACTGCTACCCCATCTTTCTCTTTGACGACAAAGGAAATGTTGAGTTCTGAGCTGCCTTGAGCAATCATGCGGATGTTGATGCCTTTCTGAGCGACGATGGAGAATATCTTTGATGCTACACCAAGAGTGCCTTTCATGTTGGCGCCCATAACCGCGATGACTGCAACGTCGTCTTCCGCTGTAACTTCGCTGACTACTCCGCCTCTTTCGAGCAACGCTATTTCGAGATTGCTGATCGCTCTGCCTAAAAGTCCACGTTTGATTACCATGGAGATGTTGGCTTCTGAAACTGCAGTGGAAATCATCATGACGTTGATGTTGTTTTTTCCGAGGACATCGAACACCTTTGCGTAGCTGCCAGGAGCACCTACCATGCCTGCTCCGTTAACGTTTAGCATAGCGACATCTTTTATCATAGCTACGGCTTTAACTGGTTTTGTTTCGTTGGCTGTGGGATCCTTAGTTATCAATGTTCCTGGGTTATCTGGTTGAGCCGTATTTCGGATTCTAACTGGAATATTCTCTTTAATTACTGGTCCCAATGCACGTGGATGCATAGCTTTTGCACCGAAAATCGCCATTTCCGCCGCTTCCTGATAGCTAAGTTGCGGCAACATTCGGGCGGTTGGTACGATCTTGGGGTCGGAGGTCATTATGCCGTCAACATCTGTCCATATCCAGACCTCGTCGACCTGTAGCGCCACACCAAGGATAGTTGCGGTGTAGTCTGAGCCTCCGCGGCCAACAGTCGTTATTACCCCGTCTTGGTTGGCGGCGATGAAGCCAGTAACTACTGGAATTGTTCCTTTTTCGAATAGTGGTCCGAGTCTTTCGCGGATAAGGTGAGTTGTGTAGTTCATGAGGGGGTTAGCTTCGCCAAAATTTGAGTCGGTTACTATGCCTGCTTCTTTGCCTGTGAAGCTTTGGCTTTCAAACTTGTGGTCTCTTATAGCTCCTGAGACAATGGGTGCAGACAAACGTTCTCCAAAAGATGCAACGTAGTCTTTAGATTTTGGTGTGAGTTCGCCCACGTAGCATATGCCTGTTAAGACTTTTTCTAATTCAGAGATTGTTTTTTCGGTTGTTTGGGTTACTTCCTTTTGGATTTGCTTACTTGTGATGGCGGTTGAAATTGCCTCTACATGTTTTTTGAGGAGTTCTTTTGTGAAGGTTTCAATTTGTTTTTCGTCGCTTTTCTTGGCTTGGCAAGCAACTTCAAGCAAACTGTTGGTGACGCCTGCTAATGCAGAAACGACAACGGCAACTTTGCAGTCGTTCTTAGCGTATTGTGTAACTGTTTCGGCTACGTGACGTATGTTTTTGCCCGTGCCTACGCTTGTTCCGCCGAACTTCATCACTATCTTCATTTTTGTCAGCTCTTTTTAGTTTAGTAGTTTGGTTGCTAACTTACGTCTTATATCTAAAAGGTCCCTTAAAACTGCACTGGCAGTTTCGATGCCCCCTGCTCCTCTGCCGATGAGGGTTTGTTCTGCTGCGTATTCGGTTGAGAAGGTTATTGCGTTTAGGACGCCGCTGACGCATAAGGGGTTTGTTACTGGAATTTCTGTAGGCTTAACTGTTGCTTTGTCGCCCTCTATTGAACCGATGAGTTTGATGGTGCTGTTTCTGTTGGCGGCTTCTTCTAACGCTTGTAGTGTTACTTCTCGGATGCCTGTTCTGTCAACATCTTTTAAGGTTATTTTTTTGCCCATGATCCAGTTTGACAGAATAACCACTTTGCATGCGGTGTCAAATCCATCGATATCCATGGATGGCTCTCGCTCTGCGTAACCAAGTTTCTGCGCGTTTGCTAATGCGTCTTGGAAGGTTACGTGGTTTTGGGACATTTCGGTTAGTATGTAGTTTGTTGTTCCGTTTAGTATACCTCGTATGGCAAGGATTCTGTCTCCTGCGAGGCATCGTTTGGCGAATTCGAGCATGGGTGTGCCGCCGCCGACTGTGCCGCTGAATCGGAGGTAAACGTTGTTATATTCGGCAAGTTCTGTGAGTGATGGCATTGCTAAAGCTAATGGTCCTTTGTTAGTTGTTACCACATGTTTACCTGTTTTGAATGCTTTAGTAATATGGGATAGGGCTGGTTCACCATTTTTTATGTTGACCGGTGTAACTTCAACGACCACTTCTGCTTCAACCGATTCGATAACATCCAATGCAGATATTCCCGGGCGACCGAAATCGGGGTCTTTAGAAATTGGGTAACCACGTTGCTTAATTGCTTCCAGTTTTTCGGGACTTAAGCCTCTTGGGTTTATTACAGCACCGTCTATGTCAGCTATGGCGACAATTTTTGGGTTAAACCCTGTATCCTTTACATTTTCTGCATATCTACGAGCCAGAATAGTAGTTACGCCTTTTCCGACAACACCGTATCCAACTAAAATAATCCTCATGTCAAATCACCGTGCAAGAATCACTTTTTGTTTTTTTAAACCCAATGCCTCTTCGATGGCTAATATGTCCGCATCAACTTCGATTGGTTTCTCACTCATCTTAACTGCTGTGTCGGGGTCTTTGAGTCCATGACCCGTGGTAACGCAAACAACACGTTCATCCTTGCCAATTACGCCACTTTGAACCAACTTCTTTAGGCCAGCGATGGATGAAGCACTTGCAGGCTCCACAAAAATCCCTTCAATTCTTGCGAGAATTTTTTGGGCATCCAAGATTTCCTCGTCAGTAACGGTTTCAGCAGTTCCATGGGATTCGTGGATGGCGTTAATAGCTTTCTTCCAGCTTACAGGTGCACCAATTCGAATAGCCGTTGCTACTGTTTCTGGGTGCTCAACTGGGATGATTTTGTCGCTGTTGGTTTTAATCATCTGTGCAATTGGTGCAGAACCTGCGGCTTGTATGCCCGTCATTTTGGGCAGTTTTTTTATGTAGCCAAGTTGGTGGAATTCACTTAGGCCTTTCCAGATGGCGCTGATGTTTCCAGCGTTGCCAACTGGCACTATTATGCGGTCTGGGGCATCATTGTTGAGTTGCTCACAAATTTCGTAGCCCAACGATTTTTGCCCTTCAATACGGAACGGGTTAATTGAATTTAACAGGTAGATGTTTTTGTGTTTCTCGGCAAGTTTTAGAACGAACTCTAAGGCTTCATCAAAGTTTCCTTTGACTTGGAGAACTTTGGCGCCGTGAATCATGGCTTGTGAAAGTTTGCCGTATGCGATTTTGCCTGAGGGGATTAGAACGGTGCATCTTATTCCTGCTCTTGCGGCGTAAGCGGCGAGGCTTGCGGAGGTGTTGCCTGTGGAAGCGCAGATAACGTGTCGGGCGCCTAACTCCACGGCTTTAGTTACGCCTACAGTCATTCCTCTGTCTTTGAAGCTGCCTGTGGGGTTTTCACCCTCGTTTTTGACATAAAGGTTTTTGAGTCCCAATTCTGCGCCTAAACGTTCCGAGCGGTGCAGACCAGTGCCGCCTTCGCTTAGAGTTACTACTTTTGTGGCTTCGTGGATAGGCATGAAGTCGCGGTAACGCCAAACCGAAAGTGGTTTGCTCTTCCAATCGCTTTCTTTGAGCGTTTCAGCTAACTCTTTGAAATCAAACTTTATCTCTAAAATGTCTCCGCATTTTTTGCAGAAATAAACAATCTCATCTATACCATAGGTTGTTTTGCAGTTTATGCATTCTTGGTGTGACATGACTTTGCGACTCCACGTGGTAAGTGCCTTTTCAGATTAACACAAAATACTGACTGTTACATTATTAATTTATCTGCTATCGGACTCTGTTCTTAACCCACCAAGTTTGACAAAACCTCGTAGGTTTTGAGGCTGTCTTTCTTCTCGACTACCATGATGGTTTCTGTCCAGCAAGAAATGAACTCGATGATGTTCACGTTTTGTTCGGCTAGCAATGTTGCAAGGAATGCAACAACTCCCGGTGTTGCTTCTAATTCCTCGGGCGAGTGAACAACAATCATAGTGCAATTGTCATGCTTCACCAGTGTTGTGATTCGCTCAGGCAAATCACTTCGGTCAAGCAAGTAAACAAATTTACCCAGCAAATCCACTTTCATTCCTGTTTGAGCAGGAAGTTCTTTAGCGGTTATCATGACGGATTTTCTGTCATAGACTGCTATGTTGCTGCGTTTTAGTAGTTGGAGAACTTTTTCTTCTCTTTTCTGTTTGTGTTTTTGCAGTTCCTCGGAATAGCGGCGTAACGCGGCTTTGATGGCGCTGGTGTCTTCGGTTTTTAGTTCTATTTGGATTTGTCGTGACAGTTCGCTGAGGTTGACTATGCCTTTTTCTAGGGCTTCGAGTAGGTAGGGTTTGTTTCGCAGGTGGCTTCGCACGTTTTGGGCTACGGTCATGATGTTCTCTTTAAGTGTCCCAAATAGAACATTTAAAGCTTGTTAAGTGACAAAAAAGTCACAAGGTTTAAAAATACAGCCCTCAAGGTAAGGGAAACAATTTAAAACAAAAAAATGGGGGAGCAAGCAAATAACCGATAAATTTGTACTAGCATACTCAGGCGGATTAGACACATCCGTGTTAATCAAGTACCTCCAAGAAAAATGTCAAGCACAAGTAATCACGGTAACAGTAGACGTTGGTCAAGGCGAAGACCTCAAAGCCGCCGAAGAAAAGGCCAAAAAACTTGGCGTAATCAAACACTTCTCAATCGACGCCAAAGAAGAATTTGTAAAAGAATATATTTTTCCTGCCATCAAAGCCAACGCCCTCTATGAAGGCAAATACCCCATTAGCACAAGCCTCTCCCGTCCCCTCATAGCTAAGAAAATGGTTGAAATCGCCGAGAAAGAAGGCGCAACAGGTTTAGTTCACGGTTGCACAGGAAGAGGCAACGACCAAGTACGCTTCGATATAACACTTGGCGCCTTAGCACCGGAAAAACAGATTATTGCTCCAATACGCGAATGGGGCTTAACACGCGAGGAAGAAATCGCATATGCCAAAACCAAAGGCATACCCGTCTCTGACTCAGCCAAAAAATATAGCATCGACTCAAGCGTTTGGGGACGAGCCATCGAATGCGGCTTACTCGAAGACGCAAGTCAGGTTCCACCAGATGATGCTTACGAATGGACCATTGCCCCAGAAAAAGCTCCAGATAAACCAGAAATTGTCACAATAACATTTGAGGCAGGCGTCCCCGTTGCAGTTAACGGCAAAAAAATGGCGCCTCTTGCGCTCATAGAGGAAGTAAACAAAATTGCTGGAAGAAACGGTGTTGGTCGCATTGACCACATCGAAGACCGCATAGTTGGATTGAAATCCCGCGAAGTTTACGAATGTCCAGCTGCAACAGTGATTTTGGAAGCCCACAAAGACCTCGAAAAGATGGTTATGACCCGTCACCAGGTTCTCTTTAAACAGCAAATCGATGCAGAATGGGTATTTTTAGCATATGCTGGATTGTGGGTTGACCCCTTAAAAGACGACTTAGACGCGTTCATCAATAAATCTCAAGAAAACGTCTCCGGCGAAGTCAAACTTAAACTCTACAAAGGCGGCCTTTTAGTCATCGGACGCAGCTCACCAAATTCACTCTACGACAAAAACCTAGCCAACTATAACATCAAAACAAGCTTCAACCAATCCTACAGCAAAGGCTTCATCGAGCTCTGGGGCTTACAAACAAGAATGTACAACTCGCTCAAGAAGGCCAGCCAAAAGCCAAAGGCAAAGAAAGCCTAATTTTTCTTTAATTCAATATTGGACGGAGGGCAAAGAAAAACGTCAAAGATGCTGCATGGAGGACGACTGGGCAATGTCAGAGAAGACGTTGCAAAGTTTACGTCCTCACGCAAAGATGATGCTCGCTTAGCAGATGCTGTTTTAGCCATCAACAAAGCACATGTAGTCATGCTTATGGAGCAAAAAATTATCCAATGGCAAGACGGCGCAAAAATCCTCTCAGCCCTCCAAAAACAAGACAGCCAAAAACTCGACCCCAACGCCGAAGACGTCCACATGGCAGTGGAAGAAGCGGTTTTAGCTGAGACGGGTCCTGAGGTTGGCGGAAACCTGCACATTGCCAAGAGCAGAAACGACCAAGTTACAACAGCAATCCGCATGGCGCTACGCAAAGAGTTGCTCAGAATAATGCAGCAAGTGCTCGAAATGCAGGAAAGCCTCTTGGCAACCGCGAGTAAACACACTGAAACCGTCATTTTAGCCTACACTCACCTGCAACCAGCCCAACCAGTCACCTTCGCCCACTACCTGCTCTCACACGTTGATGGGTTAGGACGTGACCTGCAAAGATTACAAAGCGTTTACGAACGAGTTAACCTGTGTCCTCTTGGCGCTGGAGCACTCGCAACCACAAGTTTCCCAATTAACCGCAAAACAACAGCGGAACTTTTAGGCTTCGATGCAGTGTTGGAGAACTCAATCGACGCGGTCGGCAGCAGAGATTTTATCCTCGAAACACAATCAGCACTAACCCTGCTTGCTGTTAACTTAAGCCGTTTAGCTGAGGACCTGATAATCTGGAGTTCGCCAGAATTCGGCACAGTCGAGTTGCCTGACGAGTTCACGTCAACCAGCAGCATAATGCCTCAAAAGAAGAACCCTGAAGTTCTCGAAGTTATCCGCGCAAGAGCCAGCTACGCCTTGGGCGATTTTGTGGCTTCAGCCGCTGCGCTTAAGAGTTTGCCTTCGACCTACAATCTTGATTTCCAAGAGATAACGCCGAAGCTTTGGGCATCAACCGACAACCTCTCCGCGTCTCTGAGCATATTTGCAAAACTTATCCCCAACTTGAAAGTTACCTCAAACGTTGAAGGCAAAGCTGCCGCAGGCTTTGTGGGCGCAACTGAACTTGCCAACATGCTCGTGCGGAAATACAATGTTGCTTTCCGAACATCCCACAAGATAGTCGGCGCCTTAGTCAAGGCATTAATCGATTCTAAACAGACTTTACTTGATGCAACCCCTGAAATGCTCCAGAAAGTAGCTCAGGAAACCACTAGGAGTCAAATTAACGGTCAAAAAAGCAGACATACTTGAATGCACAAATCCCCGCAAACTAATCGAAACCTATAAAGTTCAAGGCGGTCCCTCACCCGCAGAGGTCGAAAGATCAATCACATCCACAAAGAAAACCCTATCACAGACAAAGGCAAAGATAACTAAACTCCAAGAAAACCTTGCAAACGCAGAAAACACCCTCAAATCGACCGTGAAATCCCACTCTCAAACTGATTCTTCCAAAAACGGAAGACTTAAAAATTCAAAGTTATAGGTTGAATAGGGCTTTGGTCCCACAAAATAGCACGTCCAACAATAATAAAAAAGCGATACTGCTTCTTGAAGACGGAACGTCATTTATCGGTAAAGGTTTTGGTGCAACAGGAAAAATCTCTGGCGAAGTTGTTTTCTCGACCCAGATGGTTGGTTACCCCGAAGCGCTCACAGATCCGTCGTATAAGGGGCAGATTTTAACTTTCACTTACCCGCTTGTAGGCAACTACGGCGTTCCATGCAACGAACAAAATCTCGGATTGCCGCTTTATTTTGAGAGCGACCACATCCAAGTTCAAGGACTAGTTATTCACGAGCTTTGTCTTGAACCGTTCCATTGGGCATCCACAAGAACCCTCGACAAATGGTTAGCTGACGAAGGCGTCCCAGGAATCTACGGTATAGACACAAGACGCTTAACCAAGAAACTTCGCACCCACGGAGTTATGCTGGGTATAATTCAGGTTTTTGAAGCAGGCGAAGAACCCAACTTAGACGCGCTCTTAAAGAACGGCAAAAACATCGCTGATCCCAACCTAACCGACCTCGTAAAGGAAGTCTCAGTGAAAAAGCCCTGCAAATACACCATTGAAGGCGCCAAAAAAAGCGTGGTCTTAATCGACTGTGGAGTCAAATACAGCATCATCCGCAACCTGCTCAAACGTGGCATAAACGTTGTTCGCGTGCCTTATGACACCTCAGCTAGCGAGATTATGGCTTACAACCCTGACGGTGTCTTCTTAAGTAACGGTCCAGGCGACCCAAAGAAATGCACAAAAACAATCGAGGCTATCCGCGAGTTGTCTGAGAAGGTTCCACTTATGGGCATCTGCCTTGGAGCGCAAATACTTGCGTTATCATTAGGTGGAGATACTTACAAACTCAAATTTGGTCACCGCGCCCAAAATCAACCCGCCCTTGACCTAAACAGCAACCGATGCTACATCACCACTCAAAATCACGGCTACGCCATAAACTTGGATTCACTAACAAATACGCCCTTGGAGCCATGGTTCATCAATCCCAACGACAAAACCACTGAAGGCGTAAAACACAAGTGCAAACCCGTCTTTGCAGTTCAATGGCACCCAGAAGCTTCACCAGGACCATACGACACCGAGTTATTGTTTGATAAATTCGCTAAAACCTTGGAGGTCAAGTAGGATGCCCAAGTTTGATTGGATAAAGAAAGTTTTGGTTCTTGGCAGCGGCGCCATTAAAATCGGTGAAGCAGCCGAATTCGATTATTCAGGAAGCCAATGTTTAAAGGCTCTGCGAGAAGAGGGCATAGAAACCGTTCTCATTAACCCCAACATAGCCACCATCCAAACCGACCCCCGCCTCTCAGGCAAAGTATACCTTCTCCCAGTCACCCCCGAATTTGTTGAGAAAGTCATTGCTAAAGAACGTCCAGACGGAATCCTATTGGGCTTCGGTGGACAAACCGCGCTTAACTGCGGATTGGAACTGGAAAAAACTGGTATCCTACAAAAATATAATGTTAAAGTTTTAGGTACACCCGTCCAAGCTATAGAAGACACGGGTGACCGTGAAAGATTCCGTCAAGCCATGGAAAAAGCAGGCGTGCCTTTCCTGAAAAGCCGAGCCGCTACCAGCGTAAAACAGGCGATGGAGATTGCTGATGAAATCGGTTACCCCGTAATGGTTCGTGTGGCTTACACTTTAGGTGGTAAAGGTGCCGGTGTGGCTCATGATATCAAAGAACTTAAAGAAATTGTAACAATCGGCATTGCACAGAGCCGTATCAACCAGGTCCTAGTAGAAGAGTATGTGGGGCACTGGAAAGAAGTTGAATACGAAGTTATGCGTGACTACGCAGACAACTGCTTAACTGTATGTAACATGGAAAATTTTGATCCCATGGGCATCCACACGGGCGACAGTATCGTTGTCGCGCCTTCACAGACCATGACTAACCGCGAATATCACCAGATCCGCTCAATATCAATCAACGCTATTCGTAGCCTCGGCATCGTGGGCGAATGCAACATCCAGTGGGCGCTTCACGCTAAATCCGAGGAATGCCGCGTTATCGAAGTCAACTCGCGAATGTCCCGTAGTTCTGCTCTTGCTAGCAAAGTTACAGGATACCCACTTGCTTACATTGCGACAAAACTCACATTAGGCTACACCCTACCCGAACTCATCAACAAAGTCACCGAAGTCACAACCGCATGCTTCGAACCAGCACTCGACTACATTACCGTAAAAATCCCCCGTTGGGACTTACAGAAATTCAAGAACGCCGATCGCCATGTTGGTCCCCAGATGCGTTCCGTGGGCGAAGTCATGGCTATTGGTCGATGCTTCGAGGAAGCCCTCCAGAAAGCCGTTCGCATGCTTGATATCGGAAAAATTGGACTCGTTTGTAACCCAGAAGACGCAGAACCAGAAACTGAAGAGCGCCTCAGAGACGAAATGGCACATCCCACCGACGAGCGTCTTTACAAAATTGCCAAAGCACTCAAAATCGGCATCTCAATAATGGAGATTTACCGCTTAAGCGGCGTAGACCCCTTCTTCCTACACAAAATCCAAAACATCATAGATATGGAAGCGCAACTTCGCACTCTAAACCTTGCCGAAGCTTCAGCGCCAGAAATAATCCGGGAAGCTAAACGTCTCGGTTTCTCTGACCAGCAAATAGCTGAATGCCAAGCCACAGACGAATTCACGATTAGGGCATTTAGAAAAAACGCTAACATTATTCCTGCAATCAAACAGATTGACACGTTGGCAGCAGAGTGGCCAGCAAAAACCAATTACCTCTACATGACGTACGGTGGAGACGAAGACGACATAGAATTAACAACCACACAAAGCAAAGTTATTGTCCTTGGCGCAGGCGTCTTCCGTATTGGTTCAAGCGTTGAGTTTGACTGGTGCGGTGTCAACACGATTTGGGCATTAAAGAAAAATGGCATAAAAGAAGCTATCATGGTCAATTACAACCCTGAAACCGTCTCCACAGACTACGACATCTCCGACAAACTCTACTTCGAAGAACTTAATGTCGAACGGATTTTGGACATTTACGAAAAAGAAAACCCATTGGGCGTTATCACAAGCGTAGGCGGCCAAATTCCAAATAACCTTGCTATGACCCTCTCGAAAGCAGGCGTAAAACTGCTGGGTACATCGGCGGAGAACGTGGATTTGGCTGAAGACCGCTCAAAATTCAGCGCTCTCCTCGACCAGCTGGAAATATGCCAGCCGAGTTGGAGCAAACTTCAATCCATTGACGAGGCAAAACGGTTTGCACATAAAATCGGTTACCCTGTTCTTGTGCGCCCAAGCTACGTGCTATCTGGTTCAGCGATGCGCGTTGCCTACAACGAATCTTCTCTTGAAAACTTTCTTAACTTAGCCGCTAAAGTTGGCCGCGACCATCCCGTAGTCATCAGCAAATTCATCACCCAAGCAAAAGAAGTCGAAGTAGACGGCGTTTCTGACGGAGAAAACGTGTTTATCGGTGCCATAATGGAGCACGTTGAAAATGCGGGAGTTCACAGCGGCGACGCAACCATGACTATTCCGCCTCAAGCCCTAAAAATTGAGGTTCAAAAGAAAATCGAAGAATGCACCCAGAGCATCGTGAAGGCGCTTCAAATTCACGGACCCTTCAACATTCAATACCTCGTCAAAGACGACGTAGTTAACGTTATCGAATGCAACTTACGCGCTTCCCGTTCTATGCCGTTTGTTAGCAAGACTCGGGGGATAAACATGATTGAGTTGGCGACTTTGGCAATGTTGGGCAAAAAAATCGATGGCGTCAAGCTCTCACCCATGTGTGTTGCACCTCATGTTGGCGTCAAGGTTCCCCAGTTCAGCTTTATGCGCTTAAGCGGTGCTGACCCAGTTTTGGGTGTCGAAATGCTCAGCACAGGCGAAGTAGCGTGTTTAGGTGAAAACTTTTCAGATGCTTTCAGCAAGGCATTGCAGGCTGCTGAATTTACGATTCCGCCCAAAGACGGTAAAGTGTTCATCAGCGTCGGCGGCGACGGTGCTCGAAAGGCCCGAGTTGTTCCGATTGCAAAAGCGCTGGCTGAGATGGGATTCAAAATTTACGCAACCCAACACACTGCTGACGTGCTCATCGCTAACGGCGTAGTTGCCACTGTGCTCTACAAGGTCAAAGACGCCCAGGTTAGCCCCAACATTATGGATTATCTGCAGGAACGCAAAATTGACTTAGTAATCAATGTGCCCATGGCGAATCGATCCTCAAGCTTCTCAGACATCTTAACCGACGGCTACATCATTCGACGCCAAGCAGTAGAATTCAACATACCCGTCATTACAAACCTCCAACTTGCAGCTGCACTCGTCGAAGTCCTGAAAACTAAGGGCAAAAACGGCGACAGTATACGGAGCCTAAACGAATACATGGACGACTTACCCTGGAAACAATGGTAGCCTTTGCTTTCTCTTCAACCTCCTCTTACCGTTATTGCAGCGAATTGCTATTAGGTTCCAAATATTGTGGCGCCGGCTCTTGGGCCTACTAAATTAGTTGCGATATTCCCAGTTTTACGCAAAAAATATATTCGTGCGCCACCTTCTCGATTGAGCATCAAGGTAACCTACTTTGTCTAACCAAACTAAGACTCGGACAGTAGAAGAGATTAACCAGAAAATCCGCAAAGGCGACGCTCAAGTTTTAACCGCGGAAGAAATGAAGAAGCTGGTTGAGAGCAGCGGCGTTGAAGTTGCTTTCAAAGAGGTTGATGTTGTGACGACGGGCACTTTTGGTGCGATGTGTTCGTCAGGCGCAGTGGTGAACTTAGGGCATTCTGACCCACCTATCAAGATTGAGAAGGCTTGGATGAACGATGTGGAAGTTTGTCATCCCGGAGCCGCTGTGGACTTGTTTATTGGTGCTACATGCATGTCAGAGAAGCTGCCTTTTGAGTACGGCGGAGGACACGTTATCCAAGATCTTGTTGCGGGAAATGAGGTTGAACTCAGAGCTACTGCGTACGGGACTGACTGTTACCCGAGAACTTCACTAAAAACAACAATAACTAAACATGATTTGAACCAGTTTTATTTGCTTAACTTCCGCAATTGCTACCAGCGTTACAACTGCGCCGTTAACAGCAGTGACGAAATCATTTACACTTACATGAGTAAACTTTTGCCCAGATTCCGAAACGCCACCTTCTCAGGCGCAGGCGAACTCAACCCACTCATGAACGACCCTGACTACGAAACGATGGGTATGGGAACCCGAATATTCCTCGGGGGCGCTCAAGGCTATATCATTGGCGAGGGTACGCAGCATAGCCCCAAAAACCTCAACGGAACCTTAATGGTTAAAGGCGATGCGAAAAAGATGTCGCCTGAATTTTTGCAGGGCGCCGCCTTCACAGGCTACGGAACCTCATTGTATGTTGGTTTAGGTGTACCAATTCCAATTCTAAACGAAGGCTTAGCAAAGAAAACCGCGATTCAAGACAAAGACATCCTGACCGACATCGTCGATTACAGTGTGCCCAGACGGGATCGCCCAAAGTTTGGGCAGGTGAGCTACAAAGAATTAAAATCAGGCTCTATCACCGTTAACGGCAAAAAAGTTCGTGTAAGCTCCCTTTCAAGCTTAAAGATGGCAAAAAAGGTATCGCAAACCCTAAAGTCCTGGATTGATGAAGGCAGTTTTCTATTAACTGCACCTGTGGAGCGTTTGCCAACAAACACAGTTTTTAAGCCCATGCGGCAGACAGAGGAAATCCCGTTCGTCGTCAGCGTTATGCACCCAGCAGTAACATGCACTGAGGACGAGGAGATTCAAGCAATCGCAAAACGCATCGTCACCAGATCAGTCAACCACATAGTAGTGGTAGATAGTGCAGGTAAACTTCTTGGAATTGTCACTTCATGGGACGTCACGCGGGCTATGGCGGAAGGCAAAACAGCATTAGCCGACATAGAATCCCACAACGTCGTCACCGCCAAACCCGACGAGCCATTGGAGATTGCTTCTAAACGTATGGCACAAAATAACATCTCAGCACTGCCCGTGATTGACATAGAAAAGAAGGTCTTGGGAATAATTACTGCAGAAGATGTTTCAAAACTGTTAGGAAGGTAAATAGATTGGCAAGAATTCTCATAAGGTTCGACGAAAATCAAGTTTCAGAGCCCATTGCATCTCAGATTATCATTGAATATAAAGTTCCCATGGCTATTTTGTCGGCGCACATTAATTCGAAAGGCGGCGAAATTCTCAGCCGAAGTCCCTGATTCGATGGCAGAGAAAGTTGTCAATGCTTTCCGTCAAAGAGGCGTCTCGATAACTGTGCCAAAACTAATTGAGGTTGACAGCGACAAATGCTTCAGTTGCGGCAGCTGTATTGCCCTTTGTCCTGTAGAAGCCATCAGTTTAGCCAAAGACTCCACAGTGCAGTTCGATAAAGAGAAGTGTGTTGGCAGCACCTGCAGCATATGCGTCGATGCCTGTCCTCCCCGAGCCATAAAATCAATAAAACAAAGCAGCCTTGACAACTCAGCTAACAGGAAAAAGAAAAGTTGACAAAGCAGCAACTTTTCAAAGAACCCTTTTCCCATAAAGAGTCGCAATGCACAATTATTTCTGATAAACAAAAAGCCATTGAAGCCGCCAAAGAATCCATAAGACGCAACTATTTGGAACTTGAACTCTACGTACGAGCCAACCCCAAATTTCTGCACACATTAACTCCTATTCCGGCACCAGAAAAGCCGCTTGTTGCCAATTTCATGGCGTTAGCTGCGGAAAAGGCAAATGTTGGACCCATGGCGGCGGTTGCAGGCGTCATAGCTGACCTTGCCGTAGAAGCCATGCTCAGCGAGGGTTGCGAGGTGGCGGTTGTGGAAGATGGCGGCGAAATCTCCGCAGTCTCAAACCAACCCGTAGATGTCGCCGTTGCCGCAGGCGAAGAACCTCTCTCAAAACGCTTCGGCTTCAGGCTAACAGAATTCCCAATCGGTGTTGCCACAAGTTCAGGGCGCTTTAGCCATGCACTCAGTTTTGGGGATGCAGAAGCAGCTGTTGTTTTCTGCAAGAACGCTTCCTTAGCAGATGCGGCAGCTACTGCGGTTGGCAATGTTGTAAAAGGTGAGGACTCGAAAGCCGGAATTCAAGCGGGCATCATCAAGGGTTTATCGATTGAAGGTGTTGAAGGAGTGCTCATAATTTATCAGGGGCAGGTTGGAACGGCTGGGAAAATTCCGCAGATGATCAAGATAGTGCCATAAAGAATTCGATCTTTATACACTTGTGAATTGAGAAAGTAACTTTTTTAGAACCCCAAATCACGTTTGAAAGAAGAAGAAAAGGCGCAAATTCTTTTAAGCTGAGTCCATGGACGATGTAGGTATATTTTAGACAAATGTAAGCTTAACCGTTAAAATTATTGTTTGTTTTAAGATAGACATAAGCCATCTTTATTACATAAGCTGGGTGGAAATACTTCTTGCTTTAAAGCTTTAAGTTCACTTATTCTTGTTTGCACAATCTTTAGCAGTTCTTGCCTAAGCTGCTCTCCCGAAATTTCTCGCTGAATAAAACACATTCTGCCGGCTAACACGTTGTCTTTTAAAGTATCTCTTATCCAAGCCTGGAAATCTCCCCTGGGATAATGAAATAAAATAGAGCTATCAACTATGCCATTCAATTTGGCTGCAAAATCCTCCAGACTAATTGCTGAAACTTTTGTGTAAACTCCCTCTGCAGTGCAAAAAAAGAAAGCCTTCTCCTCGGGCACATTTGACAAAATATTTGAAGCTTCTTGATTTGTAAGATTTTTAATCATTTCTATTCGCCTTGGCACCCTAAACCTTCGCGAGGCTACCGTATATCCGTTTGTTGTTGGGTTTAGACAGTTACAACGGTGTTAACGGTTCTTGGCAAAAACAAGTTGTTTCAATTAATACCCTAAATATGGTCCTTAAAGCGAAGGCTTGTTTGTTGGTGCCTAATAGCAGTCACAATCTTAAAATAGATACTAAGCTGAACTAAATATGTGAATCTTGAAACAGTTTTACTCAACTAGCTTGTGTGAATAACACGATTTTAGGTTCGGTAGATCTGTTTTTTGGACGAGGCGTAATTGTTAGATGTCGGAAAAGATTTCATTAAGGGAAATAATTGGTGCAATTCTAGGTGAGATAAAAGCCATCCTCAAAGAATATATGAATGAAGCGGAAGGAGCTGTTAAGAGACGCCTCAAAAAACTTATAATCATAAGCATAATTGGCAGTGTTTTGATGGCTCTGGGAATTTCATTTATCGGTTCAGCTTCCCTTTTCATACTTATTGGATCGTTCAAGTACCTAAGCACCACCATGCCTGGGTGGGAAGCATTGTACATCATGGGCATCACTTCAGGTATTATAGCCGGTGTTTTCTTTTTTGCGACTTTTCATCATTATACGAAATCAATTGAGATCTCCCAAAAAACCTGATAATCAAAATTAGTCACTGTGTCTTCATTTTCAGAAACTCCATTTTGCGGATTTTGCCTTCAAACGCAGACTTTAGACGCTTCATCTTCACTCAAATATAGTGCTGTTCTAGGCAGGAATAACAAAGAGATTTTGCCCAACCAAATTCGCTATCAATGCTGGCAAAGCAACAGGCCCCAAGACAAGTTCACCAATCACAATTGCTAAGGTGGAATTCTTATGACTACTTACCACACTCAATGCAATTGCAGCTGAACGGCCAAACCTTCTACCAGAAAAATAGGCAACAACAAAAGTTGCACTTAGAATTAATAAAACAAAAAACAGAAGCAACAAAAATTCAGTCGGTCTTTGCTCAACAAAAACCGACCCAGGCGCAACAGCCCCCCAAATAAGAAATAACACAAGAGTCTGCTGAATAAGTGGACCGCGAACAACGATTTTTTGAGTTTTTTGCGAAAGGAGTTTTCTTAAAGCCTGAGCGGCAACTAAAGGCACCACCAAAATGAAAAATAAATTCGTAAAAATTGCAGTCGAGTCTATTTGGGCTACTGTATGCGTCACGAGCAAAATTGTTATTGGAATAGTTGCAAGAGCCAAAATATTTGTCATCATACTTATGATGAGAGCTAATGGTGTATGACCGTGGAAAACATCACACCAAAAGACAGAGGAAATCGCGGCAGGTGAACTGAATGCAATCACTAACGCGGCAAACTCTACTGGTTTAAAAAGAGATATCCCAACAACTGAAAATAGAGGCGGCACTAAAAAGACCAAACAGAAGGCAAGAAGAATAATCTTAAAATTTTTTAGTGAGTTTAAAAATTCTCTTGGCTTAAGATTGAGTGTAACAAAAAACATTATCAATGCGAGAAATATCGAAGTATAGGGGTGCCAAAGTAATCCGATTTTCGGAAGCAGCAACCCTAAAGTTACAGCAATTAAAGCTACAATTATGGAAGACAATTTTTTAATGAATTCTTTGTAATCCACTTTTGTAGCCTACTAATTAAGATGTTTTAAAACTTAAAAAAGGTAAGTCTATACTGAATCCCATAAATCGGCAGCTTGTTTTTCTATCTTTGAATTCTGAAGACGTTTAATATTTGAGTTTGCTTCAATTGATAGTTTGCAAAGTGTATCATATTTTTTCATTAGCGCTTTCATATCGTTCGACCAATCCAGGCTATCTGGATAATAAGGAATTGGATAAGTTGGGTATGGACTAACATTTTTATTATTCCAGATTGAAACTTTGTCATCATAACTTCCTGCTTTAGTTGCAACGTTATAACCATATTCTTCTAAAAGAACGCCCAATTTTCCAAGTCCTTTTCGAATTGGCTGAGCGATTATCTCAGGGCAGGTACTTCCATTTTGTGAATAAGCGGAAAGGTAATTGTATTCATTATCTTGTGATAAATGATACCATAGAGAATCGGGGAGGAGAAAATCAGCAACATATTTCTGTGCATTGTCGGTAAGATCTTTTAACCTTGCCTTGAATTGCGCTAACTGGTTTTTGCCCAAACTTATGGTATTTTGAGAATCGCTAACAATATACTGCCTTGCGGTTGAATTGAACCAAATAGCAGAAAAAGCACAAGTGGCTTTTATGAACAACTGACGAGTAGCTTCCATTTCTATTTTGTATTTCTCTAATTTTTCTTGTTCATTAGATATTGCTAAGTCAATGTTATCAATCGTTTTCAAAACCGCCTCCTTAAGATTCGTTTAAAAAAAAGAAAAAATTAGTAGTCTAAGATTTTGACTACTGCGTCATTTTCAACTTCGTGAGCTAAGGGAATGCCTGTAACTTTGGTAGCTATCTCGCTGAGACTCATAAGGTCGCCGCGATTGAGCAAATCAAGCTTCCATTTTCTATTGCCCGCCATTAGTTGTTTCAATCCAACGCCAACTCTGTCGGTTAAGTATGTATAAACGCCTACGCTTTCCAACGGAATTTCATCAAAGTCTTTACCATATTTTGCTTTCAGTTCTGGAGTTGCGATGAAGAATTTTTCTGGAGTTCCACCGAATTTGTCTACGAAGCTCTTGGGCAATTTACCTTCTTGTGCTAATTGTTTGAAGTAGTTTGCTTTCATAGCTGCTGTTATAGGCGAGCGCCCCATCAAGACTGCTTTAACAAGTGGTCCTTGACCGAAGTTACTTAATGCGATGGTTTTGAATATTGATGTTTCTTCGATGAATCCGCCTGCCATCACAAGGTCTGGAACATGTTTGCCTTTTTTCTTGAGAATTTGGGCACACTGTAAAACCAACGCTTGTAGATACAGTGTTGGGATGCTCATTTCATCCATCATTGGCACTGGACTCATGCCTGTTCCTCCGCCTGCACCGTCAAAGCTCAAGGCATCAATCTTGGCTTCAGAGGCAAACTTCATTGTGTACGCCACTGCTGAAGGTCGGTATGCACCTGTTTTTAGGAAAACTCTCTTTGCGCCTTGTTCACGTAGCCATTCAATGTCTTCGATAAAGGATTTTTCTTTTGGTATACCGACTCTACTGTGCCGCTCAAAGGTTTGGAACACTCCAGCTTTGAACGCTTGTTGAACGACCAGGTCTTCAGGATCAGGAATAACGATGTAACCACGTTTCTTAAGCAGAATTGCTTTCTCTATACTTTTGAGGCGTACTTCGCCGCCAATGGCCTTTGCTCCCTGGCCCCATTTACGCTCAATAATGTTAACTTCTAGTTTAGAGAGGGCGTATGCGTCTATGCCTAATCTTTGATCTTCAACGTTTGTTTGGATGATGACATCGCCGTGTTTTTTGTCCCAGAACTTTCTAAAAGAATCTACTCTTCGTTTTAGTTCAGGCGAATGGGTAACTTTTCCATTTGATAATTCAGCTTGAATATCCATGCCTGCAATGTTTTCACCGATAGTTACTGATACTCCCGACAGAGCTGCACCTATAGCAAGAGCATCCCAATTAATACGTGCAACTTCTGTGGATCCAAAAGCACCTGTTAATATTGGAAGTTTAAGAGGCATCCCGCCTACAACTGTTTCCAAGTTTGCGTTTGGAAAAATGGCTGCTTCTGAGGTCTCTGCAATTCCTTGCGCATCAAACAATCCTGCTTGAATGCTAAAGTGTGACCAGTCTAGACCAAAGTTTTTGAGCGCTCCTGCAGTGCTGGTTCCGAACTGTACTGGCTCCGGGTAGAGTGCTTCTCGTCCTCTGAATGCAGAGAGGCTGATTTCGCACAAAACTGAACAATCATGGATGCAAATTGGACACATACCGCTGATTGCGCTTGTGTCTTTTACTCTTGTGTTTGTTCCAACAGTTGATTTTCCATTTAGATACGAACTATTATTTTGTGTACGTTCACTCAATTTTTTATTTCCCCACTTTTCGTTCTTTTTTGGATGACTGGTTAGTCAATTGTATTGCCTGGTATGATTATTTAACGTTTGTCAATACTGGGTATTACCTAAGTCGCATAAACGTTTAAGTGCGTTCTTATGAGATAAGGTAGTTTGACAGTTAATGAAGAAAAAGAAAATCGCAATTAGTATTGATCAAGAACTCTACGACTGGCTTAAGGGTGAAGTGGACTCTGAGGAGAGAACATTCGCTTCAATGAGTCATGCCATTGAATACTGTATTGCTTATTTGAAGAAAGACTACGATTTTGAACTAACCAAAAAAAGTAAAAAGTCACAATAACATTTTGGATACCCGAAAAATAATGTTGAGGATGCCCTGATTAACGAGGCAACTAGACCCAATCAGCAGACCTCTATGCAGCGACTAATTTTTGGGCGTTTTTTGACACGGTTTATCTGTTACGTGTATTCATACATTGAATATGGCTACCAAAACCATTACGATAATAATTATGCTTTTTGGGGTCTTGAAATCGTACATTAGGATTCCAGAATTACTTTTCACCCTAAAATCTTAAACCTTAAAAACAGTTGGCAGCATACAGAAACTCATCATGAAGCACAAATCGTTGGGGCGACAGGTTCTTGAAGACAAGAAATTGTCGATTCTTCTATGTGTTCTTTTACTTGCTCTACCGTTTGCCAGCCAAACTTGTAACGCTCAGACAAACCCACGACTGCAAAACAAGGCGTTACTGTTTCTTACTGATGTTATAGGTGTTGATACGTCAAACTATAGGATTTCATTGTATGACAACCGATCTAGTCAGGGGAATGATTACCTCTTTTACACGCTTGAGCCAGCCAAGGGATCCATATTTGCTGCCGGTGGCGATGTCGGCTTCAACTTCTATAATGACTCTTTAGGGTCATGCAGCTTTAACCCAGGCACCATTAATCAACCGTACCTACATCCGCGTAGCGACCGCTTCAACGACACATTAGCCATAATGCAACGGTACTATGCATGGACCAACGACACTCAAGTTCAGCAAATGATTGATCTTATGAAGAAAGTCGGTTCCGAAAAGAACTTACTTGAAATCTCTGGTAATCTATCGCTCCGAATTTCAATAAATCCTCTGCTTGCCCATTATCGATTCAGCAACTACCTCAATGGAGTCGAGTACACAGGAGTATCTGTCAGCATGGGAAATTCTAGCGGAGACGTTTTCTTTGACGATAACCGAGGATGGCAAAAAATAGGAAATACAAGCATCAACATAACTCAGGACCAAGCCATAGCCATAGCCGAGGACGCAGCCAAAGGTTATTCTTATAACCATAATTTCGGGAATGGAACCATAGTGCCCATTTCTAACCTCAACGTTACAGGCGTTTATAGAACAAGCCTCTCAAGTACATTGAGGGATAATTTAACACTTTATCCCATCTACAACATAGAATTGAACGTCACAGGCTTGCCCTCGAAGTATGTCGGTATAGGCGTATTTGTTTGGGCAAATGACGGAAAAATTCAATCGGTCTATCAATATATTTATCCCACAAATGGCCCTTCATTTGTTGATTCGATTTTCAATTTAATATTTTTCCAAGCGCTTTTTGGCTCATTGATAGACCTTGTTTTAATATTGTGCTTTTTTGCGGCGGTCATAGTTATTGTGCTGATAGTGGTTCTGAGAAGCAAGAAAGCGAACTCAAATAGTGGCTAAGTTAAAATCCCAAAGTTTTAAGCAGAAGAGAAAAAAAGAATACGCAGGTGATATTTTCATTCACTGAGGTTCGATGTGACGGATGCTCAATTCGATAGGGGGGCTTTATCCTCTATCTTCTGTAGTAAGAGCAAATCCAGCATAGTCAAGAAACGTTGACTAGAAAAACGGGGTTTAGTTCAGAAACCTTGACAAGAACCCTTTTATTGCAAACCATTTCAACATAGACTTGGTGATTATGAGAAAAGGTTTAGTCTTAGCTGTTGTTTTAGTCTTCCTAACAGCATCCTACATAACTGTATCTTTGCCTGTGAAAGCTGCTTCTAAAACTATCATTGTTCCAGATGATTATCCGACTATTACGTCGGCAATAGAAAATGCTGCAACTGGTGATACCATATTTGTCAAGAATGGCACCTATATTGGTCTACTCAATCAGACGATTGTCATCAACAAGAATATCTCGATAATAGGCGAAAACGTCAATAGTACAATAATAAAACTGTATCCAGCCTATAACATGACATGGCTTTTTGCTACTGCCTTCATTAGTTATTCTGATGCGATAGCCATAACTGCTGACAACTGCAAAATACAAAACCTTACAATAATAATCGAGACCCCGGGAGGATATATAACAGTCAGAGGCAATGGAACGGAGATAACATACAATAACATACACACTAGTGAATCGACAGGAATCGATGTGAACGGTTCCTTTTGTAAGATTGCCCATAATATTGTAGATGGTCATATTCAATTAACAGGCTCATCTAGTGAAATTTCCGACAACTCTGTCTCTTATTTCTTCATTTACGGTTCCAACAATATCATTGAAAGAAATACCTGCAATGGCATCAGTTTAGGAAATGAGGCAAATATCTCAATCAATAACTTGATTTTGGAAAACACCATTATCAATAATAACTATGGATACAGCGGAGTTTCCTTGAGTTGGAGCAACGATAACTTTCTTTGCAAAAACAAATTTTCTGGAATTTTCGGTTATGGCATCGAACTTTGGAACTCAATCAATAATACTATAACTACAAATGATGTAGTCGACTCCCAAGTCGCAACCATCACAGAAGGAAATTCCTCCAACAATAAAATCTATCTCAATAATTTTATCAAAGAAAATAATTGGAGAGATTACATTTATGACGAATATACCGATCCTAACATCCGATATGCCTACCCAAGTTTGACAATATCGACTAATATTTGGGACTTTGACAAAAAAGGCAACTATTGGGGTAACTATAACGGTTCAGACATTAATAATGACGGAATAGGCGACACGCCATACGTGATAAACACACACAATCAGGATAATTTTCCGCTCATGGCTCAAATTAGCATCGATAATATAAATATAACTTTACCCGAATGGGCATTAGCTTCACTTCTAACCCCCTCGCCAACAATAAATCCTTCACCTGAACCACAACCAGAGCCTTTTCCAACTGTGCCTGCTACCGCTGTTTCCGTGGTAGTTGCTGTAGTTGTAGCTGCTGGTTTGCTGGTCTACTACCAGCACAAACGCAGTTTAGTCAAGAAACCTTTACGAAAAACCTCTTAAGATAGAAAGTTCTGAGGGGTTAACCAACTCGGGGGCAGTATTACATTGAAGAAAAAGGCTTAGGTGTATCGTTGGTTTTAGTTCTGCTATTTTCATTTGCAGCTGGAACGTGTACTTGTTGATTTGGCAAACGCAAATCCCATCGCACCACGCAGTTATCCTCAAATAACGATTAACAGTGATGGTAGCATAACTCCACCAACTGCTCCTATAAACCGCACTGGAAACGTTTACAGGCTTGCAGAAGATCTGCTTGAACAAACAATTGTGATTTATCGGAGTGATATAGTGTTTGAAGGAGCCCAACACACTATTAGTGTCCCGGAAAAGCCGGAAAGTGGTTTTGTTTATCAAACCATTGGCATATGGCTCATGCCAGACGAGCATGCAGATGGTGTAATTAATAGAAAAAATGTAATAATAAGAAACCTGACGGTTCTGGGCACTGTTGAAATTTATTGTGGTGATAACTGTCAAATCGAAAAAGTCAGAGCAAAAAATATTTGGGTAGATGGCAATTCCAACACGATAAAAGATAGCACCTGCGGAGTAGGATTAAGCAATAACGCACGAAATAACGTGATTACAAGAAACAACATAAACTCTTTGTGGGTCGGCAATGATTGCTACTCTAATAAATTTTATCTAAACAATTTCAATCTGACTGAATACCCAGGAGTATTCAGCACGATTTCTTGGGATAATGGGAACATAGGCAACTTTTGGAGCAACTACACAACAAAGTATCCTGATGCCATAGAATTAGGCAATTCTGGAATCGGCAACACACCATACACTATCGAAAAAGAGTACCTTACAAGTCAATTAGAAAGACAATATGGAGGGCTAGCTAACGTCACATTTATGAGCATAGGTTATGTCCCGCTTGTTGATCGTTTTCCACTCATGTATCCTTGGGGACCTCCACAAGTGACTCTGCTCAGCCTTGAAAATCTTACATCCCCTGAGCCTCTTTCCCTCAACTTTTCAGTCAGCAAACCAGTTGTTTGGACAGGATATAGTCTTGATGGCGGAGAAAACATAACTATCTCAGGTAACACTACCCTCAATGGCTTAACAACAGGTTCTCATAACATAACAGTCTACGCTAAAGACACATCTGGAAATATTGGCGCTTCTGAAACTTTCACATTTGAAGTTGCCCCAGAGTCCATTTTATCTGAAGCCTCAGAGTCCTTGCCAATTTTAACGGTTGTAGCTGTTTTCGTAGTTGCTTTTGCTTTAGTGGCTTCTGGTTTGTTAATTTTTAGAAAGCATCGAAAATCGGTTTCATTGAGAAAGTTAGCTTCTGAGAATTAAACCCAAGTTAATGAAATACATTGATGCATTGTCTTGCAAGCCAATAATTTGTTAAATTATTCTTTCTTGGTTCTATGGTTTCAGGGTTAGCCGTTGTGGTAGGCATTGAACAAGCACATATACTTAATTTAACTGGTGAGTTTGAAATTCTAAACTAAAGAGTTGTTTGAAATTGGATCACACAGTTGTTCATTTTGAAATTCCTGCAAATGATGTTAAGAAATTGCAAAAATTCTATGAAAATGTTCTCGGATGGAAAATCACGAAAACCCCCATGCCAGGTGTAGAATACTACAATATAGCTACTGTTCCTACCGACGACAAAGGAATGCTTCAACGTCCAGGCGTAAACGGTGGCTTATACCCGCGGACTCAAGAAATGCCAGGCGCTCTACAAGTCAATTACATCAGTGTAGAAGACATCGACAAATACACAGATATGGTTACCAAAGAAGGCGGAAAGATTTTGGTTCCAAAAAGACAGATACCAAAGGTCGGATGGTTTGCAATAGCCGCGGACCCAGAAGGTAATTCTTTTGGACTTCTGCAGCCGGACATGTCACCGAAAACATAAAGCAAACTTAGGACTATTTGCTTAAATCGTCTTTTTTTGATTGCTATTCTTTTTTTTGTTAGAGAGATGCTTGTTGGTTCGAAAGTACACTCGTCAAGTTTGGTTTTATTGAGGAAAAAAGCATCCATTTCACTCAAAGGGTTCGAATCCCAGCGAGCCCGAATAAGATTCTTGACTATTGCAGAAAATACGAAGGATTAAAAAATGAGATATTGCGGTAGAAATCTCCTACAATTATTGGGTTCAGATTTCCCCGTTTTCTTTATTGGATTCCTTATTTCTTCGTGATGAAGTGGAGAGCAAACAGGTGTCCTTGATAGACCACTGGAACCATTATGATGGAAGCGTCAAAAGTGCCGCCAGTCTTCTTCTTTAGTTTGACATCTATCTTCGAGGCGACCAGTTTCTCCATGGCATTTCGGTATGCAGAAACCACTGTGTCCTGACTCATTTTGTCAACTCCAGCTTCCAGGGGATTTTCAACTTTTGCCCATTCCTCGGGTGAACTAAAGCCCTGCATCTCGGCAAACTTTTTGTTACAAACCTTGTGGGTGTCATCTAAATAGAGGTAGATTGCTTGTTCGGATGAATCAAAGATTTCTTTCAGTTGGTCATGAAATCCTTTGACGAGTTCTTGGTGATGCTCTTCAGGTGTATTCGTTTTCTTCGACATTTATTTTCACTTCTCACAAATCCAATCTTAATTATCTTTTTTGGGAGTGTGAGGGTATAAAGTTGTGTGATTGTATAGGCGCAGTTACAATAGGTTTTGTGACTGATATTCAGCTACCACAAACCAGTATAAAGTCAGCCAGCGTTGACTCTGTAGTCGATAATTCAACCTGCCTCGAGGATACACTAGATGGACGATAAGAAACAGCTCCAGAATAGAAGAATAGACTCTGGCAAATCAAGTATAATTTCGCCTCTTCAACGTTTCGAGAAGAGCATGAACATCACTTATGAAATGTGGCATGATGGTGTAGGATACGATATGGAAGCGTTAAAGTCAGCTTCTAAGACTGAACGTGAAAAAATTGAGGAACTGTTAATTCATCGTAGCCCGCGAGACTGGCGAGATATCGAAGCGCTTGCGGAAATCGACACAAAAAGCGCTCGAGAAGCCATTAAGAGTGCGATGAAAGACCCTGACCCAGATGTCCGAGTTGCAGTTACACGTTTCGCACCTAATTTGATATCGAGTAGTGAAAGAAGCAAATCCATCATAAACGCGCTACAGAATGCAGAAGTATTCAGTGGCCTCTCACAAGTACTTGACGATATAGAGGATTACCATCCAACTGAAGTCAAAGAAGCACTTACGCAGGGACTGCTAAGTCGAAAAGGCGATGTCGCAGTCCTCTTCGCTGCAATGCTATTCTATCTCTATGGAAAGGCAGACGAACCCTTCGACATGAAGCAGCGCCCTTTCTTTCTGCGTTTTAACACCGAAAACAGGGAGGAACGAGTAAAAGTATTTCGAGAATTATGCATTCAACTAAACATTGACCCTGAAAAATTTTTGTCATCAAAGTAAACTTGGACCTTGAGAGTTAGTCTAGACCAATGTTCTCAACAAGTCTTTTCTGTTTATGATTGGTTTGAGTTTGGTTATGATATGGGTTAATGTTTAGTTACTTTCTGAGTCTTTCTTAATCTAACTAAGAGTGCAATCGTTCCACCAATAGCTAATAGCAATTCAGTTTTTCCCAGAAATTTCAAAAAGGCTTAGAAGTAGAAGAACACAAAAAAATAATTTGTTCAACTACTTCTACAGGATTCCGTTGCCACAATTGATCTTAAAAACTTTGGGAGATACACACTTTCGGGGAAAACAGTCTATTGAATAAAGTTAGAAGCCTTTCGATACCTAAGCACCACAGCAACAGAGAATATAGAGAGAAGCAAAGGCAGAATTGCCAAAGCTGGAAACTCTGGAACGGTAGGAGTTGGGGTTGGTGAAGCAGAACTTGAAGTTTCAGGTATTGTTATCGTTTGCGTATTGCTCCAGTCGCTAGTCTGCCCTTCAAAATAATAGCCCGGATTAGGTAGAAATTGTCCATCATTAGAGTAACGCTCCACATAGGTATATCCTGCGAGAGCTTGAACTTGAAAATCTATCGTTCCTCCATTAGTAACATGGTCCCAGAAGGGAAATTCATTTTGAGTCAAAGAATAGGAAACCATGGTGTAGCTGCCTTTATCAGGAATTAGATAACCTCTTCCTGCGCTGTATATTTCTGTCCAATTCTGTGCAAAGTTTCCTTTCTCCTTGACATTGTAGAATATCGAAATGTAGAACTGTCCATTCTGCATATACGGCGTGAATGGTTGATTCTTTATAGTTAACTCTATTGATTTATTTTCAACATGGTACCCTTGATTTGTAACTGTTTTTCCTGTGTATTGGTCTATAGAAGTAGTTGTGGGAACATCATAGGATGAATCGACGAACCTAAGAGTGAACTCCGTTATAGTTGGAGTAGGTATTGACTGAGCATTTGCAGGTTTAAGTGTCAGCAAGGTCAAGCATGATATAGCGATTATCAGAATCAGAATCAATGCGAAAGTTTTGCCGAACTTACCCATGCTCAGTACTAGGGTAATAGAGGCGATAAAAGGTTTGTCACAACCATTATCTTAAGGCTCTCTTTCTGCTTTTGTGCATCTTTGGTTCTTTGACTATGTTTTTAGTCAAAAGACCTTAAATCCTCAAGCAAATAACTAACCATTAGAGAATGTCTTAATGTTCAGAAAAGACAATTCAAATTCACTTCCCTCCAAACCAAACTCTCCACAAGCCAATGATAAAAAGTATGACCGGAAATTGTATGCTTCAATCGCAGCATTGGCAGTAGTTGTAGTTGTTTTGGCAGCTTTGTTTATTCCTCAGGGTGCAGGCTCTTCGCTGGAACTTAGCCTAAACTATAAGGTAGGAGACCACATGGTCTATGATACCTCAACTACTGTAACAAACCAAGTAGTCAATACATCGTTAAGTCTACCAGGAATAACAAATAATCAAATTTTCAATTCAACATTAACTTTAGATGTCATAGGCTCTGACGCTGACAACTATTTAGTAAATGAGACGATTGTTGCCCCAAATTTGTTCAGTCACACTTTGCCTCCAATAACATTAAACGTAAACAAGTCAAGCTACTTCACCAATTTCATGGCCCCAGGCGGACCGCTTGTTTTCTACAATACAAGTAGCAACCCAACGATCTCAGCGTATTTAGCTCAATCAATGATTAAAGTTGGAGACGTCTGGAAAATTCCGGTTAATACGGGTAACGCAAGCCTTGGATTAACAGGTGAAGTTACACTGACGTTTGCAGGATTACAAGATGTAACTGTTCCAGCAGGAACATTCAAAACTATGCGCGTTGAAGTCGCAAGTAGCATACTTAACGTTCACTCGGACGGCAATTCCATCATAAAACTCCCACAAGGCATGACTCTGCAACTAAATGGTACTTCGTATATTGAGCAGGGTACCTGCCGCCTAATCAAAGCAAACCTAACACAGACATCAACTACAAATTCACCTGGACTCGGCAGCACATCAACACTCTACACAGAAAAGACCTTGGTCGAGTTTACTCACCCTTAATTTCCCAATTTTTCTTTCTCTTTTTTGCTTGACTATATTTTTAGTCAAAATTAATTAAGGAACAAAAAAATGGATAGGTAAACCTCGATTTACGAAAAGGGTTGTCGATGGGATTTCTATGGAAAGGTTCTGTTTTGTTTCTTTCGTTTCTTAATATCGCCAATTACTTTAAAAACGGAATAAGAAACAAGAAAAACCGATGATGCGATAAAACCAAAAATTGACATCCAAAATCCTTCAGCGTTAAATTGTGAAGGTTCAACGAAAACAATGTATATTCTATAATAATTACTTTGGTATCCTATATTATTTGTACCGTATTGATCTATCAATTCATCAATTTGTGTTTCATCTAATAAATGAAAAGAGACATATTCTCCTAAGTGCGAAATGGCTTGCAATAGAGTAGGGTCAGCATTTGTAACAACAAAATATTTTTCAGGTTTATTTGAAAGTTTTTCTGCCTGTATTGCGTTAAAATCGAGTTCTCCTATAGATGAATAAAATGAAAATGCTAAAGCTGCGCACAAGAGAATAATTGCTGTTAATATGGCGAAAATTAGGAAAGTTTTTTTATTTGTCACTTTTTTGTACTAAATTGTATTTGTTTTGACCTTGCTTAAAAGATTTTGTAGATGGCAGGGCGGTACACAACCGTGGGTAAAGCTCCCAGCTTACTTCAATTTTGAAAGACCAATATCTTGTGGCAGCAGTGGGCGTCCAGATTTCGAGAAGAGTCATGCAAAGAAGTATATTTAATGTTTGAACGAAACCTTCACTTAAAAAATAAGTAACTTTAGTTGAAAGGCGAATAGAATGAAGATTTTGAATATTTGCTCCTTTTGAAAACTATGTATCCAATAATTCCACCTATCATTGGTCCGACTCCGAAAGCCCACAGTAAGAAAGCGTTTCCAAGAATGCCGCCCGGAATCCGAGTACCTATGATCGCCATTAAGAGAACGCCTGTAGCAAAGAATAGAAATATTGACGTAAATATTGCGCCTCCTAAAACGAAAGAGAAAACGGTAATTTTTCTGGTCCTGTTAGGATCATACTTTGGTCTAGACGTTGGAAACTTGAAAATGATAAAGGCAACAAAAAAGGCAACAAGAGAATAGATTATTTGAGCCGAAAAAAAGTGCCAATCAATATAGCCGACAGAGAATAATATTGTAGATACTATCAAGCTTATCGCATTAGCAATAGCAAGAATTGACCCGATCAATCTCTTCCATTTGTACGATTGCTCAATTCGTTGCCCGTTGGGAAATTCAGTTAATATTTTGTAAGCAAGTTTGCCCTTTTCACTTAATATATACTGCCCATTACTGTTCTTTTCCAAAAGGTTACCTAAAACTTTCAAGTGATAATTTAGTTGACCTGTGCTACCAACTTCTGAACTGACCATCAGGTCACTATAACTAAGACTGCCATTCTCTTTTAAAAGAATGATAATTTTTTGCCGTGTTTCATCTTTGAGAATTTTATGAAGTGAGGTCAGGCCTGACATGACTGCTAATTAATTGATGGATGAATTTAGGGTTTATTGACTAATTTTTTAGTCAAAACGTTTTGTATGCCCAACCTTGGGAAAAGGTCACTTTGTCAGAGTTTTTGTTTTCCAACTCCATAAATCAAGTTGACTAAGCTGTGCCATGGCTTTTTAGGTAAGTCTGCAGATCCTCAGAAGCAACCTCATCCAAGCCATAATCTATGACATTGCCGGGTCAATGATAGGCGTTAGAAGTTGTTGTTGTTGTTGTTGTTGTCACCTCATTCTGCACAACGGTTGCAACAACTATCAGTTTCAAAAAGTTTCGAGGGACACCCGAGAAGTTGTTGTTGTTGCTGCTGCCGCCAATTCTGCAAATCAACAGTTGCATCTTCAAAAATAGAAAAATGCAAAAAACCTTTCTTCAGATCCTTCATTTTTGGTTACCCCTATTCCGAAACGCTTATATTTTTTGGCATATGAATGTTTGAACAGGTTCGAAGCAATGTCTAATGCTGAAAGCAAAAATGGTCTCGCAGGCTCACAGTTTCCTAGCTTCGACTACTACTTTTATTATTACCATTTTCCTTAGGCCCAGAACTGAAAAATTTTTTGGGAGCGGTTCTGGGCGAAACACGGGTGTACCAACATGCAAATTAACAAAAAGATAGTTGTAAAATTCGGTGGTTCTAGCCTTGCCGACCATGAAAGGCTCCTTAAAGCGGTTGTTGCCGTAGTGAACGAAGCTAAAAAAGGCACCAAAATCGCCGTTGTAGTTTCCGCCATGGGCAAAACAACCGACGTCCTCATGTCCACAGCCAAAAACACATCCAACGGCAAACTTGAAAAACACGAATTAGACGACATCCTCTCGATGGGTGAACGCACAAGCGTACGCATTTTCTCCGCTGCCTTGAGAAGCAACGGGGCAAACTCATGCTACTTCGACCCCATCGACAATAACTGGCCTATAATCACCGACGCTTTATTCCAAAACGCCAACCCACTTCTAAAAGACTGCGAAAAAAGCATCAGAGAATGCATTTTGCCAATCGTAGAAAAAGGCACCATACCCGTCATAGCTGGATTCGTAGGCAAAACCAAAGATGGCAAAATCACCACTCTTGGTAGAGGCGGAAGCGACACCACCGCATTCATCTTAGCAGAATCATTAGGCGCTGACCAAGTTGTACTCGTTACCGATGCAGATGGAATTATGTCGGGTGACCCAAAAATCATTGCAAACCCCCAAAGACTCAAAGAAATCGACGTTAACACACTCGTGGGTTTAGCGGATTCAGGCGCCAAATTCATTCACAGCAAAGCCCTAAAATACAAACCAAAAAACATCGACGTCAAAGTGATCAGCAACACCCAGGGCGATTTGAGCAGAGAAGGCACCTTAATCACAGGAGCATTAGTTTCGGAACTGGACGCAGAAATAGCGCATCCAACCCCCGTCACGGAAATAACTGTGATCGGAAACGGCATATCAGCAAACCCACAAGTTCTCACGGAAATGGTGGAAAAAGTAAAAGAAAACTCCACTTTACTGGGCATGTCAATGAACACTAACTCAGTAATCCTCTATGTTCCCCAAGAAAAAAACATCGAAACCCTCCTAAACCAAATCCACAAAATAACAATCAGCAACAAGGAAACCATAGCGATGGCCGTCAAAAAAGACCTTGTCTTCCTCAAAACCAGCGGAGTTGGACTCGAAGAAACACATGGCATCATCGGCAAAATCAGCGAAGACCTAAGACTAAGCGGCATAAACATATCAGGCATATTAACTATAACGTCAAGTATCCTTTTGTTTGTAGATTGGAATGAGAAAGAAAAAGCATTAAAGTTAATTAAAAACTCACTAAAAACACGTTAAGGTGAAAAAATGAATTCAGGAAAAACCCGCAGACTAAGAAGAATCATGCAGCAAGATAACCATACAGTAATTGTACCAATGGATCATGGCGTAACCGTTGGACCCATCCAAGGCATAACCAACATGCAAACCATAACTGACCAGCTGGTCAAAGGCGGAGTTGACGCAATCCTAGTCCACAAAGGCATCGCACAACGGGTTAACACAAACGGTGCAGGATTAATCGTTATGTTATCAGGCATGTCTAACCTCAGCCCAAACATAAACGGCAAAGTCCAAGTATGCAGCGTGCAGGAAGCCATACGGATCGGCGCAGACGCAGTCGCCGTACATGTAAACGTTGGCGCTCAAGACGAAGACAAAATGCTCCAGAACTTGGGCAAAGTCGCCGAAGAATGCGAAGCATTTGGTTTACCACTTTTAGCGATGATGTACCCGCGGGGACCAAAAATTCCAAGCGAACACGCACCCGAAGTGGTGGCTCACGCAGCCAGAATCGGAGCGGAACTTGGCGCAGACATTATCAAAACAAACTACACAGGCAACATAGACTCCTTCAAAACAGTAATCGAAAGCTGCCCAGTCCCAGTAGTCATTGCGGGTGGACCAAAATGCAAATCCCTACAGGAAGTGCTTCAAACAACAAGTGACGCATTGAAAGCAGGCGCAGCAGGATTATCCATCGGACGCAACGTGTTTCAATGTGACAGTCCAATACAACTTTCAAAAGCGCTCTCTGCTATCGTTCACAAAGGCGCATCTGTTGAGCAAGCGCTAAAAATTCTCGGTGAAAAACGTTGAAAGAACTCTGGCTAGAAATAGACCCAAATGCATCGCCTCAAGAAAAAGAGGGTTTACTTAGCCTTGCCCACGAAAATGCTGACGTAGTCTTAGAAAATAACCAAGCCAGCAATCGTAACGGCAAATTAGACATAACTTTTCTTTCGGATTTAAACGAGAAAAAACTCACTCAACTAAAAAAAGAAGGCAAAAAAACCGCCCTTCATGTAACCATCCAAGGCAAAGAAGATGAGAACAGAGCAGCCAAAGCTGCAGAACTTGGCGTTAACTATGTAATAATAAACTGCCTTGATTGGCGAGTGATTCCGCTTGAAAACTTAATTGCGAAAGGCAGAGGAAAAAGCGTCCTAATTGCTGAGGTGAATACAGCAGAGGATGCCAAGGTGGTTTTGGAAGCACTTGAACTGGGAACTGACGGAGTGCTTCTTAAAACTGGGAAACTAAATGAATTGGAAAAAACCATAAAAATCATTAAAGCACAAGCGCAAAAGATGGCGTTAACGCCAGCGAAGATTTTAACCATAACGCCAATTGGTTCAGGAGCAAGAGTTTGTGTCGATACGGTTGATTTGATGTGTCCCGGCGAAGGCATGCTTGTTGGTTGCCAGTCTGCTGGCTTCTTTTTGGTTGAAGCTGAAGTAAACGAGAACCCCTACGTGCAGTCTCGACCTTTCCGCGTGAACGCTGGACCAGCATCACACTACACTTTAACTTCAACGCAAAGCACACGGTACCTCTCCGAACTCAAAGCAGGAGACGAAGTTTTAATCGTCAACCGAGAAGGCAAAGTCAGATTAACAAACGTGGGCAGATCCAAAATAGAGTTCCGCCCCCTAATCCTAATCGAAGCCCAAGCCGACGACACAAAAATCAAAACCATCCTTCAAAACGCAGAAACCATTCGCCTAGTCACACCAAAAGCATCTAAACCCGTCACAGAACTAAAACCCAACGACGAAGTCCTTGTGCATTTAGCGGCGAAGGGAGGAAGACACTTCGGCATATCTGTGCCTGAAGAAACGGTGATAGAAAAGTGACCCCGAGAATCTGCGTTTCGATTCTCCCAAAAAACAACATAGAAGCATTAAAACTAATTGAGCAAGCAGAACAAGCCAAAGCCGACCTCATCGAAATAAGGCTAGACTGCTTTGAAATTTCTCGCAGACTATCCGACCTTTCAGCAAGCACAAAAATTCCCTTAATCGCCACCAACAAACTTCAAAGCGAAAAAGGCTTCTTCACTGGAACTGAATCTGAGCGGCAACAAACCCTCTTAACGCCGCCAAGAACGGATTTGAATATGTTGACATTGACCTGTCAAGCCCAAAACACAAAGAAACCATTAGCAAACTAAAGCAGTTGGGCACCAAAACAATCGTTTCCTACCACAAATTCGATGGCGCACTAAACGTTTCATGCAATGGAGACAAGTTCTTGACGAGGAGATCGCCAGCGGCGCCAGCATATGCAAAATTGTGACAACCGCCAAACAAATCGAAGACAACCTTCCTGCTTTGAGCTTTGTCTCATTTGCCTCCAGCAAGGCTAAACTGGTATGTTTCTGCATGGGCGAACACGGCAAAACCTCAAGGCTCCTATCGCCGCTTTTCGGTGCATTTTTTACTTTCGCTTCACTTGAACAAGGTAATGAAACAGCGGCTGGACAAATGAGCATCAGCGAAATGAGGGCTGCATACAGCTCTCTTGGGGATAAAATAAAATGGATATCTCGGGAAAAACACGTGTTTGTGGAGTCATCGGCGACCCCATAGAACACACTCTAAGCCCAATAATGCAAAATGCAGCGTTCAACGCCCTTAAACTGGATACCACATTTTTAGCCTTCAAGGTAAAGCCTGCTGAGCTCGAAAACGCAGTAAACGGTATGCGTGCCCTAAACATTCGCGGATTAAACGTAACCATGCCGCATAAAAGCGCAATTCTAAAATTTTTAGACAGAGTCGACTTATCAGCCCAAATCATAAACTCCGTCAACACAGTCTTAAACAAGGAAAGCAAACTTTTCGGCTTCAACACAGACGGCGTAGGAGCATTAAAGGCGCTAAGAGAAAACGGTGTGGAACTGAAAGGCAGAAAAGTTTTGTTGCTGGGCGCAGGCGGATCTGCAAGAGCCATAGCATACGCGATGGCTAAAGAATCCGATGAACTCGCCGTTTTGAACCGAACTCTAAAACCAGCCCAAGAATTAGCAAAACTACTCGAAAAGACTGCTAATAAAAAAATAGTTGCAGGCTCACTCTCGCCAAAGGAAATCCAGCATAACCTCCAAGACTCAGACATTCTAATCAACGCTACATCTGTTGGAATGAAACCGAAAGCTGAAGAAAGCCTTGTTGCTCCGAAACTTTTGAGGTCTAATTTAGCGGTATTGGATATTGTTTATAATCCGATAGAGACAAAACTGGCGAAAGAAGCAAAAGCAGCAGGAGCAAAAGTGGTCAGCGGAGTTGAGATGCTGATTTATCAGGGCGCTGCGTCCTTTGAAATCTGGACAGGAAAATCTGCTCCAGTTGAAGTTATGAGGCAGGCAGCGCTTAATCATTTGCAGAAGGTGTAAATTTGACTGGGAAAGCAGTAGCTATTGCTCATGGGGCTGCAACAATCGTGAACGCGATTGCATTGGGGAAAGGTGCAGCGTTTGGGGTTGATTTGTGGACTCGAGCAGAAGTTCAATTAACCAATGAACCAGGCGTTTTCCGAGCGGAGATTGTTTCTGACCCAAAAGAAAGCACGCTTCTAATAGAAAAAACCGCGGCAAGAGTTCTTCAAAGATTTAGTTTAGAGAAGAATTTTGGCGCAAAAATAAAAACCCTATCAAACATCCCAATCGCAAGAGGACTCAAAAGCAGCAGCGTAGCAGCAAACGCCACAGCACTCGCAACTACGGCAGCTCTTGGCAAAACCCTTGACGACCTCGAGATTGTAAAGTTGGGTGTCGAGGCAGCTTTTGACGCCAAAGTCACCGTTACTGGAGCATTTGATGACGCTTGTGCCTCATACTTCGGCGGGATAGTAATTACCGATAATTTTAAACGGGAAATAATCAAGCAGTTGCCGTTCCCAAAGGACTTAGTGGTGCTCTTCCATGTGCCGCCCCAAAAAGCGTACACTGCTGACTCTAATGTAAATAGACTAAAAACCCTCAAACCGTTGGTGGAAGTCGCCTACGAGAAAGCTTTGGAGGGAAAAGTTTGGGAAGCCCTAACTCTTAACGGGTTAATTTATTCTTCAGCTTCCAGTTTTAACACCAAAATCGCCATTGATGCGTTGGCTGCTGGAGCGGTTGCAGCTGGACTTTGTGGCAAAGGGCCCGCTGTTTCTGCAGTGGTCCCAAACGATAAAATTGATGAGGTGAAAGTTGCCTTGCAAAAATATGAAGGCGAAATATTGCAGGCGCAATTAAATTGTGAGAAAGCCAAGGTGCTATAGAAAATGGTAGATGTAACAATTAAAAAAACTGAAAAGTTGAACGGTCAAGTTTGTGCGCCATCCTCTAAGTCTTATACACAAAGAATGGTAATCGCCGCTGCCCTCTCTAATGGTACATCAAAAATTTCTAATCCCCTATTGTCCGAGGACACAGAAGCCACGTTACGTGCTATCACATCTTTGGGCGCAAAAACAACGGTTGCGGAAAACTGCTGGATAATCGAAGGCGCTAAAACGCTGAAGGGCTCAAAGGAGCCAATTGACTGCGGCGAATCGGGAGCTACACTTCGTTTCATGATTCCCATAGCTGCATTGGCAACTAATTCTTCCACTTTGCTATTTAGAGGCTCTATCGAAAAGCGACCTGTAGAACCCTTAATTAAAAGTCTCAAAGAACTCGGCACTAACGCCTATGTTGGAAAACTCGATGGCAAAGACGCGGTTTTTGTGGAAGGCAGCGGCATAGTTGGGGGCGAAACATCAATTTCAGGCGATATTAGCTCCCAATTCATTTCTGGTTTAATGTTTGCTTGCCCAAAGGCTGAGGTAGACACCGAAATTATGCTAACTTCCCCTTTGGAATCGGCAGACTACGTTAAGATGACTCAAGCAGTTCTGGCTGAACATAAAATTAAAGTGCCCGCACATGAAAATCACATTCATATCCCCGCAAACCAAACCTACATACCCAAAGACGGCAGAGTCCCAGGCGATTTCTCCTCCGCTGCTTTTCTTCTTGCCGCCGCAGCAATAACCAACTCTAAAATCCAACTAAACAACCTCAACTACAGTAGCATTCAGGGCGACAAAGCCATAATGGGCACCCTCAAGCACATGGGAGTTGAGGGAAAAGTCTGCAACGACATTGTTGAAATTGAAGGCACTGGCCACTTACTCAAACCCATCGAGGTCGAAGCAAAAAACATTCCTGACCTTGTCCCAGCCATAGCTGTTCTGGCATGTTACGCAAAAGGTACTTCCCACATCTTTGGTGCTCACAGACTTCGGCTAAAGGAATCTGATCGTCTTGAATCGCTTTACCTTGAATTAACGAAGATGGGTGCACAAATCACCGTTAACAATGATGGTTTAATAATTGAGGGCGGTTCACCCCTACACGGCGCAGTTATAGATCCTCATAATGACCATCGAATCGCTATGGCATGCGCAGTTGCCGCTTTAGGTGCAGAAGGCGAAACCACAATTCAAAACGCAGAGTGCATCAGAAAGTCTTATCCACAGTTCTTCGTTCATCTAAAACAATTAGGAGTTGACTTAGTTGGCGGGAAATTCGATAGGTAAAGAATTCATTGTTACAACGTTTGGCGAGAGCCATGGCAAAGTTGTTGGCGTAGTTGTTGATGGTTGCCCAGCAGGCTTGCCGCTTTCCGAAGCTAATTTTCAAGAGGAACTTGACCGCAGAATTCCACCAGAACCCAAAATTGTTTCTGCACGAGTCGAAAAGGACGTTGCCAAGATTCAAAGTGGCATTTTCAACGGCTTATCAACTGGCGCTCCCATCGCTGTGATGGTTGAGAACAAAGAAACCAACTCAAGCGACTACGAAGACATCAAAGACCTACCAAGACCCGGACACTCCGATTACCCAGCCCGAATCAAATATGGCGGCTTCAACGACTACCGAGGTGGCGGACGCTTCTCAGGCAGAGTCACAGTAGCACTCATTATGGCAGGCACTATAGCCAAAAAACTGCTTGGCAGATATGACATTGACGTTTTAGCTTACACCCAATCGATAGGCACAATAAAAACTGATAAAAAATTCAGCACTGCAGAAATTCGCAAAAACAAAAAAGCAGCTGCAACTAGGTGCCCAGATTTAGAGTGTGCGGAGAAAATGGAGGAAGCAATAATCAACGCCCGAAAAGAAGGCGAGAGCCTTGGCGGAATTATCGAATGTATGGCGCTCAATATGCCTCCAGGAATTGGTGAGCCACTGTTTGACTCGTTGGACGCAGATTTAGCGAAAGCAATATTCGCGGTTCCCGCAGTGAAGGGCGTGGAGTTTGGTGCTGGTTTTAGGGCGGCAGAGATGACCGGTTCACAGAACAACGACTCTTTCCTACTAAAGAACGGCAAAGTTTTGACTTCCACAGAGAATGCAGGTGGAATATTAGGCGGCTTATCCAGCGGCATGACCGTTGCGATGCGTGTGGCCATTAAACCAACGCCTTCGATTGCGAAGGAGCAGAAGACTGTTAACCTATCCTCGATGCAGGATGCTGCCATAAGCGTTAAGGGCAGACATGACCCCTGCGTAGTTCCAAAAGCCGTCCCAGCTATCGAAGCAGCAGTTGCCATAACCTTAGCTGACCACATGATACGCTCAGGTTACATACCCAAAGTCCTCAAGGAGCATTAAACATGGCTGAAATCCCAAAGCTAAGAAAAAAAGTGGACGAAGTCGACGACCAAATCTTAACAGCACTATGCGAAAGAGTCAAAATTTGTAAGGCAATCGGCGACGCGAAGAAAAAGCAAGGCTTGCCAATCAAAGATACGTCGAGGGAGAATGATGTTTACAAGCGCATTAGTGAAAAAGGTACCAAATTGGGGCTTAATCCATTTCAAATTGAGCGGGTTTACCGCGAAATAGTTAATATGTGCAGTGCCGTTCAAGAATAAAGCGCTCTTAACGGAGAGTCCAAACTGTATGCTCTACGAGATAAACGAGAAAGCCCTCAAATTGGAAAGTGAAGGAAAAAAGATAATTCGATTAAACCTTGGAGACCCAGACATGGCTACGCCGCCTGAAATCGTGGAAGCCGCATACGCTTCTATGAAAGCTGGAAAAACCAAGTATTCCTCTTCATATGGCGAATTGAAGCTACGACAGAAAATCGCCGAGGTACACGGCGTTAAAGCAGAAAACGTCGTTATTACGCCTGGTTCAAAATGGGGCATATTCGCCACCATGTTTTTGATGCTCAAAAACGGCGGCAACGTAATCATTCCCACACCTTATTGGACAGCTTACGATTTAATCGCAAAAAGCTTCGGCGCCAAAACTAAGTTACTTCGAACGGAAATGGCAGATGGCTGGAAAATCGACCTCGACAAGCTAGAAGGGTTAATTGACAAAGAAACTAAAATGATTATTCTCAATAACCCAAACAACCCAACCAGCAAAGTCATAGACAACAAAACCCTTGACGGCATTGTTGAGTTAGCAAACAAAAAAGGCGTCACCATACTCTCAGACGAAGTTTACGGCGCAATCAGCTTTGTGAAAACCAAAAGCATTCTCGACTACGACGGTGAATGCAAACACATACTCTCAAACGGCTTCTCAAAAACCTTCACCATGACCGGGTGGCGCATCGGCTACTTAGTAGCAAACAAAATGCTCATCGATAACATAACTAAACTCAACCAAATCACCATAAACAACGTACCTGTCTTTATCCAAGACGCAGCCCTCAAAGGCTTAGAACTGCACAAACAAATCGCCTCCTCAATCAAAGCCAAATACAAGACACGAGCGGACCTCGCCAGCACCAAACTCTCCGCCGCAGGACTAAAATTCACTAAACCCGACGCTCCCTTCTACGTCTTCCCCAAACTTGATGGATTAGACGGCGACAAATTCACGTTAAACCTGCTCGATAAAGGCGTTGCTGTAGCTCCAGGTTCATCGTTTGGCGACTACCGCGAACACTTCCGCATCTCCCTAACCGCACCAGACGACCAAATCGAACAAGGTCTGAATAAAATCTGCGAGGCAATTGCTAAATGAGGATTGCCGTAATCGGCGCGGGAAAAATGGGCGTTTGGTTCGCCAAATTCTTTCTCGCTAAAGATTACGATGTTGTATTGGCTGATCGAAACAAACAGAAACTCGAGAATCTGAAAGATTTGCTTGTGGATTTAACCACAAACTTCCAAGAAGCCGTGACGGACGCTGACCAAATCTACCTTTGTGTATCTATAAACGCAATTGAGGAAGTCGTTAAAACAATCAGCCCCGTCCTGCATGAAGGTCAGGTCGTTATGGATATATGCTCAATCAAAGATGCCCCAGTCAAAACCATGCATCAATACATCAAGGGCGCAGCTGTGTTGGGGACGCATCCGGTTTTTGGTCCAGGAAGTAATGGCGTTAACCATAAAGCCTATGTTTTTACTCCTACAAATTCTGAAGAGAACGAGCTAGCTGAGCATTACAAACAGTGGCTTGCGAAGGAAGGGGCAAACGTTTTCATTATGACTCCCAAAAAACACGACGAATTGATGTCGGTTGTTTTGGGGTTGCCACATTTTCTTGGCTTAGTGGCTTGCGAGACTTTACTTGAACAGAAGAATCTTTCTGAAACTAAGAAAGTTGCTGGAACAACTTATCGAATGCTGTTTACGCTGGCAGAAGCGACTGCGCTGGAAACTCCAGACCTGTACGCTGCTGTACAAACGAGTTTGCCAGAACTGGGAAACATCGAAGATACCTTTATGACGAAAGCCCAAGAACTACTCACACTAATCAAAAACAAAGACACCAAAGCAATCGTTGAGCGCATGGAGCAATTGAAAAAGAAGCTCAAGGAAACCGACAGCGACTTCACAAAATCATATGAAACCATGTACAAAATGCTGGAATCAACAGAAAAATAAACCGTTACAGAAAAACTCAAGTAACCATTTCTACTTTTATTAGTTGAGCTGTTTTTATGGAATGGAAAAAAGCGCCAATTGAGCTTGTAGATTTTATTAACAAAAAAATGAAAGACAAGAACTGCGATTATAAAAAAATGTTCGGTTACCCCGCCTACTTTTTTAACGGTAACATGTTTGTTGGTGTTCACGGCGACAAACTTTTTCTGCGGCTCTCCGAAGTCGACAAAGCGGAAATAATGAAGGATTTCAAAGATGTAACTGCCTTTGAGCCCATGCCGGGAAGAGCAATGAAAGGATATGTCGTTCTCCCCAAACCCATTTACTCTAATGATAAACTTTTCACAGAGTGGCTCGACAAATCAATAAAGTATGTTACGTCACTACCGCCCAAAAAAGGAAAAAAGTAACTCAATAGGTAGCTTTGGGGTACGAACCTAAGATTTTGATAAACGTTGCATATTTTTCTAATGCTTTGAGTGCTTCGGCACATTTGGCTTCGGTCCGATGTCCTTCAAAGTCAAGGTAAAAGTTGTATTCCCATGCGGTTTTTTTGGTGGGTCTGGATTCGATACGTGTCAGGTTGATGTTTCGTTTGGCGAATTCTCCAAGTGCATTGTAGAGTGAGCCGGGTTCGTGTTTGGCTGAAAAGATGATGCTGGTTTTGTCTTTGCCTGTAGGGGGTGAATCTTCTTGTGACAAAACAAAGAAGCGGGTATAGTTTTCTTTGTTGTCAGCTATGTCTTTGGCTAAGATTTGCATCTCGTAGAGTTCAGCAGCTCGTTGGCTGGCTATGGCTGCGGCATTTAGGAGTTTTTGTTCTTTGATTATTTTGACGCTGCCCGCCGTGTCATAAGCTGGAATTATTTCCCACTTCATTTTTTCAAGGTAGTTTCGGCACTGCGCTAAAGCTTGAGGATGAGAATAGACCGCTTTGATTTGATCTATAGTAGTGCCCTTGTTTACGATTAAGCAATGTGCTACTCTTACAACAACTTCTCCACAGACTTTAAGATCATAGTTGAAGAAGAGGTCGTAGTTCTGATTGATACTGCCCTCCAGCGAATTCTCCACTGGGACCACACCAGACTGCAACCGCCTTTTGCTTCACGTTTTCGAATACGTCGCGGAAGTCTCGACAAGGTTTAGCCTGAACCTTTTTGCCGAAAAATTGGTAAACTGCCGCTTCGCTGTATGCGCCTGGTTCGCCTTGGAAGGCTACGGTTGTCACTTTTTGTTTCCCTGCTTGTGATGATTTTTTATCAAGAGTTTGTTTATGCCGTTTATCATTGCTTCAACGCTGGCCATAACGATGTCTTCGCGGGCTGCTCGAGCGCTAACGATGTTACCCTTTTCATCTTCAACTTTTATAACAACTTCAGCAACTGCATTGGATCCACCAGTTATTGCTTCCAGTCGATATTCACTCAAACGAATGTTTTCGAGGTTGCTGGTTAATTTTTGGATTGCTTTGAGGACTGCATCGACTGGTCCCACGCCGGTTTCGGCGGCAACGTATTCTTTGCCATCAAGTATTATGCGCACGGAAGCGGTTGGAATAACTTTGATGCCTGTGACAACAGCCATATCGCATAAGTCGATGATTTTTTCTTCCCCAATCACCTCGCCCATAACTGCAGAAGTTAACGCTATCAAATCGGCGTCTGTAACCATCTTGCCTTTGTCGCCTAATTCTTTGACGCGTTGGACGATTTCTTTTATTTGTTCTTCTGTAGGCTTGATGCCTATTTCTTCTAGTTCAGCTCTGATTCCGCGTGTTCCCGCCAGTTTTCCAGCAACAAGTTTTCTTGTTCGTCCGACTAACTCTGGGTTTATGGGTTCAAAAGTTAATGGTTTCTCGGTTACGCCGCGTGTGTGAATGCCTGATTCGTGGGCAAACGCGTTTTCGCCGACAATTGCTTTGTTTGCCTGCACATTAATGCCTGTTAATGACGCAACCATTCTGGAAGTACTATAGAGTAGTCTAGTGTTGACGCCTGTTTTGTACTTGTAAATCATGTTTAGCGCCATAACAACTTCTTCCAACGAAGCGTTACCTGCACGTTCGCCTAAGCCATTGACAGCAACATGTACTTGGGCTGCGCCTGCTTCAACCGCCGCTAAGCTGTTTGCAACTGCCAATCCAAAGTCGTCGTGACAATGTGTACTTATGGGCACAGTGACCACGGTTTTCAATTCTTCAATTAGTTTGATTGTTGTTTTGGGAATCATGATGCCTACCGTATCGGGAACATTGAGGCTGTCCATGCCTGCGTCCTGTGCAGCTTTACAGACTTGTTTAAGGAAGGGCATTTCCGAGCGGGTGGCATCCATGGGTGAAAACTCACATTTTACTCCATGTTTCTTTACGTATGAAATTGAATCTATAGTGGCAGCCAAAACTTGCTCTTCTGTCAAATTAACTGCATACTTCATCTGGACTGCTGATGTCGGAATGAAAACGTGGACCAAGTCAACATCACATGCTAATGCCGCGTCAATGTCGCCTCTTGTTGCTCGAGATAATGCGCATATTTCTGAGGTTAACCCTAACTTAGTTATGTCTTTGACAACTTTTTTTTCGCCTTCAGAAGAACTTGGAAAACCCGCTTCGATAACGTCTACGCCTAGTTTGCTGAGTTGGCGTGCAATCTCAATCTTATCGTCTGCAGTTAAAGAAACTCCGGGGGTTTGTTCCCCGTCTCTTAGAGTGGTGTCAAAAATTCGGATGGTTTTGGGGTTTTTATTTGTCATGCTTTCAGCCACTTTTCACTGTTAAGGCTGCAGCGATTGCTTCTGCCATGCCCACAGTTGTGGTGGTTCCGCCGCAGTCTGGAACAGATTGACGATTAGTCAATGCGTACACTACTCCATTCTCTATGGCTGCGCCTGCTTGTAAGCATTTCTTGTCACTGTACTTTTCTCCCAGCCACTCCAGCATCATTTTTGCGGAGAGTATCATGGATATTGGGTTGGCTGTGTGTTTCCCTGTGCGGTTGGGTGCTGAGCCGTGGATGGGTTCGAATAATCCAAAGTTGTCGCCTACGTTTGCACCTGGAGCCATTCCTAAGCCGCCGATTTGTTGAGCTGCTTCATCGCTGAGTATGTCGCCGAACATGTTGCATGTGCAGAAGACATCGAATATTTCTGGTTCCTTGATTAATCGCATGGATGCTGCGTCAACGTAGAGTTCGTTGAATGCGATGTCGGGGTATTGTTTGGCGGTTTCTCGGCAAACATCACGGAACAAGCCGTCGGTTATGCGCATTACGTTTGCTTTGTGGATGGCGGTGACTTTCTTTTTGCCATTGCGTAGGCGTGCGATGTCGAAGGCTTTTTTGGCTATGCGTTCGCAATTTTTGCGAGTGATAACTCTTAGACATAGGGTTGTGTCGTTGCCTATGGTGAATTCTAAGCCCTTGTAAACGTCCTCAGTATTCTCACGGACAAACATCATGTTAATGTCTGGATGGGCAACTGGAACGTTGGGGTAAGCTTTCAGTGGACGCAGGTTAGCATACAAGTCAAACATGACTCTGAGCTTCACTATTACATCTGCTGCAGACTCGCCAACTGGACCCTTTAGACAAGCATGGGAATTCTTAATTTTCTCTACAGTATCCACTGGTAACGCAGCGCCTACTCTCTCAAGCGCGACATCTCCTGCTTCAGCTTCAATAATCTGCAGTTTTACACCGAATTTTTTCTGGACTGCGTCTAGGACTTTTAGAGTGGCTTCGGTTAATTCTGGTCCGATGCCGTCGCCTGGAATTAAGGATATTTTGTATTCTGTCATTTTTTCATCTTTCCTTTTAAGTTCTCGATTAATCCGCCATCTGTCAATATTTCTAGGATGAATGGCGGCAGTTTTTCGACTTGGAATTTTTTGCCGTTTGAAACGTTCTCGATTTTGCCCGCCTCAAAGTCAACAACTAATTCTTCGCCTGTTTCCACTGCGCTTGATATGCATTTGCATTCGATTACAGGTAAACCGATGTTTATGGCATTGCGGAAAAAGATACGGGCAAACGATTCAGCGATTACGCATTTGACACCTGAGTACTTCAATGCTAAAGGAGCCTGCTCCCTGCTAGAGCCGCAACCAAAGTTTTTGCCACCAACTAATATGACGCCTTTTTTGGCTTTGTTGACAAATTCGATGTCTAAACTTTCTAATGCATGTTTGGCTAATTCGCAGGGGTCCACTAAGATCAGGTATTTGCCTGGTAGGATGACGTCTGTGTCTATGTTGTTGCCGAATTTTATGGTTGGTGCTTTGATTTTGCTGTTCATGGTTTTGTCTCCAGTTTTGTGGGGTCTGTTAATTTGCCTGTGATTGCTGAAGCCGCTACGGTTGCGGGTGAGGCTAAGTAGACGTTGGCTTGGGTGCTGCCCATTCTGCCGATGAAGTTGCGGTTGCTGCTGCTAACGCATGATTCGCCTGCTGCCAGTAAGCCGATGTGGCCGCCTAAGCAAGGTCCACATGCGGAACCGCATACTATGGCGCCTGCATCAGTGAAGATTTCCATTAAGCCCTCGTTTAAAGCTTGGCGGTAGATTTCTTGGGACGCAGGAATAACTAAAGCTCGTACACCGTCTTTGACGCGTTTGCCTTTGATGATTTCTGCGGCTAAGCGTAAGTCTTCGATCCTGCCATTTGTGCAAGAACCTATGAATGCTTGTTCGATTGGCACGTTCCCAACTTCCGAAATGGGTTTCACATTGTCCACTGATGATGGGCATGCCACTTGAGGTTCCATCTTGGAAACGTCAAACTCGACGGTGCGCTCGTAGACTGCGTCCTTGTCGCTTTGCAAGTTTTCAAAGGCAGGTAAGTTTTTGACTCTGCCCTCTAAGAATTTGCTTGTGGTTTCATCAGGTGCGATTATCCCGTTTTTAGCACCCATCTCAACTGCCATGTTGCACACGGTCATTCTTCCAGCAACGCTCATTTTTTTAATTGCTGGACCTGTGAACTCCGCCGCTTTGTATATAGCGCCATCTACACCTAAGTTGCCGATTACATTCAAGATTAGATCTTTTGGGTGTAACGTACTTTTGGAATGTGCCTTTAACGTTAACTTTGATTGTTGGGGGTACTTTGAACCAGATTTTTCCTGTCGCCATAACTGCTGCTGCTTCGGTTGAGCCAATGCCTGTGGCGAATGCGCCGAATGCTCCGTAAGTGCAGGTGTGGCTGTCTGCGCCAACGATTACGTTGCCTGGTGTTACGTGTCCTTTTTCGGGCATAACTTGGTGGCATATTCCGCCTCTGCCTACGTCGTAGAAGGTGACGTTTTGGTCTTTGGCGAATTGTCTCATGGTTTTGTGAAGTTCTGCTGCTTTTACTGATTCTGCTGGAACCTGATGGTCCAGAATTACCACTACTTTTTTGTTATTCCAAACTTTTTGAGAGCCTATTTTTTTGAAGGCTTCAACCGCTAACGGTCCAGTTAAGTCATGTATCATGACCATGTCGACGTTTGCGTCAACAATTTCGCCTGGATGCACAGCTTTTTTTCCTGAAGCCTTAGCTAAGATTTTTTCTGTAATGTTCATAGTTTCTCTTACCTTTGAATTAACCTAAATATTACTAAGACAAATGGGAGTTTTAAAGAACAAGCAATTAAGTATTTCCGCTTTATCGATGCTGTTTATTCGTCGATTCTTATCGATTTTGCGCCTCGGGCTAGGGCTGTTATGCCTGTTCTGGCGAGTTCTATGATTCCGAAGGTTTTCATGAGGTTGAGGAAGGCGTCTATTTTGTCGGGGGTTCCTGTGATTTCAACGGTTAAACTGTCGGTTGAGACATCGATGATTCTACCGCGGAAGACGTCTACACAGTTAATGATGTCGCTTCTTTCTTTGGAGCTGGGCACATTAACTTTTGTCAAAGCGAGTTCGCGCATGACAAAGTTACCTTGTGAGAGTTCGCTGACTTTGAGGACATCAATTTGTTTTGCGACTTGTTTGACTACTTGGTCGATTGTTTTTTCGTCTCCATTGATAGTGATGGTCATGCGAGACGTATCTGGTTCTTGAGTGGGTCCGACAGTGATGCTTTCGATGTTAAAGTTTCTTCGACGAAACAGGTTCGCTATAGTGTGGAGTACTCCTGGTTTGTTTTCGACAAGGATGCTGATTACTTTGTTTTTTGCTGTTTCCATTAGTAGTCACCTATTTGTTGTGGTAAACCGCAGCCTGGAGGCACAAAGGGAACCACATCGGTCTCCGAGCCAATAGGCACATCGATTACCGTTGTTACTTTACTAGATAGTGCTGTCTTAACTGCTTTGTGGAACTCCTCGATAGATGTCGCGCGTAAGCCTTGTGCTCCGTAAGCTTCTGCCAACTTAACGAAGTCTGGAGATTTGCCCAAATGAACGGCCATGTATCGGCGTTTGTAGAGCATTCTTTGCCATTGAGCCACCATGCCAAGGATTGAGTTGTTCAGCACTATGACAGTGACAGGGATGTTCTCAGTAACTGAGCATGCTAGTTCCTGTTCGGACATTATGAAGCTGCCATCGCCTGCAATGTCCACGACAGGGCGGTCTGGGCACGCGACTTTAGCGCCTATTGCTGCTGGAAAACCAAATCCCATGGTTCCAAGTCCGCCTGAACTGATGAACGTTCTCGGTTTTAATGCTTGGAAATATAGAGCTGACCACATTTGGTTTTGCCCCACTTCCGTGGTAACTATGGCGTTTTCTTGCAAAAGCTTCCTCAGCTCGATCAGCAATGCTTTAGGCATCAGGTCTTTTGGCAACTCTTTTAGCAGCGGACTTAGTTGTTCTTTAGCTTCTTTCACTCGTTTTGTCCATGTTTTACCTTCGCCCTTCTGGAGCTTCTGCGAGACCGCAGCGTAAAGCATCTTCATCGTAACTTTAGCGTCTGCAACGATGGGGACGTCAATTTCGATGTTCTTGTTAATTTCTGCGTTGTCGATGTCTACGTGAATTTTTTTGGCGTTTGGGGCGAAGCTGTTTAGGTTTGCGGTGGCGCGGTCAGAAAACCTTGTTCCAACAGCCAGCAATACATCTGCTTCACCCATTAGCTTGTTCGCTGCAGGGTTTCCATGCATGCCGATGCTTCCCAGTGATAATGGGTTATTTTCTGGGAATGCACCTTTTCCCATGAAAGTAGTGGCAACTGGAGCCATCAGTAAATCTGACATTTTAACCAGTTCATCTGATGCACCTGCAGTTATGACGCCGCCTCCTGCCAGTATGATTGGGAATTGAGCTTTGGCTAACAGGTCTGAGGCTTCGCTGATTTTTGCTGGATTCGGTTCGGTTGGTAATTTGTAGCCGCGTAAATCAATTTTATTTGTAAATTCGACATCGGCAACTCCGGATTGAACGTTCTTTGGTAAATCAATCAGGACAGGTCCAGGTCTACCTGTGGTAGCTATGTAGAAGGCGTTGTTGACCATTAGAGGAATTTCAGTAACTGTTCGGGGTTGATAACTGTATTTGGTGATGGCTGTGGTGATGCCTATGATGTCTGCTTCTTGGAAGGCATCTCTGCCAATCATGTAGCTGGTGTTGGTGCCTGAAGCAGGAATTTGTCCGGTTAAAGCAATTATCGGAGAGGAATCCATGTAGGCGTTTGCGATACCTGTGACTAGGTTAGTTGCTCCTGGTCCACTGGTTGCCATGCATACGCCTGTTCTTCCGCTGGCTCTTGCGTAGCCTTCAGCTTCATGTGCTGCACATTGCTCATGTCGCGCAAGGATGTGACGGATTTTCTTGTTGCCGCATAACGCATCGTATACTGGGAGGATTGCGCCGCCTAATATGCCGAATATAACTTCAACTTTTTGATGTTCAAGGGATTCTAAGAGTGCTTGTGCACCAGACATTTTTGCCATTTTCAATTCAGTCTCCAATGATTTGATTTAACAACTATACTGTCGTCTAGGATTTTTGTTTGCGAGAATTTTTTAGTGGTGTATTTAGAGGGTAATCTGCATGAATTAGAAAAGTTGTACCCGACGATCCCAACTATTGAGGTGACGATCCCTCATGTTCTTGCCTCTTTTAACTCCACGTTCTTTAAAAAGAACTAGTCGTGCAAATAAAAAGTTTACGGTTTACGAATAAACCTTGCAATTGGTAAAGAATAATTACTTGACAAAGTAATAAGACTGTTAGTGACCCTTTACTTTTAGAACTTCTTACTGAATATTTCTGCAATAAAAATCTATCAAATTGGGTTTAAAGGGGGAAAAGTAGTTAATTAAGCGGATTTAGCCATGGGTTAACATCGGTGAGAGCAAAAATAGCGGAATAAGCCTCCTCCTTTGTTAGCCGCCAGACCCGCCCAACTTGGCTCTTAGTAGTTTGCTTCTTAACCTTCTAACGATAAGATTTGATATAAGGCAATGTTGTTACAACCGTGAAACAACAACCGCTAAGTTTTATGCTTCATTACCCAAAAATGTTGTTTAACAAATAAAAAATTTAAAAAAAAGAATTTTCGATTTTCAGTTAGCGTGCTTAATTGCTTGGCTCTTTTGTTGCAGCCAACTTGATAGTTTGACTTTTCAAGTTTTATTCGGTTGGCGCTGGATTGTAGCGGGATAGGATTCCCTTTTTGATTTTGGGTTCTCTTGGCTTCCAGGCAGCTAGGCGGGTTTTGAGTTCTTTGTCGGAAAGTTCCACTTTTAGTACGCGGTTTGGAATGTCGATGGTTATTATGTCACCGTTTTTTAGGACTCCAATTGGTCCGCCGTCGAAGGCTTCTGGAGCAACATGTCCTATGCTGCCTCCACGAGTAGCACCTGAGAAGCGTCCATCCGTGATTAATGCAACACTTTCGCTGAGGCCCATGCCTGCGATTGTGGCGGTTGGAAACAGCATTTCAGGCATTCCAGGTCCACCCCTCGGTCCCTCATAGCGAATGACGACCACGTCACCAGCTTTGATTTGGTTGCCGCGGATAGCTATTAGAGCTTCCTTTTCTGAATCGTAGACTTTTGCCGGGCCCGTGTGCTTCTGCATCTTTGGTGAGACTCCTGCGGTTTTAATTACTGATCCTTTAGGCGCGAGGTTGCCGGTTAAGATGGCAATGCCACCTTCCTTATGAACAGGGTTGGCAAGGCTGTGGATGACTTCTCGGTCAAGTACAACTGCATTTTTGATGTTTTCGCCCACTGTTTTTCCTGAGACCGTTGAAACTTTTAGGTTAAGTAATGTTTTGAGTTCGTTCATGACTGCTGGAACGCCGCCTGCGGCATCTAAGTCTTCAATTGCATACGTTCCACTCGGAATCATGCTACATAGGTGGGGGACTTTTCGGCCGATTTCATCGAATCTTGAGAGCGGAAGGGTTAAGCCTGCTTCTTTAGCGATGGCTGGTAAGTGCAGAGTAGTATTGGTTGAACCGCCAAGTGCCATGTCGACTGCGATGGCGTTTTCGAAGGCTTCCTTGGTTAAAATCTGTGAGGGTTTGAGGTCGTCTTTGATTAGTTTGAGGATTTGTTTGCCTGTGGCTCTAGCTAACCGCACTTTGAACGCGCTGTTCGCAAGAGAAGTTGCACAGTAGGGCAAAGACATACCCAACGCTTCAGTTAAACACGCCATAGTGTTGGCGGTGAACATGCCGCTGCAACTACCGCATCCGGGGCAGGCGTTTTCTTCCAGCTCGCATAGTTCTCCTTCCGTCATCTTTCCAGCAGCGACCTGACCGAGCGCTTCTGGCATTGAGGAGTAACTGATTTTTTTACCGCGGTGGCGTCCTGCCGCCATTGGTCCACCTGTAACCATGATGGCGGGGATGTTCACTCGGGCAGCTGCCATAAGCATGCCTGGAGTAATTTTGTCGCAGTTCGAAATCATAACCAATCCGTCTAAACTGTGAGCTTGAAGCATAATCTCTACCGAATCAGCGATTATTTCGCGTGAAGGCAAGGAGTACCGCATTCCTTCGTGTCCCATGGCGATGCCATCGCAAACGGCAATAGTGCTGAATTCAAACGGTGTACCGCCAGCAGCTAATATGCCTTCTTTTACGGCTTCTCCAATGGTGCGGAGATGAATGTGTCCGGGAACGATGTTTGTGTAACTATTAGCTATACCAATTAACGGCTTTGCTATGTCATTGTCTTCTAAACCCAACGATTTTAGGAGCGCTCGATGAGGAGCTTTCTCAGTTCCTTTCTTAATCTGGTCACTACGCATACATTTTGCCTCTGTGCACTCTATTGTCACCAATAATTTTATATTTAAGCTTGACCCCTTGAAAATGAATGTGATTTAAATGGGGTATTGCTTTATTCAACCACTTCCCTAAGTCTATAAAGTTTTTAGACACCACCCTGCGTGATGGTGAACAAACACCCGGAGTCTCTCTTGTACCTGAAAATAAACTGCGCATAGCCCAGAGGCTGGATGAGCTTGGCGTCGATTTTATCGAGGCCGGGTTCGCAGCGGTTTCGGAAGGCGAAATGGAATCTGTTGCCCTAATTGCTAAGCAGGGTCTTCGGGCACAAGTGTTCAGTGCAGCAAGAGGCACTAAAAACGACGTTGACGCCGTACTGAAAAGTGGAGCTTCAGGCGTTGCGATGATTATTCCAACTTCCGATTTGCACATAGAGGTTAAACTGCGTAAGACTCGTGAGCAAATCCTAACAGCAACTCATGACCTTGTAGCTTATGCTAAAGCCCATGGCTTAGCCGTTGAGCTTTTAGCTGAAGACGCAACCCGCTCAGACTTCGAATACTTAACTAAAGTGTTTCTGACAGCAGTTGATGCTGGAGTGGACAGGGTTGTTCCATGCGACACTGTGGGAATTTTGACCCCGGAGCGTGCAGCAGAGTTCTTTTCTAATCTCAAAAAAACCATAAAAGTTCCAGTTGCAGTGCATTGTCACAATGATTTTGGCATGGCAGTAGCCAACACTGTGGCCGCTTTAGGATCAGGCGCAGAAGAATGTCACTCAACTATCAACGGACTTGGCGAACGCGCAGGCAACGCTGCCTTAGAAGAGATAGTTATTACACTGAGGTCTCTCTACAAGATGGACCTTAACATCAAAACCGAATTGCTTTATGGCACATCCCAACTGGTTTCACGCCTAACAGGCGTTCATGTGCAACCCAACAAAGCCATAGTGGGAGAAAACGCCTTTACGCATGAATCGGGAATCCACACTCAAGGTGTCCTCGCTAATCCCTTAACTTATGAGCCGATTGCTCCTGAACTGGTCGGATGCCAAAGACGCATCGCAGCCGGAAAACACTCAGGCTCCAACGCAATACGCGCCGACCTCAACAACATGGGCATAAAACCCACCGAATCACAATTCAAACAGATTTTCCAGCGCATAAAAGAACTCGGCGACAAAGGCAAAACCGTCATGGATGCCGATGTCCTAGCTATAGCTGAAACCGTAATGGGTTTGGGCGGAGACAAACCGATTCAGTTGGAAGAAATGACATATGTTGGTGGCGACAAAGTGACCTCAACCGCTTCCGTACGCCTGAAACTTAATGGGAAAGTCGTTTGGGGTGCGGCTGTGGGTGTTGGCCCCGTGGATGCAGCCATAAATGCCGTGAAAGATGCTATTGCAGAGACTGAACCCATTACGCTGGAGCAGTATAATGTTAAGGCTATTACTGGTGGAACGGACGCCATGGTTGAGGTTCTTGTGCATATGCGCAAAGGCAACCGAACCGTTACAGCCATGGGTGTGCGGGAAGACATCGTTAAAGCCAGCATGGAAGCGGTGCTCAGCGGCATGAACGTGCTAACAACAGATTACAACAACAAAAATCACCAATAGCCCCTCCTTATTTTTGTACCAATTCTTACTGCAAACGATTTAGGGTTAACTTTTTCATCTGAACTTAATTTGGTTGTGGTAGTAGCTTGACTACCGCAAACGTTTTTAGAGCTAAAAACCCTGATTTTTAATTCGACTTGCCTTAAGTGGTAAGTCTCTTCTAACGAAAAACACAATAATTGGTGATTTCGTATGTTTTTGGTTGAAGGCGTCCAGATGAAAACTGAGCGCATATCCAAAAGGCGTCTTACGACTGCATGGAAAACATTGAGCGGCAAGCCTTTGCCAAAAGTTAAAGCATTCAGGTTAAGCGACAAAGACTTCAACACTGTTCTTCAACAACGTCGTTGCATTGAGGATGATTTTCGAGAAATTGAGGAGTGGGGCAGGCTTCTTTCGACTAAGGGCACGGATGCCTGCGTTTTTAACGGCGATAAAAACGACGATGCAGAATTCATTATTTTGGTGAGGGAAAACTCCTATCATACTTTAGACGAAATTATCGTTCACGAATTATCGCATATCGCCCGCGGGGACCTCTAAACTAAAACTTGTTGGCGATGGCTTCGGCGAACAGTTTTAACCCATCCGTGTTTGGTAAGTCTGCAAAGTACAGCATAAAATAAGTAGCGTCCAAATCGATGTAGACTTGTAAGGGATTTCGGCACTCGTTTGCTGTAACAGCCAAAGTTCCTTTCATATAATCTCGTAGACTTACGTTTGGCGGCTTTAATTTCTTAATTTTTTCGTCGAGCCCATTCTGGTTCTCAGCAATGAGTATTTGTCCGCTTGGCCAAGCAGACCTCTCAATTTCGCCAAAATCTCTGCCTGCCGCTTTGCATTGGTTCTCTAAAACCTCAAGTTTATGTTTATACACATCGAGGGAGGGCAGGTATCCCCAATCAAATCGATCTGAGAATTTTGCAGTGACTTTGAGCGTGTTTTTTTCTTCGCTTCCGCCGACAGTTATGGGGGGATGAGGTTTCTGTATGGGCTTGGGTTCACAAACAGCATTTTTAACCGAATAATGTTTGCCTTTGTAGGTTGTTTTTTTCTGAGTCCAAAGTCCCTTTATTACATCTAAAGCTTCGCTCAAACGTTCTACTCTTTCGCTGAGCTTGGGGAAACCAAACCCATAAGCCATGTGCTCGAGTTCTTGCACTCCTGCTCCGATGCCGAATTCTAACCTGCCGTTTGATAGGACGTCGAGAGTGGCGGCGGATTTGGCAAGCAGAGCAGGGTTTCTGTGCTGGTTGCAGGAAACCATGGTTCCCAACCGTATCTTGCTGGTTAAAGTGGAGAGAGCTGACAGGGTGGTCCAAGATTCGAGGATAGACCAGCTATTGTACATTAGGTGGTCGTCGATCCAAACCGAATCGTAGCCATAGCGTTCGCAATCTAAAACAATGGTTTTGAGGGTTTCAAACTGTTCGATCGGCGTTTTGGCTTGGAATGAAAAAAAAGGAAGAAATACGCCGAATTTTAATTTGCCCACGTCTTTTTCCCAGCCGTAAATATGCTGTTATAACATTTGTGGGTTGGCGGTATTAGGTTTTAGGGTTTACCGGCTGATTCCTGACTTCTTTTCCTCTAAAATAGGAGAGCACGGCTGCAATTATCAGTATGATTATTGACGCGTAGAATGCGTTATGGATTCCTCCTAAGAACGCAGTGCTTACGCCCCCTGAGAGGCTAGAGGTTCCTATGAAGACTTCAAACGCGACCTGTCTAGGAACTGACGCTGCTGCAACCGAGATAGCTAAAACGTAGCTTCCCACCAATCCGATGTTCTGCACCGTTCTTAGCAATCCCGAGATGCTGCCAAATGAGCCTTGACGGGCGTTTGCCATGACCGCGCTATTGTTGGCTGGGAAGAACATTGATGTGCCTACGCCTGAGATCGCTGAGGCGACTAGGACAATCCAAAGCGGCGAGGTAGTACTCATGGTTAAGTAAACTAATATGGCTAGAGCTAAGAAGAAAACGCCAATAGTGGCTAGGTCTCTTGAGCCGTATTTGTCGCTGAGCCTGCCCATTATCGGACCCAGAAAACTACCTGCCACGTACCCCGGCACAAGCAAAAGTGAAGCATCTAACGGAGATAGTCCCCTTATGCCTTGCAGGTACATTATGACTAAGAATACTACAGCGAAGTATCCTATGCTAAGGAAGAAGGCTGAGAGGATTGCGTTACGAAGAATTTTGTTTTTGAGGGCTTCATAGTCAATCAGGGAGTTTTTGAGTTGGTGGTCATACCAGAAGAACACAGGAATCAACGCAGCACCTATTATGGCTAAGATGATGCTTGATGTGCTGATTCCTTCCGCAGCAAAATTCACCAATCCCAAAGACAACAAAACGAGTGCTATTGCAAGTAACCCCATACCTGGCAGGTTAAGTTTCGACGGCGTCTTGTGCGTGTCTTTTATATACTTGAAACCGGCCACCGCTGCTACTACACCTATTGGAATGTTTATGAAGAAAATGTATTGCCAACCAACGAAAGTGGTTATTATTCCACCAAAAACTATTCCCAACATAGCTCCTGCAGTAAATCCTAAAGCATTGTAGCCATATGCTCTGCCTCGGACCTGAGGCGGAAACACATCAGCGATTATAGCACCGCTTGTTGCTTGCATAATGGCGCCGCCTGCTGCTTGAACTACCCTAAAAGCAATGAGCAGGTATATGTGGGTTGAGAATCCACAAAGGACTGAGCCAACGGTAAAGATTATGAAGCCTGTGTTGAAAATTCTGCTTCGCCCGTAAATGTCACCGATTCTGCCCATCTGCGTAGTTGCAACAGCGATCACTAACAGGTAAGCCAAGATTATCCAAATTGAAATGGCGAGGTCGGAGTGGAGGCTGTCATTTATAGTTGGAAAAGCTAACAGCACTATGGTACTGTCTAGGGAACCCATTAGGGTGCCAAGCACAATGATTGCCAGTATTATTCGACTATGCGGTGTAGAACTTTGGTTTGGTTTACTTTGTGTTTGCGGTTGGCTCATGGGGGTGCCTCTTTTCAAAACCGTTTGCTTCTCTCTAATTAAAGCCAATTTATTAAACCCACAGGGAACAAAATGGACGGCTTAAGCTGAAACTGTTATCATTTTTGGCAGATCTTGACTTAATGATGGTTGCTATTATCAGTGGTAGAACAATAACACGCTTTTTGTAGAATTACGCAGTTGTTGTTCTTCCAGATGTGCTATGATTGAAAGAAGAAGAACGGCAATTCTGTAGGAAATGTGTCCTTCTTCTTCTATTTGAAAGAAAACAACACTTCAGATATACGTACATCTACCACGTTCAGAGCTGAAGATTTTCAAGGAAACTACCTGCAATTACCATGTTGAAATTCGATCGCTATGAACTGCTGGCTGGATAAAGTATGATGATACAACTTTTAACATCGCATATTGCACTTCTATCGAAAGTCTAAACGGTTCGGAATCTCCTGAAATATGAATGATAAGTCCAAATTTGGTGGGATAAGTAATTATAATTCATAAACCCTATTTTGAAAACAAATCATTTCCCTGTGACTGACAAAATGCCGTCGAAACCGCCATCTGTATATGAGTTGATGGATGAAGAAACCAGTGCACAGGTTGATGAAGAAGCTGAAAAGCGGCAGCGACGCAAAGAACTCCTCGAACCCACAGGTGTTAAGGAGCTTTTTAAGGAAGGCAAAATAGACATCAACAAATTCACCTGCGTGGGTGGTCAATGTCGACTGTGTATTAAGGCTTGTCCAACTAACGCGTTGTACTGGAGCACAAGCGGAGTTGGCGTAACTGAAGACCTCTGCGTTTACTGTGGAGCCTGCGTTTTCAACTGCATGGTGAATGACTGCATAAAAATCGAACGCAAACGCGACGACGGCACATTGGAGCGGTTTAGCAAGCCAAACGACGTTGTCAAACTTGCAGAGAGGCTCAACAGTCGGAAACGACTGGAGCGAGTCAGAACAAACGCTGCCACAATGAGGCGCTATAAAGAAAATGATGACGTTAAGAAATATCGGAACTTTAGGCAACTTTACACTGAACAAGAAAACAAAATTTAGTGAATTCTTGGCTCAGAAAGTTAAAGGCAACAGGAATGCTGATAAGCAAAAACACATACTAACAAAAACCAGAAGGCAACCTGAATGAGTAAAACTTACAATATAGCTACGCTCAAAGGCGACGGCATAGGACCCGAAGTTACAGAGGCAACCGTGCAGGTCCTTGAGGCAATCCAAGCAAAATCCACATTCAAACTAAACTTTCTCTATGGCGAAGCAGGATATCACTGCATAGCCCAACATGGAACGAACTTACCAAAAGAAACTATCGAGTTAATCAAAAAAACCGATGCTTGCCTCAAAGGACCCATGACCACACCTGAGGAAGCAGGAGCACCTGTAAGTGTAGCCGTTACGTTGCGGCGAATGTTCAACCTTTACGCAAATGTGCGTCCCTGCAAGAGTTTTCCAAGCGTTGAATCCCTCAAACCAAACATCGACTTAATCGTTGTAAGGGAGAACACAGAAGGGTTGTATTCGGGCGCAGAATCTCTTTTAGCTCCAGGCGTTGGAGTCGCACTGAGAATAATTACCCATGACGCCTCACTGAAAATCGCCGAGTTCGCCTTCAAATTGGCATCTCAACGAAAAAAACACTTAACATATGTGCACAAAGGCAACATCCTACGGATAACCGATGGCATATTCAAAGATGCCGTCAAAGAAGCCCAACAGAAATTTCCCGATGTTGAGGTCGACGACTTGCACATTGATGCTGCAACCATGCAATTAATCAAGAAACCCGAAGCCTACGACGTAATGGTAACTACAAACCTTTTCGGAGACATCCTCAGCGACGAAGCGGCTCAAGTTACAGGCAGTTTAGGGTTGGCTGCGGGAGCAAACATTGGAATGTCATATGGCATGTTTGAACCGGTCCACGGTTCAGCCCCCAAGTACACTGGTATGAACAGGGTTAACCCAATCGCAACTATAATGGCTGGCGCAATGATGCTTGACTACCTCGGAGAAAAGCAAGCTGCAGACAAAATCGAAACCGCCGTAATTGCCGTGCTAAAAGAAGGCAAAGTTCGAACAGCAGACTTAGGCGGCGCCGCAACAACCAGCGAAATGGCAAACGCAATAGTAGCGAAACTAAAAGCTTAGCTTAACAATTGAAGACACCGTTGCCGAGCGGGTAGACAACTCCAGTTTACCCCCAAAACCCTTCTTCACATAAACATTTTCCAAAACCACTTTATCCCCAATTTTCAAATCCTTCAACGCTTCAGCATGTTCCCTCCAAGCTGAAACCCGTACAACGCTGTCGTTATCTTTTAAGTCGAAAACTGCGAGTTTGACGGTTTCGCCTTTGGACGTTGTGACTTCTTTGTTTTCACGCATCGCACAAACAACGCCTTCAAGATTAACTATTTGATCTTCGGCTAAAGCCGCAATTTTTGTAAACTGTTTTGCGGCTGTTTGAAAGTCGATAAAAGTGTTTGAGTCAACATGAACCTCCAAACCTCCGTTCTGCCCTTCTTTCACCCTTGCGTTAACCAGTAGCAAACGTGCGTTAGCTTTTAGCGTGTTTTCAAGTTCGGCAGCTTTTTCGTTCCAAAAAACTACTGTGACTTGACCTGTATCGTCTGCTAAAGTTAATCGTGTGACTGTGCCGACGCTTGTGTCGCTCTTGATGAAGGTGCTTTCGCCTAAAATTTCCTTTACTGTCCCGGAAATGTTCACGTTTCCCGACGTGATGATTAAGGTATTGATTTTTGAAGCAAACTTTGCCAGAGAAGGGTACTCGGCTGTTTTGTCATCGGGTTCTTGTTCAATTTGGCTTTTATTGCCAAGGTGTAGCTCGGTTTTTCCGTAACGGTCTTGGCGTGTGTAGCCATGAAGTAACCTGACCGTTTGTCCAGCTTTCAACTCTCCCCTCTCAACCAACTCTGCCTTTTCGTTCCACAATACCACCCGCAAAATTCCTTCCGTATCCAGAAGCATTAAGGTAGCAAACTTGCCTGATTTTTCAGCGCCCTGAAAGGTTTTGGCGGGAAAAACCGCGATTAAACGACCTGCCACATTAACATCATATAACCCTGCAAACAAGCGGCTCGTTAAGAGTATTCCGCAGTTTTGAATCGTGTTCTGTTGGACCTGGACGCCGAATTTAGCCGCAATTAACCGCAAAAGCGTTTCGTCACCCAGCAAACCACCTGTTTTAGACCTTTCAGCCTGTAGCTTTTCAAGGATTTGCTCTTGGCTGATTAAGGGGTTTTGTCGTTGGATTTGTAGGATTAGGTCTTGAGTGGTCATTTTGCGCCGACACGATAAAGAAGTGTTGGAGCTTTTAATTTTTTGCATTTCTGAAGGTTTATTCTTTATATTTATTAAAACGCTGGTTCATTGTTACTTTGGTCGCTGGAGGCTAAAGGGTGGATCTCGCGGTTTTTTATTCGCTTGGCATTGCATTGATCATTGTTGGAATCATTCTTGCAGTTGCAGCGATTGTATTAGCTTCTATGAGCGGTGAAAAGAAAGGTAAGGTGCGAGCCGCAGGAGTAGTTATGATTGGTCCAATTCCAATAATTTTTGGAACCGACAAAAAATCAGTTAAGACTGTGTTGACGCTTGCTTTAGTTTTGACTATTGTTGTTTTAATAATAATTGTTGTAGACTATTGGTTGGCGAGGTAACTTGGCATGTTAAGGAATGACGACACGGAGGACGAAGGCATCGGAGTATCCGGCAGGCTGCTGGGTTTACTGTTCTTAGGAATTACGTTGGTTTTTGTGGGAGTAGCCGTTTTAGTAGTTGCTTCAGTGGTTTTAGGCAACTCAGGAAATGTTGGCGGTGTAATCTTGATAGGGCCAATCCCCATTGTTTTTGGAGCTGGAACTTATTCAAGCTGGCTAATAGCTGTGAGCGTAATTCTGACTGTGGTGAGTGTAGTCTTGTTTTTGGTTATGAACCGACACGGTAAAAGGGTTAGTATTTAAAAAGAGTCTTTTACTTGTTAGTTTGCTCTTCATCTTTGCTGTAGTAAGCATAGAGGAAGATGAGTAGTAGAGCAACAAACACTGAGGCCATTAAGAGGTATTGTAAGGTTTGGAAGTATGCGCCTAGGTCCATGCGAAGTTTCTCCTTGTATATTTACCCTATTGTTGTAGCGTCTTCATATTTAAGCAGTAGCTTTTTTCCACTCATTCATCAACATCTCAAAGCACTCGTCATTTTCCTCAATCGTTTCAAACCAACTCAGGTTCGCCGCAATTTTCTGCGTCAAAAGATGGTAACACATGTGAACTTTTTTGTCGAGGACACGGAAGTAAAAGTCGTGGCAAGTGCAGAATTCCGCTTCTGGCATAATCAAGTAGTCGCGCTCCCTGCCCACCACTATCCAGACGGTTCTGCCGCTAGGCTTGAAAATGTATTTTTTTACACGCCCTTCTTTTAGGGCTTCGAGTGCTTTTGTGAATCTCGACCCAAAAAGCTCATAGAGCTCTGTCAGATCTTCGCCAGACAGTTTGCCTGCTGTTTTTGCTTCTCGGCAAATAGCGTTTAACGTATCTATTTCCGTGTTGTCGTTAGTCATGACAATAGCTACTCTAAGGACTAAATGGGAAGGTGGAGTTTTTAGGCTTTTAGTCTATATCGATTGGTTCGCCTTTGGGCTTGTTTAAAACATCGGCTTTTGGCAGAACCACTTCTAATACGCCGTTTTTGTAGGTTGAGTTTGCTTCTTTAATTCTTACTTTCACTGGCAACCCAGCTTCCTTGAAGTACTTGTATTGGGGAGTATCAACGGAAATCGTGAGGGAATCTTCCGTGCCATGGAGCTTTATGTCCGTTTTTTCCACTCCTGGAAGCTCTACAACAACATGGATATCTTCATTGGTTTCCATAATGTCAACAAGTGGTTCCCTTTCATCCTTAACTTGAGGGGCACCCTTGAGGTCTTTTTTGATGTTCCCAAACTCTTGGATTTCAGGTTTGCCGTCTGAGCCTATTTTCATGCTGTAACCATAAACGAAGGGTCCCATTTCCTTGACTGTGCTGCCATCTGGTAATTTTCGTTCTTTAACATATTCTTTGGGAACTTTTTCTGTGAAGTTTTTAAGTTCTTCATCCATCATTTTTTCCATTTCACGGAACATGTCATCTATGTTACTGAAAGGGTCTTTGGATGGGTTGCGGCGTTTTTTGAACCATTCCGGAGTATCCTCGTTATCTGAAGACATTCAGTCACCGTCTTAAAGGTGGGTTTTCAATCCAATAAATTTATTGTAACAAAACTTATCAACCCGATGTTGGCCAGAGGGTTTTTGAACTTGCTTTTTTAAGAAGCCTTTCAATTGTTTTTGATATTTTTATTGCATCAAAACCGTCAATTTTGGACCTGCCGCATTAGTGTTCAACATGGAATTTCGACTTAAACTTGTTTTCTCTCTTTTTTGTTGTTGTCTCCGCGAACCCACATATATATATTAACATTCTTTACAGAAAATTAAATAGGCGAACCAAAAGTCTCGAATTATTTTTGCGTTTGATTTTTTGCAGGCACGCATTTAAGGTTAGATGAGTTTGGTGACTTAAAATTGGCTCAAATGAAAGTTGCAGTAAAGCAAATTTTTGATTCTGTTGACGAAGTCATGTTTGAAGCTGCTTTGTTAGCAAACTCAATAGAAACCCAAGACAAACAAAAAGAATATGTTAGTTAAGTTTTCTAACATGCATTTTTGAAGTTCTTTTTATAATCGCTCGATATTGGAGAATTTCTTCGCTTTTTCTGTATGTTTAGTGGAAATATGCAACTAGAAAATTGAATTTATGACAGAAAGAATTGGATTTTTTGCTTCATCTTAAAAAGTTTCTAAAAACTATGTTTTTGCAAAAGCCATAAGTACCCTGAAAAGAGGGTTTATTGAGGGAAAAGGTTGTCTCAATTGAAAACCATACCTGTCAGTATATTTTTGTTGGCATTACTTATTTGTACCGTTTGGATGGGGGTAAATGTTCATGCTGCAAAAACCCAGGTTGCTGCATCGAGTCCAGCCTTGTTTTCTGCCCCAACAGCTGATGCAGGCAACAACACAAACGTGATTTTGCTGGGTTGGGATGGCGTGCAAAGGAACCATCTTTTCGAGTTGATGAATGCGGGTTTGATGCCTAATTTAAGTGCGTTTATCCAAACGGGCAAGATAGTTAACGTAACGGTGTCGGATCATTACACGGATACGAAGGCTGGGTGGACACAGGTTCTAACGGGTTACAAATGGTGGAAAACAGGCGTTTTCGACAATTCAATCTGGTTTAACAAAGTTCCAAGAAACTACACGATTCCAGAGCGACTTGAGAATTACTACGGCTCAAACAACATAGCCACAGCTTTCATAACGGGGAAGCTTAACCAGATGGAAATTGAAGACTTAACCGGCACTGCAGCTAACACGAGTCTATTTGCGGTTTACTCTCACGAAGCGTTGTACTCCAACCTTCCCTCTCAACTTGACGTTGTAAACGTTGGCGATTTAGCAGAAGATAGATACGCTGACGTAGTCGGTCCATTGACACTCCAGTTCCTCGAAAACAATGTCAACAAACACTTTTTTGGTTTCTTCCACTTTAGCGATCCTGACCACATCGGTCATCAGTTCGGTGAGAACTCTCAGGAGTACTCTAATGCGATTGAAACTTGTGATCAATGGCTTGGGCAGATTCTTGGCAAGCTGAATACTCTTGGAATAGCCCAGAAAACCTTAATCTACATCACTGCCGACCATGGCTTCGACGAGGGCGGCTTCAGCCACCAGAACGCCCCATACATCTTCTTGGCGACCAACGATAACAACGTGAACCGTAACGGAGACGAAGTCGATGTTGCTCCTGCAGTTTACTATGGGCTGGGCCTGTGGAACCTGAGTTTTAGTCCAGCGTTGGATGGTTATCCTCTGCAAGTTAGTCTTCCTCTGGCGGAAGTGCAGCATCGCCAAGCAGTGTTAGATGACACGTCCAATTTGCCTTCTCCGTCGATTACAATAGCTGATACTGGAGAGGATCAAAAAACCGTCAATTTTAGTGCAGCAGACGGCAACTTGGCGGTGGTCTTGCTTACCGTTGACAACACGTTGCAGAGAAATGTTGTCTTAACGTGGAATTATGCAAGGCCCATCACGGCTTCGGGTTCATACATCATTAGTACTGCAGGCTTGAAGTCGGGTTTGCACACCGTAAAAGTTCTCGCGTTCGATGAACATGGCGCCAACAATGGTGCTCCCGGTACTACTCCAGATATGGGCGGAGGTCCATCGATTAGTAGCGTAAGCTTCACCTTAGGAACCGAGGTTACCCCAACGCCTTTGCCAACCCATTTGCCCGCTCCATCTGCAACTCCTACACTTTCACCTACACCAAAACCCAGCACTTCACCGACCCCCACTCCTACAGAAACAATAGCTCCCACTTCTGAACCTAAACAAGACGCTAATCTAGACCTAGCAATTTATGCTGCAGCCATCGCAATTGTTGTAGTCGCCTTTGGAGTATACACGTACTCGAAACTTAAGGTTAAGTCCAGAAAGAGTTGAGTGGATGTAACCCACAGGTGGTCGTCCAAAACTTAACTTGGAACAAAACGTATGACACGTACAAGTCAGGCTCTGGCGGTGAAAACTTAATATCGCAAACAGAATACTTATAAGTTGATTTAAGTAAGCCCGCAGTGAAAAATGGAAGCGGAGTATAGTGTTTAATTTTACTAGGAACAAAAAAATATTTTTCACTGCATTAGCGGCTGGACTATGTATAATGATAATTGTTTTCTTCCCTATAACTAATTCTCAAACGAGCAACTTTGCCCTACCCTGTGCAATCACTACTACTGGGACTGCTTGGGATGGCGCGCTGGTTTTTGACTTGTCAATAACTAACGCTGCAGTTGCTGGCGGAGTTGGCGATTACATGGTGGTTATGGACACTAACGGTAACGTGCTGGATTTACGTTCGTCTTCCACGACTTATGGGGTTGCATACGAGATTGCGCCAAATACCTTGTTTTTTCAAGGTGAGCCCCAAGCCGGCGGAGCAGGCACCGCCCCAACGTACGCTACACATATCTGGAACTTGGCGACTGGCGCAACCACAGATTTCCCGAACGTCATAAGCCACCATGACCTCCAATACAATCCAGCCAACAACACCTTCCTAACTTTACAGAGCTACTCAAGAGCTATTGGCAACAACTCGTATCTTTTCGACAAGATTTTGCAGGTAGATGCGAACGGCAACGTCCTTTGGAACTGGGATGTCTATGATCACATACCGCTAAGCGAAGCCTCCACTTTCAACGAAACAACTGTGTTTAACGGGTCACCCCAGATAGATTTCTCCCATGCAAACTCCATCGACTGGGACTACAACAACAGCATCGTATACCTCAACCTCCGTTGCACCAACACCTTCTACAAGATTGACCAGGTTACAGGCAATGTTGCTTGGGCATGCGGCCAATTCGGCAACTTTACTCTCCTCGGCGATAGCGGCACCCCAGTTACGAGCCTTTGGTACCATAGCCACAACACAAAGCAGGTAGCCCCAAACGTCTTTACCATGTTTGACAACGACTACAACAACATCACCAACCCCAACGACTGCAAAAGCAGACTAATCGAACTCACATTAAACGAAACAAGCATGACTGCCAAGGTGAACTGGAGCTGGAAAGCCCCAACGCAGTACTGGAATTCGTATGCAGGCGGTAACGTGCTTTTGCCAAACGGCGACTTCATAGGCGACTTCGGCGACCCAACACATCAGTTTCCCCAGAATTCGCCCTGGAACTTCAACGATACTGGGGCCGTTCTGGTTGAAGTGAACCCTGCGGGACAAGTTGTTAAAACCTTCACTTTTCCGGCAGGATGCTACATCTACCGAATTGCAATGATGAACAATCCATCCTCGGGAAGCTTCGTAATCCCGACCCCAACCCCAGCACCCACTCCTATTGCAACTCCAACCCCCTTTCTTACAATACTTCCAACCTTAAGCCCAACCTCAACGCCTATCATTACTCCTACTCCAGTCGCAACCCCGACGCCAATGCCTCCGACAAACACACCTCCCTCAACCAACTCTCTGACCACCAACATCACAATTGCATTTGCAGCCGCCATAACGGTAATCGCAGCGGTGATTGCCATCTTCTACTGGCGAAAAAGCAAAGCCCTCGAAGCCGTGAATCCAAAATAATTCCTTCAAACTGCCCAGTCATCGACGAAGGCTACCCAGAACCCTTGGATATGCCAAAAAAAGCTATAAGGTTTAAATGAAGGAAAACAGTCTAAAAAGACACGGCTAAAAAAATTGGTGGTTAACTGCCGGGGTAGCCTAGCCTGGCTAGGGCGCCAGACTCATAATCTGGAGAGTCAAAGGGCCAAGCGCCTTAACCCAGAAGTCGCGGGCTCGAATCCCGCCCCCGGCACCACTTTTTAAATAGGCTTTGTCATATTTGTGGCGGGTTGGTTTGGTTCGATGGTTGCTGAAGATAAGCCTTGGTTCAAATTTTGGCCTGCTGATGTACCAAAGAGCATAAAATATCCTGCAATACCTCTTCATGGGCTCTTGCAAGCAACCGCAGAAAAATACCCTCAAAAGTTTGTTTCAGCTTTTAGTGGCAACAAAATTGATTATTCGCATCTGGATATGTTTTCAAACCAGTTTGCCCATGCTTTAGAAAAATTGGAAATAACCAAAGGCGACCGCGTTGCGCTTTTTCTACCCAACATCCCCCAGTTTGTAATCGCGTATTTTGGGGTTCTTAAAGCAGGCGCGGTTGTTACAACGATTAGTCCTCTACATCGGGAGCGTGAAGTGGAGTACCAACTGAGCGATTCAGGAGCCCAAATCATAGTTACTTTGGATTCGCTGTATCCGATTGTTGAGAAAGTTAGGAAAAAAACCCAGCTAAAACAAGTAATAATCACGGGTTTGGACGATTATGGTTCCGAAAATATCTCTTCTTCAAACATTCCAAACACTTTGTTTTTCAAGCAATTACTGAAAAACAGCCCTATCGAATATCCAAACATTAAGATTAATCCATTTGAAGACTTGGCAGCACTCCAATACACGGGTGGTACAACAGGGACAACGAAAGGTGCCATGCTTACCCACGCAAACCTCGTTTCAAACGCTCTTGCATTCGCCGCTTGGATAAAAGGTATCGCAGCCCAAGAAACCTTCATAGCTGCACTGCCACTGTTCCACATATATGGAATGACGACAAGCATGACCGTACCCATCAGTTTAGCGGCAAATATTGTCTTAATGCCAAAATTTGAGCCGACAAAAGTTTTGGAAACCTTACAAACGCAAAAAGTTACAGTTTTCTGTGGCGTCCCAACCATGTATTCAGCATTGCTTGTTAATCCGAACCTTAGTAAATACGACTTAACCTCGATTCGGGTTTGCATTTCGGGCGCTTCCTCTCTTGCCCCGCAAATCCAAAAGAAGTTCATGGAAGTTACAGGAGGCTTCCTTGCGGAAGGGTATGGCTTGACTGAGGCATCGCCGGTGACGCATTGTACTCCTGTGGATAAATCGATGCGGACGGTCAGGGTTGGTTCAATTGGGTTCCCGCTGCCAGACACCGATGCCAAAATTGTTGATTTAGAAACAGGGGAAAGAGTTCTTGCTGTAGGTGAAACTGGAGAGTTAGCAGTGAAAGGATTGCAGGTTATGAAGGGGTACTGGAACAAGCCAGAGGAAACCGATTTGGTACTGCGGGACGGGTGGCTTTTAACAGGCGACATTGCACGCATGGATGGTGACGGTTATTTCTACATTACTGACCGTAAAAAAGACCTAATCAAGACCAAAGATTACAGCGTCTACCCAAGAGAAATCGAAGACCTACTCTACGAGCATACAGCCATAAAATTCTGCGCGGTCGTGGGCAAACCCAACCAATTGGCAGGTGAGGTTCCGAAAGCCTACATAGTGCTCAAAGAAGGGATGATAGCATCCGCCGAGGAAATAATGTTTTTCGTCAATGGCAAATTGGCACCCTACAAGGCAATCCGTGAAGTCGAATTCAGAAAAGAACTGCCCATCAGCTCAGCAGGCAAAGTCCTTAAGCGAATGCTCCAAGAAAAACCTTAATTAATCTTTTTTCTCCTCCAAACTTTGAAGGCAACTTTTTCGCCTATCCAAGAAAAAATCAGTAAAACAAAAAATGGACCCAAAAAGAGCCCGAAGACAAAATCGTTGTTACTGGTTGCTGCTTTTCCCAAGATTTCTGGGTAGAGCATTATGCCTGCTATGACTAAAACAGTTGTCAAAACAAACGCCACAGCGAACGTTAGAGCCTTCATGTGCCATCAAACATCTTCTGTTGAGGCTTGTCTGTTTTAAATGTTGTCAAAAATTGCTTCGAAATGTATAAGAGAAAACCTCGAGCATGAATTAGGTTAAGGCTTCGTCTTTGCGTGTAAAAGTTACTGTCTCAGGTATTGTTCAAGGTGTAGGTTTCCGCCCATTCATCTATCGGTTAGCGGTGCGAAATGGCTTGGCAGGGTATGTCCGAAATAGAGGGGATGCTGGGGTAGAAATCCTACTTGAGGGCAGCGAGACGGACATAAAGTGTTTTATGCGTGATTTAAAGGTGGAGAAGCCGCAGTTAGCCTCCATCGATGATATTAAATCAACCGAGATTTCGGGGAGAAAAGAATACCAAACCTTCACAATTTACAAGAGTTCCACTGAGGCAGAATCTTCCGGTTCAATCATACCTCCTGACATCGCCATTTGCAATCAATGCCTCAAAGAACTCCGTGACCCCAAAGACCCCCGCTACGAATACTTTTTTATTACTTGCACCGACTGCGGGCCACGTTTCACAATCATGAAGAAGCTACCATACGACCGGGAAAACACTACTATGAAAGAGTTTCCCCTCTGCGGTTTTTGCCTTAAAGAGTATGAGGACCCAGCGAACAGGCGTTTTCATGCGCAAACCGTAGCGTGCCCAACCTGCGGACCAAAAGCATATTTGACAACAAAAACGGGTGAAATAGTCCAAAGCAAGGACCCTGTGAGGGAAGCTGGGAAACTGCTCTCGGAAGGCAATATCCTTGCGGTGAAAGGGTACGGTGGTTTCCACATTGCAGCTTCAACATTGAGAGAGAAACCTTTGCAAACCCTCCGTGCAACGAAGCATAGATGCGAGAAACCTTTCGTCATCATGGCAAGAAGTCTTGAATCAACAATGGGGTTCGCCGAAGTGGGTTCAAAGGAAAAAGAACTGCTGCTTTCCCCTTCACGCCCAGTGGTGCTGTTAAACAAAAGTTTCAGTTACAACCTTTCGCCACAGGTAGCGCCGCACCTTCATAACGTCGGCGTAATGTTGCCCTATACGGGTTTGCACTATATGCTCTTCGACCAAGTGAGTGACCCAGCCTTCGTAATGACCAGCGCCAACCCACCAAACCAACCCATCGTGAAGGACAACGTACAAGCACTCAAAACGTTGGGCAACACTGTTGATTATTTCCTCTTTCATAATCGGGAGATTGCACATCGGTGTGACGATTCAGTAATGCGTGTCCATGGCAACTACCAAGTTTTCCTTAGACGAAGCCGAGGTTACGCTCCTGCACCAATAAGGCTTAAACAAAAATCCAACCGTTGCGTTGTAGCCTTAGGCGGCGAACTTAACAATACTTCCTGTGTTCTGTTGGATGATAAAGCTTTTATTAGCCAGCATATCGGCGATGTCGAAAACGTTGAAACTCGCAGTTTCCTACAAGAAGCAACTAATCATCTTCGGCTTTTAACCAACTGTAAGAGCGAGATGGTTGCTTGCGATTTGCATCCCAAGTTTACCACAACCAACTTGGCTAAGGAGATGGCTGAGGCAGATGGTTCGTTGGTGGTTCAAGTCCAACATCACCATGCTCATGCGGCAGCTTTGATGGCGGAACACGGTTTGGATGAAGCGGTCAGCGTGGTTTGCGATGGTTATGGCTACGGTGCTGATGGTGAAGCGTGGGGCGGTGAGGTCCTTTTCTGCACTCGTGAATCAGCCGAGTTCAAAAGGCTTGGGCATTTGAAGGCTCAACCGTTGCTTGGAGGCGATTTAGCGAGTAGATATCCTGTGCGTGTGGCGGTTGGAATGCTTGGCAAGGTGGGAGTAAACGTTGAGGAATGGCTCTCAAAAAACAGCCAACATTTGCCTTATGGCGAGCCCGAAGCCAAACTTATACTAAGCCAACTCCAAAAAGGTGTAGGTATTATTGAGACTACGAGTTGCGGGCGAGTTTTGGATGCAGTTGCTGTAGTTTTAGGGATTTGTTTTGAGCGCACTTACGAGGGGGAATTAGCAATGAAACTGGAATCTATAGCTTTAGCTGGCACGGACCTTTTTAAGCTAGAACCTCAACTGCAAGGAGATGTTTTGGATACTTCTTACTTGGTTGGTTCAATTTATGACAGTTTGGGTAGGTTTTCTGTTGCAGATTTAGCTTACTCTGCCCACGCTTACCTTGCCAAAGGCTTAGGGAAACTGGCAATTCAGGCTGCAAATGAGAAAAGCGTTAAGAATGTGGGTTTTTCAGGCGGCGCCGCGTGCAACCAAATCCTTGCCCAGCTCCTGCGGGAAACCATCGAGTCTGCTGGTTTGAGGTTCTTTGTCCACGAATCTGTCCCAGCTGGAGACGGCGGAATTTCGTTTGGTCAAGCAGTTGTCGCTGGTTTTTCAGGGTTTTAGACCAATTTGTTTTTATCGCCCTTTATAGCCTCTTTTATTGACTGATTAGTTATGTGTTTAGCCATTCCAGCAAAAATAATGAGCCTTGACGGCACAACAGCCCATGTGGATTTTGGTCAAGGTGTTTTGCGCGACGTTAACGTGTCTTTAGTTGAGGCTAAGGTAGGCGAGTACGTGTTGGTTCATGCTGGTTACGCGATTCAGGTTTTAGAGGAAAAGGAAGCTTTAGAGACACTGAGTCTTTGGGAAGACGTTTTAGCCGCTGCTGGAGAATAAACTGCAAGTTGAGAGCATGGCACAAAACCTCAGGTTCCGAAATTCCGAATTGGCACACAGCATAGCCGAAAAAATCAAAGCGGTGTCGCCCAAAAGGGGGCAAGTTAAGTTTTGCCATGTTTGTGGCACCCATGAATGGACCATAACCCACTTTGGCTTGCGAAGTTTATTGCCGCAAAATGTTGAGGTCATCGCTGGACCCGGATGCCCAGTTTGTATCGTACCTGCTGCAGAAATCGACGAAGCAGTGCAGTTGGCGCAAAAAGGTGTGGTGATAACATGTTTCGGCGATCTTCTCCGAGTGCCAGGAAGTCAATCCTCGCTTTTAGAAGCTAAAGCAGCTGGCGCTGATGTCAGAATTGTATATGCCGTTTCAGACGCCATTGAAATGGCTAAACACGAGCCAACTAAGCAATTTGCTTTTCACGCCGTCGGCTTCGAAACCACCGCCCCCATCACCGCGCTTGAAGCCCTCGGTGATTTGCCCAAAAACTTTAGCTTCCTGGTTTCCCATCGCTTGATTCCGCCAGCCATGGAACTTTTGCTCGGTGTCGGCGACTTGCATATTGACGGATTCATTGCGCCCGGGCATGTAAGCGCCATTATCGGTTTGAAACCCTACGAGTTGTTTACTCGAGTTTACCGGATGCCTACAGTTGTGGCGGGGTTTGAGCCCAACGACGTGTTGATGTCGCTTTATATGCTTCTAAAACAAGTCGGCGAAAGCGATGCTTTTCTAGAGAATGAATATTCTCGTGTTGTTAAGCCTGAAGGTAACCCTAAAGCGCTGGAAATGATGAGGCAAGCTTTCACGGTTACCGCGGGGAACTGGCGCGGCATTGGCAGGCTACCCGACTCCGCATTGCAACTGCGCGAGTCTCTTAAACAGTATGATGCTCGAGAAAAATTCGATGTTCATGTTAAGGAAGGAAAAGACACTAACTTTGGGTGCGAATGTCATCTGGTAATTATTGGAAAAATCAAGCCCAAAGAATGTCCCCTCTTTTATGAAAAAATGTACGCCCGCTAAACCCGTTGGCGCATGCATGGTTAGCAGCGAAGGTACTTGCCGCGTCTGGGCAAAAAACGAAGCCTTCCAAGCCTAACTGATTGTTACGGAATATTCGTTTGGAAAACAAACATTCTATACGGCGCAGTTCCAAAGGTTATTTCGTGAGTAAAATTGCCACTTACAACTAACATGTTGCATACTCCTTGAGCAGTTAAAGTTGAATTGAAGTATTCGTAACCTGTGTTTTCATCCAACATTAAATACTTGACATTTTTTTGTTTGCACAATACAGCCAACTCGTTAACGTTAAAGTTTGGCGTATATGAGTCGGGCGGCAAAGTGGGGTACTGCCAAACCGAGTTATTTCTCGATCTATCAGCATTCAAATAAAACTGGACCACGTTAATGTTGAGATTATTTACTGGACAGACAACCAAAACTGAATCATTGCTGCCTAATCCTTTAGCTACATATAGGGAGGCTTCAGGCAAAGGTATGTAAACTGATTCGTTTGCAACCCAGGTTTCCGCGTCTACGACGCTGTAAACGATGGCAGCTCCCGTGAGAACTATGAGGCAACCAGCGAGAATCTTGACCGCCCATTTGCGATGAATGCTTGTATTGAAGGATCTCCAAGTTTTCTCAAGTTTATCATATATGGCTGAAACAAAACATGCGCTAGAAACTGCTAACACTGGAAAAAGAGGCATCGCATAACGCCAAGTTCTCGAGGCTATTAAAGTGAAGAAAACGTAAACAACAATAAACCAAATCAAGAAAAATTTATCTTCTGGTTTTCTTCGCCAAGCAAGCAGGCCCAACCCCAACAACCCAAGAACAAATACAAGTATAGAAATAGGGTGAACATACTGCATTCCTGGAAAGGATATTTCCATCAAATAGAAGATTGGTTGAGGAAATCTGGCGCTGTACACATTTGCTTGGGCGTCGTTGATTTGAAGCAAATTAATCCATTGCCCTAAACCACCTGAAATAAAAATTGCTGTGACAACTGGAATTATCATAGCTCCAGAGGCAAGGATAAAAAGCGTGAATCTTGAAAACTTTGCTTTAAATTTAGTTCGGTAGAGAAGAAAAGGTAAAGTAACAAGTAACACTAATCCAGCAACGATCGCTTGATACTTAGTCAAAAACGCTAACCCTAAAAGTAACCCGCATAGAAGAATAATTTTGTCTTTACCTGTATGCAACCATTCAACAAATAGCAGCAACGTCGCCAAAAAGAAAAATTCCAGTGCCATCTCCAGAATCGAAAGTCTAGAGAGCCAAATAAACGCGGGCATTGTCGCCATGAATATGCAAGATATGAATGCGATTCTGTGTCCGTAGGTTTTTGAGGCAAGTTTAAACAAAACCCCCAGGGTAAGCAACCCAAAAACTACGGAGACCAGTCTTCCTGCCCATAAACTGGTACCGAAAACCGCAAAGAAGCCGGCTGTAATTGAGTCAAATAAGGGTGGATAAAACGTTACGCCTAGATATTCCGTGATACGTCCTTGCGATAATAGAAGTGCCCCATATAGGTGAGGAGTTTCATCCCAAAGTATGCTTTTGTAAGCCAAATTATACAATAGCAAAAAACCACAAGTAACTATGAAAAGCAAGAACAAGATATGCCAACGCTCAAACCTAAACCTTACTAGTTTAGACCTAATTTGAGAGAGCATTTTGTCACCGAAGCGACTCTAAACTCGACTAGTCATAATATTAATATTTGCAGAAAACTGGAGTCAATCTCTCTTTGTCTGAGTCTGTCAACAGATTCTTGGCACTGGGTCGCCAACTGGTTTTGCGATTATTCTTTTGCCACCCACCAAAGTTTGCATCGCTACGCCTTTGAATTCGGCGGTGATTTCGCCGATTATTTGTGCATCCTTGCCCTCTTTGGTCTGTTTTAAAAACACGAGTACTTCTTCGGTTTTTTGGGCAACAACGCCAATTATAATTTTGCCCTCATTGCCAATTTCTAAGGGGTCTAAGCCAAGCATTTCGCATGCAGTTTGTACGTCGCTTCGGATTGGAACCTTGTCTTCATGGATTAGGATGCCTATTTTTGATTTTTCGGTCCATTCGTTTAGGGCGTCGGCTAAGCCTCCTCGTGTGGGATCTTTCATTGCGACAACGCCGCCGACATTGCCCAGCAAACTTTGAATCATCCGGTTAAGCGGCTTCACATCTGACTTTATTTCACTGCCAAACTTCAAGCCTTGCTGTGCCGAAAGCACCGCCAAACCATGGTCTCCTATAGTGCCTGACAATATGATTTTGTCGCCGACAGCCAGGTTAGAATCAAGCGCCCAGCGGGCTTTAAGTTCACGATATTTCCTAACAACTTGAAGGTTACTCTCGAGAGCTGGAGTTCGCCTGCCGATGCCTGAAACATTCATAACACATCCGCCTAAACTGCCCTTCTCCACAACTTTCGTATCACCCGTAACTATGCCAACGCCCGCTTCAATGCAGGCCTGCCGCATGCTACCAAGAATAAGCTCCAAATCCGACAGCAACAAACCCTCCTCCAGGATGAGTCCGCAAGCCAACGCATAAGGCTCCGCGCCCAAGCACGAAATATCGTTAACAGTGCCTGAAATGGATAGGCGTCCGATGTCACCGCCTGGGAAGAATATAGGTTTAACGGCGTGGGAGTCGCTTTTGAAAACTATGTCTCCAATGACTGCTGCGTCATCCATGGCTTCCAATGGAACCTCGGCTTCGTTGCCTAATCCGCCAAAATATTTTACTATGTAGTTTTTGACGAGGTCATGCATTACTGAGCCGCCCGCGCCATGCAACATTGTGATTTTCTCGATTTTATCCATGGATTTGCTGTCCCCTGAGACTTTTTACTAGAATAGACTACCCTAAATGTGAAAAATAAACACATCGCAAAGAACTATGGTTTTTCTAAGTTCTTAAATGCAGATAAAGCTATTACAAACTGTCGTCAGTAATGTTGATTTTGTTTTCTTTAGAGTTTTTTAGGTAAAGTATAAATGGTTAAACGCAATCCCAAAACTATACACCTCACGCGTTCGAATTGTTCCTTCGCAGGAATGTCACTTAGTCAGTTAAGAGTAAAATCTTAGTTGTGATACGGAAAGCCATATAAATTGCTTTTACGTGTTTGAATGCGCACTGGAGAAATATTAATGCCAAAATGGGGATACACAATAATTGAAGAAATGCTCAATCCAGAAAAAACAGCGAAAGCAAGCGGAAGAGAACTCAAAGTATCCCATAAAGCCGCACGGGAAGTCTGTAAAGCTGTCAAGGGCATGAATCTATCCCAATCTAAAGAGTTTTTGCGCGACGTAATGGTCAAGAAAAGACCAGTTCCATATACAAGGTACACTAAAAAACTAGGACACAAGGGCGGAATGCAAGGCAGATGCGTGGGCAGATTCCCCATAAAATGCGCCGAGCAAATCCTTCATGTTATAGAAGCAGCCCAAGCCAATGCAGAAAACAAAGGCTTAGACGTTGACCGTCTTCGAATTATGCATGCAGCAGCCTACCAGGGCATTAAACTTAAGCGTTTTATGCCAAGAGCACACGGCAGAGCCTCACCAAAATTTGATACAACCACACACGTTGAAATAGTCCTAGAAGAGAAACCGACTCAAGGAGAGCAATAAATGAGCATAGTCAAACGTTTCATCACTGAATCAATCAAAAGAACAGAAATAGATGAATTTTTACAGAAAAAGCTTGAACGCGCAGGATACGGCGGAGTAAACCTATCCAAAACACCACTCGGCACACACGTGGTCATCTACGCTATGCGTCCCGGCTTAGTTATAGGCAGAGGCGGAGAAACTATCAAAGAACTCGCCTCAGCGTTAGAGCACAACTTTAAAGTTGCTAACCCTCAGATTTCAGTTTCAGAAATCGAAGTTCCAGAATTCAACGCTCATGTCGTCGCTAACCGCGTTGCCTCAGCTCTTGAGCGAGGGGTTCACTTTAGACGCGCAGGTTTCTGGGCACTAAACCAGGTAATGGAAGCAGGCGCACTTGGTGCAGAAATAGTTATTAGCGGAAAACTTACCACCGAACGAGCACGCTTTGAAAAATTCAAAGCAGGTCACTTCCCAATAGTTGGTGAGCCAGCACTTAGAGCTATGAAAACAGCCGAAGCCCACGTTCAACTAAAACCAGGCATAATCGGCGTTCGCGTCAAAATCATGCCGCCAGACGCATACTTCCCAGATAAAGTAACAATCGTTGAGCCAGCAAAAGAAGAAGAAAAAGTAGTTGCTCCACAACAACAAGCTCCGCCAACACCGGTACCTGTAGCAGTTGAGCCAAAAGCTGAAGCAGAGGCAGAACCAGAAGTGCAAGCAAAAGAAGTTGTTGACGAACCAAAACCTGAGGAGACAAAAGAATAATGCGAGTAAAGGAAATCAATGCCCTTTCAACTGAGGATAGAGCAACAAAGCTTGCCGATTTACGAATCGAATTAGCTCGTATGAGAACTATGGTTAACGCAGGTGGTGCTGTTGAGAACCCAACACGCATACGGGAATTGCGCAGAACCATCGCTCAAATCTTAACTATTCAAAATGAGAAGAAATTAGGAATTAGGCAAATTGCTGAAGCGAAAGAGGTAAAACAAGAAAAGAAAGCCCCAAAACCTGCCAAAGTCCCAAAGGCTAAGAAAGAAGCTAAGGAGACTGTTTCCTAATGAAAGTAACTCCCGATATTATCCGTTATGAGTTTATCGGTACTCAAGCAAGAATCGCTCAGAGTGTTCATGCAGGGTACCTTGGTTTAGCTGGTCCAGTAGTTGCAGAAACCAAAAACACATTGACTTTGATTCATCAAGGTCAGCCTAAAAGTGTCATAAAAGACTTGGCAACCTTTGACTTCAAATTTGGCGATGGTACAACAGTAGAAATTGACGGTAACCTATTAGTTGGCAGGTCTGAAGACAGGCTAAAGAAAGGTGTAAAGAGGTTATGGTAATATGTCGATGAATTTTAAGCAACCAAAAAAGACATGTGACGATCGAAATTGTCCATTCCACGGTGAGTTAGCTGTGCGAGGACGTGTCCTGGAAGGTGTCGTTCACACTGCAAAGATGGATAAAACTGTTATTGTTGACCGAGAATTTACTCAGTTCTCCTCAAAATTTGTTCGCTATGAGCGCAGACACGGCCACATTGCTTCCCACAATCCACCCTGCATTGACGTTAAGGAAGGCGACCGAGTAAAAATCGCAGAGTGCCGACCAGTCAGTAAGACTGTATCATTTGTGGTTGTAGAAAAATTAGGAGAGGAACGATAATATGTGTGCGGCGAAGGCGAAGCAGAGAGCATTAACAGCAAAAGGTATGCTTTCTCACGGACAAAAAATCAGTCGTGGACTCTTAGCAGGCTCTGAACTACGATGTACCGATAACACAGGCGCACGGGTTTTGCGTTTGATCCAAGCTATGGGCTACAAAGGAAGACTAAGACGTTACCCATCAGCGACAGTCGGAGATAAAGTAACCGTTTCCGTACGTCAAGGCTCACCCGACATGCGCAAAAAAATATTCCAAGCCGTTATTGTCCGCCAGAGGAAATGCTTCCGACGTGTTGACGGGGTTTGGATTCAATTTGAAGATAACGCCGCAGTAATTATCACACCCGACGGCGAAATGAAGGGTTCTGAAATCCGAGGTCCAGTAGCAAGAGAGGCAGCTGAAAGATGGCCAAGAATCGCAAGTGCCTCCAGCATAATTGTGTAGGTGTAGAATAATGCAAAATACAAAACGTGTAAAGAACCCTGGTAAACAAAGAAAGATGCTCTTTAACGCTCCCGCTCACATTCGCCACAAACTCATGTCAGCACCCCTATCACGTGAGTTAACTGCATCAAAAGGCGCAAAGACTCTTCCAGTAAGAAGAGGCGACACCATCCTCATAAAACGCGGCGATAATAAGGGATTTGAAGGCAAAGTTTCCCGAGTTGACCTAAAAGCATTTCGCATTTACATTGAAGGATTAACACGCGAAAAAGTAGACGGAACGAACATCTTCCTCCCCATTCACCCATCCAAAGTTGAAATACGCAACCTCAACTTGGACGATAAATGGCGAAAAAATATTCTTGAAAGAAAGAAAGCGATAGAAGCTCCAGCTAAACAAGAAAAACCGAAAGCTAAGCCAGCAAAGAAAGTCGAAAAAGCTCCAGCTGAAACAAAAACTGAAGTTAAAGAAGAAGCAGCACCTAAAATTGCAAAAGAGCCAGCATCAGAGATGACAACAGAAGCACCTGTAAAGAAACCTATCGCCAAAAAAGCAGTAACGCCTACTGTAGCAAAGAAGGTGCCAACTGCAAAAAAAACAGAGGAAAAAGAAACCGCGCCAAAGGCAAAGTCTAAGAAATCACCTAAAAAAACTCAAGGAGAACAATAAAAAATGGGTAAAAAAGGAAAAACTGCAAGGCTGAAACGTAAGCCAGCGCCAGCATTCTGGCCAATTCACAGAAAAGAATTGCCGTGGGTTGTAAAGCCCTCGTCAGGTTCACATTCACTCAATGAGTGTTTACCTTTAACATTAGTTCTACGGGACATCCTTAATGTTGCACAAACACGCAAAGAAGGCCAATTGATCCTTGTTCAAGGCAAGGTATTAGTCAACGGCAAAATCCGTAAAAAAGACGATTCTCCGGTCGGATTAATGGATATTGTCTCAATGCCTGAAATGGACAAATACTACCGTGTAATGCCATCACACAAAGGATTAATTTTAGCCCCTATTAGTAAAGAAGAATCTAACACCACACTCCTTAGAGTTGAAGACAAAACCGCAGTTCACAACGGTGTCCAAATCGCGCTCCATGACGGTTCAAACATGCTCATAAAAGTAGCTGATCCTAAAAATCCCCAAGAAGTAACCTATGAAAGCTTTGACATCCTAAAAGTAACCTGCCCCGAGAAACAAGTTGTCCAAACCCTAAAAACAAAGGAAGGAAACTTGGCCGTAATTACGGGCGGAAAAAACATCGGCAAACAGGGCAAAATAGTCGAAATTGAAAAGACGGAAGCTAAAAAACGTCGCCAAGCCCTAGTAGTCATCGAAGACTCAGAAGGTAAACGTTGCCAAACAATCCTTGACTTCATCTTCTCAATTGGCGAAACTGAACCACTTATAACTCAACTGGAGGCATCAGCAGTTGTCTGAAGAAGCACTAATTAGTAATTGGGAACAACATCCAATGTTAAAGCCACGAATCGATAAAGTAGTAGTGAACCTTAACGTTGGCAAATCAGGCGAACCACTCGAAAAAGCAAACAGCGTTCTCAAAGAAATCACAGGTCAGACACCAATAAAAAGGAAAGCTAAGAAAACAATCCGAGACTTCGGCATACGTGAAGGTGAATCAATCGCTGTTGTCGTAACTTTGCGTAAACAAAAAGCTGTAGATTTCCTCAAAAAAATATTGCCTGTAGTAGATAACAAGGTTGCAAAACGTGCCTTCGACGAACGCGGCAACTTTGCCTTTGGTCTAAAAGAACACATTGAAATTCCAGGCGTAAAATACGACCCAGAAATTGGAATCTTTGGAATGGATGTCTGTGTCTCAGTTAATCGTCCTGGGCAAAGAATCAAAATCCGCAGAAAACAAAACAAGAAAATCGGTCCAAAGCACCTGTTAACACCTGAAGAATCAATTGTTTTCATAAAACAAACCTTAGGAGTCGAAATCGTCTAAAACTGAGAGTGAATGTATGGGAAAAGAACAAGTTAAGAAAGTAAGAAAATACGGCAAAGGTTCACGCCCATGTGTTAGATGTGGCTCGTATGGACCAGTCATTCGACGTTATGATTTATATTTATGTAGGACGTGCTTTAGAGAAGCTGCACCAAAATTAGGGTTCAAGAAATACGAGTAGGAGCTAAAGAAAAACTATGGATACTTTAACAAATGGTTTGATAACCATCAAAAACAATGAAACACGCAACAAGCGCGAATGTATAATTAGCCCCGCCTCTAAACTTTTGGGCCGCGTATTACGTATTATGCAGCTTAACGGTTACATCGGAGAATTCGAGTTCATCGACGATGGACGCCAAGGAAAATTCAAAGTCCAACTGCTGGGTAGAATAAACAAATGCGGTCCAGTTAAACCACGCTTTGCCGTAAAGGTCGATGAATTTGAAGAATGGGAAAAGAAGTTCCTCCCATCAAGAGATGTCGGCATAATGGTTGTTTCAACTTCCAAAGGCGTAATAGCTCACAAAGATGCTGAAGGAAAAAATCTTGGAGGAAGGCTCTTAGCCTTCGTGTATTAAGGAGTGTAATTTATGCGGCTTCCAGAAATATCTAAAACTGTTCAAGTTCCAAATGACGTAACCCTAAGTCTAGAAAGCAAAAAAATCAGTGTCAAGGGCGCTAAGGGAACATTAATACGCGACTTCTCGTTTGCTCCAATTTCAATAGAAGGCGAAGGCAAAAACGTCCGCATCTCAGCTAAATGGCCACGCAAAAAGGAAGCTGCTCTGGTAGGCACTATCTATTCCCACATCAATAACATGATAACCGGCGTAACAAAAGGCTATCAATACAAACTCAAAATAGTATTCTCCCACTTTCCCATTTCTGTAAAGCTTCAGGACAAATCCGTCTTAATTGAAAACTTTACAGGTGAACGTAGACCTCGCAGGATAAAATTAATCGGTAGCGTCAAAGTGAAAATTGAACCTGACGACATCATTGTTGAAGGCGCAAACTTGGAAGAAGTCAGCCAAACCGCCGCCAACATTGAACAGGCAACACGGGTCCGAAATAAAGACCCGAGAGTTTTCCTCGACGGCATATACGTATATGAAAGAAACGAAGGAATGGCATAATGACTGAAAAGAAACCTTCCCCATCACGCGAAGCACTCAAACTTAGAGCGCGCGCAAGGAACAAGAAACCCAAATTCGTAAGAGCCGAAAGCTGGAAATACGACCGCTTCAGCATAAGCTGGAGAAAACCACGCGGCTTAGACAACAAGATACGCCGAAAAATCAAAGGGTGGCCACCAGGACCCAGTATGGGTTACAAGGGACCAAAAATCGCCCGATTCCTCCATCCATCCGGATACCGCGAAGTCATAATTTTCAATGTAGAGGGCTTATCCAATATCGACCCTAACACTCAAGCTGCACGCATCTCTCACACAGTCGGCAAACGAAAACGCGCTGGAATCATTGCAGAAGCCAAGAATCTTAATATTAAAATTTTGAATCTCAAAGTTTCTAATGAAACTGAAGAAGAGACAACCGAGGAAGTCGCTGAGGGTGAAGCACCAGAGGCAGAAGCTGCAGAGAAAGACGCCTCAAAGGAAGAGAAGAAGCCAAAGAAAGAAATCAAAAAGAAAGCACCCAAAACTAAACCTAAAGCCAAGAAGGGAGATAAGAAACAATGACTGACTTAAGCGGACAAAGACGTTTAGCTGCTCAAATCCTCAAGATTGGGCAAAACCGTGTTTGGATTAATCCCGAGCGTATGGATGATGTTGAAGGCGCAATTACACGTGAAGAGGTTAGAAAGCTGATTCACGAGAAAATAATCGTTACATTGCCCCAACAAGGAGTAAGCAGATCCCGCGCAAAGGTTATTCGAGCCAAAAAACTCAAGGGCAGACGCAGTGGTCCAGGAAGCCTAAAAGGCGCTAGCCACTCGAAGGTTACCAAGAAAGAAGTTTGGATGATAAAAATTCGTTCTCTACGGCGCAAGCTTAGAGATTTGAAAGCAAGAAAAGTCATAACTGACGAAACCTACACCCAATATTACAGGATGGCAGGCAGCGGCAGGTTTGAGTCTATTGCTGATTTAGAACGCAATTTGAAAGCGCATGATTTATGGAGGAAACGTTAGATGGCAAAAAAAGCAAATTACCGAGTACAACTACGACGTAGGCGTGAAGGAAAAACCGATTACCAAGCCCGCAAGGCACTGGTTACATCCAGAAAGCCAAGGCTTGTCACAAGGGCGTCACTCAAAAACGTTGAAGTACAAATAATCATTGCTAAGCCCCATGGAGATGAGGTTTTAGCATCAGCCAACAGCCGCGAACTCATAAAATCTTACGGATGGAGAGCTCCCACAGGCAACATCCCCGCCGCTTACCTAACAGGTTTGCTTTGCGGTGTGAAAGCTAAAACTGCAGGCATAAAAGAAGCAATCTTGGACATCGGCTTGGTTTCGCCAACGAAAGGCTCAAAAATCTTCGCTGTCTTAAGCGGCGTTGTCGACTCTGGAGTTCAAGTTCCTCACGGTGAAGATAAAATCGTTAAAGAACGTATGAAAGGCGAACACATAGCCAAATACGCAAAAACCTTAGGCGTCGGCTCCGAAGAATACACAGCCAAATTCTCACAGTACAACGCGCAAGGTGTAGCTCCAGAAAAAATCGCGGAACACTTCATCAAAGTCAAAGCTGACATTTTATCTGGGTCTAAAAGTGCTAAAATAGCCGTAGCGGCTGTTGCACCAAAAGCGGCCTCAAAAGAGAAAGCTACAAAAGCAGCAGTTAAAACAGCAGCACCAGCCCAAAAAGAAAAAACTCCAGTTAAGGCTAAAGAAGAAAAACCAGCAGAAGTAACACCTGTTAAAGCAAAAGCTGCACCAAAAGCGAAAGTAGCCAAAGAGAAAGCACCAAAGGAAAAAGTTACCAAAGAAAAAGCTGCTCCAAAAGAAAAAGAGGCAAAAGCACCAAAAGAAGCTGCACCCAAAGAAAAGGCTACAGCTAAGAAAGGTGGAAAGAAAGCATGAGTAGTAGAAACCGAAACGAAAGAGAAAAGCGGACAACTAACTTAGAAGCTTGGATACCCAAAACCCGGCTTGGCAAGATGATTCAGGAAGGCAAAATAACTAGCATCGAAGACGTCTTCTTATCTGGCATAAAAATCTCCGAATCCCAAATCGTCGACTCGTTGATTCCTGACTTGCAAGAGGAAGTCATAAACGTTAACTTAGTTCAGAAGCAAACTGACGCAGGCGAAAAATCACGTTTCAAAGCCATCGTCGCAGTTGGCAACCGAGACGGCTACATTGGATTAGGTAGCGGAAAAGCTAGCCAAGTAAGAAACGCCATTGAAAAAGCCGCAGTAAACGCCCGCCTAAACATCATCCCAGTTAAACGAGGATGCGGAAGTTGGGAATGTGGCTGCGGTAAACCACATTCAGTGCCATTCGAAGTTGAAGGTAAATGTGGCGGTGTTCGTGTAATCATCGTTCCAGGGCCAAGAGGTTTAGGTTTGGTTTCAAGCGAGGTCGCAAAAGTTATCTTAGGCTTAGCTGGTGTGAAAGACCTTTGGATGCGAAGCTTCGGCTCCACAAGAACAGTGCCCTCTTACGCATGCGCAATCTTCGACGGATTAAGGAAGACTTATAATTTGATTACCACAGTGGACTGGGTGAAGTAAAATGGCGCAGAAAATAGAAGAATGCAAACCTCTCGTCGTAGTACGAATCCGTGGACTCGTTAGTGCCCAGCGCGAAGCCAGAGAAACCCTTGACCTACTCAATCTAAACCACACTAATCACGCTGTCATAATCGACAGCCGACCCTCCTACAAAGGTATGCTTCAACGCGTAAACAGCTACGTTACCTACGGGGAACCCACAACAGAAACCGTGACTATGATGCTACAAAAACGCGCGCTCCTTGCAGGCGACAAAAAACTAACTGAAGAATATCTTACAAAAATAGGCTACAAATCTTTCGCGGACCTCGCAGAAGCAATAGTCACCTGCAAAGTGCAATACGGCAAACTTCCAGATATACAAGCACGTTTCCGACTGCATCCGCCAAGCAAAGGCTACAAAGGCAAAACCAAAAAAGGCTTCAAAGCAGGTGGCGAAGCAGGCTACCGCGGAGAAGCAATTAACGCATTAGTCCAACGCATGGTCTAAACAACCAGCGCACAATCATCTTTTGTTTTATTTAACTTTTAATTTGTTTGCTTTAATTATTTTGTTAAAATTATTCTAAATGCAGATTATATTTTAATTCATTTTATTAACTATTTTATCCAATAATTGATTGATCAACTTCGATATTTTTATCTTGTCTATATAATTGATATTTTTACACATATGGTAAGTTTTCGCGAAGTGTTTTGTTTAGCAACGTAATTTTTCAAATCTACCTGGTATATTTAGTTCATAGAGTCTTTATCAAGAAGCTATCGAGGTGGGTCGTTTTGTTTGTTTTTCCAGACATTAATAAATTGAAAACCCTAAACCACTGACTTATCCATTACTTTTCACGAAGTTAACCTATTCCCGCCGCCAGACCAACGTGCAATCGCTGTTTTCATTGATATTTTGCTTATTGTCAGTTAGGGGATTTGTCACCGTTTATGTGCGATACGTTTTATAACATCCTTAGAGAGATGCGTTAGTCAATTGGAGGGGGAAAGATACATGAGTGCAAGATGGAGAAGAAGCAGTAAGAAACGCAAGTGGCTTGATTTTAACGAGTTTAAGGACAAGAAACCTAGAGTAACCCAGAAAACTCAACGGTTAAAAAACATGCCTGCACATACAAGTTTTCGCCCATCCAAAAGCTTCATCAAACGCAACTTAGCTGAACAAAAACCTTTAATTGACATCTTCCAAGAAAACAACACAGTTACTATAGTTGCGGAAATAGTAGGCTTTAATAAGGAATCTCTCAAGATAAATGTAAAAGATCAGAAAATTACGCTGTCGGCAAAGTCAAAAGATCGAAGATACTATAAAAGTTTAAATCTTCCGACGGTAGTGATTCCAAACGCAATGCACACCAAATTCAAGAATGGCGTGCTCGAAATTAAGCTTAAAAAAGCTGAAACAATCGATAAAGAAGCGGACCAAAATGCCACATAAACTAAGAAAAATCAGAAAAACAAGAGGCTCAAGAACACAAGGTTACGGAAGAATAGGTCAACACCGAGACAGCGGCAGTAAAGGTGCCCGAAAAGTTGGACGCCACAAACACCTGTGGAGTCTAGTTGTTACTTCTGAACCCAACTACTTCGGAAAACACGGATTTACCTCACCACAAAGCCTCCATACCAAAACAAACACAATTAACCTAATCAAACTTGACCAATTAGCTCAAGGCTCCGAAATCGACCTAACTGAGCTTGGATACACCAAACTCTTAGGCACAGGAAAAATCAGCAAACCCCTGACCATAAAAGTAGCGTCATTCTCAAAATCTGCACAAGAAAAAGTCACCCAAGCCGGCGGAAAAATCGTAGCTCCCCAAACTCACGGAGAGTAAAACTGCTAAATGCCCGGAAGATTTCTCAGCCTCTTCAAACCAATAGGCAGAGTTTTACCTGAAATAAAAAAGCCTGAGCGTAAAGTAAGCTTTAATGAAAAAATCTTCTGGACAGCACTTGTTCTTATTATTTTCCTTGTTATGACTGAAATCCCGCTTTTTGGGATTGAAAAAGCAGCCTCTGATAGCTTTGGTCAATTAAGAGTTATTTTCGCTTCGAACCGCGGCACCCTGATGGAGTTGGGTATAGGTCCAATTGTCACTGCTGGATTAATTCTCCAATTACTCGCAGGATCATCAATCATAAAATGCGACATGTCAAACTCTGAAGACAGAGGACTCTTTACTTCAGCAAGTAAAGTCTTCAGCATAGTTCTCACAGGTATCCAAGCTGGCGCCTACATCCTAAGCGGAATGTACGGCACAAACTTGGCTGGACCAACAATCATAGTTATTTTTATCCAATTGCTAATTGCAGGCATAATCGTGATGTTAATGGATGAACTCGTCCAAAAGGGATGGGGATTAGGCAGCGGAATCAGCCTATTCATCATGGCAGGCGTTGCCCAAAACGTCTTATGGTCAACCTTCTCGCCGCCCACAGGATTATTCGTTGGTTCCCTCTCAGCCTATTTAGGCGGTTCACAAACTTTAGTTCAATGGTCCTTTGGCAGTGCTTCAGGTGTTTACCCGTCCCTGCTAGGCTTCTTTGCCACTATTGCCGTTTTCTTGATTGTCATTTATTTGCAAGGCGTAAGAATTGAGCTTCCAATGAGCTACGCGGGGTACAAGGGCTTCCGAAGCAGATACCCAATTAAACTCCTATATGTCTCTAACCTGCCAGTAATCTTCGCGTCCGCGCTGTTTGCAAACGTTTACTTCTTTAGCCAACTGCTTTGGAGCCAATTCAACCGACCTGCACCAGGGACAAACTGGTTCTTCCAAATAATAGGTGATTACAGCTACAACGTAACATCAGGAGCCGTTACAAACGTAGGTGGCTTAGCATATTATGTTACTGCACCACGCAACATTCAAACCGTAATAGCAGCGCCTGTGCAAGCTTTTGCATACTTAGGTGTCATAATAATTTTCTGTGCCGTCTTCTCATTGATTTGGCTTGAAGTCGGCGGTTTAGGACCTTCGAAAGTCGCACAGCAACTCATGGACAGCGGTATGCAAATTCCAGGTTACCGACGCTCAGGACGACCCATCGAAGCCATCCTTAAACGCTACATACCTGTAGTTACAGTTTTAGGAGGTATCATAGTTGGGCTTGTGGCTGGGGTTTCCGACTTCTTTGGTGCCTTCGGTTCAGGTACGGGTATCTTGCTGTCAGTAGGTATCATCTACCAGTACTATGAACTTTTGATGCGTGAGCGCGCCGCAGAGATGTTCCCAGCGTTCAGAAGAATCCTGGGCGAATAGCATAAACAACGCTGACCAGCAAGTTGGCGTTTGCCTCTCTTTCTTTCTTAATTAAGCCTACTTAATTTTCAAGTTAATCTTTTTATAATTCCGTTAAATTGTTTATGATGCAATAATATAGTTAATAAATCTCTTCAGAGAGACGCTAATCTGTTAAAGTGGGAAAAAATGAAGGCTCTTGTACTTTACGGTAGTCGTTGGGGAGGCACAGTTGGTGTAGCTAAAAAAATAGGGATAGTTCTAAAAGAAGAAAGCTACAGCGTTGATGTTATTGATGCCAAACATAGTCCCAAAAACATAGAATCATACGACCTTGTTATCATTGGAAGTGGCATAAGAGCGGACAAATGGACCAAAGAATCTTTGGGTTTCATGGAAAAAAACGCAAGTTACTTAAGAACTAAGAAGACGGCTTTATTTGTCAGTTGCCAAATGGCTGACCGCGTTGAACCAGAAGTTCGAGATAAAGCACAAAAACAGTACTTAGAAAAAACGGCTGCACAATACGAATTAAAGCCTGTTGCTTACGGTTTTTTTGGAGGTTTTTTAGATTTTAGCCACAGCCACGGTTTAATTGTTGATGTTATGGTTAGGGTTAACAGGAACAGTTTACGCAAAAATGGGTTGGATACTCGTAAAGTGCGAGATACCAGAGATTGGAATAGTATAGAGGTTTGGGCGCGAGAGGTAGCCAAAACCGGACCTTAACGAGCAGTATATCACATTTTGACCATAATCTTTAAGGTTTATTTTTTTTTGAATGTTAATTGTTTTTGTTGTAAGTGGCTACTTTTCGCTCCTCTCCTGATGGAAGCGGACATAAAAGTGTGACTGGCAAGGACATTTTCCAGAGTTCTTGTGAGAAAATGACTGAGAAGACTCGGTGAGAAAAATTGTATATTGATCTGCATATTTTCTTTTTTCCAAACATCCCTTCCTCCCAAGACTCAGCAAACCAAAATGTTTTTCTTTAAAATTAAATAATGATTTCGTGACCTATTTAGAGTCTAAATAAGTGAAAATAGTTATTAACAAGAAACATGTACGCTTAGACTTAAAGCGGTAAGAGGAAAAAGTAATGTCTGTCGATCTCCTAGCAACACTAGCAATCATGGGAATTGCAGCTGGAATTGCTTTCTTAAACTCTGGCATAAACAGGGTTTTAATCAACTACTTCATCGGCTGGGAACAATACCGCGTCATGCAGAAAGAAATGTCTGAATACCGTTCAGAAACGATGGCGGCCATGCGCGCGAACGATAAAAAACAAGTTGAAAAACTCAAAAAGAAAGATTCGCAGATAAAAAATATGCAAGCAAAAATGATGAAACCTCAAATTGTCCAATTCGGAATATCTTTTGTTTACCTCATTGTTTGGTTTTTAGTGTTAACGCCTACTTTTCACAATGCCCCGATGGCTTTGATTCCTGGCATAGGCACAATTGCTAACGCTCAAATAATTACAGACGGAGTTGTAGGACCCGCAATCACTAACGCAATTCCAGTGTTCTACTGGTACCCCATCTGCTCTCTTTTCTTTGGGCTACTTTCTTCACGCATAATTGGCATAATGCCCATTGAACAAGGACCCATATAGTGCTGAAACCCGGTGAACGCCAAATGGCTAAACAACAAGAAAACTGCATATCCCCCAAAAAAACTGTAATCTGCATATCAGGATTGGCTGGAACCGGAAAAAGTACCCTCTCCAAAAAACTCGCTGAGAAATACCAACTAAGATACTTTTCTGGCGGAGACGTTTTGAAAGAGTTGGCACAGCAAGAAGGTTACGACGTGTCTATTCAGGGGTGGTGGGAAAGTCCGGCAGGCTTAAAATTTCTTAGCGAGCGAGCAAACGACCCTAAATTTGACAAAGCTGTTGATGATAAGCTTTTAGAACATGCTCAGCAAGGAAACGTTCTTTTAGACAGTTGGACTATGCCTTGGCTATTAAAGGAAGGCTTTAAAATCTGGCTAGAAGCGTCATTCGAGAAAAGAGCTGCAAGAGTTGCCGTTAGAGATGGCTTGACTGTTGCTGAAGCGTTTGATGTGTTGAAGGAAAAAGAGGCGCGGACTAAAGCTATTTACAAAGCGCTGTATGGTTTTGGTTTAGGTGAAGATTTCAAGCCCTTTGACTTCATTTTAGACACTGATAATTTGAGTGCAAATGAAGTATTCGAGGTCTTGTGCAAGGTAATAGATAACGTGGCTATTTCTTTCGATAGTGTTTAATCTTTTGCGAAATAGAACATTCTTCTATAACAACGTTTCAATTGATTTAAAAACTACAAGCAAACAACTTAGCCCTATGTCGTAAGTATATTGAGTGAATGGGCGGGCGCTGCAGTGAAACATTTAAACCGATTAGTAACAATTTTCTTAATAGAAACAATAATTCTGATCATCATAGCATCTTACAGATTAATTGACACTCGCCAATGCATTGCCAACCTTTTAATCTTTAATTTGTTTTTTATTACGTTGTTTTTCCAACTTAACGGCAGCTTAAACCTTAAAATTGGTGTATTAGCAGCTGGGAACTTCCTCGGGTTGCTCTGGAACCTATTTTTCTATTACTTCTCTTTAGCAAGTCATAATATTTTCAATGTATCTTTCGATGTTTTCTTTATGATAGTTTATCCCATCTTGAACCTGATGTGGATGGTTCCTTTTTGGTCTTTGAGCTTAAGTTTTTTACCTAAACAGGGGCCTGCTAAAACCACTTAAAAAGGTATTTGAATGTTAGTAGAAATAATAAACTTATTTTTCATAATTTCAGCGTTAATTATTAGCGCTTATCTTATACGCCATTATTTTTTCACCCTATTCATTCTCCGGAGTCTAAAAAATTCGCCAAAGGCGGAAGTTTCTATCAATGACAATTACGAACCATCGGTTTCAATTCTCATCCCAGCTCATAACGAAGACCAAGTAATTAGAAAGCTGCTACAGAAAATGGCCGAACTGTCATATCCCAAGAACAAACTAGAAATTGTAATGATAGATGACGCCTCAACAGATAAAACAGGGCAAATCGCAGACGAGATTTCAAAACAATACCCTTTCATCAAAGTGTTGCACAGAACCAGCCAACAGGGCGGTAAGGGCAAATCTTCGGCTATGAATGCTGGTTTAAAGATAGCAAAAGGAGAAATTGTCCTTTGCTTCGACGCAGATTATCTCCCACACCCCGATATAGTGAAGAAACTTGTGAAAAAGTTTGTTGACCCAACTGTTGGTGCTGTTCAGGGCAGACCCGTTGTGTTAAATGAACCACAAAATATCCTAACTCGTATAATTGCTTTAGAACGAATAGGTGGCTATCGAGTTGACCAAGAAGCACGTGATGCTTTAGGACTTGTGCCACAATTCGGTGGTACAGTTGGCGGTTTTAGGCGAAGCATTGTGGATGAATTTGGCGGTTTTGACGAATCAATGATTACAGAGGACACTGATTTAACTTTCCACATTTATCTTGCGGGCTACAAAATTCGCTATTGTGGAGACGCAGAATGTTACGAGGAAGCAGTTGATTCGTGGAAGGCTTATTGGCGGCAAAGACACAGATGGGCAAAAGGACACATGCAAGTTTGCCTTAAGCATGAACTTAAGGTCATTCGAAGCAAGAAAATGAAGTTAAAAGAGAAAATTGACGGCTTGCTTTTATTGAACATTTATTTTATGCCTCTGCTGACTATTTTTTCATTTATTGCAGGAATTTTGCTGATATTAGCTGGGTCACCAATAATTGATTACCTTTGGTTAGCAGTGATAATTTCGTTTTACAGTTTCGTTGGAAATTATGCTCCCTTCTTTGAGATAGGGATAGGGGTTTATTTAGATGATAGAAAACGGGTTCAATGGTTAACTCCATTATTGATTTTTTCTTTTATTTATAACGTACTTATCTGTGGAAAAGCTTTCTTTGATCTGTTAATAGAAAAATTACTAGGTCGCAAAGGAAATTGGGATAAGACAGAGCATCTTGGTAGGGGAAATTGTTATATTGAGAATTAAGCGATAATGCATTTTGGTGTTGAATGATCCCAGACCTAACTCTGTTCATTGTGGCTTTATTTGCCATGGCCCTGACAATTTTGATAATGTTTCTGCCCACAATTATTGAGTTAAGAAAACCTCGCGATGCTGGACCAAGATTAATAACAGAGTCCTTAACATCAGAGCAACCTCTTAATTTAAAAAAGTCTTCAGACGAAGAAGACAAGTTAAAAAAGACAGTTAGTTAGCTATTTTGAGTTATTACTAATTTTTTTTAAAAAGTAACTTTGCGTTTTTCCATTGGTCTTTAGCTAGTGATATATTTCCATATGGGCTTCCGTGAAGCGAATAGAATACGTAGCAGAGGTAGTTACATTGAGTGCATTTCTGATAGTTTTTTCGTAATTCTTTGAATTCTGGGCTTTTCCATTTCTGGGTTAAATCAAAGATTGACCCTGCAAAGTTGTGGCTGTGGCATCCTGCAACTCTGCCCAAATGGTCAATGACTAAGAACTGGTTTAATGCTTGACATTTCCATGATCTTTGCTTGTCATCCTCATAGAGGCTTCGAAGTGCTGCAAGCAGTTTATTGGTCATGAGGATTTTGTTGTTTTTCTTTTTCATCTCGATAAGTGCGTTGCAGAGGTTAACCATTGCTTTTTTGTCGTTTATTACAAATTCGTCGTTTGCTCTGCCCAGCTTAAACAACTGATTGCTGTCAGCAGATGTATCATAAGAGTAGAGGCCATACCAGACTGGAATACCTTTTCCGGTGAAGTGGTTTGTAATGTCAACGATTTCATAGAGGTTCTTTTGGGAAATTGTTGGAGTTACACTAACTTTTATGCCTTCATTGTGGAGGGTTTCAACGGCTTGAGTTGCATTTTTCCAAGCTCCCGGCACTGATTTGATGTAATCGTTTTTTGCTTCATCTAGACTATCAATTGAGATTGCCACGAAATCCACTTTTCGTAACGCATCAAGTTTTTTTGCAGCCATACTTCCATTATCATAAACAGTTGTAACAAACAATTTTGATGCATAATTGATTATTTCGCCGATGTCATCTCGAAGTAGCGGGTCTCCGCCTGAGAGGACAAGCTCAATTACACCAATTTTTTTTAAAATATCTAATCCTTTCTTTATTTCGTCGGTTGCAAGTTCTCTTTGATCTTGTTCTTTCCAAACAGTGCATCCCCGGCATTGATAGTTGCATTTTCTCGTGACTAGCCACTGTGCATGATGAGGTTTGCCAGGAGCAAGCGAACGCGCCGCAATTGATGCTGCTTTTTTGAAACCCGACGTCAACAAGTGTCACTAGCCGATTAATTGTTATTACCTATCTCGGGTTGGAACTATAAAAACCATTATAAAACTAAAGTTCTCGTCTGTTCATTCATGTACTTTGACGAGACAGTGCGATCCACAGGTGGTCTGAGGTTGGCCTCGGTAAAATTTCTGGTGAATCATCCTTGTGAATGATTATTCGTTTGTTTGGGGTTGGGTTGAATTCGCCGATTACGTCAGCGTATATGTGTTCTTGGCCGAGTGAGTCGATAATTTTATTTGCGGCTTGGGGGTCGGCGGCGATAAGTAGTGCTCCTGAACTGATAAGTTGCAGGGGGTCAATTTCGTAAAACCTGCAGATTTTAGCGGTTTCAGGCTCAATAGTTATTTTTTCCTCAAAAACGCGTACGCCTAAGCCTGCTGCATCTGCCATTTCGTGAATGCCGTTTAAGATTCCGCCTTCAGTTGGATCATGCATGGCGTGGACTCCACCTGCCTTGTAAGCTGTTAAGGCATCTTTTACGACGCTGATTTGTTTATAGAAACCTTTGGCGCTATCCAACAGGGTGGTGTTGAAAGTTTTTGCGAGTTGCGCTTCCCGATCAGAGGCTAAGATAGCTGTGCCCTCAATTCCTGCACTCTTCGTCAAAATTAGTTTGTCACCTGCTTTGGCGCCCGCGGCGGTTACGTATTTGCCTTTTTCGGTTAAACCCATGATGCAGCCCACCACAATTGGGTTTTCTAAGCCTGGTGTGGATTCGCAATGTCCGCCCACGATAGCGATGCCCAACTCTTTTGCAGCATTGTGCATTTGGGTGCTGATGATTTCAACGATTTTGCTGTCGGCGTTCTCTGGAAGCATTATGCATGAGAAGAAGAAAGCTGGTTCCACTCCGAAAGTTGCGACGTCATTGGCGTTTACGTTTATGGCTTCCCATCCGACCCGCTCAACCGCACCTGTTATGGGATCCATAGAGACAATAGCGTTCTTATTTCCAAAATCTAAAACGGCTCCGTCCACTCCAGCGGCAGGACCCAAAATAACTTCGCTACGGGATGCGCCGAGGTTTTTGAAAACTACATCTTTTAGGATGTCTATGGGAATTTTTCCAGGCGGAAGCTTCATGCATATTCCTCTGTTAAAGCTGGCTTTTAAGCTGTGGGAAAATACGCAGAACTGCGTGCATGATTGGTACTGCAATTATCAGACCGATGAGCATTTGCACGATGTTGAAAGGTACTTCCAGATTCGCCACAGTAACCGTAACCTAAGATAAGTGTTTCATAGAGGAAGTATCCTAAAACCATCTCAAACCCTCCAATTACAATCGCGATGGTGGCGCTTATAGTGATGCTTTTAGTTTTCTGTGCTTATTTTCTTGATCAGGATGCCGACGAGTAAACCTTCTATTGCTTTTATAGTGAAGGTTCCTGGGGCATACTGAGGAGCTACAAGTGCATCTGCTATTGTTGCTCCGGCACCTGCTGCTGCACCTACAAAAGGCCCGAACAGCAATGCGGCTACGTAAATGAGAGTCTCCCCGAGATTGAAGTATCCGCTGGTCGCAGGGATAGGAATCACGAACAGTAGCGTGGCTGCTGCGACTAGTGCTGCAAAGATTGCGGCTACTGCAATTTTAAATGGTGTTGGTTGTGTTAAATTCAGATTGCATGTTTTTCACCTTAGTATAGTTGTGACTATAGTATAGTTGCAGCTATACTATCTAATAAATATTCCCAAAACAATCACATTAGCAACTGAATCTCATCAAACGCCGCCAAAACTTTTTTCCCACGCTCCGAAACACGGAAAAACTTCTTTCCACCAACCTCGTAACCAACTACCAACCCCTTATCTGATAGTTCATTGAGGTGTTGGTAGATAGCGGCGCGCGTCATTATCTTGCCCAATTGCTTCCACAAATCGTAACCATACGTATCTTTCTCATTGAGAATCTTGAGAATTTTCTGTTTCGTACTTACCGCGAGCCCTAAGCCTACCGTCTTCTGTTTCTTGTTCAAAGCTTGCAGCACGTCAGTGGCCTTAAGACCGCTCCCGGTAATTAGGCACACAACGCTGCCGTCTTTTGAGATTCTTTTTTCATCTACAAGCTTTTTCAATGCCGCGACCGTTATTGCACTGGCTGGTTCTGCAAACACGCCCTCTAGTTTTGCGATCTGGAGTTCTGCAGTCAAAATGTCTTGGTCCGAAACGGTTAAGGAAAGCCCTCCTGACTCAATTATTGCTTTGGAGGCAAGTTCGCTTTGAAGTGGATTTCCTACAAGGATTGCAAGGGCTCGAGTGGATGGATTGCAAGTTTTATTATTTTCAGAACCTTTGGCTGCGTTCACTATAGCAGCACATCCGTCAGGTTGAACTCCAACCATCTTTGGCAACGTTTTAGTTAAGCCGCGTTGTTTTAGTTCTTTGAATCCTTTCCAAACTGAGTAAATCGTGCCCCCGCTTCCCATGGAAACTATCATCCACTCGGGGACCCCATATTGTTCCATAATTTCAAAAGAAATGGTTTTTTGGGCTTCAATCACCAGCGGGTTAAGTTCCGCAGTTGCTTGATACCAACCTGTTTCTTTTGCTACAGCCTTTGCTTTTTGGATTGAGTCGTCAATGATTTCGCCGTATTCTTCAATTATCGCATCGTATGCAAGCATCTGGGCAAGTTTTCCCACATCCACTTCTTTTGGGACAATTACATGACAATTTAATCCAGCTTTTGCAGAGTAAGCGGCCAGAGACGCTCCCATGTTGCCGTTAGTTGCGCATACCAGTGTATCTGAAAGGAGGTCTATGGCATTAGAGGTTAGGAGTGCAGCAGCGCGGTCTCGATAGGAGTTTGTTGGGTTTCGTGTTTCATCCTTCAAATAAAGTTTAGTTAATCCCATTGTTTTGGCAAGTCTCTGAGCCTTATGAAGAGGTGTTCCACCCTCGCCTAAACTGACCATTTGCCTGACAGCCGGAAGCATTTGCCTATACCTCCAAAACCTAAGTGTTCCAGAAAACTTGACCGGTCGTTTCTCGGGAAAGTCTGACGAATACTCCAATACTTCACTACATTTTTCGCAGTTGCTTCTAAGTGGATAAACTGGAAATTTTGTGCCACAATGACTGCATTGAAGGTTTTCGTTGAACTCTTGGGGCATTTTTGGTTAAATCCAGTCAACTATTATTGTGTTCCCCCATTTCTCTCTTATCCACAATTTGGTGACTCAAATAATAACTATAGTTGTTTCCTAAGAGCCTTAGAAAAGTAGCATGTGACGAAGGGGAAAATCTAAATGTGACTTCTTCAAAGAATAATGTAGAACTAAGAGAGTTGCGTAAAAATGAGCACTGTTAGAGAAGACCCAATTAAAATGCATAAAGATGCTATCACCTTGATGGAAAATGGCAAGTTCGCTGAGGCAAAAGACCTCTTCATGAAAGTGGCAGAACTCTATTATAAGGGACAGAACTATTTTGGCGCGGCAGAAATGAATTATAAAGCAGGCGAATGTAGCTTTGCGCTAAAAGACTATACAAAAGCTGTAGAACTTTTCACCAAATCTGCCGACATCTCATTTAGCAAAGGGTTTGATCGTTATGGCGTTAGTGCATTAGAGCAAGCGCGTGACAGCCAGAAATCATTGGGTAACGCTAAAGAAGTAGCGGAACTGGAAAAGAAGATTAAGGAAATCAACGACAAACAAAAAGAGCCTGAAGGCGAATCTTCGTTCTCTGTATTTTCCTAAATTTGTTTAGTTACCCCAAGTTTTCCTTTTTTTGATTTTTTGTTGCAGAATACTGTAAGTCAGGCTTGGAACAGCAAAATCAGTTGAGGTTTTGATTTCAGGGGTAAAATCGACGACGCCTAGCATGTAAGTGGGATGTTTCTCTAACTCAACTTCGCAGGTGTAGGGTGTTTTTGTGAATCGAAGTACCGTGTTTGCTTTTTGGGTTGTTATTTCTTGTAGGGTAGTGTTTCTTCGGTTGCTCTCATGCGATAGGTATGTTGCGATTATGATGATTCGGTGTTTTTTTGCGAAATTTGCAAGATAGCTCATTATTTGGCTGTAGACCGCTTTTGCTTCTTGGTCGTCCACGTTGTCATTTAAAAATGAACTCACCATATCAGAGATCACTACAAGTTTTGCTCCGGATGTTTCTACGGTCCCTGATAGTTTTTCCATTATTAGAGAAGTCAATCGATACGCTGTATATGCACGCATATTGATTATTCGTTCGAGCGCTGCTTTGGGGTCTAGTTGTTGAAGTTCCGCGGCTTGCGCTATGTTTGATAGTGAAGAACTGTTTGAGCAGTCAATGAATACAACGTCGCTTTCTAATCCGCCAAGTTTCATTGGTAATTGTACACGGACGCAAAGCTCAGACATTAAAGAGGTAACTGATTGAGAGCCGTAGACGACTGCGAAGTCTCCTGCTTTAAATCCTGGAAAAATCTGCTCTATCTCTGGTACCTTAAAAGTAAACTGTTTAGTAGTTGTCTGTATTATTGTCGCTTTAAGCATGAGTTTTTGTTGCATCGTTTCTTCACAGAAAACCAATTTACCATGATTTGCCTATTTAAGGCGTCGATGCAGCAACATAGCCGGATACTGGAGGGGTCAGTGAAAGTGAACTTGGGAGCAATCAATTATAGTCTCAAACACCTTTAGACTAATGCGCGTTTTCTGGGTAAAATTATGTCTACATCATTCAAATCTCTCTCTGAACTCCTTGAAAGAGTAGAAGGAACAAAGAAACGGCTTGAAATCATAGAGCACACCGCAAATTACCTGAAAACGATAGGCGCTGTGGAAATAGAAGCTGCCACTAACATGATGGTGGGGCGAGCTTTTCCCAAGTTCAGCCAAAAAACTCTCGACGTAAGCTGGTCAACACTCGTCAGCATATTAGAGAAGATAAGCTACTTTGAATGGGAACTTTTTCGAGAAGCCATGGCGAAAACAGGCGACATCGGTTCAGCTACAAAAGCCATCCTTGAACAAACAAAAGCAAAGAAACAAACTCAATTAACACAGAAATCCCTAAGCATAACGGAAGTCAGAACAACATTAGAAGCCGTTGCGCAAATTCAGGGTCCAGGTTCCAGAACAAAAAAAGAACGTCTAATTACCACTCTCATGAGCCAAGCCTCGCCAGTCGAAGCCAAGTATCTCGTCAAAATATTCACAGGTGAAATGCGTACCGGACTCCATGAAGGTTTAATGGAACAATCGGTTGCACGAGCGTTTAACGTTTCTCTCCAAAAGGTGCAGCATGTCAGCATGGTCTTGGGAGACATTGGTGAGGTTGCTGCTGTCCTTAAAACGCAAGGGGCAGAGGCCTTGGATAAGGCAGGTTTTAGTGTCTTTAGACCAGTTAAACTGATGCTTGCACAGACTGCGCAATCCGTTGAGGAAGCGTTGGCTGAGCATCACGGAAAAACCGCATTCGAATACAAGTATGACGGCGCCAGAGTCCAAATTCACAAGCAAAACGATAGGGTGGAAATTTTCAGCAGACGACTGAATGACGTTACGACGAGCTTGCCTGAAGTTGTGGAAGCGGTAAAGCAAAACATCCAAGCTCAATCCGCAATCGTTGAAGGAGAAGTAATCGCACTCGACAGTGCTGGCTATCCAATTGCGTTCCAGCACCTGATGCGTCGTTTCAAACGAATCCGAGGCGTCTCTGGCATGGTAGAGAAGATGCCTATAACCCTCTTCCTCTTTGACATTCTCTACCTAAACGGTGAAAGCCTAATTGTCGAGCCGTACAATCAGCGCCGTTTAATCCTCGCTCAAAACGTCGGGGAAATTTCCTTAGCCAACCAAATAGTTTCTGAACAAATCGCGCAAGCAGAAGGTTTTCTCAAAGAAGCCCTTGCTTCTGGACACGAAGGTTTAATGGCGAAAAAACTCGACAGCCTCTACACTCCTGGACGGCGGGGCAAATGGTGGCTTAAAATCAAAACTGTTCTTGAACCCTTAGACCTTGTTATAACAGCCGCCGAGTACGGTTACGGGCGCAGGAAAGGCTGGCTCTCAGATTATTACCTAGCGGCAAGAGACTCTAAAACAGGCGAGTTTTTGAATCTTGGAAAGACGTTTAAGGGTTTAACTGATGCTGAAATCATTGATTTGACTAGGCGGCTGAAAGAATCCACTACAACTCAAGAGGGGCACCGAGTAATTGTTCTTCCTAAAATCGTTGTAGAAGTTACTTACAACGAAATCCAGCAAAGCCCCCGCTATAAAAGCCAAATGGCACTACGCTTTGCAAGAATTACACGCATTAGAGATGACAAAACCCCCGAGGAAGCAGACACGATTGAGCGGGTTAGGGAAATATATGATAAGCAGTTCCTCAATAAAGGCAAATATAACACTGATTAGCAACACACAATTTGGAGATGACTAAAGTGGATGCGGCAGAGAAAAAAGCGTTTGCTAAGGAGTTTTACAGTCGCCAAACTATTTTGAAAGAATTAGGCGAGAAAGGTCAAAAGAAGCTTGCAAAATCTAAAGTTGCCATAGTTGGAGCTGGTGGACTCGGCACCGTATCCTCGCTCTACCTTGCATTGGCTGGTGTCGGCTATATCCGCCTTATCGACCAAGATACCATTGAACCTCACAACCTGCACCGCCAAATCCTCTACAACCCAGACGACCTCCATTACCCCAAAACAGAGGTTGCTGCTAAAAGGCTGGAAAAACAGAATCCGCTCGTAAACGTTGAAGCAGTGCCCGAAAACGTGAATGCAGGCAATGTTGAACGACTTTTGCAAGGGGTGGATTGCGTGGTTGATGGATTAGATAATATGGTTACCCGCTACCTTGTAAATCGCGCTTGCGTTAAACTGAAAATACCCTACGTTTTCGGTGCGGCCATCGGTATTGAAGGCAACATATCTGTTTTCGCCCCGCCTGAAACGGGGTGTTTGGAATGTTTGATGCCTAACCTCTCCGACTCAGATTTACTGTCATGCAATACCCGCGGCGTCTTAGGGGCTACAACTGGAATAATAGGCGCCTTGCAAGCAATGGAAACAGTAAAGCTCCTAACAGGCGTAGGCTCCACATTGAAGAACAAGTTGATGGTTTGCGACTTTAGCGACATGGACTTCACAACCATAGATATCTCAAAGAGCAATCGTTGCCCCGTATGTCATGGCGACGTAGCATCGATTGCGGGTGGCGAGAGGCTTGTTTGGCTCTGCGGCAAGGAAACCGCCAACATCAACCCTGAAAACCCTCTAAAACTTAACCTTGACGAAGTTTATCTACAAGTTAGTGAACAATTCAAAATGCGTCTGAAATCGCGGTTAGCTTTAATGTTTGATTACAAAAACTATGAAGTTAGCCTCTTCAACGGTGGACGTATGCTCATAAAAGGCGTTGCAGACGAAAAAGCCGCGTTGACAGTTTACAGAGAAATTTTAAAGAAAATAAATTTGGGCTAATTGTTTAGCATTTTTATTAGAGCTGTGGCGTTATTTACCCATCCATCGATGACTTTGAGGTTTTCCTCAAGTTTCTGCGGGTTCTTTTCAAATCCCCTGAGCTGTCCCTGCTGATGTACGTAGTAGCCTGCTAATTTATTCAGTGGCTCAATGAACTCCGCAGTTGAAGCCACTGTCTTCAGGTTGTTTCCTAGAGCTTTTAGAGTGGTTTGCATCTCATCGATGGATAATCCTGTTGTTTTCTTGAAGTCTCTTGATACCCATTGGCGTTCGAAAAGGTTGCGTTTTTTCCATCCTTCAGATTGTTCTAGATAAGTTTTCAGTACTGTTTGGTAGAGCTCAGAGGTGTTTCTGTTTTCAGAGGTTGTAGTTGTTTGTATTTCTGCAGGGTTGCTATGCTTTTGTTCTTCCGCTTTGGTTTCTTCTTGATCTGTCAGCGGTATTCGTGCTTCGCGTAGCACTTGGATGGAGCTGGTTTCTTGTCCATGGTACTTTTTGGCAAGAGCAATCGCGATGGCAAAGCCTGCACCTGCGGCTTCTGGAGAAATCTGGGCGTTTTTGTTTAGTTCAAAGAGCTGCTCTAAACTCATACCCATCAGCGAGGCTACTTTTCCTCCGCCTTCAACAAACCCGGGGGTTTTAGAGATTCCTGGTCCGATAGTGAATGCGTACACTCCAGTGCCTTCGACTTCGGCAGATATGGTATTTGATAGTTCAACTTGGGCTGTCTTGAAAACCTCATAGGCTCCCATGTAAGGCGCTGCACCCGAAGAGGAAACGCAAACGAACACGCCGTGCTTGCGGTCAATCATGGCTGGCAGAAATTTTCTTGCCAATGCCACTGGTCCCCGTAGGTTAACGTGGTAGCTAAAATCCCAAGACTCAACGGGCGTGTTTTTGACTGCACCCATTGGAAACACAGTGGCGTTATTTAGGATAACATCAACTTTGCCGAATTTTTTCAACACTGTCTCGGCGAGTTTGTCGATGTCTTTCTCGTTGCCAATGTCCGTTTTGATAAAGAACGTTTTTCCTGAGCCAAATTCTTTGTTGATAATTTCTTCGGCGGCTTTGCCGTTTTTCTCATCGATTTCAGCGATAATCACATTTGCGCCAAGCCAAACAAGGCTTCTGGCAGCTTCAAAACCGATTCCTCGTCCAGCGCCAGTTACAACGGCGACTTCTCCCTTCAATGAATCCTGAGTTAGATTTCCTTTGCTGACAATCAAATCGTTCCCTACTTCAATGTTGTTATGGCTAACTTGTTACTCGCTTTTACTTAAAAAAGTTTAAACCCAAGTAATGCAAGTTCTGCCCATAGCACAGCTGACGCAATAGCAACTTGGGCAATAGATAAAGTTGCACCGACTTTAAGGTATTCTTTTAGGCTGATGGACACGCCTTTGCGTCTCATGATTTCTAACCACATCACAATCGCCAGCGACCCAAGTGGAAAGAAGTGGGGTCCAAGATTGTTGCCGATGATATTGCTGAACACCAGGTTGGTTAAGACTGGTCCAGTTACTGCTGCTTGGTGAATGCTAAGTAACCCCAAGATTGTCATGGGCCAATTGTTCATGAAGCTAGCCCCGACAGTCATAACCATGCTTGGCCCAAAAACTCCCAATACAGATGGAAGCTTGCTCGTTGTCACAAGGGCAGAAGCCAGAAGATTAGTAACTCCAGCCGCTTCCAGTCCTTGCACGACTATGAAAATGCTAAGCATAAACAGCACAATATCCCAATTGATGTCCCTCGCTAATCCAACAAGCCCTTTTTTCTCGCCGTTCACCGACCCATTGTGCTTCAGCGTAAACCAATAAACCACCACCAAAAACGCTGCCCCACTGCAAATCACCAACGAAACTGGGAATCTACTCAAAGACGTCAAAACGTACCCAATATCAATCGCAACAAGGGTGACCACGGTTATTTTCAGCAGCTTGGATGAAATCGTGGGTTTTCTTTTTGTTAAAGAATCTGCCGCTTGTACATCGTAGGTTTTGGGAATTTGTTTTCGGAAAAACAGCCAAATCAAAAGCAGACTGCTCAATAGAACCGCCACAGCTACGGGTCCCATGAAGATGAGGTGGTCGATGAAGTTGTATTTGAAGTAGTCTGCGCTTAAAATGTTTATGGGATTGCTTGTTATTAGGGGCATGGCGGCGGTGTCAGCGATTAGTCCTGCAGTGAATAGGTATGCGAGTTTGCCTTTTTTGTCTATGCCCAAGCAGATTACAATCTCAAGCACAATTGGAGTGAGAATCAGGACTGCACTGTCGTTGGCAAAAAGGATACTAACCGCCGCCGTCAGCAATGCAATGTAGAAGTAAAGTCGCAATCCACTTCCATTCGCCAATTTAACAACCCGCAGTGCCGCCCACCTAAAGAAACCCATGGCATCCAACGTCACCGACAACGCTATGATGCCCAAAAATGCCAACGCTGCATCCCAAATATCCAAAAACGATTGAGCAGCCTGCCCCAAACTCACCGTACCCAATAGAAGCGATGCCACAGCTCCAATTCCAGCCGCATAGCCCAACCGCAGATCATGTGGACGCTTAATCATCAAGAAAAGCGTTGCACCAAAGACAGCTAACGCAGCGACTGTTATGTAGTCCAAGAGGGTGCCTCGTATCTTTTACCATGCGGCAGTTTCAGGTATAAAAGATTAGCTCGCCAAGCAAGATAGAACTTAAGGGCTCTTAAATAGAAAATTAAACAAAAATAAAAGAAATTAGAAAAGTAGTTTATTCTGGCTTCTTCTGTTTGGGACGCAGAGAACGCACGGTTGCGCCTGTACGCCACATTTCGCTGTTGCCCATTTCTTTGAGTTCGTCAGCGAGTTTCTGGCGGTAGTCGGGTGCTTTGCTCTTTTCCAGCACGATGCGTGTTTCTTCCCCTGCAGCAACGAGTTCGTAGAGTGAATCGAACACTGGTTGTGTTGCTTCGCGGAAGCGGCTTCTCCAGCGTAGTGCGCCGATGCGTGCGGTTTCGCTGCAGTTGCAGTACATCCAATCCATGCCGTTTTCGTCGACAAGGCGGATTAGGCTTTGTGTTAGTTCTTCGACAGATTCGTTGAATGCTTCGCTTGGGCTGTGTCCGTGTTCACGTAGGGTTTTGTATTGAGCTTCGAGAATGCCTGCGAGTGCGCCCATTAGTGTGCCGCGTTCTCCTGTTAGGTCGCTGTAGGTTTCTTTTTCGAATGTGGTTGGGAAGAGGTATCCTCCGCCGATGGCGATGCCGAGTGCTTTTGCGCGGTCTTCGGCTTTTCCTGTTGCGTCTTGGAATACTGCAAAGCTGCAGTTTATGCCGCTTCCGTCAACAAAGTTTCTGCGAACAGATGTGCCGGAGCCTTTTGGTGCAACAAGGATGACGTCTATGTCTTTGGGTGGGATAACGCCTGTTTGTTCTTTGTAAACAATTGAGAATCCGTGGCTGAAGTAGAGTGCGTCTCCTTTTTTGAGGGTTGCTTTGACTTTTGGCCAGACTGCTTTTTGTGCTGCATCAGTGAGCAGGAAAAGTTTGATGGTGCCCATTTTTGCTGCTTCTTCCATCGGGAACAGGTTTTTGCCTGGAACCCAGCCATCTGCGATTGCTTTGTCCCATTCTTTTTTGAATACGCCCTCTTTTTCTTGTCCTATTATTACTTTTATTCCTTGGTCACGCATGTTTAGTGATTGTGCTTGACCCTGAATGCCGTAGCCAAGTGAGACGACAACTTCGTCTTTTAGGATTTTTTGGGCTTTTGCCAATGTAAATTCTTCTCTTGTGATGACGTCCTCTTTGACGCCGCCGAAATCGATTTTCACCATTTTATGTACCTCAGCAATTGCATTTATCAGATGGCATAATTAAGAATTATGTTAAGAATTCCCAAGATAATTATGCGTCAAATTCCTTGCTGGTAGGGTAATTAAGAATTACATGGCAATCCTGCAATAACTGCCCGAAACACGTAAACTGAACGCCTTGCTTTAACGCAATTGCACTCAAGAACATTGATCAAGCGCTTTTATTTTCCAACCTTTTGAGTACAGTTAGGTATTGTAATGTAATCCAATAATTGATTTTCGCATATTTTTTTCCAGCCATCACACTTACCTCATACATTCCATTGTCTTGTTTGTGGTTCTCAAACCACTGCTTTATTTCATTGATTTTGGGGTGGTCGTAGATTCCAAGAAGTGTTAGGGTATCTATTGTTGATAGTAGGTCTGTCCAATGATAGGGAAAAGTGAATTTGGTCCTATAGTCAACTCCATAGCGGTCAGGATATTTGTCTTTGGTAAAGACTCTATCTGCTAATAGCACTCCTGTATCCTTGACTTTGTTGCCATATTCAGGCATTAAAGAGAACGGTCGCAGTACAATGCCTGTTATTAAACGAGAGAATGGTTTGCTTCTATTTGGCTCAAGGGTTACTTTCTCATTTAGAGCTCTCAAGTCTCTATCTCTTGTTCTAAACGGAATAGCCCAACCCCCATCATCCTGCCTCATTTGAAGCAACCAACGAAGCGAATTCAAAATTATAGTATCCCCATACCCTGGTTTTATGAGGAATTCAGTAATGCTGGCACTATAGTTTGGGCTGTACTGGTCACCATACATTCCTCTGAATTCCCCTTCTTTTGTCTGAAATGAAAACAATAACTTGGCAGCTTTCTGAATTGTAGTGTGTTTTTTGTTTAGTCCATAGAATACCCCTAACTCTGCCATTGTCTTGTACGTTTGGTATTGATCATAATTGGTTGGCGAACGCATTTTGGCTGTTTTGCTTGGATAAATCCATGAACCATTTGTGCCGTGGTCTAGAACACCCTTTCCTCGAGTAGTAAGTATAATTCCTCAGTATCTACCTGTTCTCCAAGCAAGTCCCGTTTTGTAAATAACACTAATTCTTGATTGCCTGTAGCTAACAATGTTTTGATTGCTCGATTCATTTCTTAGCCCCGATCAGAATATTTTGATAAAAATTTCTCTATATCACCGATAAAATTCAGGGTTCCCCTTTCAATTTTTTGGGTAAGCGCATTCAAATCGTTAAAATCTAGGTCCTGCACCAAAATGCCCTCAACAATGGAGTCAACACCTTTTATGGTTGAGGGAACGTTATACTTGTTCCAACCGCTCTCTTTGAACAGTTTCCAGTAATGTTCTTGAATACTCTTATTATATCCGAACAGCCAGACTTCAAAACGGAAGGTATTGTAAACAAAGACTATCCCAGCTTTCAATCCCCGGCTTTTCAAGGTTTTGGGGAAGAAAGAAAAATACGTCATATCCATGTAACCCAAATAAACGTTGCCAGACACCGAATAATCGGGAAATTTCTTTTCAAAATGTAACCTCAACCCCATGATATAATCCATTAATCCTCGGTATGCCTTCTGGATATCTCCCTCTTCCAGCTGCTTTTTGTACTCTTTCATTAATTCGGGAAATGAAACCATACGTCTAACCTCTTTCTTCAGTCATACATTTAAGGACTTAAAAGCTCAAATGTTTATCGCAAAATTCCCTAAGCAAATTAAGAATTATGTTGGAAATTCCTGCGATAATTATGCCATAAGTGTTAAGCTCATGTTTCAACAGGTAATCAACGACAAATAATTCGATTGCTTTTCTAATTAAATTTTTGAATCTGAAATTCAATTTCTTAGAGTTCTAAAAATTTAATCAAGGCAAAAAGTTCGCCATTTCTGCATATGTGCGAAATGGAGTCGAGAATTCAATCTTTGAATTCTCTAGTCGGTTAGATGTTCGTTTTGAAGAGAAGTTATGTTGTTGGACAGGAATCCAACCGGTTTATACATAATGTAGTTAAACCAGTCATTAGATTGCTGTTATTTTGAACGATTTAATTAGATAATTCGGTGCACTTGTACTACAGTTGGGTAGGTGACCATTGTAAAAGGATAATTCCCTTGTTTACCTAACATTAGACGGGGATGAAGAATGAATAGTACTGTGCAAAAAGAAAAAATGAAGTTAAGTAAATGCCTCGAAGGAAAATATTCAAAGGATGTAACCAAAGAAATATTACGTTTCTATGATCCTGATCTAAATCATTATTTTGGTCTGTCTCATAAGAAGCAAAAATAATCGCAAAAGTATAAGCTTTAACAATAATTAGTTGGCGTTTTACCAGGGTTATTTATTTTCCTAAAGTCCAGCTACTTTGCTATTATGCAAAAACACAAACCAATTAAACCGTTTTCCCATAATACAAATTGATGTCAACCGACAAATTTACGCCTGAACTTGTAGCTCCTTGTGGTATGAACTGCGGCTTGTGCAAAGCCTACCTATCTTACATGCATGACGTACCGCGGCAAAAGGGCAAAGTAACTCACTGCGCAGGTTGTCTTCCCAGAGCCAAAAACTGCTATATCAAACGAGGCTGCAATAAACTCTCAAAACACCAAATCCAATCCTGCCACCAATGCGACACAATACCTTGCAAAAATCTTGCACACCTGGACAAGCGGTATCGAGAACGCTACGATATGAGTATGGTTGAAAACCTCCAAACTATAAATGCTAAGGGAATTGAAGGTTTTCTTTATGAACAGGAACAGAAGTACAAATGCCCCCGTTGTGGAGGCGTCGTTTCTGTGCATGATGGAAAATGTTACTCATGCGGCTATGTAAGAAAAAAGGCTGATGTTAAGCAAACATGACTGGGCTTAAGCGCTCATCAACTTTAGGTAGATCGCTTTCGCAGAATACAATCTATTTTCTGCCTGCTCATAAATTACCGACTTAGGATTCTCGATTGCTTCTGGGCTTATTTCGTAGCCTCGATGAATTGGGATATCATGCATGATGTATATGTCGTTGCCTTTGAGAAGTTGAGAGTTGATTTGGTAGGGCATCATGAGTTTAATGCGTTTTTCTTTTTCTGCCGCAAACTTAGGATCAGTGAAGAATTCCATGTCGATCCAGGTGTCTGTGTAAACGAAATCTGCTTCGGCCACTGCTTTTTTAAAATCCAAGGTGGATTGCCAAAGCCCAGTTTTCTTGGCTTTAGAGAGTAACTCCTCGTCTCTTGCTGCTTCGTTAAAAATCGGTGTTACCGTTGTCAGTTTGACTCCTGTTTTGGTACAGCCTTCGATAAGCGAGTTAGTTACGTTGTTGTGGACGCCGATGTAAACAAGTTTGGCTCCCTTGAGTTTACCATATTTTTCTTTGATGGTGATTAAGTCTGCGAGAGCTTGACTTGGATGATACATCTCATCGCAGCCATTTATGACTGGAACACGGGAGCTTTACCATCTTTAGCAAATCTAAATGACAAAGTAACCGGGCCATTATGCAGTCAACGTTACGTGATAGGTATTGAAGCTCGTCTGTTATGTCTGCTAAAGCGAAGTTGGTTGTGCGCCAATCGATGTAGAGTGCGTGGCCGCCCAGTTGCGTCATGGCTACTTCAAAAGAAACCCGAGTGCGGGTGGAAGTTTTTTGGAAAATCAGCGCCGCTGACTTGCCTTTAAAGGTTTTTATGTATTTCTTTGGATTGTTTTTTACTTTTATGCCTAAATCAACCAGTCCACCGAGCTCTTGGCTTGTTAATTCTTTGAAGTTAATCAGATGCATCTTTTTTATGCCTTCAATAAACGCTGAACCAAGCATGCAATTATAAGCTTTATGCAAAACCTTTTTCCACTACAAACATGAACCAATTAAAAGAACAAGCATGATTCTGCTGGTTGCCTCAAACAAAGATGTTGCAAGCTTAAACATTAAGAAACAAGTACTCAGCTACTATCCCTTCCGCAAGCTGACAAAGATATTTCAGCATAACCCCGTTTACGGTGCCGAATTAAACGGTAAAACCATGAATCTTGTCACCTTAACCGATGAGTCAGTTGAGCGCAAGATTTACCCAAAAAAGTTTCCAACAGCAAAATCAATTATTTTGATTTCAAGGCACAGCAGCCAAAGTGGTAAACCAACCCTCTCCGTCCATGCTCCGGGAAACTTTGGAAATGCAGAACTTGGCGGATTACCTGGCAAACTTTCGGTTTCATCGCCTTATGCGATGCAGAATGCCCTGAGGTACTTCTTCTATCACAAGGAAAAGTTATCCCTCAATTATGAGGTATCTTTTGAGTGCACTGATCATGGACCTAATCTGATGTTCCTTGCATGTTTGTTGAGTTGGGAGTTCTTCTGAGCAATGGGGTGATTTGAGGGCTGCTGAAGCTGTTCACACTCCGTGATGTATGCGGTCTGCCAACTATATGCAGCATAGCAGTCCTGTGGTTTTGGGTATAGGGGGAACGCATTACAACCAAAGGTTTAGCGTTATGACTTTGGTAGGAGAATTTGCTTTTGGTCACATGATTCCCAAGTATGCAACTCACCTTGTTGACGCTGAAATCATATCTCAATGTATAGAGAAAATCTTCCGAGAAAGTACAGTTGGCTGTTTTGGATTGGAAAGGAATCAGAAGCGAAGACAAACCAAACATACTCTCTGCTCTGGAAACTGTGGGTTTACCATTTAAGAAAGTGTAAATCTATCTCTTCAAGGCAACGTTTAAAAGGATTAATACGGTAGTTTTTAAACTAAAAAGTTACAGTAACGTTTATTATTCCTAATTGAAATGTTGAGTGTGCGGTAAAAATGGGCGTAAAAGATTGGCTATCAACAGGCTGCAAGAACTTTAAAGCTAGCGATAAAACCGGAGCGAGAAGAGCTTTGGCTCTCAATTAAAATTAGCCTCTTAGGTATAGGTGCTGTTGGCTTAATTGGCTTCGTAATTAAACTGTTATCTTACGCCATTGGCGGCGCATCAAAGTAGAGAGTGCTTGACCATGGATAAAAAAGAAGACTTTAGTCAACAAATAAAAATCTTCGTTGTAAAGACAACTACTGGTCAAGAACGCAACGTAGCCCGGTTAATTGCTTCAAAAGTTGAAATGTCACATATTCCTATTAAGGTCTCTTCTTGTCCCAGATACCCTCAAAGGCTATGTGTTTATTGAGGCAGATGGACCGCATCATGTAGAAGAAGCAATTACAGGTGTCAGACACGTTCGTTCAAGAATACCTGGACTTGTCAGTTTGCAGAAATTGAACGGTACATCGTTCGAAAACCAGTATGGAAGACCTGAACGAAGACGACGTGGTCGAAATTACTGGTGGACCCTTCAAAGGTATGCGAGCTAAAATCACACGAATGGACAAATCGAAAGCCGAAGTTACTCTCGAACTTCTCGAAGCAACTTTCACTTTGCCTATCACGGTCCATTCAGACTATGTTAAACTCGTTGAAAAATCAAAATAAAAGGTGAAACTAAATGGCTGATAAAAAAGTAATAGAATTACTTGACAGCGGCGGAGAAGCCAATGCAGGACCACCTTTAGGTCGAGCTCTGGGTCCACTTGGCATTAACATAGGAGCTATTGGCAACAATATCAACGAAATCACTAAAGAATATGCCGGACTGAAAGGTTCCTGTCAAGAACTGTTTTGTCATAGAATACAAATCCTTCGAAATAACCGTTGGTACACCCATGCCTCCGCACTTATAGCAGCTGAATTCAAAGTTGAAAAAGGCTCAGGGAACCCGACACCAGTGAAAATCGGGAACTTAACTATGGAACAGATAGTGAGCATTGCAAAAATTAAAGGCCCTGAGCTTTTATCTCCAACACTCAAGAAGGTGTCGTGAAGAGTTGCTTGCATATGCGTGAGTTTAGGAGTTACGGTAGAAGGCAAAGACTCACGAGAAGTCAAAAAGAAATCGACGATGGCGACTACGTGCAACTTTTCGGTACTCACATATAAGCCAATACTTTTATAACAGGTTTCCAATCTCTCAATGGCACGAGGCTTTAAAATGCCCCTAGACAATAAGACTTTAACGAAGCAATTAAGGAAGCTAAGGAAAAATCTGGGGAGAGAAAATTCACCCAGACGGCAGATTTAATCCTAACATTCTCGAATCGATATGAAATCTCCCGAAGGCAAGATCTAAGAAGTAGTTGAGCTTCCACACATTACAAGGAAACCGAACAAAATCTGTGTCGTTGCTTCAAGCGGAGACTTTATTGTAAAAGCGAAGAGCTCTCAAGCTGATAAAGTAATTGAACGCGCAGACTTAAATGCGTTAAGTGGCAAAAAGAAAGAACTTCGTAAACTCGCCAGCGATTATGACGTTTTTATCTGCGAAGCCCCATTAACGCCCGCTTGTAGG